>JAUYAL010000037.1 GCA_030693535.1 Methylotenera sp.
TGATTAAGCGGCGTGGTGTTCAGCAATTACTGTCTGGTAAGAGTATTCAGAAAGAAAAGAAACGGTGCAGGATTACTCGTATCAAAGTAGGGGCGGAAGGCTCCGAACTGTTTGCGGCAACGCAATCTACGCTGAGTGAGATTAAGGTAATTCGTGGAAGTGGAAACACAACCCCGTTCTGGTCGTTGACCTTAGAAACCCCCGCTACAACACCTGTATTTGGTGTTTGGCGGTGGGAGACTTCATCAAGTAAAATCAAGTCTGATTAGTTTTTAAATAATTATTTATAAAAAAGAACATGCCGTGAAACTCATAGTAGATTGTATTTTAAATTCAGAATCATACGATTTGTGTAAGGCAGGGGCTTTAGCGCAACTATTGGCTAAGGGTAAAGTCACTCAGTTTGAAAAACCATTAATCGCATTAATTTGCGAGCAGTATGGGTTAAAAGAAGCGCCAGATCATGCTATTGCTGCAATTTCAGCCAAGGTTGACGGTGTGGATATGGGTGAAGATGTAAGTGATTCTTATTGGTTTAGGGCTAATCCTGTACATTTAATACTGCAGCGCGACAGTTTTAGTTTGGCTGATCCTATTCCACTGCAAGTTGCTTGCGAACATGCGGATTCCATAATTGTTAGTCTTAATCAGCATTTTAACCAAGATGGTTTAGTTTTTATGATTGGTAATTCAGGCGCTTGGTATCTACGTGTAGCGCAATTCCCAAAAATCAAAACAAACTTACCTGAAATTGTCATAGGTAAAAATATTCACCAATTTTTACCGCAAGGCGAAGATACTTCGAGATGGCTGGTGGTGCTTAACGAGGTGCAGATGCTGTTGCATGAACATCCTGCAAATATGGCACGTGAGTCCTTGGGAGAAGTCGCTGTGAATAGCATTTGGCTTTCTGGCGGAGGGATGATGCCTCAGGTAGCTGACTTGCAAGGTGATAAACCAACGCTGGTTGCCGATGATATATTTTATCAAGGTTTAGCGTCATGGGCTGATTTTCCTTTGCAAGCCTTACCTAAGCAATTTGATGTTATTTTACAAAAATACAGTTTGCAAAAACCAGTAAAGCATCTTCGTCTATCATTGCCTTCTTCATATAACTTAAATGGTCAAGGCTTAGATGAAGCATGGTTCGACCCAATATTAGCCGCATTAAAAATTAAAAAAATTAAAGAGTTGAGGCTGAATTTAGGTTTTTACGAGAAGACACTAAGTGTTGATATTAAGCCAATAGACACCTACAAGTTTTGGCGAAGCCTCAAACCCACGATGGATTATTTTACATGACTCAAGTGATTCAACGTAGGGTTCAAGCACAAGCTGAACAACATTTAATGAATTCTGGAATGTCTGCACTCATGGCGCGTTTACTGGCTTCGCGTGGAGTTACCGATTTTAGTCAGATCAACGCAAATTTAAGTAATTTACTAGCGCCCAATACACTCATGAATAACACAATAATGGCTAAGCTATTGGCCGATGCTATTGTTGCTAATAAAAAACTATTAGTGATCGGCGATTACGATGCAGATGGTGCCACTGCCACGGCTGTTGCTGTTAAAGGGTTGCGTCAGTTATGTGAAATATTAGAGTCGGCAGCAAAGGTTGATTTCTTAGTACCTAATCGTTTTGAATACGGCTACGGCCTGACGCCAGAAATCGTTGCGCTTGCCGCCTTACATCAGCCTGATGTAATTATTACCGTTGACAATGGCATAGCCAGTGTTGATGGCGTCGCTGCGGCTAATGCATTAGGTATTCAAGTGCTGATTACAGATCACCATTTACCTGGCAAAGAAACCCCACAAGCAGCTTGCATCGTTAATCCAAATCAGTATGGCTGTATGTTTGCCAGTAAGAATCTGGCCGGGGTTGGCGTCATGTTTTATGGTTTGCTGGCTTTAAGAGCCGAGTTCCGCGAGCGTGGTGCATTTACGAATAAGTCAGAGCCAAATCTAACAGAATTGTTGGATTTAGTCGCACTCGGCACAGTGGCGGATTTGGTGAAGCTAGATGACAATAATCGTATTTTAGTTGAGCAAGGTTTACGCAGAATCCGTGCAGGCGTGTGTTCACAAGGATTGTTGGCTTTGTTGCGCGTTAGTGGCCGCCAAGCTCAATTGACGAATGCACAAGATCTAGGGTTTTATGTTGGTCCGAGATTGAATGCAGCAGGCAGGCTAGATGATATGACCTTAGGCATACAATGTTTATTAGCGGAAACAGAAACTGAAGCATTAAGCCTCGCGCAACAACTGCAAGAGTTAAATGTGCAACGTCGCAGTATAGAAGCGAATATGCAAGAGGGTGCTCAGCTTTCATTAGACGATATTGATGTCGCCAGTCAGTTTTCTATTAGTATCTTTGATGATGATTGGCACCAAGGTGTGATTGGTATTTTGGCTTCTCGTATTAAAGAGCGTTATCATCGACCCGTCATTGTTTTTGCAAACGCAGGGAATGGCTTGCTCAAAGGCTCGGGTCGTTCAATTGCGAGTCTGCATTTGCGGGATGCGCTTGATTTACTTAGCAAATATCACCCTGATTTGATTTTAAAGTTTGGAGGTCATGCGATGGCGGCAGGTCTCACAATTAAACAGTCTGATTTTGAACTGTTTAAGCAAAGTTTTGAATCTGTGGTAAAAAGTTTGATTACAGAAGCTGATTTAGAATCTTTACTAGAAGTTGATGGTAGCTTAAATAGTGCAGACATGAACTTTGCAACGGCGTTAGCATTAGAAAATAAAGTTTGGGGGCAAGGTTTTGCTCCGCCCTTGTTTTATGATGCTTTTGAAGTGTTGAGCCAACGTGTGTTGGGTGAAAAACATCTTAAATTGACATTAAAAAGTATGGCAATCAATACCACGGTTGTTATTGATGCGATTTATTTTAACCACTCTGATTTGTTAAATAGCTCAATTCAAGCGGCTTATCAATTACAAACCAATAGCTACAATGGAGTGCAAAAAGTACAATTGAATTTAAGATATATTGAAAGTTAACTTTGGGTTGTTCTAAATTTCGGCTGTTTCTGTCATAGTAAATAATGGGGTGAATATTATCAAAATTGAACAAGCTAACTCTCGGCGGTTAGTGCAAAGCATGTTCCAGCCAGCTTTGCCTCCACGTAGCAATGACGCGCATAAAGGGTCATTTGGTAGCACCGCTATCATCGGCGGTGATGCAGGTATGATCGGTGCGGTGATTTTGGCTTCAAGGGCAGCCTTATTTAGTGGGGTTGGGCGTGTCTATGCTGCCTTGTTATCGAAAAACTCAGTGACTGTAGATTTAATGCAACCAGAAATTATGTATCGCGCTACAGAAGATTTGACTAAATTGCAGCAACTGGATTCTGTAGTTATCGGACCGGGGCTTGGTCAATCAAATACTGCGATGCTATTGTTAGAGTTTTGGTTGAAGCAATCTGTGCCACTTTTAATCGATGCAGATGCGCTTAACTTAATTGCTCAATATCAATCTTTAGCAACAATTTGCAGAAATCGTCATGCTGAAACGGTAATCACGCCGCATGTTGGTGAAGCCTTTAGACTGCTGGCTACAAGTAGTGATCATGTGCAAAAAGATCGCATTGAGTGTGCACTTAAATTAGCACAAATGTTCAATGCGACTTGCGTATTGAAAGGTGCGGGGAGTATATGCGCGCACCATGATGGTGTTTGGTTTGAAAATTCCAGTGGTAACCCAAGTCTTGCTAGTGGCGGAACAGGAGATGTACTTAGTGGAATCATCGGCAGTTTGATGGCGCAAGGCTTAAGTGGCCTAGATGCGGCCAAACTTGGCGTTTATGCACATGGTGCGGCGGCTGACTCTTTAGTTGCACAAGGTATTGGCCCTGTTGGATTAACTGCTTCAGAAGTTTCGAAAGAAGTGCGCAATATTATTAATACGTTAAATTTGATCGGTTGACACCTTGTCATGGTTTACTCTCTAGGAAAACTTAGCATTGACGAATAAAAACACCAACGAGTGGACGCTTGCCATAGGGGGTATGAGTTGTGCTTCATGCTCTAACCGTATAGAAAAGTCGCTACTTAAAGTACCTGGCGTGTTGTCAGCTGAAGTAAATTTGGTGATGGAAACAGCACAGGTTAAAGGTTCTGCTGATGTAGTCACAATGTCAAAATTGATTGAAGCTGTCGTGAATACAGGTTTTCAAGCTAAAGAGGTAAGCAATGAGCCGCTAATTCTTCCTGATCTTCAGCAGATGGATGAATCAACATCTAAGCAATCTTCGACTCACGGCGGGCGAGCTGCAGCGCTTGCTGCGCTTCTATCTCTACCTTTGATGTTGGCTATGTTCGCCGAGTGGGTCGGTTGGCAAGGGCAGTTGTCTGCGTGGATGCAGTTGGCGCTGGCCACTCCCGTGCAGTTTTGGTTGGGCTGGAGATTTTACAAGGCTGGCTGGAGTGCACTCAAGGCAGGTGTTGGAAATATGGATTTACTTGTGGCGCTAGGGACTTCAGCGGCCTATGGTTTAAGTGTATATCTGTTACTCAGCCCATTACATAAAGGTATGCAGCATTTATATTTTGAGTCTTCCACTATCGTGATTACCTTGGTGTTGTTAGGTAAATGGTTAGAGACCCGCGCTAAAAAGCAAACGACTGAAGCGATTCGAGCACTCAATGCGTTGCGCCCTGAAAGAGCGATTGTGATGCGTAATGGTCAAGAGTTGCAGATGACTATAACCGCTGTTGTTGTAGGAGATGTGGTGGTAGTTCGACCTGGAGAGCGCATACCAGTAGATGGCTATGTGCTACAGGGAGAAAGTCAGGTAGATGAATCTTTAATTACTGGTGAAAACCTGCCCTCTGCCAAAAAAATGGGAGATATGGTCACTGGTGGTTCAGTAAATGGTGAAGGGCTGTTGCAAGTGAGTACTAGTGCAATTTGTTCGGAATCAGTGCTAGCACGCATCGTTCGATTGGTGGAGTCAGCACAAGCTAATAAAGCGCCTATTCAGCGTCTTGTAGATAAAGTCAGTGCGGTGTTTGTTCCCGTAGTCATTATGGTGGCGCTGGCAACATTAATGGCCTGGGGCTTTATTGGCGGTGATTGGCAAGTCGCTATTATAAATGCAATATCGGTATTGGTGATTGCATGCCCATGTGCACTTGGTTTGGCAACACCAACAGCTATTATGGTCGGTACTGGCGTTGCCGCACAGCATGGCATTTTGATTAAAGATGCAGAGGCGCTGGAGTTAGCGCATGCCATTAAAACAGTAGCGTTCGATAAGACGGGAACATTGACGGAAGGGCATCCAAAACTAGTCGCGTTTGAATCCAATGTGGACAATGATGAGCATTTTCTGATGTTGGCTGCCAGTTTGCAAGTGGGTAGCGAGCATCCACTGGCTAAAGCAGTAGTCAATGCAGCAAAAACTAAAGGACTACTATTACAGCCAGTTTTTGAGTTTCAAGCTTTGCCAGGTAAAGGGGTCGTCGGCGTGGTTGATGGTAAGAATCTACAGTTAGGCAACACGCTTCTAATGGAGGAGCTTGGCGTTGACCTTTCTACACAAAAATCACAATCAATAGCACTGCAAGCGGAAGGTTACAGCGTTTCATGGCTTTGCATTTCAATGTCTTCTAAAGCACCTGCGTTACTTGGTTTATTAGCATTCGGTGATGCACTCAAGCCGACAGCCGTCAATGCAGTCCAGCGCTTACAGGAACAAGGTATTATCAGTGTATTGATATCAGGCGATAATCAAGGAAGTGCATCAAATGTGGCCAAGCAACTTGGTATAAGTAAGATCTATGCACAAGTACTACCTGAAGATAAAGCCAATATCATTGCAAAGTTGAAGCAGGCAAATGGTTTGGTCGCTATGGTGGGTGATGGCATTAATGATGCCCCCGCACTTGCGGCAGCGGATATTGGTATTGCGATGTCTAGTGGCACTGATGTTGCCATGCACGCAGCAGGTGTCACGCTAATGCGTGGAGATCCCGCGCTAGTGGCTGATGCAATTGAGATTTCACGGCTTACTTATGCAAAAATAAGGCAAAATTTATTTTGGGCATTTGTTTACAATGCTGTTGCTATTCCACTGGCGGTAATGGGTTTATTAAGCCCTATTGTTGCTGGAGGCGCAATGGCGTTAAGTAGCGTTAGTGTTGTTTCGAATGCATTGTTGCTTAAACGCTGGCGACCAGCTAAGCAATAATAGTTTAGTTAACAGTAATTGCTTACAAAAGCGTAAAATTACGGCTGTAATTTTTAATGATAAGGTTAACATGCGTCATAAATTAGTCGTTGCCAATTGGAAAATGCATGGCAACTTAGCTTCAAACAAAGCGCTTTTAGAGGCTTATATTGAAAAGCTTTCCTCACTTAAAAATACCGATGTTGTAGTTTGTGTGCCCTATCCCTATCTAGCGCAAACACAATCTTTACTACAAGGTACGCATATTGCTTGGGGTGCACAAAACCTAAGTAAGGATGCTGAGGGTGCATTTACAGGAGAAGTTAGCGCTTCTATGTTGAGAGACTTTGGTGCAAGCTATGTGATTATTGGTCATTCTGAACGCGCCACTGCTTATTGTGAATCCGATGAGAATGTTGCGACAAAATTCATACAGGCGCAATCGCACGGCCTAACACCTATTTTGTGCGTGGGTGAAACGCTCATAGAGCGTGAAGCAGGGGTTATGCAAATGGTAGTGGGTAAACAATTAGATACGATTATCAACATGTTTGGTGCAGCAGTTTTTGCTAAGGCGGTAGTTTCTTATGAGCCGATTTGGGCAATAGGTACGGGCTTGGCGGCAAGTGCAGAGCAAGCGCAGAGCATGCATGAGTTTATTCGTGGCAAAGTAGCGCTACTGAATAAGCAAGCTGCAGCTAGCTTGAAAATCCTCTACGGAGGCAGCGTAAACCCACAAAATGCGGTACAATTGCTGGTTATGCAAGATATAGACGGTGGTCTTATCGGTAAATGTTCGTTAAACGCGCAAGAATTTGAGAAAATATGCCGTACAACAGCCTAATTTAGGCAATTAAAAACGGTGTTAGGTGAGAAAATGGAAAAATTAGTATTAGTCATTCATGTGTTAGCAGCGCTAGGCGTTATCGGATTAGTGTTGTTGCAACACGGTAAAGGTGCCGACATGGGCGCATCTTTTGGCAGCGGAGCATCTGGCAGCTTGTTTGGCGTATCGGGCTCAGCTAATTTTATGAGTCGTGCAACGGCTGTTTTTGTATTGATATTTTTTAGTACGAGCTTAACGCTCGCTTACATGGCTAGCCATAAAGAAGGTGATGGCAGTGTTATTAAAAAAATGGCAACTCAAACTAGTGTGGTAAATAGCGCAAAAGAAGTGCCTGCAGACCTTGCAAAAGCTCCAGCAACGCCAGCAACCTCAAAAGACATCCCAAAATAATTAAAAAGTTAGAGCGTTTGCTCAAAAATGCCGTCGTGGTGGAATTGGTAGACACGCAACCTTGAGGTGGTTGTGACTAAGGTCGTGAGAGTTCGAGTCTCTCCGTCGGCACCAAGTAATTTTTTATTTTTTTAATTAACTTGCTCTAGCGTCTAAAATTTCCCAGCGAGCAAGTAATTTTTCTAGCAAGTTGTCAATTTCAATTAGTCTAGCTTGTAAGGTTTTGGCGAGTGCAGCTTGCGATTTATAGAGGTTACTATCTCCAAGTTGAGAGTTTATATTGGCTTGCTCTGCTTCTAGTTGCTCAATCTTAACTGGAATTTCATTCAGTTCTTTTTCTTCTTTAAAGTTTAGTTTTGATGCTGGTTTGGTCAAAGTATTTGTATTTTGTTTCGGGATAGTTTTTGTGGTTTGCGTTAAGTCTGCAATACGTTTATCTTCTGCACGCTTACTTTGTAGGCGACTATCTTGCAAGCGCTGTTGCGTAAAACGTTGCCAGTCATCATAACCACCACCAAATTCAGTCAGCACGCCATTACCCTCAAAAGCAATGACTTGTGTAACGGTATTTTCTAAAAAGGCTCGATCGTGACTGACTAAGAATAGGGTGCCAGCAAACTCTTGTAATAGGCTTTCAAGTAATTCTAATGTATCAATATCCAAGTCGTTAGTGGGTTCATCTAGTACTAGCACGTTGGCAGGGCGAGCAAATAAGCGCGCCAATAGTAATCGGTTTCTTTCTCCGCCAGAGAGTGATTTAACTGGTGAGCGAGAACGTTGTGGCGGAAATAAAAAGTCTTCTAGATAACTAATCACATGCTTGCGCTCATTGCCAATTTCTACAAAATCAGAGCCTGGGCTGATGGTGTCTGCCAATGTGGCTTCTTCATCTAATTGTTCGCGCATCTGGTCAAAGTAAGCTACATTGATTTTAGTACCACGTTCTACCTTACCACTATCGGCTTCAATATCACCTAAAATAAGTTTGAGTAATGTGGTTTTGCCTATACCATTCGGACCGAGCAAGCCAATTTTATCGCCACGCAGAATACGCGTACTAAAATTGTTAATTAGTGTTCTGTCTCCGTAGGCTTTGCTGACATTTTCTAATTCTGCAACTAATTTACCGCTTCGTTCGCCAGCATCTAAATTTAGCTTTACATTACCTTGGCGCTCGCGACGTGCCGCTCGGTCTAGACGTAGCGCTTCTAATCGACGGACTCTACCTTCATTACGAGTGCGGCGAGCTTTAATGCCTTGGCGTATCCATACTTCTTCTTGTGCTAAAAATTTATCAAATTTAGCTGCGTGTACTTCTTCAACAGCTATTAGCTCTTCTTTTTTAATTTGATAATCTGCAAAATTGCCGACAAAGTCTGTAAGTATGCCACGATCTAATTCAGTAATACGCGTTGCGAGTCTATTCAAAAAACGACGGTCATGGGTGATAAAAAGTACGCAACCATTAAAACTCAACAATAGCTCTTCAAGCCATTCAATCGCTTCTAAATCAAGATGGTTGGTTGGCTCATCAAGTAACAGTACCTCAGGTTCTGCCACCAGCGCACGACCTAAGGCAACACGCTTACGCCAACCGCCAGATAAAGTTGAAACCAAGGCATCAGCATCTAAGTTTAAGCGACTCAAAACCGTCTCTACACGTGATTGCGCTGCCCAGCCATTTTGTGTGTCTAAATCATGTTGTAGATGTTGCATTTTGGTCATCAAGGCATCGATATCAGCCTCTGGCATGCCCATATCATGGGTCACCTGATGATAGTCAATAATAGTTTGTTGTAGTGAACCTAAACCTTCCGCTACGGCCTCAAATACAGTGTGAGTGGTGTCTAGCTCAGGTTCTTGTGGAACATACACCACGCGTGCATTTGGTGCGCGCCATACGGTGCCTTCATCTAGTTTAATCGTCCCAGCAATGGCTTTTAATAAGCTTGATTTCCCAGCACCATTTCGTCCAATCAAGCCAACGCGTTCACCAGCATCCAACTGAAAAGAAGCGTGGTCGAGTAAGGCGTGATGACCAAAAGCTAAAGAAGAGTTATCTAAGGTAATAAAAGGCATATGTTTATATTGTTTCTATAGGTAAGTTTTAAGATGCTTGTTACAGTAATTTTGTGATGATTATGCAAAGAAAATATTGTTGATGCTTAAGCGTGGATTATAACCGAGGCAGAATATAATAGGGTGACACTAGAAATGAGCCAAAAATTTAACCTAATTTCCTTGAGCTAGCATCGCCCGAATATTCGCCATTTTTGATTTACCAAAATCTTTACTTATTTCGGGGTCATTGAATGGATTACCGAAATGTCGTACGTCATCTTTTGGTAATTCTGCAATAAAGCGGCTTGGTTCACACATTTGAATCTCACCTGCGCGTTTGCGTTTTTTGCACCATGAAATATTAAGGGATTTTTGTGCACGAGTAATGCCCACATACATCAATCGCCGTTCTTCTTCAATTTTTGTTGGATCTGTTGCGCCTAAGTCTATACTTTCACGATGCGGCAATATGCCTTCCTCAACACCTATTAAGAATACATGACCAAATTCCAAGCCCTTGGCGGCATGAAGTGTAGATAGTTTGACCGCATCTGGCTCACCATCTTCACGACCTTCTAGCATGCTCATCAGCGATACCATTTGTGTAAGTTCGAGCAAGTTTTTACCGACTGACTCATTGCCAAACTCTGTATTGGCTTCACCTTTTTTAGTTAGCCAGCCAATAAAATCAAGCACGTTCGCCCATTTTGTTTCGGCAGCACGTGGATCCTCTGCGTCATACAAAAACGCTTCATACTGAATGGTATTGAGTAAATCATTAAGCACCTCACCAGCAGGGTCTCGTACAGCTCTGAATTGTAGCTTATTAATATATTGGCAAAAGTTAAGCAGGTCATCTAACTGCTTATTGCCAATTTCATTTTGAAATTCACCCTCAAAAGCAGCGGCGAATAATGAAATTTTTTGAGCACTGGCAAATTCACCTAGACGTTCTAGTGTTGTGTTGCCTATACCTTTTTTCGGTGTAGTTGCTGCGCGAATAAATGCTGGGTCATCGTCCTCATTTGCGACTAATCTTAAATAGCTGATTAAATCTTTTATCTCGGCTTTATCAAAAAATGATTGACCACCTGACACAGTGTAAGGGATTTTATGGTTACGTAAATATTGTTCAAAAATACGTGCTTGATGATTGCCTCTGTAGAGAATTGCGTAATCTAAAAATTTAGTACGATTCTCAAATTTGTGTGCTTGCAGTTTCATGATAACGGATTCAGCTTCAGCTTCTTCATTCATGGCTGCTGAAACTTGAATTAAATCACCCGTACCTAAATCACTCCAAAGTTTTTTATCGAACAGTTTTGGATTATTACTGATGACGGCATTTGCGCCACGCAAAATGCGCACGGTAGAGCGGTAATTTTGTTCTAATTTTATAACTTTTAGTTTGCTGAAATCTTCCGTGAGTTTGTGTAAATTTTCAACATCCGCGCCGCGCCATCCGTAAATCGCTTGGTCATCGTCACCCACCGCCGTAAATTGAGCGCGCACGCCAGTGAGCATTTTCACAAGTTTATATTGGCAGGCGTTGGTGTCTTGATATTCGTCTATGAGTAGATATTGAAGCTTACGCTGCCACTTATTAAGTGCGCTTTCATGCTTCTCAAATAACTCAACAGGTAGCTTGATTAAATCATCAAAATCCACAGCTTGATACGCTTTGAGTGTTTGTTGATAAAGTTGATAAACTTTAGCCGTGGCATGCGTGAATTCCTCATCGGCTTGCGCTTTGGCTTGATCTGCATTAATAAAAGCATTTTTCCAAGCTGAAATTTGCCACTGCGTTTTGCGCAATAATTGCTTATCTGTGGTGGCTAAAATGTCTGACACAATCTTAAAGCTATCAGAGGAATCTAAAATCGAGAACTGTGGTTTGTAACCAAGTAGTGATGCTTCAGCACGCAACATTTGTAGTCCAAGCGAGTGGAAAGTAGCAATGGTTAAGCCCTTGGTATTTTTACCTTGCATAAGTTTAGCTACACGTTCTTGCATCTCGCGTGCAGCTTTGTTGGTGAAGGTAATTGCCGCGATTTCTTTAGGCGAATAGCCAGCCTCGTCAATCAAATAGCTAATTTTTTGTGTAATCACACGCGTTTTGCCACTGCCAGCACCCGCTAAAACAAGCAAAGGGCCATCGAGATATTTAACAGCCTCGCGCTGCGGCGAGTTAAGAGAATTGAGCATGCGTGACTTTAGAGGGCTTTTTTAGATATGGAGCGTAAACTTAAGTGTGAGATTTTAGCGTTTAAGGGTAGAACAAGCTATCAATTAAATGATTAAAGCATGCCATAATCACCCGCTGAGAAATAAGTAATTAAAATATAAGGGAACAATATGCGATCGAGCGCGAGATCCACCAAAGCCAGTGCTGCAATTGATAGGTTAAAGAAGCGTAGCGGCAACGAGCTTTATTCAATGTCCATGAATAGCGGCGCTATGTTCAGTTTGTTGTTAGCTACTGGCGGTGGTGAATCAGAGCGTTTGTGCGAGCCGATGATGATGGAAGATTTTGTGACTTTTGTTAATGCCTATGGTCCACAAACACTCAAAAGAGTAAGTAAATTAGATATTGAGTTTAACAAGCAGTTATCTAAGAAAATAGACTAGCTCACACTTTAATCTGTAGTTTCTTCTGAGTCAGCAATCTCTTCATCATTTGTTTCTACAGGTAGGGTTGCTTGCTTCATCGCCTCTCGGCTCATGGGTGTTTCTAAACTAATTCTACCAATCGCACCACTACGGTAGTCGGTTAAAAATGCAACGGCTGTTTTTTCCATATCCCATAAACCATCATGGCGTTTGTATGAGCGGCGCTTGGCAATGGCTTCTAGTAAATCAACACCGTCCATTTTTAGTACATCTAAAAATTCACCTTCTTGTTTTAGGGTGTCTAATTTATAGCGTGTATTGATAAGCGCAGGGTAGATTTTAAGTAAGTTGTTGGCTAAGAAAATTGCAACATCTTCATCAATCACTGCATTGCGTCCAATCGCATGGCTGGCGGCTAGCATGTAGCCATCAGATTCATACTGGATTTTTGGCCACATCATGCCTGGGGTATCGGTGATACTCATAGTTTCAGAAATATCAAAACGTTGCTGACTTTTAGTCACTGCTGGCTCGTCCCCCACTTTAGCCACACGGCGATTTAACAATGCATTCATCAAGGTTGATTTACCTACGTTAGGAATACCCATGATCATCATGCGCAATGGCTTCAAATGTGTGCCACGGTGCGGCGTGAGCGTTAAACAATGCTTTAAAATCTTATTGGCCTCACCCGGTTTTTTGCACGAAAGCGCAACAGCTTTGGTGTTGGGTTGGCGGTTGAAATAATTGAGCCAAGCTTCGGTTGCTTTAGGATCAGCCAAGTCGGATTTATTGAGTATTTTTAGGTTAGGGCGCTGTCTGAACAAACGCATTTCGTTAATCACAGGATTATGGCTCGCCTCAGGCACTCGCGCATCCAGCACCTCAATGACAATGTCCATAAACTCCATTGTTTCTTCGGCTTTTTTGCGTGCTTGAGTCATATGACCCGGATACCATTGAATTGCCATTTAATACCTCTAAAAATAAAAATGTTGTACCTCAAGGGGTACTCCGATTTGCTAAGTCCTAAAGAATTTGCAAAGTCGCATGTCGCAATAGTTCGTTACTCAATGATTTTGATTGCTCATAAAGGCATATACATCGCACTCAAAATTATTTCGCGCCTCGTCTTGCATAAAAATTTCTATTTTCGAGGTATTGAATTTTGCTACTTAAGCGTTCATTTTAACATTCAGCCCAATAATCTCACTTTTTATCTTTATGGCGCTTCTGTTAATTACCTTTGCGCTCTCTTCTATCTTGTTTTATTCGCATTCTTTTCTCACGCAGTTGCCTACGCTCTTCTGGATTCATATTTTTAATACGCTCACGAAATGCATTACGTTGATCTGGCGACATGTTTTTCCAGCGAGCACGTAAGGCTTTGCGTTCTTCAGGCGGTAAATTTTTAAATTTACGCATGTTCTCCTTTACTTCAGATTTTTCTTCAGGTGATAAGTTTTTAAACCGATTCAAACGTTCTTTTACTTGTTCTCTTTGTTCTGGTTCCATGGTTGCCCATTTGCTCGCACCTTTACTTAAACGCTGTTGGCGTTCGGTAGGCAATGACTCCCAACTATCTTTAAGAGAGCTTAAGGTTTCTTGCTGTTGTGGGTTCAATCCATCCCAGGCAATACGTTCGTTATTGGATTCATTTCCTGCTTCGGCATGGCTTTTTGTTGTAAAGAAACAGAAGCTTAATAATATAGTTAGGGCAAGTAATATGACCTGTCTATTATGTGGCAAAGTAATTCTTGAGATCATTGTTGAGCTCCTTTTTTGGAGTTTTGCAGTGTTGAAAGGTTGGTTTTCTTTTGGTTTGCAGTATTATGTTTACTTTCTATATCTCTCATTGAAGCTTCCAAGTCTTCTACATCTTCATCGTTAAATTCACCCAGTAATTCAATTAAGTCAATGGGCGTTATGGTCGATTTATTAGGTAACTCTTGGCTATGGGCAGTTATCATGTACAGAAGAAAAATGGATACTGATAAAGGTTTAAACAGCATAATCTGGATTACCTTCATTTAACACTTCGTCTGCCCATATGTAGAAATCGGGGTCACTTAACAAATCTAAATCATCTCCATTATTGAGTAACTCCATGACGGCTACCTGGGCATCTTGTTTTTTTAATATGGCTTGATTTTGGACAGTATTGCTAGGGCTGATGCTTGGCTCAGGGTTTACAATAAGGAAAACGGCTAGCAAACTGCATAGCGCCAGAGAGCTTGCTGGTAGCCAATATTCGAGTTTTAACCAATTGATTTTTTTGGGCTGATTAAGAGCATAGCGCCTAATGTTTGCCAACTGCTGGCGTGTTTCGCTATCAATGTCTTGTTCGATCGCATTTAAGCTTTTTTTAACTTGATCTACAAAATGATCATTCACATTCATTATCGATGTCCTTCCAGTTGTACGCGCAGTTTTTCTAAGGCGCGTGCATAGTGAGTTTTCACGCTACTTTGTGAGCATTGCATAGCGGCGGCTGTTTCCGCAATATCCATGTCTTCCCAAACTCGCATTAAAAATACCTGTTGCTGGCGCAATGGCAACATGCTTAGCGCTTGATTTAAATCTGCTCCAAATTGCGTATCTTGCAAATTGAAATCTGGTGCGGTTGATGCTTTAGCAGACTGCTGTTCTAATTCATTCTCGGCTTCTTCATCTTCATCATTTGTTTGGAACCAGCTTCTAAAACGGTTGCGTACATTTTGTCTTCGGTGCCAATCTAAAATGCGCGTTTGTAGAATGCAATAAAACAGAGGCTTCCATTCATCTTGACTTCGATCGCCATACTTTTGCACCAGTTTCATCATAGTGTCTTGCACAATATCTAACGCATCATCGCGATTGCTCGTAGCAAACTGCGCCATACGAAAAGCACGACCTTCAACATCAGCTAAAAAATTGTGCATTAAAATAAAGGTCTGCTTTAAGAATATTGTCTAGGCTGAAAATAATTAGCGTTTCGCAGCACGATGCGCTGCACGTTTATCAAGGCGATTGTTAATGCGTTCGCCTTTTTTATCAAGGTGATTATCTATACGGTCGCCACGTTTGTCTAAACGCTGATCAATACGGTCACCTTTTTTTTCAAGATGTTCGGCACGTCCTACATTGCCATTGGCTCGTGCTTTGTCTGCTTTAGCATCCATGCGTTCTTCAATACGATCTCCACGATTATCCAAATGATTTTCAATACGGTCGCCTTTTTTGTCTAAGCGTTCTTCAATAAGGTCTCCGCGTTGATCTAAGCCAATTTTTGCTGATGTCACATCTCCTGCCAAGGCAGAAGCAGATACCATTAATGTTAATATGGTTGCTGTAGTCGCTAATACGTTTTTCATGTTTAGTCCTTTTTCATCATTGAGAATATTTGAGATTTATTTAGAGCATGGCAAAACTCAGGCTCTTAGTACATAAAACGCAGCACTTAATAGTTTGACGACAACACAGATAAAATAATTATTTTCCATTAAAATAACATGATGACATCAATTCCTGAAATTCGCCCAAACCAATCAATCGAGTTGCTTAAAGCGCTACATATCCTGACGCGAGATGGTAAGCTTAACCAAGATAGCCGTCGCAAACTTAAACAGGTTTACCATTTGGTCAATTTTATTGAACCTTTGTTTAATGAGGTGTTGGCGCAAAATGCTAACCCAACATTGGTTGACCATGGTGCAGGCAAATCTTACTTAGGATTTATTTTGTATGACTTGCTACTTAAACAGCATAGTGTAGGGCAAGTGATTGGCATTGAAACGCGTGCTGAGTTGGTAGAAAAATCTCGTCAGTTATCTGTAGATTTGTGTTTTGAGCGTATGTATTTTCAGCATTTAAGTGTAGAGGAATCCATTTATTCCAAAACATTGCCAGATAATGTGGATATTGTCACAGCGTTGCATGCCTGCAATACTGCCACAGATGACGCCATTCAATTTGGTTTAAAGAAAAAATCCAAGTACATCGTGCTTGTTCCATGCTGTCAGGCAGAAGTAGCCGAAGTGCTACGCTTACATAAAAATGAAAGTTTTGCTAAAACACCATTAAGTGAAATTTGGCGGCACCCAATACATACGCGCGAATTTGGTAGTCAAATTACCAATGTGTTGCGTTGTTTGCAACTAGAGGCGGCGGGTTACCAAGTAATGGTGACCGAGCTAGTTGGTTGGGAGCATTCAATGAAAAATGAGTTGATTATTGCTAAATATACAGGCCAGTCACGTAAAAATGCGCATGAAAGATTAAAAGTAATTTTACACGAGCTTAATTTGGATGAACTTCAGCATAGATTTATCTGCTAAATATCAACCCTGCGATTAAGTGTAGGTGTTAAGGAATTTTATAATTATCCTGAGTCATTAAGTCAATACCACATTGAAGATTTTCAACCCAAGTAATAAATTGATTAACCATGGTTTTTCCAACAAAAGCCCGACCGTGTTGAGGAACAATGGATTCAATGTCTAAAGTGCGAGCCATATTTGCCCAGTAGCGACATGCTTTATTTGATGTCATGTAACGCTTGTGAAATCCCAGCATGGTTGGTAAGTGATCTTCAAAATTTGTGACTGGTTCTGCAGCAAGATCATGATGTACCAATGATGCACCTAGATCACCGGAAAATAGTATTTTGCTGGTGACATCATAGAATTGAAAATTACCTTCGGAATGCAAAAAGTGTGCTGGAATGGCTTTTATCGTAGAATTGCCAAGACTGATATTCATTCCTTGGTCTGGTATGCCGATAATACGATTTTCGGTATTACCTACACTACAAAAGTGTGGCAAAAATCGTTCCCAAATTGCTGGTGCTAAGACCTGGCATTCCGTTCCAATTAACCATTTGTTGATAGATGCTACAATATCCGGATCTTGATGGGATGCGAAAATATATTGCAGTTTGCGAAAATGGAAATACTTTCCCATACCCATCACTAAAGCATTATAAGTCATGTTGCCACCGGGATCTATTAGTGCACCATGCCCATCACTCACAATTAAAAATTGATTTGATTGAACAGCGGCCTGCGAAGCATCTGAGTCGGACAGGTCGCTAAATTTGATGCAAATATGCGTACCGTTATTAAAAAGTTCATTAGCCATAGCTAAAATTATCCCCGAGAATGTTTCAAAAGACTGATTTAATTCTACTCTATATTAATCAAATCATTTACATTTGATTAAAGTCAACAGAGCCAAATTTAATTTAGTAAAGTATAGGTATTACATTCCTAACCTTAACGTTGCTGTATGCACTGGACTGTCCCAGTGCCTCTTGATTTCATCATCAAGTAAGCATAAGGTCACGGAAGCGCCAGCCATATCCAGTGCGGTAGTGTAGTTGCCAACTAAAGAACGAGAAATTTGTATGGTATGTTGCTTGAATAATTTGGCCGCAGTATTGTAGATTAAATATAGTTCCATCAAAGGCGTTGCACCAAAACCGTTGATTAACAACAACGCTTCTTGATTTTCCACATTGAAATCCCTGACTTTAAAATCAGACAAAATAGCATCAACGCAGTCACTTATAATAGCATCTGCATCACGCAAGGTTTCACGTCTGCGACCTGGCTCTCCGTGAATGCCTACGCCCATTTCAATCTCACTTTCGCTAAGGTCAAAAGTAGGACGACCAGCAGCGGGGACTGTGCAGCTGGTTAAAGCGACGCCTATGCTTGCTGTGTGACTATTTACTTTATCACCTAATATTTTACAATCTTGCAGGTTAGCACCAGTCTCGGCCAAGCTACCCACACATTTTTCAACAATAACGGTGCCAGCAACTCCGCGCCTACCATTGGTATAAGTGCTGTTAATAACTGCGCAATCATCACTTGTATAAACAGTAGCGCTTTCAAAAGGTAACATTTCTGCTGCCATTTCAAAGTTCATCACGTCGCCAGCGTAATTCTTGACGATAAATAATATGCCTTTATCTGCATGAACAGCTTCTGCAGCCATCAGCATTTGGTCTGGCGTGGGTGAAGTAAATGCGTGACCTGGGCATGCGGCATCTAGCATTCCATAACCAATATAGCCGGCATGCAGAGGTTCATGTCCAGAACCACCACCAGAGACGATAGCGACCTTGGTAACTGCTTTATTTTTACGTGTAATAAAGTTTGGGTCTAAGTGTAAGCTTACTAAATCACTGTGTGCAGCGGCAAAGCCTGAAAGACTTTCAACTAATACATCATCAATTTTATTAATGAATTTTTTCATTTTTTAGAATCTCTTTTTAATCGGCAAGGTCTTGTACTAGCTTGCAAACTGCTTCTATCATTAATTGACAACTTTTAGCACCTGGGTCGATGTGACCAATCGCACGCTCACCCAAGCCAGCCGCACGTCCTTTAGTGGCAATTAAGTCTTTAGTTGACAGCATGCCTAGCTCTGCAGTTTGGATGAGTGATGCGCAGATCAGTTTGACATCGCAGTTTTGTGTTGCCAATAAAACAAATTGATTCGACACTGGAATGAGCACGTCTAGCATGGTTTTTTCGCCAACATTAGCTTTTCCGCGTTGAATAATGGCCTGTACACCACCAGCAAAAGCAGTGGCAATTTTTAAATAAGATTCATCGCTATTTCCTTTTATTACTTCATTATCGTGTGCTTGTGATGCAAGCACTTTTGCCATACTCATAAAAAAACTGGCAAATAATGGTCCAGAAGCACCGCCTATTGTACTGAGTAATTTTAAGCCAATTTTATGCAGCGCTTCATCAGGTTTTAATAGTGCTAAATCTGCAGAAATTTCCACGATGATATGTGCGCCACGTTTCATGTTGATATAGTGGTCGCCATCGCCAATGGCCCGGTCTAGCGATTCCAGCGTTTTTTCATTGGCTAAAATTGCTTGCAGAACGACTTTGGCCGCATCTATGATAAATTCTGTTTTCATCTATTATTTTACTTATCGTATATTTAGTGAATAACACTATATTGTGATTTGAATAAAGTTGTTAAACTCTACACATGTTACCTTGTCATTACAACAGTGACCTTATATCTAGGCACTAAACAAAAGACATTTCAGCGTATGAGCTTAAAGTTCCGCCTAAATTTATTGATCACATTACTATCTTTAGCTTTTATATTGGTAGTGGGTACTATTCTGGTCAATGATACTCGAACTTCAATTCGTGAACGCGTCGAAGCTGCCAGTCGCGTAACGGTGCAGTTGTTAGATACTGTAATTGTTAGTTCTGCATTGAACCCTGAATATGGACAAACGGATAAGGTATTACAGAGTTTCTTGCAATCTCTTGGCTATGTGCGTAGTAGCCATATTGTGCTTTATGATATTCGAGGTGCTGAGATTTATACTTCACCAGACTCAATTTATAAAAGTGATGTGCGTCCTCCAGAATGGTTTGTTCGATTAGTAAAGCCTCCAGTTGAAACGGTTGAACGTAAAATACGTTATGGAACTTTAGTTGTGTCATCTAGCGCGGCTGGCTCAATTCGTGAAGCTTGGTCAGGATTTAGCCAATTGATGTGGGTGGGATTAGTTTTTTTTGTATTGCTAAACGTGTTGGTGTACGCACTATTAAAACATTCACTCAAGCCTATTAATCCTATCTTGGCATCAATTAATCGAATGGAGCTGGGTGATTTGAGTACGCGATTACCCGAGTTTAAATTGCCTGAATTTGAGCGTATCGGGCATAGTTTGAACCGTATGGCTGAATCGCTAGCTGCCGAACGTCAGTTGGAAGAGAATCGCCAACTGACGCAACTCATTCAAACGCATATCGAGGACGAACGTCGAAGTTTGGCTAGAGAATTACATGATGAACTTGGGCAATATGTCACTGCGATTAAGACATTTGCTGTGGCAATCGTGAATAAAACTAAAGGACAGCCGTTTGATATAGCGCCCGATATTTCAAGTAATGCTCAAACTATAGTTGCAGCAGCTAATCAGATTTATGATGGAATGCACAATATTATCCGCAAGCTTCGCCCTGGAGCATTAGATAATTTAGGGCTTTCTGAGACATTACGTGATGCAGTAAACTACTGGCAAAAACTTAATCCTGATATTCGTTTGAGATTGAGCTTAGAAGGTAATTTAGATAGGCTGGGTGAAACGCTCAATATTAATGTTTATCGAATTGTACAAGAGGCAATTAATAATGCATTAAAGCATGCACAAGCGAGCGAAATAGAGATTATATTAGCCTTAGATGTAAAAGCATCTGCAAATGGAGATGAACTAAATCTAATGATTAAAGACAATGGTATCGGTATGAATATGGCTGCCGTTGATCAAAGCCAGCACTTTGGTTTAGTTGGGATGCGTGAGCGTGTACAGGGTTTTCATGGTAGTTTTCATTTAGATTCTGAACCGAATCTTGGAACTACAATCTATATCACTATACCGCAAGTGTTACCAACATAAATTCATGCATTAAATTTCTAAATACTGGATAAAACACAATGAGTTCAATCAATGTCATGTTAGTAGACGATCATGCCGTAGTGCGCATGGGTTTTAAAATGTTATTAGAGACCGATGATAATATTAAAGTGATTGCAGAGGCTGAGAGTGGCGAGCAGGCTATTCAGCGTTATATGGAATGTAAGCCCAATGTGGTGGTGATGGATATCACGATGCCAGGCATTGGTGGCTTGGAAGCAATTGAACGCATTCTGGCAAAAGATAGTTCAGCTAAAATTTTAGTGTTATCCGCACATGAAGATTCAGTACATCCTAAGCGTGTATTAAATGCGGGTGCGATGGGCTATTTAACTAAGCGCAGTGCTGCTGAAGAGATGATTAAGGCTATTCGAATTGTAGCGAGTGGTAAAAAATATTTAGAAGCAGGCGTAGCTCAGCAAATGGCGATTCAACAATTATCTGGAGATCAAAACCCTGTTGACGTGTTGTCGCCACGTGAATTTGAAGTATTTATGGCGCTGGCTAAAGGTAAAACTACCAATGAAATAGCAGAAACTTTGTTTTTAAGTCCGCGCACCGTTGGTACGCATCTTTATAATATTAAGCAAAAGCTAAATGCAAATAATTCGGCGGAAATTGCCCTCATCGCTATGCGTAGTGGTTTGCTAGATGCTTGACAGCGTTCAATTCAATTCATAACGCGCCACATTTAAGTCACCTGCGCCAGACAACTCAACCAGCGCTTTAGCGCCACTATGCATTTTTCCCATTTCCGGGGGAATTAAAAAAGTGATTGTGTTTTCTTGTTTATTTTTTGTATTGTTTTTTGTGCTATCAGTAGATCCAATTGCAATTTGCCACTGTTTCCAGTCCGACTTAGGTGGGATGCTATTTGAACCCTGTGCTCTGGCTTTTTCGAGTATGTTATGTTTTTCATCCCCTACCAATAAACTCCAAACTTCAACCTGCACTAATTTAGACTCCTGCATTCTTTGCAATGGCTGATCATCATCAAATAATCTTTCAGGCAAAGGTTCAATTTGAGGCATTATTTTTTCAAAGCCTGAGTTCACAAAAGCAATTTGATAGTCACTGGGAACAGTATCTTTTAGAGGTAATTGCTGGGCAGCAAGCTTTTCTTTGCGTTCTTGTTCATCTAACACCACGGCAGTTACTTTGTCAGCACCATTCATTAAAATAGAACGCGCAATTTGTTGTGCGATGCTACCGCCCAAGCACCCACATAGTGCAGAAGACACTAATGCTAATGTGAGCCATTTTAAGGTCATGCATTTCATTGAGCGGTTAACACCATGTTGAAAAAATAGAAAGCTACGTTTTTAACGTCGGAGGGTTAGATTACTGCTAAATGTTAGCTTTGTCTAGCTGTTTTGCACAGTATAAGTATGGCTGATTATTGTAATAATCACTTGATAAAAATAGCAATTTAGGCAAAAATCGCCATCCTTGTAATTTTAATTGCCACTCATTGTTTATGGCAGCACTAACTTTGATATCCGATCACGATGCTCAGCCTCAACTACCTATTCACTGGTATGTTGATCCACACATTTATGCCCTCGAGCAAAAGCGTTTATTTGCTCATGCACCTCACTACCTTGGGCACGAATTAATGGTTCCGAGTGTAGGTGATTTTCATGTGTTGGATTGGACTAAAGAGGCCACCAGTTTAATTCATCATCATAATGGCATCTCTGCTATTAGCAACGTTTGCAGGCACAGGCAGGCTATTATGCTTAAGGGTAGTGGTCATACAAAAAACATTGTCTGCCCTCTACACCGCTGGACTTATGATTTAGAAGGTAAGCTTTTAGGCGCGCCGCGTTTTGACGAAAACCCGTGCTTGCATCTAAACAAAAAATCATTACAAAACTGGCAAGGATTATTGTTTGACAGCAAGCGCAATATTGCGCAAGACCTCGAAAATATAGGCTGTAAACAAGACTTTAATTTTACTGATTACGTGTTGAACCGTGTGATGGTTGAAGAGTATGACTTTAATTGGAAAACATTTATAGAAGTCTATTTAGAAGACTACCATGTAGGCCCATTCCACCCTGGGCTAAACCAATTTGTAGATTGTAGTGCCTTAAACTGGGAGTTTGGTGATGAATACAGCGTACAAACTGTAGGCTTTAAACCTAACCCAGTTAAATCTGGCTCTCCGATTTATCAGCAATGGCAGCAGCAAGTTGCAAAATATTACGGTAACAATACCCCTAAATATGGTGCGATTTGGATGGTGTATTACCCTTTTTTAATGATTGAATGGTATCCCAATGTGTTAGTGGTTTCACACATTATTCCTCGTGGCGTTGATGCCTGCAGTAATGTTGTTGAATTCTACTACCCTAAAGACATTGGCTTATTCGAGCGTGAGTATGTTGCCGCACAACAAGCCGCTTATGAAGAAACGGCTATTGAAGACAAAGACATTTGTCAACGCATGCATGATGGTCGCCACGCCTTATATGCTCAAGGTCTTGATGAGCGGGGTCCTTACCAACATACGATGGAAGCAGGTTTAGAACATTTTCATTTGTGGTATCGCAAGCATCTCCAACAACATCTTTTAGATACTGCTCGATGAAGTATTAATATTTGTTCGGCTTGAGCTGCCTCTATTCACATTCGATAAGCTCAATGTAAATAGGCTTAAAATATCATCGGTAGACAAGTCGTAGCCAATCTCAGTTAAGCACTAATTAGTAGCGACAGTGAATGATGACTGATTTATTGCAATAATAGCAATCGAAAAATAACACCGCGTAAAGCGGCGTTATTTATCGGCTTATGGGGTGCCGATTATTCAGTCATTGAAAACTGATACGTATATACATGACAGATAAACAATTGATGAATTTCCGATAAGTAGCTCCTATAGAAGTAACACTTTACGAATCCGTAGCCATAGACTACAAGTTATTTATACACCTAAATTTTAGATAATTCAACATATATTACTAGGATTGAAAATATTTAATTTTTATCTCGAGTGAATAATTGAGGTAAATATGAAATACATTTTCTTGCTCAAATGCAGATGTTACTGAAGCAGTTTTTAGAAAGTGGTTATATGGAATTAACTGCCCATTCTGCAAACGCAGTTTAGTCTTCATTGGCTTTTGAGGTACTATCTGCCTTCGCTTAATCAATAGATACAATTTCCTCATGCAAAAAGAAGTTAAAGAGAAGCCGAAGTATGCCGTCGTGGCGGCTGTTCAACTACCAAGCGTGACTGATTTGGAATTTGAGGCATCGTTGAATGAACTTCGTGAGCTTGCTAAAACGCTGGGATATACAGTCGTTAGAACGTTCGTGCAGAAGCGCGCAGGTTTCGACATGACGGCTTACCTTGGAGTTGGCAAGCGACAGGAGATTCGTGGTTATGTGAATAATGAATACTCATTTGACGAGTTTGGTGAAGTTACTGTCAGTTCAGATGGTTTGGAAATCAATACACTCTTGGTTGACCATGAAATATCTCCATCACAGGCACGTAATCTTGAGCTTGAAGTTGGTTGCATAGTAATGGATCGCACGATGGTGATACTGGAAATTTTTCACCGCAATGCTCGTTCACGTGCAGCACGTGCTCAAGTGGAGATTGCACGTTTAGGATACATGGCGCCACGCATGCGAGAAGCTGCCAAGCTTGCGGGTTCGCAAGGGCGACAACGTAGCGGAGAAGGTGGACGCGGCGCAGGTGAATCACAAACTGAATTGGATAAGCGAAAAATTCGTGACCGTATCTCTGAACTTCAGCTGGAGATTGTTGCAATGGATGCAGAACGTAAAACGCAGCGTGCTAGGCGACAAGAGCACCAAGGGATTTGCGGTGTAGCGCTCGTCGGCTATACAAACGCAGGAAAATCCACCTTGATGCGTGCTCTCACAGGAAGTGAGGTGCTGGTCGCCAATAAACTCTTCGCTACACTTGATACGACGGTTCGCACCCTTCATCCAGAGAGTGTGCCACGTGTACTTGTTAGTGACACAGTCGGTTTCATTAAGAATCTGCCGCATGGCCTTGTTGCGTCATTTAAGTCTACGCTCGATGAGGCGCTTGATGCATCATTGTTGCTTCATGTCATCGATGCAAGCGATCCTGGCTTTGAACGCCAACTTGAGGTTACCGATAAAGTTCTAGAAGAGATAGGTGCGAATGCTGTTGAGAATACAGTGCCACGTATACGCGTCTTTAATAAGATCGACTATGTTGGTGATGCAATAGTGCAAGCAGAGTTTGTAGCAAATCTGCGGATTAAATATCCAAATTGTGTGGTGATGAGCGCACGTAAGCCAGAAGATATTGCGACGTTACATCAGATTATCGTCACATTTTTTCAGCGAGATCTGGTTGAGGCGGAGATTTATCTTCCTTGGTCGGCACAACCGCTACGTGGGAAAATCTACGCGAGCTTTCAGGTGTTGGAAGAGCGCTCCGATGACAATGGTACCTTTTTTCAGGTTCGTGGCGAATCAGATGCCATCAATAATATTAACGCACAGCTAAGTTAGGCTGCTGTTATTTAGAACTAGTTTTATTGGGAGTTGCGAATGCTAACAATTCCACTCAGAATAATTAAGCCTATCGCAATATAAGCATCTAAGCTTAAATATTCATTCCACCATATAACGCCAAATAGACTTGCAAGCACAACCGTTAAATAGGCCAAACTTGCAACAACAAGCGTATCGCCAGTGCGGTATGCGCGCGTCATAGCTAATTGTGCAATGGTAGCAGAAAATCCTAAGCCTAATAAAATAGGTAAATCCTGCCAATCAAGAGCATGGAAGTTGTCAAAGAACATCCATAAGCCAGCGCCAATTGTTGAAACTAAGGTGAAATAAAATACGGTACGCCAGTCTGGTTCATTCACTTTCCCCAATTGTTTTACATGAACATAGGCAAGTGCAGCACCTAAGCCAGAAAGCAAACCAAGACTTCCTGCCAGCCAATCAGTACTATTAATAGTAGGTTTAAGCAGCAAGCTAATACCGATAAAGCCAATGATTAATGCAATAAATAAGGTTTTTTTTGGTTTTTCGTGCAGTAAAAATGGCGTAAAGATAGCTAAAAATAATGGCGATGTATAGTTAAGTATTATTGCCGTAGCGAGTGGTAAATGGGCAATGGCGTAAAAAAATAGTACAAGCGAAGCAAAACCGACCAGTGCACGTGACATTTGTTTAAACATAACAGGAGTGCCAAGCGGAAGTTTTTTGCTGAAGATATACAAGTAAATGACCATTAATCCAAAAATAGATCGGTAGAAAACCAGTTCGCCACTGCTAAATTTTTGTGCCCCTACCTTGACTAATGCGCCCATAATGGCAAAGCACAATGCGGCAACCAGCATCCATAAGCTACCCCAATTAGGTAAGGTGGCGCTAGTTAGGTTAGATTGTAAATTTTTTAACATGAGTGAATAGCCTTAATTATCATAAGATAACTTATTATATGTATTTTACTTCTTTGATTGCCGTTGTTGAACAGGGCTCAGGCTTGCCAATTAAGGGGTTTTCAGATAATCTCACACATATTGATTGATAAGATATAAATAATAACTAATTGCCCTGTTATTAGTTGTCTGTCACTGCAAACGTGGACATGCGCCGCATGATAAATCCAATAGGTTAAGTCTTAAACGGCGGCATTTGTCGCCGTTTTCTATTATTTTTATTGAATTAAATTTTGTTTAAAGAGTGTTATGTCTAATCATTTAATGAATACCTATATGCGTCAACCTGTTACCTTTGTAAGAGGGGATGGTGTTTGGTTATGGGATGTTGCAGGTGATAAGTATTTAGATGCGCTTGCTGGCGTTGCTGTGAATGGCTTGGGTCACGCGCACCCTAAATTAGTGAGAGCTATTAGTGAGCAAGCTGCTAAGTTGATTCATGTGTCTAATATTTATCATATTGCTGAGCAAGAAGCTTTAGCCGATAAGCTTTGTGAAGTTTCTGGCATGGATAAAGTATTTTTTTGCAACTCAGGTTGTGAGGCGAACGAAGCAAGTATCAAATTGGCGCGCCTATATGGTCATAATAAAGGAATAGAGAATCCTGAAATTATTGTCATGGACAAGTCATTTCATGGACGCACAATGGCAACGCTTTCTGCTACAGGTAACCGTAAAGTGCAAGCCGGCTTTGAGCCGCTAGTGAGTGGGTTTATTCGCGTTCCTTACAATGATTTAGACGCTGTTAAGCAAGTAGCATCGGGAAATTCTAGCGTTGTTGCTATTTTAGTCGAGCCAGTGCAGGGTGAAGGCGGAATTAATATTCCGGATAGCACATATCTTGAAGCGTTGCGAGCCGTTTGCGATGCACATGGTTGGTTATTAATGCTGGATGAAGTTCAAACAGGTATTGCACGCACGGGCACTTGGTTTTCTTTTCAGCATACTTCTATCAAGCCAGATGTCATGAGCTTAGCTAAAGGATTGGGCTCTGGCGTGCCCATAGGCGCTTGTGTTGCATATGGAAAAGCGGCAGAAGTATTTACATATGGTAAACACGGATCCACCTTTGGTGGAAATCCCCTTGCTTGTGCGGCTGGTTTGGCTACGCTTATGGCGATAGAAGAAGAAGGTTTGTGCGAAAATGCGACTAAAATAGGTGATTTAATTCGGACAGCCTTTGAAGCTGAGTTTATAAATACCAAAGGCGTGGTTACAGTGCGTAATGCCGGTTTAATGATAGGTGTTGAGTTAGATTGCCCATGTGGTGAATTGGTAAAAATGGCTTTAGACGCCAAGCTATTAATTAATGTTACAGCAGATAATGTGGTACGTTTGTTACCGCCATTAGTGATGAATGAGGATGAGGCGAAAGAGTTAGTTAGCAGATTATCTCTGTTGATAAAAACTTTTCTAGCGCAGTAGAGTAATGGAAGCAATCAAACATTTTTTACAATTTAATGACTTAAATCGAGATGAGCTTGAGCATGTGTTTGAGCGCACACGTTTGATTAAAAGCCAATTCAAAGCTTATCAGCAATACTGGCCACTGCAAGACCGCACACTGGTCATGATTTTTGAAAAAGCCAGTACCCGTACGCGGTTATCATTTGAGGCTGGTATGCATCAACTGGGTGGTTCTGCTATTTATTTGAATACGCGCGATTCTCAGTTGGGTCGTGGTGAGCCAGTTGAGGATGCAGCGCAAGTAATCTCACGCATGAGTGATGTTGTGATGATTCGTACTTTTGAGCAAAGTATTATTGAACGTTTTGCCGCGAACTCTCGCGTACCTGTCATTAACGGCTTAACCAATGAGTATCATCCATGTCAAATTTTGGCGGATATTTTCACCTATATTGAGCATCGAGGCTCTATTCAAGGAAAGACAGTGGCGTGGATTGGTGACAGTAATAACGTGTGTAATACATGGTTGCAAGCTGCTGAAGTTCTGGATTTTAATGTGCATGTTTCAACGCCACCAGGTTATGAAGTAGAAGCCGAGCGCGCCAATTTGTACGGTAATGATCATTTTGAGGTGTTTGCTGACCCAATGGAAGCCGCAAAAGGTGCCGATTTGGTGACCACTGATGTTTGGACTAGCATGGGTTTCGAAGCTGAAAATGAAGAGCGCTTGCGTGATTTTGCGGATTGGCAAGTGGATCGCGACATGATGTGCATTGCAGCAAAAGATGCAATTTTTATGCATTGCCTGCCTGCACACCGGGGTGAAGAAGTTGCTGCTGAAGTCATAGATGGTGCGCAGTCTGTAGTGTGGGATGAAGCTGAGAATCGCCTTCACGTACAAAAAGCATTGATGGAATATTTATTGTTAGGCAAGGTTAATTGAGGATAAGTTTAAGCAATGAGTCACACTAAAGAAAATATTAAAAAAGTAGTATTAGCCTATTCTGGCGGTTTAGATACTTCAGTTATTTTAAAATGGTTGCAAGACGAATATAAATGTGAAATTGTTACCTACACTGCGGATTTGGGCCAAGGTGAAGAATTAGAGCCAGCACGTGCAAAGGCATTGGCGGCAGGAGTCAAAAAATCTGATATTTATATTGATGACGTGCGAGAAGAATTTGTACGCGACTTTGTATTTCCAATGTTTCGTGCCAATACTGTGTATGAGGGCGAGTATTTATTAGGCACTTCAATTGCACGTCCTTTAATTGCAAAGCGATTAATTGAGATTGCAGCTAAAACTAATGCTGATGCTATTTCACATGGCGCGACAGGCAAGGGTAATGATCAAGTGCGTTTTGAGTTAGGTGCTTACGCGCTTAATCCCAACATTCACATTATTGCCCCGTGGCGCGAATGGGATTTATTAAGCCGTGAAAAACTGATGGCTTATGCTGAAATGCATGATATTCCTGTTGATATGAAGCATAAGCAGGGCGGAAGCCCATATAGTATGGATGCTAACTTGCTACATATTTCTTACGAAGGCCGTCATTTAGAAGATCCCGCCGCAGAGGCGGAAGAGTCGATGTGGCGCTGGAGTGTTAGCCCTGAAAAAGCACCAGATGCCGCTGAATATTTAGATATTGAATACGTGAATGGTGACCCTGTAAGCTTGAATGGCGAAGCGATGATGCCACATGAGCTTTTAGCGCATTTGAATAAAATTGGTGGAAAGCATGGTATTGGCCGTTTAGATCTAGTTGAAAATCGCTATGTTGGTATGAAATCACGAGGCTGTTATGAAACGCCAGGTGGCACTATTATGCTTAAAGCACATCGTGCGATTGAATCAATCACGCTAGACCGTGAAGTCGCGCATTTGAAAGATGATTTGATGCCTCGCTACGCCAGCATGATTTATAACGGCTACTGGTGGAGTCCTGAGCGCGTTGCAATTCAAACGCTTATTGATCATACGCAAACAGTAGTTAACGGTTGGGTGCGTATTAAACTATACAAAGGTAATGTGATTGTTACAGGACGTGATAGTAAGACTAACTCACTTTTTGATTCTACGATTGCTACCTTTGAAGATGATAAAGGTGCTTATGATCAACGCGATGCGGGTGGATTTATTAAGCTAAATGCCTTGAGATTACGTATTGCAGCTAATTTGAGAAATAGGCAGTAGGCATACATCAATACTTCTAATCTTAATGTTCGCGATATAAGCGGATAATAATATGAATTCCAAACAAAAAAACCTGATTATTAAATCAGGTTTTTTTGTTTGGAATTCATATATTTTTAAAATTACTGTTTAATCGGTCTTAAGAAAATAATTTATCAGCCGTTAATACTATTGGTCATAACTTTTTTTTGATTCTGGTGTCAAGAAGTAGAGTATTTAAATGTTGCAGTTCTATGAATTAAATACAAACCAATTAATGAATAATATAAGGAGCGTCACTAGAATTAGTTAAAAAAGCATGTTTAGTGCCTTTGTATAAATAGTGATGATTAATTGCTATAAAATTTAAGATCAATTATTAACTCAATAATTAAGTAGTACAAGTGTTAGTCAGAAAGACGGCAGTAGCGCAAACTGGCGATACTGATTTGTGTTTATTTTATATTCAGGAGAATAAAATGGCTGTTATAGATCGTGTGTTAGTAGGTGAAGGATTGGTAATAGATACTCGACCAGATAGTAATAATCTAGATCTTAAAAATGTTGCTCATATCGATTTAATTATGGGACCACGCGGTAGTGCGGCGGAAGATGCTTTTTGCCGTACGCTGACTGATCAAAAGGAAGGTGTGAATGGTTTGCTTGCCATCATTGCGCCAAATATGATGGTTAAGCCTAATACCGTAATGTTTAATAAAGTGACACTTAGAAACACCAAGCAATCATTGCAGATGTTCGGCCCAGCTCAGCGTGGCATTTCCATGGCGGTGATGGATTGTGTTGCAGATGGTACGATTCCAGTTGAAGAGGCGGATGATATTTTTATTTGTATTGGCGTGTTTATTGACCAAACTGCAGATATGGATGATCGAATCCAAGATTGGAATTATGAAGCTACAAAAATTGCGATTAAGAGTGCAGTTGCACGCGAGCCAAAAGCAGCAGACTTGCTAAAAGTCTATAAAGACTCAGCGCACCCATTTGCAGCAAAAAATAAAGAAGAACGTAACAGAAGAGCTGCTGATGCTGCAATTACAGAGTTAAAAGGGCGCAACCCATTTATGCCAACGCCTAAAGCAGTAGATCCTGCAGATATTGCAGTTGATCAGATGAAAGATCGTAACCCGATTAAATAAGTAATGTTATAAACTGACCTGCAGTGTGAAGATTTAACGCTGTGGGTAAGCGTTTAAAAATGTAAGCCAGAGCGATAGAAATGTCATTGATAATTCTTAACGAAAGTTTGTAATGCTTAAAGAAAATAACCAAAATGATCGTGAGTTTGATTTTACAGCCGTAGATTTTGCTAGGGTTCGTAAACTTATTTATCAGCATGCCGGTATTTCTCTATCTGAGGCTAAATCTGATATGGTCTATAGTCGTATCGGACGCAGATTGCGTACTGTAGGTTATGATTCATTCAAAAACTATCTTGATAATCTCGAAAGTGAAAATAACCCTGATGAATGGGAAGCCTTTACAAATGCCCTGACGACTAACCTCACATCATTCTTTCGTGAAGAGCATCACTTCCCCATACTCGCTGAACACCTAATTACATTGAAGAAGCCGATTCGTATATGGTGTTCTGCTGCCTCTACTGGTGAAGAGCCTTATACTATTGCTATGACGGCATGTGAAGCATTCGGTACGATGAAGCCTCCCGTTGAGATTATTGCTACGGATATTGATACTAATGTTATAGCAACTGCGTCTCGTGGTGTTTATCCGTATGAGCGTGTCAGCAAACTGTCTGATGGGCGCCGTAAACAGTTTTTTCAAAAAGGTACTGGTGCGCAAGAAGGTTCTGTCCGAGTGCGTAATGAATTGCGTAGCTTGATTACCTTTGAACAACTTAACTTGCTGGATGAGCAGTGGGCTTTAAAAGAACCATTTGATGCTATTTTTTGTAGAAATGTGATGATTTATTTTGATAAACCGACGCAATCTAAAATATTGAGTCACTTTGTTCCTTTGATGAAATCACATGCACTTCTTTTTGCCGGGCATTCTGAGAATTTTTTATATGTTTCTAATGATTTTCATTTGCGTGGCAAGACTGTCTATGAATTAAACGATGGTAAAAAAGCTAAGCCGACTAAAGTAAGAGAAAGATCGCTATGAGTATGTTACATGAAGAAATTTCAACAACGCTGTATTTTGACCGTACCTTTGACTGCGACGCAGCTAAAATTTCGCCTGGCGAGTACTACTATACTGATAAAGATATGGTGATTGTCACGGTGTTAGGCTCATGCGTTTCTGCATGCATACGTGATAGCGTGACGGGCATTGGCGGAATGAATCACTTTATGTTGCCCGATAGTGCGGCGGCGGATAAAGATAGCCCTGTCTCTGAGTCTATGCGTTATGGCACCTATGCGATGGAAGTGCTTATCAACCAATTGTTACGCAACGGCGCACGGCGTGAAAACCTAGAAGCTAAAATTTTTGGTGGCGGCAATGTACTAAAAAGCTTTACTACCATGAATGTCGGAGATCGTAATGCTATATTTGTGCGTAAGTTTCTAAAAGAGGAGCGTATCCGTGTGACAAGTGAAGACTTATTGGATATCTATCCGAGAAAAGTCTATTACTTTCCAAAATCAGGTCGGGTTTTAGTTAAGAAATTAAAAAATATGCATAATGACACGTTGGTTAAACGCGAGGAGGCATATGCAAGTAAATTGAAAGTTAGTGATGTGGGTGGTGAAATCGATCTGTTTTAGGTGATGTGTCGCTTTTAGCTACGTAAGCTATAAATAAAGAAACGAGAATAAATTCAATGAAAATAAAAGTACTAATAATTGATGATTCTGCGTTGATTCGCAGTTTGTTGACCGAAATTATTAACGGAAAACGTGATATGGAAGTCGTAGGAGCGGCGCCAGATCCGATTGTCGCAAGAGAGTTGATTAAGCAACTAAATCCAGATGTGCTGACTTTGGATGTGGAAATGCCAAAAATGGATGGTTTGGACTTTCTTGAAAAGCTTATGCGCCTTCGTCCAATGCCCGTGGTAATGGTTTCTACACTAACAGAACACGGTTCGGAAATTACTTTGCGCGCACTTGAGTTGGGTGCAGTAGATTTTGTTACCAAACCAAAAATGTCAATTTCTGAAGGCATGCTTGAATATGGTGATTTGATTGCAGACAAGATTCGTATCGCAGCTAGAGCAAAAGTTAGCACAATATCACGTACATCAACAGCAAGTAATGCAGCTCCAATTTTATTACGCAATCCATTGATTAGTAGTGAGAAGTTATTGATAATCGGCGCTTCAACAGGCGGTACTGAGGCAATTAAATCATTCTTATTGCAGATGCCTTCAGATTGCCCTGGCATTCTCATTACCCAGCATATGCCTGCAGGCTTTACTAGATCCTTTGCAAATCGGCTTGATTCACTCTGCCAGATTTCGGTTAAAGAGGCTGAGGGTGGCGAGCGTATTTTGCCAGGCCATGCATATATTGCCCCTGGTGATAAGCATCTTTTACTAGCTAGAAGTGGCGCTAACTATGTCACTCAGCTTAGTGATGCGCCACCAGTCAATAGACACAAGCCTTCTGTTGCCGTGCTGTTCGATTCTGCTGCTGAATATGCAGGTAAAAATGCTATAGGCGTGATTTTGACTGGAATGGGCAAGGATGGTGCCGCAGGTATGGCTAAAATGAAAAATGCGGGCGCATACAACTTTGCTCAAAATGAAGAAAGTTGTGTTGTGTATGGCATGCCTAAGGAGGCTGTTGCACATGGTGGGGTGGATGAAATAGCTCACTTGAACGATTTGCCAAAACTTGTGCTGAATTATCTGATGGCAAATAGCTCTCGCGCTTTGCGAGTATAGCTAGATAAATCAATCTTGATATAAATTGCTATTCATGAAAAGCATAGCTTTTGCATCGCTAATCTTGAATAGCAATTGTGATTAAGTAAGTAATAATTGACTGAGAATAAACAGAATGAGTCATATAAAATCTTTGAGGCTGATTTAAGGTTATCAAAATGACTATTTTAAATGGAGTAATGCATGGCTAACCCAAATACTAAATTTCTTGTTGTGGATGATTTTTCAACCATGCGCAGGATAGTACGTAACCTACTAAAAGAGCTTGGCTACACCAATGTTGATGAGGCTGAAGATGGAGTAATAGCGCTTGGCAAGCTTAAAGGTGGTGGCTTTGATTTTGTTGTTTCAGACTGGAATATGCCGAACATGGATGGTCTTACTTTGTTACAAAACATTCGTGCAGATGCTGAGTTAGCCAAGACGCCTGTACTTATGGTGACGGCTGAAGCTAAAAAAGAAAATATTATTGCTGCTGCGCAGGCTGGCGCGAATGGCTATGTTGTTAAACCATTCACGGCAGCTACGCTTGATGAGAAACTATCAAAAATATTCGAGAAGCTTGAGAAGGCTGGGAGTTAAATATGAGTAGCGAGCCAAATGTGCAAGCAGCTAATACTCCAGCCATGACAAAAAATGATGACTTGCTTAGTCGCATTGGCCATGTAACGAGAATACTCCATGATAGTCTGAGCGGATTGGGTTTAGATAAAATTATGGCACAGGTTGCGGTTGATATTCCTGATGCACGAGACCGCCTGAATTATGTAGCAAAAATGACTGAGCAGGCAGCAGAGCGCGTACTTAACGCAACTGACGTTGCTATTCCATTACAAACGGAATTGGCTGCAGGCGCCTTAAAAATAGAGAAGCACTGGAAAGAAGTTTTAGCTAATCCTTCGTTAAAAAGTGAATATGATCCAATAGCTGAAGAAACCTTGGTGTATTTATCTATGATAGAAAAAAATACTGCTGAAACTAAGGCATTATTGATGGATATCATGATGGCTCAAGATTTTCAGGATTTGACAGGACAAGTCATTAAAAAAATAACAGCGCTAGCACAAGACATGGAAAAGCAATTGGTGCAGTTGCTAATTGATTTCTCGCCGAGTGTAGCAAAACCAATATTAGCTAAAAAAGAGTCTGAAGTCACCACTAACGAACTGCTAATGAATGGCCCGCAAATTGATCCCAATGCGGTAGATGTTGTTGCCAGCCAAGAGCAGGTTGATGACTTGTTAGATAGTTTAGGTTTTTAATAGTTTATATCAATAGCCTACTTGAAAATAATTAGCGATACAGATGCTATACATCGGTTATATTGATCCTATAGGGATACTCAATTTTTTGGTATATTGAATGTCAGAAAAACACTTTACGGGATTGAGAGCTAAGATGCTGATAGTAGTAGCGGGTGGTATGACGCTACTATTCACATTGCTATTCTTAACTGCAAGAACCGTGTTGCTTGATGGTTATGCTAAGCTAGAAAAAGACAAAACCTTAATTCAAGTCAACAGTGCAATAAGTTTGTTGAAGGAGCAAGCTCAACAACTGGATGGAATAGTTGCTGAGTACGCACGCTGGGATGACACCTATCAATATATGTCTCTGCCTGACCCTCAGTATATCGAGTCTAACTATACGAGTGAAACGTTCGGCAACCTAAGAGTTAAAGCAATCACACTGGTAAATCTTGAAGGCGAGGCGGTTTATAGGCGAGGTTATGATTATACAAGCGGAAAGCCGTGGCTTATACCAAAACTCATTGAGCAGGCGGTAAGTAAGGGTGGTGTGCTTATAGATGCAACTAAGGATCATACGCTAGGTTTTTTTTCGGCTCCTGAAGGCGTCTACATCATATCAGCATTAGATATACAACCAAGTAACACTAAGAGCTTACGCCGTGGAACGCTTATTATGGTGCGGGAAATTGACCAGTCATTGCTCACTCATATTGAGAGCGTAATTGGTGCGAAGTTAACTATTCAGTCTTTAGCTAATGATAAGTTTGCTAAAGCAGAAAAGTTAACTAGTGGTGATGTAATAGTTAAGCCATTAGATGATTTGCAAGTGGCTGGTTATGCTAGCGTTGAAGATATTGCTAATTCTGGACAGTTAATAGTCAAAACGATAGATGATCGAGAAATTTTTAAGCAGGGTGAGTCAACAATAAGTTTCCTTTTCTGGACAATGTCTGCTATTGCGTTGATGCTTGCATTAATCAGCTGGATATTTGATAGGATAGTGTTGTTCCGGTTAGAAAGGTTGAGTGACGATGTGGAGCGTGTTGGCGACACCTCTAATATGACGTCACGCGTAAGAAGTCTTGGTGGAAATGATGAGTTAGCTAGTCTTTCACATGGTATTAACGGCATGCTGGAGAGTTTAGAAGAGTCAAAATATGCACTTCAGCTAGAGACTGAGCGTGTTCAAGTAACACTTGAAAGCATTGCTGACGCCGTCATTACTAGTAATGTTGCTGGCTATGTATTGTATATGAATAAAGCAGCAGAAGTGCTTACAGGGGTTAATTTCAGCGAAGTAAAAAGTAAAAAAATACAAGCTTTATTCCGGCTAATGGCTGAGGATAAAACCACCTCCGTGGATAGTATTTGGTTAACGGATTCATATAGTAATTTAGAAGAAGTGGTGCTTGAACGAGCGGATGGGCATGAGTTCGTCATTCGTAAGTCAGCGTCACCACTATATGATATTGATGGCAATACATTTGGCATTGTTACAGTACTTCATGATGTCACTATGCTTAGAACGCTTTCTAACCAACTTTCATTTCAAGCTAGACATGACGAGCTAACTGGCTTAATTAACCGCTATGAATTTGACCGTAAAGCTCAAGCGGCAATAGATGACGCAAGTATCGGTAGTCGTGTTCACTGCCTAGCATATATAGATTTAGACCAATTTAAAATTGTTAATGATACATGTGGGCATATGGCAGGTGATGTGTTGCTGAGGCAGCTTGCTAACCACCTTAAGGCTAAAGTACGTAATTCAGATACCTTGGCGCGTTTGGGTGGTGATGAGTTTGCCTTATTGTTGATGGGTTGCGATTTAGCTAAAGCGCAAGAAATTGTTGAAAGTTTGTTGCTAGTGGTTCGAGAATATCGATTTACTTATGATGATAAAGTATTCAAAGTCGGTGCTAGTGTTGGTCTCACCGAAATTTCACCAAATCATACCCCTACTTTAAGTGAGTTATTAAGTACGGTAGATTCTGCCTGCTATGCAGCTAAAGATGAGGGCGGTAACCGTATTCATGTGTATCGTTCTGATGATAAAAATATAAAAGAACATAACAATCAACTTGAATGGGTGTCTCGCATTCATCTAGGGTTAGAGAAAAAACAGTTTGTATTATATATTCAGCGCATGGAAAGTTTGACCGTTGGTGCTGAACTTCATTGTGAGCTACTCATTCGTATGCAAGGGCTGGATGGCACGCTATATCCGCCAGGCTACTTTCTTCCAGCAGCTGAACGTTATCATTTAATGCCGAAGATTGATCGTTGGGTGGTGGGTGAAGCGCTTGGTATCATTGCGCGTAAGGGTGTAAATTTTCCTTATGTATGTGCAATTAATTTATCAGGCCAAACATTTTCAGAAGAGGGCTTTCTTGAATATGTTGTTGATCAAATTAAACAGCATGCAGTAGACCCGCGACGGATATGCTTCGAAATTACAGAGACCGCAGTTATCGCAAATCTCAATAAGGCGCGTCAGTTTATGCAGACGTTGCGCGAAATTGGTTGTCGTTTCTCACTGGATGATTTTGGCAGTGGCCTATCTTCTTTTGCATACCTGAAGAGCTTGGATGTCGACTTTCTAAAAATAGATGGAATGTTTGTTAAAGCTATTGCCCACAGCAAAGTCGATCGTGCCATGGTGGAATCCATTAACAATGTCGGACATGTAATGGGAATTCATACCATTGCAGAATTTGCAGAAAATGAAGAGGTTATCAGTATCCTTAAAGAAATCGGTGTGGACTATGCGCAAGGTTATGGCGTAGCTAAGCCAGAGTTATTTGAGGATGACTTTTTTATTCAGCCAAGTAATCTACCCTGAACTTTTCAGAAAATGCCAATAAATGATTTATTGGTAGCCATAAGTAACAACAGGCTTTAGTTGTTTCAATTCTTCATCATTGTACAGTCGACCACGAGTAATAAAGGCTAGTCCAGTGCCGCAATCTAATGAAAATGAGCCACTAGATCCTGGTAATGCATCTAATATGGTGTGAGTATTTTCAGAGAACTGAAAGTGATTGTGCCCCATATAGAAAACAGCACCTTCGATTTCACCAACGATAATATCTGATGGACTAGGCTTAAATTCAGTGACTGGCATACACAGTGGAACACTGCCCTCGCAACACCCACCAGACTGAAAAAACAAGATTGGGCCATATTGTGCAGAAAGTTTGTGAATAAGTTCAATGGCGGCAGGGGTAGCCGATACACGCTCAGTCATTACTGTATCTCCAATAAAAAAGAGGCGGATTAAACCGCCTCTTTGTATTACATCAAATCAGATGTCAACTCTTGATTTTCTTTCAAAATAATTACGCTGAAAAACAAGAGGTTAGAATGAATTAATTAGAAAAAACCCAGTTTTTTAGGGCTGTAACTAACTAATAGATTCTTCGTTTGTTGGTAATGGTCTAACATCATCTTGTGCGTTTCACGGCCAATACCAGATTCTTTATAGCCACCAAATGCGGCATGGGCAGGGTAGGCATGGTAACAGTTAGTCCATACGCGACCCGCTTTAATGCCACGCCCCATACGATAAGCACGACTGCCATCACGTGACCAAACGCCTGAGCCAAGGCCAAACACAGTGTCATTAGCAATTGATAGTGCTTCAGCCTCATCTTTAAAGGTAGTCACAGCAAGCACTGGTCCAAAAATTTCTTCTTGGAACACCCGCATTTTATTATTACCTTTAAGAAGCGTAGGTTGTACATAGTAACCTTCTGCAAATGTACCGCTTAACACGTTGCGCTCACCACCAATTAACACTTTCGCACCTTCTTGTCTACCAATGTCAATGTATGACATGATTTTATTAAGTTGATCTTGCGAAGCTTGAGCACCAATCATTGTATTTGGGTCTAGTGGATTACCTTGTTTAATTGCAGCAACACGCGGTAGAACACGTTCCATGAATTTATCGTAAACTGATTCTTGAATAAGTGCACGTGATGGGCTTGTACAAACCTCACCTTGATTGAAAGCAAATAATACTAAGCCCTCAACTGCCTTGTCAAAGAAGTCATCATCAGCTTGCGCAATATCTTCAAAGAAAATATTAGGTGACTTTCCGCCAAGTTCTAATGTTGCTGGTATTAAGTTGCCTGCAGCAGCTTGTGCAATCACGCGACCAGTTGCAGTAGAGCCAGTAAATGCGATTTTTCCAATACGGCGACTGTTAGCCAATGGTGCGCCTACATCACGACCATAACCATTCACTACATTAATCACACCAGGAGGTAAGATGTCTGCAATTAATTCCATGACGATTAAAAGACTAATGGGCGTGAATTCTGCAGGTTTCATGACTACGCAGTTGCCAGCAACTACTGCAGGTGCAAGCTTCCAAGCTGCCATTAGGATGGGGAAATTCCAAGGAATAATTTGACCGATAACGCCAATGGGCTCATGGAAATGATAAGCCACCATGTTTTCATCAATTTCACTCAAAGAGCCTTCTTGAGCGCGCATGCAACCTGCAAAATAGCGGAAGTGATCAATGGCTAATGGAATGTCAGCATTCATTGTTTCACGAATAGGCTTACCATTATCAATAGTTTCTGCTGTAGCAATCAACTCAAGGTTGGCTTCCATGCGATCTGCAATTTTAAGTAACAAATTGGCACGTTCACTTGGTGCTGTTTTACCCCATTTGTCAGCGGCTGCATGAGCTGCATCCAAAGCCAATTCCACATCTTCAGCGCTGGATTTAGCAGCTTGAGTATAAGGCTTACCAGTGATTGGAGTGATGACATCAAAATATTCACCTTTCACTGGGGCAACCCATTTGCCGCCAATAAAATTATCGTATTTGGCTTTGTAAGGTATTTTTACGCCAAGCCCTTTTAAAAGATCTAAACTCATGCTGACTCCTCTAGTTTTGCTATCGTTAATGTAGTATTTCTATCTGTAAAACCGCATTATTACGTAGATATTTTTATGTTGTTAAAAATCTTGCTTAAAACCCACAAACTCCTTACCAGTAAAGGGTTTGAGAATGTAAGTCCGAACTAAACAATAAACCTTAGAAGCAATCAAATCAAGCGATAATTCAGTCATTTCTTAATATTTATACAGATATCTTATGTTTTATATAAGATGCATTATTAAGATTGATTTAGTAAGGTGTCCACATCATCCAAGACTACTGCATAGAGATCACGAGTTGAAGCTAAGGCGCCTTGGTGCACTTCATCTGCAGTTAAAATTTTGTTATTGGCGCCCATGAGAGGTCTAGTCGCGGTTGCGCTAGCAATAATGGTGGTTGCATAACCTAAATTAAATGCACCATGTGCGGTAGAATTAACGCACATGTGCGTCATAAATCCAGCTAATACAATATTTTTGATACCTAGTGCTTTAAGCTCTGCATCTAATGAAGTTTGTACAAAAGAATTAGGATAATTTTTAATAATGACTTTTTCACCGGCAATAGGTGCAACTTCAGATGAAATTGCACCAATGTCAGCAGAAACGTCGTAAGGGGAACCCACCCCAGCGTCATGCTGAATATGAATAATCGGTATGTTTAGATCTCTAGCTTTTTTAAGTAACTTTTGAGCTTCCAAAATTGCTTGCTCTACGCCTGTTAGTTGCATTAAGCCGCTACGATAGGTGTTTTGTATATCAATAAGTATAAGTGCTGAATTTTTCAGGCTGGCAGGATTGTAGCCCATCCCAGTAATATCACGTAATGTCTTAGAGGCTGTTACCATAGCAAGTACTCCTTAATATATTGAATAATTTAACTATTTTAGAAAATATCGATTAACATAGTTATAGCAACAACCATAATATTACTTATTACGTGTGAATTGACAATAACCAACTAAAAATTGTTCAACAATTTAAGATTTCTCACTATAGTTTATATGTTGTGTATAGAAAAAACACGCATCTTGGGCTATAGTATATAGGTGTAATTTAAAGCGTGATTGGGATTGCTGGCACCCGATACACTGAAGTAACATGCATGAAAAAAATTAAATTATTAGAGGTATCTTCTATATTAACTCGTGAATTTTGGGCTGGAATTTCAAAACCTACGCCAGAAGCATTAGGTAAATCCATTTTATCGTTGCTTGTGTTAGCGGAAAGTCTCGTTTGTATTTTTTGGATATTCACGCTATCTGATTTGGGTGAAGGTTATGCAGTTATTGCAGCCGTTCCTTATTTTTATCTAGTCATTTCTTATGTAAGTCTTTTTATATTTTATCGTTTTAAACGCTACGAATATTTCACGTTTACTCAACTTGTCATGTTGCTTGTGATGCCATTTTTTATGCAGTGGGTTATTGGCGGTTTTGCTGCATCTAGCGGTGTAGCAATTTGGGCAATATTGTCGCCTGTTGGTGCATTGATGATACTTGGTACGCGACAATCAACTCCTTGGTTTTTACTTTTTATCGGTTTGGCTTTTATTTCATGGAAACTTAATCATTACTTTGCAGGTAATGCTATGCCAATTCCAACAAGCGTGAAAGACGCTTTTTTCTTGATGAATATTACTGGAACTGCTTCAATTTTGTATGGGGTGCTACGATTTTTCCAAGCTCAAAAAGAACGAGTCATGATCTCTTTAGAAATCGAGCAAGCTAGGTCAGAAAAGCTATTGCTAAACATTTTGCCAGTGGCAGTTGCAACGAGACTTAAAGCGAATGACATGAGAATTGCTGACCATTATGATGCTGTTACAGTGATGTTTGCTGACCTTGTCAACTTTACGCAAATGTCAGAGAAAATGCCACCAACCCAGTTGGTTGATTTGTTGTCACAGGTATTTTTAAGATTTGATCAACTTGTTGAGAAATATCAGGTTGAAAAAATTAAAACAATTGGTGATGCTTATATGGTTATTTCTGGTGCGCCAGTAGAGTGTGACGATCATGCGCATAAAATTGCCGCTATGGCACTAGAGATGAATGAAGCACTAAAAGATGTAGCAATTAATACTGGGCTTGATTTGCACATGCGAATTGGCATTCACACTGGCCCCGTAGTTGCAGGTGTGATTGGAAGTGCTAAATTTAGCTATGATTTATGGGGAGATACTGTTAATTTGGCAAGCCGTATGGAGAGTACGTGTATACCCAATACTATTCAAGTGACGCAGAAAACTCAAGAAATCATTAAAGATGCTTATAATTTCTCAGAAAAATCTAATGTAGAAGTCAAAGGTAAGGGTGTTGTTGAGACGTATATGTTACTGGGGCTTAAATAACTTATACGTCCTCTTAAAGCATATCTTCAGGAGTGTATTTCAGAACCATGTTTTCTGCATCTGGGTTCCCCGACCAAAAATTGTAAAATTCACGAACAACAATCAAAAAAAACTGCTTAGTTTCTTTGATTTTAAATAACGGTAAGGTGACATCTACCGCAGTACGATATGTCTTATTGTTTTTGATTGGAGCATCTCTTAGGCGTAGCAATATAATTTTTGCCAATTTAATACAGGTATCCACTAGTGTTTTTTCAGCGCCATTATGGCGTAAAGCGAGTTGATAAGCGTATAAGGGGTAAGATTCAACGTATTCTAATTCGACCTTGTCTAAACTGTCAGTGAGTGATTTTAGCGAGGTAGCAAGTGGCTTCCATTGAATCGAATCAATATCAAAACCATAATGTAAATTAAAGTTAGCAATAGCTTTAATATCTTTGATCCAAAATGGGTAAAATTCACGTGCTATATTAAGACTTACATGCCAATCATCTGCAGGTATCGTCTCCATAAGAGCATCTAAAGCGGCTCTAAAATCGGTGCGTTGAAGTGGTTTCTCAGCTAATTTTTCTGCAAATTTATCTAAAAATAATGAATGCTGATAAAGTAAGCGAGTTGCAGCACCTTTAGATTGCAGTAGTTTTAAGTAAGCGCTAATAGCTTCTTTTTCACGGGAGATATTCATTCTATTTTTTATGGTTTCCACCAATATGCATTTCACCTTTGCTTTTAGCTAAAATTACTTGCTTTTGGCGTTCCGTTAAGCTGGCGCGTTTTAGTGTAGACAATGTGCTAAAGCAGTACGGACATGAGATTCCTGCTGTGTATTCTGGACTTTGAATATCGGCAGGTGATAGCGGGTGACGACAGGCATAGCATTGGTCAAAATCACCTACCTCTAAATTATGTTTCACTGCCACACGTTGATCAAAAACAAAGCATTCGCCTTCCCACATGCTTTCCGCTTCTGGCACTGTTTCTAGGTATTTTAGAATGCCACCTTGTAGGTGGTAAACTTCTTCAAAGCCTTGATCCATCATATAGGAGGACGCTTTTTCGCAGCGAATACCACCTGTACAAAACATTGCAATTTTTTTATGTTTGGTTTTGTCAAAGTGCTCTGCAACGTATTCTGGAAACTCTCGAAAAGCAGTAGTTTTTGGGTCAATTGCGCCTTTAAAAGTACCAATGTCGACCTCGTAATCATTGCGCGTATCAATCAATATTACATCGGGGTCAGAAATTAAAGCGTTCCAGTTTTCGGGTTTAACGTAAGTGCCAACTTTTTTGGTTGGGCTAACGCCGGGCACGCCAAGCGTGACAATTTCTTTTTTGAGTTTTACCTTCATGCGGTAAAACGGGTTTTCACTTGCAAATGATTCTTTATGTTCTAAATCAGTTAAGCTATTTTCAAATATTGCATCAGAACGCAAAAAATACAGCAGTTTGTGTATGTTCTCTGGTAAGCCTGCGATGGTGCCATTAATGCCTTCCTCAGCAAGTAGTAATGTACCTTTTATGCCGTTTCTGACACAGGCTTCAAGAATAGGCGATTGCAATGCTTTGTAATTAGATAGACTGACAAACTTATAAAGGGCGGCGGTTAAATACTTAGGCATGTTGGTGGGGTTGTTACAAATTGATATTTTAACATTAGACCGTGGAGTTGCAGCATGTATTGCTTCAGCGAGCATTAGGACGAATGACAAAGTAATAAAATTTCACCATTACCATTACACGCGGCATCACCTACAAAGCGTTGTACACGCTTAGTTTCTATTTTAGAAAACCGTGTGTTGAACGGTTTAAAAGATTTAAACATTAAGTTTAAAAATGGCAAAGTATGCATGCCGCAGTCTTGTATGGATGCATGCAATTTAGGTAACTTTGTTAGCATTAATGTGCCGCGCTTCATGTTAAAGCAGGCGTAATCACCAACGTTGCCTAGTATGCCTATGGTACCTGCAATCATGCGGCTAGCGCAGTAATCGCCTGCATTACCTTCAATTAGAATCAATCCACGACGCATCTGGTCGCCTGCGCGGTCACCAGCATTGCCTTTAACAATGACAGTACCACCACGCATGCCTTTGCGTAGCCCTGGCGAAGCGCCACCTAAAAAGTCACCTGCATTACCATCTATTTTCAGTAAGCCACTTACCATGTTGCAAGCGGCAAAAGCTTGCGCGTTACCTTTGCAATGAATAATGCCATTTTTTAAACCAAAGCCCAAGTAAGCTCCCGCATCACCTTCTAAAGTGATGTTGCCAGAGGTCATGTTCTTGCCAACATTGTCAAAGAAACGACTACTATTTATGAACACAATGTTTTCAGTGTCACTGCCAGTTATTTCAAATAAAGCAGAAACGAGCTGGTTATTTAAAGTGATGGAAGCTATTTGGTTAATGCTTAAACCTTTTAAAAGGTCTGGCGTTAGTTTTGTGCAATCAAGTGAGTGCGACAGTGGCAGTTTAAGTGTGAATGTGAGTTGGGTCATGATGTGAGGAATATCATAATTTATGGCTACCCATAATTTCGTGCAATTTAAAATGATGTGGCCCTAACTTGCCGCCGTAATTTCCGGCTGAGATGCGTTTTACACCGCTTGCTTCACCTAGATCACAAATTGCCTTTATGCCAACGCGCATTGATTCAGCAATATCATCAAAGCCAATGCCATCAATCACGATTTCCATCACGCTTTCGATTTCAGGTGACAGTTCAGTATTGGTAGCACCTTTTAGTGTTGGACAAAACGCATCGTTGGTTGAGGCAAACATGGTTTTATATTTACTGCCCACTTTAGAGCCAGAGCGCACAACGCCACCAGGGAAGGGCATAATCACGTTAGGAATTTTTTTCATTGCGCTAATGGCTACTTCTGCCGCTGTAAGTGCTGCTGGTTGTGAAGTGGCTAAAATCAAGAAGTTGCCACCACCAATCGCGCGCACCATTCCTGTGGTTTCTTCACATAAAAATTCGCCATCCATTACTGGCACGCGCCAGTAGCGTTTAGCGGAAATCAGTTTCGAGGTTTGGTAACCATCCCCAAAAAATCGTAAATTTTTACCTAGATTAATCTTTTCATCGCTATCAATACCAGAAAAAGCTGCTGCAGTTGGGCAGGTGAGTATGCATTGTCCCATGCGTGTTTCAAGTTGTTGCATGAGTACTTTGCTACCCATTGCGAACATTAAAATGCTCACGCCTGGTCTGCCATCTGGCGTTGCAGTTTCAAGCATTTCACGTTCAATAGCAGCTTCTACACCGCAACCGATGACTGAGGTTGCAAAGCCCGTCATTGCGTTCGCAGCGTGATAAGCCCACTTTAGGTTTTGTGCTGTGATGATAACGCGCGTGCCGCGCATATTAAATGCTTCAGCAAAAGTATCATCAATTTGTACGCCGTTTATGATCATGAGCTATTTGTTAATTGATCTACGCGTCTGGCGCGCCTGAAATGATTTTACCAACCCACTCTTCAATGGGGATGATACCAACTACTTTGGCTTTCTTGGCATCAGCCTCCAGCAGAATATCTTGTACCAAATCTACTTGTTTCCAGCCTGCAAGTGGCGTTTCGCAATGTTCGCGCGGCACATAACGTGAATCACGCACTTTTTCCATTTTTGGTATATATCTTGGGCAGTTTTGCCAAAATTCGGAGAGTTTAACCGTGACAACAAAATCAGCTTCTTTATAATATGTCATTAGCGCAGGGTCTTTTGAAATGCTCGCAGTGCCTTGCACACGTAAGCGATTTGGCGTCTCAAATGATATGAATAACAAACCCACTTTTGGGTTGGTCGTAATGTTGCCCATAGAAAAAAACATGCCGTTACCGTCGTAGCTTGGAAATATTAAAGTAGTGTTATCAAGCACTTTTACAAAACCTGCATCGCCGCCTTTGTAAGAAGTTGTAGGACGACCTTGATGGTCGATTGTGGATAAAAAGAACATGTTCACACTAGAGATAAAACCTTTAGCGCCATCATCAAAATCGGTTCTACAAACTAAATCTTCTACACGATCCGCCATTCCTCGTGTGCTAAATTCATCTTGTAGCTTGCGGTGCTGTTCTCCATATAATCGACTCATTTGTGATTCCTATTTTAGTTATTAAGATGCAACTTTGCCTTCGTGAACGATGATGCTACCACGTCCATCACTGCTTATTTCATCTGAGTCAATCTTAAAGCTATCCAATTGCATGGTATGATATTTGTCAAAATAATCTTTTAACTCTTTTTCTACAGACACGTCAAATTTAGGTTTAGCTACGTGCGTTGTACCCCAAACAACTTTAACTACTTTGCCGTCTTTTACGACTAGTTCACCATCTTTAAATACAAAATCAGGTTTTGCAAACATGGCTTCACGGTCAGTATTGTCGGTGTAGATTGTAATGTCTGCGCCAGCGCCTATGCCCAAATGACCTCGGTCGTTTAAACCTATTAAGTTTGCTGCGCCAGCGCGGGTCATAATGGCAATTTCATTTAAGCTGTATTCACGATCTAAAGAAGTTAAGTTGCTCATGGCCTGCGCATCTAAATTGAGTTTGGCAAAGGCTTCGTTTCTAAAGGTTTTGTCCATTAATAAACGAATCAAATGTGGGTAGCTGGTAAATGGCGCGCCATTAGGATGATCGGTTGTTAAGAAAATACGCCAGGGGTCTTCAACTGATAAAAAAATTTCTAAACCAATTGCCCATTGCAATGCATTTACATAATTTTGGTCTTTGTATTTAAATGGCACCACGCCGCAACCCGCATCACATTCAATGTCCATAATGACGGATTTTTTTGGGTTAGCATGCTTTGCATTCAATTGCTGCATCATGTTATCGCCCGATGCTGTCACGGTTTGTCCAAAAAGAATCTGACCAACATCGGCAGTAATATGTTTGTTTTTATTTAGCGCTTCTGAGATTTGCGCTGCAGCTGATGAAAACTTTTTATCGCCTTCTGTGCCATAACTATGAAACTGTATGTGCGTGAGATGCATAGGCAAGCCATCTGATGCTCCCATAGTGTCTAAAGTGGTTTGAAAATTACCTGCTGCACCTAAATTATTGCAATGAACATGTAGTGGTTTTGCAATGCCAAGTTGATGCACGGCGGTGCTTAAACTTTTTAATATTTCACGAGGGGTGACTTGGTAATAGCTATTGTTTTCGTCTAAATCTAATCTGCGTTGGTTGAACTTAAACGCGTTAATGCCGCCAGGGTTTACTACCTTGATGCCGATTGATTGCGTTGCATTGAGAATCCATGCCACGTAGTCATTAATCGCTTTTTGGTCTTTCTTTGCCGTGAGCATGCGTAAAAAGTAATCATCATTACCTAGCATGGCATAGCCGCCTTTGTCTATCATTGGCGTGTCAGCCATTTCTAGATGTGTTTGGCGAGCATTCACGGGCATCAGCGCTGGCTCAAAAGCCGCGGTGTAACCCATTTCTATATAACGAAAACCTGTATCGGTGGCGCTAGGCGTAGCATTATGGCTACAGCTTGGCGTACAAATGTGCGCTTCTGGCTCAGTATATTTTTTAGTTTCTTGATACTCTGGTAGCATCATCCTAGCAATGTTGACTTTGCCGCCACCAATATGACTATGCATATCAATCGCGCCCGCCATCACAACTTTGCCAGTTAGATTGTATGTTTGTGTGATTTTTTCAGCAGCGCTAGGTTTAGCAATAATGCGACCATTTTTGATATAAATATCTTGAACTACACCATCTTTACCTGAGGATGGATCATAAATTCTGCCGTTTTTAAGCAAAGTAATCATGGCAGTTTCGCTTCTATTTGGCTGGCTATTCTATTTAACACTTCGCTCAGGCTAGGCAATTCAGTTTCGCGTAATTTTTTAAGCGGCATGGCAACAGAGCTATCCATTCTAAACATAGTGCCAATATGGTCAACGCCAGGAATACCCACAGGAATAAACACATCTGGCTGTTTTTCAAACTGCATATTAGGATGTCCGATTACAATGGTAGGCGCATCGCAAGCAGGTGGTAAATGTGCATTAAATGTGCTGATCCACAATAATGCATCGCAACTAGCCAGTTGGCGCTTGGTAGAAAAATGATACGCGTCATACTCAGGATGACCATTCACAAAGCGATTTCTAGTAGGGTAGCCCGATAGCCAAGTACTCGTGTTGTTAACGCTAGAGTCACCATCGCCAGAGTTTAGTGGCAAGCCTGCAACACGATTGGTTTCATTTAACTTGGAAATAAGTTGAGTAATGCTTTGTACGGTGAGTTCAGCCTGTGGAAAATCTAAAGAGCTGGCTGACCATACCACCACGCCATATTGTGCGGCCTTTAACTTTTCCAAAATTAACTTAAGAGCGGCGACTGATATGCCGCCAACCATGTCATTATCAGGTTTTTTATTCAGTGGATTTTTAGCATTCATGAGCGCATTTAATGCATTCATGATTTCAGGTAACTTTACAGCTTCTTCAGCAAGACCTAAATACAACACTTCAGGTGTAGGCTTATTGAATAAGGCGTTGGTATTCAACACTAATTTCTCAAAAAAACGTGGAAAGCTGCTAATAATATCCGTGCCAATCACCAAAATTACATCAGCACGATTTTTAATTTCAGTAAGGGTCGTTGTTTGCCAACCACTATTTTGCATCGCTAAAGTATTGCGCACAGTGCCTTCTGAGTGCATGTGGTCAAGCGTAGCGTTAGTTTTTACTGCCAAGTGCATTATTGCGCGCATGCCTTGCACTTCAGTACCTAAACCCGAGAATAAAGCATGATAACTTTTACCTAAAATGTCGGCAGCAGCTTGAACCGCAGTAGTTAAATCAGCAGATTTTCCACCTAAGCTAGGGCTAATTTTTGGTGTATTCAGAGCCTTTTCAAAAAAAGTGATACTTTTTGAGCAAGCGTTTTTTATAGCATTTGGTGATGTTGACGTGGCCGATAAGTCATCGCACAGCAAACCGCAAGCGGGGCAGCAATACGTTATCGGTAAGGGTGTATTATTTAATTGACTCATCGAATATCATTCTGCCACATTGTTACAAATTTGAAACAACAATTAAGCATGTAAATGTAAGCTTATTTTCAAAGTAATCTGCCAAATGATCACCAATACTTTTGTCAAAAAACTGGCCAAAAACGTGGTCAAATATGAATTAACCCTTTTTTAGGCATTCCAACTTCATTCGGATTTTCCTGAATTTTGCCCAGCTATTCAATCTCTTCAGTAAATATTTGGCTGCTCAGTGCCCAACCTTTGTGGGTGCATTCACGAATCTATTTTAAATCATCGCCTGCCAGATTAAGACTTTGAGTCTTACCGTTTTAATCTAAGGTACTTAGTTATAAAGCTGAAAAATTTAATTGTAACTTTATAGCATTCGTCCAAGAATAGAACACTTGAAGACACTAATGAAATATAAAGCCAGTCTTCCATACGTAAATCTGTCGTGCCGAAAATTATTTGCGCTGGTTGCCAATGAACGACCATGATTTGCAAGGCGAGAACACCAATCAAAGCAGACCACAGCTTACTATTTCTAAAGAAATTGATATTAAAAACGCTGCCATGTTCAGCACGGGCATTAAATACATTGAAGAACTGAAACAATACAAAAGTTGTGAATGCCAACGTAAGTGCATAACTCGGACTTTGCGTGTCAAGGCCATACTGGAACATCCACAAGGTGCCTATCATCATTGTAGTGCCGTATAACGTTAGTCTGCCAAGTCTAGGTAGTGTAAGAATCTGTGCTGATTGAAGACGTGGCTTGTCTCTCATAATACCTGGACGAGCGGGTTCAATACCAAGCGTCATGGCTGGTGGGCCGTCCATGATAATGTTGACCCACAACAGCTGAATGGCGGTAAATGGTGTAGGCATGCCAAGCAAGGTAGCTGCAAGTACGGTGAGAATTGCACCAATGTTGGTGGATAACTGGAAACGCACAAACTTGATAATGTTGTCATAGACCACCCTGCCTTCCTCTACTGCTAGGACGATGGTGGCAAAATTATCGTCTGTGAGAACTAACGTAGCCGCTTCTTTGGTCACTGCTGTGCCAGTAATTCCCATCGCCACACCGATGTCGGCTGCTTTTAGCGCAGGCGCATCGTTCACACCATCCCCAGTCATGGCCGTGATGTGGCCATCCGCACGAAGTGCACTAACGATTTTAACTTTGTGCTCGGGTGAAACACGTGCAAATATCGCGATATGATCAATACGGTCAGCAAGCTCAGCCTCACTCATTTGATCTAGTTCCTCTCCACTCACCACATCACCTTCAAGACCAAGCTCGCGCCCGATAGCTGCTGCCGTGATTTTGTGGTCACCAGTGATCATTTTGACCTGAATGCCAGCTTGTTTGCAATGTGCAATAGCGTGTTTCGCTTCAGGGCGTGGTGGATCCATTAACCCTGCCAATCCAAGAAATGTCCAGTCCGAGGCCCATGCCATAAGGTCGCCTGCTGGATCAAATTCCCGTGAAGGAATCAGACGGCGCGCAATAGCCAGCACACGTAAAGCCTGGCTTGCAAGATGCGCATTTTCAGCATCAATAATCTGACGCGTTTCAGGACTGATCGTTATTTCATCAGAAGCAGACATATAAGTACTCGCACGTGCAAGCAATACATCAGGTGCGCCTTTAATGAGCATCTCTACCGTTTCACCAGCATAATGAAAGGTCGCCATGAATTTGTGAGCTGAGTCAAAAGGAATTTCAGCAATTCGCGGCTGCTCTTCCTGCTCATATTCCGGATTAAGTCCAGCCTTTTGAGCGAGTACTGATAAGGCTCCTTCGGTAGGGTCGCCGATCAGATGGCCATCTCGAACACGAGAGTCTGTACAAAGCGTCATCGGCAAGACAAATGAACGTAAATCAGCTAGGGTAAGATTTGTTTGTATTTCACCTTTAGGCGAATATCCTTCCCCTGTTACGGTAAATCGACTATTGGCAAACCAGCCAGCACGTGCAGTCATCTGGTTCATTGTCAAAGTGCCAGTTTTATCAGTACAAATAACTGTGGTAGAGCCAAGCGTTTCAACAGCAGAAAGTTTTTTAAGAATGGCTCTGTTTTTTGCCATACGCCACATGCCAATAGCCAGTGTTACGGTCACTACAGCTGGTAAACCCTCTGGGATAGCTGCAACCGCTAATGCTACCGCAGTCATCGCAGCCTCAGCCCAATGCTGACCACGCAAGAAGTCAAGGACGAAAATCAGTGTGACCATGACGCCAGCAATAGCAGCGAGTTTTTTGCCCAAGGTATCGAGCTGTATTTGTAAAGGTGTTTCACTTTCCTTGGCAGAGGCAATCATGCCTGCCAGTTTCCCCATCTCGGTGCACATGCCCGTTGCAGTGATAAGAAGTTCAGCCCGTCCTCGTGTCAGTACCGTGTTCATATATAAAAAATTAATACGGTCACCCAAGGGAATTTGGGCTTGGTCTATGACTGCAATTGACTTGCCCACAGCATGAGACTCTCCAGTTAATGCAGCTTCCTCAACCTCTAAATTGTGTGCGGCAAGCAGACGCCCATCAGCTGGAATACGGTCACCAGCTTCCAGTAATACAATATCCCCAGGTACAAGTTGCGCTGCATCTAATTCAAGCACCTGACTATCGCGTCGAACGCGTGCATTTGCTGCGAGCATCCCTTTTAAAGCGGCCAGTGTGCGCTCAGCACGATGCTCCTGATAAAAACCAAGTGCTGCATTAAATAAAACGACAATCATAATGACTACAGCATCTTTAAGATCACCAATCGCCCAAGCCAGTAGCGCGGCAAACAATAAAACAATCACTAGAAAGTTTTTGAATTGGTCAAAAAATTTTAACCATAATGGGCGTGGCGCCGCCTCAACTAACTTGTTTTCACCAAATTGTAACAGGCGATTTGCTGCCTCGGATTTGCTCAGGCCACTTGAAGGCGTGACATCCAGCGCTGTAGAGGCAGATTCAGGACTCAGGGTGTGCCATGCTTGAGTTTCAGTGGATGTATTAAGTGCCATGGTTGTTTATATCCAGATATTGAGAAGATAAAGCTGAAACAGTCGGTTATTAATTTAATCTATACATTCTATAAGTACTAATAGTTGCAACGGCTCAATACGCACTAGTCGACACTTAGGTGATACTTTTTGACTCATGTATAACTGGGATTAAAGTCAGTTAAAACATCCATAAGTATTAAAAGATTAACTTAATCGATATAAAGCGTGACTAAACATCTAATTGAAGTTGGTTTTTGTTAAGTCTGTCGTAGTATGATTGATTATAAATCAATAGGTTAAAATTAAAAAATCCTTTAGATAAAGTCAGTCTAATGGAAGTTTATACAATCCAGCCACTGCAATATTTTGAGTTAGACCCGATTTAGCAGCAGGGCAAGTTTGATTATTATGCTGCATTTTTATGTTGCTGTGTCTGCCAAGCCTGGGCGAATTGCGCAAAATCAAGATAAATGAAATGCGATGACATGTTTAATAAAAGATAACTTGAATGATGAAAATGGTGGTTTATTTTAAGTGCCAAAAATGGTAAATTGTCGTTCTTTTCAATATGTTAATTTAATGGAGTTGTTATGGCTGTTCAACGCACGCTTTCTATCATCAAACCTGATGCAGTGGCAAAAAATGTAATTGGTAAAATTCTTACGCGTTTTGAAAACGCGGGCTTAAAAGTTGTTGCTGCAAAAATGGCGCAATTAACACAAGCTGAGGCTGAAGGTTTCTACGCTGTTCATGCTGCACGCCCTTTCTTTGCTGATTTAGTAAAATTCATGATTTCAGGCCCAGTGATGATTCAGGCGCTTGAAGGCGAAAATGCAGTGCAAGTAAACCGTGATTTAATGGGGGCAACTAACCCTAAAGAAGCTGCTGCAGGAACGATTCGCGCTGATTTCGCTGAAAGCATTGATGCTAATGCAGTACACGGTTCAGATTCAGAAGAGAATGCAGCTATTGAAATTAAATATTTTTTTGGTTAATTAATAAGCTAAAAATAGTTATAGACCGTCATTTTGAGCCAGTTTTTTTACGAAGAATCCAGCGTTTTAGTTATGAATGCAGTTTATGGACACTTCGTTTCACTCAGGATGATTGGTTGAGAGTTTTTGATTTTCAGCTAAATTCTTGCAATATTAAGTTTATATTCACTAGTCAAATCTAAAAAGGTTTATACGCATTGATTAATTTGCTAAATTTCAACCAGCCGCAACTTGCGCAATGGTTTTCCGCACAAGGTGAAAAGCCCTTTCGTGCTAAGCAGTTAATGCGCTGGATGCATCGCTTTGGGGTGCATGATTTTGAGCAGATGACTGATATTGCTAAAGTATTGCGAGAAAAATTAGCTTTAGAGGCTGAAATCACTTTGCCGACCGTGCAGTTAGAGCAGGTATCTAATGACGGTACGCGTAAATGGTTGATTGGCGCTAATGACCTTAACAACGACTCTGCTAACAGCATCGAAACCGTATTTATTCCTGAGGATGACCGCGGTACTTTGTGTATTTCTAGCCAAGTGGGATGCGCCCTAGAATGCACATTTTGTAGTACAGGTCGACAAGGTTTTAACCGAAATTTAAGTGTTTCAGAGATTATTGGTCAATTGGCCATTGCTAATCTGTCGCTGAGGCAAGAGGCTGGCTATGATTTGTTACCAGCAGGTGAACGTATAATTAGCAATGTTGTGATGATGGGTATGGGCGAGCCACTGGCAAACTATGATAACGTAGTGACCGCCATGCAGATTATGTTAGATGATAACGCATATGGTTTAAGCCGCCGCCGCGTGACATTATCCACCAGCGGTATGGTGCCGGCGATGGATAGGCTGAAAGAAGATTGCCCTGTGGCATTGGCTGTTAGCTTACATGCGCCAAACGATGCTTTGCGTGATGTTATCGTGCCTATTAATAAAAAATACCCGCTTAAAGAGTTAATGGCGGCTTGTAATCGTTATTTAGAAAAAGCACCGCGTGATTTTGTTACGTTTGAATATGTGATGTTGGATGGTGTGAATGATACAGCTGAACATGCATATCAGTTGCTTGATGTGGTTAAAAGTGTATCTTGTAAGTTTAATTTAATACCGTTTAATCCGTTTCCAAATAGTGGCTATGAGACATCCAAAGCGAGTCATGTTCGTGTATTTAGAGATATTTTGATGCAGGCAGGATATGTTGTTACAGTGCGTAAAACTCGCGGTGAAGATATTGATGCAGCTTGCGGACAATTAGCTGGTAAGGTATTGGATAAAACAAAACGTACTTTTAATAGAATTGCAATTGAGGCGATTTAATGAAATTTGATATGAACTTAAGTGCTGAAAAAATATATTTAATTATATTGATGAGTATTATCGGTTTACTCAGCATTGGTTGTGCAAGTCAGCAACAGCAAGATAGAGAAAAAGAAAAGCTAATTTCACGTGCACGTGCGCATACTGATTTGGGCTCTGTTTATCTCCAGCAAGGGACATTTGAAATTGCCTTAGAGGAATTTACGCTGGCAGCAAAAATTGATCCTAGTTTTGCATCTGCTTTTAATGGATTAGGGTTGGTCAATGCTGCGCTCGGTAAGGATGATTTAGCGGATGCTAATTTCAGAAAATCTATACAGTTAGAACCTTTGAATTCAGAAGCACGCAACAATTACGGCAGTTTTCTATGTACTAGAAATAGAATTGATGAATCTATTGTGGAGTTTATGGAGGCAGTAAAAAACCCTTTATACGCAACGCCAGCAATGGCTTACACCAATGCAGCTATCTGCTCTATTCGAAAAAAAGATGAGGTGAATGCTGAGGCTTACCTGCAACGCGCATTAGAAATAGAGCCTTTGTCGCAAACTGCTGCGTATCAACTTGCTGGTATGCAATTTAAGCGTAAAGATGCAGTTTCAGCCAAAAAAACCTTACAAAACGTAATGTTTGGTCAACCTGGGCCAGAAATATTGTGGCTAGCTATTCAAATAGAGCGAGCTGTAGGCGCAAGGGATGCTGAAGCTAGTTATTCACTAGAGTTAAGACGTAAATACCCAGATTCCGAGCAAACCAAGTTATTGCTGAATGGAAATTAACCATGACTGATGAATTAATAGCTAGTCCTGTCATATTAGAGTCTGTTGATTTTCCACCACTTGGAGAAGTCTTGCTTTCTGCTAGAGTTGCTAAAAAACTCTCATTGAAAGATGTATCAAATAATTTACGTTTAAGTGTTGGTCAAATTGAGGCGTTAGAGAGTAATGATTTTGTGGTTTTGCCTCAACCTATGATCACTCGTGGGTTTATTCGCAATTATGCACGTTTGCTTGAAGTTGACGTGGAGCCATTACTTGAAAGCTATCGTGCGCGCATGCCAGAGACATTACCTAGTGGATTGCGTGTACAGACTTCTATCAATCAAGTGATGCTAGGAAAAAAGAGTCAACCTTTGCTTAAATATTTTTTAGTTAGTCTTTTAATACTCTTGAGTGTGTTATTTTGGTTTTTATATAGCGATTATCAGACAAAGCTTCAAAAGCAGTCCGCAAAAATTGAAGCTGATGTCGCTTCTAAAAATGTAGACGCGGGAATTGCACCTCTCCCAGAAATCGCATTACCAGCAGCTGAAAGAAACGCTGAGAGCTTTGATGCCATTAGTCCTGATGTAGTTGCTGTAGATAATGCACAGTCCATGCCAAATGAGGCTGTCGCAGGCATTGCCACAGCTATCACTCCTACTCAAAGTACTCCGTTGCGTCCATCAACAGATGTGGATTTTAATACGTTAAAAGAAGGTTCAGCTAAGACTTCTGTACCTGATTTGATAGCGACTAAACCTTACCAGGCAGCAGTAACTGAAGCTAGCGGTGAAATCGTGGCAAGAAAAAATGTTAGCTTGTCTGTTTCTGAGGAAACTTGGGTGCAAATCACCGACAAATCAGGCACCGTGATTTATGAAAAAATGTTGGCTGCAAATACTCAAGATGGTTTTGATGGCCAACCACCATTTAAAGTATGGATTGGTAATGCAAAAGCAACTACGCTGATGTTTTTAGGTCAGCCAGTTGATTTGGTTAGCAAAACTAAAAATAATGTCGCACGTGTTACGCTTGAATAGGCTATCGGAGTAGTTTTGATGTTATCTAAACTTAGTCTTCCACGTAAAACTTTGCAGGTAATGATTGCTCATGTGCCAGTGGGTGGCGGATTGTTCAATACGCAATTAAATCCTGTGGTTGTGCAAAGCATGACTAATACCGATACTGCAGATGCGGAAGCGACTATTAAACAAGTGTTTGAATTGTGGCAAGCGGGCAGTGAAGTGGTGCGTATTACGGTTAATTCGCCGGAAGCCGCTGCGCAAGTCGGAAATATTCGACGAGGTCTAGATATTTTAGGCTGCAATGTGCCACTAGTGGGTGACTTTCATTACAACGGACATAAATTACTTGCGGCTTATCCTGATTGCGCTGAGTCTTTAGCTAAGTACCGTATTAATCCTGGTAACGTGGGTAAAGGCACTAAGCGTGATGAGCAATTTGCATCGATGATTGAAGCGGCAATTCAATACAAAAAAGCGGTCCGAATCGGCGTAAATTGGGGTAGTTTAGACCAAGCTAAAATGGCGCGTATGATGGACGAAAATGCTCAAATGACCGAGCCTCTATCTTCAAACGAATTGATGCGTGAAGCACTTATTCAATCAGCATTAGAAAGCGCGCAGCAGGCCGTGGATATTGGCTTGTCGCCCAATCAAATTATCATTTCTTGCAAGGTGAGTAACGTGCAAGATTTAGTCCAAGTATATAGCGAATTAGCGATGCGCAGCGATTATCCGTTACACTTAGGGCTGACCGAAGCGGGTATGGGTTCAAAAGGCATCGTTGCTTCCACAGCGGCATTGGCATTATTGTTACAGCAAGGTATCGGCAACACCATACGTGTGTCTTTAACGCCTGAACCCGGTGAATCTCGTACAAAAGAAGTGATTGTTGCACAAGAGATTTTGCAAACCATGGGCATACGCTCATTCACGCCGCTAGTGACTGCTTGTCCAGGTTGTGGTCGCACGACCTCAACATATTTTCAAGAACTGGCGATGCAAATTCAAAGCTATTTGCGTAATCAAATGCCAGTCTGGCGCGGTCAATATGCTGGTGTTGAGAACATGAGTGTTGCAGTGATGGGATGTGTAGTGAATGGACCAGGTGAATCAAAGTTGGCGAATATCGGTATTAGTTTGCCAGGTACGGGTGAAACGCCAGTAGCACCAGTGTTTGTGGATGGAGAAAAAACAGTCACACTAAAAGGTGAAAATATTGCTCAAGAGTTTCAGGCTATTGTCGAGGCGTATGTGCAGACCAATTATGCGTCAGGTGGCAAGCTACACAACAATGTGGCGCAAAAAATAATTCCAATTCAAGCAGTTAATTAAAGTTAAAAGTAGCGGTTATGGTTGACCAATCAACAAACGATATGCAGACAAAAATAAGCGCTTCCCAAAGCTTAAATAAGAAATTCCAAAGCATTAAAGGTTTTTACGACATATTGCCTGAAGCTACGCCTTTGTGGTTTAAGCTAGAAGACACGGCGCGCCGCGTATTAGGACAATACGGTTATAAGAATATTCGCATGCCTTTGGTAGAATCGACGGATTTATTTGTCCGTTCTGTAGGTGAGCATACGGATATTGTTGAAAAAGAAATGTACGCTTGGGAGGATGCGTTGAATGGAGATAAACTCACTTTGCGTCCAGAAGGCACTGCTGGTTGCGTTCGCGCAGTGATTGAAAGTAATCTTACCTACAATGGGCCTGTCAGACTTTGGTACAGTGGTGCGATGTTTAGGCATGAGAATGTGCAAAAAGGTCGCCAGCGCCAGTTTCACCAAATTGGCGTAGAAGCTTTTGGCTTTGATAGCCCGCAAGTGGATGCTGAGCAAATTGTATTATTAGCAAGGCTTTGGCGCGAGTTGGGCATTGCTGATGTTGAGTTACAAATCAATAGCATAGGCGATGCGCACGAGCGTGCAGAATATCGTAAGGTATTGATTGCATATTTTGAGCAACATGCTGATCTACTGGATGAAGACGCGAAACGTCGTTTGCATACTAATCCTTTACGCATTTTAGATTCTAAAAATCCACGTATGCAAGCGATGTGTGAGGCGGCGCCAAAATTAATTGATTCTCTAGGCGATGAAACCCGCACGCATTTTGTTGGTCTTTGTAAATTGTTAGATGCAGCAGGTGTGTCTTATATCGTGAATGCGCGATTGGTGCGCGGTTTAGATTATTATAACCGCACAGTATTTGAGTGGGTGACAACTAAACTAGGTGCGCAGGGCACGATTGCTGGTGGTGGGCGTTATGATGCCTTGGTTGAAAGGTTGGGAGGCGACAAAACCCCTGCATGCGGCTTTGGTATTGGCTTAGAGCGCGTATTTTTGTTGATGCAAGAATATGGCGTAACAGCAGATGATGCGCCAGATGTTTATTTAGTTAATGTGGGTGAACAAGCAGAACAAGTGGCATTTAGCATTGCCGAGCAATTACGCAATGCGAATATTCAAGTGATATTGCATGCGGGTGGCGGTAGTTTTAAATCACAGATGAAAAAAGCAGACCGAAGCCAAGCGAAATTTGCATTGATATTGGGTGACGATGAAGTTGCTAGCAATCAAGTTACATTAAAGCCGATGTTAGTCAAAGAAAAAGGTGAACAGCAGCTATGTAGTATTGAACAAGCTATTGATCATTTAATCGCAGCAACTGCAAAATCGATTAACCAATAGATATTCAATATTGAGCGCACAAAATGACCGTTGAAATGAATAAAGCTACTCCGTTATTGGAATTGCAACGTGTGCGTGTTTCACCAAATAAAATGCCATCACGCTTGTTGGTTAACGATGTGAGCTTTAGCATTGATGCTGGGAGGACGACTTGTGTGGTCGGTGAATCAGGTAGCGGGAAAAGTTTAACAGCTTTATCTGTGATGGGATTGTTATCAAAACAATTACAAATGACCTCAGGTAAAATTTTATTTAATGATCCTGAATTTGGTGTGCAAGATTTATCGACACTAGATGAAAGTGGTTTGCGAAAAATTCGAGGTGCAAAAATCGCCATGATTTTTCAAGAACCGATGACTTCGCTAAACCCTGTATTGACCGTCGGTTACCAAATTGGTGAAAGCATCACTGTACACTTGGGCTTAAAAGGTGATGCCTTGAAAGTTAAAATTGCTAGTTTGTTAGAAATGGTCGGCATACCGCCAAGTCGCGCTAATAGTTATCCTGATGAGCTTTCTGGAGGTCAGCGACAGCGTGTGATGATTGCAATGAGCATTGCCTGTGAGCCACGCTTGTTAATTGCAGATGAGCCAACTACAGCGCTAGATGTGACTGTACAAGCGCAAATACTCAAACTGCTAGACGAACTTAAAACCCGCATGAATATGGGGATGTTGTTTATTACACATGATTTTGGTGTGGTGGCTGATATTGCAGATAATGTAGTGGTGATGTTTAGAGGCGAGGTTGTTGAATCTGGCACGAAAGATGACGTGCTTGGTAACCCGCAACACCCATATACTAAAGCGTTGCTGGATTGTGTACCAGATGCTGATGGCAAGAAACCACTTAAGCCAATAGATTATGCATGGCTAAAAGAGAATAAAGCCGCATGAGTAATATCATCTTGCAAGCAAATCATTTAGTGAAAACCTACACGCAACGTAGCGGTAAGTTTGGCTTTGGCACTACCCAAGTAAAGGCCTTAGATGACGTAAGTGTGAGTTTAATTGAAGGGAAAACTCTTGCAGTTGTAGGTGAATCTGGCAGTGGTAAATCCACGCTTGCGCGTTGTCTGTTACAATTGCAACCCTTGGATAGCGGCGAAGTGCTTTTTACTAGTCAAGGCGTACCTCAAGACTTGGCAAAATTAAGCGGTAACGATTTACGTTCAATACGTAAAAATCTGCAAATGGTGTTTCAAGATCCTTTTGCTTCTCTCAACCCACGCATGCGAGTTGGTGAGATTGTAGGCGAGGGTTTGTTGATTCATGAAATTGGCAAAGCAAGTGAGCGGCAGAAAAAAGTCATTGCCATGCTGAAGCGTGTTGGATTAGCTGAAGCCGATATGCAAAAATATCCGCATGAGTTTTCTGGGGGGCAAAGGCAGCGTGTAGGCATTGCTCGAGCGTTGGTAATGCAACCTAAAGTAGTTGTATGTGATGAGCCAGTTTCAGCTTTAGATGTTTCTATACAAGCGCAGATTTTATTACTGCTTAAAGAATTGCAAGCCGAAATGTCCTTGAGTTATGTGTTTATTAGTCACGATTTGCGTGTGGTAAGACACATTGCCGATGATATAGTGGTAATGAATGGCGGTAAAGTGGTGGAGCAGGGTAGAGTTGAAGATATTTATCAACATCCACAACATGAATATACGCAGAATTTATTAACTGCCATTCCTGGCAAAAAATATAGTTCTAGTAAAAAAGCGGTAAATGCTTAACCTTTTTGATTTATTGAAAAATTTTAAGTATATATATTAGTTTTAAAAAATATTAGGAAAAAGAAATGGCATACGATTTAGAAGAGCAAGAGCAATTAGATGAATTTAAAGCTTGGTGGAAACAAAATGGAACAATGATTAGCACCTTGCTGATCAGTCTGTTGGTTGCGTATATTGCTTATCAAGGCTGGCATTATTATCAAAATAAACAAGCTGTTGAGGCTTCTACACAGTATCAAGAGCTACTAGTGACTGAATATAAAGACCTAAAAGCGATTCAAGCTAAGTCTGCTATGTTAATGGAATCATTTAGTGCTACGCCTTACGCAGGACGTGCAGCTTTATTTGCGGCTAAAGCTAATTATCAAGCCAATGAAATTAAAAGTGCAAAAGCGCAATTAGATTGGACTATAAAAAATGCTAAAGAATCAGCTGTAAGCGCTTTAGCTGCTTTGCAACTAGCAAATATTTTATCTGAAGAAAAGGACTTTGAGGGGGCATTAAAATTACTCAATGCACCACATGATTCTGGTTTTGATGGCCTTTTTGCAGATTTAAAAGGTGATGTGTTGATGAGTTTGGGTAAAAATTCAGAGGCAAAAGAAGCGTATCAGCAGGCGTTGACTAAGTTAGAGCCTCAAGGGAAATTCCGTGAACTTACACAACAAAAACTTGAATCACTTGGTTAATGTTGTTATTCAAAACAAGTTGACTCAAATAAATAAGCTGGAGCGTTATATATTGTCTTTACATGAATATAAGAAAGCATTACTAGGCCTACTCGCCGTCATTAGTATATTCATGTTGACTGCATGTAGCGTAATCGGCGATCTTAAAACGGATTTGTCTGACAGAGTCTTTGGCCGAGAGTCTGTAGATGCGCCAGATCCATTGATTGAAATTAAAGAAACCTACGCGAGCACATTATTATGGCAAGCAAAAGTTAGCGCAGCTGAAGATTTTGAGTTCTCCCCAGTAGTTGAAGCTGGTTTTGCCTATGCAGCAGGTGCAAATGGAGAAGTGGTTAAATTGGATGTGACAAATGGCAGCCAAGTGTGGCGTGTCAATGCTGGTGAAATGATTTCAGGAGGCGTTGGCGTCGGTGGCAGCCTTGTCATGGTCGGTACGCAAAAAGGTATTGTTTATGCTTATGATATTGCCGGCAAGTTGCAGTGGAAATCAAAGCTGAGTAGTGAAGTATTAAGCGCACCAAAGTATTTTGATGGGGTTGTTATCGTTCGTACTGGAGATAGCCGTATTTATGGCATCAATGCCAACGATGGAAGCCGTAAATGGATTTACGACCGAACCAGTCCAGCACTTACTCTGCGCAACAGTGCTGGTGTGGTGGTGGATGGCGGTGCAGTTTACGCAGGCTTTGGCGGCGGTAAGCTTGTTTCTGTTCGTGCGGATAATGGCAAAATGTTATGGGAGGCATCTGTTGCCCAACCTAAAGGCGTTACGGAGATAGAGCGCATTGCAGATATCACTAGTCTACCTGTAGTCGATGGTCCTTTGGTTTATGCTGTTGCATACCAAGGCAGAATTGCCGCGGTAGATAGAGCAACAGGACGAGTGGTTTGGAATCGTGATATTTCTAGCTTATCTGGTTTGAGTGCTGAAGATGGGCGTATTTTTGTGACGCATGCTATAGGTTCAATCTATGCACTTGACTATACAACAGGTAAAACATTTTGGCGCCAAGCTGTACTTAAGAATCGTCAATTAACTGCACCAGTGCCGATGGGTAGCCTAACGGCGGTGGGTGATTTGGAAGGTTATGTACATTTTTTAAGCCGAGATGATGGAGCAATAGCCTCTAGAATTAAAACCGATGATAGCGCGGTGATGCCGCAAATGGCACTAATCAACAGTAATACAGTATTAGCGCAAACACGCGATGGTGGAATTTTTGCCATCCAAGTAAAGTAAACCAGTAAAATAAATAAGCTAAATATTAGCTCAATCAAATAATTGGCCACTTAATTGCGTACAGTTATAGTTTTAGGAATGATATAGAACTTACTTAAGTTCAATGTCATAACGCTTTAGTACTATAAAGTATGCTTTAAATTAGCGCTTTTATGACTATTTAGCTCAAGAGCAATCTAGCTCTGCATTATATAGAAGACTCGCATGTTACCTACCTTAGTATTGGTTGGCCGTCCCAATGTCGGCAAATCCACTTTATTTAATCGTCTGACTAAAAGCCGCGATGCACTGGTTGCAGACTTGCCAGGACTTACGCGTGACCGACACTATGGTCGAGGCGTTGGCGCAAGTCAGCCATATTTGGTGGTTGATACGGGAGGATTTGAGCCGAATACTGACAGCGGCATATTGAAAGCAATGGCGGTACAAACGCTATTAGCGATTGATGAAGCTGATGTGATTATTTTCATCGTTGATGGTCGCCAAGGCGCCACCCCACAAGACATGGAAATCGCCAATCGTTTGCGTAGATGTAAATGCCCAGTATTGTTGGCTGTGAATAAAACTGAAGGTATGAACAAAGCTGTTGTCAGTGCAGAGTTTCATGAATTAGGTTTGGGTGATCCACTATCAATTTCATCTGCACATGGTGAAGGTGTGAAAGATATTATAGATTTAGCGCTTGAGAGTTTTCAGGAGGTTGAGGATGAGCCAGAGCTAGATCAAACTGGTGATAGAATACCTAAAGTAGCCATTGTTGGTCGCCCTAACGTAGGGAAGTCGACCTTAGTTAATGCGTTGCTAGGTGAGGAGCGTGTCATTGCTTTTGACGAACCAGGTACGACACGTGATTCTATTTCTATTGATTTAGAGAAAAATGGCAAACATTACACACTAATAGACACGGCGGGCGTGCGTAAGCGTGGTCGTGTATTAGAAGCGATTGAGAAATTTTCCGTTATTAAAACCATACAATCTATTGAAGAAGCTAACGTAGTGATTTTGGTCGTTGATGCGCAAGAAGGCATTACTGAGCAAGATGCACACGTTGCGGCTTATATATTAGAAGCAGGTCGTGCATTAGTTGTGGCTATTAACAAGTGGGATGGTTTAAAGGAAGAAGAGCGCGATTGGGTTAAGCGAGAAATAGACCGTAAATTGATGTTCTTAGACTTTGCTGAGTTTCATTACATTTCAGCATTACGTAAAAAAGGCTTGCCAGAACTGTTTAAGTCGGTTGATATTGCTTTTAAAGCCGCTTTTGCAAAATTAGCTACTCCTCAACTAACTCGTGTGCTGATTGATGCATTACAACAGCATCAACCTCCGATTAGTAAAGGCATTCGCCCTAAGTTGCGTTATGCCCATCAGGGCGGTAGCAATCCGCCTATTGTGGTCATTCACGGCAACCATGTTGATGGTGTTAAAGATGCATATACCAGATTTTTAGAAAAAACTTTCCGCAGAACATTTCAGCTCTCAGGTACACCATTGCGGGTGCAATACAAGCAAGGTAGCAATCCATTTGCTGAAGATGAAGATAAACGTAAACCAGGTGAAGGAATTGTTAGTATGCGTCGACGTAAAACGGCACATCGAGCTGAATTAAAAGCGAAAAAAGAGGTGGAAGATAAAGATAGAAGCGCTAAGAAGCGTTAATAAAATACAACTTAATGTTTTTAGGAATAATTATAAATTAGAAGAAGCGATTAGGTAAATTTTTATACTCTTCCAACGCCTCATCTTCTTCAGGTAAATCATAAGGGTCAGCCACATAAGCGGGCCCTTTCATAATAATTACTATGATGCAACCAATCGCTGCGGTAGTGAGAAAAAACCAAATGCTAAATAGCACACCCAAGCATTGATAAATTACTTTTAATTGTTCTGAATCTAACACATCATTCATTAAATACAGTTTGAACATGATGGCGCATGGTATTAAGCAACCTAGAAAAAATATGCGCGGTATTTTTTTAAGAAAAACCCACTCAAAACCAGAAGGCGATTGAGAGAATCCAAGTAATCTGTTGAAGTATTCCATATATTCTATGGCCCAAATGTTTAAATTAGGTTCATTTTCTCAAAGGATTATTTAGTACATACTTTCCCAGAATTTCCACCATATGCGCTCATCGTTAGTTACCTTACCTGACAGCATTGGGTTGTTCGGATAATTGGTTTTTAAGATGCGTAGCGTGTCGTTTTTAAGGTCTTCAAGGCTTAATAAGTCATAGGCACTAATCATAATCACCAAGGCTTGCTCAACGCCTGGTGCTTGTGGAAAATATTCTAGTACATATTTACAGCGGTTAATAGCCGCTATATATGCTTGGCGCTTCATATAGTAGCGTGCAACGTGTAGTTCGTGGTCAGATAAGCTGTTTGCTAAATACACCATGCGTTGCGTTGCGTCTTTGGTGTAGCGGCTGTTCGGATAGCGAGTCACTAGTTCTTTGAATGTAGTAAATGAGTCACGTAATGAACGTGGGTCGCGGTCGCTAATTTGTTGCTCAGTAAACTTTTCAATGACACCACGTTCGCTAAAAACAGCTATACCTTTTAAATAATATGCGTAATCAACATTGGTATGATTTGGGTGTAATTTAATAAAGCGGTCTGCTGCTGCCACACACAAAACAGGGTCTTGTTTTTTGTAGTGAGCGTATGCCGTTTCAAGCTGGGCTTGCGCGGCATAGCGCCCATTGGGGTAACGAGATTCTAACTTTCCAAAATATACGAGGGCCTTTTCATAGTCTTTATCACGCATTTTAGTTTGACCTTCTTCATAAATGCGCTCAGCGGTCCAGCCTTTGGTATCATCCAGCTCTGTAGGGTCACCAAAAATTGCGCAACCATTGAGAAATAAGGCAAACATTAAAATTAAGATATACTTCATGCCAAACTCACTTTAAGAATTAATGATAATTATAACCGATGACTGACCACGCTCAACAATCTCTTAGCAATTCACTCTCCCTTACTATACCTCATGATTTAGGCGGTTTGCGCTTAGATGTTGCTTTGCAGCGCATGTTGCCAGAGCATTCTCGTTCTCGCCTGCAAGCTTGGATTAAAGAAGGGCTAATCACAGTAAATGCAGAAGTTAGCACATCAAAAACCAAGGTTTGGGGGGGGGAGCAAGTCTTTGTGCAGGTGCAAACTAAACCAGAAATTCACGCATTTACTGCAGAAGATATTCCATTAGATATTGTTTATGAAGATGAACATATTTTAGTTATCAATAAACCTGCAGGGATGGTAGTGCATCCTGCGGCGGGAAATTGGAGTGGTACATTGTTAAATGCATTGTTGTTCCACGAGCCAAAATTGAAAGATGTTCCTCGCGCAGGTATTGTGCACAGGTTAGATAAAGACACCAGCGGATTGCTAGTGGTTGCAAAAACATTGGCAGCGCAAACAAATTTAGTCCGTCAATTACAGGCGCGCAGCGTAAAGCGAGAGTATCGCGCTATCGTCTGGGGGCAAATATGGCGCAATGGTATGATAGATCAGCCGATTGGACGTGACCCACGGTCTCGCACAAAAATGGCAATTAACCGAGGAGGGAAACCTGCAATCACGCGTTACGAGATGTTAGAGCGCTTTTCTGTGCAAACTTATATGAGATGTAATCTGGAAACTGGCCGTACGCATCAAATTCGTGTACATATGCAGCATTTAAAAGCGCCAATTGTGGGTGACCCGGTTTATGGATTTCGTGGCATCGTGCCTATTCGTTCCATGACACAAACCTTGCGTCATGCTGTCGGCCAGTTTAATCGTCAAGCACTGCATGCAATAAAGTTAGGTTTGTTGCACCCTGCAACAAATGAGTTTGTGGAGTGGCAAATTGAACTGGCAGATGATATGAAAGTACTGCTGGAGGCGATGCGTTATGAAGATCCGCGTAATGATGAAGAAGATTTTGAATTAAGTTTTGGTGGATTACAAACTGAGCCGTACCTTGCCGATGAAGATTATGAGGACGACGAAGGCTTTGATGATGATTTGGAACTCGATGACGAGGAGTAAATGCCATGTCTGATGTATATTTTCCTAGTTTGAATTTCATCGTCCCAAGCTGGCCTGCACCAGCCAACGTAAAAGCACTGCAAAGCACGCGAACAGGCGGTGTGAGCCAAGCCCCATATGAAAGCTTAAATTTTGGCGCGCATGTTAATGATGATGCTATAGCTGTTGCTAAAAACCGACAATTACTAAGTCCTTATTTACCAAGTGAACCTGTATGGGTCAACCAAGTTCACGGTGTTGAAGTGATTGATGCGGCAAAAAGTACATGCCTGCAAAATGCTGATGCTTCGTTTACAACTAAGCAGAATGTAGTGTGCGTGACGATGACGGCGGATTGTTTGCCGGTATTGTTTTGCGATAAGGCTGGCACAGTGGTTGCTGCCGTGCATGCTGGCTGGCGTGGTTTGTGTGATGGTGTCATTGAGGCAGCAGTGAATAAATTACCCGTTAAAAAAAGTGAGATTTTAGCCTGGCTTGGCCCCGCGATAGGCCCTGATGCTTTTGAAGTAGGTGATGAAGTTCGTCAGCAGTTTATTCATCATGACCAACAAGCGGAGCACGCCTTTAAGTCATTGGGCGACCATAATATAAACCAAAAATGGCTATGCAATATGTATATGATTGCGCAACAAAGATTGCATAAAATAGGTGTGACGCAAATTTACGGTGGCAGTGAGCATGGGCCTTACGATAAAAATTGTACGGAAAACTTTTGCACCTATACCGATGATGCGCGTTTTTTCTCATTTAGACGCGATAATGTCACGGGTCGCATGGCTAGTTTAATCTGGTTAGCACAACTTGCCTGATATACCGTGTTTTCTAATCTATAATATCGCCTTGAGTAAAACCAAATAAGCTAACTATTCCATTATGCATTTTCCAGAATTTTCAATACTTACCTACATTATTATATCCAGCTTGTTAGGTGGTTTGCTAAGCGTTAGCCTTGCGGCGTTATTTGCACTAAACGTCCGTATCACGTGGGTGCCAATGCTGGTGAGTTATGCTATTGGAGCAATGCTAGGTGCGGTATTTTTAGAGATTTTACCGCATGCATTTAGTATTGCTGGCAATGTTGAGATAGTCTCTGCAACGTTGTTAATCGGTTTACTACTATTTTTTGTGTTAGAGAAATTAGTGATTTGGCGGCATTGTCACGGCGACCATTGTGAAGTTCACGCAATCCACTCTGAAGATAACTGCCCTGTAACCCATTCAGAAAAAGAGGGTGGCGCCAAATATCGCCCTGTTGTTAGTCAGAAGCCAACAATATTGCTCAGTGACACTCATGCTCATTCTCACGATGGAGGCAGAAGCGGTTTGATGATTATGATAGGTGATACTTTTCATAATTTTATTGATGGTATTTTGATTGCTGCCGCGTTTACCGCGGATATTAAACTCGGCATAGTGACGGCCTTGGCAATTATCGCGCATGAAATTCCACAAGAAGTTGGTGATTTTTTAATCTTGCTACATTCAGGCTATACAAAAAAACAAGCTTTAATTTTCAACCTAGTTTCAAGTTTAGCAACGATGATAGGCGGCTTAATGGCCTATTATGCTCTGCAATATGTACAAAGCTGGATTCCTGTTATTTTAGGTTTAGCGGCTTCTAGCTTGATTTATGTGGCGGTGGCTGATTTGATTCCTGGTTTGCACAAACGCACAGAATTAAAAGCGACAATAGCACAAGTGTTACTCATCTCCATTGGCGTGGGTACTATCTTGATTGCTCACTTCTTCCTCGAATAGTATTTTTATCTGCAATTGTAATAATGCGCAAAAGTATTAAATTTAATTAAAAGGTTAGTTAGCAATGAGTTTATCAAATCCAAAAGTTGGCTTCGTCTCACTTGGTTGCCCTAAAGCTGGTTCGGATGCAGAGCGTATTCTTACTCAATTGCGGGCAGAAGGCTATGAAATTTCTGGCAGTTATGAAGATGCCGATTTAGTGGTAGTGAATACCTGCGGCTTTATTGATAGCGCAGTAGAAGAATCATTAGATGCCATCGGTGAAGCAATTGCTAAAAATGGCAAAGTGATTGTGACTGGCTGCTTAGGCGCTAAAAAGGGTGTGGTAGAAGCTGCACATCCAAGTGTGCTTGCGGTAACTGGCCCACATGCGCTAGAAGAAGTGATGACCGCCGTACATGCTAACCTACCAAAACTGCATGAACCCTTTATAGATTTAGTGCCCCCACAAGGCGTACGTCTCACGCCTAGCCATTACGCGTATTTAAAGATTTCAGAAGGCTGTAATCATCGTTGTAGCTTCTGCATTATCCCCAGCCTACGTGGTGATTTAGTGAGTCGTCCAATTGGTGAAGTGCTGAACGAAGCTGAAAACTTAGTGAATGCAGGCGTTAGTGAGATTTTGGTCATTTCACAAGATACCTCTGCTTACGGCGTAGATGTGAAATACCGTCCAGGTTTTTGGAATGGTCGCCCAGTGAAAACGCGCATGACAGAGCTTTGCCAAAGTTTGAGCGATTTAGGTATTTGGACGCGCTTGCACTATGTTTACCCTTATCCGCATGTGGACGAAGTGATTCCTTTGATGGCTGATGGCTTGATTCTGCCTTACTTGGATGTGCCATTTCAGCACGCCAGCCCACGTATTTTAAAAGCCATGAAACGCCCAGCGCACGCAGAGAATAATCTTGCGCGTATTAAAGCATGGCGTGAAATTTGCCCTGATATTACAGTGAGAAGTACCTTCATTGCAGGCTTTCCCGGTGAAACTGAAGATGACTTCCAAATGTTGTTAGACTTCTTAGAAGAAGCGCAGTTAGACAGAGTGGGCTGTTTTGCCTATTCTGCGGTCGATGGCGCAAAGGCCAATGCATTGCCAGGTCATGTGCCAGAAGAAGTGAAACAAGAGCGCCTAAGCCGCTTTATGGCAGTGCAAGAGCGCATTAGTGCGGCTAAACTACATCAAAAAATCGGCAGTATTCAAACCGTTTTAGTAGATGAAGTTGTACATGATTCCGAGGGTAATGTTGAGGCGATAGGGCGTACTAAAGCCGATGCACCAGAAATTGATGGTGTGGTGTATATGGAAGATGCAGATGGTTTAACGCCAGGAGATTTTGTGGAGGTTGAGATTTATAGTGCTGATGGACATGATTTGAGAGGTGGGCCACCGCGAAATGAAAAGTAAACTCAATATCAGAATTGATAAATTTAGCTAAATAAATCAGGCAATATCGGCGCGGGTCTTTGGCTATCTGCGCGGTCTTCTAAAAAGTCGAAGGTGAGTGGGCAGCGGGTAGGCTTTCGTGTGGCTTTGCGCTTTTTTGGGCTAGCTGCGTCTAAATTAATATAAGGTGTTTGGCTTATACGAACATAGCCAGAGCTTGCAAGTTTTTGGGCGGTAGTTTCAAAAAGGCTCAATGGATTGTCTATGTTTTGTAGTGTGACAACGGCTTTGCTGACTTTTAGTACGTTATACATGACAAATTTCGCCGAGGTTTTTTTACCATAAATTTCGCCAGTATGAATATCCACAATGCCTCCAAGCCGTAATGTTTACTAATATTATCGCTAGAATGGGCGATTAACAAGTACTTTGGTGTTTTGTACCAGTATGGTTAGTAGTCGTCAATTGATAATCTTTATAGTGTGGCTGCAATATAGTACAGCTGCAATCTGATTTATGTGAAAATGAGCAGTGTTAATACATTTTTTAAAGTGATAGCAAAAAAATATGAAGCCATCAATGAATAAGCCAGCTACTCAATATCGTGTTCTGCATGTAATGGCTGTTACGCTTTTACTCAGCGTAGCTTTAACCGGTTGCGGTAAAAAAGAAGATACTACGATGCCAGCCGTTGGCGCAATGCCGGCTATGCCAGTAGGTGTTATTGAGTTGAAAGCTACGAGCGTGCCGATTAGTGCTGAAACGGTAGCTCAGACTGAAGGTGCAAAAGAAGTGGAAATTCGCCCGCGCGTAGGTGGTATTTTGCTTAAAAAATTATTTGAAGAAGGTGCGCCAATTAAGGCTGGGCAAGCCATGTTTTTAATAGACCCAATACCATTTCAAATTGCGTTAACTAATGCTAAAGCACAATTTTCTCGTCAAGAAGCACGCGTTATACAAACACAGCGTGAGGCGGCGCGATTGGAGGGGTTATTAGCCAGACAATTTATTAGTAAACGTGAGGCAGACAATGCTTCGTCTGACAATAGCATGGCCCGCGCAGAATTGGCGCAATATGAGACAGGTGTCCGGGAGGCGCAATTAAACTTATCTTATACCACTGTGAAGTCGCCTTTATCAGGGGTTGCTGGACGTTTTGAATTCTCAGAAGGCGCCTTGGTGAATGCTAATAGTAGTTTGCTCACTAAAGTGAGTCAAATAAGCCCAATTTGGGTGAGATTTAGTTTTTCTGATAGTGAGCTAGCTTTGCTTGGTGGACATTTATCACCTAAGCGGGTAAAAGAGGTGACACTGATATTACCCGATGGTAAGGAGTATACAAAAAAAGGAAAGTTAAATTTTGCCGCCAGTAGTATTGATCCGCAATTAGGTACGCAACAATTACGTGCTACTTTTGATAATAACGATAATGCATTATTACCAGGTCAGTTTGTTCGTATTCGAGTCACAACAGGACTGCGTGACGGCGTATTTTTATTACCACAAACTTCAGTGCTGACCAATGATCAAGGTAAATTTGTCTTTGTCGCAGAAAAAGACAAAGGTGGTAAATCTATCGCAATGATTCGTCCTATCGTAGAGGGTGGTTGGCAGGGTAAAGATTGGGTGGTGTTAGACGGATTAAAAGTGGGAGATCAAGTGATTGCAGATAATCTGATTAAAGTGCGGCCTGGAGCTTCTGTGGCGCCACATCCATTGGGTGAACCACCTGCTATACCTGTTGTGAAATCTACTAATTAGGATAAGAAATTTATGACTAAGTTTTTTATCACGCGGCCAATTTTCGCCTCTGTGCTTTCCATTATTATTGTTTTAGCAGGTTTAGCGGCTGCTTTCAAGCTGCCAATCGCCCAATACCCACAGATTGCACCGCCAACGGTGACGATTACTGCCAGCTACCCTGGTGCGAGTGCGGATACTTTGTCTAAAACTGTTGCAGGGCCAATTGAAGAGCAATTAAGTGGTGTTGATAATTTGCTGTATTTTAGTTCCAGTGCTGATTCCAGCGGCACATTGGTCATTACTGTTACTTTTGAAGTCGGCACTAATGTAGACCAAGCAACCTTCAATGTGAGTAATCGCGTCAATATTGCTACACCGCGTTTGCCAGATGATGTGCGCCGAAATGGTTTGATTGTACAAAAAAAATCGAACGATATTTTATTGGTAGTGATGCTGACTTCAAAAGATACTAAGCACGATCGTTTGTTTTTAAGCAATTATGCAACACTTAATGTATTGGATGAATTGAAACGTGTTAAAGGTGTTGGCGATGCCTTGATATTTGGTGGGCAAGACTATGCGATGCGGATTTGGTTGCGACCAGACCGTATGGCGCAATTAGGTGTTAGTACTAGTGATATTTCCGCTGCAATCAGTGCACAAAACAACCAATATGCTGCAGGTAAAATTGGTCAAGAACCTGCACCAGCAGATCAACAACTGGTCTATACGGTCACTGCAAAAGGGCGCTTGGTCGATCCAGAGCAATTTGGCAACATCATCATTAAAGCCGATGGTGCCAAAGGTCTACTTTACCTAAAAGACGTGGCACGGATTGAATTAGGGGCGCAAAGTTATAATGTAACTTCCGCGCTTAATGGTCAAACTGGCGTAGCTATTCCCATTTTCTTGCAGAGTGGCGCTAACGCACTTGATACGGCTAAAGGTATTAAGTCAAAAGTTGAGGAGCTTAAAGCACGCTTCCCAGCGGGCATGCATTACACCATTCCTTATGATACTAGTGATTTCGTTAAAGCTACTATTAAAGAGGTGTTTAAGACCTTTGCTGAAGCGTTAGTATTAGTGGTGCTGGTTGTATTTTTATTCTTGCAAAGCTGGCGCGCGACCTTGATTCCGTTAATAGCAGTGCCGATTTCTTTGGTAGGTACACTTGCTGGGTTATATTTATTTGGTTTTTCTATCAATCTACTAACGTTATTTGCCATGATTTTGGCGATAGGTATTGTGGTGGATGACGCGATTGTGGTGCTGGAAAACACTGAACGACTGATGCGGGAGGAAAACTTAGCGCCGCTTCCTGCCGCAATTAAATCCATTCATCAAGTCTCGGCGGCAGTGGTGGCGATTGTATTGGTCTTGTGTGCCGTGTTTGTGCCAGTTGCTTTTCAGGGTGGAATTGCGGGAGAGTTGTATCGTCAATTTGCCGTAACAGTGGCAATCTCTGTGGTGATTTCTGGCGTAGTAGCATTAACCTTAACACCTGCGCTATGTGCGATGATTTTGAAAAAATCACATAAAAGTAATTGGTTTTTTAATAGATTTAATATTGGCTTTAGTAAATTTACACATGTTTATACCGCTACCGTGGGGTTGACACTTAAGCATAAAGTGATTGGTGGTTTGGCGTTTGCAGGTATTTTAATCGCACTGGTTGGGCTTTATAAGATTGTACCTAGCAGTTTCGTTCCGGCAGAGGACCAAGGCTACGTAGTGACTTTGGTAGTGATGCCTGATGGCGCGACATTAAGTCGTACTACTAAAACCACTGAAAATATACGCGCTGCTATTGCTAAAGATCCGGCAGTTGGATTTGAATTTGCGGTGAATGGTTTGGAACTACTAACCGGTGCCAATAAAACCAATGCTGCTACTATGTTTGTACGTTTAAAAGATTGGGAAGAGCGTCAAGTTGGATTAGTACAAGGATTTTTAAATCTATTTAGAAGTAAAGAGAACCAGCAGCTTGGAAAAAGTGCGGATGATATAGTAAAGCAGTTATTTGGTATTGGTATGAGTCAACCTGATGGTTTGGCGTTCGCGGTCAATCCGCCCGCGATTCGTGGCTTAGGTGCGGCGGCTGGGTTTGAAGTGTATGTGCAAAGTCAGCGTGATACTGATCCTATTAAGCTAGCTGCTGTCATGAATAATTTAATGGAGGCGATGAGTAAGGAGCCTTTGCTAACTCCACCTAAAACGTTTTTTAGGCCGACTGTACCGCAGTTGCAAATTGAGGTGGATGAGGCTAAAGCCATTTCTCAAGGCGTTAAAATCTCAGATATTTACACAACGCTACAAAGCACGATGGGGTCATTTTACGTGAATGACTTTAATCGGAATGGTCGCACTTACCGAGTGCAGTTGCAGGCTGAGCCACAGTTTAGAATGAAGCCAGAAGATTTGGGGAAGGTGTATGTGCGTAGTCAGCCAAATAGTTCATACCCTACGGGTAATATGATTCCACTTTCTGCTTTAAGCAAAGTGAGCAATATAGTAGGTGCCGAACAACTTGAGCGTTATAACGGCTTACTTTCGGCTAAAGTGTTCGGTAGCGGAGCGCCAGGTGTGAGTTCGGGTGATGCGATTAGCGCAGTTGAACGTGTTGCCAAAGAAAATTTACCAGATGGCTACAAAATTGCTTGGACAGCACAAGCCTATCAAGAAAAACGTACAGGTTCAGCCGCTATGTTTGCTTTTGGTTTTGCAATTGTTATGGTATTTCTTATTTTAGCTGCCCAGTTTGAAACTTGGGCATTACCATTGGCTGTGATTATGGCTGTCCCGTTTGCCTTAGCAGGCGCATTTTTGGCAGTATTGTTGCGAGGCATGTCTAACGACATTTACTTCCAAATAGGCCTTATTACGCTTATCGGATTAGCGGCTAAAAATGCAATTCTAATCGTAGAGTTTGCTAGTCAGAAAATGGAGCAGGGCATGCCAGTAGCTGAAGCCGCATTAGAAGCTGCTCGACTAAGGTTTAGGCCGATTGTTATGACATCAATGGCCTTTGTTTTAGGTATCTTGCCACTAGTATTTGCTACAGGTGCAGGTGCCGCAGCAAGGCGTAGTATGGGTACAGGCGTATTTGGAGGCATGATACTAGCAACGTTTGTTGCCACAATATTTATCCCGCTATTTTTTACTTGGCTCACTGGCAAGCATGTGAGGCATCATGGAAACATAGCTGAAGGAGTAATCGTTAATAAATAATATGATGCTTTTTGTATACTTTAAATTACTTCAGTGTAAGTAACTTGTAGCCAGTTTTCATGATGCTCTAAGGATTCAGTAAATTTAACTACCACCTCTTTACCTAAAAGATTAACTCTGTATGAATCATTTTTGTTGTAATGGAGTCTAGGCACAATTAACGTATCTAATTCACAGATGGCAAATTCTTTTGGTAAGTATAAGCAGGTAAAGCTTGTTGCTTGACTGTCAAAGCTCACAGAATCAGAGAAATCTTTTCTATTAAAACTAACGGTATTTGCAAAGCCATTTGTGCTCGCACTGTCAGAAGCGACTGGTTTGAAAACAATTCGACTAATGTTTTTTGCTTCAACACAAAAGCCAGTTTTACTTAACATTTCAACACCAATGTGTAACTCATGACCAACTATAGGTTTGATGCTACGAATAACTCCGATTCTAGTGTCGCCTTTTTGGCCTTGCATTGAAACGCCAATCATCATACCTAAGCTTACTTCACCAGCAGGCTTACTAATGTGCAATCCTAAGCCTTGGCTACTCTCATCTACAATGTTAGATTGACCCGCTCCTAAATCGAAATAGATGATATTTGGTTCAGCATTTCCCTTAGCTATATGGTGTGAGGCTAATCTCTCATCAAATGTTTTGTTACCTTGGTAGTATTTATCTCCACGCTGCAGTTGAATACTTTCATTTTGTTTTATGTGGTAGCAAGTGTTTTCAAAACCAAAGGTGGTTGTGGCTGATTTAGCTGTTTTTGTGCGCTCATGAGCCCTGCGCTGACGTTTATATTCTATACGAGACCATTCGGTGCGCAAAATTTCTAAGGTATCTAAGGCGTATTTGTTGCTGATAAATTCGTTCATTAATTGCTGCTTTGGTGATATTTTGAATTCTATCAAAGATAAGCAGAGCTCAATTTTTGAATTAATACTGTCAAAACACCAATAGCGATAACTATCTGCTGGCTTGAAGTTTCGAATACGCCTTGCAGGCAAGTCGCTAATGGTATCTACATAAAATAAGTGTTTTTTCTCATCAAAAGTGTTCTGAATTAGAATTTTCGGAGTCCAACTGGTTAGCATCTTGCTCACCAAATCAATTTGTCGGCGTTTAAAGCTTAAGCTCTCTAAGCTACCAAGCATGCAAGCTCGCATATAGATGGATGATAATGTAGTCATCTCTTGTTCTGGATAGGTATGTACATTACTTTCTAGAAGCGAATGTCGTTCTCCGATTAGGTAAAGTTTAGATACTTGCAACCATACATTTGCTGGTGCGGTTTGGTAGTTGTAGTAACGCCACTTTATCATTTCAGTTGCGCTGTTTATAGCGCGTGCTAGCATTACCAGCAAAGATTCTGGTTGAGACGGGGCTAAATTTTCTGCAAGTGAGACATAGATTAAAAAAAGCTGACGATGATATAAAAATACCGCGTTTGCAATGCGTTCTTCAAGCTCAATACTTATATTATCAATATTGATGTAATGTGCTGTGATTTTTTCGACAATGATGCGTGTTTTTTCGTCAACTGAAAAAAGTGCGTCAAGATACAAGTCATCTTGAAATAGATTATTTTTCGCATCAGCATTGAGTTGCCGCGTGGCATGTTCAATGGCTGCGATTTCATCCATGTCTTTTAGCTCATTCACCCAAGCCAATGTACCTAAAGGCATAAGTGTATGTGAATGATTAAATATTTTTTTAAATAATCCCATTTTTTGTTTTATTAAACTTATTAATTTACAAAGCGAAGTAATACAAGCAATTACTGTGCCATCTATTTTACTAGGATTAGATCGCATAGATATAAGCTAACAGCCTATGGAAGTATTGCCTGTAGAAAGCTTATTTAGTTCGCTTTCAAAGTAAATTCTGTAAAAAATTAATAGATATAAAATGATAGGCTTAAAGCGATGTCCTGAGCCATGTTAAAATAAGAGCAATTACATTAAATTTTGTTAAATATGACAGTTCGAACTCGTTTTGCTCCAAGCCCCACAGGTTTCCTTCACATCGGTGGTGCGCGTACCGCTTTATTTTCTTGGGCTTTTGCTAAAAAGCATGGAGGAGATTTTATTCTGCGTATTGAAGATACTGATGTTGCTCGTAGTACTCCAGAGGCAGTGCAAGCTATTTTGGATGGCATGCAATGGCTAGGCTTGGATTATGATGAAGGACCTTTTTATCAAATGCAACGAATGGATCGCTATCGACAAGTTATTCAAACTATGCTGGAAGCGGGATGCGCATATTATTGCTATAGTAGTAAAGAGGATCTTGAAGTTTTGCGTGAGCAGCAAATGGCTAGTAAATTAAAGCCGCGCTACGATGGTAAGTGGCGTCCGGAATCTGGGAAATTATTGCCAACACCACCACAAGGCGTTTCACCTTCCATTCGTTTCAAGAATCCACGAGATGGAGTTGTGGCTTGGGATGATATGGTCAAAGGTCACATAGAAATAGCTAATGCGGAGTTGGATGATTTAATCATTGCACGTGCAGATGGTACGCCCACCTATAATTTTTGTGTGGTGGTCGATGATAGTGATATGGGCATTACGCAAGTAATACGTGGCGATGATCATGTGAATAATACGCCTCGCCAAATCAATATGCTGAAAGCTTTGGCTAAACTAAATTCAAGTATTAAAGTGCCACAATACGCGCATTTGTCGATGATTTTAGGTGGCGATGGTCAAAAACTTTCTAAGCGCCATGGTGCAGTCAGTGTGATGCAATATGACGAAGATGGATACTTGCCAGAAGCTGTGATTAACTATTTGGCTCGATTAGGATGGAGTCATGGCGATGATGAAGTGTTCAGTAAACAACAGTTTTCTGAATGGTTTGATTTAGACCACATCACGCCATCAGCAGCGCAATTTAATACTGAGAAACTTAATTGGTTGAACGCGCATTATATTAAGCAGGCTGATAATGAATATCTTGTAAAAGATATTTCTAAGCGATTGGCTAAACTGGGCGTGACTGTCAGTAGCCAACCAAGTCTGTCGACTGTGATTGATTTATATAAGGAGCGTGCGAATACCTTAAATGAGCTTGCGGCTAGCATTGCTTATTTTTATCAAAGACCTGCTTTAGACGTCATTGCCTCAGAAAAACATTTAACGGCTGATGTTAAGCCTATACTTGTTGCTTTGGCTAATTCTTTAAAAAATATTGATTGGCAAGCGGAACATATACACCATGAGATAGAGGCGGCAGTCACTAGTAACGCGATAAAGTTTCCTAAAGTAGCTATGCCGTTGCGCGTTATGCTGACGGGCATCGCACAATCACCGAGTATAGATCAGGTGATGGCTTTATTGGGTAAAGATGAAGTGTTAGTAAGAATAGAATCGGCTTTAAAATAAAGTCGGTTCTGAGGTTGGTTTAAAGAGATACATGCTATTGAAATTTTTAGCTTATGCTCCATGTTAGATTTGAGCTTAAATAATTTGAATGAAATTTAGAACGAATTGCATTGTTCTTAATCTTAAGTGGAGTAGCATCAGTTGTATAATTGATACTATGCAGTATTTATTAAACTCCAAACAATAGGAGAAAGTCATGATTCAAAAAGGACAAATGTTACAAGACCCATTTCTTAACGCTTTACGTAAAGAACATGTCGCTGTATCTATTTATCTCGTCAATGGTATTAAGCTGCAAGGTCAAGTCGACTCATTCGATCAGTATGTGATTTTACTTAAAAATACGGTCACCCAAATGGTATATAAGCATGCTATTTCAACCATTGTTCCCGCGCGCATGGTGACAATCGACGCTGCAGAAGGTGATGCGTAAAAGTTGAAAGATCTGTTTGAACGGCCAAGTGGTGGTGATGCTGCCATTATGGTAAGCGTAAATTTTGGTGATAATGATTACGAAGAAAGCTTACATGAGCTTCGCCAATTAAGTATTAGCGCAGGCTTAGCTATACGCGGAACAATCGAGGGTAAGCGGTCGGTCCCTGATGCGAAACTTTTCATCGGCAGTGGTAAGGCAGACGAGCTGTCACAAATGATGCATGCTAGCGAGGCAAATATTGCAGTATTTAATCATGATCTTTCCCCCTCTCAGCAACGCAATTTGGAACGGCTATTAAAGGCTCGTGTTGTCGATAGGACGGGATTAATTCTAGATATTTTCAGTCAGCGTGCACAAAGTCATGAAGGAAAACTGCAGGTTGAACTTGCACAACTAGAGCATTTGTCCACGCGATTGGTTCGTGGTTGGACGCATTTGGAGCGTCAAAAAGGTGGTATTGGAGTGCGTGGCGGTCCTGGAGAAACGCAGTTGGAACTTGATAGACGTATGTTGCGAATTCGAGTCAAACAGTTGCGTGAAAAACTCATTAAACTCAAGGCACAACGAAGTATGCAACGTAGAGCGCGCAAGCGCTCAAATGTCATGACAGTGTCACTCGTCGGTTACACCAATGCAGGAAAATCTACTATATTTAATCGCTTAACCAAAGCTGATAATTATGTTGCTGATCAACTTTTTGCGACGCTAGATACAACTACGCATAAGATTTACATTGCTGATTGCGGAGATGTGGTGATTTCAGATACAGTTGGCTTTATTAAACACTTACCACATGCCTTAGTTGAAGCTTTTAGCGCAACTTTGGAAGAAGCAGTCCAAGCTGATTTATTATTGCATATTGTCGATACAGCAAGTACTAATCGTGATGAACAGGTTGCGCAAGTGAATAAAGTGCTACTTGAAATAGGTGCTGCCAACGTTCCGCAGATTTTGGTACACAACCAAATTGACCGAGTCGGATTGGGGCCATCATTTAGCCGTGATGAATATGGTAGAATTACAACCCTGCATGCCTCCGCCAAGACAGGTGAAGGCATATCTTTGTTAAGGTTAGCGATGGCTGAACATAGCCAGCACTTACATAAAATGAGTACTGAAGAGAGTTCGTATTTTTAAACGACTTTTATATTAAGTTTGTTGAAGTTTTTAATTTGATTTAATGGGCCGTCATTTTTGTCCTAACGCAGTGTTGAATAATTGTATGATTGATTTTTTGGAGTGTTAAATGATTAAATTTCCTGGATGGAAAGCGCAAAATAACGAAGGCCCGCCAGATTTAGATGAAGTCATGCGTGATTTGAGTCGTAAAATCAATAATTTATTTGGCAAAGGTGGCGGTAATCAGCCCAATCGGCCTTCAGATAATCAGCCTCGTGAGCCTATTGGTAATGGTTTTAATCTGCCAATTTTACCTATTGTTGTCGTGCTCGTTTTAATTTGGATGGCAACTGGTTTCTATATTGTAGATCAAGGTTCATTAGGTGTTGTAAAGCGCTTTGGTAACTTTGTTGAAACTTCAGAGCCTGGACCACGTTGGCATTTTCCATACCCCTTAGAGACTGCAGATGTGGTAAATATGGAGCAAGTGCGCAGGTTAGAAGTTGGCTACAGAAGCACTGGTGAAGGCAGTGGTAGCAAGGTAAAGCAGCCTAAAGAGGCGCTGATGTTGACTGAAGATGAAAACATCATTGATTTACAATTTGCAGTTCAATATAACCTTAAAAATGCAAAAGACTATTTGTTTAATAACCGCTCAACAGACTCAGCAGTGATGTCTGCAGCTGAAACTGCTATTCGTGAGGTTGTAGGAAAAAGTAAACTTGATGACCTATTGCAAAAAGGTTTGGCGGATACATCTGAGCGTATGCAGATAATTTTGGATAGTTACAAAACAGGTGTGAACATCACCAGTGTTTCTTTGCAAAGCGCACAACCGCCAGAGCCAGTACAAGAGGCTTTTGAAGATGTGAACCGAGCAAACCAAGACAATCAACGTCAGATTAATGAAGGTCAAGCATATGCTAATGACGTCATACCTAAAGCGCGTGGTACAGCTTCAAGGCTATTAGCGGAAGCTGCTGGATATAAATTGAAAATTGAAAGTGAAGCAAAGGGTAACGCTAGCCGGTTTGACCAAATCTTAGCGCAATATAACAACGCACCTGAAGTTACTCGCCAACGTTTATTTTTAGATGCTCAAGAGCAGATTTTGTCTAGCGTGAGCAAAGTCGTCGTAGATCAAAAAGCAGGTAATAGCATGCTTTACCTACCACTTGATAAACTGATTGGTGCTACTGGTAATGCGAGCGTTCAACAATCACAATCTATGCAATCGCTTAACCCACAAGCCGCCGTTGCGTCAGAGCAAGCGCTAGAAACTGATCGTACACGAGATGCTTTTCGTAGTCGCGACAGAGAAAGTCGATAAGGAATAGTGATGAAAAATTTAACAAATATTATTGTTGCGGTAGTGGTTGCTGCTTTATTATTTTCAGCATCTGCTTTTACCGTAGATCAAACACAATTCGTTATTGTGCAACGCTTAGGTCAAATTATTGATGTGAAAAAAGAGCCAGGCCTACATTTTAAAATACCGATGCTCGATAATCTAAAATACTTTGATAATCGAATTCTCACTTTAGATTGGGAACAGCCAGCAAAATTTATCACTAGTGAAAATAAATATATGATGGTCGATTCTTTTGTAAAATGGCGCATTATTGATCCAGCTAAATATTATGTGTCGATTAAAGATGGCGGAGAAGCTGCCGCTGAAGATAGGCTTTCAAAAGTTGTCAATGCTGGCTTACGAGCTGAGTTTGGTAAACGTACTGTGCATGATGTTATTGCGGGAGAACGTACCGTGATTATGGATAGTTTACGTAAAAGAGCTGACATGGAAGCTCGTCAAATAGGTATTCAGGTCGTTGATGTACGTTTGAAACGTGTGGATTATGCTGAAGAGATCAGTAAATCAGTGTTTGATCGTATGATTGCTGAACGTAAGCGCCTTGCTAATCAACTAAGGTCAGAGGGTTCAGCGGCATCAGAGAAAATTCGCGCTGATGCAGACAAGCAACGCGAAGTCATAATTGCAGAGGCTTACCGTGATGCGCAAAAAACAAAGGGTGAAGGTGATGCTTCAGCTGCGGCAATTTACAACCAAGCCTATGGTAAAAATCCTGAGTTTTATGCATTCTATCGTAGCACTGAAGCCTACAAAAATAGCTTTAAAAGTAAAAGTGACGTGATGGTGTTAGATCCAGGTTCTGATTTCTTTAAATATATGCGTAGCCCTGCGAAGAAATAAATAGGCAAGTAATTAGGTTTGAAAATATTTTGAAAGACAGTCTGCTTATCGCGTTCAGTTTGATGCTTATACTAGAAGGTTTGATGCCATTGCTACTCCCGCAAGCATGGCGTGATACCTTTAAACGCATGGTAGAGTTAAAAGATGGTCAGCTACGTTTTGTTGGTTTAATTTCAATTGTTGCAGGCCTGTTACTTTACTGGATAGCAAGATGAAAGTATTAAAAATTTGTTTTTGTTTGGTCTTAGCTTGCGTTTCAACTATTGCAATGGCTAGGCCATGTAACATAGGTAGGGTAACCTCACTAAGCGGTCATGCCATGATTGAGCGTTTTGGGCAGGTTTTTGATGCAGGAACCGATATCACAATCTGTAAAGGAGATAAGTACGTTACAGATAGCGCCAGTATTATTCAATTAACATTGCGAGATGGGACTGTGATTACAGTTGGAAAAGATTCCGAATTTACTTTTTCAGATTATAAAATTTACAAAGACAAGCCTAATGTTGCTTTGTTTGAGCTGGCGAAAGGTGCTTTTCGCGCAGTAACTGGGTTTATGACTAAAAAGCCACATCGGTTTGAAGTCAAGACTAGTTTAGCTACTATAGGCGTACGTGGTACCGATTTTTGGGGTGGCTTTGGTCTGACTGAAAATGGATTGGATGTTGTTATGTTGTCAGGTAAAGGCGTGTATGTTACTAACAACCAAGGTGAATCAGTCGAGCTAAGCTCTAGTGGCTTTGGTACGACAGTCATTGCTACTACGGCGCCAACAATACCAAACAAATGGGGTGATGAAAAAGTGGCTAAAGCCGTTTCCACAATTACGCCTTAGTCTTAGTAATAAACAATTATTTAACTCTAACATTTTAAAACTGTAAATATCATGCGTAACTGGTTGCTCCCTGAATATATTGAAGATGTCTTGCCTGCTGAAGCTGCTCGTATTGAAACTTTGCGGCGTGCCTTGTTAGACTTGTTTAAAGTGCATGGATATCAATACGTGATACCTCCTATGTTGGAATACATGGAGTCGTTAATTACAGGTGTAGGGCACGATTTAGATCTAGCTACTTTTAAAGTTGTTGACCAGTTAACAGGTCGTTTAATGGGCGTACGTGCAGACATGACACCTCAAGCTGCGCGCATAGATGCTCACTTGTTAAATCATCAAGGCATTACTCGCCTATGCTATGCGGGCAGTGTCATGCGAACCAAGCCAGACGGCTTAGCGCAAACACGCGAGCCACTTCAAATAGGCGCTGAGCTATATGGTCATGCAGGCGTTGCTAGCGACATTGAGATTCAACGTTTATTGATTAAAGCGCTACAAGCGATTGGTATTAATCAATTACATGTGGACTTTAGTCACGTCAATATATTTGGTAGTTTAATTGAATCGAGCCAGATTGCACCTCAACTTGAACAAGATTTATACGCCGCCTTACAAAGCAAAGATAAATCTAGTGTTGCCGAACTTTCGCAGAATTTAGATAAAACTACTCGCGAAGCTTTATTGCATTTAACTGAGTTAAATGGCGACAAATCTATTTTAGCGAATGCAGAAAAAACACTACCTAACACACCAGCCATTAAAGAAGCATTAGCAAGTTTAAGTCAAGTAAGCGCCGCGCTTGAAGACTTAGAGGTTACTGTGAGTTTTGATTTAAGCGAACTGCGTGGCTATCACTATCACAGTGGCATTGTCTTTGCTGCTTATGCACAAGGTTACAAAGGCCCATTGGCGTTGGGTGGTCGTTATGATGAGGTCGGTCAAGCATTTGGTCGCGCTCGCCCAGCGACTGGCTTTAGCTTAGATTTGCGTGGCGTTGTGACGGCCTTGCAACCAGCTAAATCAAGCATGGCAATATTCGCACCTGCTAAAGATGATGCTACTTTATCTGTTAAAATCGATGGTTTAAGAGCTGAAGGTAAAATTGTGATTCAAGAATTAGCTGGAATTGAGTCGAATCTTGATGAATTAAATTGTGACAGAAAACTCGTGCATTATAATTCTGGCTGGCATGTAGTTGCCATCAATAAAATCTAAATTAAATAGATAGACTTAATAGAAATAAAAATATTCAAACTAAAATTATAAAGTAAAAGTTATGGCAAACAATGTAGCAAAAAATCTCGCAGCAAAAAATGTTGTCGTTATCGGTACACAATGGGGCGATGAAGGTAAAGGTAAAATCGTCGATTGGTTGACTGACCATGCTCAAGGTGTGGTGCGCTTTCAAGGCGGCCACAATGCGGGTCATACATTAGTGGTTGGTAAAAGTGTATATAAACTTAATTTGGTGCCATCCGGGATTGTGCGTGACAAGGTTAATTGCTATATCGGCAATGGAGTTGTATTGGATGTTGGACATTTATTGAGTGAGATTGCCAGTTTAGAAAAGGGCGATAACGGCATCAAAGGCTTAGAAGTTAAAAGCCGCCTTAAAGTCAGTCCAGGCTGCCCACTTATTTTAAGCCATCATGTTGCCTTAGATGCCGCTAGAGAAGCTAAACGCGAGATTAAAATAGGCACTACTGGCAAAGGAATAGGCCCAACTTACGAAGATAAAGTGGCACGTCGCGCCTTACGCGTTTATGATTTGTTCTATCCAAAACGTTTTGCAGATAAGTTAAAAGAAGTAATGGATTACCATAACTTTGTCTTAACTAACTATTTAGGTGCTAAAGCCGTTGATTTCAATCAACAGTTTGATGCCAGCATGCAACAAGCCATTGCTTTAAAACCAATGGTTAGCGATATTTCTGCTGATCTTTATGCGGCAAATGCGCGTGGTGAGAACTTATTGTTTGAAGGTGCGCAAGGTACATTATTAGACATTGACCATGGCACTTATCCGTACGTGACTTCCAGCAATTGCATAGCAGGCCAAGCTTCTGCAGGCACTGGTGTTGGCGCCAATATGCTGCACTATGTTTTAGGTATCACCAAAGCATACACCACACGAGTGGGCGGTGGCCCATTCCCTAGTGAATTAGATATTGATTCTGTAGGCGCACCAGGCACACAAATGTCGGTGAAAGGCCAGGAAATTGGTACGGTGACCAAGCGCAAACGCCGCTGTGGTTGGTTTGATGCTGCTGCATTACGCCGCTCAGCCATGATTAACGGTCTGACAGGCTTGTGTATCACTAAATTAGACATATTGGATGGCATTAAAGAACTCAATATTTGTACGGGTTACGAACTCGATGGTAAGAAAATCGATTTACTCCCAATCGGTGCAGATGATGTGGCTGGCTGTAAACCAATTTATGAAACAGTGCCGGGTTGGTCAGAGAATACATTTGGTGTCAAAACTTGGGATGGCTTGCCTAAGAATGCGCAAAACTATCTTAAACGTTTAGAAGTCTTATGTGGTGTGCCCGTTGCGATTGTTTCTACGGGCCCTGAACGAGATGAAACAATTGTGATTGAGCACCCTTTTAGCGTGTAAGTTGAGATGGGCTTTTCACGTATGAATAAAATTTTACCTGAAAAGCCATTGTTGCCAGGTGATGTCTATGCTCCTGTGTTACCGCGTTGGTTAACTATTTCTATACAATTATTTTCTCTTTGCTTTGCAATTGCGATAACTTGGTTTAGTTATCTCGATTGGACAAACATGCCATTGTTTTTTAAAGTGCTAGCTTTGCTTTTATTGGCGTCTTTTATCTTTGGGACTTTTCATCCAAAAGGCTGGCAACGTCTTTCAATTGATCCATTTTTTTTTGCTAACGTTGAGGGTATCTTTTTCCCTTTTACAAGGACCTCATACAGCTATGATAAAGGTGTAAATGTAAATTCCTGGCTTTTTGTGCCGTGGCAAAATATATCTCATCTTCGTTCTGAAAAGCATGATACTGATGGTGATGGTAAATCATTCTGTGCAGTTTTTGATATTAAAGCCACTGATGAAGAATTAAGGGATTTTTTTATTTCCCACAAATGGATAGATAAAATAACAGGCAATACTTCTATCGTGTTTTATAGAAATAATCCGCCATCACCTAGTAAGGTGGTGGCACGATTGCAAGTAATTCAAAATCAGTACAACAGTTCTTTTAGCAATTTAATAGATTAGCGAATAAAATATAAATGCAAAATAATCAACGTCTAGCATGGGCAATTACGGGTTCTGGGCATTACTTGCGAGAGTCCTTAGCCATTTTGCAAACCCTAAAAAATACAGATATATTTTTAAGTAGAGCAGCAGCTGAAATCATTCTGCAGTATGGTTTTCAGGCGCAATTAGAGGCAACAGGCCACAAGATTTATCAAGATAAAACGGCCAGTAGCGTACCTGTTGAATTATTTTATGAAGGCAAATATCACACATTGGTGATTTCACCTGCTACTTCAAATACCATTGCTAAAATGGCCTACGGTTTTTCAGATTCTCTAGTGAGTAACTTATTTGCGCAGGCAGGTAAAACGCGTGTTGCAAGCATTGTATTTGCTTGTGATACTGCCCCAGAGTTGGAGTCTGAGGCGCCGCGTGACAATATTGTTAAAGTTTATCCGCGAAAAATTGATTTAGAAAATGTTGCAAAGTTGGCTGATTTTGAAGCGACGCAAGTCGTTGCAGATATTTCGGCACTTACACAGGCAATTCATTTGCGCTTAAATGAAATCGGCAGCTAAAGAGAAAATGCCCGCAGAAAGTTTACTGTTTCTGACAGGTAAATTGGCTGAAAAAAGTCTGCAAAAAATATTGGCAGAAGTTCAAAGTAATCCTAAAACTCCACCATTCAAGTATCGCATTCAACAAATTGGTGTTTCAGTCGCCGCGCTGATGACCCCCGAACTAATTTCTCGTAGACTTAAAGAAACAGGTGACGCTGATAAGGTGATTTTACCTGGCTTGTGCTTAGGTGATATTAGTCAGTTGGAGGCGCAGTATGGTGTGCCTGTTGAACGTGGCCCGAATGATTTAAAAGATTTGCCACAGTATTTTGGCCACGCGGGTGTGGAGCCTGATTTAAGTCAATACGCAGTGCAAATTTTTTCTGAAATTGTCGATGCGCCTTTTTTAAGTGTAGATGACATTATTAAAAAAGCTCAAAAGTATCAGTCGCAAGGCGCGAATGTGATTGATTTGGGTTGCTTGCCACTGGTACCATTTCCACATTTAACTGACACAGTAAAAGCGCTTAAAGCCTTAAATTTTAGAGTCAGTGTGGATTCTCTGAATACTGATGATTTGCTTGCCGCAGGGCATGCGGGTGCGGATTTCTTGCTCAGCCTCACTGAAAACACATTATGGGTCGCAGAGGAAGTGGCTTCTACGCCAATTCTGATACCAGCCAAACCACATAGTTTACCTTCACTTTATCGGGCAATTGAAAGTTGCTTGAAAGCTGGTAAGCCATTTATTGCTGATGCGATTTTAGACCCGATTCATTTTGGTTTAACTGACTCAATTGTTCGCTATCAAAAGTTACGAAAAAAATACCCGGATATTCAAATAATGATGGGCGTTGGGAATCTCACAGAACTGACGGATGCAGATACAACCGGCATTAACGCGCTACTATTTGGCATGATTAGTGAGTTGAATATTAATGCAGTATTAGCAACTTCCGTCAGTCCACATGCAGTGAATGCAGTCGCTGAAGCGGATATGGCAAGGCGAATAATGCATGCTGCAAAAAATGATGATAGGCTTCCGCGCGGCTATAGTAATGGTTTGCTTGGTTTGCATGATAGGCGTCCATTTACTTATAGTGTTGATGAAGTAAAAGAAATCGCAAGCATGATTAAAGATCCAAGTTTTCGAATTCAAGTCACGGAAAACGGCATGCATATTTATAACCGTGATGGTATATATGAGAGCACTGACCCCTTCGCCTTGTATCCGCTTTTGAGCGTAGATGATGATGCTTCTCATGCTTTCTACCTAGGTGTAGAGTTGGCGCGAGCACAAATTGCATGGCAACTTAAGAAGCGCTATGTACAAGATCAAGAGCTTGAGTGGGGTTTGAATGCTAAGCCACAAGAGCAAACCTATAAAAATGCACATCGCGAAGCTTCAATAAAAGAACGCAAAGAAGCTAGCAAAAAATCTTAAGGGTTGACCTTAAATAATTATGATATTTGAAACCATTATTAGCACAGTAAACAACCAAGGTGATGTTCATGTCACACCGTTTGGCATACAAATGGAGGATGAATTAGTGGTAATCTCGCCTTTTAAGCCTTCAACTACACTAGAGAATATTCTCACAACTAAACATGCAGTCATTAACCTGACGGATGATGTGCGCGTTTTTGCTGGCGCCTTAACTAAACGACAAGCATGGGCACTGTCGTTAACAGAGAAAATTTCAGGGTATAGATTGACAGATGTCTTAGTGCATAAAGAATTAAAATTAGTCAAAGTGCAAGAGGATGCTTCACGCCCACAATTATTTTTAGAAGTATTACATGAAGTTCAGCATCAGCCGTTTAAAGGTTTTAATCGTGCGCAAGCTGCAGTAATAGAGCTTGCAGTGCTTGCAAGTCGTTTGCAAAGGCTACCAAAAGACAAAGTGCTCTCTGAGTTGCAGTATTTGCAGATTGCTGTTAATAAAACTGCAGGTGAGCGCGAGTTGCAAGCATGGCAGTGGTTGATAGAAAAAATAGACAACTTTTATGCTGAGCAGGCTGGTGAGAACTTTGCATGAATTCTACGGTTAATTTACCCGAATGTTCACCAGTCTTTCCTATCACTAATACGACGCAATTGCTCATCAGCGTTACAAGTGTAGAAGAAGCGAAAATCGCTTTGGAAAATGGCGCTGATATTATTGACTTAAAAGATCCTAGCGCTGGCGCATTGGGGGCTTTACCAATAGAACAAATTCAATTAATCGTCGATTTTGTGTGCAATGAATTAAGCCCGATAAAGAAAAAAACCAGTGCAACTATTGGTGATTTGCCAATGGAATCAGAATTGCTGCTTCGGCATGTGAATAAACTCGCAACTACAGGCGTTGATATTATTAAGATTGGATTCTTTGAAAGCGACAACTACCAACCATGTTTAGATGCGTTGCAAACGGTAACGCAAGTAGGGGTAAAGTTAATTGCAGTATTTTTTGCTGAAAGCAATTATCCAACAAGCTTGATTAAAGCAATAAAGGATGCTGGGTTTATTGGCATAATGTTAGACACGGCAAAAAAAAACGGCCTCACTTTGATGGATTATTATTCAGAAATACAGCGGGCAGAATTTGCGCACGAGGTGTTTAAGCATCATTTGCAATTCGGCGTTGCAGGTTCTTTAAAAATACAACATATAGCAGACATTAGAGAAATAAACCCCACATATATCGGTTTTAGAGGTGGGGTTTGTTGTGCTAATCAGCGTAAGTTAGCCTTAGATATTGAAAAAATAAAAGCAATACGTAAAACATTGTAAATTTGTTGTAAAAACACAACATAAATCATTGTAGGTCGCCGGTTTATTGATATTAAATATTGCGCCAAATGCCGTGTGTACGTAATATGACTCAGTAAACAAGTTTGAGAAACAAGTGCAGTTTAAATTGTACTTTTAATTAGGAGTCAAAACGAATGAAGAAAAATATTATTAATATTGCAGTTGCTGCAACATTAGGTTTAGCATCAATCGCTGCATCTGCAGAAGACATGTATCGCGGTGCTTGGTATGCTGTTCCTGGCGTGAGCTACATGAACACAGATAGCGATTTAGATGCTAACAATGGTGGCGGTGCGTTTATCAAACTAGGTAAAGAGTTAAGCCCAAGCTGGGATATTCAAGGTGGCTTAGGTTATAACCGTGCTAGTGAAGATACAGGCATTGCAGGTGCAGGTGGTCGTTATAAACAAACTACTTTAGGTTTAGATGCTCTGTATATGTTTAGCCGTGATAGCTTCCGTCCATTCTTGCTAGCTGGTTTGGGTGCAGGTCGAAACAACGTTGATTACAACAATATCGCTACGCTTAAAGATAGAAGCAAAACTTCATGGTTAGCAAACATTGGTTTAGGTGCACAATATTTAATTAATGATACATTTGGCTTGCAAGCAGATTTACGTCATCAATGGACTCGTTCAAATGCTAGAGCTGCAGGAACAACGTTTGATGCAGATGAAACCATTGGTAATACATTGCTCAACCTAGGTGGTATTTTCCGCTTTGGTGCTCCTGCGCCAATGCCAGTAGTAGAGCCAACACCAGAGCCAGCACCAGTTGCAGCAGTAGTGGAGCCAGCTCCAGCCCCAGAACCGGCTCCAGCTCCAGCTCCAGTAGCATGTAAGCCTTCTATGGAAACAATTAGTATTGCAGCTGAAAAGCTATTTGGCTTTGATAAAGCTAAATTACAAGATCTTTCAGCAGGTGTATTAGACGGTGTAGTTGCAAAACTAAAAGAAAATCAGGATATTGAGTTGGTATTAGTAACAGGACATACAGACCGTTTAGGCTCAGATGCTTACAATCAAAAGCTTTCAGAGCGTCGTGCTAATGAAGTAAAAGCTTATTTGGTTTCACAAGGCGTTGATCCAAGCCGCTTACAAGCTGTTGGTAAAGGTGAGTCAGAACCACTTGTAGCTTGTGATGGAGTCAAAGGAAGTAAAGCATTGAAAGAATGCTTACAGCCTAATCGTCGTGTTGTTCTTTCAGCAGAAAAACAACGTGAAACAGGTTGTAAATAACTAAGATAAATTTAAATATCAAGTTGTATTTAAAAAGTATATTTAAAAAGTAAAACTAAAGCCCCGCAACGCGGGGCTTTTTTATTGGTAAAATATGTATTATGTCTAATCCCAATCAAGTGTATCAATCTACTATCAATGCAGATCTTTCTATTGAAGCTCGGTGGATAGCAACTGTTTCAAGCAGTCAAACCGTGCTTGAAAATCACTCTGTTGTCGTCATGGCAGGTGTGATCATTGATGTATTGCCGACACTTGAAGCTAGGCAGAAATACACGGTAGATGACGTAGTATGTTTAGATCATCATTTATTAATACCAGGATTAATCAATTGCCATACGCATGCAGCGATGAGCTTAATGCGTGGTTTGGCTGACGACATACCCTTAATGCCTTGGTTAGAGCAACATATCTGGCCAGCAGAGCAAGCAGTGATTTCTGAACGTTATGTTCAGGATGCTGGCTTATTGGCTTGTGCTGAAATGTTAAGTGGTGGCATTACTTGTTTTAATGATATGTATTTTTATCCGAAGGCAACGGCAATCGCGGCGAGTCAAGCTGGTATGCGTGCGCACCTAGGGTTATTAGTACTTGATTTTGCTTCAGCTTACGCCAGTGATGCTGATGACTATTTACAGAAAGGGTTTGATGCGCACGATTCTTGGCGTAACAATCCTTTAATTACATCTTCTATAGCACCGCATGCACCTTATACAGTTTCTAATCAAACTTTGCAAAAAGTGATTACTTATGCTGAACAATTGGGGCTTGGCATTCATACTCACTTACATGAAACAAAAGATGAGATTATTAAAAGTGAAGCGCAGTATGGTTTGCGACCATTACAAAGATTCGCAGAATTTGGATTGCTTGGCCCTAGTTTTGTTGCAGCACATGGCGTGCATCTGCTTAGTAATGAGATTGAAATGTTGGCGGAATATGGGTGCCACATTGCCCATTGCCCAAGCTCTAATTTAAAGCTAGGGAGCGGTATAGCGCCTGTAGGGAAATTATTAGCACAAGGGGTGAATGTTGGTTTGGGAACTGATGGTGCAGCAAGTAATAATCGCTTAGATATTTTTTCAGAAATGCGTTTGAGTGCACTTTTAGCAAAAGGCATGAGTGGAGACGCTACGGCCTTACCCGCTCATCAAGCGCTAGAAATGGCAACCATTAACGCTGCTAAAGCCATAGGCTTAGATCATGACATTGGCTCAATTGAAGTGGGTAAGTTTGCTGATTTAGCCGCAGTTACATTAAATGAGATGGTTATAGCACCCTATTATGATCCAATATCACACTTGGTCTATGTCTGCGGGCGCGAACATGTTACGCATACATGGGTTGCAGGGGAGTTGCGTTATGGTCAAGGTGTCTATGCCAATATAGAACCGAATGAATTAAAGGAAATCGTTAACACATGGCAACCGAAACTATGGCAATTAAAACATTAACATCAAAAAAATTGAATGCAGACGAGGCTGAGCTGCAAAAGTTTGCTGATCTTGCGCATAAATGGTGGGACACCAACAGTGAGTTTAAGCCCTTGCATGAAATCAATCCACTTAGATTACATTGGATTGATAAATTGATTGCGCTTCATGGCAAAAAAGTTCTAGATGTGGGTTGTGGTGGAGGAATATTGTCTGAATCCATGTATTTCAAAGGAGCAGAGGTCACTGGAATTGACTTGGGCGAGAAAGCACTCAATGTAGCTAAACTGCATCAGCTAGAAAGTGGCGCTAAAGTGAATTACCAATATATCTCAGTGGAAAAATTGGCGGAAGAACAGCCTGCAAGTTTTGACGTGGTGACTTGTATGGAAATGCTAGAACATGTGCCTGACCCAGCTGCAATAGTTGCTGCTTGTGCCAAACTGGTAAAACCAGGTGGGTCAGTGTTTTTTTCAACAATCAATCGCAATCCTAAGTCATATTTGTTTGCTGTGATTGGTGCGGAGTACCTGTTAAATATGTTGCCAAAAGGTACGCATGATTACTCAAAATTCATTAAACCTTCTGAACTTTCCACTTGGGCAAGACAAACTGATTTAAATATGGAGGGTTTATGCGGCATGAGTTATAACCCAATAACAAAATATTACAGTTTAGGCGATGATGTATCCGTCAATTATATGATGCATACTGTGTTATCTATATGAGTGTGGTTTTATTTGATTTAGACGGCACGTTAGTCGATACCGCGCATGATCTTGGTTTGGCTCTAAACATTCAGCTGGAGCGTCATGGTAAGCAAGCTTTGCCGCATGATGATATTTGGCCTGTAGCATCTCATGGATCTCAAGGTTTGCTTGCATTAGGATTTGACATTACGCCTGCCGATAGTTGTTATGAGGCGATGCGCATTGAGTATTTAGATCTATATCATTCAGTGTTTACTAACAAGCCCATCCTACTGCCAGGTATTGCTGAGTTGCTTGATACACTAGATACAAAAGGCATTAAATGGGGAATAGTCACTAATAAACCAAGGCGATTCTCAGTTGATTTAATTAAAGCGGTACGCCTTGGGAGTGGGGACTTAGCTCAGCGATCAGTATGTTTGGTGTGTGGTGACGATGCATTGCAGCCAAAACCAGCGCCAGATACCTTGTTCATGGCCTGTAAAGAAACCAATAGTGATCCTAGTGATTGCATTTATGTTGGTGATGCTGAGCGAGATGTTCAAGCGGGAAAAGCTGCTGGCATGAAAACGGTGGTAGCTTTATTTGGTTATATTGCGTCAACAGACAAGCCGCTTGAGTGGGGCGCTGACGCCTTAATTAAGACCCCTAATGATTTGTTAGATTACATGAGCTTAAGTGTTTGACACTAATAATGTATTGTCTGAGCTGACAATCTGCCAAATCGCACCTGTATTAATTTTATCGATTATTTCAACTTGTTTTTCATTATAGAATTTACCATAATGTGCTGAAATTAACATCGTCTATCCATAAGACTGCATTAAACTTGAATTAGAAGAATGATAATGGCAACAACATTGACAACTAACCAGCAAACATGGCAAGCAATCTATAAAGGTCTTGATTTGCAGCGGTCATTAAAGATTTGGTAATTAAATGAATAACTAATGACTGGCCACTTTGGGGTTGAATGCGCCTTGATCTCTCAGTGGTGTCTAGGCGCCTATCAATGCTAAAGGCATTACCTGTGCGGTAAACTTCTCTCTAGCTTGCCAAAGATCAAAAGCAGTTTGCTCTGCCAACCAAATATCCGCACGACCACCATTTTCAACGCCAAGCCACTTTTCAAGACGCAATGCCATTTCAGGCGAAATAGCGGCTTTGCCGTTAAGTACTTTAGAAAGCGTTGGCCGAGCAACACCTAGCTGCTCAGCAGCCTCAGTCACAGAAAGCTTTAGGGCAGGCAGTACGTCTTCACGCAATGTTTCACCTGGGTGAGGTGGGTTATGTAATCTACTCATCTTTAATCCTTTCAATGATAATCTTGGTAATCGACCAAAATGGCATCTTCACCATCAAACATAAATGTTATGCGCCAATTGCCATTCACAGTAATCGAAAAATGCCCAGCAAGTTCACCAACAAGGTTGTGTAATTTCCAGCCAGGAACATTCATATCTTCATGACTTTTGGCTAAATCTAAGCGCAATAATTGACGACTTAACTTTGAGGAATGATGTGGCTGTATACCCGCTTTTGTGCCAGTCTCAAAAAATTGCTCTAGCCCTTTATGTTTAAAGGTTTTAATCATTGGTAATGATTGTAACTAGTAACGTTACGGATGTCAATTTTGGTTTAAAGTATTTGTAGAAATGCTCTGTCTATTCGGTAGGGGATTGTCAGCACAACTATTTCTCAATAGATGTGCTGATTATCGTCACACCTCTGTTTGCTCTGCCAACTCCAAAGCATCATCCACCTCGATGCCAAGATAACGCACAGTACTATCTAGCTTGGTATGCCCCAAAAGCAACTGAATGGCACGTAAGTTTTTAGTGCGCTTATAGATTAAAGAGGCTTTAGTTCTGCGCATGGTATGGGTACCATAATTAGCGGAATCTAGTCCAATATCTTCAACCCATGCATTGACAATACGTGCATATTGTCGCGTGGACAAATGTGGTGAGTCATGAATACGACTAGGAAACAGAAAGTCTTCGGATGAGGCTATACTACCTTATTGGGAAACTATATTCATCACCTATGAGAATTGGGGTGATGAGATATTTAATTTCTTTGATCTTGTTGAGAGTAGCGGGAACAAATTGACGAACGCCTATACAGAATGTCAGAACAGCATAACTCGTGCCATCAACTGCATTGGACGAGGCTACAACTTCGATACGCTAAGGGTAAAGCTGTTGTTGGCGCCTAAGAAGGAAAGTATCGTTACAAGTTACCGCAGTATTAAACGAAGGAAGCAACAGTCTGACAATCATACTATCGGTTTTTCTCTGGCGACTAATTTCAACAACGATTATGAAGCCATCCAAATACCTGAGCGAAGATTGGTTACCTGGGGGGTTGATCTTGAGAACCTAGAAAAATGGCTAGATGGACAGGAATATAAATAGCATTCACCCACAGGATAATCCGAGAACATCCACACGCTCTGATTCTTTGTGAAAATAGTCACGGACGCTTTACCAACACTAAAATCCGAAGCGCCTTTTTAACTTACAAGCTAGCTTAGATAACATTATGTAATGCTCCGCCGCTCCATCATGGCCTGCGCAAGCGTGCCACTATCTACGTATTCAATTTCACCGCCCATCGGCATGCCGCGTGCGATTCGACTAGTTTTAATGCCACGTGCTTTTAGTAACTCGCTAATGTAATGTGCTGTAGCATCACCTTCAACAGTGTAATTGGTAGCTAGTATAACTTCCAGAACAACACCGTCTTGCGCGCGCTTAATCAGTTTGTCCAGATGAATTTCTTTAGGCCCAATGCCATCTAGCGGTGATAGTCTACCCATTAACACGAAATACATACCAGTGAAGGCATGTGTGTTTTCAAGCATTAGAAGGTCAGTTGGCATTTCTACGACGCATAATAAATTTTTATCACGGTTGTCAGAAGCGCATAGCGGACAGATAGGCTGCTCACTGAAGGTGTTACAAAGTTTACAGTGGTCAACGACCTGCAATGCGTTATCTATCGCTGTAGCTAGACTGCTGGCACCTTTTCTATCACGCTGTAAAAGGTAATATGCCATGCGTTGTGCAGATTTAGGACCAACGCCAGGTAAACAGCGCAGGCTGTCTATCAATTGCTCAAGCGCAGGCGGATTTTTCATCAATGCTGATTAAAAATGTTATTAAAACGGAAGTTTCATACCTGCTGGCATGTAATTAGCCATGCGAGCCGACGAGGTGGCTTCTGCTTTTGCTGTAGCATCTTTCAATGCGATCACCAATAAGTCTTCTAAAGTTTCTTTGTCATCCATTACGCTGTCATCCAAAGTGATTCGTTTGACTACATTATTGCAAGCCATGATCACTTTTACTAAGCCATTGCTAGCCACGCCTTCAACATCAATATTAGCTAGCTCTGCTTGTGCTTTTTGCATGTTTGCTTGCATTTGCTGGGCTTGCTTCATCATGTTGGCCATGCCGCCTTTCATCATTTTCCTGCTCCTTGGTTTAAATTAATTGGGGTTGTTAATTGGCTTAATACTATTGGGGATGATAGATGCGCCAAAGTCGTTAATTAGCGTTTGCACGAAGCTATCTTCTTCGATGGCGTTTTCAGCATTCGCTTGAGCGTAAGCTTTTTCTTGCGCAACCTGTTTGGCTGGAGTATTAGCTTCGTTGCCACTAATGCTGAATTCTAAACGTATTTTTCGACCGAAATGCTGTTGCAAAGCAAGTGCTAATTTGTCTTGATACATCGGGCTTAGCATGGCTTTGTCTTTTTCTTGAATGGCAAGGCGCAAGGTGTTTTCATCATAGCTTAATAACTCGCTATTTAAAGCTAAGTTGCGAGCTAAACCTAATTTGAGTTGTTCTAAAAGTTCTCGCCAATTGCCACTAAACTGGATGGAGCTAGATATTTCTTTAGAATTATCTACCGAACTGATTGAATTGCGATTGGCAGTTGCTTGAAAAGTATCGGCTTGATACGCTTCAGACACATTCTCTGAATTGTTGTCAATTTCAACCACTGGCTGCGTAACATGCATGGCTGCAGCATGAATTTTTTGGCTTGGTGTCACGACTTTAAGAGGCGCTTTGTCGCTGTTAGTAACCGCGGTCACACGGGTGCCACCGTCATTTGGCGTAAAAGCTAGCATACGTAACAAACTCATAGTAAATCCTGCAAATTCATCAGGCGCCAAACCAATGTCACGGCGACCTAATAATGCAATTTGGTAATAGAGTTGTAGTGTTTCTGCCGAGATTCTTTTTGCTAAATCAAGTAGCAGGTCGCGCTCCGGCAAATCATCGGCAACACTTTCTGGTACGGTTTGCACTACGGCAATTTGCTGTAATAACTGCGCTAAATCATTGAGTGCACTTTCAAAAGAAATGCTACGTTCTTCCATTATTTTTGCTTGTGCAATCAATCTCTTGCCATCATTGGCAAGCAATGAATTGATTAATTCGTGTAAATAACTTTGGTCGATTGCACCTAGCATAGCGCGTACTTCAGCTTCATTCACAGTTTGCCCACCGTAAGCAATGGCTTGGTCTGTAAGCGATAATGCATCCCGCATGCTACCGTCAGCTGCACGTGCTATCAGGTGAAGCGCGTTAGGTTCGTAAGGAATATTTTCTTGACCGAGTATATTCTGTAAATGGCTAATAATCGAAGTGCCAGCCATTTGACGTAAGTTAAACTGTAGGCAGCGTGACAGTACAGTCACAGGTACTTTTTGCGGATCTGTTGTGGCGAGTATAAATTTAACGTGCGCTGGAGGCTCTTCTAGCGTTTTTAGCATGGCGTTAAACGCGCTTTTTGATAGCATGTGCACTTCATCGATGATGTACACTTTAAATCGGCCTGCTGAGGGCGCGTATTGGGCATTGTCCAGTAAATCACGCATTGCATCTACTTGTGTATTACTCGCAGCATCAACTTCAATCAGATCAACAAATCGACCCCTATCAATTTCGGAACATGCGTTACAAACGCCACATGGCTTAGCCGTAATACCAGTTTCGCAGTTGAGGGATTTAGCTAAAATACGCGCAAGCGTCGTTTTACCTACTCCACGTGTGCCAGTAAATAAATAGGCATGATGTAAACGATTTTGTTCAAGTGCATTGGTAAGTGCGCGTACCACATGGTCTTGTCCAACCAAGGTTTCAAAAGATTTTGGGCGCCATTTGCGCGCTAGGACTTGATAGCTCATAAGCTCAACTTTAGCTGAAAATTTAGATTACGCAATGTATTTTACCAATAGTTAAAAACATTGTAGCCTCAAAATTAAAGAGGCGAGCCCTTACCCCGGCACTTGCTCAATAGTTGTGGCTGCTTGCTTCCGCACCTGACCAGATTGGCTACTTTACAATGCGGGGAGGCCCGCCAAGATGCAATTTTACAATACTTTAGTATTTAACCGCATAGCAAAATAGAATATTTTCACATTTGTTGAATTTGAATAAAAAGTTATTCATTATTCATAATAGAATGGTTACAAGTTAATCAAATCATGGTGTATTTTGGATCATGGTACAGTTTTTTGTGGGGCGATTTCTATCGCTGCATTTTCCTGATTATCGGTTTCATACAGAATCATGATGGATACACGGCGATTTTTGGCTCTACCGAGTGCGGTTTCATTTTCGGTAACGGGTTGTGCAGAGCCAAAACCCAGTGCACTGAGTCTATTTTCTGCAATACCAGTGTCACTTAACATTCTCACTACGCTAGTTGCGCGTACTGCAGAAAGCTCCCAGTTTGAAAAAAATATTGCGTTATGAATTGCGATATTATCGGTGTGGCCTTCAACCTGAATATGACGTTCATTTTCTTTTATCATCACAGCTATTTCGTTAATAATACTCGATGCGGTAGTGGCTAATTCAGCTGAACCTGGACTAAATAACAAGCTGTCATTAATGTCGATTCGGATTCCCCGGTTATTTTGCATCACACGCACTTTACCTTCGCTAATGAGCGGCGAAAGTTTATTAGATAGGTCGATGCCCATGGTGGTCATTGATTCGCGTTCTCTGCGCATTTTTTCACTGTAAAGATAAGTAAGTGGTAGTGGCTTGATAAGCGATTTTTGCTGATTTTTAAGTTTATTGTCAGTACCTGACGCTTTATTTTTATTTATTTTCAATGGGTTGGATGGAGAGTCGCCAGCAAAAGCGCCACCCATGGACGTAGCTAGCTTATCGTACTTTCCTAAATTAACCGAAGAAATTGAGTACATTACAACAAAAAAAGCAAATAGTAGGGTGATGAAGTCTGCATAGGAGACTAACCAGCGATCTGGATTTTCATCATCATCATCAAATGGTTTTCTTCTGAGCATAATTCTATAAACCTTAGTTTTTAGTCGTTAGTAGTTAGTTTTTCTTTTAACTATTCATTGACGATTACCTATTAACGGCTGAGTTAACGAAGATATGATAATAAACGCTCTTCAACAACTTTCGGATGATCGCCACTTGCGATTGACACCCATGCATTTAAGAGCATTTCTCGGCGCATCATTTCATTCTGTATTAACAATTTTAACTTGTTGGCGATAGGTAAAAATAGCAAATTTGCTAATCCTACCCCATAGATTGTTGCGACAAATGCAACAGCAATGCCACTGCCAAGCTTACTCGGGTCAGATAGATTTTCCATCACATGAATTAAGCCAAGCACAGCACCTAGTATCCCTACGGTGGGAGCATAGCCGCCAGCAGCACTCCATATTTTTGCGGCATTGCGTTGTTCTACTTCATAAAAATGCATATCAATTGCGCAAATCTGTCTTAATTTTTCAGGGGGTGTGCCATCTATCATTAATTGAAGCCCTTTTTTAACAAAAGGGTCTGTTTCCTTTTTCAAGTAAGGTTCCAACATAAAAATACCTTCTTTACGGGCAAAATGACTCCACATATTGATTCGGTTGGCAAGAGCTTGCCTATCATCTATTGGGGTAGAAAAAATTTGACGCACCATTAATAATCCAGCAATAAAGCTTTTAGTATTGGTTTGTAGAAGTACCGCACCAAAGGTGCCACACATCACAATCAAAAAGGCTGCAGGCTGTACTAGCGAGCCTATTTTCCCGCCTTCTAAAGCTTGGCCTAGTAGAATGCCGATTAAGGCAAGGGCTATGCCACCTAAGCTACTCCAGTCCATGATTTCTCTTTTAAATTTGCCCGCAATCTGGCGATAGCCTGGCTATGTAATTGACTCACGCGTGATTCTGAAACGTTCATCACGGCACCTATTTCTTTTAGATTAAGTTCCTGTTCATAATATAACCCCATTAATACTTTTTCTCGCTCTGGTAGCGCATCAATGGCGTTAATGAGCGAATCACGAAAATCACCATCCAATAATCCTTTGATTGGGTCGTTTGAATTGTCTGTTTGAAAGCGATCTAAGAAATGATCGCTTCCGTCAGTTTCATGAAAATCTTCGTAGTAAACCAGCTGATGACCACTGCAGTCACCGAGCATCACGTAATAGTTTTCTAGTGTTAGTTGTAATTTTTTAGCTACATCACTTTCTGTGGGTGGTTTTCCTAGTTCTTGCTCAAGCTGGCTAATAGCATTTTCTACATCTCGCATATTCTTACGCACACTTCGAGGCAACCAATCTGCGCTTCGTAATTCATCAAGCATCGAACCACGAATTCTTTGTGCAGCATAGGTTTCAAACATTGCACCATGACTGTCTTCGTAACGATTGATAGCATCCAGCAAGCCCATCATGCCAGCTTGTATCAAATCATCTAGCTCTACGCTGGGTGGTAGTTTTGCCTTTAGTTGGTAGGCTAGTTTTTTTACTAAGACGGCATGCTTGTTTAGCATTTCGTCTTTTTGATCTTGTTTACCATTAGCGCTATACATATTGAACCTCTGGCTTAGATGAATGATGCCTGATTGATTTCAGCGTCATAGTCATGTTGATAGTCTAATCGCTGAGCAATCTGTTTAAAGGCAGTAGAGGAGGTTGATAATGGAAAAGCATCAATCACAGAACGACCTAGTTTAGCGGCACGGTTAAGATGATCGTCGCTAGGAATTGCACCGAAAAATTCAAGTTCAATTTGCATGAAGCGTCTAGCCACCTGTGAGATATTACGAAACACAATTTTCGCTTGATCTTCGGTTGCATCGCCAACGATAATCCCGAATGAGCGTCTGCCCAGTTGACTGCAAATTTGTTTAATAAGCGAGTAAGCATTCTTGATTGATTCAGGTCGGCGGGTGAGTTGAATGAGAATTTCACCTTCATTGAGTGTTTTCAATGGAAGTACATTATTTTTATTCAATGAGGCATCTACCAATACAATTTCATATTGTTGTGCTAGGTCGTTAAAAATTTGGTTAAGCTTAGTTTCGGTATCATTATCCAGCACCATGCTAACTTGATGCTTATTCATAAGTTTTGAAAGAAAATAACCATGATTGGTATTTGTAACGGCATCCTGTAAAGCGGAGTCTTTATAGGCAACGTCTAACAGAGCAGGTAGTTTATCAACACCATAACTGGCTTCACTTGAGCCTTGAGAGGCATGCATAATAAGTACTTCATAACCTTGCCCTAATATTGATGCGGCTAGGTTGGTTAGCATGCGCGGTTGATCATGATTTTTATCATGGCCAGTTGATGCGGAAATTATAGATACTACCCTAGGTATAGGTTTGGCCATTAGGCGTCTAAGCCCCGCAGCTTGATCGTTTTGAAAGTTAAGCATAGCTAATCCCCGATAATTGAGATGCGTTTGCCGCATTAACGGTATTGCCCATAATAAAAGGTAATTCTTCATTGAGGAACTGAAAAGGCTGGTTGTTTGAAGCGCTCAGTTTTAATGAATGTTGAATTAAATATTGCTTGTTGGCTAAATGGATATCTTCTGGCACACGCTGGCCATTGGCGACGTAATAAAGTTTAAGTTTTTCTCTGATAATGACATCTAAGGCGTTACCAATGGTTGCTGCTTCATCAAGTTTGGTAATTAAGCAGCCATCTAAGCCCTTGCCTTTGTAAGCCCTAATGACATCGGCGAGCGTTTCACCCGTGCTGGTCGCATTAAGACATAATAGCTTTTTAATCGGGATGTTCACATTAGAAAGCATAGCGATTTGTTCTGCTACCATGCGGTCACGCTGACTGACTCCGACCGTGTCTATTAGAATGGTATGTTTGTTTTTAAGTTCATTGAGTGCAATTTTAAGATCAGCTTCATCCTTAACCGCATGTACCATGACACCAAGAATCTTGCCGTAGATTCTCAATTGTTCATGACCGCCGATACGATACGCATCAGTTGTAATGAGGCCTAAATTTTTAGTGCCATGTTTCATCACATAACGTGCAGCTAATTTTGCCGTTGTTGTAGTTTTACCAACACCTGTCGGACCGATTAAAGCAAATATTCCACCTTGATCTAAGGCCTCAGCATCGTTTTCTATGGTATTTAAGTTGATTGCAAGTATGGCTTTAATCCAAGCCATCGCCTTATCACCTGACAGGTTGCTAGGCATATTTTCAGCTAATTGGCGAGATAGTGAAGCACTAAATCCTGCAGATAGTAAAGCGCTCAATGTTTGTGATTTGCTGGGGTCACGTTGCTGAATATTCCCCCACGATATTGCCGTGAGTTGTGATTCAATTACACTACGCATATTGCGCATTTCGCTGAGCATTTCTGTCATTTGTACGTTAGATTGCTGGGCTTGTTGTTTGATTGCCGACTTTTGAGCAGATGGTTGCATATCATTAGTTTGCTGCCTAGGCGCTGATTGCTTAGCCGCTACTTGTCTAACCGCTGGTTGCTGAAATGATTGATCTTGACTAGTTTTTTGCTGTACATCCTGTTTGTTCGATGTAAGCTGCCTAGTCGATTCTGTACGCTTAACTATTTCATCGTACTCTTCAATTTCACTATTAAAGGATTCATGTCTATTTGATTCATATCTATTGCTATCAGCATTAGACTGCGTGCGATTATTGTGCAATAAAGAAAGTAATGTTGTCGGTTCGCTATTATCAAAACCTGAATGTTGATTTGATTGAGCGCGGTTTGATGGCGTTTGACTAGGCGAAACCTGGCTTTGCATGCGGTTACTACTTATATCAATCTCATCAGATTGCCGCTCAACCATGCGGTTCATGTCTTCTTCCTTAAAGGCCATGATTTCATTGCCACCATTCATAGCACGATTGGAGAGTATGACTGCATCTTCACCTAGTGCTTTACGCACCATACTTAATGCTTCACGAGAGTTTTTTCCGAAAAATCGTTTAATGTTCATGCTGAACCTCCAATAAGACTACTAACACGTATCGTTTTTGAATCAGGTAATTCTTCGTGAGAAATCACACGAAGGTGTGGAACTGCGCGGCGTAAAAATTTCGATAACGCAGCGCGTAAAGGGGCTGAAACTAGTAATACAGGCGTCATGCCCATTTGTTCTTGTTGCTTTGCTGCAGCCTCAGCTTGTTTAGATAAAGTCTCGGCCATACCAGGTTCAATTGCGGATCCAGAGGTGCTGTTGCTTTGCATGGCTTGCGTTAATAATCGCTCAAGGTTACTGTCAAGTGTGATTACCGTGACTTCATTACCAGTTGGGAATAGCTGTTGTACGATAGCTCGTCCAAGCTGGATGCGAACTAATGCGGTGAGCTCACTGGTGTCTTGCGTTTGGCCAGCATACTCAGAAAGTGTTTCTACAATAGTGCGCATATCGCGAATATGCACACCTTCGGCCAATAAATTTTGTAAGACTTTTTGAATAACAGATAAAGAGAGTAATTTGGGCACTAGGTCTTCAACTAGTTTTGGCGAGTCTTTACTGATATGGTCTAGTAGTTGCTGTACTTCTTGACGACCCAATAACTCAGCAGCATGCATTGATATGATGTGGTTCAAATGGGTAGCAATTACAGTGCCCGCATCTACCACTGTGTAACCCATACTTTGCGCCTCGTCGCGAGTATTGCTATCAATCCATACAGCAGGCAAGCCAAATGCAGGATCTGTAGTGGCCGGTCCTGCTAATGGGCCGGTGACCATGCCTGGGTCAATCGCCAAGTATTCTCCGAAATGTGATTCGCCATTGGCAATGTCTACACCTTTTAGCGTGATGCGATAGCTTGATGGTCTTAGTTCTAGGTTATCTCGAATATGTACGGTTGGCGCTAAAAAGCCAACTTCTTGTGCAAATTTTTTGCGTAAACCTTTAATCCGTTTTAGCAAATCTCCACCTTGGGCTTTATCCACAAGTGGAATCAAGCGGTAACCAACCTCAAGTCCGACTAAGTCAACAGCTGTGACATCATCCCAGCTTGCCTCTTCGGCTTCAGAAGTCACCACAGGTCTTTCTTCTTCTATAGCTTCAGCCTCGGCAGATCTCTTTTGTTCATCAATCATATAGGCCATGCCAGCAAGTACCGCAGCTAACATTAAAAATGCAAAGTGAGGCATGCCAGGTATCGCGCCCATACCACCAATAATGGCAGCGGTAACATATACCACTTTAGCATTAGAAAATAACTGCGTGACTAGTTGGCCGCCAATATCTTCATTATTAGCCACACGAGAGACCACCACACCCGCTGCTACAGAGATAATAAGGGATGGAATTTGTGCGACTAAACCATCACCAATGGCAAGAAGCGTATAGTTTTTTACGGCATCGGCAAAGGCCATATCATGTTGCGCAATGCCAACAATCAATCCGCCAAAGATATTGATGATGATAACCATGATGCCCGCAATCGCATCACCACGCACATATTTGCTTGCACCATCCATAGCGCCGTAGAATTCAGATTCTTGGCTGACTTCAGCGCGACGACGGCGTGCTTCATCCTCACCAATCAACCCAGCATTTAAATCAGCATCAATTGCCATTTGTTTGCCTGGCATAGCATCTAAAGTAAAGCGTGCGCCAACTTCTGCAATACGGCCAGCACCTTTAGTCACAACAGTAAAGTTGATGATGGTTAAAATGATGAACACAATGATACCTACTGCGTAGTTGCCACCAATCAGAAAATGTCCAAAGGCTTCAATCACTTTACCAGCAGCATCAGGACCGTTATGACCTTCCGTTAACACAACGCGGGTTGAGGCTACGTTAAGTGATAGGCGTAGCATAGTGGTCATCAGCAATACTGTTGGAAAAGCAATAAAATCCAGTGCTTTTCTAGTTTGTAAGCCGATGAGTAGCACCATAATTGAAAGTGCAATATTAAAGCTGAAAAGCACATCTAGTACTATTGCCGGTAAAGGCAAAATCATCATGGACAATAGCAAGACGATAATAATAGGTGCCGCTACATTACGGCTGTTCAAATGATTCATCCAGCTTGGTAGGTTAAGTGGATTCATTAGGCAAAGGCCTCATCAAATGCCTTGCTAGGCGCAGGTAAAAGGCTATGCGGGTCTAGTGCTTCAGGCACAGGTAAAACATCAGGTACTTCTGGGCGGAATCCACCATCTTTTTTGAATATACGCATTTGAAATACGTAAGCCAATACTTCAGCAACCGCTGAATATAATGCTTCAGGAATTTCATTACCAAGTTCGGTATGTGCATATAAGGCGCGAGCGAGTTTAGGTGATTCCATAATCATTATTTTGTTTTCCGTCGCAATCTCACGAATCTTCAAGGCAACAGCATCAGCACCTTTAGCCACAACGATAGGCGCACGCATGCCTTCGTCTTGATACTTAATAGCAACAGCGTAGTGAGTAGGGTTGGTAATCACCACATCTGCTTTTGGTATTTCAGACATCATTCTACGTTTCGCCATTTCACGCTGTTGTTGACGGATTCTGGCTTTAATTTCTGGATTGCCGTCAGACTCTTTAGATTCTTGACGAACCTCTTCCTTAGTCATTTTTAATTTGGTCGCGTAATGGTAAAGCTGGTATGGAACATCGATGGCAGCAATAAAAACCAAAGCGCTCACGATAAATAAGAAACCCATCAGCATTAAGTCATTGACCTGAGCGATACTGGCTTTAAGCGGGAATAAGGAGAGTGAAAGTATCGGTTCCATATCATGAGAAATCACAATATAGGCTACGGTCGCCACGACTACAGTTTTTGCGATAGATTTAATCAGTTCAGCAAGTGAGTTTTTGGAAACTATATTACCTAAACCTTTCATGGGGTTAAGTCGACTAAATTGCGGTACAAAAGCTTTACCACTAAAAACCCATCCACCAATAAGAATAGGTGCTGCAACTGCCACAATGATAATGATTAGCGCAAATGGAGCAAAAGCCAGCAGTAAAGAATAAACATTATCAGCAGTTTTCATTAGTAATACGATCGGGTCAAAAGCAACAGCACGATCAAAGTCCAACCCACCGCGCATTGAATCCTTCAAAGCTTGATTTAGATGGTCGCCCATTGTTAGCATGCACATACCAGCGGTAAAAAGCACAGATACAGTCGCTAGCTCGCGTGAGCGCGGAACATCACCTTCTTCCCGCGCTTTTTCTAAACGCTTGGGCGAAGCCTGTTCTGTTTTTTCTAAATCGCTGTCTTCTGCCATGACGATTCCTAATATTGTTTAATCCTGCACTTGCTAATTAATTATTGACTAGCTAGGCTCAATTATTAGGCCAATCAATGCAATTGCATCTTTAGAATAAAAGGGTGAAAGCTATCCTTTCTTTAAGCGGATGCGATGATAATTGGCTAGTAAATGCCATAAATTTGATATTTTGTTTATTTTTTATAAATATTTTTATTAATTAAAACAATAAGATGTAAGTTATTTACAATTATTATTAAAAATAATTTAAGTTCTTACTAAAGTTTTCTAAAGTGCTGCCGATAAACACTTATTAGAAGTAACCGTAATTGTTTTTTTATGTCATTGATGTGACTTGATTAAAGACAAGATAAGCAAAAAAATAGAAAATTTTAGGATATTTATAAAATGATATTGATGACCTAGCGAATATTTAATCGCACTTGATGCTTTTTGAATTTTGTAAGCATCTGAATTATATAGATTTATTTAAGCCACGTAGGTGTTTGTAAGACAAACACCTACGTGGCTTTGTGCGTTTGTCTGACTAAATTTACCGACAAACCCTGATTGTAAACTTCTGTTAAGAAGCACAAAGTACATCACATACGCGGTGCGCATCATTATTAGATGCTTAAACAAAGGGGAATAAAAATGAACGAAATTGAAATGATGGCAGAAATTAAAGATGCTAATTTGAATTACTTAATGTTGGCTCAACAATTAATCCGTTCAGATAAAGCGACTGCGATATTTCGTTTAGGTATCAGTAAAGATATCGCCGATTTATTAGAAGGTTTAAGTAACTTGCAGTTATTAAAGCTGAGCAATACTAACATGATGTTAGCAAGATTTCGTTTTGATGACTGTGCGATTTTGGGCATGTTGACCAACTATACAAAAGATCGCTCACAGGCACATTTGCATACTGCTGTTTTAATGGCAGGTCAAACTGCTGAAGCGATGGCGCATTAATTGATAATGAATAAAAAAATTACCATTACAAATATTTAGGTAAGAGAGAATATCATGGAAAAGAAAAGCGTAGTCACCGAATCAGAGCAAATTCAGCTAGCCATACAAATGATTAAACTAGGCGCTAGATTGCAACTTCTGGAATCTCAAACAAGCTTATCTCGTGAGCGTTTAATTAAGCTTTATAAAGAACTGAAAGGTGTTTCGCCACCTAAAGGCATGTTACCTTTTTCTACTGATTGGTTTTTGACATGGCAGCCTAATATTCACTCATCTATTTTCTACAATATTTATAAATTTATGGTGGATTACACCGATGTTAAAGGTATACATGCCATCATTAAAGCTTACAGCTTGTATTTACAGCAAGTTGAACCTGATGAGCCTGCCGAAGGTGTCGAGCCAGTATTGTCTATGACACGTGCGTGGACATTGGTGCGTTTTGTAGAAAGTAAAATGTTAAAAATGCAAAATTGCACATGTTGTGGTGGTAGCTTTATCGTTAATTCTTATGATTTGAATCAAAAATATGTATGTAATTTGTGTCACGTGCCTTCACGTGCAGGGAAAACCAAAAAAGCCAAAGAACTTACCTATAAAATTGTAGCGATGTCTGCATAACTTGATTAATGAACAAAACGTTTGAAAAGCATCAAACTCAATATCGTTTAAATAGCGATGTTCAGTTTGACGCTTTAGTAAACGCAAGACCAACCATCAAGCAATTTTTAACAAACATGCGCTTAGTACCAGCCACATTAGCAATTCTTGTTCAATGTGCCGCATTAATTTCAGTGATTGCCTCATCCTGGCTAATAAGCCTAGTCTCAGCTTTATATTTCCAAAACAGTTTAAGTTTCACTATATTTACACTTGTCATCATGCAAGCATTTTTGGCAAGTTTGTTTTCATATTTGCTTGGCATGGCTAGTTGGTGGCGTTGGATTCACTTTAGTTTTCCTTTGGCAATGTTTGGTATGTCTATTTGGCAAGTGCCTAGTGAGTTCTATTTAGCTGGATTTATTATTAGCCTGAGCTTGTTCTGGACAACTTTCCGTAGCCAAGTGCCATTTTTCCCATCTCGGCCAATTGTCTGGCAACAGGTAGCTAAAGTCATCCCGCAGAACAAGTCTTTACGCCTGATAGATATTGGTAGTGGGTTGGGCGACATGGCGATGCATATGAGCAAGTTAAGGCCTGAAAGTCGAATAGAGGGGATTGAGATAGCGCCATTACCCTGGTTTATCAGTTATGTCCGCGCGAAAATTCGTCGTTCTTCTGCAGTTTTTAAAATGGGCGACTATCGAAAGCTTGATTTTGCAAGTTACGATGTTATTTTTGCTTATCTATCACCGGCTGCAATGCATACCTTGTGGGAAAAGGCCAGTCAGGAAATGCATTCTGGCAGTTTGTTAATTAGCCTTGAATTTGAAATACCTGATGTGGTAGCAAGTATGCGTATTGAAGGCAGTAATAATTCCCCGATGATTTATGTGTGGAAAATACCTTAATTTAGATTCTAGTTAGAAGCGACTTAAGATAAGTTCTTAGCCCCAACTTCAAAAGCATGATTTGCCGCTTTATTCCAGACTATCCGACTTTTTGCTCATTGCGCGAACCCTACCGCTTTAATGGTTTAGATTAGTGGTGACACTAAGAGTTGGTGTCCCAATACTGTGTTGTGAAGGTTTGCTAATGAATAACTAAACATAATACAAACATGAAAATCCCCCCTTATTCCACAGATTGATTTACATGATCAATTGATATTCTGTTTCTAATTATTAAACCACGAAAATTTTACTTTCCTTACTGGAGTACAAAAATATGTTTGTCATCATTGGATATATTGTTATATGCAGCACAATATTTGGTGGCTATGCGTTGGCTGGTGGTCATTTGGGTGGCTTGTGGCAACCATTGGAAGTATTGATGATTTTTGGTGGGGCATTAGGTGCTTTTGTTGTTGGTAATGATGCTAAAGCACTTAAAGCAACAGTCAAAGAGCTACCCAGCATATTTAAAGGCTCTAAGTTTAACAAAGCGCTTTATATGGATTTATTGGCACTTTTATTCGAAATTCTAGCCAAAATTCGTAAAGACGGCATGATGTCGATAGAGGGTGATGTTGAAAATCCTGAGGCGAGTCCGCTATTTAGCAAATACCCGAAGTTACTGCACGACCACCATCTAACAGAGTTTATCACTGATTACTTGCGTCTGATGGGTTCTGGAAACATGGATGCTTTTCAGATTGAAAACTTGATGGATAGCGAAATCGAAACTCACCATATGGAAGGCCATGTACCTGCACATTGCATTGCTAAACTAGGCGATGCACTTCCTGCTTTTGGTATTGTGGCGGCGGTGATGGGGGTGGTGCACACCATGGAAAGTTTACATTTGCCGCCAAATGAATTAGGTGTTTTGATTGGACATGCCCTGGTTGGTACATTCTTAGGTATTTTGCTGGCTTATGGGTTTGTGGGCCCGCTTTCAGGGCTGTTAGAGCAAAAACTAGAAGAGAGTACCAAAATGTATAACACGGTAAAGGTCACGCTAATTTCTAGTCTAAATGGTTATGCACCAGCGATTGCCGTTGAGTTTGGTAGAAAAATTCTTTATTCAACCGAGCGTCCTGGCTTCCTTGAGCTTGAAGCACATATTAAGCAAGCTAAGGGAAAATAAGCATGGGCTACATTGAATAACAATGACTGAATACGGAGTTTGCAATGGCTGAAGATCGCGTTAGACCGATTATTGTAAAGAAAATAAAAAAGACGGCTGCAGGTCATCATGGTGGTGCTTGGAAAATTGCCTATGCCGACTTTGTGACAGCAATGATGGCTTTCTTTTTATTAATGTGGTTGCTTGGCTCAACATCAAAAGCGCAAAAAGAAGGCATTTCAGAATACTTTAAAACGCCATTAAAGCAAGTGTTAATGGGGCCTTCAATGGGTGCCAGCGATACGATTATTAAAGGTGGTGGCGGTAAAGATTTTACGAAAAAATCTGGGCAAGTAAAAGCGATAGAAGGCCCCAAAGGTAAGAAAACAGAGGTTGATGCAGAAGAGGCAAAAAAAGCGATTGCAAAAGCCGAAGCAGAAAAACTAGAAGATTTAAGGAAAAAGATAGAAAAGGCGGTTGAGGAAAATCCTACCTTAAACAAGTTCAAGAGTCAGTTGTTGATGGATATCACATCAGAAGGTCTACGTGTCCAGATTATTGATGAGCAAAGTCGTGCGATGTTTAATTCCTCTAAAGCTGAACTTCAGCCCTATGCCAAGCAGATTCTGCAAGAGTTGGGTAAAACGCTCAATGGTGTAACGAATAAAATCAGTTTATCTGGGCATACCGATGCCACACCTTACCCGGATGGTGAAAAATCTTACAGCAATTGGGAACTGTCATCAGACCGTGCTAACGCTTCGCGACGCGAGCTAGTTGCTGGGGGGATGGATGAAACAAAGCTACTTCGTGTTGTTGGGCTTTCTTCTGCGAGTTTGTTTGATAAAGAAAATCCCTTTAACGCCACTAATCGACGTATCAGCATCATCATCATGAATAAGCAAGCTGAGGAAGATGCATTGAAAGACGACGCTGCAGTCAGTGTTCCTTCTGATGCGACTGCTCTTGAAGCTGGCAAAGTAATATTGCCACCAATAAATACAAAATGATAAGTAATAATAATTATGATTTGATTGGCTTAACTAGTTGTATTCAATCGATGAAAGGCAAGTACCTCGGGACATGATATAGATATGAATACCTCACCTATTTTAAAATTAAGAAATTTACTTGCTGCCGTATCTGGGCACGGTAAGCAACATTTACTTCGTGTGGAGGCTGATTTATTGCAGACCACATATTTACTCAATAAGGCGATTGAAGATCTAAGCGCAAGCTTTATTTCAGTGCATGACTCTGTGACAAAGCAACAACAAATACTAGATTCATTAATTGAGCAACACCATTTTAATCATGAAGAAACTCAGCAACTTGAAGTATTCAAGCAAAACATCGTCAATGAAGTGAATTCAGTGATTACTGGCTTGCAATTTCAAGATCTCACCAGTCAGCTTCTGACTAGAACTGTCAATCATGTGAATGGATTAAAAGATTTACTGCAAGAGTTGGTCACGCATGATGAGGCAATGGTGTCAGGTAACGAGCAGGAGCAGTTGATTAAGTTTCTTGAAGAGGTTGACCGTAAATTGCATGCTAGTAGCCATAACTTGGCAGCTGAATCGCGACCTTCGGTTAAGTCGCAAGATATGGCAACAGGTGATATTGAGCTTTTTTAAAGCAAAGGCTAAATATTATGAATATTAAGCCGTTATCGTAGTGATGGATAAGTCTTTAAGCGCCCTAAAAATGATTTAACTTGAATAGTTTTATAGATAAGAAATTTGATTAACGAAATAAATATTTGAAAAACTAAATTTAATAGCCCTATTTGTCAGCCCTATTTAACAACCCTATTTAACAACCAAAGATAAATAACGAAAAAAGTGAGTAAATGAAATGGCAAAAACAATTCTAGCAGTGGATGACTCAGGTTCTCTTCGCCAGATGGTGGCATTTAGTCTTAAGGCCGCTGGTTATGACGTGGTGCAAGCGGTTGATGGTCAGGATGGCTTAAATAAAGCAAAAGAAAAGACCGTAGATCTAGTGTTGACTGACCAAAATATGCCGATTATGGATGGCTTGACACTCATTAAACATTTACGTGAATTAGGATCATATCAAAAAGTGCCTATCTTAATGCTCACGACAGAATCGAGTGATGAAATGAAAGCAAAAGGCAAAGCCGCAGGCGCCAATGGCTGGTTGGTTAAACCATTTGACCCAAAACGCTTAATTGAAGTTGTACAAAAGGTAATCGGTTCTTAAAAATTTTGTAGGAGGGGTGTTAAACCACGAATATTGAATGTTGATAATCACATTTATTCGCGGTCACAGACCACTCCTACTTAAGTAGCTAAATAGATATATGGAGTACGGCAATGACAATTGATATGAGTCAGTTCTACGAGGTCTTCTTTGACGAAGCAGAGGAGCTGTTAGCTGAAGCCGAACGACTATTACTAGGCATTGATATTGATAGCCCGGATGATGAAGAGCTAAATGCAATATTCCGCGCAGCCCATTCAATTAAAGGTGGTGCTGCAACTTTTGGTTTTATGGACATGACGGAAATTACGCATGTGCTTGAAAACTTGCTTGATAAAATTCGTAAACATGAAATGGCACTCACTGCCGAACATGTTGACGCGTTTTTGGCAGCAAAAGACGTATTAAAAATGGAAGTTGATGGCCATCGTTTAGCGGCACCGGTAGATCAAGACCAAGTCGCGGATGTGAAAATGGTGTTGAACTCACTTTCAGCCGCCGGTGGTGTGGTGATAAAGCCCGTACCAATTGCGGTTACACCTGAACCTGTACCAGTTGTCGCGGCGCCTGTTGCTCATGAGAGCCCAGTTCAAGCGCGTGATGATGGCTTAACGCAATATCACGTTTACTTGCCAGAAATAGCAGACAAAGATGCAAGCAATTTGCAAGAAGAGCTCGGTCTGCTTGGTGACGTAGCTTCTAGCAAAAATGAGCATGGTCGTTATGTCTTTGTGCTCACCACAGACTCAACACAGGCCGATATCATTTCTATCTGTTCATTTGTACTTGACCCAGATGATTTAGTCATTTCATTAGCGCCACATGCACCATCGCATACTGCGCCCGTAGCACCTGTTGCTGTTACACCAGTTGTAGCTAAAGTAGAAGAAACCCCTACCGATTTGTCCGCTAAAGTAAAAATTGAAGAAGAGGTCGGATACGGCTTATTTTCAGAAGATGGTGCTGATAATGTTGAAGAAGGTTACGGTTTTTTTGCGCCATTCAAACCACATGCAGATGCCTTGGTTACAGCGCTGATTGGTGATGATACTGTTGCCACGGTGGCAAATAGCGGTGAACCTGTGGTTGAGGTTTCAGTCGTTGCTGAAGCTGGTTCAGATGGCGCTGCAGCAGCTCCAGGAGGTGTTGAAAGAAGAAGCCCTGGCCGTCGTGAAACGGACAAAGCACCAGCCAATACTGAAACATCTTCAATTCGTGTTGGTATTGAAAAAGTTGATCAGCTGATTAACTTGGTAGGTGAGCTAGTGATTACACAAGCCATGATAGAGCAACGCATTAGCAACTTAGACCCTGTGCAATATGAACCGTTGATTAACAGCGTTGGTCAGCTCACACGTAATACCCGCGACCTGCAAGAATCTGTGATGTCAATTCGTATGATGCCAATGGATTTTGTGTTTTCACGCTTCCCTCGCATGGTGCGCGATTTGGCAGCCAAATTAGGTAAAAAAGTAGACTTCGTTACTGTCGGAGCCACTACAGAACTAGATAAAGGTTTAATAGAGCGCATTGTTGATCCATTAACGCACTTAGTGCGTAACAGTGTAGATCATGGTATTGAAATGCCGGCTGGCCGCAAGGCCGCGGGTAAGCCTGAAATGGGTGTACTTACGCTATCCGCCGCACATAAAGGCGGCAGCATTGTGATTGAAGTGACTGATGATGGTGCAGGTTTAAACCGCGATAAATTGCTGGCTAAAGCTGCCAAAAATGGCTTAGATGTCAGTGAGAATATGACAGATACTGAAGTGTTTGCACTGATTTTTGCACCGGGCTTTTCTACTGCAGAAGTAGTGACGGATGTCTCTGGTCGTGGAGTAGGCATGGACGTGGTTAAACGAAACATCGCAGCGATGAACGGCGTAGTTGAAATACGCTCGGCGTTGGGTTTTGGCACTACTATTTCTATTGCATTACCACTCACCTTGGCGATTCTTGACGGTATGTCAGTATCGCTAGGTAACAGCATCTATGTGATTCCGCTGAATTTGATTGTGGAAACATTACAACCGCGTGCAGAAGATATTAAAACAGTAACTGGTGAAGGGCGCATGGTGCATGTGCGTGGTGAATACTTACCAATAATTGCGTTACATAGTCTGTTTAATCAGCAAACTGAGATTACCGACCCAACCGATGGCGTGTTAGTGCTGATTGAATCAGATGGTAAGAAATCTGCTTTGTTTGTGGATCGTTTAGTTGGTCAGCAACAAGTAGTGATTAAGAGCTTGGAAACCAACTATAGAAAAGTGGCAGGCGTATCAGGCGCTACTATCATGGGTGATGGCGGAGTGGCACTGATTCTGGATGTTTCTGCGCTCATTCAAATGGGGCAAGCTAGCAACTACCTCACAGGCGCCATTCCATTTTCAAATAACGCGAACCAAAAAAACGTAAATCAAACAAACCCTAATTAAATACGTCAATTAAAAAACTAAATGAGCAACGCTTAAGGAGCTTAAAAAATGAGTACAGAAACTGCTAACAGCACAACCCAAACAGCAAATTCAAAAGCAAAAAGTGCCGCAGGTGAATACCTGACCTTTGTATTAGGCACTGAAGAATATGGTCTTGAGATTTTAAAAGTACAAGAGATTCGTGGATACGATGCCGTAACGCAAATTGCCAACACGCCAGACTTCATAAAAGGTGTAGTCAATCTGCGCGGCAAAATCGTGCCGATTGTAGATTTACGCATCAAGTTTCATTTAGGTAAAGTGGAATACGATGAGTTCACCGTGGTGATCATTTTGAATCTTAACGGTCGTGTGGTTGGCATTGTGGTGGATGGCGTTTCAGACGTGATGGCACTAAAAGACGACCAAATCCGTGACGTACCATCTTTAGTCACCAGTATTGATACTAAATATATTGTAGGTTTAGCCACTGTAGAGCAGCAAATGTTGATTCTAGTGGATATTGAACAACTCATGAGCAGTCAAGAAATGGCGCTACTTGATACGGTAGCCGTACATTAAATTCACAGTGGAATCAAAAAGAAAATTAAAATGAATAGGGCCTTAAAATGAAATTGTCAATTCAATCACTTAAAGTTGGAAAGCGCCTGATGGTGCTTATCGGGCTAGCAATTGTGACAGCAGCAACTCTCACAGAATTAGGTATATACAACCAATCTAAAACGAACACATCATTAGAGGCCATCTATAAAGACCGGATGATTCCAGTGGGTGATTTAAACACAATTACAATTAATCAAAAGGATATTAATCTGGCTTTGGGTTTTGTGCAAAGTGAAGTGGATATCGTTTCAAATGCAGGTAAATCTTCAACAAAGCTGAATGAAGCTAGAGTTGCCGATACTATCAAGGCCGTTAATGGTTATATCGCTGATAATGAAAAGCTATGGACTGGTTACATGGCAACATATCTAACGCCAGAAGAAAAGATTTTGGCAGAAAAGTATTCAGAAAACTATCTTAAGTACATCAATGATGGCGTTAAGCCGACCATACAGGCACTTCGAACTTACAATCAAGACGCAGTAAAAAAATCTTATGAAAATGGCCTTGCATTAAACATTTTAGCTGATGATGAAATGCAAAAGCTAGTTAAGCTCCAATATTCAATCGCCGATCAGGAGCATGATAATAGTGTAGCGCTTTATAAGAGTGCACGTACAACTGCAATTTTAACGCTTGGCGTTTTAATCGCCTTACTTATTTGGTTAGGTTTTGCTGTAACACGTTCTATTACCAAAACTTTAGGTTGCGAGCCTGAAGAAATGTACGACACGGCTAACCGTATTGCCAAGGGTGATTTAGATTTTAATATTGCTTTAGCTGCAAATGATAAAAGCAGTGCTATGGCAGCCATGGCAGTCATGCAAGGTAAAATAAAATTACTGGTCATCGATGCCGCGATGCTAGCTGATGCCGCCAAAAAAGGCTTGTTATCCACCCGAGCAGATGCCAACCAACATCAAGGTGACTTTCGGAAGGTGGTAGAAGGCGTTAACCAAACGCTAGATGATGTAATTGGTCCACTGAATGTTGCGGCTGGTTATGTAGACCGTATCTCCAAGGGAGATATTCCAGCCAAAATTACCGATAATTATAACGGTGACTTTAACACCATTAAAAACAATCTCAACGCATGTATTGACGCGGTGAATAACATGGTGTCAGAAGCCAATAATCTTGAAAAAGCGGCCATTGAAGGTCGCTTGGCAACACGCGCAGATGCCAGCAAATATCAAGGCGATTTCCGTAAAGTAGTCGTAGGTGTGAATAATTGTTTAGATGCCGTGATCGGTCCGTTAAATGTGGCGGCTGGCTATGTAGATAATTTTGCCAAAGGCACCATCCCAGCCAAAATAACTGACAGCTACAACGGTGACTTTAACATTCTTAAAAACAACCTTAACGCTTGTATTGGTGCGCTTAACTTACTGGTATCCGATGCTAACATGCTTGCACAAGCCGCGAAGGATAATAGATTAGATACGCGCGCTGATGCGACGCAACATCTAGGCGACTACCGTAAAGTAGTGGAAGGTGTTAATGGCACGCTAGATACTGTAATGCAGAAAACAGCCGCTGATGCTTCGGATAAAGCACAAGAGGCAAAAGTTTTGGAAGATGCCGTAGAAGAGACGCAAGCCATTATTGAAGGCGCAAAAACAGGCGACTTAAGTAGCCGTGTTTCACTTGAAGGTAAAACAGGTGCTATTGCCAGCCTCTGTGATGGTGTGAATGCGCTGATGGATAAAATGACTGAAGTGATTGTTCAGGTAAGAGAAGCCGGAGAAACCATTAACACCGCCGCTGGTGAAATTTCATCTGGTAATAATGATTTATCTCAACGTACCGAGCAACAAGCATCTAGCTTAGAAGAAACAGCCGCCAGCATGGAGCAACTCGCTTCAACTGTAAAAAACAACGCTGAAAACGCAAAACAAGCCAATCAACTTGCCGCAGCTGCATCAGGCGTTGCCGTGAAGGGTGGTCAAGTAGTTGGTCAAGTTGTCAATACCATGAGCGCCATTAACAGCAGTGCTAAAAAGATTGAAGACATTATTTCAG
>JAUYAL010000046.1 GCA_030693535.1 Methylotenera sp.
TAAGCTTTTGCTTCACCACCGAATTTTTTAGACAGAATTGTCGTAATCGCTGCTGTTAGTGTTGTTTTACCATGATCCACGTGGCCAATAGTGCCTACGTTGACGTGCGGTTTGGTACGTTCGAATTTACCTTTTGCCATTGCTTCAGTCCTTTACAAAATTTTATTAACTATAAGTTTTATTAGAATTAATAAAACTAGTACACATTTTAATGAAATACTAATATTAAACAGCTTTACAAGCATTCATGGTGCCCATGGCGGGAATCGGACCCGCGACCTCTCCCTTACCAAGGGAGTGCTCTACCACTGAGCCACATGGGCGCTAATTATTCAAAACACGCATCACAAACCATCTTGCAACTCGCGCTTGGAGCGGGCGACGAGACTCGAACTCGCGACATTCAGTTTGGAAAACTGAAGCTCTACCAGCTGAGCTACACCCGCGTACCTTTCTAAACCAACGCCAACAGGCTTTAACCATTACTACATTTACATTTTTACATCGCATTTATATGCGTTGAAACTACTTACTGAAACTATGGTGGAGGGGGAAGGATTCGAACCTTCGTACTCTGAGAGAACGGATTTACAGTCCGTCGCCTTTAACCACTCGGCCACCCCTCCAAACCGAACCCGCGATTATGCTGAAAATTTGACTTGCTGTCAAATGTATAAAAGGGTAAATATTTCAGAATTTGGTGCCGGATGTCGGAATCGAACTGACGACCTTCGCATTACAAGTGCGCTGCTCTACCAACTGAGCTAATCCGGCGTTTATTTGAGTTGCGTATTATACTGATATTTTGAAAAAAGTTAAGCTACTTTACGATAGTTAGCGTAGGTTTTTTGTTATTTGTTTGCTTTAACTCGCCAGACTTGGGCTCAGCCTCTGTTTTGCTTGCACCTTTTAACTCAGTACTAGGCAATGGCGCCTCAATTTCAAAAAACATTCCCTGCCCTGTCTCACGTGAAAATATTCCTTTAACTGCGCCAATTGGCACATATAAATTTTGAGAGACTCCGCCAAATCGCGCAGAAAAACTGATTGCCTCATTATCTATGTGTAAATCTTTGGTGGCTGTATAGTTAAGATTAAGAACGATTTCACCATCTTTAACATAAGCCATCGGCACACGTGTTTGGCTATCTACAGCCACAAGCAAATGTGGAGTATATGCATTGTCTACGCACCATTCATGGATGGCACGTAACATATATGGTTTTGTGGAAGTGACTGCTGTCATTGGGTATGCTTTCTAAATCGCAATTAGTGGATGTAACACCCACTAATTGCAACTTACTTACTTGCGCATTACCTTTTCTGATGGGGTCATGGCTTCAGCATATAACGGCCTTGAAAATAAACGCTCAGCATATTTCAATATTGGTGCCGCATGATTTTGTAACGCGATACCATAATGATCCAAACGCCATAACAACGGCGTTACTGCAACATCTAACATTGAGTAATCGTCACCCAGCAAATAATTCTGTTTTGAGAAAATAGGTACCAACTGCGTTAAATTATCACGAATTGTCATACGTGCTTTATCAGCCTTTTCGTCATCGCCAGATTCAATGTCTTTAATATGATCAAATAACTCTTTTTCAAAGTTATACAGAAACAATCTTGCGCGTGCACGCATGACTGGATCTGGTGGCATCAACTGCGGATGAGGAAAACGCTCATCGATGTATTCATTAATGATGTTAGCTTCTGATAACACTAAATCGCGCTCAACTAATACTGGCACTTGGTTGTAAGGGTTAATCACCGCTAAGTCTTCTGGCTTATTCGCAAGATCTACATCAATGACTTGGAAATCCATACCTTTTTCATATAAAACAATGCGGCAACGGTGGCTATAGGGATCAGTTGTCCCTGAGTATAAAGTCATCATAATTAGTGTATATCTTTCCAATAAGCTTTTTTGAGTTTGTAAGTAAGTACCAACAACACTCCTAAAAATAATAATACAAACCAGCCTAGCATATTACGCTGCTGTTTCGCGGGTTCAGCCATATAGGCCATAAAGTTAGTCAAATCGCCTACGAAGGCATCATATTCATCTGGCGACATCTTTCCTGGCTTGACTAAGGTCAGTTGGTGCGTTTCATGGTCAAGCGCTTGCTCACCTTGTAACTCATACAGAACATGCGGCATTGCTACTTTACAGGTAACTGGATCAAACACACAATTGCTCCATCCTGTAGAACTTGTACTATCGCGATAAAAGCCTCGCATGTAGCTATAAACCCAGTCCGCCCCCCTTGCGCGCACCTCTACTGACAAATCAGGAGGTGCAACACCAAACCATTTTTTTGCATCATTATTGTTAATAGCCGAAGTCATTGGGTCTCCCACTTTTTCAGCGGTAAAAAGCAGATTGTCTTTTATTTGCTTTTCAGTTAAACCGATATCTTGCAAGCGGTTGTAACGCATGTAGTTTGCACTATGACAACCTAGGCAGCTATTGATAAAAGTACGTGCGCCACGTTGTAAAGATTCATGGTTGCTTGCATCAATTGGCGCTTTATCTAAATGCACCACTGGATTAGCCAAACAGAGCGTTGGCAAAATTAACATTGCAAACAAGGCTTTTTTCATTTGAGTTTTAATGTGCATGATTATTATCCTGTCACTCTAGTTGGCACGGGTTTGGTTTTGTCTTTTTTGCTATACCACGGCATTAAAATAAAGAACAAGAAATAAATAGCACTGAAAATACGTGCTACAACTGTGGCGATATCAGCTTTACCCATCCAAGCACCAAATTGACCCCACACATTGGCAGGCACTGTACCTAAATAACCTAACACCAAAAAGCTCACCACAAATGCTGCTAACCAGCCTTTATATAGATTGCCTTTATAGCGAATAGATTTTACTGGGCTGCGGTCCAGCCAAGGCAGAAATGCAAATGCCACAACAGATAATCCCATTGCTGCTACGCCAGGAAATTGTGAAATGCCAATTGGCGGTACTGCACGCAATATTGAGTAATATGGGGTGAAATACCATGTAGGTGCAATATGCGCCGGCGTCACCAAGGGGTTGGCAGGCACGAAGTTATTGGCTTCTAAGAAGTATCCACCCATTTCAGGGGCAAAGAAAATAATTGCAGAAAACACCATTAAAAACACCACAACACCTACTAAGTCTTTAACAGAATAATATGGGTGGAATGGAATACCATCTAATGGAATTCCTGTTGTTTTATCTTTCACTTTTTTAATTTCGACACCATCCGGGTTATTAGAGCCAACTTCGTGCAAGGCAATAATATGCGCCGCTACCAAACCAACGATCACAAGTGGTAATGCAATCACATGAAATGCAAAGAAGCGATTGAGCGTGGCATCCGATGTTAAATAATCACCACGTAACCATTCAGCAATATCTGGACCGATAAACGGCACAGTACCAAACAGGCTAGTAATCACTTGCGCACCCCAGTAAGACATTTGCCCCCAAGGCAATAAGTAGCCAAAGAACGCTTCACCCATTAATGCCAAGAAAATACCCACGCCAAACAACCAAATAAGCTCACGTGGGTTACGGTATGAGCCGTAAAGCAAACCACGGAACATGTGCAGATAAATCACCACAAAAAACAATGACGCGCCTGTAGAGTGCATATAGCGAATGAGCCAACCCCAAGGCACATCGCGCATAATATATTCAACAGAAGCAAAAGCCATTGCCGCTTCTGGTTTGTAGTGCATGGTTAAAAAGATACCTGTGACGATTTGCAACACTAGCACTAACAACGCTAACGAGCCAAAAAAGTACCAAAAATTAAAGTTCTTAGGTGCGTAATACTCAGTCAAATGTGCTTTAACATTGCTAGTAAGCGGAAAGCGTGCATCCACCCAACCCAAAAGCTCATCTGCTTTTTTTGTGAAAAAACTCATTATGCAGACTCCTTATCTTCGCCAACTAGCAGTGTTGTTTCAGTTAAATACTGGTGTTTAGGTACAACTAAGTTCGTTGGCGCAGGCGAGCCTTTAAACACACGCCCTGCTAAATCAAACTTAGAACCGTGACATGCACACACAAAACCGCCGTCCCAATCTGCAGTAACAGTAAAATCCTGCGCTGGAGCACAACCTAAATGCGTACAAGTACCCAGCATCACCGCATATTTCGGGTTAATGGCGCGGTCTTTATTCTTACAATAATCAGGTTGCTGAGGAATCTCTAAATTTGGGTCAGACAACTGCGCATCATGGTTAGCAAGTTTTGCAAGCTGCTCATCTGTGCGGTGAATAATCCAAAGTGGCTGCCCACGGTACTCTGAAATCATCATATCACCAGGGGCAATTTTACTGACATCCACTTCTACTGGCGCGCCAGCCGACTTTGCGCGCTCACTTGGCGTCATACTTAGCACAAATGGCACGGCAGCGGTTGCACAACCAACTGCACCTACGGCTGACGTGGCAATTAAAAATTTACGCTTTTCTGCGTCAATTAAGGATAGTGCGGCATCGGACGATGAACTAGCTTGATGCTTGTCATTAGGATTGGCTGACATAGATTCCTCTTAAACTAATTTAGAATAAGCTTCGCCTTTTTGAGGCTAAGCTTCAAATTTAATACTAGAAAAAACAAATTGCAAATTTCAACTTCGCGCATTATACATTTTTCAACTCATGAATTAAAGCTTTATTTTATAACTTGTTGATATGAAACAATTAAAGTAAGTTTTAAACAATTAAACAGGGTTGCTAATCTCAATGAATTCATGTGTTAAATTGAATTTAACTGCTAAATGCTCGCCTAATGCTTGTACGCCGTAGCGTTCTGTTACATGATGCCCAGCAGAAATATATGACACGCCTGATTCAATTGACTGATGTGTAGTTTGCTCTGAAATTTCACCGCTAATATATACATCCACGCCAAGCTCAATTGCAGCATCAAAATAACCTTGCGCCGCACCAGTACACCATGCTACTTTTTGCACCAGTTTTTGCGGATCGCCAATCACTAATGGCGGTCGTTCTAAAGCTAATTCAATTTGCGCAGCAAACGTATTTAGCGTCACAGGTTTAGCCAAATCACCATAAGCGATGATATTAGAATCGCCTGTAAAACCACTTAGGCTAATACCTAACACCTTGCCGAGTTGTGCATTGTTGCCAAATTCAGCATGTACATCTAATGGCAAATGATATACCATTAAGTTCAAGTCATTTTTAAGCAGAAATGCTAATCTATTACGCCTAATGCCTACAACTCTTGGATCTTCATTACGCCAAAAATAGCCATGATGCACTAAAATCAAATCCGCTTTAGCATGCTTTGCCGCCTCTAATAAAGCCATACTAGCCGTAACACCAGTGACAATCTTCAGAACTTCTGCCTTTCCTTCAACTTGTAGGCCATTGGGGCAGTAATCTTTGAAGCGCTCAGTTTGCATCAGTTCTTGGGTATAATGAAGTAACTCATTGAGTTTTACCATTTTTTTCGACCTTTTTTCACATCACTCTTGAATATTCGCTAGAATAGCCTGATATTGGTTTTCATACATGATATTACTCAAACATGCACTACATTAACCTTAAATTTATACAATCATCATTTTAATGAACATGGCTTTTCCAACACTATTCTAAAAATACTTAAATGAACAATCAACTTCATAAAAAACTCTGGCTCATTTTTGCGCAAACTGTCACAGTTTGTTTAGCCTTGGTTTTTGTATTACGGCTATTCTTTCCCGATCTGCTGGAAAAAATATTGAACAAGCCGAATAACATTGTTGTGGTAAAGCAAGCAGAGCCTGAAATTAGCGCAAATTTGGCTGGGTCTTATAGTCAAGCCGTGAAAAAAGCTGTTCCTGCTGTAGTTAATATTTTTACTAGCAAGAAAGCTGTGAATAACCCTCATCAAAAATATTTAGATGACCCTATGTTCCGCCAATTTTTTGGCGACCAGTTTGATTCCCCTGACGCACAAACTCAACCTGAAAATAGCTTAGGTTCAGGTGTAATTGTAAGTGAGCAAGGCTTAATTCTTACTAATAACCATGTAGTTGCACTTGCTGATGAAATTGAAATTGCACTTTCTGATGGCCGTAAAATGTCTGCCAAAGTCGTAGGTACTGATCCTGAAACTGATTTAGCTTTAATTAAAATAGAGGCTGATAACTTACCTGCAATTACTTTCGCAAGTTCCGACAAGCTTAATGTCGGTGATGTTGTATTGGCCATCGGCAATCCTTTTGGGGTTGGCCAAACTGTGACACAGGGCATCATTAGCGCATTAGGACGCAGTCATTTAGGCATTAATACGTTTGAAAACTTCATTCAAACAGATGCCTCAATTAACCCAGGTAATTCAGGGGGCGCGCTCATTGATACTGATGGAAATTTAGTCGGCATTAATAGTGCAATTTACTCACGTAGTGGTGGCTCTATGGGCATAGGCTTTGCCATTCCAGCCACTTTAGCTCGCCAAGTGATGGATCAAATAGCAACGCAAGGGAATGTAACTCGCGGCTGGATAGGTATCGAAGCACAGGACATCACACCTGAACTTGCTGAATCTTTCAAGCTAAAGCTTGTACAAGGTGCACTGGTTGCTGGAGTGCTTAGAGACAGCCCAGCTGATAGGGCAGGACTTCATGCTGGGGATGTTTTATTAACGATCGAGGATAAGCCAATATCTGACACAAGTAGCATGCTAAACTTAATCGCCGCGCTAAAACCCAATCAAAAAGCTAAGCTTAAAATAGCACGCGCCGAAACCACAATTGATGTAATAATCTTAATTGGCAAAAGACCTAAACCAGCGCCAGAAAAATAGTAGTTGGCAAAGTAATAGCAGTCACATGCACTGATTAATCTTGGGTTAATTTTTATTCTTGCACCTCTAACAATTTAAATGATTATGAGGTCTTCATGCTTGATTAAGACGGCGGCAAAATTGAATGCTCTTGGGATTTTTTAGAAAATCCAGCTACTGCAATACCAAGTTCATATAGCAACCACATTGGCACAGCAAGCATAAACTGAGAAACAATATCGGGCGGTGTAAATATTGCACCGATAACAAATGCGCCCACTACCACATAGCTACGCGCCTCTTTTAGTTGTTTAACATCCGCCCAGCCAAAACGCACTATCATCACCACGGCAATAGGCACTTGAAATGCCAAGCCAAATGCAAAAAATAGCGTCATCACAAAATCCAGGTAATTACCAATATCAGTCATCACCGCTACACCTTCTGGTGCCGTACCAATGATAAAACCAAAGACCACGGGAAAAACTAAAAAGTAGGCAAATGCCATTCCAGTCAAAAATAACAGGCAACTGGCTATAATCATTGGAATCATGAATTTTTTTTCATGCGCGTACAAGCCGGGCGCGATAAATGCCCATACTTGATACATCGTATGTGGCAACGAGACAATAAATGCCGCCATCATGGCTACTTTCATTGGTACAAAAAAGGGCGTAGTCACTGCAGTGGCAATCATCTGACCACCAACGGGTAGTTGACTTAGCAACGGCGCCGCAAGCAGTACATATATTTTATTGGCAAAGGGAAAGAATGCGATAAAAATAATAATGAAACCAATCACAATGCGCAGCAATCGGTCACGCAACTCAATTAAGTGAGATATGAAATTTTCGGTGGGTGTCACTATTTTTAAGCTTTATTCAAATCTACTTTACTTGATGCTTCTTTAAGAGTTTGTTTAGGCGATTCTTTAAAAATTTCTTTATCTTGAATGCTTGAATCTTGTGCCATATCTTGCATCAGCAAATCGGCTTTTTGTTGGAAGTTGGCTTGAGTTGTAATGGCTGACTCATTAATCTCCTGTTGCAGTTGCTGCAACTCTTCAAAACGCACTTCACGAGTAACCTCTTCTTTAACCTGCGCTACATATCTTTGTATGCGCCCCGTCAATGCCCCGAGTGTTCTTGCTACTTTTGGTAGCTTCTCTGGTCCAATCACAATTAGCGCGACTACTGCTATAACGATGAGTTCAGAAAAGGAAACGTCAAACACTGGCGTACGCCTTAGTAAAAATTACTTAACACTAGTTTTTTTAACTACTGGTTTTTTTACGGCTGACTTTTTAGTCGCCGTACTTTTTGCCTCAGGACTTGCCACTTTAGGCTTTGCTGGCGCTCTTTTTTTTGGTGTAGGCTTTACCGAAGGTACCTCAATCACATCAGCTTCAATGAGATTTCCATTTAAATTTTTATTGATTGTATTAAGCTCAGCATCATCAACGCCAGCCTTTCCTTCAGCCATTGCATCTTTAAAGCTTTTTACAGCACCGCCAACATCACTACCCATATTGCGTAGCTTTTTAGTGCCAAATATCAACACAACAACCAATAATACTATTAACCAATGCCAAATACTAAATGAACCCATGATAAATCTCCTGAAATATAGTCTTAGGCTTTTAGTAGCTTTTCGCCACCACCCAACACATGAATATGAAGATGAAACACTTCCTGCCCTCCATCTCGCCCGGTATTGATGAGTGTTTTAAAGCCAGCCAGACCCTGTTCTTTTGCTAGCTTTGGTACAAGTAATAACATCTTTCCTAACAAGGCCTGATGTTGAGTTTCGCAACTCGCTAAACTTTCAACATGCAGTTTTGGTACTATCAAAAAATGCACTTTGGCTGATGGATTAATGTCGTGGAAGGCGATGACTTCATCGTCTTCATAGATTTTTTTAGAAGGAATAGCGCCACTTACTATCTTACAAAAAATACAGTCAGCACTCATTTTTTTACGCCCTCATCTGCTCTTGAAGCCTTCTCAACTAAGCCAGACAAGCCTTCGCGCCTTGCTAATTCATCTAAAATATCTTGTGGCTTTAAACCTGCCTGCGCCAGCATCACTAAGGTGTGAAACCACAAATCAGCCGTTTCATAGATTAAATGTTCTTTATCGCCATTCTTTGCAGCAATAATGGTTTCTGCGGCTTCCTCGCCTACCTTTTTAAGGATGCTATCCATGCCTTTGGCATATAGCTTGGCCACATAAGAAGTCTGCGGATCAGCGCTTTTGCGTTGCTCCAATATTTCGGCCAAACAGTTTAATGTATCATTCACTTTTCTTAACTTCCGCGTATATTTCTTCCGGGCTCTTGATGACAGGCTGATCAACGTGCCATTCATCATTCTCAAGCTTTTTAAAAAAACAGTTATGTCGCCCAGTATGACAGGCAATGCCACCAACTTGTTCTACATTAATCAAAATGACGTCTTCATCACAGTCTAAACGAATCTCATGCACACGTTGTACATGGCCTGACTCTTCACCCTTACGCCATAATCTATTGCGTGACCGTGACCAATAAACAGCTTGCATAGTGTCATTGGTCAATTGCAACGCTTCACGGTTCATCCATGCAAACATGAGGATGCGTCCTGTGTCATATTCTTGCGCGATAACAGGTACAAGCCCATTTGCATCCCAACTAATATCATCTAGCCAGCTCAAAGCCTTACCTCAATACCATTTCTCTGCATATATTCCTTGGCCTGCTTAACGGTATATTCACCATAATGAAAAATACTCGCTGCAAGCACGGCATCAGCGCCACCTTCTTTTACGCCATCAACTAAGTGCTGTAAATTTCCCACACCGCCGGAGGCAATAATCGGCACATCAACTGCATTTGAAATGGCTTTATTTAACGGGTTATTGAAGCCAATTTTTGTGCCATCTCTATCCATACTAGTGACTAACAGCTCGCCGGCACCTAGTTTGGCCATGTATTCAGCCCACTTAACGGCATCTAAACCTGTTGCTTTGCGTCCGCCGTGAGTAAACACTTCCCACTCAAAAGGCTGGTTATCTACTTTTTTTGCATCAATCGCAACCACGATACATTGCGAACCAAATCGACTTGCAGCATCTTGCACCATTTGCGGATTAAGCACTGCGGTGGTGTTAATGCTGACTTTATCTGCACCCGCATTTAACAATCTGCGCACATCTTCAACTTCGCGTACTCCACCACCTACCGTTAATGGAATAAAAACTTGAGAAGCAACTTCTTCAATAATATGTAGAATCAAGCCACGATTATCTGAGCTAGCAGTAATATCTAAAAACGTGAGTTCATCGGCACCTTGTTCATCATAGCGCTTTGCAATTTCAACTGGGTCACCCGCATCGCGCAACTCTAAAAAGTTAATACCTTTAACTACACGTCCATCGGTCACATCTAGACATGGAATAATTCGTTTAGCGAGCACTTAATTCATCCGCTAGTTTTTGTGCTACAGTAAAATCCAAGGTACCCTCGTAAATTGCACGACCAGTGATAGTACCGATAATACCTTCTGCAGCTACTGCGCAAAGTTTACGCACATCCTCTAAGTTCGTTACCCCGCCAGAAGCAATAACTGGAATCGTCAAAGCCTGCGCCAGCGCAACTGTTGCTTCAATATTCACACCAGTTAACATGCCATCACGGCCAATGTCGGTATAAACAATTGAACTGACGCCATATCCTTCAAATTTTTTAGCTAAATCAATCACATCATGCCCTGTGAGTTTCGACCAACCATCAATTGCCACCTTGCCATCCTTAGCATCTAGACCAACCATCACCTGCCCAGGAAATGCATCGCAAGCCTCATGTAGAAATCCAGGAACTTTTACAGCAGCTGTTCCAATAATCACAAAATCAATTCCGCTATCTAAATATCGTTCAATGGTTTCTAAATCACGAATACCGCCTCCCAGTTGAATGGGAATTTCACCCTTTACAGCCGCAACGATAGATTTAATCGCACCTTCATTCACAGGTTTACCTGCAAATGCGCCATTTAAATCTACCAAATGTAAGCGTTTACCACCGCTATCTACCCAATGGCGTGCCATGGCACCTGGGTCTTCAGAAAATACGGTGGATTCTTCCATTAAGCCTTGTTTTAGTCTTACACATTGGCCGTCTTTAAGATCAATTGCTGGGATAATTAACATAATGATTTGATATTGCGATATTTGATAATAGTTGAAATTTGGCGATTAAATATATTCTAAAAATAAAAATTCCTAATGCAGACTTATATTTATTTAAGGTAACCAGTCTACGAAATTACTTAACATTTGCAATCCTGCAGATGCACTTTTTTCTGGGTGAAACTGAACTGCGAACAGATTTTCTTGTGCAATCGCACTGGTAAAAGCTTTTGGGTACTCACTATAGCCTGTAATAATAAGCGCATCATCAGGTTGCACATAATAACTATGCACATAGTAAAATCTCGCACCATCTTCTATATTTTTCCATAAAACATGCGCTTGCGGATTTTTTGTCTGATAAACCTGATTCCAACCCATATGTGGCACTTTTAATTTATCGCCATTCGTATCGTGCATTTCTGTAGCAGCGAATCGCTTCACATTTCCTTTAAACAGACCTAATCCAGCAACATTACCTTCTTCAGAATGTTCAAACAGCATTTGCAAGCCTATGCAAATACCTAGAAATGGCTTATTACTTGCAGCGTGTATTACTGAGTCACGTAACCCGCGCGCGTCAAGCTCACGAATACAATCCGGCATCCCACCTTGACCTGGGAATACAATACGTTCAGCATTTTCTATCTCTGCTGGGTTACTTGTAACCAACACGTTTTTGCTAGGTGCGACATGCTCTAGTGCTTTAGACACTGAACGCAAATTGCCCATGCCATAGTCTACAACTGCTATATCAATTTTTTTCATACTACAATTTTCATGGGGTTGCCACTAAAGCGTTACGGTGATTTAAGTTTATAAACTTCCTTTAGTGGACGGCATAATACCTGCCATGCGAGAATCCAACTCAACGGCCATACGAAGAGCTCGGCCAAAAGCTTTAAAAATTGTTTCAGCCTGGTGATGGGCGTTATGGCCTTTTAGATTGTCAATATGTAAGGTGACATTAGCGTGATTCACAAAACCTTGAAAAAACTCGTGTATTAAATCAACATCAAATTCACCAATTGCAGCACGTGTAAAAACGCAGCCGAACTCTAATCCTGGTCGACCAGAAACATCTAAAACTACGCGGGACAAAGCCTCATCCAGAGGCACATAGGCATGACCATATCTGCGTATCCCTTTTTTATCACCAATCGCTTTTGCAAAAGCTTGGCCAAGAGTAATACCAATATCTTCAACAGTATGATGCGCATCGATGTGCAAATCACCTTTGGCATTAACGCTAATATCCATCATGCCATGACGGGCGATTTGATCTAGCATGTGATCTAGAAAACCCAAGCCTGTATTGTATTGGGATAGGCCTGTACCATCTAAATTAATAGCGACAGTGATTTGTGTTTCTAAGGTATTTCTAACTACTTCTGCAGAGCGCATATTGAATCACTTAAGATAAAGTGCATATTAATTGATAAGTAAATATTTTAACCTAATCCAGATGCTCTATGTTTTTTTGAGCACATTAAACCTAACAACATTCCAAATCTGTAACAAATAAACTTCCTTGCTAACAAAGAACAAAGCCTAGCAAGATGTATAAAATATCTTTACTAGGCTTTGTATTCATCAGCTTTCGCTAATCATTTATCTTACTAAAAATTCTTGGCGGGATAACTGCCAAAATTGATTAGGTAATTAAATAATTATTGAGCAGCTTCTGGCGCAGCAGCGTCAACAGCAGTTGTCACAGCATCAGCTGCTGCTTCTGCCGCTGGTGCAGCTTCTTCAACTACAGCGGCTGCGGCATCAACAGCTGGAGCAGCCATTTCAGTCACTGCAGGAGCAGCTTCATCAACAGCTGTTTCTACAGCCTCTTTTTTACCACCCATTAAAGCAAATAGTAATACAAGCACTGCTACGCCAATGATCCATGGTAGGAACTTCTTGATACCACCAGCACTAGCAGAACCGCCATGTGCAATTGCTGTAATTTCAGCAGCAGCAGCAGCAGGGTCAGCAGCGCCATAGATAGCAGCACCAGCAACGATAATAGTTGCGCCTGCATCTTTAACTTGTTGTGTTGTTGTAGCTTTAACGCCACCCGCAACTGAAATATCAACGCCTAGATTTAAACCAGCAACCATTGCTAAGTCATTAAAAGGTGTTTGACCAGCAGCTTGTTGATCTAAACCAGTGTGAACGCCAATGATATGCGCACCCAATTTAGCCACTTCTTGTGTACGTGTTTTTTTATCAGCAACGTTGATCAAATCAACTTGTGCTTTTTTGCCGTATTTATTAGCAACATCAATTACACCTTTAATTGTACCAATATCAGCAGTACCTAAAACTGTACAGATATCTGCACCAGCTTTGTAGAATGGCTCAGCTTCGTAGAAACCAGCATCCATTGTTTTTAAGTCAACTAAGATTTTGTTGTTTGGGAATTTAGCACGTAAAACTTCAAGTAATTTGATACCGTTATGCTTAATGCATGGTGTACCAATTTCCAAGATATCTACATGTGGGGCAACTTTAGTTGCTAAAGCGACGGTACCGTCAAAATCTAATGAATCTACTGCCATTTGGGTTTGTGCCATACTACATCCTCCAACTAAAAAGTAAATCTACATAGAGATTTACTTAAGATTAAAAATACGAATTAAAGTAATTATTTTTGTGTATAAAAACACATTTCGCGATAATAACACGCAGTTAATAAGGAATTGAATAAAAATTTTGCTTATTTGACTGTTTTTATCATTTTTTTAGTATTTTCACTGCAAATATATGATTTTTCAGTCATTAAAGTAAGAATTTATATAGAGTTTGTACTAGTTCTTAGATAGTAGCTGAGAAAGTGTGCTAATCAGAAATTTTGACTGCTCATCTGTGCCTATCGTTATTCTTAGGTAAGGTGAGATTCGACTCGGTGCTTTAAAATGACGCACGATAATATTTTTTTGTCGCAGTAACAACGTGAGTTCTGCACCATCCTTAATTTTATGCTTAGCAAAAATAAAATTTGCGCCAGAAGGTAGCACATCAAAACCCAATTTCGTTAAATCCTTCACTAGTAAGTCGCGTGTTTTAATGACTTGACTGCATGTTTCTTCGAAATAGGCCGTATCTTGCATAGCAGCAACAGCACCTGCAGAAGCAAAACGATCTATCGGGTATGAGTTAAAACTATCTTTTACACGTATAAGTGCTTCGATTAAATCTACATGACCTAAAGCATATCCAACACGCAAGCCCGCTAAAGATCTCGCTTTAGATAAAGAATGTGTTACCAATAAGTTAGGATAAGTGTTGATTAACTTGACGGCAGATTCAGTGCCAAAGTCGACATAAGCCTCATCAATCACAACGACTGACTGCGTATTGGATTTTAATAATTCTTCAATTTTAGCAAGCGCTAATGGAATGCCAGTAGGTGCATTCGGATTAGGAAATATAATGCCGCCATTGGGTTGGTCATAATTATCTAGATTAATCGTGAAGTCTTCTGCTAGTGGTACGGTTAGATATTCAATATCATACAAACCACAATATACTGGATAGAAACTATAAGTAATATCGGGAAATAGTAAAGGTCTACTATGTTTTAAAAGCGCTTGAAACACATGCGCCAAAACCTCATCCGAGCCATTACCTACAAAGACTTGATTAGCGCGCAAATTATAAGTGTGCGCTATTGCTACTTTTAGCGCATCTGAATTCGGATCTGGATATAGTCGCAAAGTATCAGCCGCTTCAAGCTTAAGCGCTGCAATCACTTTAGGGCTAGGGCCATAAGGATTTTCATTGGTATTAAGCTTGACTAAATTATCTAGCTTTGGCTGTTCGCCTGGCACATAAGGGGTTAGCTTATGGACAATATCACTCCAAAATTTACTCATTTTAACTAGCTTTTCAACCGATATTCAGCTGATCTCGCGTGCGCCTGCAGTCCTTCGCCATAAGCTAAAGTAGCCGCCACCTTACCTAAAACTTGTGCACCTTCAGAAGAAACCATAATCAAACTCGAGCGTTTTTGAAAATCATAGACGCCCAACGGAGATGAGAAGCGCGCCGTACGTGAAGTTGGCAACACATGATTCGGACCTGCGCAATAATCACCCAGTGCTTCGCAGGTATTGCGCCCCATAAATATCGCACCTGCATGTTTAATTTTTTTGCTGAACGCTAATGGCTCATCCATAGATAATTCCAAATGTTCGGGTGCAATATAATTACAAATTTCTGCAGCTTCAGCCAAATCGCGTACTTGAATCAAGGCTCCGCGGTCAGTCAATGAGGTTCTTATGATGTCTTTACGAGGCATTTCTTCAACAAGCCGTTGTATACTTGAGCTAACTTTATCTAAAAACTCGGCATCTGGGCTTAATAGAATAGCTTGCGCCAACTCATCATGCTCTGCTTGGCTAAATAGATCCATCGCCACCCAATCTGGGTTAGTTTTTCCATCACAAATCACCAAAATTTCAGAGGGCCCTGCTACCATATCAATGCCAACTACACCAAACACGCGCCGTTTAGCTGCGGCTACATAGGCATTACCAGGCCCAACTACTTTATCTACTTGTGGCACTGTTTCGGTTCCGTAAGCAAGTGCGCCCACACCCTGTGCACCACCGATGCAAAACACACGATCCACACCAGAAATTGCCGCAGCGGCTAACACTAACTGATTGCGCTCACCATTAGGCGTAGGCACAACCATAATCAACTCTTTAACGCCCGCCACTTTAGCTGGAATCGCATTCATCAATACACTAGATGGATAAGCTGCCTTACCACCAGGCACATACAGACCCACTCGGTCTAATGATGTGACTTGCTGCCCAAGTAATGTTCCATCAGCTTCAGTATAGCTCCAAGAAGACATGAGTTGTCTTTCGTGGTAACTGCGCACGCGGTCTGCTGCAGTTTTTAAAGCATCACGCTGATTGGCAGGCAAATTATTCAACGCAGCCGTCAGCTCGGTTTGACTAATTTCTAACTCAAGTAAACTAGTAGCGCTAGTTTTATCAAAACGGTTGGTGTACTCCAAGACTGCAGCATCACCACGCTTTTTAACATCTTTAAGAATATCTGCCACGACCAAATCTACGCTGTCATCTTGCGCTGTTTCAAAGGCTAGCAAAGCTTTTAAATTGTTATCAAAATCTGCATCTGCAGTGGATAAGCGTCTTATTTTCATACTTTTTGACCTATTCTTTAATCTAAATCTATGTAGTTAATATATTTATTAATTTATTGCCTAGATGCAATCGCATTTGAAAATGCATCCATAATTGGCTGAATTTTGGCACGATTAAGCTTCAGTGACGCTTGGTTCACTACTAATCTTGAGCTAATATCACCAACCTCTTCTACTGCTTTGAGGTTATTTGCGCGTAAAGTTCCACCCGTACTTACCAAATCGACAATCACATCGGCCAAGCCAACTAGTGGGCCTAATTCCATTGAGCCATAAAGTTTAATTAAATCAACGTGCATACCTTTAGCAGCAAAGTGTTCGCGGGCTGTTTTAACATATTTAGTCACTACTTTTAGCCGTGCGCCACTACGAATAGAGCCAAAATAATCAAAGTCTTCACGCACAGCTACCATCATTTTGCATTTAGCAATTTGTAAATCTATTGGTTGATACAAGCCATCACCGCCATGCTCATCCAGCACATCTTTACCTGCAATCCCTAAATCAGCCGCACCGTATTGCACATAAGTTGGCACATCGCTTGCACGGACAATAATTAAACGTACATCTTCACGATTTGTACCGATAATAAGTTTACGTGAAGACTCAGGATCTTCTGCTGGATGAATGTCCGCCGCTGCCAAGAGTGGTGTGGTTTCTTCAAAGATGCGGCCTTTTGAAAGGGCAATGGTAATCATTGTTATACTCGTTTTACATTCGCACCAAGTGCGTTTAATTTAGCTTCTAAATGCTCATAACCGCGGTCTAAGTGGTAGATACGTTCAATCATGGTTTCACCACGAGCAACCAAGCCCGCTAGCACTAAGCTTGCAGAAGCGCGCAAGTCTGTTGCCATGACGGTCGCACCGTCTAAGAACGCAATACCTTTAACTAGCGCAGTATTGCCGTCTATACTAATGTCTGCACCCATACGCTGCATTTCTTGCACGTGCATAAAACGGTTTTCAAAAATCGTCTCCGTTACTTTTGCTACACCCTCAGCCACTGTGTTAAGTGCCATAAACTGCGCTTGCATATCAGTTGGAAAAGCTGGATGCGGTGCGGTACGAATGTTTACCGCTTTTAGCTTACCGTCACTTTTTACAGTAATGCTATTTGCATCACTCGTTACGGTTGCGCCTGCATCACGCAATTTTTCGATTACAGCATCAAGCAAATCAGCTCGGGCATTGAGTAATTTGACCTCTCCGCCTGTCATCGCAGCTGCCACCATATAAGTACCAGCTTCAATACGGTCACACACTACGTTATGTGTTGTACCGTTAAGTTTTTCTACGCCAACAACGGTGATTACATCGGTACCAGCACCCATGATTTTTGCGCCCATTTTAATAAGCATCTCAGCTAAGTCGACCACTTCAGGTTCTTTAGCGGCATTTTCTAGCACAGTAGTGCCTTCAGCCAAAGCTGCTGCCATCATTAGATTTTCCGTACCGGTCACGGTTACCATGTCCATATAGTAGCGTGCGCCTTGCAGGCGACGATTAGGTAGGTGTAATGTGCTGGCCTGAATATAACCATGCGTGATATGTATTGCAGCACCCATAGCTTGCAAGCCTTTAATGTGCAAATCTACTGGGCGTGAACCAATAGCACAACCTCCAGGTAATGATACGCGTGCGGTACCAAAACGTGCTAATAATGGGCCTAATACTAAAATTGACGCACGCATAGTTTTCACCATCTCGTAAGTCGCTTCAAAAGAAGTCACGTCACTGGCATCCAAAGTCACCTCACTTGTATTACGAGTGATTTTTACGCCCATCATGCCAAGCAATTTAATCGTGGTATCGATATCTTTTAACGCCGCAATGCTACTGAGATGCAACGGCGTTTCTGCTAATAAAGATGCACATAAAATAGGTAATGCAGCATTTTTTGCGCCAGAGATAGTGACTTCACCATGGAGGCGGTTGCCGCCTTGTATGATTAACTTGTCCAATTACTTAGCCACGCTGGAATTTAAAGAGCCTAACATGGTTTGAAGTTCACCATTTTCATACATTGAACGCATGATGTCTGACCCACCAACAAACTCACCCTTGATATAAAGCTGTGGAATTGTTGGCCAGTTAGCATAAACTTTAATGCCTTCACGCACCGCCTGATCAGCCAGCACATCAACTGCTACATATTTTGTGTTACATGCATCTAAAATTTGCGTCGCCATATTAGAAAAGCCACATTGCGGAAATTTTGGGCTACCTTTCATGTAAAGCACTACAGGGTTAGTGGTGACGGTTTCTTTAATTTTTGCTTGCGTATCCATATTGGCCTTTTTTAATAAAATTTAACTATTAGTGCGATTTTCATGCCATTTTTCTGGCGTTAAAGTTTTCATTGAGAGTGCGTGAATCTCCGCGCGCATCCTATCGCCTAATGCCGCATAGACCAACTGATGCTGTTGCACCATGCTTTTTCCAACAAAAGCTTCACTCACTATAACTGCTTCAAAATGCGTACCGTCATCGCCTAATACTTTGATGTATTCACAAGTGAGATGTTGGGTAATATAGGTTTCTAATTGTTGCGCGCTTAACACTTTCACTTCACCTTTTTAACTGAGACTTTAAGCCTACCCTCTTAACTTATAACCTGATTTTAACATTTTTAGTGTAATCAATGCTAACACTAAGAAAGACGTACCGACAATTGACAAACTAATTAACGGTGAAATGTCACCTTGGCCAAAAAAACCATACCTAAAACCATCTATCATATAAAAAAATGGGTTGAGTTGAGATATTTTTTGCCAAAATGGAGGTAATGAATGGATAGAATAAAACACGCCAGATAAAAATGACAATGGCATGATGATAAAGTTTTGAAATACTGCCATCTGATCAAATCGATCAGCCCATATTCCAGCAATAATACCAAATGTACCTAAGAAGGCGCTACCCAGTAAAGCAAAGGCAAGAATCATCCATGGATGAACTACATGCAAGTCAACAAACCACATAGCCACCAAATAAATACATAAGCCTACAACCAGTCCACGAATAATGGCTGCCAATAAAAAAGCTGTGAAAAACTGTAAATAGGTCAATGGTGTTAGTAAGACGAAAATAAGATTTCCCATTACTTTAGACTGAATTAAGCTAGATGAGCTATTGGCAAAAGCATTTTGCAAAACAGACATCATAATCAGGCCTGGTATTAAAAAGGCGGTATAAGGTACGCCTTTATACACCTGCACATGACCTTCCAACACATGTGAAAAGATTAGTAGATAGAGTAAAGCCGTGATGACAGGCGCTGCGACTGTTTGAAATCCGACTCGCCAAAAACGCAACATTTCTTTTTTCAATAGCGTCCAAGGGCCACGCCATGTAGGGGAGATTTTGTACGCACCTACTCTAGAAAATTTTGGCATTATTGTTGACCTACTAATGATAAAAATACGTCTTCCAAATCTGCTTCGCTTAATTGCATATCAATCACCTTAATATTTTCGCTTCTCAATACAGACAAAACAAATTCGATTTGTGCCATATCACTTAACGCAAAGGTAAAAACACCTTTTTCGTGGCTACGAAGCAATGCCTGTATTGCAACAGGCAAAACAACGTCGCCTAAGGTTAATCTCAACTTTTTACCTGAAAACTTATTCAGTAAGTTAGCCGTACTGTCTAAAGCAACAATTTCACCTTGCTTCATCATGCCCACACGACTGCACAGAGTTTCAGCTTCTTCTAAATAATGCGTAGTCAAAATAATGGTATGGCCATCTTGGTTAAGCTTTTTAATAAATCCCCATAGCATTAGGCGCAACTCTACATCAACGCCAGCGGTTGGCTCATCTAACACAATCACAGGTGGTTTATGCGCTAACGCTTGGGCGATAAGGGCACGGCGCTTCATACCGCCAGAAAGCTTACGCATATTAGTATGCGCCTTATCTGCAAGCCCTAAACCCTCAAGAATTTCATCTACCCATGCATCATTTTCGGGACCATGTCCAAAGTAACCTGCTTGAAACCGCAACATTTCACGCACATTAAAAAATGGATCAAATACGAGTTCTTGTGGCACGATGCCCAATAATTGACGAGCTTGTTGATATTGCTTTACCACATCAAAACTCATTACAGAAATATCACCTGAACTGGGTTTGATTAGCCCTGCTAAAATACTAATTAAAGTAGATTTTCCTGCACCATTTGGTCCAAGCAGAGCAAAAAACTCCCCCTGCTCTATTGTTAAATCGATGCCTTTAAGCGCATGCAGATTGCCAAAATACTTATGTATGTCATTGATTATAATTGCGGGAGTCATGCTACTCTGATTAAAAATGGTGGCTTTAAAATATCGCTCACGTTAAATGAATTACGGCTTGTTCATGAACAAGCCGTTAGAATTTACTACTATATGAAGCGCTATTGCAAAAAAACAATACAGCTAATTCGTACTTAATGGGACAAATTCTGCCACGCCGTAAAGTGTCACCAAGTGACTTAAATTCGTGGGTAAATTAGCAAAGCTTACTTTAGATGTTGATGCAAATGCGCGACGCTGCCACTCCATCATCAAGCTGAGCGCTACTGTATCAACTTTCATTACTCCAGAAAAATCCACCACAAACTCATCGCTCATGGATAAAGATTCGCTTTTAAGCAACAGTTCATTGGCATTGTCCATTAACAAATCACCTGAGACATGCCATTTTCTTTCTTGCTGAACGATATCAGGCGCTGTAATTTTAATCATCGGGGTTTCTATAGTTTATGATTTAAGGCCAGCAGCGGTATTTTTGTCGGCCAGTTTTTTATTTAAGCTATCCAATCCATTTTGACGGATTTCATTGCTAAATTGACTGCGATAGTTGGTCACTAAACTTACGTTCTCAATCACGATATCATATACTTTCCAGCCAGTAGCACCTTTTACCAAACTATAGTCAACAGCAACTGGTTGACCACCCGACTGTAAAATCTGTGTTTTTACACTTACATTTTTTGCATCTGGCTCAGAACGCATCGGTTTATATTCAATTACCTGATCCTTATATTTACCGAGCGCACTTGCATAAGTACGCAGCAATAAGCTTCTAAACTCTTTTTGAAAAGTAGCTTGTTGCTCTGGTGTAGCTGACTTCCAATTTTTACCTAACACCATGCGACAAACTCGATCAAAGTCAAAATTAGGTAATATTTTCTCTTCTGCAACTGCAAATAATTTTTGTTGATTACCTGATTGAATTTCTTTGTCATTTTTAATGATTGTTAAAACATCATCTGCAGTTTGCTTTACCAGTACATCTGGTGCCAACTCAGCATTTGCAATAGTTACGCCCGCAAACAAGCTCACAGACAAAACAACACCTACTAAAAATTTTCCGAAAGCTTTCATTTAAATCCTTTTTTACATCAATTTAATTTGAATTAAATATTATCTTACTAAACTTCACCTTAAACACTAGAACTAAAACGGCGCATCACCCAATTCAGTTGACTTGCCATCTCCAGCGTTTTGATTCTCGCTGCTACCAGCTACGCTAGGTGCAGCAGTTTTGGCATCCGTTTCAGAGGCCTTACTAAATAAAAACTGACTAATCATTTTTTCCAGAACGATAGCATCTTGCGTTTTTGCAATTTTATCACCATTTTTCAATACAACTTCATCGCCACCCGCTTCAAGACCAACATATTGCTCACCTAACAAACCAGCAGTATATATATTTGCGAAGGTGTCTGCAGGAAAAGAAAATCGCTTATCGATATCAATAGTCACGACCGCCTCAAACCTTGCGCTATTAAAAACAATGCTTTCTACGCGACCCACCACTACACCTGCACTTTTGACTGGTGCATTTGGTTTTAAACTACCGACGTTTTCAAACGCCGCGGTGACGCTGTAGGTTTCACCAATTTTACTAGAGGTTAAATTGCCAACCTTCATCGCTAGCCCGAGCAAGGCAGCAACGCCTAATGCGACAAAAACACCTACCCATAGATCTATTGTTGTTCTATCCACTTCATTCCCCTCAAATGACAACCGCATTTAGGGCACACCTGTAAATCTAATTTCCGTCGCTATACCGCGTTACACGAAAGCTTAGTAATTTAGATTTATAGAAGCACCTTTACCTTATCCTTCGCCTTACACAACCATCATAAATGACGTCAATACAAAATCTAAAGCCAATACGGTCAAGGATGAAATCACTACCGTACGCGTAGTCGCGCGGCTCACACCTTCAGCCGTGGGTGGTGCATCAAAACCCTCAAACAAGGCAATCATGGTACAAGCAACGCCAAATACAAGGCTCTTGATTAAACCATTCACAATATCTAACTTGAAATCTACATTAGCTTGCATTTGTGACCAAAATGCACCGTCATCTACACCAATAAGTGGTACTGCGACTAAGTAACCACCTAAAATCCCTACCATAGAGAAAATAGAGGCCAAAATAGGCATAGAAATTACGCCTGCCCAAAACCTTGGTGCAACCACACGCGCTATTGGATTGACTGCCATCATCTCCATGGCTGACAGTTGCTCTGTGGCTTTCATTAGCCCTATTTCAGCAGTAATTGCAGTCCCTGCTCGTCCAGCAAACAGCAAAGCCGTCACCACGGGGCCTAATTCACGGATTAACGCCAATGCAACCAACACACCAATTGCTTCTGAAGAGCCATATTTTTGTAAGGTATTGTAGCCTTGCAATGCCAGCACCATCCCTACAAAAAACGCAGAAACAATGATAATTAACAGTGACATCACACCAGTAAAATAAACTTCGCGCAAGGTTAGGTGAAAACGTTTAAAACTTTCACCTGAGTAAATAATGGTCAAGAAAAAAAGTCGAGCGCCTGCACCTAAGCGCCACACACGCTCTATCATGCGGTGGCCAATGCCCTGTAATTTAACAGTAATACTAGAAAGTAGGTTTGATTGAGTCATTCTGTTAAACAACCTGTCCAGACAGTAATTCTGATTGATAATTTTCTGCAGGATAATGAAATGGTACTGGACCATCTTTTTCTCCATGCACAAATTGATGCACAAAGGGTAAGGCAGATTGTATTAAATCATGAGGAGTACCTTCAGCTGCGACTTCACCATTGGCAACAAAGTAAACATAATCAGCAATTAAAAAAGTTTCTTTTACATCGTGAGAAACGATAATAGAAGTCGCACCTAATGCGTCATTTAGGCTACGAATCAAATCGCAAATTACACCCATGGAGATGGGATCTAATCCTGCAAAAGGTTCATCATACATAATAATACTAGGGTCCAGCGCCACTGCACGTGCTAATGCCACGCGCCGCGCCATTCCACCTGAGAGCTCAGTGGGCATCAATTGGTGCGCACCACGTAGGCCAACTGCGTTTAATTTCATTAGCACCAAATCCCTAATCATAGATTCAGGCAAATCAGTTAATTCACGCATTGGAAACGCAACATTATCGAATACGCTTAAATCTGTGAACAAGGCACCATGCTGAAACAGCATACCCATTTTACGGCGCAACATATAAATGCCATCACGGTCTTGCTCATGCACAACTTCACTTTCAACGCGCACTTTGCCTTTGGATGGCCTAATTTGTCCGCCGATTAGACGCAATAAGGTGGTTTTACCGCTACCGCTACCGCCCATAATTGCCACCACCTTACCGCGTGGAAACACCATGTTGATGCCTTTATGCAACAAGCGGCCTTTGTAACCAAAGGAAAGATTATCTATTTCTACGATATTATTGGTCATGGGGTGACGTTAAGTGGTTTTATCCGTTTCAAATCGAACCGTCATTTTAAAACAATTTAGGCTGTGCACAAGCAGTTAATTTTACTGGAATAATGAATATTAAAAAACCCGCAAGAATGCGGGTTTTTTAATATACCTTATTTACTAAACGCCATAACAAACTATATAAGAAGCTGCTGGGTCAATTATGCCAGTATCTGCAGGCAAGGCTAATCCTGGGGTATTAGTTCTAGAAGCCAACATGGCTCCTGTTGCTGAATTACCATCATCCATGGTCACATCCAATTGAATGACATACTTACCTAAAACACCTTGTGAACAAATAACATAAGAACCCTTAATAGCGGCAGGAGTTGCTGCACCATCAAGCATTGCTGTCGCGGCTGCATTATTTGTTCCAGCCATTATGCCAATAGGGTTGCCATCAGCATTGGTAGGACGCCAATCTACATTTGCTATATCAGTTGCGCCTGCAGCTAAATTCGCAAGCCGAACATGTTGCCAAAACTGGTAAGATTCCGCTGCATTATTGGCACCTGCGGCAAACCAAGTCCCGCCCAACGCACCATCACCGTTTCCGTTTGTACCTGCACCCACATGTGTAACAGCCCGTCTATCATCACCTGGCAAAGCCTTGAATTTATCTTGATAACCATAAATATATACTGGGATTGTTCTAAAATCATTTGCTAAGTTTTTAACTTTGGCACTATTAATTAATTCTTGGCCTTTTAATACGCCACCTAAAAGCAAGCCGATAATCACCAGTACAATTGCCAACTCAATAAGTGTAAAACCTGTTTGTTGTTTTTTCATTTAGTTCTCCGAACCATATCGTATATATATGCAAACCAGTTTTTTAATATTGGCCTATGTAAAATTTATAGAGCAATATTTATGCCAACCAATTTTTGGCTTTTATAGCTATTATTTCATTTAAATCGGCAATATTCGTTTGTTACCCGTTGAAAATCCAACAACTTCGTTCAAATTTCGACACTAAAAATTCATCAGATGAATAAATTCTGCGTTTTGCTATAAGCTATGTTTACAATAAAGAGTTTGTTAAACTTAATACTTGTCTTAATTTAAACCAGTTTAGGTTGAACTAGTGTAATACAAAACAGTAATGAAGTTAATTCAGTGCAATATTACACAAGCAAGCCTTTTTTCACAAATTTACGAGTCAATAAGCCATGCAACCATTATTGAAACTAGCTCGCCAATTATTTAACGATTTTGATCGATTAATGGCTTTGATGATTTTATCATTACATGCTTTGTTGATTTGGGGCGATTCAGGCTACCTGCATAAAGCGCTTTTTTTATGTCACTACGGTTGTTTTCTAATGTGGCAACCGGTGATGCGACAAAGCAATAACCTAACATGGAAAACAGTATTACTTATTGTTGCTGGCGCTGCTGTCGTCATTCTTGTCGATAGTTGGTGGATGACGGCCTTTTGGATAGCTAGTTTATTTGCGCTGATAGGTGGCCGGGTTTTTTCTAGTGAGTCTGCACGCGCGAGACTACCAAATATTTTAGCTTCCAGCTATTTGCTCGCCATATTGTTGTTATGGGTTGTACCTAAGCTACTTAATGCAACAAATGATTTAGAAGCAGCTCAGTTTTTACTGATGTATTTTTTACCTTTATTACCAATCGCTATCTTATTCCTGTCTGCTAATAATAAATCTGCGGCGCAAACCGCAAATATCGATTTTTTCTACTCCTTACTTATTTTCTTACTTATTACCATCATCATTCTTGGTAGTTTTGCAATTGGCGTTATTTGGGAAATCCATTACATTAAATTACTGATTTTTGCTGTGATGGGACTGGCTACCACTTTGGTTATTTTAAGTTGGCTATGGAACCCAAGCGCTACATTCTCCGGCTTGGAACTGATGATGTCCCGCTATTTATTGAGTATAGGCTTACCATTTGAGCAATGGATTAGAAAAATTGCGATTCATGCAGACATTGAATCAACGGCAAATACTTTTTTACAGGCCTCAATGCGAGAGTTGGCTGCGCTTAACTGGGTTAGTGGACTAATGTGGGAAGTTGACAACACCAAACAGCAAACCGGAGAAGCAACTCGCTTTATTTCCACTTTTAGCTTTCATCAATTGCATTTAACACTTTATTCGCGCTGGCAGTTTAGCCCTGCCATGTATCTACATGTGCAGCTACTTACGCAAATATTAGGTGAATTTTACGAAGCCAAGCGCCGAGAAGAAACCATTAGCCAAAATACCTATATGCAAACCTTTTATGAAACAGGTTCACGACTGACGCATGACATTAAAAACATATTACAATCTCTAGGCACCTTAACGGCCGCCACTGAGCAACCAAGCGATGAAGAAGGTGATGTACGGCTGATAGCGCTAATTAAAAAACAGCTCCCTAGACTAAATCAACGTTTAGCCGCAACACTTACAAAGCTTGAGCGGCCTAGTGTTGAGAAAAAACGTCAAGCGAAAGTCGCGACATGGTGGAAAAGTTTTAGACAATTAAATACACATCAACTTATTCAGTTTGAAACACCTGCCAACTTACCAAAAACAGATATTGACCCCGAAGTTCTAGACAGCGTTGTCGATAATTTACTACAAAATGCCTTAGAAAAAGCAAAACTAGAAGTCAACACCATCATTAAAGTCACCTTAATGCCTTCACAACACTTTTGTTTGGAAGTCACGGATACGGGCTCAGCGATGACTTCAGAAACAGCTGAACGCTTGTTTAAGTCGCACGTTAGTTCTAAAAATGGCCTAGGGGTTGGCTTATATCATGCAGCTCAGCAGGCATTGCAGGCAGGCTATCATTTAAGTTTAGTTGATAACCAAGATGGTGAAGTGCGATTTAGGTTAGAAATGGTTGTTACAGATATTGATAGTTAAATAGCCAACATTAAGCCGATAGTTACAAACAAAAAAGGCAGCAGGTGTTGCCTTTTTTGTTGCAATTGACCCGTCCTGAAATAAGTTGACACTTTTTGAATTGAATCAAGGAGAGTCAAATGAGAGTTGGGATTAAGAGGACACAGCGTGATTACACACACGCTTTTAAATTAGCAGTGGTTGAACAAGTTGAACGTGGCGAGCTGTCTTATTTCACAGCACAGCATCGTTATGGAATTCAAGGAAGGTCAACCGTATTAAACTGGCTACGCAAGCATGGTCGCCTAGATTGGTATGATCTTTCATCATCAGATTTGAAGGTGACTACCATGACCAAGAAAGCGACTTTGCCACAAACCCCCGAGTAACGCATCAAAGCATTAGAGGCTGAGTTAAAAAACGCCAATCTCAAAGCACAACTGTTCGAAGCGATGCTGGATATCATCAAGACTGAATATGGGGTAAAGCTGCCAAAAAAGCCTTTAAGTGCGGCCTTGAAGAAGGGAAAGTTGTTCGACTAAGCATCGCCAAAGCTTGTCGTTTTGTCGGCATCAGTCGTCAAGCCAATTATCAGCGGTTAGACGCTGATATCAATCAAACCCATCAGCATCAGACTGTCGTGCAGCTGGTATGTAAAGAACGTATGGTAAAACCGAGGGTTGGGACACGTAAGCTACATTACCTGCTTAAAAGCAGTATGACTGAACACAAGATCACGATGGGTCGTGATGCGCTGTTTGAATTGCTTAAGCAAGCTAGATTACTGTTGCTACCTAGACGTTGTTATCACAAGACGACACATAGCCATCATCGCTCTTATAAGCATCCTAACTTACTTAAGCCAGGACCGCAGCAAGTCAAACCGAGCAGTCCGGAAGAAGAATGGGTGGCGGATATCACTTATCTGCCCACACAAACACAAAACACCTATTTGAGTTTAGTGACGGATGCTTACTCCAGAAAGATTGTGGGTTACCACGTGGATGGGCATATGCAGACAAGTGCAGTGAGTAAGGCGTTGAAGATGGCGGTCAGTGCGAGGCGCCATGAGTCTGCATTGATTCATCATTCGGATGGGGAGGGATTCAATGTTGTTCAGCCTAATATCAAGCCATTCATCAGCGTCATCAAATCACCTGTTCAATGACGGATGGTTACGATTGTTATCAAAATGCACTGGCTGAGCGTGTGAATAGGATCTTAAAGAATGAGTTTCTGTTAAACAAACCCAAGGATTTGGATGAAGCGAGAAAGATGGTCAAACAATCCATCAAGATTTACAATGAGGTCAGGTCGCATCAAAGCCTAAAATACAAAACGCCCGATGCAGTACATCAGGCGTTTTTAAATCAACCTAAAACAGGTGAATAACTGTCAACCTATTTCAGGACGGGATAAATTTAAACCTTCAAACTATCCACGCTTCTATCGTAAACCCTGAATGTAATCAGCTACAGCAGCCATTTCAGCATCAGTCATCTTAGTGGCAATAGTCATCATCATTGGTGCATTAGCACGCTCGCCTGTGCGGAAAGTTCTTAATTGCGCCAATGTGTAATCTGTATGTTGTCCAGCTACACGTGGAAATTGTTTTGGTAAACCAGCACCATTTGCACCATGGCAGGCCGCACATGCCGGCACGCTGGTGGCCGCAATACCACCACGATAGATTTTTTCACCCAATGAGCCAACGCCATTAGATTTAGCTTTGCCTAACACCAAACTTTGGCTGGAATAATAAGCCGCCACGCCTTTCATATCTTCATCACTTAACATAGCAGCCATGCCAGACATCACTGCATTCGCACGCTTACCTGACTTGAATTCTGTAAGCTGCTTAACTAGATATTCGGGATGTTGGCTGGCTAGTTTTGGATTAGCCGTAATCACGCTATTGCCATCAGTTCCATGACAGGCCGCACAAACGGTACTTGTAATTTGTGCTACGGTACTTTTTTCTACTGGAACAGCTTCCGCTGGCTTCTCATTAGTAGGCTGAGCAGACACACTCATGGCAAAGCTCAACATTAAGCTGGCCAAGCTAAGTCTTACAGCATTAAACTTCATTTGATGACTAAATTGCATTACCACTCCCAAATATCAAATTAACTTACGTAAACGTAATGTGTTAAAGCGACTAATCTAAATTATTCAATCAATTAACTTGCAATTAACGTAGTATTTTAGCGAAAATTGCCTATTCGTGATAGCATTTTTCGCTATTGTTCATTTTACTTTTATTTGATTATCTTAATATACATCGCTTAGCGCTATTCATTAAGGCAATTAGAATCGGATTTCCATGCCATTGTTTCAAAATGCGGCTTTTTACATTTCAGCACACCATTTACGTGATTTGCCCATTGCCAGTGGCATTGAAGTTGCCTTTGCAGGCCGCTCAAACGCTGGTAAATCCAGCGCGCTTAATACACTTGCCAACCATAACCGCCTAGCTTTTGTGAGTAAGCAACCTGGCCGCACGCAACTGATTAACTTCTTCACGCTAGGCAATGATAGGCACTTAGTCGATTTACCAGGTTATGGTTATGCCAAAGTACCTGAATCCATGCGCGCCCACTGGCAAAATGTGCTTGCCCGTTACTTAAGTGAACGCTCAAGCTTAGGTGGCTTGGTGTTAGTCATGGATAGTCGCCACCCACTTACCCCCTTGGACCGCCAAATGCTTGATTGGTTTTGCCCAAGCGGTAAGCCTGTACATGTTTTATTAACAAAATCTGACAAACTTTCACGTGGTGAAGCCAGCTTAACACTCAACCGCGTGCGCAAAGAGCTTATTGAAACATGGGGCAACCATTATCACAGTGAATGTACGATACAGTTGTTCTCTAGCTTAAAAAAACAAGGCGTTGAAGAAGCTGAGAAAGTGATTGGTAAATGGCTATTTGCGGAAGAACCAGAAGATTTAGTGCGCAAATCGTTTAATCTTGTGAGCAATAAAGACACAGACTAAGTAGCTAAGCTTTAATGATAGTTGAAACCACTTTGCAACTTGAAATAACTGGGATCTATTTTCGCCTAAATACCATATCCCAAACGCCATGCCCAAGTTTAATACCACGATTCTCAAACTTAGTCAGCGGTCTGTAACTCGGTTTGTCAGAGTAATCTTTAGCGGTATTTTGTAATTGCTGCTCAGCATTTAAGACCTCTAAAACCCACTCTGCATATTCCTGCCAATCGGTGGCCACATGCAAATAACCGCCAATTTTTAGTTTGCTACAAAGCAAACTTACAAAGCCAGCTTGAATCAACCGGCGCTTGTGATGGCGGGCTTTATGCCAAGGGTCAGGAAAAAATATATGTATACCGTCTAAGCTCGCATCAGCCAACATGGTTTGTAGCACATCAACTACATCGTGCTGGATAATACGAATGTTAGTAAGCGCTAACTCTTCAATCAGCTTAAGTAGTGCACCGACTCCTGGCGTATGCACTTCTGCAGCAAGAAAATCACAATCAGGCAAAGTCTGCGCAATCTTTGCGGTAGTTTCACCCATACCAAAACCAATCTCCAATATTTTTTTACTTTCTGATCGGTTAAATTTTGCATTTAAATCGATAATTCCTGGCAAATAATCAATACCAAATTTAGGTCGGCCTATTTCTAAAGCATGTGCTTGGCCTTTGGTCACTCGTCCTTGGCGCAACACAAAGCTACGAATGCGGCGATTTTTTAATGCTTCTTTATCTGCAACTAAGTCGGCATCTAAAATAGAGGATTCTTCGGTTTTGATTAATTTTTTCATAGCGCGCATTATCTGGCATTATCTCAATGCCAACAAGTTAAAGTGTGTAAGATTTATCACCTGTAACAAATCCTATCAAAGGCTCTTCAAAGCCCTTACTGATGGCAATCACCTTAAATAAATCACCCATTTCAGCGGGGGATAGTAACTTCTGCGCCGCAGCCGCTAGAGGTGCATATCGTGCCATATCATTTGGCGATACTTGCGACATGACATCTAAAATACCGCAATTCATCAAAAACTGAGCCTGTGAGGCATAGCCTGCTAGGCTTATTTCATGAGCCTCGCAGAGCATCGCTATTGGGCTGAAATTAACATGAGCGGTGATGTCTTGCAGACCGACATTAATCAGCGGCTCAGTATGCGCATAATGCTGGTAATGGCACATAAGCGTACCTAGGTTGCGTTGTGGGTGGTAATATTCACGGGCCGTAAAGCCATAGTCAATCATCAAAATTATGCCTCTATTTAGCATAGTTGCAAGACTAGCAACCAAACCTGTAGCAGCAGGGCAAAACTCGGTAATGTAGCCTTGGGATAAATTTTGCTGGGTAACAAGGTCTAATAGAATTTTTTGCGTAATTTCTTTGTCCTGCCATTTAAAGCCACCATCAAACGTCACGCCACGTTCACACAAATTTTGCTGCGTCACATGCACAATGTGCGCTGGAATAGCATCTAGCACTTCGTTACCCAACACTACGCCGTCAAATGATGCAGGTAATTCAGTCAGCCATTCAACACGTTGCAGTAAATCTGGCGTTAACTTTTTCTGTAAGGTTTCAAACTGCACTTGGCGTAAGTGGTTACTTACTTCTAATATAAAATACTTTGCTGGCAAGCATTCTAATTGAGCTAAAGTAAGTAAAACATCAGCGCCTAATTTTCCTGTACCCGCACCAAGCTCAAGAATATTGCCATGTGTAAGCTGTAATACTTGTGCAAGTTGATTTGAAACTGTTTGCGCAAATAACGGTGAGATTTCAGGCGCAGTGACGAAATCACCTGCTTTACCGAACTTTTTGCTACCGCCGCTGTAATAACCTAAGGCTGGGGCATAAAGCGCCAAGTGCATAAAGTCGGCAAAACTTATCCATCCACCTGCTTCTGCAATTTTATTTTGAATGAGTGAAGAAAGTTGCTCGCTGTGTTCTTTGGCATCTGCTGATGCTGTAGGTAATGTGCTCATAGAGTAGATTATAATAGAGATATTCTATGATTGATGATTCGGATTTGATAATACGTGGCCACAAACAATACAAATAAAGTAGTGCTGATTACAGGTGGAGCTAAGCGTGTAGGCGCTGCCATTTGCCGCATACTGCATGCTGAAGGCTATGCAATCATGGTGCATTACAAAAGCTCGTTGAACGAGGCGCGTGCTCTGCAAGCTGAACTCAATTTACAGCGCGCCAATTCGGTCGCGATCATTCAGGGAGATTTACTCAATATCGCCAGCATACCCAATTTAATTTCTGAAACAGTGAACCACTTTGGGCGCTTAGATGTACTGATTAACAATGCGTCGACTTATTATGCAAGCGAAATAGGCGATATTGATGAGACTAAATGGCATGACCTGATGGGCAGTAACTTAAAAGCACCACTATTTCTTTCTCAAGCAGCCGCACCAGAATTACGCAGAAATCATGGTTGTATCGTCAACATTACCGACATGCATGTAGAACGTCCAAAAAAAGGCTACATTGTATACAGTGTAGCAAAAGCAGGTCTCGTCACGCTGACAAAATCACTGGCGCATGAGTTAAGCCCAGAGGTGCGTGTAAATGCCGTAGCGCCAGGGCCTGTACAATGGCCCGAGAGCAATCCACAATTTGATGAAGTTTATCGCCAAAGGGTAATTAACCAAACTTTACTTAAACGGGTCGGTGAGGCCGAAGATGTAGCAAAAGCGGTAAAATTTTTAGTGATGGACGCTCCTTTTGTTACTGGCCATGTTTTGGCTGTAGATGGCGGCAGGTCAATTAATCTTTAGATTACTACTCACTAATAATAAACGGCCATATAACAAAACTTGAATATTAAAAACACTATTCCAACCTATGATTAAACATCTACCAACAAACCATTCCAACAATTTCATCAAGTTACGCAATAGCTTAATTAGTGCAACGGGCAAAGCTATTGGCGATTACAACATGATTGAAGATGGCGACACCGTGCTGGTATGCATGAGTGGTGGCAAAGATTCTCACGCCATGCTGATGATACTACTGGCTTTACAAGAGCGTGCGCCTATAAACTTTAAACTGATTGCAATGAATTTAGATCAAAAACAGCCAGGCTTTCCCGCAGATATTTTACCCGCCTATTTTGAGAAACTTGGTATTGATTACCGCATTGTTGAAGCGGATACTTACTCGATTGTTAAAGAAAAAATTCCTGAGGGTAAGACGACTTGCTCACTATGCTCTAGGCTAAGACGTGGCGTTATTTACACTACCGCAAAAGAGCTTGGCGCAAACAAGATTGCATTGGGCCATCATAGAGACGACATAGTAGAAACTCTGTTTTTAAATCTGTTTTTTGGTGCAAAAATGAAAGCTATGCCACCAAAACTTTCCACTAATGATAAACAAAATATCGTCATTCGGCCTTTAGCGTATTGTAGTGAAAAAGACATCGCCAGCTATGCGCGTCAAATGGATTTTCCAATTATTCCATGTGACTTATGTGGTAGTCAGGAAAATCTACAACGCCAAAAAGTGAAAGAAATGTTGCATGCCTGGGAACTTGAACAACCTGGTCGCGTAAATAATATATTTCGCGCCATTGGAAATGTAGAACCTTCACACTTGGCGGATTTTAATTTATACGACTTCAAAAATTTAACGCAAGCCAAGCCTGAAGATGAGGATCCGCTATTTGGCGATATTGCCAATGAAGGTGCAGCTTTGAGTTTAAATAGCGCTGATGGCTCACGAATCGAATTCATTCGAAACACCTAATCTAGCAAATAATGCAACAAATTAACGTAGTATCTTATGTAAGTTGTTGTCTTACAGCCATTTACCTTGCTATCATGCCAAGCTATTGTGTTAGCAAACCCCATTTACTTAGGCATTCATGTCAAAACTGTTAATTGTTGAGTCACCCTCAAAAGCAAAAACGCTACAGAAATATCTTGGAAGCGACTTTGAAGTACTCGCTTCCTTTGGTCACGTGCGCGATCTCATTCCAAAAAATGGCGCGGTAGATACCGAAAATGGTTTTGCCATGAAGTACGATATTATTGAGCGCAACAGCAAACATGTGGATGCTATAGCCAGAGCGGTTAAAAATGCAGATAGCATCTATCTCGCAACCGATCCGGACCGTGAAGGTGAAGCGATTTCATGGCATATTGCTGAGATTCTAAAGTCTAAAAATTTACTCAAGAACAAGGTGATGAAACGTGTAGTGTTTCATGAAATTACCAGAAATGCAGTAGAACTCGCGATTGCTGAACCTCGTGACATCTCTATGCCTATGGTAAATGCACAACAAGCGCGCCGTGCATTAGATTACTTGGTGGGCTTTAATTTATCACCATTATTGTGGAAAAAAATTCGTCGCGGGCTATCAGCAGGCCGTGTACAAAGCCCAGCATTAAGACTTATAGTTGAACGCGAATTAGAAATTGAAGCGTTCAAATCACAAGAATATTGGTCAATTCATTTAGATGCTTTAAAGCATAGCCATGGTTTTAGTGCTAAATTAATTCAGCTTAATAATCAGAAAATTGAACAATTTTCAGTGATTAATCATGATCAACACACTGATATTGTAGGTAAATTATTACTTGCCAGCACAGGTAAAACCACGGTTTCTCGTGTAGAAAAAAAACAACGCAACCGAAGCCCTGCTGCGCCATTTACAACATCCACCTTGCAACAAGAAGCTGTGCGAAAACTCAGCTTCACCACCGCTCGCGCCATGCGCATTGCACAGCAATTGTATGAAGGCATGGATATAGGCGGTGGTACGGTTGGTTTGATTACTTACATGCGTACGGACTCGTTCAATATGGCGACTGAAGCCATTATGCAAATTCGCGATTATGTTAAAAAGAATTTTGATGCAGACTATTTGCCAAAATCTCCCGTTATGTACAAAACAAAATCAAAAAGTGCGCAAGAAGCGCATGAGGCAATACGGCCAACAGATATTAGCCGTACCCCTGCTAGCGTAAGACAATATTTAACAGACGAGCAATTTAAATTGTATGAAATGATTTGGAAGCGCACGCTGGCTTGCCAAATGGCGCCTGCTAAATTTGATGCTGTTAGTGTAGATTTAAGTGTAGGTAGCGACGTTAATTTGTTTCGCGCTACAGGTCAAACCTTAGTATTTCCTGGCTTCATTGCAGTTTACATGGAAGGTACGGATGATGAGGTGGAGGAAGGCGAAAGTAAACTGCCCCACTTAGAAACTGGCGAAGTGCTCACCGTTGAAAAAATATATGGTGATCAACATTTTACCGAACCGCCACCTAGGTACGGTGAAGCAAGTTTAGTTAAAATTTTAGAAGAGTATGGCATAGGCCGCCCATCTACTTATGCAAGCATCATTAGTACACTGCAAGATCGTGAATATGTGCTATTGGATAAAAAACGCTTCACACCAACAGATGTTGGACGCGTCGTTAATAAATTTCTTACCGAACATTTCACTAAATATGTAGATTACGACTTTACCGCCAATCTAGAAAATGCGCTTGACAGCGTAGCCGAAGGCGAACGTGAGTGGATTCCACTCATGGATGAATTTTGGCAAGGGTTTAACCAACAATTGCTCAGCAAAGCCAATGTTGACCGCCCAGGTAACGAACTTATCGATGAAGCCTGCCCTAAATGTGGCAAACCTTTACAAAAACAACTCAGCCGCTTTGGTACATTTATAGGGTGCACTGGCTATAATGACGAACCAAAATGTGACTACAAGCGCAGCCTAAATGGTGCGGCACAAGTAGGAAGTGACCCTGTATTGATAGGTGCTGATATTGAATCTGGCAAAGAAATCCTTTTAATGAACGGGCCTTATGGACCTTATTTGCAACTCGGCTTGGCAATAGAGGGTGAAAAAAAGAAGCCAAAACGTGTCAGCGTACCTAAAGAGATATCGCTAGCTGATATGAATTTAGAAACTGCCTCCATGGTGCTTTCTTTGCCGCGTGATTTAGGCCTACACCCAGTTACGAATAAAAAGATTGTGGCTAATATTGGGCGTTTTGGACCTTATGTCAATCATGATGCTAAGTTTAAATCGATTCCTAAAACGGATAGCGTATTCACTATAGATTTAGAAGGTGCTGTTGCATTGCTTTCTGCAGCCCACACTGGCCCTGCGCCATTATGTTCACTTGGAGACCATCCTACTGAAGATGGTCAAATTGAAGTATTCGCAGGACGGTATGGTCCTTACGTGCAACATGGGAAAATTCGTGCAACCTTGCCAAAAAGTGTTGAGCCAGAGTCACTCACTTTAGATGAAGCTTTAGAGCTATTAACTGCTAAAGCAGCTAAAGGGGAACCTGCTAAAAAAACTAGCGCAAGAAAAGTGCCTACCAAAAAAGTTGTAGTGAAAAAACCAGTTACTACCAAAACAAGTGCTAAGAAAGCAGTTGTTAAGAAGCTTGTGGCTAAAAAGGCAGTGACTAAGAAATCGGTAGCTAAAAAATAGAAATAAAAAAAGCGGATTTTAATCCGCTCTTTTTTCTACTGGAATGTCAGTTTATTCAAGAGATGCATATTAACCGCTAACGTTCTCACCTAATGAAGCGGTGTCATTATATTCAATCCATTTACGAATTCTATTGGCGTCACCAATACGTGACTGTTTACCCGCAGAATCAAGTAGTATAATAATCATTGGCTGCCCAGAAATCTCAGCTTGCATGACCAAACAACGTCCAGCTTCATTAATAAAACCCGTTTTAGACAAGCCAATAACCCAATCACTGCCTCGTACCAAAGAATTAGTATTCACGAAATTACTTGGATTGGAACGACCATAGAATGTCACTTCCTGTGAAGCCGCAGTCGATACTTGGCGAATCTCAGGATAATGATAAGCCGCATTCACCATTTTCACTAAGTCTTCTGCGGTAGAAACATTGCCGCTATCGAGCCCTGTAGTGTCATAGAAATGTGTGGAATTCATCCCCAGAACCACTGCTTTACGATTCATTGCATTAATAAAGGCATTGCTACCACCTGGATAATTACGCCCTAAAGCAGATGCGGCACGATTCTCTGACGACATTAACGCAAGCTGTAAAAGTTCACCGCGTGTAAGCGCTGTGCCTACACCTAATCTAGAGCGTGTACTTTTAACATAATCAACATCTTGATCAGCAATAAAAAGCAAATCATCCATAGGCAAATGTGCATCTAACATCACCATTGCTGTCATCAGCTTAGTCACAGACGCAATTGGGGTAGATTGATTCGTGTTTTTTGCAAAAATTGTTTCACCAGTCAACTGGTTAATTACCAATGCTTTAGCAGAGGCAAGCTGCAACGGACCACTGCCATCATAAGTATTCGCATAAACAAATCCTGATTTCTGACTACGCAAACGTTGATGAACTCTAGATTTTCCAGACTTATAATTGACAAGCTTGTACTTGCTACTATTGGTAACGTGTTTATGAGACTTTTTACTCGCAGCTTGCAAAGCCATTGGCGACACGCTAAGCATCAAAGCAATATAAAGCAGGAATAATTTACGCATATTAAATCTCATTAGTTTGTTTCATGTCATACAGTTACAGCTGAATACTATATAAAAACTTTAGCTTTGTCACTAATAAATTTTAAAATTTATTAGTTCAATTTTTTACAATCAATACTACTGAATATTTTAATTTAAAAAAATCATTCCCAATAATTAGATTAAGGCTAAAATATTCACTCAATTCACTTAGATATTATTGATCAATAGCATGCATATTCCAAAATCATTACGATATAGCGCCGAACATCTTTGGACTAAAGCGACGGCTGACGGCTTTTGGGAAGCCGGCATTACTGATTACGCACAAGATTTATTGGGGGATATTGTATTTATTGAGGCTCCCGCCATTGCTAGTAAACTCAGTGCTGGTATGCCTTGCGGCTTAGTTGAATCTGTCAAAACGGGTTCCGATTTACATGCGCCAGTAGATGGTGAGGTGGTTGAAATCAATCAAGCACTCATTGATTCACCGGAACTAATTAATGACAAGCCCTATCAAGCGTGGATATTTAAATATCAGCCTGCTGACAACATCGATATTGAAAATAAACTACTGACTGCCGATGCTTATCAAGCACTAATTGATGCTCTGTAATTGACGCCTATCTAAGCATCGGGTTTTATTTATTAAAAATCAAACGCACTGAATCAAGCATCTGTTCAATTTCAGTTTTAATATTTAGAATTAATTTTTGCTCTATCTTTGGCACTTCAGCATTAAGTATCTCATGCACTTTATTATCTAAAGCCTGCTCAACTGAAGGCAACTCGGCACCTAAGCTCTGCATAAAATCAACTTTTGTGATGTCCGCCATGCTAGCCAAGTCTAGTTTTAATGTCGCACTCAGTCCTTCTGTCATTCCTTGATATAGTGCAGGGAAGGCTTCTTCCACCTCTGTCGCCAATTGTTGCTTAGACTTTAACTGTAAAGCATCTAAATATATATTGAGTTCAGCTTGAGATTGCTCAGTTAGCCCTTGATAAACTGTCGTTAATTCACGCGTTAAGTTTACTTGGTGCTCGGTTAGTAAATCTTCATGCAATCTCGTAATTTTATCTTGCAAAGCATGCGCAGCGTTTTCTATAGTCTTCACTTCCAAGACGTGCAACGTTGTTTGCAATTGCTCAGTTAACGATTGCTGAAGCATCGGTAATGAGCCGATAAGTTTAGCTTGTACTTCGGCAATGCCCTGAGCTTGCATTTGGATAAGCGCGCTATCTAAATCAGACTTTATACTCGCGACGACAAGTGTTGTTCTTTCAATAGTGGACGCTTCCAGTAATTCCAATGCTGCTTGCACTTGGCTTGTAATGGATTGTTGCATCAGTGGCAATGACTGTGCAATTGATGTGTAGGCATCCGACAACCCCTGTGCTTGCATCTGATTTAGCGTATTCTCTAAGTCGGTTTTAATTGCTACCGCATTCTCTTTTAATGACTGTGTAGCGCTATCAACCATGTCTTCTTCTAAATTGACTAATGCAGCTTGTAACTTGACTGTCAGTGATCGCTCTATATCTGGTAAGGCTTGTGTAAGTCTAGCTTGCACCTCACCTACGCCTTGCGCCTGCATTTGGCTCAAGGTGTGCGCTAAATCTGCGTTAATAATCTCCGCATTAGCGTGCATCATTTTAGGAATTTCAGTGGCAAAGTCCGCCTTGGTTTTATCAGCAAATACAGCACTGTTCTCTAACACAGTCTGCTTTGCACTAACAACAGCTTGCTCTAACTCTTGCGCCACTATGAATTTAATTTCCTCAGTAGCCGCCTGCTTTGCCTGATCAAGCGAGACGAGCATAGATTTTGTTAATATTGAATGACTAGACTCATGCGCTGATGTAACCTCTTCATCTAAATGCCGCTTTAATTCAGCGCTGATCTTCAGGAAAAATTCATCTGCATTTTTCTCAAGTTGCTCTGATTGCAATTCATTTTGTTGCTTTAGCGCGTCTACAAGATAATCTTGGTTAGCTTTTTGAATACTTTCGACCTCACTCTCTAAATCAGAGTGCATTTTTTTTCTAAGCCTTTGCATCACTGTTTTCTCAATTTCATCTTCTAAGAGTGGCTTTATTTGAGCAAGAATCTCAGCAATTAAATCAGCAGTAATACCAAGCGGCCTATGTGGTTGGCCAGAATATGTATGCACCTCTGTCAGTAAGGGAATGTCTTCTTGCATGTTTTTAAGCCTATTTGAAATTAGAATTAAACTCTATCAATATAATTACTTGTTCTCAGCGGTGTCCGTTGATTTTATATCGTATCCACGGTCTCGATAAAATCTAAATCTTGACCTTGCGGCGACTTTATCAGCAGCATCATTTGATACTAGCTCAACCAAATGTCTAAATCGACTAAAAAATGGCGGATATTCAGTCTGTAAGTTAATTAAGATATCGTCTTGCAACAAATATTCGCTGTTTTCAGCAATAACAATAGCTGAGAAATGACTCATCGCTTCATTAGCTTTTGAATTGACTAAAAAACTTGTCGCTGAATGTTGCCAAAGCTGTTGTTCCAAAGCGTCATTGACAGCAACATCCTGACTAAAAATAGTTAACTGATGGCCTTTTTCTATGGCTTTTTCACAAAGCTCGGCGATTTTTTCTAACTTATTTTCAACATTAAAAAAAAATTCTACGCGCGTCATGGGATTAACAAAATTAAGCTTTATTAACTTGCCTAATTATTTACCTTGTTAGCACGGTTCACCAAAAACTCCGTTAGCAATGGAACTGGACGGCCAGTACCCCCTTTTTCTTTGCCAGATTTCCATGCTGTTCCTGCAATGTCTAAATGCGCCCAATCATATTTTTTTGCAAAACGAGATAAGAAACAAGCCGCTGTAATACTGCCCGCAGCACGCCCACCAATATTAGCCATATCTGCAAAGTTACTATCTAACAAGGGTTGATAATCATCCCACATTGGCATATGCCATGCACGGTCTAGTGAGGTTTCACCTGCTTTTAACAACTCACTAGCTAGCGCATCGTTATTACTAAACAAGCCACTAGCATGATGACCGAGCGCAATCACGCATGCGCCAGTTAACGTTGCAATATCAACCACTGCACTTGGTTCAAATCGCTCGACATAAGTCAATGCATCGCACAAAATCAAACGTCCTTCCGCATCAGTGTTGAGCACTTCAATAGTCAAGCCGGACATACTAGTTAACACATCACCAGGCCTTGTTGCTCGACCATCCGGCATATTTTCACACGTTGGAATAATGCCTATTACATTGAGCCTTAAGTCCATTGCTGCAATCGCCTTAAATGTGCCGATCACACTTGCAGCGCCACACATATCGTACTTCATTTCATCCATTTCACTGCCTGGTTTTAATGAAATACCCCCTGTATCAAAGGTGATGCCTTTGCCAACCAGCACGACAGGCTTTTGATTTTTCTCTCCTTTTAAGTGCTGCATAATGATAAATTTTGGTGGCTCTTCACTGCCTTGAGAGACGCCTAAAAATGAACCCATACCTAGTTTTTGTAATGCCTCGCGCTCGAGCACTTCTACTTTAAAACCATAAGTTTTTGCTAAGACCGATGCTTGTTCAGCCAAATAGGTAGGCGTGCATACATTAGGTGGCAAATTACCTAAATCCTTAGCTAAGCTAACCCCAGCAGCTAAAGCCTGGCCTTCAGCCAAACCCGCCTGCGCTTCTACTATTTCGGTGGCTTGCGTCACATTTACATTCAAAGTGGCTATACCTTTTTTTACATTCTCTTTAACGTCATCTTTTTTTCTTTTTATAGCGTCAAATTTATACGTTGCATCTAGCGCTACTTCAGCCAGATATGCCACTTTTCGGCGTGTACTTAATTTTTTTACAGCTAGTTCTACTAAAAAAGTTGTCCCAACGTTTGCACCACTACTTGCCAAAGCCTTCACTGATGCACGAACAGCCTTACAATATTGCTTTTCTGCAAAATCCTGCTCTTTTCCTAAACCTACTAACAATACACGCTCGCAATTTGTACCTGGTACATGATGCAACATTAATGTTGAATCTAATTTTCCGTCCATATCACCACGTTTAATTATTTTGGCAATATATCCAGCAGACGCATGATCAATCGCTTGCGCCGCATTTGACAGTTTTTGTGACTCATAAACGCCGACTATCACACAATCGCTAAGCTCTTTTTCCACATTAACGTTTTTTATGCTAAATTCCATGCTTGATTCCATAATGTTGCAATCCTTTATATTATTAAGTTAAATTATCGCGTGTTTTACATGCAATGCATAGTTGTAAATAAATAGTCCGAATAATTCATTATAAATATCTTTCAATCATATGCTTTTTAGGCGTTCACTCTTACAAGAACTAATTTCAACTGCTAGTGGGGCTTTCCTCATTTTGGCAGGTGTTGTTATTGCGCAACGCGCTGGACATTTAGTCCGATTGGCAGCTAAAGGTATTTTGCCTAATGACGCTATTAGCACGATTCTAGCTTTTAACTTGATTAGATTTTTACCAATGTTGCTATCACTTAGTTTGTTTTTAGCCATACTCCTCACATTATCTCGCTGGTATAGAGACTCTGAAATGGTTATTTGGTTTACCTCAGGTTTAAGTATTAACAGCTGGATTCGCCCTGTACTTATATTTATATCCCCTGTCGTTATAGTTATTTCTTTTCTGAGCTTATTTATCACACCGTGGGCTAACAATAAAGTTGAAGAATATCGAGCCCAACTTGAAAGTAGAGACGAGCTAGCGGCAATAAGCCCTGGTGTTTTTAAAGAGTCAGCCCATGCAGACCGCGTATTTTTTGTGGAAAGTTTTGATGAGCTTGGTAATATTGTTAAAAATATTTTTGTACAATCCATTCAGCATCAAAAACTGGGTATTATCGTTGCTTCACAGGGCAGTCGCCTAATTGAAGAAAATGGCGATAATTTTTTAGTGATGCATCATGGCCGGCGTTATCAGGGGGTCCGTGGTACTGCTGAATATTCCACTACTGAATTTGAAAAATATGCCATTAGGGTTGAAGCTGTTGAAGCAAAACGTGATCCACCAACCGCACAAACAAAATCCAACCGTGAACTTCTACAAGACAATAACAATAGTAATATAGCAGAACTGCAATGGCGGCTGGCAATGCCTATTTCTGCAATAATACTTGCGCTACTCGCTATTCCATTAAGCGCACTAGACCCGCGCGCCGGGCGTTCTGCTAATTTTGCATTTGCACTCATTGTTTATATCCTTTACAACAATTTTCTAAGCATTTTCCAAGCATGGATTTCTCAAGGAAAGATTAACAGCTTGATAGGCTTATGGCCCGTACATCTATTTTTTGCTGGCATTGTTATTTATATGTTTTACCGCCGCTCACTACAACTACCAATGTTGCCACGCCTAACGCTACCTCAATGGTCAAAACTCAGAAATAAGAATACAAAGTAATACTTAAATTAGATGGCGTTAGCTAACAAAAATACATGAACATTCTCAATAAATATCTACTTAAAGAAGTCGCATTCAATGTATTCCTAGTGATGTTAGCGCTGATTGCAATGTTCTCATTTTTTGATTTAATTCAAGAGCTTGATGAACTAGGTAAAGGCCAATACGGGTTGGCTAAGGTTCTATTGTTTGTATTGCTGAGCGCGCCTGGACATGTATATGAAGTCATGCCCGTCGCCGTACTCATAGGATGCTTGTATAGCCTAGGTCAATTCTCACGGCATTCTGAGCTTATTATATTTAGAGTCAGCGGCCTGTCAGTGTTCGATATTACGGTTTTACTATTAAAAATAGGGCTGGTATTTACGCTCATGACTTTTTTAGTTGGCGAACTTATTACGCCTTTCAGCGAAAAAATGGCGCAACGCATGCGTATTAAAGCGACTGACTCAGTCATTGCGCAAGAGTTTCGATCTGGCCTTTGGGTAAAAGATGGAAACAGCTTTGTTAATGTAGAAGAAGTACTTCCTAATACGACGCTACTCAATATTCATATATACGAATTTGATAAAAATGCAAAATTACTTAGAATACGGCATGCAAAGGGTGGTGCATTTGAAAACGATTCTTGGAAATTAAAAGAAGTCTCTGAAACCAGTTTTGGTAAGGATGCTAATCACGTACGTCAGTTAGCAGAGGAAAAGTGGTACTCTCTCATTCGCCCAGAGTTACTAAATGTATTGTTAGTGATGCCTGAAAAAATGTCCGCTTGGAACTTATATTCTTACATCCATCATCTAACAGTCAATAAACAAAAAACCACACGTTATGAAGTAGCGCTTTGGGCAAAAATTATTTATCCGTTAGCCTGTTTGGTGATGGTCATTTTAGCCTTACCTTTTGGTTTTATTCAACAACGTGCAACAAGTGCTAGCAGTAAAATTTTTATTGGACTCATCTTAGGAGTGATGTATCAAATTTTAAATCGGGTATTTGCACATTTAGGCTTACTAAATGACTGGACACCCCTATTTAGCGCCATCATGCCAACTCTTTTGTTTTTAATTGCTGGGCTGACCATGCTATTTTACGTAGAACGCAGATAACATCGGACACTTCTATTACATGTTTTGAATATGACTAAGGCTTCCTACTGGTTTAACTAAAAATCGACCAATAATGACCTAAACACTAATTAACTACGAGCCGCTCTACCACTTTACCGTTGATTAAATGACTTTCAATAATCTCGTTAATATCTTCATTATCAATAAATGTGTACCAAATGGCTTCTGGATAAATCAATAGTAGAGGCCCATCACCACAACGGTCAAAACAACCCGCCCGATTAATGCGTACCTTACCCTCACCGTTTAAGCTTAATTTTTTAACCTGTGCTTTCATGTGGTCAAATGCGGCTTCAGCGCCTTTATCCATGCAGCATGACTCACCGTTCTCACGTTGATTCAGGCAAAAAAATATGTGATGCTTAAAGTAGTGTGTCATTTACTCTCCTGTTGCAAGACTGTCTTCTTTAGTAAAAGTCCAAGTCCGCGTAATGCTTAATATATCAATCTCTTTTTTTACCTCATCGGGGAACCGCGCATAAGGCGCACCAAGCTCCACAATACGCTTTGCTGCTTCATCCAATACTTTATGACCAGAGCTGCGATTCAACTCAATCGCCTCGATACTGCCATCTGCTTTGATAGAAACCGTCATTTGTAATTGACCATACATCTTCAGGTTTTTTGCAGCCTCTGGATAATTAAGGTTACCCACTCTCTCTACTTTTTGCCGCCAAGACTCCACATATAACGCGTATTTATATTCTTTAGCGCGCGCGCCAATAAACTTACGTTTAGGCCGTTTTTGATATTCATCCTGTTGCTTAGAAATTAACGCTTCAAGCCGGTCCATTTCAAGGGCAGCAGCAGTTAAGTCGCTCATATTGAGCACTTTACTTGGCGTTTCTTGGCTTCCAGTTTCCACTTCTTTAGCAGCGGCTTTTTGCACCAACTCCGACTCTACCGTGTTTGTAGACTGAAGTTGTGTCATCAATTCTTGCGCTTGTTTTTCAAGCGCGGCTACATTTTTTTGTGCTTTTGTTTCTTCCGCTGTTTGTTTTGCAGCTTTTCTGCCCGATTTAAACTGCGCCATAGGCTTAACAGTAAACTCTGCCTTTTGCTGTTTAATGGCAGGTAATGGCGATTTCATTTTCCGATTTTGATCGGTATTCCCACCACGATCTAAATTAGCCTGCGCTAGAACATCCGCCTTATCAGGTTTTGTGTTAGTTTTAGTATTCACCAACATCACTTCTAGCGTTGGTAATTTATCTGTTAACTTTCTAAGTTCCGGTTCAAATTGAATACTTAGCAATACTGCATGCACTAAAACTGAACTCCAAATGGCAATAGTCATGACACTCAAAGATTTACATTTTGTTATGAGTGAAGCATAGACAAATTCATTGATGTCTGCTTTAGACTTAGAGTGGGATTTTTTTGACGATTTAACCAACGTTTTACTCTGTTAAAGATTTTAATTTTAAAGCATCAATTATTTTCTGATGCACACCACCAAAGCCACCGTTGCTCATTGCCAAAACATAGTCGCCAGCCTTCGCAGCATCCACAATCGCAGTTACCATTTCATTTAAATCTTGATACACCTTCGCTTTATTTTTAATCGGTGCTAATGCTTCTGTAGCATCCCAACCTAAATTTGCGCCATAACAAAACACCAAATCGGCATCTTTCAAACTAGCTGGCATTGCGCTTTTCATCACGCCAAGCTTCATCGTGTTTGAACGTGGCTCCAACACTGCTAATATACGTGCATTGCCGACCTTGCTACGTAAGCCTGCCACAGTAGTTTCAATGGCAGTCGGATGATGTGCAAAGTCGTCATAAACCGTCACGCCATTCACTTCACCGCGCACTTCCATACGCCGTTTTACATTTTTGAATTCATTTAAGGCTTCAATAGCAATACAAGGTGCCACACCAACATGACGCGCAGCAGCAATCACAGCCAGCGCATTCATTCTGTTGTGTTCACCTAACATCTCCCAACTGACACGCGCTTGACGCTCACCTTTATAGATCACATCAAAACTACCATTTGCATCAAGGTTGCTCGCTTGCCAATCTGCATCTGTGCCAAATTCTTCTACTGGTGTCCAACAGCCTTTTTCAATCACACGCTGCAAACTGGCTTCTTTACCATTCGCTACCACCAAGCCTTGCTGTGGCACGGTACGCACCAAATGATGAAATTGCTTTTCAATCGCAGCTAAGTCATCAAAAATATCCGCATGGTCAAACTCAAGGTTATTTAACACGACAGTACGTGAGCGATAGTGGACGAACTTAGAGCGTTTATCGAAAAATGCCGTGTCGTATTCGTCTGCTTCAATCACAAAAAATGGTGAAGTACTGTTCAAATCTTGCTTTGGCGTTTTTGGCAAGCGTGCAGAAACGCCAAAATTCTCAGGCACGCCACCAATTAAAAAGCCTGGCGCCAAACCTGCATACTCCAACACCCAAGCTAACATAGAGCTTGTAGTGGTTTTACCATGCGTACCCGCTACCGCCAGCACCCATTTGCCTTGCAGCACATTCTCTGCCAACCATTGTGGGCCAGAAATGTACGGCAAGCCTTGGTTTAAAATCTCCTCCATCAACGGATTGCCACGCGAAACTACGTTACCAATCACATAAATATCAGGGTTAAGCTTAGTTTGCTCAGGCGAAAAACCTTCAATCAATTCAATGCCCTGCGCCTCAAGCTGTGAACTCATTGGCGGATAAACATTGGCATCGCAACCTGTAACTCTGTGCCCAGCCTGTTTTGCAAGCACCGCGATGCCACCCATGAATGTTCCGCAAATGCCTAAAATATGAATGTTCATTAATTAGTTACCAAAATTTTATAAAGAGCGGTATTAATAAAATCAATATCGCGCCCTTTTTTGTGAGTAAGAATATTAATTTTCTATACAAATAAAAAGGGATGTGTATAGTAATTTACTATTAAGCTAAGTCAAATTTGGCGCCAACCAGCGCTCTAAATACTCTTTGGGCATATTTCTACGCTGTGCCATGTCTTCTAGCTGGTCTGCACCAATTTTATCCACACTAAAATATTTAGCTTCTCTGTGTGCAAAATAAAAGCCTGAAACGGCTGCGGCTGGCTGCATGGCGAACGATTCAGTCAGCTTCATACCAATTTCATCGCATTGCAACAAATTAAACATATCTGGTTTTACCGTATGGTCTGGGCAAGCTGGATAACCTGGAGCGGGTCTGATGCCTTGGTATTGCTCTTTAATGAGCGCTTCAACGCTTAACTTTTCACCAGCTGCATAGCCCCAAAAATCTGTACGAATACGCTCGTGCATGTATTCTGCAAAGGCTTCGGCTAAACGGTCTGCCAGCGACTTGAACATAATGCCACTGAAGTCATCATGTACATCAATAAATCGTTTTTCGATTTTCTCTGTGCCCAATCCTGCGGTAACGGCAAATAAACCGATATAGTCTTCAGTCCCTTTTGGTGCGATCAAGTCGCTTAGACATTGATTAGGGCGCGGTAAGCCATCAATCACAGGCTTAACGCTCTGTTGGCGCATGCCGAAATAGGTAAACGCTACTTGGCTTCGGGTTTCGTCAGTATAAACTTCAATATCGTCATCATTCGAAGTGTTAGCTGGTTGCAAAGCAATTACGCCATTCGCGCTTAACCAGCGACCATCAATGATTTTTTTCAGCATGGCTTGCGCTTCGTCGAAGACTTTTGTTGCCGCTTCTCCAACAACTTTGTCACTCAAAATTGCTGGATATGCACCCGCCAAATCCCACGTTTGAAAGAAAGGTGCCCAATCAATATATTTAGCAATTAGGCTCAAATCGATATTTTTAAACTCGCGGCGACCAATAAATTTTGGTTTCACTGGCGTAAACTCACCCGTAAAACTTAGTTGCAGTTTATTCTTACGAGCTTCAGCAATGGTTAACAGTGGAACACCTTTTTTATTAGCATGCTGAGTACGCACTTTTTCGTAATCCGCCTGAATCTCTGCTAAATAAGCACCACGCGTTTCTGGTGTAAGTAGGTTTTGCATCACAGAAACAGAACGTGAAGCGTCTGGTACATACACAATTGGGCCATCATAATATGGGGCAATTTTTACTGCGGTATGCGCACGTGAGCATGTTGCACCGCCAATCAATAGGGGCAATTTTTTGTCTTTAAAATACGGGTCGCGCTGCATTTCTTTGGCGATATGTGTCATTTCTTCTAAGCTTGGAGTAATTAAGCCGCTTAAGCCAATAATATCGGCATTCTCTGCTTTTGCCATGGCTAAAATTTCAGCCGCTGGAACCATTACACCCATGTTAACCACTTCAAAGTTATTACATTGTAATACTACGGAAACGATGTTTTTGCCAATGTCGTGTACATCGCCTTTTACAGTGGCAATAACCATTTTACCTTTAGGCTTAGCGACAATACCCGTGCGTTTTTCATCGGCAGCTTTTTCGGCTTCAATAAACGGTATTAAGTGCGCTACGGCTTGTTTCATCACGCGGGCAGATTTCACTACTTGCGGTAGAAACATCTTCCCTTGTCCAAACAAATCGCCCACCACGTTCATGCCCGACATAAGCGGGCCTTCGATGACGTGAATTGGTCGGCCACCTTTCATTTCAACAGCAGCGCGCGCTTCTTCCGTATCTTCTAAAATAAATTCAGTAATTCCGTGTACCATAGCATGACTGAGGCGCTTTTCAACTGACACTGGGCTTTCAGATGTGCCGCGCCATTCAAGCGTTGCGGCTTCTTTTTTGCCACCTGCAACTAATGTGCCTGCAATTTCAATGAGGCGTTCAGTTGGCTCAAGCAGATTGTCAATATTGGTAATGCGGTTTAGCACTACATTTTCCACGCATTCTTTTAATTCTGGCGCAAGGTCATCATACACCCCCATCATGCCCGCGTTGACAATACCCATGGTCATCCCTGCTTTAATCGCATAGTATAAAAACACCGTGTGTATTGCCTCGCGCGCAGGGTCATTACCGCGGAAACTAAAACTTACATTTGAAACGCCACCTGAAATTTTGGCATGCGGTAAGTTTTGTTTAATCCAGCGCGTGGCTTCAATAAAATCCACCGCGTAATTGTTATGTTCTTCAATACCCGTAGCAATAGCGAAGATATTCGGGTCAAATATAATGTCTTCTGGCGGAAAATCCATGCCAACCAATAAATCATAAGCACGTTTGCATATTTCAACTTTACGCGCATAAGTATCTGCTTGGCCTTTTTCGTCAAACGCCATCACAATCACTGCGGCACCATAGCGGCGGCAAAGTTTAGCTTGGCGTAAAAATTCCGCCTCGCCCTCTTTCATCGAAATTGAGTTAACAATTGACTTACCTTGTACGCACTTTAAGCCAGCTTCAATCACTGTCCATTTGCTTGAGTCAATCATAATCGGCACGCGCGCAATATCAGGCTCACTGGCGATTAAATTCAAGAAATGCGTCATGGCTTTAACAGCGTCTAGCATGCCTTCATCCATGTTGATGTCGATGACTTGTGCACCATTTTCCACTTGCTGACGCGCTACGCTCAAGGCTTCTTCATATTGCTCGTTGATAATCATGCGCGCAAAAGCTTTACTACCTGTCACGTTGGTACGCTCACCCACGTTTACAAATAGTGAGTCTTCATCAATGGTAAATGGCTCTAGCCCTGCAAGGCGCGTGTAGGCTGGCATCACAGGCACTTGTCGCGGCGCAATGTCTTTAATTTCGTTAAAAATGGCATTAATATGCGGTGGCGTGGTGCCGCAACAACCACCTGCTATATTAATAAATCCACTGTTTGCAAATTCTTTCACCAAGCTGGAAGTCACATCTGGTGTTTCATCAAAACCAGTATCAGACATCGGGTTAGGCAAACCCGCATTGGGGTATATGCACACAAAAGTATCGGCAATTTTTGAAAGCTCTTCAACGTACGGACGCATTAAGGTTGCACCCAGTGCACAATTTAAACCAATGGTTAGTGGCTTTGCGTGGCGCACAGAGTTCCAAAAAGCAGTGACTGTTTGACCCGACAAAATACGACCGGAAGCATCGGTCACCGTGCCAGAAATCATGATTGGCATCGTGTAGCCAACTTCTGAAAAAAACACATCGATGGCAAACAAAGCTGCTTTGCAATTAAGTGTGTCAAAAATGGTTTCCACCATCAAAATATCTGCACCGCCTTCAACTAAGCCTCGCGCTTGCTCAAGGTAAGCGTTTACTAACTGGTCAAAACTTACATTTCGTGCTGCGGGGTCATTCACATCCGGGGAAATGCTGGCAGTTTTCGGCGTTGGACCCAATGTACCTGCCACGAAGCGTGGTTTATCTGGCGTGCTGTATTTATCGCACGAAGCTTTGGCTAGTTTAGCGGCCTGCACATTCATCTCATACACAAGATGCGCCATGTGGTAATCATCTTGCGCAACGCTGGTGGCACCAAAAGTATTGGTTTCAATAATATCTGCGCCTGCCGCTAAGTATTTCTCATGTATCTCTTGAATGATATGTGGTTGAGTTAAAGTGAGCAACTCATTGTTACCTTTTACAAATAACTCGCGCTCTCCCACTGGTGTTTGAAAATCCGCAAACTGTACGCCTCGATAATCTGCTTCGGTTAGCTTATATTGCTGAATCATCGTACCCATTGCGCCATCTAAAATTAAAATGCGTTTAGCAAGAATATCTCGCAGCTTAAGTTCTAAGGCACTTGTTGCTAAGGTGGTGGCTAAGGAATTACAAGATACAGTCATAGGATTTCTATATTATAAATTAGGTGGTAACAGAAACATTTTACCATGCTAAGGTTTTCTTATTGCCGATGTCAGTGCGACTAGTCGCGAAACAATGAGCGCCATATACATCAAACCAAAAAACATATGGAATATTCCTACAATTTTTGTCACCGGATGCAGAATTATAATGTCGCCATAGCCCGTGCCTGAGAGAATAGAAAAACTTAAAAACATCAACTCTAACCAGGTACGAGGGTCATTCGTATTAATGGTGCCAGTAATACTGCCCGGATAAAAGAACTGACAGACTGAATAAATCAAAGCAAAGCCCCATGCCAATACTGTAAATGTTGCGGCGGCGGCAAATAACTCATCACGCGTAATCACATCATCATTAAACATATACATCACCAAGCCTGCCGCTGTGTAAAAATACATAGCACTTTCTAGTAACTGTGCCCACACAAAGTAGTAGATATTACCTGTAATCACGTAAAAAACGGTGAGCCCAATAGCTGGCACAGCCAATACCCACGCTACCCAGTTAATTGCAGGGCTACGATTTACCACCCAAACCGCCAATGAGAGCGCTGCAACATTAAAACAACTTAATATCGCTTGGTTGTGTTTAACACTTTCTAGAGACGGATAAATAATAATACTTGCTAGCTGTACAAACAAAAGCAAGGCAGATGGGTGACTTGATAAGGTATTAATGATTTTTTTCATAAGCTTTATTTTAAAGTTATTTTTAAAAGTTTTTCTCCTAAAAATTTAGTGGGTCATTTTCGTTCTACAGGTTCTAGTTTTAATGGTTGCATAATACAACTGCTAATAACCCTAAGTGTTGATGCGCGTATAAAAATGAACACCTGTGCACAGAAACGGGGCTCCAACTCCGCTTCTGCTGCTATACACGCCTTGCAAAACGCAATGTTCATTGGCAATAGTCTACAAATGTTTGGTCATTGATAATCTCTGTTGCGTAAGCAGGGTTACTGTCATGATGAACTTATTGGCATAATTCGTCAGTTGCGTAAGTTCATCAATATCGGACTGCAGCAAAACAGCATTACCAATAGCCAACGATTGAGTGCATTGCTGAATAAAACCACTAAGCAAAGTGCTTGTTGGAAAAGCGCAGAGTAAGCAACCCTTAAAAAGCCTCAAATGTTGGTCTTAATTCACAGGCAACATCTCTTTGTTTGCTTGGGTCTCGTCTATTCAAAGAGGGTGCAATTAAGGCTTGTCTTGCTTTTTGTGGTGAATCAACAATCTGTTCAATGGTATGCAGTGTTCTATGGTGCTTTTTTTTACAATTGCACCAAAGATTTATTTCTGGTGCACCAAATAAGTTCATTTTTTCTGACGTTTTCTGAAATCCCAAGGTGCTTCTGCCAAACTGTCAGCCCATAACCCAATTTTGTTATTTTCGGAATTTTGGTGTGCTTGAACGTATTTAATTCTGTCTTCTTGGTTCAACTCGTTTTGATATTTGAAGTAAAACCAGGCCATTCCTTGTTCTATTTGCAGAAGGTTAATATCTTTGTCGTTCAGAGTTATTTTTGCAACCAAGCGACCATACCTGTCTCTTTTTGACCAGTCAGCAATAACTTGTTTGGAAAAAATAAGGTTAGATAAAAACTTTTTCGAAGCATTACCAAAAGCTTGTTTTTTTTCAGGAGCGTCAATGCCTGCCAGACGGACTTTGTACTGACTGTTGTTTTTATCTAATAATGTAATGGTGTCTCCGTCCGACACTCCTACAACTTGACCAACAATACTTTCGGCTTCAATACTGGGCGATATTAAACAAAAAAATGCCAGTAACAAACAATTCTTCATTCATATCCCCACAATGGTAAAGCTAGGCAGGCCATTTGCAAAATGCACCCCAACAATTACTTTCGGCGCATCCATTTCACTTAAAGCACGGCTAAACAATACGGCTAGGTTCATTCTAATCTATTTTTACTTGATTTTAGATGCTAGTTCATCCAACTTTTTTTCAAGCACCTCTAACTTTTCACGCGTATTGCGTAGCACTTCTGCTTGCACATCGAATTCCTCGCGCGAAACAAGCTCCATTTTGGTGAGCACGCCCTTTAAAAGTGCATTAATGTTTTTTTCAACATCCCCAAGCGGCGAGTCTTTAACTACCTCTCTGATTTTATTAGATATTTCATTTATTTTACTTACATCTAACATAGGTCATTCCTTGTAAATTTGGGTCAATTTTATCAGATTAAAGCATCGTAACACAAAGAATGCATTAAATTAAAATAATTATCCTATTGATTATAAACAACTTTATTTATGGCACAAAGATTGCTTGAACATACACATGTAGTTTTCGTTTAATTATTTTCAAGGAGTTTTACAAAATGCGTAAATCATTATTATCACTTGCCGTATTAAGTGCTTTAGCAATTCCGTCAGTATCATTTGCTGAAGATGCACCTGCAGCAGCAGCGGCTGAACCAGCACCTGCTGCTGCACCAGCGGCTGAACCAGCACCATCATGGACATTAACAACAAACGTTGGTTTTGTATCAGATTATTACTTCCGTGGCGTTTCACAAAGTTGGCATAAACCGGCAGTACAAGGCGGTGTTGACCTTGCGCATTCTAGCGGTTTTTATGCTGGTGTCTGGGGTTCGAATGTTTCTCCTAACACGTATCCTGATGCCAGTACAGAAATAGACTTATACGCTGGCTATAACGGCTCTATCTCAGCAGTAGAAGGCTTAGGCTATACCGCTGGACTTTATGGCTATTTTTATCCAGGTGGTAGCTGGAAAAAGTATACCTATCAAAATGTTCCTAACCAAACACCACGTGGCGGCCGCTGGGATACTTATGAAGCTAACGTGGGCTTGTCATATAAATGGCTAAGTGCCAAGGCCTCTGTGACATTAGGTGACTGGTTTGGTGCTGAGAAAGCTACTGGTTGGGATGGCGGCACAAGTGGTACAACCTATCTCGAATTGAACGCTGCTTACCCATTACCATTCTGGGATCTGACTTTAGTTGGACACGTGGGTCATTTGAATGTTGCGGGCAAACTTGATCTCACTGTTGGAAGTAGTGCAAATGCCGCTAATGAAGATGACCCTGACTACACAGACTATAAAATAGGTTTAAGCAAATCATTTTCTATTCTTAAAACATCAGGCTGGAATGCTGGTTTGTATTACGTAGGAGCTACGAACGGTGGCAACAGCGGATACTGGGGTCCAAACGGCTTCGGTGGCGCAAGCTTTAACGGTAATTTCGAAGTTAAAGATTTAACTGATGACCGCTTTATTGTGACTTTAGGACGTTCGTTCTAATTGCTAAATAGAAATGACGGTATAAAAGCCGCTATTATTAATATAAGTTTAGGAGATACCCATGAAATTTGTATCCGCAATTATCAAGCCATTTAAGCTTGACGAGGTACGTGAAGCTTTATCCGCCATTGGTGTTCAAGGCATCACAGTGACCGAAGTTAAAGGATTTGGTCGTCAAAAAGGTCACACTGAGTTGTATCGTGGCGCTGAATATGTAGTAGATTTTTTGCCAAAAGTGAAATTAGAAGTTGCGATTAAAGATGAATTGCTGGATCAGGTAGTAGACGCAATTGAAAAATCTGCAGCCACAGGCAAGATTGGCGATGGCAAGATTTTTATCTTTAATCTTGAGCAAGTTTATCGCATCCGCACCGGTGAAACCGGTGAAGAAGCACTATAAGGGGATCATGATGAAGAAATTACTCTCAATGTTTGCGCTAGTTACCATGTTAGGTTTTGGCTTCGCTGGTAACACATTTGCTGAAGATACCGCACTAGCAGCAGAAACAGCAGTGGCGACAGAGGTTGCACCTGTTGCCGAAGTTGTCGCACCTGCGGCAGAAATTGTACCAACTGAAGCTGCTCCTGCAGAAGCTGCACCTGCACCTGCACCAACACCAAATAAGGGTGATACTGCTTGGATGCTCATCGCTACCGTGCTAGTGACCTTAATGGTAATACCTGGTTTAGCTTTATTCTATGGTGGGCTAGTTCGTCAAAAGAATATGCTTTCTGTGCTCATGCAAGTATTCATGATCTTCTCACTTATGTCAGTATTGTGGGCAATCTATGGTTACAGCGTTGCATTCACTGGCGGCAGTCCGTTTTTTGGTGGCTTAAGTAAAGCATTCCTTGCTGGGATAACACCTGACTCATTAGGTGCGACGTTTAGCAAAGGTGTTTACATTCCTGAACTAGTGTTTGTCGCCTTTCAGCTGACTTTTGCAGCCATTACACCAGCGTTGATTATTGGTGCATTTGCTGAGCGTATGAAGTTCTCTGCAATCTTAGCATTCATGGTACTTTGGTTCACTTTTGCTTACTTGCCAATGGCTCACATGGTTTGGTACTGGGACGGCCCTGATGCAATCACTGATGCTGCATCACTAGATATAGTGCTAGCTAATGCAGGTTGGTTGTGGGCAAAAGGTGCATTAGACTTTGCGGGTGGTACTGTTGTGCATATCAACGCAGGTGTCGCTGGTTTAGTTGGTGCATACATGGTCGGCAAACGTATTGGTTACGGCAAAGAAGCAATGGCGCCGCATAGTTTGACATTAACCATGGTGGGTGCAGCTTTACTATGGGTAGGCTGGTTTGGTTTCAATGCTGGTTCAAACTTAGAAGCTAACGGCTATGCTGCATTGGCTTTAGTGAACACCATGATTGCAACTGGTGCCGCCACATTGTCATGGGCATTTGCTGAATGGTTCTTAAAAGGTAAACCTTCAATGTTAGGCGCTGCTTCTGGTGCTGTAGCGGGCTTGGTTGCCATCACCCCTGCTTGCGGCTTTGTAGGCCCAATGGGCGCAATTGTTATAGGCTTGTTAGTTTCACCAATCTGTTACTTCTTTGTGGCTAAAGTTAAATATATGCTTGGTTATGATGATGCGCTAGATGTATTTGGCGTACATGCAGTGGGTGGTATCTTTGGTGCGCTAGCTACTGGGGTGTTTGTGAACCCAGCGCTAGGCGGCATGGGCGTATACGATTATGTTGCAAATGCTGTAGGTGAGTACAATTTTGCCGCACAAATGACTGCGCAGGTTTACGCCGTGGTCACTGCAATAGTTGTTTCGGCAACGGTTTCATTCATTGCTTTCAAAATTGTAGACATGGTGATTGGTTTACGTGTTTCAGAAGAATCTGAGCGCGAGGGCCTAGATACGACAGAGCATGGAGAACGTGCATACCATGCGTAAGTAATAAATTAGTAATTAAAAAAACGGGCGCCTAGGTGCCCGTTTTTTTATGCATCTCTCTCTACACATCATTTAATATATCAAAATATATCTCAAACAACTTGACATATAAAACTAAATAACTAATTATATAGTTATGAAAATAATTAACACTATCCCAAATGAATGGCAAAACATTGCACACCTTTTTATTGCGCTTGGCGATGCGCATAGACAGCGTATTCTATTGGCTTTTGAAAAGGAAGAGCGTCTCAATATCATGCAAATCGCAGCGGCGTCGACTTTAAGCCGAACAGCAGTGACGCATCATCTAAAAATTCTGCATCACAGCGGCGCGCTACAAAGTGAAAAAATTGGTAAAGAAGTGTATTTTTGGGTGAATAAAAACCTAATCACTAGCGCCATAAAAGGCGTATTGCATTATATTGAAACTGAAATCTAAGATTTAAGCCGGGGAGAGCTCAAATGTTGGCTAAGACACTACGATTTTTTTGCAAAATTCTGTTTCGCGTTCAAGTGCGTGGCCTAGAAAATATACCTGCAGAAAACAGACTGCTCATAGTCGCCAATCATGAATCATTTTTAGACGGTCTTCTACTTGGATTGTTTTTACCAAAAAGAGCTACCTTTGTGGTGCATACCTCAGTACTAAAAAGATGGGCTTTTAGACAAGCATTACGTTTAACACCACACTTGGCGGTTGACCCTGCCAGCCCACTAGCAATGAAAAAAGTAATAAAATTACTAGAGTCTGGTGAAAACGTAGTGATTTTCCCTGAAGGGCGCATCACCTTAACGGGCAATTTAATGAAAGTGTATGACGGCCCAGGTTTTGTGGCAGCAAAAACTAACGCAACTATTTTACCTGTGCGTATCGACGGTGCAGCAGAGTCTTATTTTGGACGTTTAACTAGTCACCATCCAAGAAGATTGCTGCCTAAAGTCGCGCTCACCGTGATGCCGACCACTAGCATCGTCATGCCGAAATCCACGCACCACGGCTTTCCTACTGGCAAGCAACGTCGACGAATTGCAGGTGAAGGTATGCGTAGCGTCATGCAAAAGATGTTATTTCAAGCGCAAAAATATCGTACTTTATTTGAATCATTTTTAGACGCTATTGATAAGTTTGGCGGCAATCATAAGCTCATTGAAGATATGAATGAGACTGAAGAAACCTATCAAAACCTACTTAAAAAAAGCCTTGCGCTAGGCCGCATCGTGACTAAAGTTAGCAGCACTAATGAAACTGTTGGTGTACTCATGCCGAATATCACCAACACCGTAGCGCTAATTTTAGGCATGAGCGCATTCAACCGCGTGCCCGCCATGATTAATTACACCTCAGGCACCTCAGGCATGCAAAACGCATGCACCGCTGCTAGAGTAAAAACCGTGATTACCTCGCGCAAGTTTATTGAAACCGCCAAATTGGAAAGCATCATTGATGACCTTAAAAATCTCAATATACTTTACTTAGAGGATTTACGTGCTGATTTTGGTGTGGTCGACCGCGCGTGGCTGATTGGTTATGCACTTCATTACCCGCGTGCCGCAATGGAAATAAACAAGCCAAATGAGCCTGCCGTGGTCTTGTTTACTTCAGGCTCAGAAGGCAAACCCAAAGGTGTAGTACATTCACACAAAAGTATTTTGTCAAATATCTCTCAAATCATGGCAGTGCTAGACTTTAACCCCACCGACAAATTCATGATGGTCTTACCTATTTTTCATGCTTTTGGTTTTACTGGAACGATGTTACCCATATTAAACGGTATTAAAATTCATATTTTCCCATCACCACTTCAATACAAAGTCATCCCTGAAGTGATATATGACCGTGGTTGCACGGTATTTTTTGCTACCAGTACTTTCTTGGGTAATTACGCTAAATTTGCACATCCCTACGACTTTTATAAACTTAGAATCGTTGTAGCCGGGGCAGAAAAACTTAATGAAGAAGTACGTAAAACCTATACTGAAAAATTTGGTATTCGTATTCTGGAAGGTTATGGTGCTACTGAATGCGCACCTGTGCTTTCTGCCAATACACCAATGGCCAACTTGAATGGTAGTGTTGGCCAATTAGTACCAGGTCTTGAACACAAACTGGAGTCTGTACCTGGCATAGATGAAGGCGGCTTATTACATGTACGTGGTGAAAATGTCATGATGGGTTACTACTTATTTGATAACCCAGGCGTACTAAATCCACCTGAAAATGGCTGGTACAACACTGGTGATATTGTAGAGGTCGACGCCCAAGGCTTTATCCACATTAAAGGCCGCGTAAAACGCTTTGCAAAAGTTGCAGGTGAAATGGTGTCTTTAGAGGTAGTTGAAAAGATTGCCTGCACTGCCGCACCAGAATTCATGCATGCTGCCAGCACACAAATAGATAGCCAGCGTGGGGAAAATATCGTTTTATTCACAACAGACCCTGAATTAAAACGCGAAGATTTACAAATTGTTGCTAAAAATTTAGGTAGCCCTGAAATCTCAATTGCACGAAAAATCATTCGAGTAGATGAGTTACCAGTATTAGGCACTGGTAAGACTGATTATGTGACACTTAAACAAATGGCTGTAGCTGCGTAAATACATCATCGCCAAAAATAAAGAGATTATTAGAAAATAGCTTGAAGGGAAAATCATGGATTCATTATTTTTAATGCTGGGCTTATTTGCATTAGTCGTTACTATCGGTGGCTTTGTGGGCTTTTTATCACTATTCACTTCTAATAATAAAGATGAAAAATTACGAGAAATAGAACGTGAAACGAGTAAGCTTAGTTTAGAAATCACGCGATTAAGCACGCGATTAGATATACTTAAACAATCTTTAGAAAATCCCCCACAACCAGCCGCTTCAGCACAAATGGCAACACTGAAAGTTGATATCCCCAGTCTAACCATTGAGGCGATGCCACAGATTGAAGATACAATTGCAAGCCCTGAGTTATCAATAAGAGAGGCTGTGCATCCCACAGAAATCACTCAACCAGATGAAATAAAAACAACTAAGCCAGCTTATGTGCGCCCATTCATAAAGCTCGCTGAACCAAATTTTATTGAGCGTGGAATTTCTTACGCCAAAAACTGGTTATTAGGTGGCAATACCTTAGTGCGTTCTGGTATCGTGATTTTATTTATAGGTATTAGCTTTTTACTTAAATACGCAGCTGATCATAGTCATATACCAATCGAATTTCGCTTAATGACTATCGCATTAGGTGGCATTGTTTTGCTAGCGCTAGGTTGGCGCCTGCGCTATAAACGTCCGCAGTATTCATGGGCGCTTCAAGGTGGCGGTATTGGTATTTTATACCTGACTATTTTTGCTGCGCTAAAGCTTTACCAGCTTATTCCAGCCACACCTGCATTTGCCTTATTAGCCGTCGTTGCATTTTTATCTGCCTTAATTGCCGTTAAACAATCTGCCATGCCACTGGCCGTCTTGGGGTTTGCAGGCGGGTTTTTAGCGCCCGTATTAACCTCCTCAGGCCAAGGTAGTCATGTCGGCTTATTTAGCTATTATTTAGTACTGAATCTAGCGATTGCTTTTGTCGCATTTAGTAAAAGCTGGCGCCCGCTTAATGTATTGGGCTGGGCATTTACTTTTATTATCGGCACAATTTGGGGTGCAAAAAACTATATTCCAGAGAACTTTGCAAGCACAGAGCCCTTCCTAATTATTTTCTTCTTGCTGTTTACTGGCATTGCAGTGTTATTCGCCCATCGCCAAGCGGCAAAAGCAAGCGATTACGTTGATGCAACCTTAGTGTTCGGCACGCCCTTAGTGGCATTTAGCCTGCAATATGCCTTGCTAAGAGACAATACAGCTAGTTCTGGCTATGCGCACTTCGGCCTAGCCTATAGTGCACTAGCACTGGGGATCTTTTACCTAGGCTTAGCTTGGTGGATGTTAAACCGCAAGCGCGATACGCTTCAGTTTCTTGGGGAATGCTTTATCGCCTTAGGCATTTGCTTTATTACGCTCACATTACCACTGGCTCTAGACGGTCGCTGGACCTCAGCTGCTTGGGCCGTTGAAGGCGTTGGCTTGTTATGGGTCGGGCTGCATCAAAATCGTAGCTTTCCAATACTTTCAGGCTTGGCATTGCAAATATTAGCTGCGCTCGCGTTTTCTAAAGGTTGGGGGTTGACTGGTTATTCTGAAATCACTAACCAAAACATGTACTTAGGGGTTGGCTTTATTGCACTATCAGGTTGGGCTTGCGGTGCATTGTGGAATAAATATCGTCCCCATAAATACCTTTTATTGACTACGGCATTAGCCTTATGGGGTTGGTTGTGGTGGGTGGCGTCAGGATTAACCGCAATTGATGAACTCATGCCCTATAAAGTATTTGTGCATGCTGGGCTAGGCTTTGTAGCCATCACCAGCGTTTTGTTGCCCTTCGTTGCCAGCTTATTCAAGTGGGAAAAACTAGTCAAACTTAGCCTGTTATTATTGCCCGCTATGGTATTAGCCCTATTGTGGGATGTCGTTTCGGTAGCCTTTGATCATCAACATCCATTCGCATACTATGGCGCGTACACTTGGTTGGGCACATTCGCCGCCTACATATGGTTACTCAAGCGCGATAGCATACCTAGTGGCGCTCCATTACGCGCACCATTGCCATGGATAGCCACATTGATAGGCATCATGGAATGGCAATATCAATTAGCAAAATATGTACGCGAATCTAACGTTTGGGAAGATATTGGCTGGGCTATTGTGCCAATTTTAATCGTGCTTGGCATCATTCGCTGGCAGTTCAACAAAAAAAATGCTTTAACAACTGAACAGTTAGCTCGCGCCTGGACTTGGTCATGGATAGCCTGTTTTCCGCTGATGGCATTTTTAGTCTCATGGTTTATCTGGATGTCCCTGAACTCTAGTGGCAATGCGGCACCGCTGCTTTATGTACCATTCATTAATCCGCTGGATATTACACTTGCAGCTGTGATGCTGTTATTACTTATTTGGCAACGCGAAGTAAGCAAAAATCTAAATAAACTATCGGGCATAATGCCAATAGCGACTGGCATTATGGGCTTTACTTTACTTAATGGCGTATTGTTGCGCACCCTGCATCATTGGGTAGGAACACCCTTTGAGTGGGCATCATTATTGAGCAACTCCATTGTGCAAATGTCGTTTACATTCTTATGGGGCTTCACAGCATTTATACTCATGTTGCTTGGCCACAGACAGACGCATAGACGCATATGGTTTGCTGGCGCAAGTTTGATAGGCTTAGTAGTCGTTAAAATATTCCTACTCGATTTAGCCCAAACTGGTTCGATAGAACGAATTATTTCATTCATCGGTGCGGGTATCATGTTGCTGATAATGGGTTATTTTGCGCCCTTGCCACCTGCAAAAACACAATTAGATAAAGAGGTGTCAGCATGAAATTAACGCAACTTATTTTCGCCGCTTCAATTTGTTTGCTCAACACAGCAATGGCCGCAGAGTTTAGGTTAAATGCAACTGGTAGCGAACCGCTCTATCAAACCACGTTGGCAAAAGCGGTTTACCAATATAGTCGTAATGATAACTTGCAAGACCTCACTATCAACAATGCAGCTGGCGAGCCAGTGCCTTATGCCTTGCTACCGCATCACGAGCTGCATCAGCAAACGGCCAATATTTTAGATGCAAAACCGCTTAATTTCTTTCCACTTAAAGATAGTAATCTAAGAAACCCAAGTGATTTAACGGTTCAGATTGATAAAATCGCCAATAGTACATCGGTAAATATCACCACAAAATCATTTGATATCACACCAAATGACAACAGCATAGGCGGACAATCTATCTATCTAGTAGATGCAGGCGAAAAACATCCACCATTGCAAACGCTCAGCCTGCATTGGCAAGGCAATGAAAATATGTTGTTAACGGTCGAGGTTTTAGCCAGTGATGACTTAAAACATTGGACTAACGTAGGCTATGGCGTTCTGCTTAACACATCATTAGATGGCAAAGCATTAAGGCAAGATAGCATTCACTTAGATAACGCCACTAAAGCCCGTTATTTGCAACTACGTGGCGCTGACAATGCCACATTTTATATTAGTAAAATAAATGCAGAATACCATAACTTACAAGTACTCACGCCTGCACTTCTTTGGCAAGAAGTGCCATTACAACAGCGCGAACAAGCGGATGAAAATGGCGTGGTTAACATTGATTATGAATCGCAAGGACGTTACCCCGCAAGCTATTTGCGTGTGCAATTACCGCAAAATAACACTATAACCAGCACCACTATTTTTGTGAGAAATAGAAGTGATGCAGATTGGCAATATCTCACCAGCGCCTCACTCTATCGGACGGATAAAGCCGGCAAAAACTATAGCAACCCAGACATTTTTCTTAACGCGACCACCTCCCGTTTTTGGCGACTAAAGTTTAACCAGTCTAGCGGCGGTATAGGCGCGGAAAATCCAAGCTTATCATTAGGCTGGCTACCACATACAGTCGTATGGAACGCCCGTGGACAAGCGCCCTTTTCTTTACATGTTGGCGAAAATCCCAATATTGTGAATACGGTAGATATTGCCAGCTTGATTCCAAATTTTAAATTCAAAAAACTACAAGATATCGCCAGCGCCAGTCTAAAAATTGAACTAAGCACTACCACCGAAGCCGTCATCAATACATGGAAAGCGCCTATAGATTACAAACGCTGGTTATTATGGGGCGGACTATTGCTTGGTGTATTGCTATTAGCTGGCATGGCATTTTCTTTACTGAAAACCGAAAGAAAAGAATAAAATTCAAAAAAATCAACAATATGTATTTTTTGCTTATCCCCATCACTTATATCATTTGCCTCATTGTTTTGTTCGTCACTAAAAAGCAGCGAGGCCTAGCCATTAGCTTAATATTTTGTGCGCTGGCTATTGCCATCGAGCTTTGGGCAATCATGCTGTCCAGGTCTTCTACTGCAGCTATCGGCGTGCTGTTACTGCCATTTGTTGGCGTGTTGGCAGGGGTTTTGGGCTGGGCGTTTTGCAATCTTCAAGTTGCCAAGCACATAGCTCTTCGTCTGCTCGGCTGGCTGTGTCTTGTCGGAGCATTGTCTGTATTTGCCTTTGAAGTCAACCAAGTGCTGGATACGGTTAAACTTAACCAGATGCGCGACGCAGAGCATCAAGCACGGTCAGCTCGTATCAGTCGCAATCATGCCATCATTGCATCCATGCTCGCGCAGAACAAAGGGCGTGAAACCGCCGCTATTGAGCAGTCAATTCGTGAAAAAAGCAATGATTCTGAATTTTTACTTGCGGCATTGGCTAACGAGTTTGTGACTGCAGAAACGCTAGACCACTATGCGCACGCTGATGAACTCAGCATCACGCTAACGGTACTTCGCAATCCCAATTGTAGCGCGGACACCTTAGCAAGGATTTATCGCACACATAGCCACCCCGATTACTATTTTCAAACTTTAGCATCCAACGCCAACACTCCAGCAGAAATATTACGTGAAATCTATCAAAAACCTAGAACCATAACTGGTTTGGATATATGGTTTGCAAAGAACCCTGCCACTCCCGCTGATATTCTGCTTACGCTCTCGAAGACCAAAGACACCAACGTCATACAAAGTTTGCTTCAAAATCCTAACTTTGACTGCAAATGGATAGCCAAGATAGAACGTAACATTAAGCAAACCGCACAACCTGATGGCAGCTATAACATGGGCCGATTAACTGAACTCAAAAATGGGTTATGCAGGCTACCCGCTAATATCAAGTAGTTGAACATGCCGACAAAAACCTTAAGCCATCACACAGTCAGAAAGCAATTATGAGCAATCAATTCAGCTTAATGCACGAGCGGCGCTTTCGCCCGCTCTTTTTTACCCAATTTTTAGGGGCTTGCAATGATAATGTTTTTAAAACTGCACTCATCACTTTAGCGGCTTTTCACACAACCAGTCTCACCAGTATTGATGGTGCAACGCTCGCCACATTGCTACCCGGCTTATTTATTCTGCCATTCTTTTTGTTTTCAGCCACTGCTGGGCAATTAGCCGATAAGTTTGAAAAATCGCAAATTATTCGTTATGTCAAAGTGTTTGAAATTTGCATCATGCTATTTGCCAGTATAGGTTTTTTTCTACATAACATCTGGCTATTAGCCATAGCACTGTTCATGATGGGCATGCATTCAACTATCTTTGGTCCAGTGAAATATTCCTACTTACCACAACATTTGAAAGAAAATGAACTCATCGGTGGAAACGGCATGATAGAAATGGGCACTTTTGTAGCGATTTTACTAGGGCAAGTGTTAGGAGCATGGCTGTCCATGCAACAACAACATGAAATTTTAACCAGCACTGCTATTTTGCTGATTGCCACACTTGGCTACTTAACTAGTCGCAACGTGCCAAACTCACCCGCTGTTGCACCTCAACTTAAAATCAACTGGAACCCAATCACTGAAACCTACCGTAGCATTCAATTTATTTGGGGAAATCAAACCATTTGGCTCGCTATTATCGCCATTTCATGGTTTTGGTTTTATGGGGCAACGCTACTAGCGCAATTTCCTAGCCTTGCAAAGAACGTACTCTATGGTAATGAAAGCGTATTTATTCTACTACTTTCCATATTTTCGCTAGGCATTGGCATTGGCTCACTGTTGTGCGAAAAGCTTTCTGAAGGAAAAGTAGAGCTTGGCTTGGTGATTTTTGGCGCAATTGGGCTCACGCTATTTGGGGTAGATTTGTATTACGTCAGCACCAGTATTCACGAAAGCTTAAACCACAAAGTATTTTATGACTATGCAACGTTTATAGCCAAACATCACGACGCGCAAGGACATCTTATTTTTACCTACTGGCGCTTACTAGCAGACATCGCGCTTATCGGCCTGTTTGGTGGATTTTATATTGTACCTCTCTATGCACTTTTACAAACACGCGCTGAAAAAAGTCATCAATCACGAGTAATTGCCGCCAACAACATAATTAACGCAATGTTTATGGTGCTTTCAGCAGGATTTTCTATTTTTCTGTTTAAACAAGGTGTTAGCATTCCGCAGTTATTTTTTGCAACCGCCATACTCAATGTGCTGGTAATGATTTATTTGAGCATACGCCAACCTGAATATATCAAAAGTTTTATATCTTGGTTTTTATCTATGATTAAACATTAGTTTAAACGTAATATCAGCCACACCCAAGTATAAATAATTGCCTCAACCTCTAGTTATTGAAAATAATGCCGTAATTAAAATTGAAGCCCGTTTACCGCTCTTTTTGATTAATTAATTGGTGGTCAATTTGCTAATATGTTAACAGTGATTAATTTCCTAATTAATTAGGGTTATTCAGTGCGCAATTTGCTAATTAAAATAACGATTTATCTGATGAAAATTTAGCAAAAAACAAGAAAAATATGACGAATAAACCCTTATGTCGAAACACTCCATTCAATTAGTTGTTGCGTGGCTATTTGCTTGTGTTCAAGTAACGGCAAATGCTATGGATGTAAGCAAGCTTTCATTAGAAGAATTGATGGAAGTTGAGATTGTAAGTAGCGCCACCAAAATGTCGCTTAAGGCTAATGAGTCACCTTCTTCTATTCGTGTAATTACCGCACAAGATATTCGCCGATTTGGCTGGCGTACATTGGGCGAGGCGCTAGCTACTCTCCCAGGCATTACGCATGTTGATGACCGCGTATATGATTACTTAGGCACTCGTGGTGTAGTCATGCCAGGTGATTTTAATGCCCGTCACCTTATGCTGATTGATGGTACGCCGTTTAGCGACCCACTTTACGGCGCAGCACCAATTGAAGATGTATTTCCAATTGATATGGCATTAATCGAACGTATCGAATATGTACCAGGAAGTAGTTCCGCTGTTTATGGTGACCACGCCATGCTCGGTGTAATTAACATTACCACCAAATCCGCTAAAGGCCTTAACCACAACGAAGCATCAGCCAGTATCGATAGTTTAGGGCGTCGTAGTTTACGCATTACAACTGCGCAGCAACTAAGTAATGGCGCAGCGATTACGCTTTCAGCATCAGGACTAAATCAGCTTGGGAAAAACGAAACTTATCCAGAAGTACTTACTAATGGTTACGTATTTGATATAAACGGCAATACACCATTAGATGCGACAGCACACAGCTTAGACCGTACGCGGAATAAACAGTTATACGCAAAAATTGAACATGGCGACTTCAAACTTTCGTTGGTGTATGGTGACCGCATCAACCAGCCTTCTTCTGCTCTCTACAGTGCACTTTTCGATGATTCTGGACTAAAACTTCGTGATACCAATCTCGTTATAAACACCTCATATTTAGCTGAGATTGCACAAGATGTTATGCTATTCACCAATCTAAACTATCACTCATATCAATACGATGGGGTTGCTCCTTATTTTAATGGGGTCCGTTATTTAGATTATGAGAAAACTGATGCAAGACGCCTATATGGTGAAATAAACCTAAGAATCAAGCGCTGGCAAGACCATACATTGTTGATTGGAATAGATGCCGCTAAGGACATCAAAAACAAGTTGTATAGCTATGATGAAACCGCAGTAAACCCACCTTATATTAATTCAAATAATCTTGATACACAGAAGGGAATATATGTTCAAGATGCATGGAAGTTCGCTAATAATTGGCAACTTAATACTGGGGCTCGCTTTGATCACTCTATTGACAATGACAATCACTTTAGCCATCGTCTAGGCGTAATTTGGCAAGCCAACCCAACACTCACATTAAAAGCATTATCGGGGCGCGCATTCCGCACATCGAGACAAATTGACCCTGTTGTTGCTACGTCTACTACTGGTGAATTTTTAGATAATCCCAACATAAAATCTGAATCCATGCTAAGCAACGAGCTGATTCTGGAATGGCGCAAAAACAATCAGCTTGAGATATCCACTTCACTATATCGCAACAAGCTCAGTAGAATCATAGGCTATAGCGTAGATGAAAATGACGATTTTTTAGAAGACAATCTTTTTAGTATTCATACACTAGGATTAGAAACCAATGCGCTTTATCGCTTTACCAACCAATGGAAATTGAATGCCAGCTATAGCTTACAACGTTCAGAACTAAGTGATGGAAGTCGTGCTGACAATAGTGCAAACTGGATTGCCAAGTTAATTGTTGATGGCCCAGTTTGGCAAAACAAATTATTTGCCGCATGGGAATTACATGCCAATGGCCCTGTTTCACAAGACTGGTATGGCACAAAAGCGCATCTTGGCACATCGGTTATCTCTAACTTAGCCCTCACTGCGCCTAATATATTACCTAAGTTAGAATTGCAATTGCGCATCAATAACTTGTTTGACCGTGATGAAATGACGCTAGGTAACCACAGCACCGCAACTGCTTACTTGCCAGCCTTTGGACGCAATGCCATGCTGAGGATGACGTATGCATTCTAAGTGGGTAGTCAAACAATTCAGTCGACTGCTGCCAGAATTTCTTGCAATGCTTTTGCTTCTAACCATAACACCCGCCTATGCCGCTACAGTAGCTGAAGAGTCTGAATTGAAGGCGGCTTTCGTGTATAATTTCACCTTATTCACAACTTGGCCAAAAGCAAGCAACACGTTAAATCTATGTGTATTTGGTAAAAGTGCTTACTTACCCTTTCTGAAGGTTTATAACGGCCGTGTTGTAAACGACTCAACTATAAAAGTGACGCAAGTAGATTCTGCGACTGAAGCACGCAGTTGTCAGGTGTTGTTTATAGATACAAACGCGTATGCACAAATCGACAGTATTTATCAAGCTTTAGAAGGCGTGGCCGTTTTAACGGTAACCGAGGCGAGTGTTGCTATAGCACCTATGGCGCACATTGGATTGATGCGCATTAACGGTCGTATGCAGTTTGAAATTAATCAAACGGAAGCGCTGATTTCTAATTTAAAACTTAGCTACAAATTGCTCAAATTGGCTAAAAAGGTTTATTAGCCTAAATATTATGAAGTCATCTACTCCACCCCACTATCAAAGTATACGATTTTCTAGAAAATCGCTAAACGACAAAATAAGCAGAATCATCACGACTTTGCTACTTAGCGCGATGATGATTATCTTTGTATTTAGCGCTTGGCTGTCTATTAATAAAGACCTGAATAGCACACAGGAACACTTAGTCAATTTGGCCAAAATAACGGCCATGAATCTTGAAGGACCTTTAGTTTTTGAAGATGTTCAAGGGGCTAATGATGTATTAAAAAGCCTTATAGCCAGCCAACACATTGTTTATGCGGATGTGATGGATAAGGACAACCAATTGATTGCGCAATTTCAAAACTCCCTTCACGAGGAAAAATATAACCGTTTTATAGATAGTTTGCCTGTTCAAAAAGACCGAACAGTTAAGCAGGTTATTTTTATCGGCAATAAAGTAGTAGGCACATTAACCGTGCGTGAGCATCTAGATTATGTATGGGCTGCGCAAATTACCTTGCTGAGTCAGATGGCACTTGTGTTTAGCATCGCCTTTTTCATCTCACTTATATGGGCTAGGCGCCTTTCGACTGCTGTTGTGAACCCTGTCTTAAAAATATCCGCAATTGCCCGCAATGTTGAACAAGGCGGTAGCTATACCCAACAAGTGCGCCATGATTCAGATGATGAAGTAGGTTTGCTAGCAGATGAATTTAACAACATGCTGGCTACCATCAATGCGCGTGACCAAGCATTACGAGAAAGTGAAACACGTTTACGCCTAAGCCAAGAAGGCGGTGGCGTTGGCGCGTGGGAAGCAGATCTTATTTCTTACACTCAAGTCTGGTCGAAAAATTGTATTGAGATGCTTGGCTTCCCTGCAGATACGCAACCATCATGGTCTGACTTTCTGTCTATCGTTCATCCAAAAGACCGCCAATTGGTAATTAATGCAACGGAATCGCTAACCGAACCTGACCAGAAGTTTAATGTGGAATACCGTATCACCAGCCATGGCGCAATTCGTTGGATGCGGTCTATTGGCCAAATAGAGCGCGATGCGAATAACGTACCCATCAAGATGCGGGGTGTCGTTCTTGATATTTCTGCACGAAAACAGATTGAAGATGCAATGAAATCAAACACATTATTGCTTGAGGCACAATTAAACACGACCGTCGATGGCGTACTAATCGTAAATCAAAATCATAAAAAATTGCTGATTAATCCACGATTCATTAAACTGTTTAATGTGCCTCAGCGCATTGCAGATGATGCTGATGACAGATCACTGCTCCAGCATATTGTTAGCTTAGTCAAATTCCCTGATCAGTTTCTAGAAAAATTGAATTATATATACGACCATGAGGATATGACCAGTTCTGATGAAATTGAACTTAAAGATGGTTCGACGCTAGATAGGTATTCATCACCAATTGTAGACAAAAATGGCACGAAATACGGCAGAATTTGGACATTTCACGACATCACTGAAAACAAGAAAGCAAAAGCGACTCTATTAGAATCGCACAATTTACTTAGAACGATTATTGATAACGCGCCATTGGAAATCTATTGGAAAGACCTTGACTCTCGTTATCTTGGCTGTAATAAGGCTTTTGCGGCATCAGCTGGCTTCACTTACCCAAATGAAATAATAGGTAAAGTGGACTCTGAAATGAAATGGACAGATGAAGCAAATCAAGATCGTGCTTATGATAATGAGATTATGAAATCTTGCAAACCGATGCTTAGTTATGAGCATTCTAAAATAATAGATGGCGAGATTCATTGGGGCCATACCTATAAAGTGCCACTTAAAAATTCTGCGAATGAAACGATAGGTTTGATGGGAATTGATGAAAATATCACACAGAGAAAAATTGCCGAACAAAATCTTCGCATTGCCGCCATTGCTTTTCAAACACAGGAAGGTATGTGCATCACCGATGCCAACAATATTATTATTAAAGTAAATGATGCCTTCACCACCATTACTGGCTACTCAGCGACAGAAGCTATCGGCTTAACCCCTCGCCTGCTTAGTTCTGGGCATCATGGTGCAGAGTTTTATGAAACGATGTGGAATAGTGTAAAAGCCGATGGATATTGGGCTGGCGAAATTTACAATCGACGCAAGAATGGTGATATTTACCCGCAACATCTGACCATAACAATAGTGAAGAACGAAGCTGGCATAGTGACTAACCACGTGGCCACATTGACCGACATTACCTTAAGCAAAGCCGCAGCAGACAAGATTGAACAATTAGCATTTTACGACCCGCTCACAAACTTACCTAACCGCCGCTTATTACTTGATAGGCTAAATCACGCATTGGCTGCAAGTAAACGTAGCAAACAACTAGGTGCGTTATTATTTCTTGATCTTGATCACTTTAAAACTCTGAATGATACCTTGGGGCACGATGTAGGCGATTTGCTGTTACAGCAAGTTGCTCAAAAACTAACCGCTTGCGTGCGAGAAGGGGATACTGTTTCACGCTTTGGCGGTGATGAATTTATAATACTGCTTGAAGACTTAGGTGAGCTCGAACTAGAGGCCGCAGAGAAGGCTGAAGCCATTGCTACTAAAATCATGCTCTTACTTAATGAAAAATATTTGCTGGAAACAAATGAATACCACTGCTCATCTAGCATCGGCATCTCCTTATTCAACAATCATTTACCGATTGATGATCTGCTAAAGCAGGCGGATATCGCAATGTATCAGGCTAAAAAAGCTGGGCGTAATGCGATGCGCTTTTTTAACCCGCAGATGCAAGCTACCATTAACAATCGTGCAGATCTTGAGCGCGAGCTACGTAAAGCCATAGATAATCAGCAATTTCAATTATATTACCAAATTCAGGTTAACCAGTTAGGCCACCCAATAGGTGCAGAAGCCCTAATTCGCTGGTTACACCCTGAACGTGGCTTAATACCACCTTTGCAATTCATTCCTTTGGCAGAAGAAACAGGTCTGATTCTGCCAATTGGCCATTGGGTGTTAGACACTGCTTGTGCTCAACTCAAAATCTGGCAGAAAAATGCTCGCACTCGCAACATGTCGATTTCTGTTAATGTCAGTGCACATCAATTTTTTCAGGCCGATTTTATGGAACAAGTGCAGGACGCTGTCACGCACCATGGCATTAACACAGCTCAACTCAAGTTAGAGCTGACCGAAAGTATGTTGCTAAGCAATATTGAAAATACAATTACCACGATGAATGCCTTAAGAAAAATTGGCATTAGATTCGAGTTAGATGACTTCGGTACTGGATATTCATCTCTGCAATATCTGAAAAAATTACCCTTGTACCAACTAAAAATTGACCAAACATTTGTACGCGATATTGCCGTAGATGCTAATGACCTAACACTAGTAAGAACTATCGTTAATATGGCGCGTAACTTGAATCTTGAAGTAATTGCCGAAGGAGTGGAAACCGAAGAGCAACGAGAACTACTTCTTAGCAGTCAATGCAAGCGTTATCAGGGTTATTTGTTTGGTAGGCCAGAGCCAATTGAGCAGTTTGAAGCGGCATTGCCACTTACTGAGATACTACATGAGGCTGGCTAATTTCCAGCTATTCTCAGCTTACTTTGTGTTATTAACTAACCTTACTTCAGTAAAAATTCTTTAGGCAACAACACCCAAATCTTACCTGCTTGCTTCATTGCACCTGCTTTTGCACCCGCTTCAAAACCTGCGCCCCAAAAAAAATCTGCGCGCACGCCACCCTTAATGGCGCCACCGGTATCTTGCGCCATCATCAAGCGTTTTAAAGGTTTTGTACTATTGGGTTCAGTGGTAGATAAAAACACTGGCGCGCCAAGTGGCACAAATTTAGGGTCAATAGCAACGGTACGTTCTGCCAGAATAGGCACGCCAAGCGCCCCAAGCGGTCCTGGTAGCCCTGCTGGCAATTCTCTAAAGAAAACATAACTTGGGTTGTTGTTAAGCAACTCTCTCATTTTAGCTGGGTTACTTTTTACCCAGTTTTTTATACCATTCATAGAAGCCTCGGAAGATATCAATTCACCACGCTCTATTAAAAGGCGACCAATTGAGTTGTAAGCATGGCCATTTTGGTTGTCATAACCAACGTGCACTTGCTCACCACTATCTAGATGAACCAAACCTGAGCCTTGAATTTGCAGAAAGAATACGTCAATAATATCGTCAATATAAACAAATTCAAGGCCTTTTAAAGGTGATGCATCCGCCTCAATTTCTGCTCGATTGTAGTAAGGTACCAATTTATTACCCACCAATCTGCCTCGCACGCGCTTATATTTAAGTTCTGGGAAAAGGCTATCTAACTCAACTGTCACCAAATCAGTCGGCGTTGTATATAGCGGGTTAAAATACTTAGCAGATTTTGTGCGACTACCTTTCAATACAGGCTCATAGTAGCCTGTAATCGTACCGCTATCTGTACCATCAATATTCGTGGTTTTATAGACTGAAAAATTTTGTTTTAAATAGCCTAATATTGCTTCTGAAGAGGGCTTATTCGCAGTCTGACTATTAAGGTGAACCGCCATGCTACAGGTTTTTTGCCACATTGGCCTAGTAGCTAATGCTGCGCAACTTTGCATCCATGCTGGCCAAGCTAAAGTTAAATCATCTGCAGTTGAATTTTCACCGTGATTAAAGTTAAGTCCATCAATTTCCTCCCATTTGGCAGGCTTTAATAAACCATACTCTACTATTTTAGGTTCTACTGGCTTAACATCTGCGGCTTTCACATCTACTGGCTTAACGTCTGGAATTGTTGGTTCTAAGGGTGGTTTAGCAGGCGCTGTTATTTGAACGGCAGGTGTAGATTTTTCAGTTATCTTTTCAGCACTTTTCTTTGTTTCGCAACGACAATTCGCGCTTATATCTGCCTGCACATTACGTTTTAAATTTTTGCTTACACAAGAGGATAAGTTTGCGAATACCAATATCGCTAAGGAAAATAGTGTTATCTTTTTGATCAATTGAATGTCGCCATTTATTACAATAGCGCCTTTTAAATGTCACTAACAGGCATGTCGACCTAGTGTAATACTCTAGGCATATTGAGCGCAAAAGGCTGAACAACTGCATCAAACTGTGTGCCATCATCGGCCACCATTTGGTAAGTGCCATGCATTTCACCAATAGGTGAATTTAGCACCGTGCCACTCGTATATTCAAAATACTGAGCTGGATTCAGCAAAGGTTGTACACCGACTACGCCTAACCCTTTTACTTCATGTTGCTCACCATTCACTTCTTTAATAATCCAGTGTCGACTGATTAACTGTGCTGCAACGTTACCTGTATTGATAATTTTAACATGGTATGCAAATGCATAGCGATTACGCTCTAAATCGGATTGATCAGGCAAAAATTCCGCTACTACCGTCACAGTGCATTCGAAATGTTTAGCGACTGCTGTCATTAGGTAATGAGGCCAGACGTAGGTGAGCTTGGGCTCGCAGAATACAGTTTCTTTGGCATCCGTCCCGCTAAATATGCCTCTCTCCCTGATTCAACTGCTTTTTTCATGGCACTAGCCATGAGAATAGGGTCGCGTGCCGCTGCAATCGCCGTATTCATCAACACTCCTTGGCAGCCTAGCTCCATTGCTATTGCCGCATCAGACGCAGTGCCAACGCCTGCATCAACCAATACAGGGATATTCGCATTAGCAATAATAATTTGTAGATTCCAAGGGTTCAGTATTCCCATACCAGAGCCGATTAATGAAGCAAGTGGCATCACGGCGCAACAACCGATTTCTTCTAATTGTTTGGCGATAATCGGATCATCTGAGCAATACACCATGACATCAAAACCATCTTTTACCAATGTTTTTGCTGCAGAGATAGTTTCTATCATGTTAGGGTAAAGTGTATTAGGATCACCTAATACTTCTAACTTAACGAGCTTGTGACCATCTAATAACTCACGCGCTAAACGTAATGTACGCACAGCGTCATCAGCAGAATAGCAACCTGCAGTATTAGGTAAATAGGTAAATTCTTCTGGCGGTAAAAAGTCTAGCAGCGAAGGTTCACCAAGTGTTTGGCCAATATTAGTTCGTCGGATAGCCACGGTAATAATTTCTGCGCCACTAGCATCTATAGCAGCACGAGTTTGCGCAAAATCTTTATATTTACCCGTGCCAACCAACAAACGTGATTGATAGGTCTTATCTGCAATTTTTAATGAATCTGCCAACTTAGTTATCCTTTAACTTACTCTCAATCATCATTTTACGACTTGACTTAACTAATTCCCCTACAACTACTTTCTACTACTAGGTTTATCCGCCACCTACTGCACCTACAATTTCGAGCTTATCTCCATCCTTTAATTGTTTATCTAAAAACTGGCTACGCGGAACAATTTCACCATTACATTCAATGGCGAGTCGCTTACCTTCTAAAGCGAGAATCGTGACTAAATGTGCCACATTAAAACTGGCTAAGTCAAAATTTTGCAAATGGCCGTTAATAGTAAGTTGCATTATAAAAATAAATACATTTAAAATACCATTTTACGAAAATAATAGGGCGCTTAGCAAACCTTATATTGTTTATTTAATTTTCTAATAAACAATAAACTGTACAAAGCCAAAAATTAGCTACACCGTTGTACAATATAAGCTAATGATAATTTACAACCTATTTTGAAAGTGGATGAAATAATGATTGTTCAAAGCCAAATTACCGATATCACTACCCCTACTGGCCTAATGCGTACTTATATTCATCGCCCTATTGATACGATGGCTAGTGCCAATAAATATCCAACCATATTATTTTATTCAGAAATTTTTCAGCAAACGGGTCCGATTGAAAGTGCAGCTAAAATCATGGCGAGTCATGGCTATGTGGTACTTGTACCTGAAGTGTTTCATGAACTTAATCCCATTGGCACAGTATTGGGCTACGACGATGCAGGCCGTGATAAAGGTAACGCGGATAAAGCTACAAAAGACGTGCAAGGCTACGATACCGATAACGCAGCAATGATAGAATTTGTAAAACAACAAACTTGGTATAACGGCAATATTGGCGCTATGGGCTTTTGTATTGGTGGCCACTTGGCTTTCCGCGCAGCCTTGCAACCAGAAGTTAAAGGTACCGCTTGCTTTTATGCAACAGATTTACATGCGATGACTATTCCGAATAAACCTGGCCAACATAGCATGGAGCGCCTTGGTGACATTACTGGCGAACTGTTAATGATTTGGGGCAAGCAAGATACTCATATTCCAACGCCTGGCCGAATGGATGTCTATAAGAAATTGACCTCTGCGGATATTACATTTACTTGGCATGAATTTAATGCACAACACGCTTTTATGCGGGATGGTGATGCGCGCTATGACGCGCAAACAGCGCTGTTGTGCTATCAACTTGCACTTAATTTATTCAGTAGAACACTTTAAGGTTTTAAGCAATCCATACTGCACCTCATGACCTGCAATGACTGGACAGTCAATTTAAGCTTTTCATATCTAACAACTACGCCGAAAAAACTTCTGCCGTTGCCTTTACAATCGAAACTACTGCTGGATGTGTTAGTCGGCGTTCAGTTGTAATCGCATATAGTTGTTCTGTCACGGCCTCTACTTGCCCGAGTCTTTCAACCTCATACTGGCGGCATATATAATCAGCAATAGTATCAGACCCTGCAAAAAATCCTGCACCAGCTTGGCCAAAAGATTTAAGTAAGGCACTATCATCGAATTCACCTACAACATTTGGATAGATTTTTTTAGATTCCATCCATGAAAGCAGTTTTTTCTGGAAAGAAAAATCTTCACCAGGCATAAGAAACGGTGCGTTATGCAAAACTTTGGGAAAGGATTTTTCTGATTGACTGTCAATTAAGCTTTTAGTGGCAAAAATTGCAAGCTTACTTTCTCCCAGCAAATGATTATAGGCACGAACATTTAGATTGCTAGGCATAGGGCGATCGGCAATAACCAAATCAAGCTGGTTCACTGACATCTCTGATAATAAGTCTGCCAGTTTTCCTTCCCTACATATTAGGCGGATTGGTTCATCCATATGAAGCAGAGGCTCTATTACACGGTAGGCGAGTGATTTTGGAACAGAATCAGTGATGCCGATACGAAATGGGATGCTTTTTCTAACTTGTTGAAGTTGCGCAACTTCTAACAATTCGTTTCCAAGTGAAAATATCTCATCTGCATAACTAAAAACTCTACGGCCCATATCAGTCAACTCAAGGCCACGACCTACCTTGCGAAAAAGCTGTATTCCAAGGCTGTTTTCTAAATCACCCAACTGCACGCTTATCGACTGAGGGGACAAATACAATTGCTCACTCGCACGAGCAATGCTGCCGGTCTTGCCAACCATCCAGAAATATCGCAAATGCTTAAAATTTAAGTTTTTCACATACAAATCCTTCATAAAAAATACATCTAAAAATTAGAAGTATCATTCAATTTATAGCTGATTGTTGGATGTATATTCTAAGCGTAAAGTTCAGCATATTCTCACAAAGATAGCAAAATAGCCCGTTAAAAACTTGTCAATTTATACAGGATAATACTTAAAAAATGAATCATAACGAACAAAGGGCGATTCTCACCATTGCCTTGTTTGCAGCATTTGCAGATGGAGAAAAGCATGACCATGAACGAGAGAATATTCGACATTTAGCGCAATCTCTCGGCAGTGAAACTGGCGCCCAAGATATTGCTAAGTTGTATCAAGACGTGTTACTAAAACGTGTGAGTGTTAATAGCGCAGCTAGCTTGCTCAACGACCAGAGTCACCGCCAGCTTGCTTATGAGATGGCCGTTTGTGTATGTGATGCGGATGGCTTACAAACCGCACCAGAACGAATATTTTTAGATACCTTGAGAGTAGTGCTTGGGCTAAGTACGGAGCAAACCGAGCTAGTGAAGCATGAAGCAGGTGAGCTTGCACATCTGATTGATGATTCAGTCTTCCCTGTAATCACTGCGCCCCTTCCACCGATGGCACAAATCTCAAATGAACGCAGGTTTGCTGTTGTAGCAAACCTGCCAGAAGCTGAGATTGATAAATCCATTTTAAATTATTCAATTCTGAATGGTGCCTTGGAGTTGCTACCTCAATCTTGGGCATCCATGGCGATAATTCCCCTGCAAATCAAAATGGTGTATCGCATAGGCAAAGCACACGGCGTAGAACTCGATACAGGGCATATTAAGGAATTCATTGCTGCCGCTGGTGTTGGTCTTACCTCACAGTATCTTGAGCAGTTTGGTCGTAAACTGCTAGGTGGATTGTTAGGTAAGATGGCGGGTAAGACTTTTGGTAAGGTCGGTTCTGCGACTACTGGCGTGGCATTTTCATTTGCTACGACTTATGCTTTGGGGCAAGTTGCCAAACGATATTATGGAGGGGGTCGAGTGATGAACAGTGGCATTTTGCAGGATACATTCCAGAGCCTGCTTGAACCGGCCAAGCAATTGCAGGCGCAATATTTACCACAAATCCAGCAGAAAGCTGATACGCTTGATATAACACAGGTGGTGTCTATGGTGCGTGGAGCTTAAGGCAAGCTACAGAGGAAATATTTACCCAATCTAAAACACTAGTTTAGCAACTTACAATAAACCATATATTGCAGCAGCTATGGTTTACTGGTTTTTTCTGCCCTGATAAATTTATCATTTGAGAACAGATACTTCTATTCACTTACCCTGAGTGATATTGCCATTCTTGCTACAATCAATAATACATCTAAAAATTAGATGTATTATTCAATGTTTAGATGCTTGTTAGATGTATGTTCTTGGCATAGAGTTAATCTTATGATTAAAAGTGAGGAGTAAATTATGCTACTTAATGCGAAAAACAAGGCACTAGCTGAAACACTACAATGTTACTCATCAAGGCAACTGCAATTTGCAATTCGACTTAGAGTTTTGCCAACACCAGATAAATTAAACAGTATTTTAAGTAGTAAATCCAGCTCTGAAAATGAAATTAAGTTATTGGTAAAAAACTTAGAGATGATGAAAGCTTAAGCAAATCAAAATAATGGAATCTCACAAAGCAAGCTTAACCAAAAGCCAGAAAATACTACAGATAAGACAATGAAAGATGTTAAGGTTGCTAATCCAGGCGAGAAAACTACTCCAGTAGTCTACTAAATAAGCATTAAGTAAACCTGAGCTGAATAATCCAATAAAGGAGAAAGCAATTATGAGCAGCAAGAAGCAGAAGACCAATTCCATAAATATTGGTATCAATGACGAAAATCGCGAAAAGATAGTAAAGGGTCTGTCCGCATTACTCGCTGATAGCTATACACTTTACCTGATGACACATAATTTTCACTGGAACGTCACTGGCCCTCAGTTCAACAGCCTTCACGCAATGTTCATGGGACAATATACTGAGCAGTGGAATGCCCTTGATATTATCGCTGAACGTATTCGCGCGCTAGGACATCCAGCAGTCGGAACCTACAAGGAATTCGTTAAGCTAGCTTCAATCAAGGAGGTCGAAGGTGTACCCAAAGCAAATGACATGATTCGCCATCTGGTATCCGCACAAGAGGCGACTGCGCGCACAGCACGTAAATTGTTTCCACTAGCGGATAGCGCGAATGACCAACCTACAGCCGACCTCCTGACTCAACGACTTGAAGTGCATGAGAAAACTGCTTGGATGCTACGTAGCTTGTTAGAGGAATAATTAGTTACCGAAATACACAACTAAAAAAATTTATATTGTTGGATACCTTTATGCATTTTGATATTCAAACAAACGGCTTTTTACTCACTGATGGCATGCGCGACTATATTAAACGCCGTATGCAGTTCACACTTCACAGAAATGACAAGCATATCGCCCGAGTGCAAGTGCGGTTGGCCGACATTAACGGTCCGCGCGGAGGCTTAGATAAACGTTGCCAAATTGACGTGAGCTTAGCGGGTCACAACGATATTGTGATTGAAGACACTGAAACTAATCTTTATGTCGCTATAGACCGAGCGTGTGACCGTTGCGCACGCACTTTGACCAGAAAGTTAGTACGTTTGCAGGAACGTTTGCACGAGCCAGTTCTAATGAAACAATTTACTGCATAATAGCGGTTTAGCTTTTAAACCTTTGGTCACGATTTGTATGTGGCCAACACCCCGTCGGAGTTTGTATGAAACGTATTATCTATTTTTTAGCCACTAACCTTGCCATTATGCTGGTGCTTTCAGTCACCATGCGCATACTGGGAGTTGAGCCTTACCTAAACGCCAATGGCTTAGACCTTAAAAACCTGCTCGCCTTTGCCGCCATCATGGGCTTTGGTGGTTCATTTATCTCACTAGCAATGTCTAAATGGTCAGCTAAACGTATGTCTGGTGCGGTAGTGATTGAAGAAGCGAAAACGCCAACAGAGATTTGGTTGATTAAAACGGTACGAACTCAAGCCGATATGGTTGGCATTAAAATGCCTGAAGTGGCTGTATTTGATTCGCCTGAAGTCAACGCATTTGCTACTGGGATGACCAAAAACAGTTCTTTGGTTGCCGTTTCAACAGGCTTGCTCAACAAAATGAGTAAAGATGAAGCAGAAGCTGTGCTAGCACACGAAGTGTCGCATATATCTAATGGCGACATGGTAACGCTAACCTTGATTCAAGGCGTAGTGAATACTTTTGTAATGTTTTTATCACGCGTGATTGGCTACGCGGTAGATAAAATTATTTTTAAAACTGAAAAAGGCACTGGGCCAGCGTTCTTTGTCACCATGATTGTCGCTGAATTAATATTAGGCGTATTAGCTTCTATTATTGTGATGTGGTTTTCGCGTCAACGTGAATTTAGAGCAGATGCAGGTGCAGCTAGATTATCGAGTAGTAAAAAGATGATTGCAGCATTAGAGCGTTTGCAAGCTGAACACGAACCTTCGGCCTTACCTAAACAAATGGCGGCTTTTGGAATATCTGGTGGTGGATCTAGTGGTTTCAAGCGCTTGTTTTCAAGCCATCCAGACTTATCTGAGCGTATTTCCGCACTACAAAGCCATTCATAAGCATTGAGACAAATGATGGAAGTTAGACGTGCTGACTTGTTCTTAGAGCACTTTATGTTCGCTAGTCGCTGGCTAACAATGCCTTTCTACATAAGCTTAAATGCTGGTATAGCGTTGCTATTAGTGATGTTTGCACTGATAGAAAGAATTCCTGCTTGTAGCCCCATGGCCCTAAAAATAAATAAGGCCTCAATTTGTGATCAATAGCAAAACTACTTATAGTCGCCGTATTGTGCCATGGCTAGCACTCGCAGGTTTGGTAGCACTCGCGTTTTTGGTTGTTGCTCCATTTATGGCACCGATTGCTTGGGCAAGTGTTTTGGCTTATGCCTGCTGGCCAGTGGCTCAAAGAATACGCCGCTGGTGCAACAATAAGGATACGCTGGCCGCTTTTTTAGCGACAATTTTATTGGCGCTGACACTATTCTTACCTTTAATTTGGTTAATTTGGCTAGCACAGCAAGAGCTTGTGCATTTGTACCCCGCACTACAAGCATTTTTAGCTAACCCGCCGCCCGTACCAGAAAACTTGCGAAATATACCTTGGTTAGGTGAGTGGCTAACTCAACAACAGGCGCACTTCGCAGCTAATCCAGATGGCGCTTCATTAGTAGTTAAAAAATGGATTGCTGCACACACAGCAGACTTGAGTACGCTGGTGGGTGGATTAGGCAAAAGCTTGATAAAAATGATATTGGTGGTAGTGATATTATTTTTCTTTTTCCGTGACGGCATACGCATTGTGCGCGAATTACGTCATGTACTAAAACGTTTTATTGGCGAGTATACATACGATTATTTACACGCTGCAGGCACCACTACACGCGCTGTAGTGTATGGCATATTGCTCACTGCTTTAGTACAAGGCATAGTGGCTGGAGTTGGTTACTGGGTTGCAGGTTTATCATCACCAGTGATGTTTGGTATTTTAACAATGATATTGGCACTCATTCCATTTGGCACACCTTTAGCATGGGGCTCTGCTGGGCTGTTATTACTATTGCAAGGTGATACAGGTGCAGCCATTGGTGTGTGGATATGGGGAGCGGCTATCGTCAGCCAACTAGACAATGTGCTCAGGCCATTATTTATTAGTAGCATTAGCCCAATACCCTTTTTGTTAGTGCTTTTTGGCGTATTAGGCGGATTGCTCGCTTTTGGTCTAGTAGGGCTGTTCATTGGGCCAATTGTACTTTCAGTCGTATGGGCAGTCTGGCGTGAGTGGACCGCCCATTTAGACGAAGAAGTTATGTTAAACAGTGTCGCTGTCAACACTGACACAGCAGAAATAGATAATTAGTTAACAAGTATTGCAAAAATTTAATAAAGAGAAATCTAATGGGTGAACTTCAATCAATTGCAACATGGTGGATGTGGTCTGGCTTTGGCGTATTTGTACTCGCCATGCTTTCCATCGATATGTTTTTACTAGGTCGCCATGGCGCGCAAAAAGTAAGCGTGCGCGAAGCGCTAAGTTGGTCGCTCGTTTGGTTTGCTCTAGCTATTGTCTTTGGTGGCGCATTATGGGCTTGGCTGGATCATACTGCTGGTCGTGAGGTGGCAAATACCAAAGTTATGGAATATCTCACCGGTTACTTGCTAGAAAAAACATTGGCAATGGACAATATTTTCGTGTTCGTCATGCTGTTCTCATACTTTGCTGTGCCGATTGAATATCAAAAACGTGTGTTAGTGTATGGAGTCTTAGGCGCAATTGTATTGCGCGCGCTGATGATATTACTCGGCGCTTGGCTAATTGCCCAGTTCCACTGGGTGCTGTATGTATTTGGCGCATTTTTACTCATCACTGGGATCAAGATGTTTATTTTTGCTGATAAAGAACCTGATCTCGCTGAAAACCCATTATTAAAATGGCTTAAAAACCACATACGCATTACTGATACCTATCACGGCGATAAATTCTGGATTACTAAAAATGGTGTACGCTGGTTTACGCCGATGTTTTTAGTATTAATTCTGGTCGAATTTTCAGACGTTATTTTTGCCATGGACAGCATTCCAGCAATCTTTGCTATCACTAGCGACCCGTTCATTGTGTTTACCTCTAACATCTTTGCCATTCTAGGTTTGCGTGCACTATACTTTTTATTGGCAGATATGGCAGACAGATTCCATTTGCTTAAATACGGTCTAGCAGTAGTGCTAATATTTGTTGGCACAAAGATGTTAATTGTGGAGTGGTTTAAGATACCAGTTGCAGTTTCGTTAGCCGTGGTGGTTGCTGTGCTGGGCATTAGCATATTGCTGAGCCTAAAAGCAACGCGCCATATTTCATCAAACGGGTCATAGCGATATAAAAGGGCAGAATTTCTCAAGCCCTTCTGAAAACCTGTTGATTTTAAAGGCCAGAAGTTCTTGGCCGTTTTTCTTGTGGTTCTGATCGTATTAAAGTTACTTTAGCCGAATTCTTGAGCTGTAATCTGTACCGCCTTGATTTGATTCATCAACTAAGCGGCGCTCAAGGGGCTGATTATTCTTCTCTTGATAGACAGACAGGGTTCTTGCAGAAATTGTACTGAATATTAGTGTGTTTTGGAGGTGTTTTCTGGTTGGGCGAGGTTTGTGATTCTGCGGATGAATTTGTTTTGACCATGCTAGTACCCGCATCACCTTGTGGAGAGCGGGTAGCATGGCATTTAGTTAACCTAAAATCAACACGTTTTCAGAAGGGCTTGAGAAATTCTGCCCTTATTTATTGCTAAATTAGAATCTAAATATTAGATTTCTAACTGAGGGCGACCTGCTTCTGGCCAATCTAAATGGTAGAACTGACCACGCGGTTGGTCTTTACGCTCATAGGTATGCGCGCCAAAGTAGTCACGTTGACCTTGTAACAAGTTTGCTGGTAAGTCTGCACTGCGGTAGCCATCGTAATACGCCATTGCCGCACTAAAACCTTGCGCAGGAATACCATTCACAACCGCAAGCGCAATCACTTTACGCCAACCTTCTTGTCCGTCATTCATCGCTTTAGTGAAGTACGGATCTAGCATCAAGTTTTTCAAGCGTGAATTTAAAGCATAAGCTTCAGTGATTTTTTGCAAGAAGCGAGCGCGGATGATACAACCACCGCGCCAGATTTGCGCAATTTCACCGAAGTTTAGTTTCCAGTTGTATGCCACTTGTGCTTTATCAATCAATTGGAAGCCTTGCGCGTATGCACAGATTTTTGAGCAATACAGAGCGTTTTTAATCGCATCGATTGTCGCTTTTTTGTCGCCTTCAAGTTTAATCGCAGGGCCTTTTAAGATTTTGCTCGCTTCAACACGTTCTTCTTTCAAGCTTGATAGCGCACGCGCATAAACAGCTGCTGCAATAGCGTTTGCTGGTGAGCCAAGCTCAAGCGCGTTAGCTGCTGTCCATTGACCTGTACCTTTTTGGCCTGCGGTATCTAAAATTTGATCTACCAAGAAGCCTTTAGTCATTGGGTCTTTTTGTTGCAGGATATCAGCGGTAATTTCAATCAAGAAGCTCGATAATTCGCCTTTGTTCCACTCTGCAAATACTCTACCAATTTCGTCTGCTGGCATGCCGAGTAAGTTTTTCATTAACCAGTAAGCTTCACAAATCAATTGCATGTCGATGTATTCAATGCCGTTATGCACCATTTTTACATAGTGCCCAGCACCATCTGGGCCAATGTATTCAGCACATGAAAAGCCGCCTTCAACTGGTTTGCCTGGTTTGCCACCTTCCATAGGCTCACCTGTTACAGCATCAACTTTAGCTGCGATGTCACGCCAGATTGGTTCTAGGCTTGACCATGCTTTACGTGTACCTGATGGCATCAACGAAGGACCGAAACGTGCGCCAGTTTCACCACCTGAAACGCCGGAACCGATAAAATCGATGCCCTTAACAGCCAATTCTTTTTCGCGACGGATAGTATCTGTCCACAATGAGTTACCACCATCGATAATGATGTCACCTTGCTCTAAAAATGGTAATAAAGCATTAATAGTAACGTCTGTTGCGCTACCTGCTTTAACTAATAAGATGATTTTACGAGGACGTTTGATACTTAAGACAAATGAGGCTAAATCAGCATGACCGACAACACGTTCATGTGAAGGCTCATTTTTTTTACATTCTTCAATAAAGCTAACCATTTTTTTAGAATCACGGTTGTAAACCGCAATAGTGTAGCCATGATCGGCAATATTGAGGGCTAAATTTTGGCCCATCACAGCAAGGCCAACTAGGCCAATATCAGCATTTGTAGTAGACATTTATCTTCTCTTATGGAGTTGTTTAATGGAAAGGTGTTTTGTAAGCAAGATTATAGAACGTATAAATGGATTAGGTTATGAAAACTTGTTCGAATTCTGACTTTTTTTTAGCGACAACATGATAGTCTCAAGAATTATGCTTAATGATGAAAACTAAAATACTAGAAATCGTTACTTCTACCAGTTGAATAACCTTGAGGAATATCACTTTGCCACTCGTCACATTCTGCACAGCGGTGGTCATGCATCGTCAGGCTCAACACCAACTGCTCGCAGCCACAAAATCTACATTTTTCTGCATTATTTTTGGGTGTTTTATGGTGCACTTCATGATGTTCAGTGGCAACTTTTGCGCCACCTAATCCATATTTATTATCCATGGTTGTCTCCACAGTTAATACATTATTTAAAAGAATAAATTACGCCGTTTTTGTATTGTATGCAAGTATTAAATACGGATTAACGATGATAGGACAACTCTACTAGAAAAAATTATTTGTTAGTCTGCGGCTTGCACCCAACGTAAGCAATTTTTTCGCCGTCATTCAAGGTGGTTTCATCACCATTAATGACGAGAGTAATTGCCCCACTAATAAATCGATTATTACTATCACTCGCTTTTGTTAAACTCACCTCATGAGTGGGATATATTAACCATGCTTCATTACCATTATTCTGCATGCGCACATAAAATTTCATATTACTGTCACATAGATAAGCGGTAGCATTTTGTGGTGAACGGGAATGCTCCTGCGAGTCTGACCCAAATGGATTAGAAATGCCAATCAAGCTACATGAAGGTAATGTGACTAATAAAGCTATCATAAGGATCAGTTTGTTTTTTTGGTTTACCATAGTCGAGCCTGAGTGATTTAAAAAATAAAAATTTGAATGTACTTATTTTGCCATTACGCGAAATATGTAGCAATCGTAAAACTAAATTGACCTCAACAGCATGATGTAGAAAATTATAGTATGTTGATATACTCCTAATGTGTTCTCATTAATTAATGTTATTAAAACTGTACCAGCATAATTGCTGATTCAATCATTACTAAATAGTCTTAAGGCTAAATATGTTTAAAAAATACTTGTTTTTATTGTTAGGGTTACAGCTACTACTTGTAGCAGGAAGCGCCTTTGCAAATGAGCTTGCTGGAGTAATTGAGCGCATGCAGGGCAACGCACAAATTATCAGCAGTGGCAGCCAAAAATTGCTATCAGTCAAGGCGGAAGTGTTTCAAGGTGACCAGATTACCACAGGAAATGATACCGAATTACTTATTCGCATGACAGATGGTGCGGTATTGGCAGTGCGTCCAAACTCTAACTTAACTATTACCGAATTTCATTTTAACAACAAAGATAGCACTAACGACAATGTGTTGATTAAGTTAGTAAAGGGCGGCTTTCGTGCAGTTACAGGGGCTATTGGCAAAAAGAACCCGCAGAAAGTGAAATTTAATACACCAGCTGCTACCATCGGTATCAGAGGGACAGATTTTGAGGTTGCTGTATTAGAAGATAATAAAAAAGGCGCTGAACCAGGCACTTATAACAAAGTGTTTCAGGGCGCAACTTACATAGAAAATAACCAAGGTAATCGTGTGGAAGTAGGGCCGAATCAAGCTGCATTTTCACCAGCAAATGCACTACAGATGGCCCAGCAATTTGGCTTATTAAAGCAAGTTCCCAATGTGTTTTTTAATGGTAAATACGATAATTTATTAGACTTATTGCAACAAGAAGCATTAAACCGTTTAAATAGCGAACTTGCTAATAAAATACCAGGTGCGGCACTACCAAGTGAGCTAAAAAACCTAATCCCTAAACTTAGTGATATGTTTAAATAGAAGGTTAATTATTAGCTTTCCACATAGCCGGCACGAGTTAGCCTGTCTAATACCGCTGACCACGCTGGCCCGTTGGGTGGCAATTCAACCAATAGACGGTCTACTTTTAGCGCATCCAACTGATGCAGTGCACTATACAATTGCTCAGCAACCTCAGCAGGTAAACTAGGTAATTGTATTAACGTGCATTTTGGCCTTGCCCCCTCACCAATCAAAAGAGCTGCACATTTCAAGCCAGATTGAGTTAATGTCTCACAATATTGCAAGAGGGAAGCTTTATCTTTAAATAGCAATAGCGGTGTGTGCGGTGAATAATGTAACGCATGCTGCCCAGGCGCTTTAGGCGTTACCATTTGAACGATTTCAATAGCTTCATTTTTTTTCTGTTGAGGTAATCCAGTTATTTTTTCAATATCCGCCTCACTAATTATGCCTGGTCTTAACAATTGCCATTGTCCGCTATCAGTCACGCTCACAATGGTAGATTCAATCCCTACTTGGCATGCGCCACCATCTAATACAGGTATACTTTCTCCCAACCCATCCTCCACATGTGCTGCTGTTGTTGGGCTGAGTTGAGTAAATAAATTTGCAGATGGCGCAGCTACACTCAAATTACTCATTTTCAATAAAGCTAACGCTACAGGATGGTTCGGCACACGTAGTGCGATAGTCGGCTCTCCGCCACGCACCACAAGCGATACATGTTTTTTAGCTGGTAAAATCAAGGTTAACGCACCAGGCCAAAAAGATTTAGCTAACTTTACTGCAAGCTCTGGAAATGTTTCGGCCCAATCTGCCACCTGACTAATATCGCAAATATGAACAATCAATGGGTGATCTGCTGGACGCTGCTTAATCGAAAATATCTTCTGTAATGCCACATCATTAGTCGCATCTGCCGCCAAGCCGTAAACAGTCTCGGTTGGAATGGCGACAACTTCACCATTTCGAAGCATTGCTACTGCATCTTCTAAACTAACACGCATATAAAACTAACATCTGACTCAAAATGCTATTTTACATCTTATACTAGTTTTCGATAGCAATTCAAAGGTGATGCGCTAAAATAGCACATCACAACCATTTAAAGAAATCATGATGAATCAAGCGACCGTTAATCAAATCAGTGTAGAAAGCAATCCTGCACAAGCGCGTTTAGACGCACTCAATGTAAGCAAATGGCCGACTTGGCAAAAAGAAGTTTCTGTATTCCCTTGGACGTTTCTGGAACAAGAAGTCGCATATATTTTAGAAGGTGAATGTATCATCACGCCAACAGGTGGTGCACCTGTTAATTTTGGCAAAGGTGATTTAGTGACTTTTCCTGCTGGCATTACAGCTAACTGGGAAGTAAAAAAACCATTACATAAGCATTACAAATTAGATGGCAACATCATCACGCAAACGTTTAGACGCATTAAAGCTGCCTTAAAGCTCTAATTTATAGCTACTCCATAATAATTCGTCATTCTGAACCAAAGCTTGGCATCAGCGCAGAATATATGCGCTAAAGCGCATATATTCATGGGAGAAGCCTAGCGAAGAATCCATGTTTTTATGATGTGTAAACTGCTGGATTCTTCGTTTTACTCAAGAATGAAGGACAATAATTTGCGACAACGTCGGAATATTCAACGGAACAGCTACATTTAAACAGATTCACTAAAAATTAGCTTATTTCGATACTCGCCCTATTTTGGATGCACATTTTCTTTTAGCAACACAATTTCTTGGGATTATGAGTATCGCCTTGATTATGCGACGCTGGGCGTTTCTAGTATGCTAGGAATAGTTGCTAGTTTCTAATATTGCATCTATCCCGGTTACCCAATGGTTTCCGGGTTACAAGCTTAAACTGCTATTTTTTTGCACTCTTTAGCGCACGCAGCACAACTTTCACCACAGGTTTTGCAAGCTTCATGTTTGTTTGAATGTTTCTTACATTCGTCTTCACATTTATTGCAGGCATCCATGGCGATTGCAGCTAGTTTAGGCAGGTAGGCAGATTCTTGATTAGCAAGCGCTTGTAGCGAAGTGCATAACGCAAGCATTTGATTCACACTTTTAGCGCAAGCTGCCATGTCTTTATCACCCTGACCCAACAGATATAAACAATGATTCAGGCAGACCTGACCTTTTTGTATACAATCTGCAGCAGCAGAAATCAAGCCAGCGTTAGTAGCCATACTATGGTGATGGTGTTCCATTTCCGCAGCTTGTGCTCTACCAACGACTGCAGCTCCAGCTAAAGCAACGCCTCCTAATAAAATTTCTCTTCTATTCATAACATTATCCTCAACTAGTTTATCTAGAATGCCTAAGTATAGTACTGGTGGTAAATTACTGCCATTAGAATAGCTTAAATTTTATTTGATCTGAGATTGCCCCTTAGACGAGAAAGTGCATAAAACTCCGTTCGCGGTGAGCTTATCGAAGGGTAATTCATGTTTCGACAAGCTCACCGCGAACGGGTATTTGGCTAATGGACAATCTCGGTTAATTGATGGTCTAAAATCGGACTCGCCATTATGCTACTTGTATTGCTATAGAGATTTGCTATTTTAGGCTAACTATTTTTGTTGGCATAACTCGCTAAAAATCTGCCCGCGCACCAATCATGAGTGCGCGTTCACCTGCAGGTGAAATGTCTTTTAAGAAAGAGGCGTGTTCGCGTATCTCATCATTGAGCAAGTTGTTGGCTTTCGCAAATAGTTCTACATTTAATTTTGTAGGCAGTTTGTATGCCAGTAATGCTGTGACGTTGGTGTAACCATCGGTATTCAGTTCGTTGGTCGCAGTGTTGTTTTGCTTAAATGCGCGCAATACGTCTAAGCGTGCACTGAAGCTATTGAGACGATATTGCAAGCCAGCGCCGAGTCTTAACGGTGAGATCCGTGGCAAATAGGCATTGTTACGCTTGTCTTTAGCGTGCACATAGTCGCCACGTACGGTCAGGTCCAGATTGTCGGTGAGGTTGAATTTACCTTCGGCTTCCAGCCCTTTAAAAGTAGCGGGAATAGCGCCAAATCTAGCTTCTGGCAAAATATCCTCGCCAGAACCATCTGCGACACCATCATTATCACCATCAATTGGATTAAGTTCACCATCCATTCCGCGAGAATTTCCTGTATCAAACAATCCAATAAAATTATTGAACCGCGTGTAATACGCGCCTAAGCTGAAGCTATTTTTTGCATCTTTCCAGCGTAATTGCGCATCGATACCATTAGAGCGTTCTTTATTAAAATTGACATTGCCGACTTCATATTGCCCCGTTGCTACATGTGCGCCGTTGGCATAGAGCTCAAAGTAACTTGGGGCACGTTCGGTGTGCGATAGATTGCTGGTGACTGACCAGTTATCATTAAGTTTATATAACCCCCCTAAGGCAAAACTATTGGGATTGAAGCTGTTATTTTGTCCCGCACCAAAGTTTGGATTCGCACTGTCTTTTGAATCTACTTGGCTATGCCCCAATCGGCCGCCAAAAGTAATTTTATGTTCATTAATCCCCAACTCTTCATATAGATACAGTGCCTGATTCTGCGTGTTGACACTTGGGACAAAGGCTTCATTGCCTAGTGCTTCAAAATTGGTATTGCTAAACTGGTAACCAAACACACCGCTAATGTTCCCAACTTTGGCATGCCCTGCTTCAATGCTGCCTTCCAATCCGCGGTTTGTAAAAGTGGTGCCGACTTCGCTACCCTCTAACTCGCTGTGCTCATAATCGGTATGCGCCATACGCACCTTCACACGATTGATAATGGTGCCCAAATCGGTAAACTCGGTGGCCAAGTCCCAGCGGTCACTCTTCATGTCGATGGTCACGCCTTCTTCTGCGACCACACCATAATTGTTATTCAAGGTTGAGTATGAAAGCCCGATATAGCCGTTATCAAATGTGAGTGAGGCACCTAATGCGCCACCATCACCTTCTGATGCACTATTAGCTAACTTGCCACGATTTTCACGCGGGGTGCCATCAGCCCTATTTTTTCGACTGGATACGGCATGTCCAGGAATATCTAAATCGCTAGTTTTGCGAGTATAGGCATCGGCGTGGATTGCAAATTGACCATTACCAGCATCAATGACTGCAGCCCCATTGCGTGTGCTATCTGGGCCACCAAAGCGCGCTTCTGCACGGCCAGTAACGCCATTCAATTGTTCTTTGGGTATACGGTGGTCAATCGCATTGACTACCCCACCCATTGCACTACCACCATAAAGCAAGGCAGCAGGTCCGCGTACCACATCAATTTGCTCAATGATGAGCGGGTCTATACCTACAGCATGGTCAAAGCTCAGGCTAGAAGCATCTAAGATGCCTACGCCATTTTGCATGATGCGAACCCGTTCACCATCGAGACCACGTATGACTGGGCGTGAAGCATTGGGACCGAATTGTGTCGCCGTTACACCGGGAATGCCATTAAGCGTCTCCCCCAGCGTGCCTTCACGACGCAAGCTGAGTTCTCGACCGCTCAATACTGATACTGGTACAACCAGTTCGTCAGAACCAACGCCGAGCGGGTTGCCAGTGACGGCTATAGAAGGCAGGTTAATTGTAGTGGCCGTTTCTTCGGCAATAGCATGGCTAATGAATAGGCAACTGAGTGCCAACGCGATAGATTTCGGGGCGAATATGGTGTGCACTTGCGCTGCATGCAGCTTATCGCGCAAGTGTGAGTGTTGTTTGTTGCTCATGTGGTGAATCCTCAAAAAATAGCAGTTGCCCAGCTGTGTTTTTGTTAACACTAGACTGAGAAATAAAAAAGATTAAATGCTAATTTTTTGAGGCGGGGCGCGGGCTGCGTAAGCAGTTTGAAGAGGTGTTTCAGTTTTAAAGTAATCGCTTGATATCGCTTCAAAGCGTCCTTCAAAACTTTGTAATGTAAATGATGTTGATTGTAATGCGCTGGCTACTTGTGAGTAGCTAATACATTTTTCACATTGTTCGGCTGGTGCACTTTCATCTTGCTGAGTATGCTTTGCAATATCGTTTAAATGGCTTACTTCATGCGCAGAAATACCTACTTGCGTGAAAACAAATAAGAAAACTAATGCTAAATTAAGCGTTAAGCGTTGCAACATGCTCTGAATATTAGCAGACTTTATGCACAAATGCTAAGAACTATCTCCAACTTACCCAAAAGTACCATCAGCCCTAGGTTTAACTAATATTGGCGTATAGACTACAACAAAAAATGCAAAACCCAATATCCATAAAATGGCAGCTACTAGTACCGAACCTGAGTAAAACTGCATAGTAAACATCGGCATTACTACGCGAAATAACATACTGGCAATAATGCTAGCAAAAGCCATGCCTAACCACCGAGATGGCTTTCTGATATCTCGGCCAGTATGACCCAAAGCAACTCGCGACATCATACTGAGAGTCATCAAGCCAATTCCGCCGATGGTAAAAATATGTAAGGTCAAAATAGATAAACTGCTGTATTGCGCTTGCAATCCATAAAACAGAAAACCAAAATTTATCAGCCAAGCTGATAAATATAAACTCCATAACAGCGGCACACGCCATATACCGGCGGCACACCAATTAAATAATCGATAACCATTAAGTACAAATAGCGAAAAAGCGAATATTGATGTTAAGTAGGGTATTTTTATAAAAATAGCGTTCAAGAATAATGCGATAAAGATTACTAATATACTGATGTCTAGCCATTTGTATTGTTTTAACTGAACTCGGCGTTCAGTGTCTCGTGTTTCCACACCACGTTCAATAAAAAATGGAATAACCCGTCGACCAATCATTAAAATCAGGCTGATAAAGAGCAATATTGCACCATTAATAGCATAGGTCATCCCTCCAGTAATCACGCCAAAGCACCCTAAATAAAAAGTCAGGTTACCTATCCATAACAGCATGACTTTACCTACCACCGCAAGCTGCATCCATTGCTTAGCTTTAATGATGGGCATGGCTATTGCAACAATTAACATCAGTCCAAACAGCAAATCAGCAACAGCAACCCAAACTAACAGTGTTGTTCCAAACAAGAATAACACTCTGGCTGTGACCCAAAGTGCAAACAGGACCATCAATGATCGCCCATATAGCGTTGGTAAACCTGTCCAGTTTTTAACAGCGGTTAGTAGAAAGCCAGCAACGACAGCCAACCCGTAGCCATAAAGCATTTCATGAGCATGCCATTGGCTGATAGAAATATTTGTGATACTGACACTAATGTAAGAAAAATAAATTAGCATCCACGATGCAATTGAAATAACCGAAAAAACACTCGCGCCTAAAAAAAATGGGCGGAAACCAAGATTAAACAACGCGAATTGCTTCATGTCTTTTTGATTGGATGGATTGATCTGAATTTGCATATTGACCTAATATTTTGTGGAATTTTTAAATTTACGTCGATAATGATAACTTCACTATTCAATCAACATCTTGATACAGCGCAAGATTAATCAAATGAATACCTACAAGATTAACTTTAACGAAGCGACTGACAGCCTTGCCCGCTTAGATGCAGACTGGGCAAATCTAATTAACACTGTTGGCCCGTGTATCTTAGAGGCAAAACCTGAGCGTGAACCTTACGAAGCATTGATTCGCGCAGTTGCTTACCAGCAACTCCACGCCAAAGCCGGCGATGCTATTATCAAAAGGCTGCTTAACATATACGGCAGTTCCTTCCCTACACCTGCTCAATTAATAGCAACTGAATTTGTTGCGCTAAGAGCTTGTGGATTTTCGGCGCGTAAAATTGATACCATTCAAGGTATCGCGCAAGGCGCATTAAGTGGGCTAGTGCCTTCACGTCTAGAAGCAGATGCAATGACTGACAAACTGTTAATCGATCAATTAATTAAGCTAAAAGGTATCGGACAATGGACTGTTGAAATGTTACTGATGTTTACATTAGCGCGTATAGACATACTTCCTGCAGATGATTTTGCTATAGTAGAAGGCTATAAACGCCTTAAAAAACTAGATGTTGCACCTAAACGAAAAGAAATCGCTCAAATTGGCGAGGCATGGAGCCCATATCGCACCATCGCGAGCTGGTATTTATGGAGAGTGCCGAAATAACAAACTAGAATTGGTTAGTGCGCCTAATATATATCGGCAGAGTCACACTAGGTCAATGACGACTCATCGAGCTATTTGCATAGCCTTACTGCCTTATTCTCTGCACTAACAAATATTTTACAAGCTTATTGATTGTACTGAACATTAATTTTTAGATCTATTCTACATTTACCTTAAACTACCAGTCTCTCATGCATATTTTTACACGTCATCATCATGCGTTTCTCAAACTACTGAGCTTTCGTATTCTCATGGTATTGGCTTATCAAATGATGGCTGTTGCGGTTGGTTGGCATATTTATGAGATTACACACGATACATTAGCGCTTGGTTTGGTTGGTTTGGCGGAAGTGATTCCGTACTTCTTTTGCGCACTTTTCGCTGGCCATGCAGTTGATCATTTTTATTCGCGTCGTTTCTTTGGGACTTTGGCTGCAGTTGCTTTAGCAGTCAACGCACTCACTCTTACTGCAGTTGCAATGGGATTGATTGGCAATAGTGGCAATGCAAGCCTATGGATTTACGGTTCAATTATGCTTACAGGTATAGAACGTGCTTTTATTGCACCTAGTTACAACACATTATTTGCAATTATTTTGCCTCGCGAGGAATATGCTCGCGCATCTGGGATTAGTAGTTCAGTTTTTCAAGCTGGGCTAATTGTAGGTCCAGCCATCGGAGGTTTGTTAGTTGGCTTTGCAAGTAAAACCGCGGCTTACTCACTCGCCACAATATTTTGCTTAGGCGCGGCAATTGCTATGTGGTCACTAAAAATAAAAGAACCTCCACCAGTAGTTGATAGCCCACCTGTATTTACTAGCATTGCTGAAGGCTTGCGTTTTGTTTATACCAACCAAATTTTGCTTGGCGCGTTGTCCTTAGATATGTTTGCAGTACTTTTTGGCGGCGCTGTCGCCATGCTACCTGCATTTCTTCATGAGGTTTATCATTATGGTCCTGAGGGATTAGGTTTTTTACGTGCCGCGCCTGCAATGGGAGCTATCGTTACAGGCATTTGGTTGGCCCGCAACCCAATCAATCTGCATGCAGGGCGTTGGCTACTTGCTTCGGTAGCAGGTTTTGGTTGCTGCATTATTGGTTTTGGCTTAAGCACTAGCATTTGGCTTGCAGGTTTATTTTTAGTACTTACTGGTATTTTTGATGGTGTTTCCGTGGTGTTACGCACCACCATTTTACAGCTGGCTACACCTGATGCTATGCGTGGCCGCGTATCGTCTATTAACGGTATTTTTATCGGCTCGTCAAATGAGTTAGGCGCATTTGAATCTGGCTTGGCAGCTCGCCTATTAGGGTTAGTACCCTCGGTAATATTTGGTGGATTGATGACACTATCTGTGGTTGGTATTACCGCTAGGTTTGCCCCGAAATTAAGAAATCTTGAATTACACCAACTTCATTAGCAATATTCCTCAGATAGCTGACTTCCGTAGTGCTTATCAGTTTTTACGATTAATAGAGGCGCCCTAATCTGATAACATCAAAATGAAATTTAATACTACCCTAACAAAACCCTTATGTTCGACTAATTGATTTAAATACACATTTGGTATGCTGAACTAAATAGCTCAAAACGCTATAGCTTTCCATGAGTATGCCGTTGTATAAGTTAGGATGTACAAATTCCAAAGAGAGGTTTGAAATGATTATTTATCAAGTTGTAGATGAGGAAAATAACTTAGTTAGTGAGTACTTGCATCGAGACAGCGCCATACATAGTGCGGAAGATATGACGTTGTGGTTCGCTGATCACTACTATCACGTTGAAGAACTTGCTTTTCAAGAGGCCGCTTAAGCTTTTAACTAACTGCGGCAAGCCTTAAAAAACTTGTTCAATTACAACTGCTTTTAAAAGTATCTACCAAGCGTGTAGTGTTAACTGTTTGCTTATTTTTTTGTTGGTACACTGGGTTTAGTTGGGATAATAGACCCAGAAACCAGCACTACTTTTTTATCTTTTTTTGGTTTTTTCGTTTCCTTGTTGCTACGTTCTTGTCCTTTAGCCATGATGCTTCTCCTAGAATATCGACTTTTAAAATATCATTCACACACGCTAATGCGTGAACTACTCAACACAAACCCATCATAATCCGTTAGAAAATTATTTGGTGGATTATTTTGACGTAAAACTCAACTTACTAAAAAATAGCATCTCCTTATTATATATACACCTAGCTTCATAGATTCTTGGTGCGGTCACCTCGCAAAATTGCTATTATTTGATTTGATTAATTTAGGTTTATTCTAATGAGTGCATATAGCGAAATTGAAGCAAACGACTTATTTAACATGATGGCAAATCACCCATTATTTATAGTGGATGTTCGTAATGACGATGAGGTTGCACGTGGCATAATACCAAGCGCAGTCCACATTCCTTTAGCAATGCTACCCGTACGCTTTGAGCCACTGACTAAAATAGAAAATATAGTGTTTTATTGCCATAGTGGCATCCGCTCTGCACATGCCGCTGCTTTTGCATCTAGCAAGGGCTGTAAGAATGTATACAATTTGTCTGGTGGCATTCTAGCTTGGAGTAAAGCTGGCCATCCATTTGTACAAAAAGATGAAGGGAAAAAGAAATAATGGAATTTGATAGAGAAGTCGATGCAACTGGTTTAAATTGCCCGTTACCTATTCTGCGTTGCAAAAAAGGTTTAAGTGAAATTAGCGCATCGCAAATATTAAAAGTGATTTCAACTGACCCTGGCTCAGTCAAAGACTTTAACGCATTTTGCGTGCAAACTGGTCATGAGCTCCTTCAGCTCGACTCTGGTGAGACTGATTTCACTTTTTACATTAAAAAACGTAGTCACTAAAGTATGCAAGCATCAAATAAAAAGGCGCAGTTCATCAAATTGCGCCTTTTTATTTGATGTGTGATTAGCTAGCTTAGCTTAGCTAGTTGCATTTGCAACTTCACTAAGCTATTACTAAATTCTGCCACCCGCGCTTTTTCTTGCTCAACAACGATAGCGGGTGCACGAGCAACGAAACTTTCATTATTCAGTTTTGCGTTTGCTTTGTTAATTTCATTTTCCAAACGCAATATTTCTTTCCCTAAGCGTTCTTTTTCTGCAGCGACATCAATCTGCACTTTTAGCATGAGTTTAAAATCATCTACCAGCATCACTGGCGCATCTGCTTCTGGTAAATCAGTGACAATCGCAATATCCTCCAATTTAGCCAAGGCTTTTAAATAAGGTGCGTAAGCAGTCAATTTCTCTGCATCACCAGCAGCGACCAAAGGTACACGTGCGGCGGGCGAAATAGTCATTTCTCCACGTAAACTACGACAAGCATCTACCATTTGCTTTAATTGTTTGACCCATGCTTCGGCAACTTCGTCTAATTTATCAGCTTGAGCTTTTGGGTAGCTCTCTAGCATAATACTTGTGCCATGCTTTTCAGTCATAGGCGCTACAGTCTGCCAAATCTCCTCAGTGATAAACGGCATGATTGGATGCGCTAGACGTAAAACTGTCTCAAGCACCCGCAACAAAGTACGACGTGTTGCACGTTTTTCTGCATCTGTACCGCTTTGAATTTGCACTTTGGCAAGCTCTAAATACCAGTCACAGTATTCATCCCACACAAATTCATAAATCGCTTTTGCCGCCAAGTCAAAACGGTAATCTTCAAACGCACGCTCTACTTCAGCTTCTGTACGTTGCAAAATGCTCACAATCCAACGATCAGCTTGACTAAACTTACGCCCACCTTCGCCGCAACTTACCGCATCAAAGCCGTTATCTTGACCTTCAGTGTTCATCAACACAAATCGTGTTGCATTCCACAATTTATTGCAGAAATTGCGATAGCCATCACAACGTTGCAAATCAAATTTGATATCACGACCAGGGCTAGCAAGCGCTGCAAAGGTAAAGCGCAACGCATCTGTACCATAAGCCGCAATGCCTTCTGGAAACTCTTTGCGTGTACGCTTCTCAATTTTTTCTGCGTCCTTAGGATTCATCAACCCTGTGGTGCGCTTTTTAATTAAATCATCTAAGCCGATGCCATCAATCAAATCAATCGGGTCTAGAACATTACCCTTAGATTTAGACATTTTTTGGCCTTCGGCATCACGAATCAATCCATGCACATACACATGCTTAAACGGAATTTTTCCAGTGATGTGCGTCGTCATCATCACCATGCGCGCCACCCAAAAGAAAATAATGTCAAAACCTGTGACTAAAACGCTAGAAGGCAGATATTGTTGTAAGGCTTGGTTTTGCGCATCAATGGCTTCATTGCCAGTCCAATCGAGCGTTGAGAATGGCCATAGTGCGGATGAATACCAAGTATCCAGCACGTCGTTATCTCGCACTAAATTTCCTGTGTAGCCATCTTTGGCAGCTAATACTTTGGCTACAGATTCATTTGTCGCCACGTATACTTTGCCTTTATCTGTATACCAAGCGGGGATTTGATGCCCCCACCATAACTGGCGCGAGATACACCAATCTTGAATATTATTCAGCCATTGATTGTAAGTATTCACCCAGTTTTCAGGGTAAAACTTGATCTCACCACTAGCCACTACATCTAAGGCTTTCTGTGTAATAGATTTACCATCAGCATCTGGTTTGCTCATAGCTACAAACCACTGGTCTGTAAGCATCGGCTCAATAATCACACCAGTGCGGTCGCCTCTTGGCACTTTTAGTTTGTGCTTATCGATTTTAACTAAACAGCCTTCAGCCTCTAAATCAGCCACGACTAGTTTACGAGCAACAATTGTGGTTAAACCGCGATATTTTTCTGGCGCATTTTCATTCACCAAACCTGCCAATGACAAAATCTCTATCATCGGTAACTTATGACGCTGACCAACCGCATAGTCATTAAAGTCATGCGCTGGCGTCACTTTTACCACGCCAGTACCGAATTCTTTATCTACATAATCATCGCCAATAATTGGAATTTCTCGGTCGCAAAGTGGTAGTTTTACATTTGTTCCAATAAGGTGTGCATAGCGGTCGTCTTCAGGGTGCACCATCACCGCCACATCTCCTAGCATAGTTTCTGGGCGCGTTGTTGCAACAGTTAGACTACCTGAGCCATCTGCAAGCGGATAGTTGATGTGCCACATAAAGCCATCTTCCTCTTCCTGCACCACTTCTAAATCTGAAACAGCCGTACCTAACTTCACATCCCAGTTCACCAGGCGTTTGCCGCGATAAATCAGGCCTTCGTTATACAAGCGAACAAAAGTTTCTGTCACGGTTTTATTCAAACCTTCATCCATGGTGAATCGCTCACGCGACCAATCGGGTGATGTGCCTAAACGGCGCATTTGCTTAGTGATGGTATTTCCAGAGTATTCTTTCCACTCCCAAACCTTTTCCAAGAACTTTTCACGCCCTAAATCATGGCGCGATACGCCTTGGGCATCAAGCTGGCGTTCCACTACAATTTGTGTTGCGATACCAGCGTGGTCCGTACCTGGCTGCCATAGCGTATTGTCACCCTTCATGCGGTGATAGCGTGTCAGCGCATCCATCAAGGTTTGGTTAAAGCCATGCCCCATGTGTAGTGTGCCAGTAACGTTTGGGGGAGGCAGTAAAATACAGAAATTGTCTTTGATTTCAGGATTTGACTGTGTAGGCTGACTTAAGCCTGCGGCGTAGTAGCCTTGACTCTCCCAAAATTCATACCATTTTGTCTCTATTGTTTTAGGGTCAAAAGATTTTTCTAATTCTTTGGCGTTTGCTTGCTGAGTGTTTGTAGTATTCATAACCAACATTTTAACATACGGTGGTTTCAAGATTGAAGCTCAAATGCATTCCTTAAATTCTAGAGTGAAGATTAAGCAAGTATAAGATACGTAAAAAACAAGATGACCGATAACACCAAGTGGATAATTGACCAAAAATGGTAACTTGCTCTAAGTTCATGCGGGGCTTTAGCGGATATTAGAAATAGATGTTGCTCCATCGGTTTAGTGAGGGTAAAGCTCCCAGTATGTTCCTTCATTGTGTGTTTAGCTTGCACCTGTTTAATGGCATCTTGCCGTGCTAACTCCCACTCATCCATGTCAATTTGACCATTTCTATTATGGTCATATCGGTTTAACAACTTATTCGGGCTTAATTTCAATTCAGCCAGTGTTGCACAGACATCTCGATTTATCGTTTCAATATTACCTTGTTCATGACGCGTGTCTAGCTGACCCAGCACATATAATGGCCTGCCCGCTGGCAAATATTCCTCTACATACCGGTGTTCATTTTTAAATAGCGTGCGCTTTTGAGCAAATACAACTTCTGCACCATTTGGATTAACCATACAAGTGCCGGTTTGGTCATCCAATTGAAAAGTAATGTCGCTCTCCGAATATTCCAAAAGCCTAGCATCAATGGCCTTCTTTGAATATGGATGATCAACGCGATTAGCATATACCCATGCCCGATACCACACACATGGAATACCATGATATGGCGTGTTTAACGGTTTTTGTGTTGATGCCTTGCCATGCAGTTCAATGTACCCTTGTGCAGCTGCAGCAATTGTGGAAATAGGCGCCTCTGTGATTTTAAGTAATCGCCAAAAATTGAATAACGAAGCAAAAAAACTTAATATTAGTGCAATTGATAGCAACCAACTCCAAGTTTGCACATCTGACTTACTCAGATGCATTTGATAAGCCACCACAAAAACGCCGCCTACCGTTGCCAATGCAGATAAATTAACAATGTCACCATTTAACTTACGAAACATTTACTGATTTCTTGAAAGAAATTACTGGGAAGTAATTTAGATATCTAAAGTAATGTAGAAAACCAAGGGCTGATTCTTTGTCAACGTTCTCATTAACTCTTAAAACGAGCGTTCACATCTATATCACTTAATTCAGCAGAGGCGAATTTGAGCATTTCCGCACGTTTGAAATTAAATAACCCAGCTACAATCAAATCTGGAAACTGCTGAATTCGTACATTATTGTTATTAACTGAATCATTATAGAATTCACGGCGATCTGCAATTTGGTTTTCTAAGCCAGTGATGCGCTGTTGTAAATTGATAAAAGTTTGATCTGCTTTTAAATCTGGATAATTTTCAGCCACTGCAAATAAGCCGCCCAAACTAGTAGTAAGTGCTGACTCAGCATCACTTAAACCAGCTATATCATGCATTTGACGAGCAGAATCAACGCCCATACGTGCTTGAATGACTTTTTCTAATGTTTGCGCTTCATGTGTCATGTAAGCCTTACAAGTGTCTATCAACTTAGGCAGCTCGTCATTACGTTGCTTCAGCAACACATCAATATTAGCCCAAGCTTTTTCAACATTGTTTTTAATACTGACCAAACTATTATAGGTAACCACCAAATACAAACCTATCACTATCACCACTATCCAAAAAATCATCATGCCACCTTATATAAAACTAGATTATTGTTTACTATACTATATAGATTAGGGCTTGCGATATATTGCATCACCTAGTACTTCAGGGCCAACTTTTTCCCAATATCGAGAAAAGCGTTTTAAACGTTTTTCGCTCACTTCTACGTCTGTAAATTTGGCGACCGGATGCCAATTCGGTAAAAACGGTGCGAGCAATTCTTTAACTTTAAGGTTTGGTGTGTCTTGTGTTATCAACTGACCCACACCTTTTTTCATTAGAATTTCATAAGTGTTACCCACCCAAATTTCTACCTGTTCCATTTCACTTAAACAGTCAGCGACAAACTGAAGCCGTTTAAGTGTCCATCTACCATGCAATTGTGGATCAAACACGAAAATCTTAGGGAATGGCTGTTTGAGCAAAGCATGTGCGGCCGATAACATTTCATCATGGATAAAGACTGCAATTGTGGGAAAACTCGATACCGCATTTCTAGGTAAGGGTGTAATCACATATCTTTTTGCAATGGGCACCAAGGTTTTATTAAACAGCCTATCGTTTAAAACTTCGTAGCTTGCATCGAAAGGACATTTTGCTTGGCAGTTAGCGCAATATTTTTCACCAGTGTAACGACTTAAATTTTCTTTATTGAAAAAATATGGTTTTGAGCTAAAGGTAGAGGTTACCCATTGCCATGAAAGATGGTTGCTCGCAAAATCACCATCTAGCAAGTGTAGTTCCAGCCAGTCCGCCGCCTCACGCCAGTCCATTTTTTGATAATGCACAATGTAACTAGCGAGCCACATACGCGCATGATTATGCAAATACCCAGTGGCATGCAACTCTTTCACGAAGCCATCAATACACGCTAAGCCAGTGACACCTTGTTTAACATCATTACTCAAAGGTCCATGACCAATAGCGACTTTGGGTGGCTCCAATTCGCTATAAATTGCATTCCCTTTTGCAAACCACACTTTTCGCCAGTAATCTCTCCATGCTAACTCAAAAATTAATTTTTCCGCATCTGCACCAAATTGTTTTTTTACAGAATCGAAAGTTTCACTTAAAGTGAGGCAACCATGACGCAAATATGGTGATAAATGTGTGACCGCGCCATTCAAAAAATTACGATTCTTATTGTAGGCAACCGCATCAATACTATGGAGCTTTTTAAGCCCATTGAGACGACCTCCCACCCAACTATCACCTAGATCCACACCTTTTGCAGATGAAAATATACGTTTAACGTAATGTAATCGCTCATTGCGATCAGATGGCATCATAAGTTTTTGTGAAGATTCCATTTAAAAATCCTTACTAATTAATGCTAGTGTACTATTTCTTAGTCTTCTATATGTATGATTTTTTCCATAAAATTTTATCTTAAAAAGCTAAATTCTTATGCCATAATAAACTAATAAAATATTGTGTCATCTTAAAAAGGAAAAACATGATTGAAGCAATGTGGTTATGGGGCGCGGTAGGTTTGATTTTACTTGCTGCAGAAATGGCAACTGGTACTTTTTATATTTTGTGGTTTGGTGTTGCAGCATTATGTGTTGCTATTGCTATGTGGCTGTTTCCTAGCATGCCAGTGGCCTATCAATTTGCCATTTATGCGGCTTTATCACTTGGTTCTTTAGCTATATGGCGGCGCTATTACAAAAACACCTCTACTGATTCCCGTGTAGGTCAATCTCAGGGTGAGGAAATTGGGCGAGTCGGCACTGTGATTGAAACAGTTAGCTTAAAACAAAATGGTAAAATTCGCTTTGCACAAGGCCTAATGGGTAGCCGTGAATGGGATGCTATTTCTGAAGAAACGATTGAAGCTGGAAGCGACGCAACAGTGGTTGCTGTCGTGGGCAATGCATTAAAAATCTCAACAAAGTAATATATATTAATTTTAAAACCTGTATTTAGGAAAACACTATGACCGAATTTAGCTTTGTACTGATATTTTTAGCAATCATTGCCATTATAAAAGGGGTGCGCATTGTGCCTCAAGGTGAAGAATGGGTAGTTGAGCGACTAGGTAAATTTGCTGGCGTACTTAGCCCTGGCTTGCATGTAATTAACCCGATTTTCACGAAAGTAAGTTATAAAGTCACTACCAAAGATATTATTTTAGACATACCAGAGCAAGAGGTAATCACACGAGATAATGCGGTGATTCTAGCTAATGCTATTGCTTTCATTAAAGTATCAAATATTGAACGTGCGGTGTATAGCATTGAAAACTTTAGAGAAGCGATGCGCAATATGGTACAAACCAGCCTCCGTTCAATTATTGGTGGTATGGATTTGAACCAAGCGCTGACTTCACGTGACCGCATCAAAGCGGAGCTTAAAACAGCCATTGCCGATGAAGCGCAAGATTGGGGCTTAACTGTTAAATCTGTCGAGATTCAAGACATCAAGCCATCATCCAACATGCAAGATGCCATGGAGAGACAAGCTGCTGCAGAACGTGAGCGTGTGGCCGTGGTAACGGAAGCTGAAGGTGCAAAACAATCGTTAATCTTAAATGCTGAAGCACGCTTAGAAGCGGCTAGAAAAGATGCTGAAGCGCAAATGGTCGCTGCAAAAGCTTCTGCAGAATCCATTAAATTCATCACTGAAGCAGTAAAAGAAAATAATGCTTCTGCTATGTTCTTACTGGGTGACCGCTACATCACCGCTTTACAAAAAATGTCATCATCTGAGAATAGCAAAATTATTGTTATGCCAGGGGATTTAGTCGGTGCGGTTAAGAGCTTAGTAGGTGGCAAATAATTTAGGCTGAGCAAACAACGCAAGCTGGGTCTCGGCTCAGTTTGATTGTACGCCACACCATAGAGAGTGCATCTAACAACAGCAAGCGTCCTTGTAAACTATCGCCAATATCCATCAACAATTTCAGCGCCTCTGCGGCTTGGGTTGTGCCTATCATGCCTACGAGTGGTGCAAACACACCATTAGTAGCGCAGCGCATTTCATTATCTTCACCAGTCGTTTCACTAGCATCTGGAAATAAACAGTGATAGCAAGGACTAGTGCTATTACGCATATCGTAGACGGTGATTTGCCCCTCAAAGCCAATCGCCGCACCAGACACCAGTGGTTTTTTTAAATTCACGCATAGTCTGTTTAAGGCGTAACGCGTGGAAAAATTATCGCTGCAATCAATCACCACATCGGCTTCTGAAACTAATGCTGAAAGCTCATCTTCTGTTGATTTTCGCTGAATTGTTTGTACTTTTACTTCAGGGTTAATTTCATAAATAGCTTGTTGCGCAGAAACCGCCTTATTGATACCCACACTCAGTGTGCTATGAATAATTTGGCGCTGTAGATTAGTTAAATCCACCACATCAAAATCACAAATCGTCAACCTACCCACACCACTAGCAGCCAAATATAAAGCTACTGGTGAGCCTAAGCCACCCGCCCCGACAATAAGCGCATGACTATTAACTAACCTATCTTGGCCTTCGTAAGCAATTTGGGGGAGGAGTATGTGGCGACTGTAACGGAGGAGTTGGCTGTCGTTCATAGATTAAGGTAGCTTTCCAACAGTCACCATTTTAGACAAGTACGTGTTGGGCGATATCCAGACAATTATGTCATCATACTGACCATAAGTTGTAGATATATCGTCTCCAAACTCTCTAGACACCAATACAGTGCCGTCACCGATATTATTTGTTTTTTCATCATCGTTATTTACTGACGTATCAGTCAGTAAAATTCCTTCATTACTCGTACCTCCATAGCCATTTTTACCATGAGAAATAACAGCAACAGGTATATCGTTAGCATTTGATAAGTTGATCAATCCTCCTGCGCCATTACGAGTTTGTATCGTAATATCTCTTGCTATTGGGGGCGATAAAGTTATAACTGGCGGAGAGCTTGAGTAGGCAGGAGTCACAGAATATCGATAAAGGCGGTTCCAACTATCAGTTTTCTTTACGCCTAATTCCGCCCAGGGTAAAAATCCTACCCTATTTGTGCAAATACCGGTAGCTACGATGCGATCTTCAGCGCCATTAGCTGAGGAAATTGCAGGACAAGGTAAATAGCCGCGTGAAAGAGCGTAGCCCATCAATGCCTCTCTAATTTCCTCCATTGACTGCCTTGTTTGAGCGTAATCTCTTTGATCTACTTGCGCTGAAAGAGAAACTAGTAGCCCTCCCAACGTGATTCCAACAATCACCAAGACTATCGCCATCTCCACCAATGTGAAGCCAAGCTGATTCATCCTCGCAGCCATTCGCTTAAACCTAAATGTATTTGTATTAGAAATCATGGCACGCTTACTGAAAAATCGTTAAAAGTATTATTGTGCTGAATCAGGGGTAAGCGTATATATGTATCATCTAGTGGAGTCAAATTATCCTGATCCAAATAATTGGACTCCAAAGTTTTGTTCGTATTTGGTGTTCTAACTTGCGTTCCAATTGCGGGACCTGTAACTATTACGATCAATTCTTTTGGACTTGGTATTATCGCGCCATTTAACGTCAATATCCCATGAGCATAAAAAACATGTTCTCTCCATCCATTTTGCTGAAACCAATTATTATTGCTAGTGCCATTTAAAATAGATGTGGAATCCCAATCTGGTGCTGGGTTTACTGGAATACGACCTCGATTAATTGCGACATTTGGCGGACATAGTGTAGCTCCTATATTAACTAATAAGCAATCATCATCTGAAAAACTAGCTGGAGAAGGATAAACTGTATTTGCGAGTTTATAAGTCGAAACCGCATCTTTTACTTCTGCAGCGACAAGTGGCCCAATTGCATTCATCATGTCAGAACGAGAAATCACTATTAATTGATCGTTAATTATTGTTGTACCACTGGCATCATGCATCCCGCCTTTTATAAAACCATTTGCCCCAGCATCAACAAAATCTGCATTATCTTCTCCTAATGCGTTATCTAAATAGTGAGTTGCATTGTTTTCGTTGGCTAGTATTCGAGATTGCTCCATAGTATCTTGGCGGATAATTGGCTTTCCAACTGAAATTACAACTGCAACCGCACCTGAAGACGAAGTCGCATCGTGCAGCAAATTACCAACTCCATCCCTTATCGACAAAGTGCCTAAAGTATCGCTATTGAGCGGAAATGCTCGATCTTCTTCTTTGAAGCTATTTGAAACTGCATACCACAAGCGATCGCCATTACCATCGTATATCATGAAGACCCAGCGTCTTCCAAGGCAACCGCCCTAGGCGTGAAGCTTGTCCAGTAGTGCCTGTACTATTTCCACAGGAAGTTTCAGCAACCCCATCATTATTAGTATCTGGGCATGGTAAATCTCCCGGGCGACGACAACTAGCAGGATTAGGACTACCAGCACAATCTGCATGAGAAAGATTTACTGATGTTGCGTAGCTTAACAAAGCCACTTTGGCTTCCGATAAGACCTCTGACGTTTTTTTGTCGCGTTCAAATTTTGCATTATTTCCGCTTATCATCGAAAACAATACTGTCGAAGCCGAGATAAGTAAAATTAACATCAAGATGAGAAGTGCCACACCTTGTTGAGTATGACAATCATTGCATTGATTTTTCATCACCATCATCAATTACACCTGCGTCTTCCAAATTCAACCTTTTTGCTTTTTCTACCACTTGCATTTCAACAATCTGGTTGGTTTCTGGTTCGTACCTTTGCCCCGCTTTGAGTCGAATGTGCTTGCCACTGGCGGGTATTTTTACATCAACTCCCTCAGTGCTTGCACCTTTTTGAGAGAATCCGCGATTATTTAATCGGCCAATTTTTACATTATCTACTGCGCTATTTTCTTGTACGGCTTTGTTGTTTATCCATAACGTACTTTTTCCATCACTGCGTTTTACATAGCCTTGTAAAGTGATGGGTTCAGTTGGTGTAGCAGACTCTAAATTTAATGCAGCTTCTGGTAGCGCCTCTGGCGTACCGATAGGCTTTAATTTTTGATTTTGCCTTAGAATATTCAGGTTACTGCGCTCGTTTGGTTTGCTAAATAATCGACCAAATTCGCTATTAGGTTCTGCTTGAATTTGTGCCGCCATTACGCTACTAAACAAACCTATTAATAAGCCTGTAAGTATTTTAAAGGTTTTTATAGGTTGCAGACGTTGCGCCCCCACACCAACCCACCCCCCCTTTGTTAGGGAGAGTGAGTGGGTTAGTGTGGAGATAAATAATTTAATTGCCCTTTGCATCATTGCGTTACCACGCGAATAGGCGCTGGCTCACGCAGAGTTAGCCAATCTAACTCACATTTAGCATGTAAGTTTGGCGTCAACTGGTTACTTAACACGCCACCTAAATTCAGTCTTGTCATTTCACAATCACGTAGCATAAAAACCTCACCATTTTTTTTGCCTATTGCTTCTGTTAAATGCAGTATATCTTCCTCATGCAACATATCAAGATCTAGCGTCATGACGGATCGATTGAATGCAAAGCCACCCACATTGCTTGCAAAGCTTGGCTTGTATAGCTCTTGTAAACCAATGCTATAGTTAATACTGAATAGCTTATAGTTCTTGTGTTGTGTACGCAAATCACTTACCCAATCTAATCGCCGTTCTTCACCCACAAAACCTTTATTAATAAGTGCTTGGTAGCGTGGCAAATATTCCACTATCGTTTCTTTTTCTATACCTGATGATTGAAAACGTTGCTTGGCTGAATTAAGCAAATTCTGCTGCTTTTGCATGGCTTGTGCTTGCTGACTACTATAGTTTTGCGCTAACGCAATCAAGGCAAAAACTACAATAACTGCTACCACTAAAACAATTAAAGTAGTTTGCAGTTTTTGCCAATCTTGTTTTTCTAATTTCATGGCTGTTTCACCTCGCTACTTCTTGCATTGCATCAGCCGCTTTAAGTATCACTTTAAGCTTAAACAACGCAGGTTGAGCTTGTGTTGCTTGTTCGTCTGTCGTCGTGCCTTGCAAATTCACAAAAGAACTAACATTCACTGGCTCTTGCAATACCTCTACTAGCGCTACATTTTTATCGGCTTTTAGTTTCTCAACAAACTTATTAACACTATTTAATGCGCTACGATAGTCACCAGTGAACCCTGAAATTTCCGCTGTAACAAAGCCTAGCTCATTGAATTTTGTAGGGTCTGAATTGGCGGCATCTGAATTGAATGTACTATTGGCATTTGCTGATAAAGCGCTCGCCGACAATGTAATGAGTTTGTCTTGATCTTCAATATTAATTTCATTGCTAAGTACCCAACGCAATCTATCCAACAGTACTTCTGGAACCTGCTCTAAAGCAGCACTAATGACGAGCATCATCCGCCTTGGTGATTTCGGATAACTTGCAATGATTTCATCTAACTCTACCGCCGCCTTTAAATCTTCCGAACCGATGGTAGTCACAGGAAAGTTTTTTGCAGCCTCGTCATAACGGCGTTGTTGTAGCGCCGTATCTTCTATCGCATCTTTCAAAGCGGATTGAAGACTAAATCCTTGGTAAAAAATAAAAGCGGCAATGAGTAAACCCACCGTAGCCAATACAAAAGTAGCTATTGTGATACCTCGTTTTAGTTGGCTAAATTCATATTCTTTTGTCAGCAACTCTGGCGCTAAGTTATCCACCACATTGCCGCTAGCTAATAGCTGCATGTGTAATAACTCAGGCATTTGTTCAATTAAATTTGCAGGCAGGCTAAGACTTGCTGCAATTTCATTTAAATTAATGTCTGTGCATTCAATCCCCTGCTCTTGACTAATGCCTTGGCTAATATGCTGCGTTGAGCCATCAATACTTGCCAGTACTAAATTGATTGGTGTTTCTCTCGTAATAAAACGCTGACTCATTAAATAGAGTCGCGTTTTCTCGGTTTCAACCAAATAAAAATAACCTAGCTGATTGGCTTCCGCTGGCGCGTTTGGCACTAGGCGACTCATACGTAAACGACCGTTATGGAAGTAGGTTTGACGTAATCCTGAAGATAATTTCTCGCATAACAAAATATGTGGTGACAGGAGTTTGAGTTGCTTGACTAAAACCTGGCTGAGCATGGGTAGTAAGTAAACACCTACCAATTGCACATGTTCCGCCTGAATAATACCGACCCAGTCTTCTAGAAAATCGGCATTATTCAGCGCTACAAACAAATACTTATCGTCTTTGCGCTTATCTAGTTCACGATTAACAAAGTGAGCTGTGCGATATGCTAACCCTCGATAAAACTGATTCATTTTACGAGTTATAAGCTCACGCTTAGCAGCCCCAGATGTATGAGGTACACTTTCTAGCCGATAATCTTCTTCAACAGCATCAGCAATCAAATAAACAGGTGTCGCTGGATATTTCTGTAAAAATTCAGTAAACGCTGCATGACCATTGGCATCGTTGTTGAATGCTTGGCTACCCTGCAACTTACCCGCGCGCCAAAGCCCCGCTAGCAAATGTTTAGCGGTGGCACATAAGACTAATTTAGTTGGGGCGCTCTTTATCATATTAAAGTTACATATTAATTATTTAATATAAGCGCGAATTTCTGTGCCAAACAAGGCGAGAACAAAAAATTGCAACGCCACATATATTTGATATGTAGGGAGTAATTTTTTAAGAATAACGCAGTGTGGCGGCGAAAGTTGCATTTATATTTTAAGTTTGCTAAATGAATCATACACAGGGCCTAGTACTGAGTACATAATAAAACCTAATATCACACCTAAAAATACGGTCAGTGCTGGCTCTATTAACTTTAGTAGATTTTGCATTGAGTCTTTCACATCACGATCATAAAAATAGCTAATATTTAGTAATGATTTATCAAGCGCTCCAGTACTTTCGCCAACTTTAATCATTCGAACAACCAGTTGTGGAAACAAACCTGCATTTCTAAAACTTTCACTCATAGAGTCACCCGCACTAATTTGTGCATGTGCGCGACTAAGTGCATCAGCGACTACGCGATTACCCACAATTCTTTCACAAATTTTAATGGCATCTAAAATTGGAATGCCCGTTTGATACATTAAAGCAAAGTATCGAGCAAACCTTGCCATAATAATTTTTTGCAAAATAGGGCCCGTGATTGGCAAATTCAGCTTAATCATATCAAACCGATAACGCGCAATTGGGTTGGTTTTAATAATAGTTGCAAGACCCAGCGTAGTAAACACTGGGACGCTGATAAATAGCCACCAATAACTCACAAACCCATTAGATACCGCAATCAAAAACTTAGTATTTAGTGGGAGCTCTTGGCCCATATTTTTTAAAAAAGAGGCCATTTGTGGCACCAAGTAACTCATTAAAAAAGCCACTGCACCAAATACGACAACTGCCACAAACGCTGGATAAGCTAATAGCTTTTTTGTCTGCGACATCAGCTCATCTTGCCAGCGAATCGTTTCAAATAAGTTATCAAATACTAATGGTAGTTGGCCTGTTTGCTCACCAGCACTTACCAAGCTGACAAAAACCTCACTAAAAACGTTTGGATGCTCTGCCAGCGCTTGCGAAAGCATTTTACCGCCTTCTACTTCTGCGCTTATTGCGCCAATTACTTTCTGAAAAAACAGATTATCACTACTTTCTCTTAAATCATTTAAACATTCCAGCAGTGGCACACCTGCGCTACTTAACTGATGAATTTGGAAACAAAACATCACTAAATCTTTATTGCTTACTTTGTTTCGATTGAGAACGCTGGTCGATTTTGAAGCTGCTCGAAAGGTGATTAAATCCAAGCCCATTCGTTCTAAGCGAATTTCTAAATCAATCTCATTGAGCGCATCTATCTGCCCCATAGCTGGGCGGCCTAACTGATCAATCGCTTTATAATTAAATGAAGGCATATTGATTAAGCGCGCAAACGACTGGTTAAATCAATCACGCGCATCACTTCCGCTAGGCTGGTGTAGCCTTCTAAAATACGGCGTGCGCCATCTTCTGCAAGTGTGACAAAACCTTTATCAACCGCCATTTTTTGCAATTCATCCAAATGAGCTTTACGTGAAATAAGCGAATCCATTTCGCTATCAATACGAAGTAGTTCAATAATAGCCATACGCCCACGGTAGCCATTTTGATTACATTGTTTACACCCTTTGGGTTTAAACACTTTAGGCTTATCACTTGGCTTAAGTTGTAATAATTTACGCTCTATCTCATCTAGTTCGTGTGGCACTTTACAATGCGGACACAGCACACGCACTAATCGCTGTGCAACTACACCAATAATATTGCCAGCCATAATGTCTGGCAATATACCAATATCAGATAATCGTGGAAAAACACCCAATGCAGAATTGGTATGTAAGGTCGTAAAAACCTGATGGCCTGTCATGGCGGCACGAAACGCCATCGTCGCGGTATCTTCATCACGCACTTCACCTACCAGAATAATGTCGGGGTCTTGTCGCATAATAGAGCGAATGCCGTTAGCAAAATCCACTTTATTAACTTCGGCCACAGAAGTCTGACGTATCATAGAAACAGGATACTCAACAGGATCCTCTAAGGTCATGATATTCACTGCTTCAGTATTTCGATGCGACAGCAGTGAATAAAGCGTAGTCGTTTTACCGCTACCAGTTGGGCCAGTAACAATGACAATACCCTCAGGCCGCGTCATCATTATCTTCAATTCATCCAAAGTTTCTGGGCGCAACCCCATGCGCTCCATTGGAATAATTGATTTTTCACGGTCTAAAACACGTAGTACAATGTTTTCACCATTAATTGTTGGGTGACTAGAAACGCGGAAGTCAATCGGTCTGCCGCATAGATTCATGCTGATACGGCCATCTTGCGGCGCACGTGTTTCAGCAATATCTAGTCCGCTAACCACCTTAAGCCGCACAACAACGCCGCCCCAATAGCTTTTATGTAAGCTACGCACTTGTTGCAACACACCATCAATTCTGTATCGAATACGTAAAAATGCAAACTCCGGCTCAAAGTGAATGTCTGACGCACCACGTTTCACAGCATCCATCAATAACGCACCCACTAATCGCACCACGGGTTGTGTATATTCATCGCCACCTGCACTCAGGCTGTTGTAATCAATTTCACCTGTTTCAATTTCACGCAAAATACCGTCAACAGACAGCTCATAACCGTAGAAATGGTCGATGTACTCTTCTAGCTGCGCCTCAGCCGCCAATAACGGTCTAATTTGAATGCGGCCACCGAGCATGGCACGTAGCTGATCTAGTGCTACCACGTTAAACATATCCGCCATTGCAACCACTAGCGTTTTAGTGGCTTCTTCATAGGCAACAGGAAGTAAATGATAACGTCGGGAAAAGTCTTGCGGCACTAAACGTAATGCTTCTTCATCGGCCACAATGGTTGACAGGTCTACACTTTCATAACCAATTGTATCTGCAACAACATCACGTACCATTGCTTCTGTAACAAAACCTAAGAGTACTAACTGTCGGCCTAGTGGTAAATCACTATGTTCTTGCTCGGTCAGTGCAATGCTAAGCTGATCTTGGCTGATCAACCCTTGGTGCACCATCAACTCGCCTAAGCGAGGTCTTCGCCTCTGCTCAGCCATGATACGCACCTATTACGGAAAACAAAGCGAATGAAAGTGTCACCATATATTTTATTATTGCCATTTTTATAGAATTAACGATTACTGAAGCTCGCGAATTCTTGCCTCGAGCGTCGCTCTATCCGGGCTGATACCACCAGATTTGTTTAGCGCATCTAAAGCGCGCTCATATTGCTTTAATGCAAGGTTAGATTTTCCCATTTGATCCAAGCTAATCGCTAAATTAAATGCATAATCTGCATTATCAGGTACAAGCCTACTGGCGTTAAAATAAGCCTCTTGTGCTGAAGGCCACTGGCCTTGCTCTGCATATAAATTACCCAAGGCCGCGTGCAGGTTTGCCGCATCTGGGTGCTGGGCCAACATATTCTTAATACGACTTTCTGCTCCCACTGTATCTGTAGTGTCTTGCTGGTTGCTATTGCTTGCGCCCATGATTGCGGAGAGTGCTATGGTATTTTTAGGCTCAATCTCTAGTACTTTTTGGTACCAACCCGCCGAATCTGCATCACGGCCTTGTCTCTGTGCAATAGCCGCCATGCCCAACAGCGCATCTACATTACGTACATCACGTTGTAATACTTGTCTGTATTGTTGTTGTGCGGAAACATCATTACCACGAGTAAAAGCTTGGTATGCCGCCATTAAAGTTGGATCCACACCAGATGTGGCCGCTTTACTAATTAGTTTCAATGGCTTACGTTTCGGGTTACTTCTAGGTTCTGTATTGTATGAAACTACACTATCGGTATAAATTTCATTATTATTGTTGCCTTTTTTGTTAGCTCGCGATTTTGTAGACTCTGCCTGATTAACATCTTCGAGCATGCCTGACTTTTCAAGATGATTTTCTGGCACTTTGTTTTCAAATGTGGGCGCGCTTGTTTTGTTAACCAACTTTGTAGCCGTTTCATCTAATGCTGCTTGATTGACTGCATCCTGAGTTTCTTGATTTGTAACTGCACTTTCTATAGGTACATCAACTTTAGGTAACTGTGCTGCCTCAATTACTGTAACTTCTACAGGAGAAACCTGTGGCTGAGCTGGCTTAGCCACAATAGGATTTACAACCACAATATCAGGCGAGGTTAATTTTTTTATATAACCATAGCCCTGCAAACCCAACCAGACTAAAAGCGCACCAGCTACCCCCAAAATCACAAGCGCTGATTTTGAACTGGATGCTTTGACCGCTTTATTGGCGACAAAAACCTTGGCAGCAGCCTTTTGACTGAGCTCTGCCTCAGGATTTTGAATCGCTGGCGTTAATTTAGCTGCGGTTGTGGAGTTTTTTGCAAAATTACTTTTTGACGATTGTGACGAACTGCTTTTTGCAGAATCTGCTTGCATTGATGATTTAGCAATTGCCTTATCTAACAAGTTATCTGTGGCTTTAACGCCAACTTTAGCTGATGATCCATGAGCGACACTTGGCTTAGGTTTAGCATATTTACTCGCCGCAATGTGCACGCTCGTTAGACCTGCTTCTTCCTCTAGCGTGAGATCTCTTTCTATTACTTCTTGTACTTCGGAAACTTCAACTGCCTCTAAAGCTGCCAAATTCTCTGCTATAGCCTGCTCTGTCTCAACTTCTGGTTTAGGCTCTACGGGCATGAGCTCCAATATCAGAGCATCATCAGCCACGAACTCACCCGTCAGCTTTTTGCTTTTTTCTGCCTGCTTGTTTTTATCTAAATGATCTAATGCTTTAATGAGTAAACTCATATAAAAGTTTACCTTTCATTTTCCGCTTCAGTTTCTAGCGCTTGAGATGGCAAATATTGCTTATAGCTAGAAAGCTCATCACTTTCTAAACTAGCATTTTTAATAATTGTTGGGCGCAAAAATATGACGAGTTCAGTTTTTTGATTATTATAATCACGTCCTTTAAACACCTCCCCAACTACTGGCACATCTGAAATTCCAGGCACAGCATCAGTATTACGCTGCATTCCGTCTTGCATCAGTCCACCCAAGATTGCCGTATTACCACTATTCACTTGCAGCAGCGATTCCATTTCGCGCACCTGAATTTGTGGAATTTGGCTAACAATATTGCCTAACTGTGGGTTTGGATCACGTACAAAACTCACCACACGAGAAATTGTAGGGCGAACATTGATATTGACAGCACTCGATTCACTAATTTGTGGCGTAACGCTCATCACAATCCCGACTGGGACTGTGTTGGGGGTAGTAGTGATTGTAGCAAGTGCGCCACCTTGAATACCTTGAGACTGCTGAGCTTGTACTGTAAAGTAAACCAAATTATCAACTACTTTTAAAATAGCTGTTTGGTTATTCAACACCATTAGTTTTGGGCTAGATATAACTTTAGTATCACCAAATTGTTTTAATAAAGTAACAGACGCGGCGAGATTTCCTAATGAACTCACTGGATTTAAGTATCCAACGGCAAAGCCAGTAGTTGCAGCGTTAATATTTGGGCCTAATGACTGTTGAAAGGTAAATCCACTGTTTGTAGCGCCGTTTCCAAAACGACTCCAATCTATACCCGCTTGAAAACTGTCATTTAATCTCACCTCTACGAGAGTGGCTTCTATCAATACTTGGCGTTTGGCACTTCCCATTACCTTATCAATAAATTCTAGTATTTTCTCATGTTGCTTATTGGTTGCACGCACATTAATAATGCCAGCTTCTCGGTTCATTATCACGGTTCCAGCAAACAAGGTTTTATATTCGTTTCTATCTTCCTCTTTTTCACGTTTTATATTAGCAGCATCGGCAGTATCCGAGTTTTTCTCTGATACTGCCGATGCTTTCCCATTTGATTTACTTGTATTTTCTGCTCGCGTAATGAGCACCTCTTTATCCGTTTCGGCTAATATGTCTTTTAGATTTTTTTCTAAAGTATCCCAAAAGTGACTCTTAGATTCACTCTTCACAGAAGTTCTTGAGCTGTTATTTGCACCATTTCCTGAACTGCTACTTGACGCCCCTCCTGCGCCCGAGACTTGAGATGTACTTGAAATTTGCCCATCTGCACCAATAAAACCTGCGGTATCACGTGACATATTCACGTAATCAACTTTGTAAGTGCGTAACACAGGCTGGTCTGGTACGATTGAAAGCACATTGCCTTGAATCTTATAAGTCAAATCTACTTGCTTAGATAAGCGCTCTAAAATAGCTGGCAAGGTTTGATCTACCGCATTCAAAGTAACACGGCCTTGAATCGAAGGATGAATATCAATATTGAGTTTGCTATCACGCGCAATGGCGAACAGCACTTCTTTTACCGGGGTGTCATACACCACAATGCTATAAAGCTGTGCTTTGGTTTTCGCTTTAGGGGGGGGTAAATAAGTATTGCTAGTGACTGGTTTAGGAATACTCGCATTTGCAGACTTTGCTGTAGCTGAGTTGCCTGCAGATTCTGCTGTTGTTTGTTGGTTCGAGGTATTTTGGCCATCAATATGACCCTTTGATGGCTTAATTTTAGATTGATGCGCGCAGGCCGACATGCCCAACGCGAGCACAATGCCTAGCAACGATAAGATTTTTTTGTTATTTGCCACAGCGTATTTACTCCCAACTTAATGCTTTATTTACATTCTTTTACACATTTTGCATAATACATCAAAAAATGCAAGAAAAACTTACAGAATATCAATTGTTTACAATAAGTTACAAGCCATATTTATTGCGCTTGCTCAATATCTCGATTAATACCTGCCAAAGTGCGCAAATATGGCCGATTGTTTTTAATGGGCTCTGGTAAGTTTTTTAGTGCAGCAAGTGCATCACCACGCTCAGGAAAATTACCATATAAAATCACGGCATAAACTTCACCGTTTTGTTTTTTACGATAGATATAAATGTTATCAACCTCTAGTTGTTGACTAATTTTATCTAGCTCAACTTTTAAATGTTTATCATTAAATTTATCACTATTTGATTTGGCTTCTGTCGGCAACGACTTAATCTGCAGTGTAATCGTATTTGGCTGTTCGCTAAATAACCAGCTGCGGGTCAGCTCCATACGTTTATCTACTAACGCTTGCTTAGTATCTATTATTTTTTTAACTACTAAAGCATCTGGCTTGACTATAGGCGCCACAGGCTGAACCGTTGCTATACTAGTCTGTGTATTGGTTGGGCTGGCAACAACAGCGTCGCCTACTTTTGGCGCTGGCAACGTTGCAGGTAAAACGTTAGCTGTTGAATTGGCAGGAAGAACTGAAGTATCATTTGTTGTCGTGGCATTTACATCATTAGCGATTGCTACAGAATTTTCGATTGCCGTTGTTTCTTTCGCAACGACTGCAACGGGGTTTTTCACTGGTGATATTTTAATGAGTTTATTCTCAACCTTATTCACGCTAGGTTTAAAATTAGCTTGTGGGTTATATTGATACTGCCACCATATATATACCATGGAAGCGGCTAGTAGACCAATTAATACAATTGCCCAAACAAAATACTGTTTGTAATTAGTAGAATTTCTACCAAACTCACTATCTTGTATCGCGGCTTTTACATGCTTAGGTGTAACTTGATAAACATTATCGGCAAAGGCTGCCAATAAAGATTTATCTGCCAATATATTCACTCGTCGCGCCAAACCTTTGGCTGCACTTGAGAGTTTTTTAATCGCTGCATCTGAAAACAAGTGTGGCCCGTGGTAGCCCGCTGCGCGTAATCGTAATATTAAATATTCGCCGACGTCTTTGGTTGCTAGCGGATCTAAATGAAAACTGTGCGTGATACGTTCACGCAATTGGCGAATATTAGATTCACTCAAGTTAATGTCTAACTCAGGCTGACCAAATAACACAATCTGTAATAATTTATCTTGCTTAGTTTCTAAGTTAGAAAGTAGCCGTATCTCCTCCAAAGTCGCCAACGGCATGCCTTGCGCTTCTTCTACAAAAATCACCACTTGTCGACCTTCTGCATGGCGACTAAGTAAGTGTGCTTGCAACAATTGCATAACTTTCAGTCGATCTGCATTTTTTGGTAATTGGAGTTGTAGCTCAAACGCAATCGCGTGCAATACATCTTCAGGCGCTACACTTGGATTAGCAAGATAAATACTTTCAATTTTTTCAGGCAAAATTGTTTGTAGCATGCGGCAGAGCATGGTTTTACCGCTCCCGACCTCGCCCACCACCTTAATAATGCCTTCACCATTGGTAATGGCATAGACAAGCGCGTCTAGCACAGCACCACGATTACATCCCGAAAAGAAAAAGTCTGTGTTCGGGGTGATTTTGAATGGCGGCTCTTTTAAGCCAAAGTGAGGATAGTACAAATTGAGTCCGCTTATTTTGAGGTGTTTTAATTTTCTTCGGGCGTACTCATGCGACTATACAGCGTTGTACGATTTACGTTGAGCAACTTTGCCGCTTGGCTTAAATTACCGTGCGTAAGTTGCATAGCAGCTTCAATATAAGCTCTTTCCCAAGTTTTAAGCACCTCATCTAAGCTCACATTCACCTGCCGCTGCAAATGACGTTGCGCTTGGGCTGTCATACCGCTCACATCGTTAAAGTTTAATGGCTCAGAACTCGACCATTGCGGGTCTGGTGCAGACAAATCAAATTCTGCAACAAGCTGCGTTGCGTTAAGCGTTTTTCCTGAATATTTTGCAATTAATCTAATCACAATATTTCTAAGCTCACGCACATTACCTGGAAAGCTATAATCCAGCCAGCGCACTTGCGCCGCCGTATCTAATACAAAAGGCGCTTGGCCAATCTGTTTGGCATAAAACTCAACGAAATGGTCGCGCAACAAGTGCTTATCTTCACCTAAATCTCGCACTGGTGGCACATGTACGGCAAACACGCTTAAGCGATGGTATAAATCAGATCTAAATTTTCCCGCTCGCACTTCTGCACGCAAATCACGATTGGTCGCAGCCACGATTCGCGCCTGACTTTTGCGTGTTTGTGTTTCACCGATACGTTGGTATTCACCGTTCTCTAACACGCGTAGCAACTTCGCTTGTAACTCTAAAGGCAATTCACCAATCTCATCCAGAAAAAGCGTACCTTCACTGGCATCTTCAAAATACCCCGCATGCGCTGAAGTAGCGCCAGTAAATGCGCCTTTAGTATGCCCAAATAATATGGATTCAGCCAACAAGGGTGAAATTGCCGCACAATTGATTGACAAATACGGCTGCATTACGCGTTTACTTGCATAATGAAAGCTGCCTGCAACTAGCTCTTTTCCACTTCCCGACTCACCTTCAATCAATACAGGAAAAGGTGAATCTGCAAATTGTGTAATCTGCATACGTAAGGCTTGCATAGGTAAACTATTACCCAACAAACCGTCATGCTCTTGCTCAGCTTTGATTTCATTCAGCTCAACATCTTGCACTTTGAGCGATTTTAGCAACATGTCTTTTAATTTTTCAACATCACAAGGCTTGGCAATAAAATCTACCGCGCCCAGCGATAATGCACGCTTCACATTCACATCATCACTTTGGCCAGACAGTACATGTATCTTGATAGTTGGGGAATGTGCTAAAAGGGCACTAACCACTTTAAAGCCTTCTTCAGGCGTGTGAGGTGAAGGTGGCAAACCAAGATCAACTAGTGCCAAGGCTGGCGGACTGTCCAACTGCAGAAGCAAGCTTTTTAATTGCGTATGTGATTCAGCAACACTGACTTCAAAATACTTGCTCAAAACAAAATGTAAGGTATCTGTGATGAGTGGATCATCATCAACAATCATTAATACAGGACGCAATGCCGCCATTCGTAAACCCTTTTTTATTAGATAACTACAGCCATGAGTGTCACTATAGCTGTAAAGAGTATTTGTATCAATATGTTTGCCTAAATCACAAAAACGCCCGCATAAACTGAATTATGTGGGCGTCATTAAGCTATCGATTGCACCCAACTTGCTCAATTGCCAATTTAGCCCAAGCACACCCAATCAGGTATGGGTCGCTGTTATTACCCAGATTCCAACCGATGAAGGTTGGCTTTATCTTGCAGTAGTTAAAGATTGTCATACTTGTGAGATTGTTGGCTGGGTCATAGCCTAGCGAATAACAAAAACACTCGTATGTGATGCGCTACGTGCCACTTAGTGGAGCAAGAAGCCAGGTGCTGATCTCATGCATCATTCAGCTAGTAATGCTCAAAAGCTTATCGCGCATTGCAAGCCGGTTACAAAATGCAAACATCATTGAGCCGTAAAGGCGACTGTTGGGATAATGCGCCAATGGAAAGTTTCTTCGGAACGTTGAAGACTGAATGCTTACGTCATTACAAATTTAAAACTAGAGATGAAGCCAAGCGTGTGATGTTTGAATATATTGAGGTGCTTTACAATCGTATTCGCAGACATGCAAAAATAAACAAACTTGCACTGCTACTAAATCTGGTCGTAACTCAGTATTGTTTAAGCAAATTGTTTGCGATTTTATTTATTCAGTCTAGATATCTCGTCAAGTAAATCAAGCACCATCGCAACACCTGGTGTATTAATTTCAAGATCACGGGATAATCTTAATGCCTTTTTAGTGCGTTGAAGTGCATCTCCACTAAAACGCCAGCTATCAGGAGAATTGCCTTGAGGGGCTAGAATCCCTTCATAAACCCATGCAACTATAAGTTCAGTTTCAGCATTTGTAGCATGACAGAGTTCTGAAATTGACAGATGAATTTCATTTTCAACAATAGTGCTTTCTATGATCTCTATATTAGTGATACTCATGATGATCCTTTCATATTCTCTCTGGGATTGAAATCAAAAGCTTTGGCCATTGCACGATACGCCTCTTTTTCACCCTCACTTTCTGCTGGAGGTATTGCAATGGTGATGATTACATATAAATCGCCAGGCGTTGCTCCGGGAATTCCTCGACCTTTTAATCTCAATTTTCGGTCTGATTTTGATCCAGATGGAATTTTAAGCTCAACGGAACCATTTGGTGTTGGTGCGCTAATTGTTGCGCCTAATGCGGCTTCCCAAGGTGTAACTGGCAAGTTCATATAGACATCTCGGCCTTCAATGCGAAAAAGTGCATGTGGCTTAAACAATATTTCTAGGTATAGATCACCCGCAGGTCCATTACCAAGACCAGGAGATCCTTGACCACTCAACCGAAGGTGCTGACCAGCATGAATGCCAATTGGAATTACGACATCAAGTACTCGTTCTTGCATAATCACTCGACCTTGAGCATCGTGACTAGGCATTTGTAGGGAAATACTTCTTTTAGCCCCATGATAAGCATCACTTAGATCAATCATCACTTTTGCGTGATGATCTTGACCTTTGGCGTTCACATTCTGGTTTTGTCTACTTCGTGCATGACGACCAAATAGCGCTTCAAAAAACTCACTTTGATCAGTTGCTGAGTTTGGATCAAATCCACTACCGCTGAATTCAAATCCGGAATCCCAGTTAGGGGGTGGGGTGAAATCTTGCCCGTGTTTGGTCTGACTACCTACTTGATCATATGCAGCGCGTTTTTCGGGGTCTTTCAAAACTGCATAAGCTTCACCAACCTCTTTAAAGCGATCCTCAGCATCAGGCTCTTTGCTCACATCAGGATGAAATTTACGAGCAAGCTTGCGGTATGCAACTTTTACTTCATCATCCGTAGCATTCCGTGTAATACCAAGTACTTCGTAGTAATCTTTAAATTTCATTTGCAGACCTATCGCTATTCATAAGAGTCACTTTTAAGATATACACCTAGTGATGGATTATCACAATGATAAATGTAAAATACTTACAAGTAAGATTAAGTTTTAAATGGAAATATTGTCTAGATTGCTATATGAAACCATTAAAGATGACTGTCAGCATCGGGTCGTATGCGCCAAATCCCAGTGACCGTTATGAAGAAACGTAGTTTCTTCGAGTTTCAAACGACGAATTTGTGTTGGTATATTAATTAGATATGGGAACAGTCTCAACTTAATGATGAGTGTTGAATTCTTACTTGCCATGCACTAGCACGCTTGCGAAAGGCCGCCATTAACTTCTCCAAAAAGGACAAGAGAAGGACAAACAGCATAATCTGAGGGTGAAATGTGGTGCCCAAGACGATGGCACTGAGCACTGGGTTCAAATTATTAAGCTTGGCTAAATTGAAAAACGAACTATGTAAGCTCTCTAATTAAGCTCGAATGTCAGGAGTAGTTTCAAAGCTTACGGTCGCATGTGAAGCCTCTACTTCCGGAGTCGACCCCAAGCTGCCAGTTTAAAGATAATCTCTCTGATGTAGTTTTATTAAAGCTAAAACAGCGATACTAGCCTTTCTTGTCGTGTATTGAACCCCATAAGTGGCAAATGCAATAAACCAGACAATCTCAGGCTTATTAGATTTTTTCAATAGTACTGTTTGGTAATTTATTTTTCCACGAAGCAATACTATCTATTCATTCAATTACTATTTGCATCTGTAGATCAACCGGCATACTGGTCAGGCTTGGTTTACTCTTGAACTAAACCAAGCCGTAGGGCTAACGAACAAATAGACAAGTTACCACACCGGCGAGAAATTCAGACAGAAGTAACTCGTGTCATGAAATAGAATTTGGTAACGGACTTGCAGCTTTATCTAGGCACGTAAAAAACAGAGTTTTCCATTACTTCACTCTCACTACCAAGCTCTTCAATTTCAAACTGTATTGGATGAGTGCCGCTTCTGACTGAACCGTCACGCATCTGTAAGCTAACCGCTACCAATCTCTCACTAGTAGCATCTACCGTAAACTCATTATTCGATATCAGCGATATCCCTTTTAATCCCTTTACTGAAATATGATAGCTATGTGCGACCTCGGTCACATTGGTCACTTGCAGTTGATAGACATTTTCGACATATCCCTCTGGTGTGAGGCGGGACATCACACCACGATCTCTAATAACATCCACTTTAAAAGACTCGCGCAAACTTAGCGATACCGCAAACCCAATGCATATTAGCAAGAGTAAGCCGCCATATATCAACACACGAGGGCGCAATATCTTCTTAAGAATCTCGTATTTAGACCAATGATTGCTCATACCATTTAAGGTAGAAAAGCGTATTAGGCCTCGTGGATACTGCACCTTATCCATTACACTATCACAGGCGTCAATACACAGCCCACAGCTAATACATTCATATTGCAGGCCATCACGTATATCAATGCCAACAGGGCAAACCTGCACACAAAAACTGCAATCAATACAATCACCCAAGCCATTTTCCTTGGCGTTTACGCTGCGCGAACGACCGTTGCGTGGCTCGCCTCGCACTTCGTCATAGGTAACAATTAAGGTGTCTTGATCAAACATTACACTTTGAAAACGTGCGTAGGGACACATATGTTTGCAGACCATTTCACGTAAAAAGCCGGCATTGCCATATGTTGCTAAGGCATAAAAACATATCCAAAATGTTTCCCACGGCCCCAAACTGAACTGCATAATGCCGTGAAATAACTCACGTATTGGTGCAAAGTAGCCAAGAAAGGTAAAGCCAGTACATATAGAGAAGCTAATCCACACCAAGTGTTTCAAGCTCTTTTTATATATGGTGTTGATACTTAACTTATTGTTATCCAACTTGATACGGGCGGCTCTATCCCCTTCAATCTTGCGTTCAATCCACAGAAATATCTTGGTATACACTGATTGCGGACATGAAAAACCACACCACAACCTTCCTGCAACCGTAGTAAGTAAAAATAAGGCTAAGGCAGAGATAATTAAGATTACAGCAAGGTATATTAGGTCTTGCGGATATAGTACCAACCCAAAAATATAGAATCTATGAGTGTCTATATCCAACAAAACTGCCTGCCTTACCCCAAGCTGTAGCCACGGCAAACCATAGAACACAATTTGCGTAACCCAGACCATAATCCAACGCCAATTAGTAAAATAGCCAGACGTGCTGCGCGGGTAAATCTTGTTTTGTGTCACATTGGTAATCGGTATGACTTTTTTAGGTGTTTTTTGTTGAATCGACATATGAGTTCCTTGCTAACAATAGCGTTAATGACGGCTTGATCTTGTTCAATGAATTTTTGTCCTGCGCTGACTAAAGCGGCGCCTTGAGTGGATGCGAATAGGACTTCTGGTAATACACTGTAAAAGTATTTAAGGTATTAAATGCGGCTTGTGCATCTTGCCCTGCTTTGAGCAAGAAACTATCAAAGCCGCACCTTGCCAAATAGTGACCGTAGCCTTTATCCCAACACTGACCAATGTATGCCAGCATGCCATGTGGAATTGCAACGCGCAGCATAGGCGTATGGCGCTGGATATACAGGCCATTTTGCAGTCGTAGAACTCTAAACTCGTCTTCGGTCAATTTTCCAGCAAGAAACCACTGCGTCTGATCCTTGAACTGAGCGACGCGCTGCCCCACCATTTTCCGGTCTATCTCATCGTAGATATACATATCGTCACCTTCATTTCTTTGGTCAATCAATGATTGCCAAACAAGTTTTTTCGTGACTAAGATTAATGGTTTACAAGAAAATAGAACAGAATCAGATACTCAAATAAAAAGCATATCAGATGAAAATAGATACGCTTATTTGAAAAGAAGTTATGTAGCTAGACCTCTAACAATAGCGCCTAGCGTTACCAGCGAGGCTTCAATACTTGCATCACAAATATGCCCATAATTTAAGCGAATATAATCAGTAAATCCTCTTTGCGCAGAAAATATAGGCCCGGGTGCAATGCTAATGCCATTGGCGAGCGCTAGATGGTGAATATCTAATGCATTAACACCATCAGGTAATTTTACCCATAAAAAATAACCACCCTGCGGTATAGTCAAACGTGTACCTTCAGGAAAATGTCGTTCAATGGCAGCGACGAATTTAATCTGATTGACTAAAAGCGTATGACGTAAATTACGTAGGTGCTTGTCATAACCACCTTTTTGCAGATATTTTCCCAACGCCACCTGCGCCGGTACTGATGCTGAAAGCGTAGTGGTTAACTTCAGGCGCTGTATCGCTTTTGCATAGCGGCCAGGAGCAACCCAGCCGATGCGATAACCAGGCGCAAGGCATTTTGAAAATGAAGAGCAATGCATTACTAGACCTTCTGTATCAAAAGCTTTTGCAGGCGTGGGTCGTTTATCACCAAAATAGAGTTCTCCATACACATCATCTTCGATCAATGGCACTTGATATTTAGTCAACAACGCAACGAGTGCTTTCTTTTTTTCATCAGAAAGCAAGCTGCCTAATGGATTCTGAAAGTTCGTCATTAACCAACAAGCTTTGGGCTTATGACGCTGGATTGCTTTTTCCATGGCGATAAGGTCAACGCCATCTCTGGGGTGGCTTGGCACCTCCACTGCCTGCAAGCCGATACGCTCAATTGATTGTAGCACCGCGTAGAAAGTTGGCGACTCAATCAGCACTGTATCACCAGGTCGCGTAACAGCCATTAAGCAAAGGTTCAGCGCTTCAAGCGCACCATTTGTCACAATAATTTCATCCGTGGCAATATGTAAGCCATCTATCATGTAACGTAGCGCTATCTGGCGACGAAGATTTGGATCACCAGGACTTAGATTATCTACACTCGCCCAAGGATCCATAGTTTTTACACTGGCAGCCATCGTGCGCGCCAGATTTGCTAAAGGAAATAATAAAGGACTTGGAAATGCTGAGCCTAAAGGCACAACATTTTTTGCACGTATCGATTCAAGTACCTCGAAAACAAGCTCGCTAACATCTACCTGCGTAAGTGATTCACTCTCCTGTAACATTGGCTCTGGAGAAGTCGGTATACTAACTACTCCACCTGTAACAAAATATCCAGAACGCTCACGCGCACTGATAATACCTTTAGCCTCTAGCAGGTAGTAAGCTTGAAATACTGTAGAGGGACTAACATTGTGGCTTGCACTGGCTTGACGCACTGAAGGAAGTTTATCTCCACGGCAAAGCACCCCTTCTTGAATGGACTGAGCTATAGCGTTGGCAAGTCGTTCGTAGAGCTTCATTGGGAAAGTGGCTGTTAATAACACATTATTCTGACACGAATCTAGCTGTAACTTAACTTTTTAAGCAGATAAGTATCACTATACTAGCCCAGCTTAAATCCCGATTATTAATGAGCCTAATTAAGATTAGGTAGAATTGCTAAATTTTCATTTAAATTAGATTACTACTTACATAGAATGCAGTTGAATACAGTCGACTTAAAACACTATTAAATGTTACTTTAGGAACTCAATACCAGTCATTTGCTCATGATTGGCGACAGACAGTTATGGTCCTGATTCTGCCCTCAAATCATAAGATTTCGATGACCGTTTTTGCTGATTGCTGAAGTAGCCGGGTGAAATCTAAACGGCAGCTTCATCTCGCATAGTCGACGTTAAGTGAAAGTTTTAAGTGCCTAAAGTGTAAAGGGTTGGGTAGGCTATCTTCATAAAAGTGCCCAGCTCTATCCCTTGAAGATATAAATGAAAAAGGCTGAAACCATTACGGAATCAGCCTTTCTATTTGCTGGGGTGGCTGATGGGGCTCGAACCCACGACAACAGGAATCACAATCCTCTTGCAACTGAGCAAACCACCGCTACGCCAAGGTCTCGACTTAGTAGATATTCTGCTTGTCCTTACTCAAAAGGACAAAAATAGGACAAGATACTGTCCTCTAATTTCTTAACTGCGATGTGCAGTAAACTTCATTGTAGCTTAGTTAATCGTTGCCAGCCAGCTTCGGTCGTCACATATCATAAGTTTAAGAGTAGTCTTCAAACAATTTGTGATTGTATTTTCTAATATGGACATGTTGCGCTGAGCAACTCCCCATGATTAATCACTCGACTTAAACTGGGACAGCTGTAATCGCTTGTATTCTATTTTGGATTGCTACATATAAGTCTGTGTCTACAGGAGGCGTTTTTATCGACACAATCAAGCTATAGCGTGCCAATGATTCATACTTTTCTAGCTTGCTCCTTGACCTCCACCACCCAAGCGCGGGATATACAACAATGTAGCCTCTTTGAGCTAGTTGTGCAGCAGTACCCTTCCATATGTCTTGATGTAGTGAACCTCTATGTCTATTTGTCTCCCCTACGAGCCATTGAGCGTCTGTTGCATGAGCTGGTTGAATAGGTTCATCACCTTCATCTTCTTCTCTAGCTGCACTTATACGATGAATAAATTCATCTAGCGTTTCTGTTGGGCGACGACAATCAAAGCGTAATCTGTGTGAGGGGTAGTAATACTTTGAAATCGAGCCTCTGTTTGATGGGTTTGGCTCAATAAAGTAAGAGAGTGTGACTTTCATTTCAACTTCAATGTCCCCGAGCGCCTCGAGCTCCTCAACAGGCCATGGAATAGAGTGTAGGTTCATATCTTTTGATTTAATGTCACTGCCAACTTTATTGTAAGGTTGCAGAGTGTCTTCGACTACGAGGGTCAATGAGTTTGAAGCACTCCAGAGAGCTCTGTCCAAATTAGGTATACCCCAGCCACAGTGCCTTATCAAGCGGACATAGTCAGTTTTATTGGGGGCTGCATTCTGTCCCAGATACTCATCTCGCATAGCTGTAGTCCACTCTGCCGAATGAACAATCAAAGCCCTAATAGTCTCAGGTCTGAGAGATGGGTAACTTGCCATAAGCTTTGCTGCCATAGATGAGCATTGAGCTGATGCCGCACTAGTTGCGTTTGTAGTCGTGAAGAGACGTTCAAGATGGTTGTTGTGAGTTGTAAGCAAACTTAAGCTGCTAAAAGTGACTGCACTAATTGCATCTTTACCCGCATTACCACCCTCAAACACCACATCAGGCTTCATAGGCCATGAGCTATTCCAAGTGCTTGATGTACTAGTCATAGGGCTGAGGCCACCATAGGGCGCGAGAGGCTCATAACCCTCTGCATCATGCTCTGTAATATGGACTTTGTTCGTATAGGCCCCCACAGTTATAACGTTCCAAGCTTGACCGGGGTCATGGATTAAGTTGGTGCTTAGGTGGTGTGGATGCGTCATCCAAGCATTCTGATTAAGCATGTTTCCTGCTGATTGAACAAACAATCTAGGATTGTCACCATTGTTTGCTGCATCTGATGCCAAATTATCTAGCATAGCCGACCAGCTTGAGGGCTTACCTCTATCACGATAATCATCTGAAGTTATTGATGAGTTAAACACACGCGGATTAAAAGGAGCCGTCACTTCAGGGCGTGTAACGGCTTCCGCGAAGAGATGAGCATGAAAGGTTGCTGTGCCAACATTTCCGCCTTCATTATCTAATAGCTTTACTGACTCTAATCTATGAGTCATCGAGACTTGCATATCAGAATCAAGGGCTTCGGTTAAATCTCCATATAGCGCAATCCCAGCAAGCCCTGTGCCATGATTGGCTACGTCCTCCACCCCCCATGCAGGATTAACTGTATGCATGTCATTAGTGCTAAGTAGTTGCTCTAGCAAGGGGTGACCTCTATTAACTCCACTATCGACAAGACAGACTCTAGGCGTATGCTCATTATCATCTGGGAAAACTGTTCTTTCCAAGAGATGTGGTATCCAATCTTGCTGCTCCTCGACTGCCATTCCATCAAAAAAGTCGGCTGTGACTTTTGATTTACGGAGTTCGGCTACACAGTTCAATGTTCTAACTGACAGAGATAATTGTTCTTGCGAACCATACATCCAGACGACCACTCGCTCTGGAAAATCAGCGCGCTCCTCAAATACTTCACACCCTGAAGCTGTAGCAAGCTTGTTGAAATCTCGAACTATTGAATCTCGGTACTCCCCATGCCTACCACGAGCAGGCAACCAAACTTCCCATGCAAATCTCACCGTTAGGTCATCTGGCAATAGCTCTGGGTCATCAGTCCATAAGGCCTTTAACTCTGCCACCCTAATCCTTTGAATCGTATTAAGGAGGTTTTTGTGGTCGATTGGACTGTCGTTTTTGTTTTTCTTTTCTGCTAAGTAGTCTTGTATGTAACCTTCAAAATGCGAAAGCTTGCCATCTGGAACAAAGACATTGGCTATAGATTGATTGCCTTGCCGGACAACGCTCAGCAACTCAATTCCTTTGCGCTCATCACTCAAGCTCTGAATGGCTAGTTCAACATCGGGTTGGCTTACAAACTGTATCTGAATACCTAGACCACCTTCTAGCTCAAGATTCTCTTGTGCTTCGCGAATGCCTGCTGTTTGTAGACTAAGTTCGGATAGTTGAGCACGAAGTGATAGCCCGTGTTCAGCTCTAGGTAAATCAGGTAGGACTAACCTTTTAGTCCTTGATTTGGAATGCGCAGTAAACGACTTGGGTTCAGACGTGTTTGAGAGTAACAAATGCGGGCGTTTATCGTTTTCCTGAATAGCCATTAAGTACGTGCTCGCTGTTATAGTTACCTTTGTTCAGTTTAGCACTAATACTTTTGCGCTCACGTAGCATTGATATGAGAACGCAATCATTTACTGCATTACCCTCATCATGCAGTATTGCCTCCTTGATTGACTCATCAACAGCCCTACAAATCTCAGCGTAACTAAGTGACTCAGCCTCTAAGATGACTTGCTTCATTTTAAACCTTCTTGATTTGAACTTGCCCAGACGACGGCTAAGAAGCGCTTTTGTCTGCTCTGCATTAGGAAGGCTGTATTCTATGACATCATCAAATCGTCTAAACAGAGCGTAGTCCAGTATCTCAGGATGATTTGTTGCAGCAATTATTAGGCTGTTCGAGTGGTCATGCTCAATCATCTGTAAGAAGCTATTCAGTACCCTTCTTATTTCACCTACATCATTCGCTAAACCACGTTGCGAGCCAATAGCATCAAATTCGTCAAAGAAATACACACCTCGAACCTCAGTAATAGCGTCAAATACTTGTCTTAACTTGGATGCCGTTTCTCCCATGAACTTCGTTATTAAGGCATCTAATCGAACAAGAAAAAGAGGTAAACCAAGTTCTCCAGCTAATGCAGATGCTGTCATGGTTTTGCCTGAGCCCGGTGGCCCTACCAAAAGTAGCTTTCTTCTTGGAGATAGTCCATGCTCACGTATTTTAGTGAGAAGTCTCTGCTCCTTAATGATTCTATTTAGTTGCTCTTCAACTGTAATATCCAGAACCATATCTACCCTTCGGATACTTGGATAGCTTACATTAAGCAGACTAGCGAGCTCTCCACGTGGTTTACTCAAATGTACTAGTTTGTTATCTAGACTACGTACAGATTTAGCTTTGGCATTATCAACTAACTCCCGTAGCTCTAATGCTAATTTACCATGGCCTAACTTTGCTTCATGAGCAGCAACTTGCATTGCAATCGAGAAAAAGTGGGTGTCATCCCCACTAATATGGGACTTAAGCAGTGCCTTAATTTGGTCTGCACTAGCCATTCAATTCTCCTAAGCAATAGGCATATTTTACATCACCAAGTCTTTCGTGTGGGATTTTAAATACGTCTACGGTATGGGCAATGCGGAGGAGCTACAAGAGCCCGAACTACACGGGAGATTGGAGTAAGTTGCCAATCGTTAATTCATAACAATCTATTATTCTTCATCTTTTATCTTACCCATCTTATAACTACAGTAGCTGCATAAACCCTCTAGCTCTTGCTCTTCTGGTGTCAAGAGTGTTTCGCAATACTCACATTCCGTGTATTGCATTTCCTCATGACAGGCAATGCAGCAGTTTACTTCAGTTACGAATGTGTTCTTATGACATGAATAACAGTTGTGAACTGGAGGCTCGCCTCCGTCTTTCATTGAAAGATAAGCCTCGGTTGAATAACAATCTTCAGTAGCAGGCTCAATAAGGTCGTCATATTCAGAAGCTTGACCACATGATTTGCACTCAAAAATAATATCTGATAAATCGTCATCTGGATTAGCGGGCATAAGTAACAAAGAGTCGCAATCTTTGCATCGAAAGTGTTTAGATACGTCTTCGATAATAGTTGAAGTCCAGTTAACTTTTCCCATACCACTAGAACACTCAGCAAGTTCCTTGTTGTATACAGTAGATACATCAAGCAGGGTGTTCCAAGTATCTTTACCTAGCAACTCAAGGGGGTCACGCTTAAGCTCTAAAGTTATGAAGTCACGTATTACGATGAAGCAGTCTGATAGTAACTCCCTAAGGCGTGAGCTAGGAACTGTAGTGTAGTAATGCTCAATATCGTTCCGTAACTTTATAACCTCATCTACCTTCAGCCAGTCAGCTGAAACACCTAGTGAATTGAAGTGACCTTTTATTTCAAATACATCAACAGTTTTCTTGCCTGAACCTTGGAAAGTAACTTTTCCACTAGGGTCTATAACAGGTTTAATGTTCTGCTTGATGAAAACTTCGTTTGAATCAACGGGCGATAGTTCTCTGAGGCGCTCCTTAAATATAAGCAGTATTCCAGCAGACAAGTTGCGGACAGCAGAGAGAGCCCTACGAGGGTCTGTTGAGAGGTAGTCTTCCACTCCTACTTGAATAGAAGAGACCGCGTTAGTAAGTATAGTATCCATAGATACTAACTATATCAGATGATTAGAAAAATACCGTGTGTTACTAACTGTAGCTCGCTGCATTCCCTGACTACGAAATAAGACATATATTGGCGTAGCTTGTGGGCAAGCTTCTTAATAATTACTGATATGCTTGACTACTATGTTGGTATACCCAATAAAAGTGAGAGGGCATCAACCCTTACCCATTTTCTATTACTCCCACTACCAACTCGTATGCTAGGGTATTCATTCTTACCTGTTTTAACTTTACTTATAGGGTAAGCTACATCGTCTACAAGCACACGTTTAGGTGTTATTGTTATGGTAACCTTAGCCACCTTATTAGGACTTAAAGCTTCCTTGGCTAGAAGCATAGCTTTTCTGCATTCCGACAGTGTATTGCAGTTTGTTAAGCTCACTCCCCACTGTGGTCTGTTACCATCAATAAAAGCCGACATCTTCTTAAGTTGCCACTTAGGTAAAGGTCTAGTCCAAATGTTTGTGTTTTGTGGGGCATGCATAAAGTCTTTATTAACCTCAGCTAGTATTGCTTTCTGAGTCACAAAATCTTCACTTCTCCACATAACAACTTCTAGGACTTTTCTATAAAATGAGCCTAAGTCTATTGCCTTACCTTCAGGTATCATAGTTGCACTGCTTTGAGTTCTGAAGACCAAATCTCTAGCCTCAGGATTCTCTTTCTTGTACTTAGCTTCGGCTTCTTTAGCTCCAAGATTGCCTAGCCTAACAATTTCAGCTCTGTGCTTTGCTGATGCCGCATATTTACTTTGCTGACTAGCATAGGCTACTCTTTGGTCAGGTAAGCTAGCAATCATTTCCTCACGTGCTAGCTTTGCCTGTGCAATGGCCTCTTGCTTACTCTTTTCTAGGGCTGCAGCTTCTTCAAACTCATCTTCCAAGTTAAATGGGGCTTCAATTAAAACACTATCTTTATCATCATCTGGCATATAATTAATTGTTGTCTCTGTATGTTTTTAACAGTATATGATTCTGGTACACGATTATTAGAATCAGACTAATTTATTAGCTTCTCTAACCCTAAGTATCGTTTGTCGACTTGTTCTGTACTCTCTTGCCAACTCCGACACGTTACACCCTTTAAGAAGCTTAGTTGCTACTTCTTTACGAGCATCCTCAGTTAATGCACTAGGCCTACCAAACTTCTTACCTGCTGCCTTAGCCCTATCAAGTCCAGAGTGCGTGCGCTCAATAAGTAAGTCACGTTCAAACTCAGCTACAGCAGAGATTACTTGCATGGTCATCTTACCAGCAGGGCTAGTGAGGTCTGCACCACCTAGTGCTAAGCAGTGAACCTTTACGCCTGCCTTGGCTAGCTTCTCAACTGTAGACCTAACATCTATAGCATTACGACCTAGGCGGTCTAGCTTGGTTACTATGAGTACATCAGTAGCCTCAAGCCTCTCTGATAACTTCTTGAACTCAGGCCGTTCATATGCAGCTACAGAGCCACTAATCTTTTCTTCCACTATCCTATGAGACTCTAACGCAAAGCCTGCATTCTTAATCTCTAGCACTTGATTCTCTGTTACTTGGTCTGCAGTCGATACACGACAATATGCGAATACCCTAGACATGATGCTCTCCTGTACTTGTCCGAAATGGATGTACGTATAATACATGGTGTCCGAAAATAAAACAACTTACTTTCGTACAAGCATTAATGGTATGTACGCAATGGGTCGTTTTCGTACACTGGAGAGGCAAAGCCATCCCTGCAATATGAACGCAAGCCCAGAGGCCAGTAAGGGGGCTTCTAGGGTCTGCATATCATCGAGGTATGGGTGCGAAATTGTTTAATAAAAATTGATACTCTTCCTATAGGAGGTAAGATGTTTTTAGAATATAGCTACAGACTGATAGCTTGCCCATATCAAACTATACTAACTTCATTGCTATGCTCTCAGCTGAAAGATGCGTGTAACGTCTAAGCATAGTCCAAGTCTTGTGTCCGCTTATTGTTGCAACCTCTGGCAATGAAAGGCCTCGCTCAAACAGTCGACTAATAGCTTCGTGCCTTAAGTCGTGAAAGTGTAAGTTCACTAATTTAGCTCTCTTACACGCCCTCCCGAAAGCAATTGAGATAGCATGAGCAGTTATGTCAAATACCCTACTATGCCCTTCTTGCTTCAATGTCCTTAATAGGTCTAGAGCTACAGGTGAAAGAGGAACCTCTCGAGCCTCACCATTTTTAGTGATAGGTATTAAGAGGGTTCTCTTAGCAAGGTTGATATGCTCCCATTCAATTGATGCAATCTCAGTCCGTCTCATACCTGTTTCAACGGCAAGTATCGCGATAGGTCTTAGAAGTGTAGAGCCACTGTTTTGAATAATTAATTCAAACTCATTAATACCTAGCCTTCTAACCCTTCCTGAGGGGAGCTTTGGCAGTTTAACTTTTGTAGTTGGATTAGTTAATTCCTCATATCCCCACTCGTTAGCTGCCACAGTGAACAAGTTTGATAACACAGCAAGCTCTAGTCTTAGGGTGTTAGGTGAGCGTCCAAGCTTCACACGCTCTTCACGCCACTTGGCTATGTCTGAACTCTTTATACTGGATATGGGCTGGTTAGCTAATGAGTGTCTTAGCCAAAAGTTGATTCGATATGCTTCAACGGCTGGATGTTTCTTGTGAATAGTCACTTCACTTTTATAACGCTCTAGCAAGTCCTTGAGAAGAACCTTAGAGTTCATATTTAATTGCTGAGGAACAACTCCATTATCAAGCTCTGATTCTATTTTCCTTGCCCATACCACTGCTTCAGAACGACTCTTAAAGGACTTAGATTGCTCAGGATAACCACTACGTTGGATTCTTACTTGCCATGCATTAGCACGTTTGCGAAAGGTCGCCATTAACTTCTCCAAAAGGACAAGAGAAGGACAAACAGCATAATCTGAAGAGAGATTTGGGGTGGCTGATGGGGCTCGAACCCACGACAACAGGAATCACAATCCTGGACTCTACCAACTGAGCTACAGCCACCATAGAGACTTTAAAGCCTTTTCAGGGCGAAAAACTGGTCTGCCCGACAGGAATCGAACCTGTAACCCCCAGCTTAGAAGGCTGGTGCTCTATCCGGTTGAGCTACGGGCAGATTATGGTTACAAGAGTAATATAAAAAGCAATTTTATGCGATATATAGAACTTTTCGGGCTGACTTTCATTTAAGTAGTTGTATTTATTAAAAAACTTAGCTACTTATAAATCTGGTCGGCGTGGAGAGATTCGAACTCCCGACATCCTGCTCCCAAAGCAGGCGCGCTACCAGGCTACGCTACACGCCGAAGGGCAGAAATATACTGGAAACTGGACTGCAGGTCAATTCTAATATGTTAAAATGTTACTTTATTTTTCACAAATTCATAAATATTAAGTGTCCACAATCTGATGACAGCCCAAATAATTGATGGTAAAGCGATTGCCGCAACCCTTCTTAACTCAATTCAATCTCGCATAAATGTTCGTTTGCAAGCGAATAAACGCGCACCTTGTCTAGCTGTTATTTTGGTAGGCGCTGATCCTGCCTCAGCGATTTACGTGCGCAACAAGCGTTTAGCTTGCGAGAAAGTCGGTATTCGCTCAATCGCCTACGATTTACCTACATCAACAACAGAAGCAGAGTTGCTCATTTTAATTAAGCAATTAAATGAGGATCATAATATTGATGGCATACTCGTGCAGTCACCATTGCCACCTCAGATTAAAGACGAAAATATCATTGAACACATCAGCCCTCATAAAGATGTGGATGGTTTTCACCCTTACAATATCGGCCGACTAGCTGTACGCCAGCCGACATTACGCTCTTGCACTCCATTTGGCGTCATTAAAATGCTAGCCGCTTCTAACATATCGTTAATGGGCTTAGACGCTGTCGTAGTCGGCGTTTCCAACCATGTAGGCCGCCCTATGGCGCTTGAGCTGTTGTTAGCAGGATGCACCGTGACTAGTTGCCATCGTCACACTAAAGATTTAGGCAAAATGATTATGCAAGCTGATTTAGTTGTTGCTGCAGCGGGTAAGCCAGGGTTAATTCAGGGCGCTTGGATTAAACCTGACGCCATTGTTATTGATATTGGTATCAATCGACTGGCTGACGGCAGCATTACTGGGGATGTAGACTTTAAAGTCGCTAAACAGCGCGCTAGTTACATCACACCCGTCCCTGGAGGCGTAGGGCCAATGACCGTAGCTACTTTGATGGAAAATACATTATTAGCATTAGAGCTTCAAGAAGCTTGACAAGCTTAATCTTCGATGAAATTCAAGTAATTACACACACTTTGCATCAAAGCTTTATTAAGTGTACACTCTCGCGCATATTTTTTATAAGTTACTCTTTTTAGTCTCTGAGGAACACCATGGCAGAAGTTATTACTAAACAATTTATCCCTTATCAGCCTAAGCCTGATGAGCAGTACATGAGTAAACCGCAACTTAATCATTTTCGTAAGATTTTGAATAACTGGAAAGATGAACTCAGTCACGACCTAGACAACACAATACACACCATGCAAGATGAAGTGACTATGTTTGCCGACCCTAATGACCGTGCAAGCCAAGAGTCTGATATGACTTTAGAGTTACGCAACCGCGACCGTGAACGTAAATTGATTAAAAAAATCAATGAAACTTTACGCGATATTGACGAAGGTGATTACGGTTACTGCCAAGGATGCGGCATAGAAATCGGTCTAAAACGCCTAGAAGCCCGCCCAACAGCAACGCTTTGCATTGATTGTAAAACGTTAGATGAAATGCGTGAAAAACAAGTAGCTAAATAATGGTTAGTTAAACTGCCATTTAAATATATACATATTCTCTACACAACAAAAAGCCCGCGACATGCGGGCTTTTTGTTAAGCATTAACTAACTTACTCGTCAGCTTCAGATTTAGCTTCTGCTGTAGGTGCATCAATTAAAGCCTTCATACTTAAACGCACTCGACCTTTTTCATCAGCTTCAACCACTTTAACTTTGACAATATCGCCTTCTTTTAAGAAGTCACTCACAGCATTTACGCGTTGATGTGCAATTTGTGAAATGTGCAATAAGCCATCTTTACCAGGAATTAGTGACACGATCGCACCAAAATCAAGCAATTTAAGTACAGTTCCCTCATACACATTTCCGATTTCAACTTCAGCAGTTATCTCAGCAATACGACGTTGTGCTTCAGCGCCTTGCTCTGAACTCGTGCAGGCAATTTTTACCGTGCCATCTTCGGTAATATCTATACTAGTGCCTGTTTCTTCAGTGAGCGCACGTATCACAGCGCCACCTTTACCAATTACATCACGAATTTTTTCTGGGTTGATTTTCATAGTGATGATGCGTGGTGCAAAGGCTGACATTTCAGTATTTGCACTGCTCATTGCCGTTTTCATGATACCTAGAATATGTGCACGACCTTCTTTAGCTTGCGCTAAAGCCACTTGCATAATTTGTGATGTGATGCCTGTAATTTTAATGTCCATTTGTAAGGCAGTGATACCGTCTTCTGTACCTGCTACTTTAAAGTCCATATCACCTAAGTGATCTTCATCACCTAAAATATCTGTCAACACGGCAACGCGGTTGCCTTCTTTAATCAAGCCCATTGCGATACCTGCCACGAGCGACTTCATCGGCACGCCTGCATCCATCAATGCTAAACAACCGCCACATACAGAAGCCATTGAGCTTGAACCGTTAGATTCAGTAATTTCAGACACCACGCGCATTGTGTAATCAAAATCAGCTTGATCTGGCAAGGCCGCTACTAACGAACGTTTTGCTAAACGACCATGACCGATTTCGCGACGCTTAGGTGTACCTACACGACCTGTTTCACCCGTTGCGTACGGAGGCATATTGTAATGCAGCATAAAGCGGTCTTTAAACTCGCCCTGTAATGCATCTATCACTTGCTCATCACGACCTGTACCAAGTGTTGCAACCACCAAAGCTTGCGTTTCACCACGTGTGAACAATGCGGAGCCATGTGTACGTGGCAATACGCCTGTACGTATGCTAATTGGACGCACTGTGCGTGTATCGCGACCATCAATACGTGGCTCGCCATTTAAAATTTGGCTACGCACTGTTTTAGCTTCTAAATTAAACAACTCACCTTTAATTTTATTAGCTTCAGCTGTTGAAGTTTCTTCAGTAACTAACTCGCCCAATACGCGGCTAGTAATTTCTGACAACTTAGCAGAACGTGCGCCTTTAGCTTTGATTTGGAATGCTGCATTAATGTCTGCAGCTGCTAAGCCAGCTACTTTCTCAATCAATGCGACATCTGGCTCTGGAGCAGCCCAATCCCATGCATCTTTACCTGCCTCAGCGGCTAATTCAGCAATCATTTTAATCACAGCTTGCATTTGCTCATGACCGAACACTACGGCGCCTAACATCACTTCTTCTGATAGCTCTTTAGCTTCAGATTCAACCATCATCACGGCAGTTTCAGTAGCCGCAACCACCAAATCCAACTCCGTTTCTATTAACTGCGCTTTGGTTGGGTTTAATACATACTCGTCATTGATATAACCAACACGTGCAGCACCTAATGGGCCGAAGAATGGAATGCCTGATAACGACATGGCCGCAGAAGCACCGATAATTGCTGGAATATCTGCATCGATTTCAGGGTCTGATGACAACACAGTTGCCACGACCTGAACCTCATTGTAAAAAGCTTCCGGAAATAATGGGCGTAATGGACGGTCAATTAAGCGGCTTGTAAGCGTTTCTTTTTCTGAAGGACGGCCTTCACGTTTGAAAAAGCCACCTGGGATTTTGCCTGCAGCATAAGTTTTTTCCATGTAATCTACTGTTAATGGGAAAAAATCTTGGCCTGATTTTACTTCTGATTTACTCGTAACGGCTACCAATACCACTGTATCACCGTAGCTCACCATCACCGCCGCATCGGCCTGACGTGAGATTTCACCTGTTTCAAGAGTGAGCGTATGCGCACCGTATTGAATACTTTTAGTTACTTTATTAAACATTATTATTCCTTTTCACATTTTTAATGTGCGCTATTCACAACCCAATAACGCACTCACAATAATGATTTATCTCAACTCTTTATATAAAATTTAGTTGAAACAAATCGTAAACAACAAAAAAGCCGAAATGCCACTTCTGCAGCACTATCGGCTTATTGTTTTACACACAAAACAAAACGTAACCAAACGAACTGTTTTGCGAATAATAACTTGAACGCAATTACTTACGTATACCTAAGCGTCCAATCAATGACTGATAACGCTCAACGCTTTCACGTTTAAGGTAATCTAACAATTTACGGCGCTGACTTACCATTGCCAATAAGCCACGACGTGAATGATGATCTTTCTTGTTAGACTTAAAATGCTCAGTTAAGTAAGTAATACGGCTAGTTAAAAGCGCAACTTGCACCTCTGGACTGCCCGTATCATTTTTAGCCTGTTGATAATCACTAACGATTTTTGCGCGTTCTGCTGCAGTAGTTGCCATAACTTAATCCTAATATTGAGATGTTTTGCGTCAATGTAAAAGCAGTCAACTTAATAACCGCTAATACATTCATTTGCATGAGTCGCGCATTATAGATGTAAAGTAATGATTTATCAAGAGTTTTATCTATTAGTCTTTACTGACAATTAATCGCTTAGGTGCGATTTTACCGTCATTTTGTTGCTCACCTAAACCTAAAAATTCTCTCTGCTCACTATACAGCCTTATAAGGCCTTGCGGGATAACACCGCTACACCAAATCGCCTGACCTTGCTGCAAATAAAACGCGCTATCTGCATCCAGCGTCATTGCAGGCAAGTGCTTTACTGCACTATCTGCAGGCAATAATAGCAGTTCGCGTTGTACTGGCGACAAAGCTTCAAATTGCTCTAAAGTAATTGCCTGCATGATTTCATAATTGGCTGTGGCAATTCTACGTAAACCAATTAAGTGCGCACCACAGCCAAGAATATTGCCAATATCTTCAGCCAGCGTACGGATGTAGGTGCCTTTACTACAAGTAACAGTGATACTGACAACATCATGCTCAAAAGTATTTTGCGCAATATTGTATACGGTAATAATGCGTGATTTTCGTTCAATTTCGATTCCAGCTCTTGCGTATTCGTAAAGAGCTTTGCCTTCATGCTTTAGGGCAGAATACATAGGTGGAATTTGGCTGATTTCACCCACAAACTGAGCGCAGGCTTGTTCAAATTGCGCTTGACTCACATTGACGGGCTTTGTGCTTAGAACTTCACCTTCAGCATCTCCAGTATTGGTAATCACTCCGAGTTTAATGGTGGCAAAATATATTTTATCAGCATCAGTCAGGTAGTGTGCAAACTTGGTGGCTTCGCCAAAGCACAACGGTAGCAAGCCTGTCGCAAGGGGATCTAGCGTCCCTGTGTGGCCAGCTTTCGACGCCTGTAATAACCATTTGGCTTTTTGTAACGCCTGGTTAGATGAGTAGCCGAGCGGTTTATCCAACAGCAATACACCGTTTATATTTTTTTTAGTACGCTTAAATTGCAAGGTTTAGTACTTATTTCTTTATTGGTTTTTCTGGGTTTGAAGCTAATGCCTCGTCAATTAATTGACCCATTTTCATGCCGTAATCAATTGATGCATCATATACAAAATGCAGCTGCGGCACAGTACGCAACAACATCCGTTTAGCTAATTGTGTTCGCAAAAAACCTGCTGATTTTTCTAAACCTTGCTGCAAGCTTTCACTGGCTTTTGCCGCACTGTAAAAAATTTTAGCATGCGCCATGTCACCAGTAACTTCTACGGCTGTAATCGTCACCATGCCTACGCGAGGGTCTTTCACTTCAAACTGCAGTAAATCTGCCAACTCCCGCTGCATTTGCTCGGCTACACGATGACTTCTTGAAAACTCTTTAGCCATTAGAGCGTTCTTGCCACTTCTACAATCTCATACACTTCTAAAATATCACCCACTTCAATGTCGTTATAGCCTTTAAGCGACAGTCCACATTCAAAGTTGTTTTTCACTTCTTTTACATCATCTTTAAAGCGTTTGAGTGAGTCTAATTCACCTGTATGAATTATCACATTGGCACGTAACACGCGTACTCTTGAGTTACGTTTAATCATACCGTCTTGCACATAGCAACCAGCAATTGCGCCAACTTTAGAAATACGGAATACTTCACGAATTTCGACTGTACCAATCATACTTTCTTTTTGCTCTGGCGCTAGCATGCCACCTAGCGCGGCCTTAATTTCGTCCACTGCTTCGTAGATAATATTGTAATAGCGCACATCTACGCCGAGGGTTTCAATCAACTTACGCGCACCTGAATCTGCACGAACATTAAAACCAATTAACACACCCTTAGATGCAGACGCCAGATTCACATCTGACTCACTAATTGCACCAACACCTGTGTGGATGATATTGACCTTAACTTCACTTGTGGAAAGTTTTTGCAAGCTTGTAGCAAGCGCTTCATAGGAACCTTGCACGTCAGATTTGATAATTAAGCCTAACGTTTGCGCTACGCCTTCACCCATTTGATCGAACATATTTTCTAGTTTAGCAGCTTGCTGCTTAGCCAATTTTACATCGCGAAATTTACCTTGTCGGAAATTAGCTATTTCACGGGCTTTACGCTCATCGTTCAAAACAATCATTTCTTCGCCAGCGCTTGGTACATCAGATAAACCTTGGATTTCTACTGGCATTGATGGGCCAGCTTCTTGAATATCTTTACCAGATTCATCTAGCATGGCGCGCACCTTACCAAATGTAGTGCCAGCCAAAATCATATCTCCACGCCTTAACGTGCCCGATGTTACTAAAATAGTAGCCACCGAACCGCGACCTTTATCTAATCGGCCTTCAATCACTAAGCCTTTAGCTGGCGTATTTTTAGGCGCTTGTAACTCCAACACTTCTGCTTGTAGAAGTACGGCCTCTAGCAACTCATCAATACCTTGACCTGTTTTTGCTGAAACTTCACGAAACATCACTTCACCACCGAATTCTTCTGGCACAACTTCTTGCGCCACTAGTTCCATTTTCACGCGTTCTGGCTCGGCACCTGGTTTATCAATCTTATTGATTGCAACAACCAATGGCACGCCAGCTGCTTTAGCATGGTGAATCGCTTCAATGGTTTGCGGCATGACACCATCGTCCGCAGAAACCACTAAAATCACTACGTCTGTTGCTTTTGCACCACGTGCGCGCATCGCGGTGAAGGCCTCATGGCCTGGTGTATCTAAGAAAGTTACCATGCCACGCGGAGTTTCTACGTGATATGCGCCAATGTGTTGTGTAATGCCCCCCGCTTCGCCTGAAGCAACCCGGCTACGTCGAATATAATCAAGTAGCGAAGTTTTTCCATGGTCAACGTGTCCCATTACAGTAACAACAGGCGGCCGTGTTTGCATCACTGCAGCTGCGTGTTCAGCTTCTTCAACAAACACGTCTGGATCATTTGGGGCCGCGGCTGATGCCTTGTGACCCATTTCTTCAACAAGAATAATCGCAGTTTCTTGGTCTAGCACTTGATTAATCGTCACCATCATACCCATGCCCATCAGCACTTTAATGACTTCTCCTGATTTCACCGCCATTTTGTGCGCAAGCTCACCAACAGTAATGGTTTCTGGCACTAGCACTTCATAAGTAATCGCCTCTGTTGGCGCAGTAAAGCCATGTTGCGCATCATCATCTTGATGTTTATGCTTACCACCTTTTGGCGCACGCCAGCCTGGTTTGCCAGCCGTGGTATCACCACGAGTTTTTAAGCCACGTTTTTTATTTTCTGCGTCAGTCCACTCTTTATTATTGCCTTTACCCTTTTTAGCTTCTTTAGCTGCGGCCGCTGGCTTTACTGCACCTTCCTTCGCTGCCGGCTTATGCAACGTGCCTTCAGAAAGTTTTGCAGCTTTTGCTTTTGCAGCTTCTGCATCTGCGGCTTTTTTACTCTCTTCATCTAAACGGCGCTGTGCTATTTCTTGCTTTTTGCGTCTATCTTCGGCTTGCATAGCCGCCAATGCTGAATGTCGTTTGGCTTCTTGCTCGCGCAATGCTATTTCATCTGCGCCCAATAAATCTTTTCTGCTAATAGTTTTTACAGCAACCGGCTCAACTACAGCTTCTTTTTCAGCATGGATAACTTCAACAATAGTTTCAACTGCAATTTCTGGCTCAACAACCTCAGCAGTTACTAGCTCTTCAATAGTTGGCTCAACTTCAATCACAGCCTCAGACTTAACTTCTATTTCTTCTTCCAATGGAGCGACATCTGATTCTGCACCCAAATCTGATTCATCACGCTGCTCAATCACTCGCTTTTTACGCACTTCAACTTGAATTGTTCGCGCCTTCCCTGTGTTGTCTGTCTTCTTAATCTCTGAGCTAGACTTGCGTGTCAGCGTAATTTTATTTTTAGGCGCAAGCGTACCGTGCTCTTTGCGCAAGTGATCCAGCAATGCGGTTTTATCAGCCTCGCTTAATTGATCATCAGCGGCTGATTTATTTACCCCAGCACTTTTTAGCTGCTCTAATAACAATAACGTTGGCAACTTTAATTCGCCAGCAAATTGTTCTACGGTTGTTTGTGCCATCTTCTTGCTCCAGTGTTCTTTCTATTTCTAAGCTTTATTGCCTAGCGTTACAGCCTAATGCTCTTTCTGCATTGCGTTTATTACAGTTGTTAATGAGCTAACACTGCATCCTATTTAAACCAAGGTGCACGCGCAGTCATAATGAGTGATTTAGCACGCTCTGCATCCATCTGCGTAAGCTCAACCAATTCATCTACTGCCAATTCAGCTAAATCATCCATTGTGGGCACGCCTTTTGTAGCTAATAGATGTGCTGTTTCGTTGTCCATACCTTCCATCGTGAGTAAATCTTCCGCAGCTTCATCCACTTTTTCTTCTTTGGCAATCGCCTCCGTTAACAACGCAGCACGCGCACGCTTACGCAACTCTTCAATAGTATCTTCATCAAATGCATCTATTTCGTTCATCTCAGCTAATGGAACATAAGCTATTTCCTCTAGCGTACTAAATCCTTCTTGCACTAGAATCTCTGCAACTTCCGCATCTACATCCAGCTTGTCCATAAATAACTGACTCACACCAGAAAATTCATCTTGGTTTTTCTGAGCAGCCTGATCTATTGTTAAAATGTTCAATGTCCAACCAGTCAATTCCGAAGCCAAACGTACATTTTGACCATTTCGACCAATAGCAAGTGCTAACTGCTCTTCATCCACCACCACATCCATGCTATGTGTATCTTCGTCCACAACAATACTAGTCACTTCGGCCGGAGACATTGCGTTAATCACAAATTGTGCAGGCTCCATACTCCATAGCACAATATCCACACGCTCACCAGACAACTCTCCCGTCACTGCTTGCACGCGTGAACCTCGCATACCTACACAAGTTCCCACAGGATCTATACGCTGATCGTTAGATTTAACTGCAATTTTGGAGCGCAAGCCTGGATCACGTGCTGCTGCGCGTATTTCTAATAAACCCTCTTCGATTTCCGGCACTTCCAACTCAAATAAACGCACCAAAAAATCTGGTGTAATTCTTGATAATATTAATTGGGGACCACGTCCACCGCGCTCAATACGTGAAAGAAAGGCACGGACACGATCGCCCACTCGTAAGTTTTCTTTAGGAATCATTTGCTCACGTGGCAATAATGACTCAATACGACCAACTTCAATAATCGCATTACCTTTTTCCATACGCTTAATCACGCCAGTCACTAATTTTTCATCACGCGCTAAAAAGTCTTCTAGAATTTGTTCGCGCTCAGCTTCACGCACTTTTTGCAATATTACTTGCTTGGCGGCTTGTGCGCCTATGCGCCCAAATTCAATACTTTCTAATGGCTCTTCATAATATTCACCTATGCTTAAGCCTTTAGCATGCTCGCTTTCCTCATCAATTTGATAGTTGGAGTTTTCAAGCAAATCATATTCGACATATTGCCAGCGCCTAAAGGTTTCATACTCGCCGGTATCTCGGTTAATGGCCACGCGAACATCGGCATCATCATGATGTTTTTTCTTGGTGGCGGATGCTAAAGCAAGTTCAAGGGCAATAAAAATCACCTCTTTTGTTACGTTTTTTTCATGTGCTAACGCATCTACCAATAATAAAATTTCACGACTCATGTTGCTCTCCGGCTATCAATTTACAGATTATCTGCATTATTTAATTAAATTTTTATCGTTAAAACCACCGATAAATCTACTTATCCTTACGAAATTACATACTAAAATATAGGGCTCAAACGAGATTTATCAATATTATCTAATGCTAACTTATGCATTACACCTTCACATTCAAGAAGCAATTCGCCAGACTCTACCCCTCGAATCACACCTAAAAAATTCTTCTTTGTTATTTTTTCTTCTTTGTTATTTTTTGCACTTATCTGCAACTCAATTATGGGTACACGTAATTTAACTGTAGCGCGTTCACCAATAAAACGAATAAAACTAGCTTCATTTTTCAACACGCGATCCATACCTGGAGACGAAACCTCTAAACGATCGTAATCAATATCATTTTCAACTGCCAATAAATTCCCTAGTTGGTTACTCACCAAACTGCAATCATCAATATTGACACTATCTTTAACTCCTAATGGGTTAAGCTTATCGATAAATACACGTAACAATTTACCTCGGTTAGATATCTCTAAATCTACCAATTCGTAGCCCAAATGCGTTACTGATGTGTCTATCAAACTATGCAGATCTTGCATGATTTATTTAACCCTTAAATATCACCGCAACCAAATCAACTCACATAAGTTGCAGAAACAAAAAATGGGCATATAGCCCACCGAAAAATTCAGTCGCATTATACCAATTAATTCAATGAATTGGAAATACTAGAACGAATATTGCTTAATTTTTATGTTTTTAGCATAAATTACATTTGTTATTCTTTTTAGTTATAAATTTATAAAAAATAATTATTTTTAATTATTTAATAACTTCTTTATAGTGCGTACCTTCTTACTTATTTATCACTTACAAGACATATGTCAAACAGCCAAACTATAAATAATGTGAATGCAGAGATTTTACGTGCAGTAGAAGACCTGAAGAATGACAGTGGTTTCGGCTCTATTGAGGTCCTTGTTCATGATGACCGTGTAACGCAAATTGAAAAAAGGGAAAAGCAAAGATTCATTCCAAGTAAATAAGGCTCAGGCAAAAAAAATACATCTTCTTTACTGAACATCATTAACAGTAAAGCGACCAAATAAAATAATTAACGAGACTTAAACTGGACCACCAGCATAGAGGCCATCTATGAAAGAATAAAAGGAATCTTCATGAAATATGAAACAATTATTAATACGCTTATTGCTGCCGGATTCATAGCCAGTAGCAACTCGCTGCTTGCTAACGAGGCTTACCTTAACAATGGTACAGTTTTCGTTGAAGATAAGAATAGCCTGCCAATTCAAGTAGTTGACGCTTATGAGGTCGTACCAGCTAATCAGGATGATCAGGATCAGGCTGCTAAAATTAAAGCTCGCTTGGACGAAATCGTCTTAGAAGAAAAAGTAGCAGTCCGCGCTGCTAATGGCTTCTACGTCGAACGAAAAAGCTACGGTACAGGACGAGAAACAGAGCCACCTCGCTATGTTAGACAGTTAAACAAAACATGGTTAAAAGATTTTGATGCTTTTGAAGACGTTGATTGGCTAGACATTGGCCTGGATTATCGTCTTCGATATGAAACACGTGACAACGATTTTAGACGTGGTCGCGATACGATTGATGAACCGATTTTATTAAGAACACGTGGCTTTGTTGCCATTAAAAATATTTTAGATCCACTACGCTTTACTCTAGAAGTTGAGGACGCAAGACGAAACCACAGTCAATTTACTCGTGAATTCGATACTCGGGATGTGAACTACGTAGAGCCTATTCAAGCATACGCAGAACTTTATTTTAAACAAACACCACTTGGTAAAGATGATTTAGGTAACGACCGTCCAATCAGCGTCCGTGCAGGCCGTCATGCCTTCGAATACACTGACCGTCGCTTGCTTGCTCGCAATGAATGGCGTAATACCACCAATAACTTTCAGGGCATTCGCACCGTTATCGGCCAGCAAAAAAATGATTGGCAATTGGACTTACTAGCATTAAAGCCTGTCCAGCGTTTTACAGAAAAGCTAGACGAAGTTGATCACTCTCAAAATTTTTATGGTGTGATTGGAGACTGGCGCCGTTGGTCGGAAGTGGTGACGTTACAACCATACTATTATTTATTAAAGCAGGATGGTGGCGAAGTTAAATACACTCAAAATGGTAGCCCAATCGCAGCAAACCAAAAGATTGACCGAGAAATTCACACCGCAGGTTTGCGTGCTTATGGTGTACTTGGCAAAAGCGGTTTTGACTATGACGCGAGCTATGCAAAGCAATGGGGTAATCAAGACCGCCTCAATAATGCAGGTAGATTTATTGCCGAGCTTGACCATGACGCTTATGCTTACAACGCTGAGATTGGCTATAGCATCAAGCATCCATGGAAACCAAGATTTAGTGCATTCTATGGTGTAGCTAGCGGCGACAAAAATGCGACTGATGGTAAAAATGAACGTTTTGAACGCCTATTTGGATTTGCACGGCCTTGGTCAAATAATGATTATTTCCAGATGGAAAATTTACAAGCGCCTAAGGTACGTGTGGAGTTCGAACCTCAAGTGTCTTGGCTTGAAGGACTAAAAGTCGATGCGGGCTACAGTTGGTATTATTTAGATAGCGCTCGCGATCGTTGGAATAACGCTAGTTTGCGTGACAACAGAGGTCTTAGTGGGAAAGATGTGGGTGAAGAAGTTGATGTGCGTGTTCGCTTTCCAATCAACAAGTACATTGGCATGAACTTAGGTTACGCGCATTTTTGGGCGGGTGACTTTACCAAGGAGACTACGGCTAGGGCTGGGGCACCAACAGGAGGAACAAACCAAGCAGACCCAAACCGCCGCGACCACTCTAATTTTTTCTACACAGAAATTTCAATCACTGCGTTTTAATTCTGTAAGTTTTGAATATTTATTACAAAGGAAGTATTAAGATGGTTAAAGAATTTCATTTAAAAAAATTACTAGCGGCTGTGGTTCTAGCCAGTCCACTACTCACATTTGCATCGAGCAATTAAACGGCTTACTGTTTTCGTTGAATGGCTGTCGTAAGACATTATTCAATAAAGTTTGGAGTAATATGATGAAAAATACTATCGTAAGCATCGTAGCTTTAATCGCCATCTTGTTCATTCTGGCATCACAAATTAATGCTAACAATAGACAGATTGTGCAGCCAGTATCTAAGCAAAAATGGGAGTCAGTTTATTCCCTCAATTTTTATTTACTATAGAAAATTTGAATATCGGTATCAGCTAATTTATCGGTATAGCATTAGCAGTGATTTTAATCTTCACAATTTTAAGGATAACGCCATGAAACTAGAAACTCTTGCCATACACGCAGGCTACAGCCCAGAGCCAACCACTAAAGCGGTGGCTGTGCCGATTTATCAAACTACTTCTTATGCGTTTGACAGCACACAACATGGCGCAGATTTATTTGACCTAAAAGTGCAAGGCAATATTTATACGCGCATCATGAACCCGACCACGGCGGTATTAGAACAAAGGTTAGCGGCACTAGAAGGCGGTATTGGTGCGTTGGCGGTGGCCTCTGGCATGGCGGCGATTACTTATGCCATCCAAACCATTGCCGAGGCGGGCGATAATATCGTGTCGGTTTCTACGCTTTATGGTGGCACTTACAATTTATTTGCACATACGTTGCCTAAGCAGGGTATTGAAGTGCGTTTTTTTGATTATCGCGACCCTGCTTCTTTAGAAAGACTTATTGATAGCAAAACAAAGTTGGTATTTGCCGAGTCAATTGGTAATCCTTTAGGTAATATTGTGGATATTGCCGCAATTAGCAAAATAGCCCATGCGCATGGCGTACCTGTCGTTGTCGATAATACCGTTGCCACACCAATTTTGCATCGCCCGTTTGAACATGGCGCAGATATTGTAGTCCATTCCCTCACCAAATATATTGGTGGGCATGGCAATTCTATTGGCGGTATTATTATTGATAGCGGTAAATTCCCATGGGGCGATCATAAAGCACGCTTTCCGGTACTCAACACGCCAGACCCAAGCTATCACGGCGTAAATTATGTTGAAGCCCTTGGCCCAGTAGCTTATATTGCGCGAGCACGCGTAGTGCCACTGCGTAATACAGGTGCGGCGCTCAGCCCATTTAATACATTTTTGATTTTGCAGGGTTTAGAAACATTAGCCTTGCGTATTGAACGCCATAGTGACAATGCCCTTCGTGTCGCGGAATATTTAAAACAACATTCTAAAGTAAAGTGGGTGAAATACGCAGGCTTAAGCGATCACCCAGAACACGCGTTAGTACACAAATATTTAAGCGGCAAAGCTTCGGGTATTTTAACGTTTGGCGTAGCTCATGGCTTGCAAGGTGGCACACGTTTTATTGATGCTCTTAAACTCATTACGCGCTTAGTCAATATTGGTGATGCAAAAAGTTTAGCTTGTCACCCAGCCACCACTACGCATCGCCAACTCAATGCTGAAGAACTAGTTAAGGCAGGAGTGAGTGAAGACATGGTGCGAATTTCTGTGGGCATTGAAAACGTAACTGATATTATTGAAGATTTAGATCAAGCTTTGGCACAAGTTTAGTTTTTCATGGTTTAATTTTCTAAGTTTATTTTTTAAAAATTTATTTAAAAAGGTTTGATATGTCAAGTTTGATAAAGTAGAGCTTGAATGCGTTTATCACACAGAGCTGATTCAGGCAGAACTGAATCAAGAACGCTTCCGCGAGCTAGCACTTACATCAGCGCTACACGTTTACACTTTTAGCCGATACAGCTTCGTCCTTTTTTAACTTCAGATAACTGACGATTTACTGTAACTGTGAATTTTGCATATCCGTTAAAGTAGATGGGGCAGTAACAGCGGGAACTGCAGCGAACATTCCATGACAATATCGTACACGCCAAATTATGCGGACACCTATTCTTTTAAGATTTAAGGAAGATGGCTAGATGATACTGCGTAGGTGCTTACGTACATTCTCAGTAGCCTATCAGAAGAATGTCGACACCTAACAGACATAAAAAAACCCCATTACATATGTAATGAGGTTTTTGGAATAAATAGCTTGGCAGTGACCTACTTTCGCATGCAAAAAGCATACTATCATTGGCGCTGGTTCGTTTCACGGCCCTGTTCGAGATGGGAAGGGGTGGGTCCAAACCGCTATGGCCGCCAAGCATAACTGGTTACTCTTGT
>JAUYAL010000056.1 GCA_030693535.1 Methylotenera sp.
GAGTCTCCTTTTTTCCATCGATCCCACATGATGGATTTTTGTTCTTCTGAGTAATAAATTCTTGGTCTTTGTTTCATTTTCAACACCTCATCCTTTTTTTATAAGAATAACGTGTTGCATTGACCGGTTGAACTCACAGGATTTTTCTGCCACCTGTTAAAAATTGGTGAACTTCCGTATATGGGTCGTAAGTGTCGATCATGAAAGTCTGCAATAAGGAAATCTAATTTTTGACCATTATGAACAGTGTACTTAAAAGTGAATCTTTGGTCAGTTTGAATCATAATGACTGGTCTACTTAAATAATAATTGGTAGTCAATTAGAAGAGAATACTCATGTATGTCTCTCTGAGTAATATCGACAGGAAATTTGCATGTCAAATCAGCAATAAACTTTTGATGCAACAGATTGAAACTGGCGGCTATTAAGCAAAAACCACACCTTCTAGGTGTGGTTTATTATTTTTAATAAGCACATTTTTAAAATTGTGCATTTGCTCCATAATGCCGTTTTATAAGCAGCTAATTTGCCACAAGTTCACGTAAGGATTTTTTATGGACATAACTTACCAAGTATTAATTACAGGCGCCAACCGTGGCATTGGTTTGGAACTCGCAAAGCAATATGCCCAAGATGGCTGGAACGTACTGGCATGCTGCCGTGACACTCAACATGCAAGCGCCTTACAAGCAATAACGAAAATGCATACTAACATTCGAATATTGAGTTTAGATGTGGCGAATTTTGCGGAAATTGATGCGCTGGCCTTACAACTGAAAGATGAGAAGATTGATGTGCTAATCAATAACGCGGGCATTTACCCTGAAAGTAGCTTAGGAAATGCAGATACGAACGATTGGATAGAGGCACTGAAAGTTAATAGCATTGCTCCGCTAAAAATGGCGACAGCGTTTACTACCCATATTGCAAATAGCGCACTTAAAAAAATTGCCACATTATCTAGCAAAATGGGCAGCATAAGCGACAATACCAGCGGCGGCAGTTACATTTACCGAAGTACCAAAACTACGGTAAACATGGTAATGAAAAGCCTGTCAATCGACCTTCAACCCGCAGGCATTGCTGTGGTGACTTTACATCCAGGCTGGGTGTTAACAGACATGGGCGGAAGTAACGCCTTAATTGATACGCAAACCAGTGTACTAGGTTTGCGTAAAGTGATTATGAATTTAAACTTGAGCAACTCAGGGAAATTTTTTTCTTATGATGGTAAAGAGATTGCTTGGTAAGAATTTGTTTAAGTCGACTACGATTTAATGCACTCGCTATTCCATACCGCCAATGAATTTCAAAAATTCCCGCGCATTTAAATGAAATAAGCGCCATGGGAAAATGTAGCGATGTTGATAATCGAATTTAATACTTAACAACTTAAAGCGCACGCTTTTTTAAGTTGTTAGTAATTTGTTTGCCTTTAGGTTTGCTTGTTGCCGTCACTTCTGCTGCAATGGCTGCGGCTTCTGCAGCTTGCACTTTTTCTGCTTCAATTGCATCTTCGGCGGCTTTTCTACGCTCTAGTATTTTGGCTTGCGCTTCTTCGAGCTCATCAAGTGAAATCAAGCCATCTTGATTAATATCTACTTGATTAAAATGTCTTGCGATTTGAGGAAGCTTCTCAGTTGCCTCTTGTCGATCAAGCGTGCCATCACCATCGTTATCAGCATCCAGAAAACGTGCTTCTAAGCTTTCCTGCATAGCGCGACGACGCTCTTCAATTCGGTCATGATCACTATCGATAGAACGTGCATAGTCGTCAAGGGCCTTACGAAGTTTTTCTCTACCTTCTGGGCTAAAATTAAGATTAAGTGTCTGGCGTAAACCATCATCCACTTCAGCCTCTTCTGCAACAGGCTTAGCACTTTTACCCATGTTACCTAAATTAGATTTATCACCCGCATCTACGTTTAAGGAAAAACCGATGCCAACACACAGTGCTACGCAGGCATGCTTGGCAATAGATAATTGTTTTGACGTGAGTTGAATCAAAGTCTGAATTTTAAATATTGTATGTTAAATTTAGAGGCATTATCATGAAGTAGGACTGTTAACGGAATGTTTCATTTTTCATGGATAATTGTAAGTAATTGTAAGTAATTGTAAATAATTTAAAGACATTATTTTGACAAATAAAATTGAATTTGGTTTGCTCAACAACAAATCTTTTTAACTTATAAAAATTATTAAATGAATAGCTTTATTTGAAATAAAACAAAATTAGCATACACTAACATTAACTTATTTTTCACTCTATGCTTAACCTAAACGTATGATTCCTAGAATTCATTTTATAAATTAAAAAACATGAGCTTAAACTAAATGATGACAAATCAAAATAAGAAAATTTTAGTCGTTGATGATGATGTTCGCTTGCGTGAGTTGCTACAGCGCTACCTTACAGAGCAAGGTTACACGATTAAAGTTGCTGCAGACTCCAAGGAAATGGATACTGTGCTCGCTACAGAAACAATTGATTTACTCGTATTAGATTTAATGTTGCCCGGTGAAGATGGTCTAGCAATTTGTCGCAGAATTCGTGGAACGGGAACTATGTTGCCCATCATTATGCTGACCGCGCGCGGTGATGAAGTTGATCGGATTATTGGTCTAGAGATGGGCGCCGATGACTACTTACCAAAACCATTTAACCCACGTGAATTATTAGCACGAATCAATGCCGTGATGCGAAGGCACGAACGCTTACAGCCTAGCGCACCAGCCATCAATACTGACAATGTCACCATCGGAGATTATTTGTTCAGTTCAGCCACCCGCTCACTTAGCAAAAATGGTGTTTCTATCACCATTACCAGTGGCGAGTTTGCTTTACTGAAAGTATTTGTAGATCACCCCCGCCAACCTTTATCTCGCGACAGACTGATGCAACTGGCGCGTGGGCGTGAATTAGATGTATTTGACCGAAGCATTGATGTTCAAGTATCACGTTTACGAAAACTAATAGAACCTGATGTAGCGCATCCACGTTATCTACAAACCATGTGGGGCTTTGGTTATGTATTTATTCCTGATGGCAATGTGGATGAGTAAGATTGTTCAAAATTTATGCGTATTAACAAACATTATTTATTAAAAAAAGGGTTTAAATGAACTAAATCATTTAAATTATATTCTCCACAAATCGGCTAGTTGAATCACTAACTTTTCCCCTTATTAATTAAACTAAATTACTCCATCTTGAAACTGCGCCTTTTACCCACTACCCTACTCGCTAGAGTGATGCTGCTGATTGCTGTTTTATTGGTGGTTGCGCAACTTGCCTCATTACAGATTTTTGAATACTTTGAGCGGGTGCCACGTGCAGAGGCAACTGCATTGCAAGCTGTCACAGTTGTTAATTACACACGCGCATCACTCATAGCCTCTCAAGAAAATCTTCGCTTGGCATTACTTTCTGAGATTACCGGCAAAGAAGGTGTGCGCATTTATTATGCCGATTTTATGGAAGAAATCGAGCCTTTGCCAGAAGACCCCTTTATCAACTTGGTTGCAGAAAAAATCCGTGAACGACTTGGTGTAGAAACCATTATCACCGTCAATCATTACGGCATACAAGGGCTTTGGATTAGTTTTAACATTGGTCAAGATGATTATTGGGTGGTGATTCCGCGCGTACATGTGGAACGCCCCTTTCCTTGGCAATGGCTAGGCTGGGCAGCTTTAGTACTCGTACTATCTCTAGGCGCTGGTTACTTTATTGCAGCGCGTATTAATCGCCCATTGCACTTATTAATGAATGCTGCTGACAGACTGCGTAATGGAGAGCAGCCCGAAAAACTTCCAGAGGGCAGTTTTGCTGAATTACGTGAAGTAAACAATACTTTTAATAAAATGGCCGACTCATTAGCCGAGTTAGATGCAGAGCGCACGCTCATTTTAGCGGGTGTTTCACATGACATACGCACGCCGTTGGCAAGGATTCGCCTTGCAGTAGAGATGTTGCCAGAAAACGACTGCTCCAGCTTAAAAAGTGGCATGATTGAAGATATTGCTGATATGGACAATATCATTCACCAATTTTTAGATTTTGTGAAAGGGGTAGAAGGTGAACCCACAGAATTGACTGACATCAACACGCTATTACAAGCTATTCACGACAGGCAACTCCGCGCTGGGCGCGACATTGTAGTGCAGTTAGCACCCACTTACGCGATACCTGTCAGACCATTAGCCATGCAACGTTTACTAGATAATCTAGTTGGTAATGCATACGCTTATGGACATGGTCAAGTGCGCGTGGCGAGCAAAATAACGCCTGAATCTATTATTATCAGCGTGTTTGATAATGGCCCAGGCATCCCTGAAACACATGTTGAAAAACTGTTGCGCCCCTTTGAAAGACTAGATACCGCACGAAGCAACGCAGGTGGCAGTGGGCTAGGTTTAGCAATTGCAGACCGCATTGCCAAGCTACATCACGGTAAAATTCAATTAATTAATCGCCCAGAAGGTGGCTTAGAAGCTCGACTGAGTTTACCTCTAAACACTGCCTCTAAAAAGTAAGGATTAAACCGAGATTGTCAATTAAATGAAAAGGGTATAAGACACCGTTAGCCCTGAACTTATAGAAGGGTAATGCATGGTTCGACAAGCTCACCACGAACGGAATTTTGGTTTAGGACAACCTGGGATTAAATTTTAGCTTCAGGCTCAAACCAGCTTAGCTTCTCACGCAACTTTACTACTTCACCAATGATTGTTAGGCAAGGCGCCTTAACTTTGGCTTCACTGACTTTTGCCGCCAAATCTTTTAGTGTTGCAATTACCACGCGTTGGCGTGGCGTTGTACCTTGTTGCACAACAGCAGCAGGCATATCGGGCGACACGCCATACGCTATTAGTTGCTGACAAATCTGCGCTAAGCCGACCAAACCCATGTAAATCACCACTGTTTGTCGTGGACGAGACATGGCCACCCAATCTAAATCGAGCGCACCATCTTTTAAGTGACCTGTAATGAATAAACAAGCCTGTGCGTAATCTCTATGTGTGAGCGGAATACCTGCGTAGCTAGAAACACCATTGGCTGCGGTAATGCCAGGTACAACTTGAAACGGAACGCCGTGTTGCATCAAGGTTTCAATTTCCTCTCCACCCCTGCCAAAAATGAATGGGTCTCCACCTTTTAAACGTAATACACGCTTACCTTCCAGTGCTAACCTGGCTAATAAATCATTAATTTCTTCTTGTGGGAGTGTATGCTGATCGCGCGATTTACCTACATAAATTAATTCTGCATCACGGCGCACCAACTCCATTACCTCGGTGCTAACTAATTTATCGTACACGCAAACATCACATTGTTGCATGAGGCGCAATGCTCTAAAAGTTAACAAATCTGGGTCCCCTGGGCCGCCGCCGACCAAATAAACCTCTCCATGATGTTTAGATTTGGTTGCATCCGTCAAGATTTCATCTAAGGAATTTCTTGCTGCGGCTTCTTGCCCAGATAAAATTAGTTCTACGATCGGTCCTTGCAAAACACCTTCCCAAAAAATTCGACGTGTTTGGCTGGTGGTAAATTTTTCTTTTACCTTATCCCTAAATTCCCCTGCAATGGCAGCAATTCGACCATAACCTGCTGGCAACATGGTTTCAATTTTGGTGCGAATATATCGCGCAAGTACAGGCGCATTACCTTCACTGGAAATCGCAATAACGATAGGCGATCTTTCGACAATAGAGGCCATGGTGAAAGTACATAAAGCGGGTGAGTCGACAACATTCACCGGTACATTGTGCACTTTTGCCGCCGCTGATACGGCAATATTGACTGACTCATTATCCGTTGCTGCAATCACTAAACAAGCACCTACTAGCTGATCCTCTTTAAAATTAGCGTTGATATAAGTAATTTTTCCAGTATCTGCTAAGTCTTTTAGCGCATCGCAAATATTAGGTGAATATAAAGTAATAGCCGCATTCGCTTTTAACAACATTGCTACCTTGCGGGATGCAACTTCGCCACCGCCGATGACAATACACGGGCGGTTAGTAATATTCATAAAAATTGGGAGTGCTAACATATTAAACAGAGCTGACAATGTAGACTTATTTTACCTTGCATTAAGTAACTTTGCGTGAAGCGTATAGCCAAATGCGTTAAAATTACTTTTTATCCATTTGCTACGACACTTTGAACTCAAAAGAACAAAAATCAGCTTCCGCCATTACCACTTCATCGGCACCAAAAAAAGTATTTATTAAAACTTTTGGCTGTCAAATGAACGAGTATGATTCCTCACGCATGGCAGATATGCTTAATGCGACTGACGGCATGGTGGAAACACTTACACCAGAAGATGCTGATGTGATCCTGCTCAACACCTGCTCGGTTCGTGAAAAAGCTGAAGATAAAGTTTTTAGCCATCTTGGACGTTTTATACCTCTTAAAAAAGCAAATCCTAATTTAGTGATTGGCGTGGGTGGGTGCGTTGCCAGTCAAGAAGGTGACAACATCATTAAGCGTGCGCCATATGTGGACGTGGTGTTTGGTCCTCAAACCTTGCATCGCCTGCCAGACATGATTAAGAAAAACCAATCTAGCGGTGTTTCTCAGGTAGATATTAGCTTTCCTGAAATCGAGAAATTTGATTACTTACCACCTCCGCGCATAGAAGGTGCCAGTGCGTTTTTAAGCATTATGGAAGGCTGCAGTAAATATTGTAGTTTTTGCGTAGTGCCTTTCACACGCGGTGAAGAAGTCTCTCGTCCGTTTGAAACTATTTTGACTGAAGCGGCACAATTGGCTGAACAAGGGGTCAAAGAAATTACCTTGCTTGGGCAAAATGTGAACGCCTATCGTGCACATTACAATGAGTTAGAAGCTGATTTAGCAATGTTGATTGAATACATCGCTGAAATTCCGCAACTTGAGCGCTTGCGCTTTACCACTAGTCATCCAAATGAAATGAGTCAGCGGCTAATTGACTGTTTCGCTAACATTCCAAAACTAGCCGTGCAATTGCATTTGCCAGTTCAAGCAGGTAGCGACCGTGTACTAATGGCAATGAAGCGTAACTACACCGCTTTACAATTCAAATCCACCATACGAAAATTGCGTGTCGCCAACGCCAACCTGACATTCACGTCCGACTTTATCGTCGGTTTTCCTGGTGAATCAGATTCTGAATTTGAAGCCACTGCCAAACTTATGCAAGACGTAGGCTTTGATTACAGCTTTAGTTTTTTATACAGCCCGCGCCCGGGCACCCCGGCTTCTTACCTTGCTGATGAAACATCGCATGAAGTTAAATTAGCGCGATTATTAAAGTTACAAGCGATTAATGAAGATTTAGGCAAAAGCATCAGCACAAAAATGCTTGGAACAGTTCAGCGCGTTTTGATTGAAAGCACCTCATGGAAAAACGACAACGAAATTGCAGGAAAAACAGACAATAATCGCATTGTTGATTTAGTCGGTGATGAAAACTTAATTCACACATTCGTTAACGTGCGCATTACAGATGTCAGCAACCCAAAACGCTTACGTGGCGAAATAATTCTATAATCAGCATACTTAAGAATCAGAGCATCAATGGAAATCAATCTAACCCCAGAAGACAACACTCGCTTAGCAAATCTATGTGGCGCACTTGATGAAAATATCAAGCAGATTGAAGCTGCGCTAGAAGTCCAAATTGCGAGACGTGGCGCACACTTAAGGCTAACAGGTGACGTACACAATATGCGCCTAGCTGTTCAGTTGATTGAAAACTTTTATATTCGCGCCAAAAATCCTATCGGACTTGATGAAATTCAACTCGGGCTAGTGGAAATCAATAAACTTAAACCTGAAGACGTTGCAACGTCAAATACACCCGTCTTAATGACACGCCGCACCGAATTACATGGACGCACGCCGAGACAGATTTCGTATTTACAACAGATTCAAGATCATGATATTACATTTGGCATAGGACCAGCCGGTACAGGGAAGACCTATCTAGCTGTTGCTAGCGCTGTTGATGCGATGAGCCGAGATCGTGTGAAACGAATAATACTAGTTAGGCCAGCAGTGGAAGCTGGAGAAAAATTAGGCTTTTTACCCGGCGATTTAAATCAAAAAGTAGACCCTTATTTACGCCCATTATATGATGCATTGTATGATTTAGCAGGTTACGACACGATAAATAAAATGTTCGAGCGTGGCGCAATTGAAGTCGCCCCGCTTGCATACATGCGCGGTCGCACTCTTAATCAAAGCTTTATTATTTTGGATGAAGCGCAAAACACCACTCCTGAACAAATGAAAATGTTTTTAACGCGTATTGGTTTTGGCACCAAGGCTGTGATTACAGGTGATGTAACACAAATTGATCTACAAAAACATCAAAAAAGCGGCTTGGTAGAAGCGCAAAAAGTGTTAAAAGACATTAAAGGCATCGCCATGACTCATTTTTTATCAGTGGACGTGGTACGCCACCCGTTAGTGCAAAAAATTGTCAATGCCTATGAAGAATATGAAAAAATTAACGAAAAATAATGCATATTTATGACATAAATCATTTACAGATAGCTCATTAAGTATAAATATAGAAAAACATTAGTTATAAAAGGATTTCTCATGGTGACACAAAAAAAACTTGATATGAACGCAAAAACCCCAAGAAAAATTTCCAGTGCGCGCCGCGTAACAAAAGGTGACATCCCACCAAATAATAGTGCCGCTGGCATAGAAAATTTCTCCATCAATGAGAAAGTCAACGCGGCCCGTGAATCTAAATCAGTTGCATTACAAGATATCATCAATCGTATCGCAATTGGAAATGACATTGCAACGTTGCCAGAAGCCTTACAAGCGATTCTAGATGGCGCATCTCCTGACGATGCAGCAGCCTTAAGCAAAGCTATTGCGAACATGCCAAATATCGGAAGTTCAAGAGCGATTGCTCACGCAGATGATGAACTCGCTCGCGACTGGCGTGATGGCGCTTATCCTTACAAAAATTTATTATCGCGTCGTAGCTACGAAAAACAAAAATACCATTTGCAAGTTGAGTTATTAAAGCTACAAGCATGGGTAAAAGAAACAGGACAGCGTGTTGTCATTTTATTTGAAGGTAGAGATGCCGCAGGTAAGGGAGGCACCATTCGCCGCTTCATGGAACATTTAAACCCTCGTGGCGCGCGTGTGGTGGCGCTAGAAAAACCTAGCGAAGTTGAGCGGGGTCAGTGGTATTTTCAGCGTTATGTTTCACAATTGCCAACCGCAGGTGAAATCGCTTTATTTGACCGTTCTTGGTACAACCGTGCTGGGGTGGAACGGGTCATGGGCTTTTGTAACAATGACGAATATCTTGAGTTTATGCGTCAAGCGCCTGAATTTGAGCGCAATCTAACACGCAGTGGCATTCATATCATTAAATTCTGGTTCTCCGTCAGTCGTGAAGAACAGCGTCGTCGCTTCAAAGAACGTAAAATGCATCCACTAAAACAATGGAAGCTCAGTCCGATTGACTTAGCTTCTTTAGACAAATGGGATGATTACACCAAAGCCAAAGAAGCTATGTTCTTCCATACAGATACGGCAGATTCACCTTGGACTGTCATTAAGTCAGATTGCAAAAAACGTGCAAGGCTAAATGCCATGCGTTATGTTTTGCATAAACTGCCATATAACAACAAGGAATTATCAGCAGTTAGCACACTAGATCCGTTATTAGTTGGACGTGCGCATATTGTTTATGAACGTGGTGAACATGATAATCAAGCTGTTTTGTAAATAGCTTATGGGTACCTCTATTATTTCAGTTGTGTATAATGACTTATCTATTTGACGACTTTGGTTTAACATGACACCAAATAAATTTAGCAAGTTGATGCAGCGAGTCCTCGGTATAGTAGGCCAAGCTGTGCTTATTGTTATTGCCGTTGCAACGGTTTTAGCCGTATTTCAGGCAGTTATGCACATATGGCAAGCGCGCACAATCACTGTTGGTGATCTGCTTCTGCTATTTCTGTATCTAGAAGTTATGTCCATGCTTAATCACTATCTTGGCACTGGCAATCTGCCAGTTAGATATCCTCTTTATATTGGCATTATTGCCTTGGCACGCTTTCTAGTATTAGACATTCATGAATTAGATGCTTTGCGGATGTTTGCGCTTTCCAGCTCAATACTCTTAATTGCCCTAGCAATTCTGGTGGTACGTTTTGGACATGTGCGTTTTCCCTATGTGGACTGCCCTACCCAGCAAACTGATAACAATTAACTACCTTAGATTTATTAACCGCTTAATATGTCTACAATTAATTTGGCAGTTCAATACGCATCAACCCAAACAAATCTGCCGACTAGAGCCCAGTTTCGCCAATGGGCTAAAGCCGCGATTCGGGTTGAGACTGAAGCGACCATCAGAATTGTGGATGAAACTGAAGGACGCGAACTGAATAAAACTTATCGCGACAAAGATTATGCAACGAATGTGCTGACGTTTCCGCTCACTGAAGAACCGTATCTCATAGGCGATATTATTATTTGCGCACCAGTGGTTGCCGCAGAGGCCCTCGCACAAAACAAGTCGCTTGAAGCACATTATGCACATTTAACTGTGCATGGCATTCTGCATTTGCATGGTTATGACCATGAAATCGAAGCACAAGCTGAGCTCATGGAGAGTTTAGAGACTGCAATTATCACAAAATTAGGGTATGCTAACCCTTATCTCATTACATAGGATGCCTCTAATGGCTTCTGAGTCGGAAAAACCAAGTAACAAACCCTCTTTATTAGAACGTCTCAGTCACTTTTTATTACGTGAACCTGAAGATCGCGAGCAGCTTGTAACACTTTTACACGGTGCTTACGAGAATAGTTTAATGGATGCAGACTCACTAGCTATGATTGAGGGCGTGTTGCAAGTGAGTGAAATGCAAGTTCGCGACATTATGATTCCTCGCTCACAAATGGATGTCATCGACATCACGGACCCTCCTGAAACTTTCATTCCGCACGTAATTGAAACAGCCCACTCTCGCTTCCCAGTGATTGAAGATAATAAAAATGATGTCATCGGCATATTGCTCGCCAAAGATTTATTGCGTTATTACGCGGGGGAAGATTTTGAGGTGCGCGACATGTTGCGGCCCGCAGTATTTATCCCTGAATCTAAGCGATTAAATGTATTACTAAAAGAATTTCGTAGCAACAGAAACCATATTGCCATTGTAGTCGATGAATACGGCGGCGTAGCTGGCATGGTGACGATTGAGGATGTACTTGAGCAAATCGTTGGCGACATAGAAGATGAATACGATTATGACGAAGATGAAGACAACATCATTCAAAATGCTGATGGGCAATATCGCGTAAAGGCTTTAACGGAAATCTCAGACTTTAATGAAATTATTGGTACTGCGCTAAGCGATGAAGAGTTTTCGACCATTGGTGGATTGGTAGTGCATCAATTCGGGCATTTACCAAAGCGTGATGATGAAATTACCCTTAATGGCTTACGTTTCAGAGTGCTTCGCGCCGACAGTCGTCGATTACATAGCATGGTAGTAGAAGTATTGCCGGAAATAACAACTTCAGAATAAACCTAAAAAAACTAAAAATAGGGGCTAAAGCCCCTATTTTTCGACTCAATTCAGTCAATTATTTTTTCAGTGAATCACGAATTTCACGTAATAGCAAAATATCATCTGGTGTTGGTGCTGGCGCAGCAGCAGCCTCAGCTTTTTTCATTCTATTCATTAATTTAACCATTTGAAAAATAACAAAAGCCAAAATTAGAAAGTTAATTGTGATTGTTAAAAAGTTACCATAAGCCAGTACTGAACCTAGTTTTTTAGCCTCAACTAATGGTAAGCCTGCAGCCTGACCACTAAACGCTACGTACATATTTGAAAAATCAACATTGCCAATGATTTTTCCAACGATAGGCATAATAATATCGCCCACCATTGAATCAATAATCTTACCAAAAGCACCGCCGATAATCACACCTACAGCTAAATCCATTACGTTGCCTTTTAAGGCAAATTCTTTAAACTCAGATGCCATGCTCATACTTTTTCCCCATAAAATTAATGCCAATAAATTAATAAAATTATTGTTACAGCAGGTAATATAGGGGCTAAACGCATTTCGTGTCAATCGCCGTGCTATTTTTAATAGCGTTAGCAATGTAAATTTTTGTTATCTTGCGCTATCAAGCTACAATTCAAACCATGCAAAAAATCACTAATAATAAATTCTTCAGGTCACTCACACTATTTTTGCTTGGCGCATTATGTGTGCTTGGTTTCGCGCCGTTCAATTTTTACCCTGCAAGCATTTTGTCGCTGATTGGTTTGTTCTATTTTTGGCATCAAAATTACACGCCAAAGCAAGCCGCTTCTTCAGGCTTTATTTATGGGCTGGGCCTATACACCACTGGTATCTATTGGATATATATTAGCCTACATGATTTCGGTAATATGCCAAGCATGGTGGCGGGCTTAGCTACATTTTTATTATGTGCATTTATGGCATTATTCCCTGCCTTAGCAGGTGCCATAAGTGTGAAAATATCTAAAGCTCAAACTTCGCAATTACTTATCAGTATTCCAATTTTTTGGGCTTTGTCTGACTGGACACGTAGCTGGATTTTTACTGGGTTTCCATGGCTAACCATGGGTTACAGCCAAGTTCCACATAGCCCACTGTCAGGCTACTTCGCTATTGTCGGTGTGTATGGTGTTTCTATGATTGCAGTATTCATTGCAAGTTTGATTGCATATTGGCTTGTTAAAAAACCTAAATCTATCATTTGGAAACGCTACACTATTGCTTTTTTAGCATTCATCTTAGTAGCTGGTAACGTATTAAAACTGGTGGAATGGACAACACCTTCAGCGAAACCGATTAGCGTCGCACTATTACAAGGGAATATTGCGCAAGATTTAAAATGGATACCAGAAAATGCTGAGCGCACCTTAAATTTATACCTACACATGGCAGAAGCGAGCAAAGCTAAACTCATCATCATGCCAGAGACCTCGCTACCAGTTCTTTCCAGCGAAATTCCTATTGAACTAAAGATACGCCTACAGAAATTGGCAAAACGAAATCAAGGTGCTGTTTTGGCTGGGATGATAGAACGTGAAAATGGCGAGTATTTTAACAGTATGTTAAATATGAGCAATAATAGCCTTGAAGCATATCGAAAGTCGCATTTGGTGCCATTTGGCGAGTTCATCCCACTAAAAGTTGCATTTGGCTGGATTTATCGCGACTTACTAAATATGCCGCTCAGTGACCTATCTCGGGGTAGCATTCATCAACAAGCAATGAATATCGCTGGTGAAAAAGTCGCCATTAATATTTGTTATGAAGATGTGTTTGGTGAAGAAATTATCCGCCAATTACCTGCTGCAACGCTATTAGTTAACGCCAGCAATGACGCATGGTATGGGCAATCGAATGCAGCGCATCAACACATGCAATTCTCACAAGCACGTGCGTTAGAAACTGGTCGGACTGTTTTGCGTGCAACCAATACTGGTGCAACAGCCATCATCGGTCCGCATGGCAACATATTAGCGCATGCACCACACTTCACAGAAACTACACTGAATGGCACGGCACAAGGTTATAGCGGCAGTACGCCTTATGTGCGTTGGGGAAATTGGCTGTTTCTGATTATTTGCATGATTGGCATAACCGCCGTCTGTTTACCCAATTTTTTGGCAAGTAAGCGTAAAACAAAGTAAAATCACTACTTTTATAGATGCTACGATTGAAACTTGTACGACTTAAATCTATTAGCCTTGAACCATTTCGAATCAAAACGTTAGAATCAAACCCTTAGAATATAATCATGGCACTCACTTTTCAGCAAATCATACTCACCCTGCAAAATTACTGGAGCGATAAAGGCTGCGCATTACTGCAATCTTACGACATGGAAGTTGGCGCAGGTACTTCGCATACTGCGACTTTCTTGCGTTCATTGGGTCCAGAACCGTGGAAAGCAGCTTATGTACAACCAAGCCGCCGCCCAAAAGATGGTCGTTATGGTGAAAACCCAAACCGCTTACAACATTACTATCAGTTTCAAGTAGTGTTAAAGCCCTCACCAGCAGACATTTTAGAGCTATATTTAGGCTCTCTTGAGGCACTTGGGTTTGATTTGAAAAAGAACGACATCCGATTTGTTGAAGATGACTGGGAAAACCCAACACTAGGTGCATGGGGTCTGGGCTGGGAAGTCTGGTTGAACGGTATGGAAGTCACACAATTCACTTACTTTCAGCAAGTTGGCGGTATTAACTGCAAACCCATTACTGGTGAAATCACCTACGGTTTAGAGCGCTTAGCCATGTATTTACAGGGCGTGGATAACGTTTACGATTTGACTTGGACAACTGGTTTAAATGGTGAGTGTTTGACTTACGGTGATGTTTATCTGCAAAATGAAAAAGAGCAATCTGCATACAATTTTGAACATTCAGATGCTGACTTCTTGTTTACCGCATTTACGGCACATGAAAAACAAGCCCAGCATTTAATGGAAAATAAACTTGCACTTCCTGCCTATGAACAAGTTCTTAAAGCTGCACATACTTTCAACTTACTTGATGCACGTGGCGCAATTTCTGTGACAGAACGCGCAGGTTACATTGGCCGTATTCGCAATCTAGCGCGCTCAGTTGCCGCAAGTTACTTGGATAGCCGTGCCAGACTAGGCTTCCCAATGGCACCAAAAGATTGGGCAGATGAAGTATTAACAGAATTAGCTAAGAAAGCCGAATCATGAGTAGACAAAATTTATTAGTAGAATTATTTGTAGAAGAGCTACCGCCGAAAGTATTGGATAAACTTGGAGAAGCTTTTTCAAGCGTTTTATTTGAAACACTTAAATCACAAGGGTTAACCGCGGAAAATGCTAACGCCACGGCCTTTGCATCACCACGTCGCTTGGCTATGTATGCCTCCAATATCCTCGCAGTTGCGCCAGACAAAAGCTCTACGCAAAAACTTATGCCAGTCAGCGTGGGTCTAGATGCAAGTGGCAACCCAACGCCAGCGCTAATCAAACGCCTAAACAGCATGGGCTTGGATCAAAGCGCTGTTAAAAATTTAACAAAGCAAGCTGATGGTAAAAATGAGGCATTATTTTTAGATGTATTGCAAAAAGGCGTTTCGCTTAAAGAAGCCTTACAAGTCGCATTGAATGACTCAATTTCAAAATTGCCGATTCCAAAAGTGATGACGTACCAATTAACAGATGGCTGGACCAACGTGAATTTTGTGCGCCCTGCGCATAGTTTAGTAGCATTATATGGCGATGAAGTGGTTGCTGTCACGGCGCTTGGTTTAACTGCTAGCAACCAAACGCAAGGTCACAGATTTGAAGCCGCTGTTTCACCTGTTGTTTTAAAAAATGCAGACACCTACGCGGAACAGTTAAAAACTGAAGGTGCAGTTATTGCGAGTTTTGCTGGACGTCGTGCAGAAATCGCACGTCAACTCAATGCCGCGGCAGCCAAACAGCACCTGAAACCGATTGAAGATGAAGCGCTATTAGATGAAGTCACAGCGTTAGTAGAGCGTCCAAATGTACTACTCGGTCAGTTTGAGGAAATTTACCTAGAAGTGCCTCAAGAGTGTTTGATTTTGACCATGAAGGCAAATCAAAAATATTTTCCATTGCTAGATGCGCATGGCAAACTCACTAATAAGTTTTTAATTGTTTCTAACATCAGCCCTTCTGACCCAAGCGCAGTGATTGGTGGCAATGAGCGCGTTGTTCGCCCTCGCCTCGCCGATGCTAAGTTCTTCTTCGACCAAGACCGTAAGAAAACACTGGAAAGCCGCTTAGAAGGTTTAGATAAAGTGGTTTACCACAACAAACTTGGCTCACAAGGTGAGCGTAATATTCGCGTAGTTAACATTGCTACTGAAATCGCAAAACTATTAGGTGATAGCAACTTTGTCTCCAAAGTTGAAAAAGCAGCGCGCTTATCTAAAACAGATTTAGTTACGGATATGGTTGGTGAATTCCCAGAGTTACAAGGCATTATGGGACGCTACTATGCGCAGCATGAAGGTTTAGATGACGATGTGGCTTTTGCCATTGAAGATCATTACAAACCGCGCTTTGCAGGTGACACATTGCCACGCAACCAAGTTGGCATTTGTGTTGCATTAGCAGATAAATTAGAAACCTTAGTTGGCTTATTCAGCATCGGCGAAAAACCCACTGGCGATAAAGATCCATTTGGCTTGCGTCGCCAAGCACTTGGGGTGATTCGTATGTTGATAGATGGCAAACTGCCAATCCAGTTTAATGCACTTATTCAAATGGTGTTATTTCAATTTAATGGTGATGCCAATGTAGCGCAATCTGTACAAGACTTTAGCTTGGATAGACTGGCAGTCAGCCTTAAAGACCAAGGCGCTAGTCCACAAGAGGTGGATGCTGTGCTAGCGCTCAAGCCTCAATTGTTAAGTGAAATTCCGCAACGACTTTCCGCTGTTCGCGCATTCTCTTCACTAGATGAAGCGCCTGCCTTAGCAGCCGCCAACAAGCGCGTTGGCAATATTCTGAAAAAAGTAGAAAGTGAATTGAAAGCAGAAGTAAATACTAACTTACTGCAAGAGCCAGCTGAAATGGCGCTTAACGAAGCCCTGAGTAAGGTAAAGCCTGAAGCTGACAATTTCTTTGAAAGTGGAGATTACACCGCATCACTTAAATCTCTCGCAGCTTTAAAGGCGCCTGTTGACACTTTCTTTGACAGCGTGATGGTAAATAGTGACGACCCTGCCTTAAAAACGAATCGTTTAGGCTTACTAGCAATTTTGCATCAAGCCATGAATCGTGTTGCAGATTTATCAAAACTAGCCAGTTAATCAATTAAGCGAGCTACGAATGAAATTAGTGATTTTAGATAGAGATGGTGTCATCAATCAAGACTCCGTTAATTTCATCAAAAATCCAAATGAGTGGATTTCTCTCTCAGGTAGTCTCGATGCGATTGCTTTGTTGAATCAGTCTGGATTCAGAGTAGCGGTTGCTACCAACCAATCTGGTGTAAGTCGTGGTTTGTTTGATATGGCAACACTCAACAGCATTCATGAAAAAATGAACCGCGAATTAGCCATGGTAGGCGGTCGTATAGATGCTATATTTTATTGCCCGCATGCGGCAGATGAACATTGCCATTGTCGAAAACCAGATACTGGAATGATAGAAGAAATAGGTAGGCGTTTTTCAATGGAATTAGTCGACGTACCTGCAGTGGGTGATTCTCTACGGGATTTACAAGCCTTTGCGGCATCAGGATGTCAACCAATTTTAGTGCTTACAGGCAAAGGAGAAGCAACTTTAGTAGCTTCAAAACAATCTTCAGAAAAAGCATTGCCTGCAAACACATGGGTGTGTAAAGATTTAGCTGAAGCTGTACAGCGCATTATTGCTTCAAAAAATTAAGCCTCTTCCAGATTAACTCAAGGTTCAGCATGTTATTCTTTCGTTCATCTTTGTTCTTTGTGGGCCAACTAATCACTGCGCCAATATTCACTTTAATCGCATTACTCTCTTTACCACTCAACCCAATCACTCGTAATAATCTAATCTCTGGCTGGGCACGTAGCATGCTGTGGTGGCTCAAAGTCACTTGCAACATTAGTCATGAAATTACAGGTATTGAAAATATGCCTCACACTCCTAGTATTATCCTCGGCAAGCATCAATCAACTTGGGAGACCTTTGCTTTTCAGGCAATTTTCCCAACTCAAGTTTATGTGCTAAAACGTGAATTATTATGGATTCCAATATTTGGTTGGGGGTTGGCAATGTCTTCTCCAATTGCTATTAATCGTGCCGCTGGACGTGAGGCACTTAAACAATTGGTGGAAAAAGGTAAAGATAGATTAGCTAAAGGTTTTTGGGTAGTGATTTTTCCTGAAGGAACCAGAATTGCACCGGGGAAACGCGGGAAATATCACATTGGTGGTGCATGGCTAGCCACACATACTAAAACCCAAGTATTGCCCGTCGCGCACAATGCTGGAAGTTTCTGGCCAAAAGGCTTTATTAAAACCCCAGGCGTGATTAAAATCCATATTGGCAAGCCAATTCAAACTGCTCACGTAAAAACAGATGTCCTGAACCAGCAAGTGGAAAGCTGGATCGAGGCTGAAATGGCAATCATTAGCGCATCATGAGTCACTTACTGACGTTACCCTCTGGCGACCAATTGGAGTACCAGTTAGAACGCCGTCAACGTCGCACGGTAGGCTTAAAAGTTACCAGCACAGGCTTGGTCATACATGCACCTAAACGAATTTCTCAATCACACCTTGAAAGCATTATCGTGCTAAAAGCCGATTGGATACGGAAAAAATTAGCCTCTCTGACAGCCAATAAAATTCCAGAGATACAATGGCAGCATGGTGAACAATTGCTGTTTTTAGGTAACTCAATCACATTAACCGTAGAACATAACCCCCGTTCTAAGGCAGTTGAATATGAACCTGGCTTTTTGCAATTGGCCATGCCTACTCACAACAACCAAACCCTAGTCGCACGTAAAGTAATACAGTGGTATAAAAAACAGGCTCTAAGCGACTTTACAAGGCGTTTAGAAATATTCTCTAGCAAGCTTGGCGTAAGTTTTGCTTCGCTGAGATTATCTAACGCGAATTCTCGCTGGGGTAGCTGTAATTCAAAAAAGGAAATTCGGCTCAATTGGCGGCTATTGCAGGCACCTCCGCATATTATTAACTACGTTGTGTGTCATGAGCTTGCTCACTTAATAGAAATGAATCATTCTGCTAAGTTTTGGGCAACTGTTGCCAGTATTTTCCCTGAATACAAATCAGCAGAAAAAGAATTAAAAGAACTTTCAGCAACATTGCACCGACTCTGAAATACGGCTTCTAAAATTATTATTAATGTAATTTACATGGTTAACATGCTAGTATTTTGTTCACTACAACATTCAGGGGACTAATATGGATTTTCAAACTGCAGTAAAAGCATGTTTTCAGAAATACGCTGACTTTAATGGTCGCGCGAAATTACCGGAGTTTTGGTGGTTCTTTTTGTTTTGCTTCGCTGGCGCTGTGATTTTGGAGTTTGTAAGTAGCTATATTTCATGGGCGTTCTCACTGGCAACATTTTTGCCTTCTATTGCTGTTGGTTCTCGTCGCTTACATGACACCAACAAAAGTGGCTGGTTCCAGTTACTTTGGATTGTTCCAATACTAGGCTGGATTGCCATGATTTACCTGTTAGTACAACCAAGTGATGCCGATGACAATCAATTTGGTGCACCATCCGCTGACTAAATCGTATAAATTACGTTTGGGGTGCGCGTTAACAAAAAGGGCCAAAAATTTTGGCCCTTTTTGTTAATCTTAAGTCAACAGAAACTGGCGACTAATTCTAAAATGCAGGTTTTACTTTTGCATTATTGTAATTTTCAACACCATCTAAAATTTCTTTTTTCGCTTGTTCAATATCACCCCAACCATTAATTTTGACCCATTTACCTTTATCTAAATCTTTATAGTGTTCAAAAAAGTGTGCAATCATATCTAAACGCCATGCAGAAATATCTGCATGGCACTTTAGATGACCATATAGGCCACACACTTTGTCGACAGGTACAGCCAAAACCTTTGCATCAAGTCCAGCCTCATCTTCCATCAACAACACACCTAGCGGACGGCAACGCACAACCACGCCAGGAATAAGAGGTACAGGAGTCATCACTAACACATCTACAGGATCACCATCATCAGCAAGTGTATGCGGCACATAGCCGTAATTTGTTGGATATTGCATTGCAGTACCCATAAAGCGATCTACAAAAATCGCGCCACTATCTTTATCCACTTCATATTTTACTGGGTCACCTTGCATTGGGATTTCAATGATGACATTAAAATCATTGGGGACATCTTTACCGGTTGGTACTTGGTTTAACGACATTATTTATTCCTAACTAATAAAATTGATAGATTAATTTTTGCGATTTAAATTTGAACCCCGATTATAGCAAGCTGAGGGTTGGATCGTACTAAAAGCTTGTAACTAAATTGTGACTTTGGCCTGCTCTCGGCAGCTTTGAATAATGTCTTGGGGAATAAATAATAGTGCGATATAAACTAAAACAGGAATAATCACTACATCGTCCAACTGTCCCAACACTGGAATAAAGTCAGGGATTAAATCAAATGGTAACAATAAATAGCCAACTGCTAAACCTAGGAACACTTTAGATATCCATGGTGTCTTAGGATGTTTAAGTACCAAACGATAGACTGCGAATTCTTGCTTAAGATGCTTGCTTACAGATTTTAACTTCTCAATCAAGATATTTTAAAAAGAATATTTCTGATTAGACTTAATCAATATGCAGAGGCTGGCCTGTCAACCGCTCAAATGCTTCCATATATTTTTCACTTGTTTTTTGCGCTACATCGTCTGGCAGCTCAGGTGCTGGCGCTGTTTTATTCCACCCAGTACTTTCTAACCAATCCCGCACAAACTGCTTATCGTAGCTTGGTGGATTGCTTCCTACCACATAACTATCAGCTGGCCAAAAGCGTGATGAGTCTGGTGTTAACACTTCATCCATGACGTGTAACACACCATTTTCATCTAGGCCAAATTCAAATTTTGTATCCGCTATAATAATGCCTCGAGTGAGTGCGTACTCTGCAGCCTTTGTATAAAGTGCGATGGCAACTTTTTCGACCTGTGATGCCATGTCTTGACCAATCAAATCCGCGCATTGTTGCAATGTGATATTTTCGTCATGCTCACCTACAGCTGCTTTACTTGAAGGTGTAAATATTGGCGCTGGCAGCTTTGATGCCTCCTGTAAACCAGCAGGCAGTAGAATGCCACATACAGTGCCCTTAGTTTTATATTCTTTCCAACCACTACCAACCAAGTATCCGCGTACGATAGCTTCAATAGGCAGGGCTTTCAATTTTTTGACTACCACTGCACGAGAGCCAAGCTGAGCTTGCTCCACTTGATTAGCAACTACACTATTAGGGCTAATCCCAGTTAAATGATTAGGCACAACATCTTTAAGCTTTTCAAACCAAAAATTAGCCATTTGAGTCAGCATAGCACCTTTATTAGTGATGCCAGTAGGCAATATTACATCGAATGCCGACAACCTATCTGTACTGACTAAAAGCATGGTATCCGCATCAATATCATAAATATCTCGGACTTTACCTTGATGAATGCGATTCAGGCTTTGTATGCTAGTTTGTAATAAAGGTTTGTTCATTATTGTTATCTGCTAACGAGACACTCATTGTGACTGTACATTATAAATGCCTAGTGAATATCAAGCAAAACTAAATCTAAGCTTTTGCAGACTCAACATCAGTCACGGCTGGTTGAGATTGCCTATTTTCACCAATTTTGACGATTTTAAGTGTATTAGTTCCCCCTGGACTGCCTATTGGCTCGCCAAAAGTAAGTAAGACCAAATCACCCAGATTTACCATTTTTTGTTGTAGCAACACTTGCTCCATTTCATGCAAAACTTCATCCCTGTTTTTACCACCTTGTTCAATAGGGAATGGATACACGCCTCGATGCAATGTCAGTTTCCTACGTGCATATTTGTCTGGAGATAGTGCATAAATAGGCACTTCAGCATCTGCGCGTGAAAGGCGTTGTGCAGCATTACCAGACTGCGTCAATGCGGCAATTGCTTTAACTTTAAAATGCTTTGCTGTATATATGGCTGCTGCTGCAATCGTTTCATCCGTTTTCAAATACACTTGATCTGTTTTTTGTGCATGATACTGGTTGATATATTCTTTTTCAGCCTCCATTACAACTCGGTGCACAGCCTGAACGGTTTCTAGTGGAAACTGACCAGCGGCAGTTTCGGCAGATAACATCACCGCATCAGTACCATCAAGCACGGCGTTAGCCACATCTGAAACTTCAGCTCGGGTTGGAATCGGGCTAGTAATCATCGATTCCATCATCTGCGTGGCGGTAATGACCAATTTATTTTGCGCACGCGCCATTCGAATCATGCGCTTTTGCAGGCCTGGCACGGCCGCATCTCCAACCTCTACACCTAAATCTCCACGCGCCACCATGATTGCATCTGATGCTTCTATAATTGACTCTAAATTCTCAATCGCTTCAGCGCGTTCTATTTTAGCAATAATGCTCGCGGTGCCACCGGCTTTTTTAACTAAAGTACGAGCAAGCTCAACATCTAAAGCGGTTTTAGGAAACGACATCGCAATATAATCGGCTTCAAGTGCAACGGCTGTTTTAATGTCCTCTCGATCTTTTTTTGTGAGTGCATCTGCAGACAAACCACCACCTTGACGATTAATCCCTTTATTGTTTGATAAAACACCACCACTTAACACCACGCAGTGAATTTGGTTGCCTTTTACTCGGCTCACTTGCATAGTGATGCGCCCATCATCTAGCAGTAACACCACATCTTCTTTCACCTCTTGTGGCAAGGTTTTGTAATCCAAACCTACATGATCTTGATTGCCCAATTCACAATCAGCATCAAGAATAAATAGATCACCTGTTTTTAATGTTATTTTGCCGAATTCAAATTTTCCAATACGGATTTTTGGCCCTTGTAAATCACACAATACGCCAATGGGTCTATTTAGCTTTGCTGCAATTGCTCGCACGATTTCTGCACGCTTAATATGCTCTTCTGCACTACCATGCGAAAAGTTAAGCCGTACAACATTAACTCCCGCCATAATCATACGCGCGAGCATCTCCTCACTATTTGAGGAAGGGCCTAGTGTTGCAACAATTTTTGTTTTACGTAACGTCAATCTTTGAGCCTTTTCAACTTTATATTACTTATTAAATATCTAGATTTTAAATTCAAATAAAAATGGGGCTAGTAGCCCCATTTTAATGGTGATGCTAATTGAGACTATTAGTTAAGTGTGGGCACGTTGCTCAAGTATATCAACAGCTGGTAACTTTTTCCCTTCTAAGAATTCTAAAAATGCACCACCAGCTGTAGAAATATAATCTATCTTGTCCTCAATACCATATTTCTGGATTGCCGCGATAGTGTCTCCGCCACCGGCTAATGTGAACGCCTTTGTATTTGCTATTGCAAGAGCAATTGTTTTTGTACCTTCACCAAACTGATCAAATTCAAATACACCCACTGGGCCATTCCACAAAACAGTGCCTGCATTTTTAATGATCTCTGCAATAGTATTAGCAGATTTCGAGCCAATATCAAAAATCATGTCATCGACTTCTACCGCATTCACGTCCTTCTTGATTGCGGGCTCGTTCGCATCAAATTTTTTTCCACACACCACATCCACAGCAATCGGTATTGTCGCTCCTCTTTGGGTCATTTTGTCCATTAAGGTGCGCGCTACTGGCACTAAATCATCTTCGCAAAGTGATTTACCCACTTCATTCCCTGCAGCTTTCAAGAAAGTATTGGCGATACCCCCGCCAACCACCATTTGATCTACTTTTTCTGACAAGCTTTCAAGTACTGTCAACTTAGTAGACACTTTACTGCCTCCTACAATAGCCACCATAGGGCGCGCAGGGCTGAGTAACGCCTTAGTAAGCGCTTCAAGCTCATTCACCAACAAAATACCTGCTGCTGCAACTGGCGAAAGTTTTGCTACGCCATGCGTTGAAGCTTCAGCACGATGCGCCGTACCAAAGGCATCCATGACAAATATATCGCAAAGTTTCGCATATTTTTGTGACAATTCATCGGTGTTTTTTTTCTCGCCCTTATTAAATCTGCAGTTTTCTAAAACCACTAATTCTCCAATAGTCACATCAAAACCACCATCAACCCAATCTTTAACTAAGCGAACTGGCTTACCCAATTTGGCAGAAATGACGTCTACAACTGGTTTTAAAGAGTTTTCTTCCGAATAAACACCTTCTTCAGGACGACCCAAGTGTGAAGTCACCATGACCCTTGCACCTGCTTTAAGTGCATATTCAATAGTCGCCATAGAGGCTGTAATTCTCGCATCTGAAGTCACTTCCCCGTTGGCAACAGGCACATTCAAATCAGCACGAATTAATACGCGCTTGCCATTTAAATCTAAATCCGTCATTTTCATTACATTCATCGTCGCAACTCCCAAAAGTGTTTCTATGACAACTAACTATTTTTTATGACTTTATCCAGTAAAACTCAACTTTATCTTTATCGTGCATGGCTTTTTCCATGATGGCGATTAAATCAGCGTCAGCACCTCGAGACTTTAACAAATCTAAAGTGGCATGATTGAGCCAGTAGTCTTGTTCATTTTTATGCCCCGCGACTAACTCATCATTTAAAAACTTTAACTGAGCGTAACTAATTTGGCCTAACCAACGATTATTGCTTTTATCTTTAAGCGTAATCATTTATTTCCTTAACTTTTTAGTTCGAAATCAAACAGAAATAGACTGGAACCAGACTATTTCTAATGATCATTGCTTATAAAAAAATTATTTAGCGATATGCTGCACTAAGCGCATCAAGTTGCAGGTATATCCATATTCATTGTCATACCAAGCCACTATTTTCACAAAGGTAGGGTCTAATAAGATGCCTGCATCTGCATCAAATACTGATGGGCAAATTTCACCACGGAAATCGGTAGAAACAACCTTCTCATTTGTGTAGCCAAGCACGCCTTTTAACTCACCTTCAGAAGCTTTTTTCATGGCCTGGCAAATAGCTTCGTAAGTCGCTTCATTGTTCAATTCGCAAGTTAAATCAACCACGGAAACATCTGAGGTTGGTACGCGAAAAGCCATGCCTGTTAGCTTTTTGTTCAATGAAGGAATGACTTTACCAACCGCTTTAGCCGCGCCAGTACTTGATGGAATGATATTTTCTAAAATACCACGGCCACCGCGCCAATCTTTATTTGATGGGCCATCTACTGTTTTTTGTGTCGCCGTAGCAGCATGAATCGTTGTCATCAAACCACGTTTAATACCAAATGCATCGTTCAGAACTTTAACAACTGGTGCTAAACCGTTAGTTGTACATGAAGCGGCTGAAACAATCGCCTCGCCTTTGTATTCATTATGGTTAACGCCATATACAAACATTGGCGTTTCATCTTTACCTGGTGCTGATTGAACGACTTTTTTAGCGCCTGCATCAATGTGCTTTTGGCAAGTTTCTTGAGTTAAGAAGAACCCTGTACATTCAATAACGATGTCGGCTTTAACCTCATCCCATTTCAGGTTTGCTGGATCTTTTTCAGCAGTCAGGCGAATAGTCTTACCATTTACCACCAAATGATTACCACTGACTGCCACGTCACCCTTAAAGCGACCATGTACAGAGTCATATTTAAGCATATAAGCTAAATAATCCGGCTCTAATAAATCATTAATTGCGACTACTTCAATGTCTGTAAAGTCTTTGGCCGCCGCGCGAAACACCATGCGACCGATACGACCGAAACCATTAATTGCTACGCGAATTGCCATGATAATTCCTAATATTTAATTGAATAATCGCCATATAAAAGAAAGAAAAATGATTAAATGACGTAAAGAAAATCTAAATCTACAAACTAATAGGGCACCCCAATCATGAGGTGCCCTATTAACTTAGCTGCCAGTAAACTAATTACTAGTCAAATTGCAGCGCCTATAATTAAAGCACCTTAAATTACAGCACCGATTTAACAGTTGCCACTACATTTTCAACTGTGAAACCGAAGTGTTTCATCAACACGCCACCAGGCGCTGATTCACCGAATGTATCAATACCAACAACAGCGCCTTCTAAACCTACATATTTACGCCAGAAATCAGTGACCCCAGCTTCAACAGCTACGCGTTTAACACCTTTAGTTAATACGCTATCTTTGTAAGCTTGATCTTGACGGTCAAACACATTGGTACTAGGCATTGAAACTACGCGTACTTTTGTGCCAGCAGCATTCAACTCAGCAGCTGCTTTAACAGCCAACTCAAGTTCAGAGCCGTTAGCAATAATGATAACTTGTGCGCCTGCAACATCAGACAACACATAACCACCTTTGCGCATTAAATCAAACTGTACAGGATCATGTTTCATACCTGGCACATTTTGGCGGCTTAACACTAAGCTACTAGGCCCGTTTTTGCGCTCAACCGCAGCCACCCAAGCAACCGCAGTTTCAGTTGAATTACCTGGACGCCATACGTCCATATTTGGAATCAAGCGTAAACCAGCTGTATTTTCGATTGGTTGGTGCGTTGGACCATCTTCACCTTGACCGATAGAGTCATGTGTTAACACAGCGATAGTGCGTTGTTTCATTAATGCAGCCATACGCAATGCGCTTTTCGCGTAGTCAGAGAACATGTGGAATGTACCGCCGAATGGCACTAAACCACCGTGTAATGCCATACCGTTCATAATTGCGAACATACCGAATTCACGTACACCGTATGAAATGTAGTTACCTGGTTTTTTTGCATCAACATGGGTAAAACTACCGCATGATGTTAAGTTAGAACCAGTTAAGTCTGCTGAACCACCCAAGAATTCAGGTAATAATGGCGCTAATGCACCAATAACATTTTGTGAAGCTTTACGTGTTGCAACGCCTTCAGCTTTGTCGTTTGTAGCAGCGATAATTGCATCAGTAGCTGACTTCCAGTTAGCAGGTAAATCACCTGCCATGCGGCGTGAGTATTCTGCAGCTTCAGCTGGGAATGCTTTTGCGTATGCAGCAAATTTATCATTCCATGAAGATTCAGCAGCAGCACCTTTAACAGTTGCATCCCAACCAGCGTAAACATCTGCTGGAATGACGAATGGCTCATGTGGCCAACCGATGTTTGCACGAGTGGCAGCAACTTCTTCTAAACCTAATGCAGAACCGTGGCAATCGTGTGAACCCGATTTGTTTGGCGACCCCATACCAATCACTGTTTTACAACAGATCAATGATGGTTTGTCTGTAACTTTTTTAGCTGCCGCAATTGCAGCGCCAATAGCAGCAACATCATGACCATCTACAGACTGAACGTGCCAGCCGTATGATTCAAAACGTTTTGCCGTATCGTCTGTGTACCAGCCTTCAATGTGACCATCGATAGAAATACCGTTGTCATCCCAAAATGCTGTTAATTTACCTAAGCCCCAAGTACCAGCTAACGCGCAAGCCTCATGAGAAACGCCTTCCATCATACATCCGTCACCCAAGAACACATAGGTGCTATGGTCAACAATGCTGTGACCTGGCTTGTTGAATTGGTCAGCAAGTAATTTTTCCGCCATTGCAAAACCAACACCGTTAGCAATACCTTGGCCTAATGGACCTGTTGTTGTTTCAACGCCTGGTGCATAACCATATTCTGGGTGACCAGCACATTTAGAATGCAATTGACGGAATGTTTTTAACTCATCCATTGGCAATGCATAACCAGTCAGGTGTAGCAACGAATAAATCAACATAGAACCGTGACCATTAGAAAGCACGAAACGGTCACGATTTGACCATTCCGGATTTTTTGGGTTATGGCTTAAATGGTTGTTCCAAAGCTCTTCAGCGATTTCCGCCATGCCCATAGGCGCGCCTGGGTGACCAGAGTTAGCTTTTTGTACCGCATCCATCGATAACGCACGGATTGCGTTGGCGAGGTCTTTACGTGTTGCCATAGTTTTCTCCCTAATGATTAACTTGAAGCTTTATGACTCAATGTTGACCCAAACTTTTGATTTTACTAAATTTTGAGTCTTACAGAAAATCAGATAAAACCTTGATTGAATTCTTCAAAAAGCCAGTTAAATTCACTGCTTTTTTGCAAAGACTAAATTATTGCTTAATTAGCCTTTTTCGGCAAGGGTTTAGACCGCATTTGACGTACAGAAAATTGAAATTATTTTAATTTCATTAGAATTTAACCCCTTACTGTTAGTGCGCTTAAGCCATGTATTTGTCTATTGCTGTAAACTATTACAATGAAACTTAATCGTCACCTATTTTCAATTGCAATTGCAAGCGCGATGTTTTTAGCTTTTCACTAAGCAGAGCCTAGCTAAGCAAAACAGTAGCAATGTTTTGCTAGCACAGTTTTTTTAATCGCGGCCTAGATGTAAAACAGCACTCGGTCAGTGATAAATATAAAGCAAACTTGGCGCGCTATAATAGAATCATCAGAAGGCATACACTTTAAACATGGCACAGGATTTACTGATGAAAAGCGCGCGAGGCCGCCAAAAATCGACAGCACCGTTACTTATACCTATAGAGATATTACTAAAACGGGTAAGCCAAAATTTGCGAGCTTCTTACGGGTACGCAATGAATATTAATGCTAATCAGGTGTCATGTAACCCTTATGGATATTGGCTAACATGACATATTATTTCCACCCTATTGATGGATTACTGGCGGGCAAGATAATCTAATCGGCACACACTATACTTTACAATCAAATATCAAGTTTAATGCCTCTGGAAGCTGCCTGGATAGAGGCTTGTAGAGCAGTACAATTTGCCTTTGCGTCGGAAAAAGTTAACAGTGTCGCCTTGTCATTCAGCACACAATCACTGAAATGCGCAATTTCTAACGTAAAATGATTACTTGGTGCAAAGCGCTCTTCAGCGTACTTGCCGTCCTCCAGCGCCCAACTTATAACCGGTACGTCGTTTTGAAAAACCCAAGCCGCATGGCACTTTACCCAGCCTTTAGTGCCTATAATTTCATATTCTGATTTGCGGCTACGCTCAAAGCTGATGTCAAAATGGCCAAAGCGCGCACGACCTTCTGCATCTAGCCCAAAATCCAGCACGCCACTGGTCACAATATCAGCGCCCTGTTCATTGAGTTTAGCGTAGGCAATTACTGACTTAGGTTCAATTGGCTTTCCCTCTTTCTGAAAACACCAGCGTAGCGAATGGATTGCATAAGGCCCAATATCCCACATAGCACCACCGCCATCAGCCATGCTGCGATTAATGCGATACATACGCGCCGACTTCATTAAAAATGAAAATGAAGCACGTGCAGAAAGTACGTCTCCAATCATGCCGCTTTCCACAACTTCTTGTACGCGCGCGTGTTGCGGATGGAAGCGATACATAAACCCCTCCATCACCTTTACTTTGTTTTTAGTAGCGGCATGCTCAAGGGCTTCAATATCTTTCAACGTAGTTGCCATTGGCTTTTCTATCAACACATGCTTGCCAGCATTAATGGCTTTAAGCGCCCACTCGGCATGCTCTTCATTTGCCATTGGGCAGTAAATGGCCTCAACATTAGGGTCATTAATTAGACTATCTAAATCGTCATAACAAATAACAGAATCTGCATAGCATGGCGCATATTTTTCCAATGTAGATTTTGCCGCGCCCTCACGGCGACTGGCAATGGCTACAAGCTTAGAATTTGACGCGTCAATAATCGCAGGAAGCAAGCGTTCATTCACACGCGCCGCGCCGAGAATACCCCATTTCAGCTTTCTCATTCCACTCTCCATTTTATACTACAGCCAATACTAGCAATTTGTTCTCGTGGCCCTTTGCTAGTTAATGCAATCTGCTTCATCGCATTGAATAAATCACGCGTTCTATTGGGCGCGATTTCTTTACGACTTTCATCAAAGCGACCACGATATTGCAACTCACCTTGATTGTTAAAACCAAAGAAATCTGGCGTACACACAGCGCCGTAAGCCTTAGCGATTTGTTGCGATTCATCTAATAAATATGGAAATGGAAAATCCATTTCATTTGCGATTTTCTGCATATTTTCAAAACTGTCCTCTTGATAATCTTTAGGGTCATTAGACATGATGGCGACGGTATTTATTCCGAGCATTTTAAGTTCACAGCAATCTGCCACCAATCGAGGAAGAATGGCTTTCACATAAGGACAATGGTTGCAGATAAACATCACCAACAAACCATTTTTACCCATGATTAAGTCGCGAGAAATCATGCTGCCATCAATATTTTGTAGAGTAAAGTCGGCCGCATGCCAGCCAAAATCGCACACCGGTGGGTTTAAACTTGCCATACTGATCTCCAAAAAACTTTATAATTAAATCTTATCACTTTAACTTACCTTAATTATGTCTAACTCTCGTTTTTCTAATCCCCGCTTTTATAGTGCTGAAAACTTAGCCGCTGATTTGCGTGTGAAAGGTGTACCGCTAAAATTAGCTGACAACGCCGCTATTCACGCCACGCGTGTGCTGCGCTTAAATGTAGGCGACGAAATTACTCTATTTAATGGTGATGGCTTTGATTATGCATGCGAGTTACTTAGCGTTAAAAAAAATGAAGTTCTAGCTCAGGTAAATGCTAGTAAAGCCATTGAGAATGAATCGCCACTTCACATCACCTTGCTTCAAGGTATTTCGAGTGGCGATCGCATGGATTACACCATACAAAAAGCTGTAGAACTCGGTGTGAAGTGCATTCAGCCAATATCTACCGAACGGAGTGTTGTCAAGCTTTCTGTCGAGCGTGCTCAAAAACGCGTAGAACATTGGCAAAACGTGGTAATTTCAGCCTGCGAACAATGTGGACGGTCGAAGATTCCCAAGGTTTTAACCCCAATCAGCTTATTGCCATGGCTAGCAAGCAATCCGGAAGATGGCGCTACCCGTATCCTGCTCAACCCAATTGCTGCAAAGCGCCTAGCCGAGTTGCCATCACCAACACAAAACATTCAAGCCAGTATTCAACTACTTATTGGTGCAGAAGGCGGCTTAACGAATACTGAAATTAAAGCTGCGCTTGACCATGGCTTTCAGTCTATTCTTTTGGGACCGCGTATTTTACGAACTGAAACCGCCGCGTTGACAGCCATTTCTGCTATGCAAGCACTTTGGGGTGATTATTAAAAAATATTTGCATTTTTTACAAATTTACTCTAATATTTTGTAAAATTCACAAATAATGAGTCTTAGGTTAGCTTTTAGCTAACCGTACCAACATGTCACTTGCTAATTCCATTCGCCATCGGCGCAAATCTCTAAATATCACACTACAAACGCTTGCAGCGCAGGTTGGATCTGATGCGGGCAATTTATCGCGTATTGAGCGTGGAGCATTAGGCATTAGCGAAAACATGTTGCGCAAAGTCGCTGCCGCACTAGACTGCTCACCAGCTTATTTGTATGCTCAAAGTGATGCGTTGCAATCAAATTTAGGTGTTAATGAAGGTCGCGCTACTTATCTTGCCAATTCAAGTCTTAACGATCCAAATCAAAATTTAAATCACAGCTTCGCTAAAGATTTTGTGCAATGGTTTCGCTCCGCCACACCCTATATTCACGCGTTTGGCGGGCGCACTTTTGTCATTGCTTTCGGCGGCGAAGTAGTTGATGAAAAACAATTCATTGCCTTATCACACGACTTAAATCTGCTTGCCAGTCTAGAAGTTAGACTGGTATTGGTGCATGGTGCCCGCCCACAAATTGAACGTCGCTTAAGGCGAGATAAACTTGCGCCTAAATTTGTCAACGGCTTACGTGTCACGGATGATGCAGCAATGGAAGCAGTTAAAGAAGCCAACGGTGCTATTCGTGTGGAAATAGAAGCGTTACTGTCTATGGGCTTAGTCAACTCACCAATGGCAGGTGCAGACATTCGGGTTGCAAGTGGCAATTTTGTCACTGCAAAGCCTATGGGTGTGCGCGACGGCGTAGACTTACAACACACTGGCGAAGTACGTCGCATAGATGCTATTGCCATGCAAAAGCGCTTAGATGATGGTGAATTAGTCTTGCTATCACCACTAGGCTATTCACCCACGGGCGAAGCTTTTAATTTAAGCTTAGAAGATGTAGCCGTAAGCGCGGCAATTGCATTAGATGCAGAAAAGCTTATTTTCCTGATGGATTCAGAAGGCGTGCATAATTTACGCGGTGAATTATTACGTGAAATGACTGCGGTAAAAGCTAAAAATTTACTTCGAAATCTAAGTGAAAATGAGCAAGTAATCAATGTTTCAGAAGATGTAAATTACTACTTACCTGCAGCAGTTCGGGCTTGCGAACATGGTGTGGCACGAACACATCTTATTTCGCGCCATATTGATGGTGCAATTATTCAAGAGCTATTTACACTTGATGGTATTGGCACAATGGTGACTGAGCAAAGCTTAGAAAGTATGCGCCAAGCTAATATTAATGATGTTGGGGGCATTTTAAAGCTGATAGAACCACTAGAAGCAGAAGGCTTTTTGGTACGGCGCGGGCGTGAACATATTGAAATAGAAATTAATCATTTTTATGTCATGGAACATGACGGCCGCGTCATTGGCTGCGCAGCGCTCTACCCATTTGTTGCAGAGCGAACTGCAGAGTTTGCATGTCTTGCAATTGACCCTGCTTACAGAGGTGCTGGTCGTGGTGATAAATTATTTTATTACTGCGCCAATCAAGCTAAGGCATTGGGATTTAAAAGTTTATTCTGCCTGACCACACGCACTGAGCATTGGTTTTTAGAACGTGGATTTACAGAGAAAAGTGTAGAAAAGCTGCCTGCAGAAAAACAAAAACTTTATAACTTTCAGCGTAAATCTAAAGTTTTTAGCAAAGCCTTATAAACAAAATTTAGATACAATGACGCAAACTCGTCATTACATACAAACTAACTACTTACCAAAATTTAAGCTCACAGGAAACTTATGTTAAGCCAAACAACTGCCGCTAAAAAAGCTCGCACCCTTGCGGAGGCGCTGCCTTATATTAAACGTTTTTTTGATAAAACTATCGTCATCAAATACGGCGGCAACGCCATGACGGACGAGCATCTTAAACAATGTTTCGCACAAGATGTCGTATTACTTAAGCTTGTAGGTATGAACCCTGTCGTAGTGCATGGTGGCGGCCCGCAAATAAACGAAATGTTAGATAAGCTCGGTAAAAAAGGCGAGTTTATTCAAGGCATGCGCGTGACCGATGCAGAAACAATGGATGTCGTTGAAATGGTTCTGGGTGGCCAAGTTAATAAAGAAATCGTCAACCTAATTAATCGCCATGGCGGCAAGGCGGTAGGACTGACCGGGCAAGATGGCAACTTTATTCATGCGCATAAACTGTTAATGGCAGATTTAAACAATCCAAATAAAATGATAGACGTAGGCCAAGTCGGTGAAATCAGCGCAATTGATCCAAGCATTATCAACTTTTTAGATAGTGGCGACTTTATTCCTGTCGTTGCACCTATTGGCGTAGGTCAAGATGGTGAAACTTATAATATCAATGCAGATGTGGTCGCAGGAAAATTAGCAGAAATCTTAAATGCTGAAAAATTGATTTTACTCACGAACACTCCAGGCGTTCTCGACAAAAATGGCGAACTTCTAACTGGATTAACACCTAAGCAAATTGATGACTTAGTTGCTGACGGCACACTCTCAGGTGGCATGTTGCCTAAGATTAGTTCAGCTTTAGATGCGGCGCGCAGTGGTGTAAAAGCTGTGCATATCATTGATGGTCGCGTGGAACATGCGCTACTACTAGAAGTATTAACAGATGAAGGTGTAGGAACGCTGATTAAGGCTAAATAAGTTGTATAGAACTCAATATCTTATTCGTCATTCTGATAAAAGCGAAGAATTCAGCGGCAGTATAAAATCACTAGATTCTTCGCTTTTCTCAGAATGAAGGGTTAAAAAGTTTGCGTTTATATGTCTGACAGAATCTGGATTTTTGACCTTGACGATACACTACACAACGCCACTGCGCACATTTTTCCTGTGATGAATCAGGCTATGACGCAGTACATGATGCATTCACTCGACTTAGATGAATCTTCTGCACATAGTTTGCGCCAACATTATTGGCGTGTTTATGGCGCAACACTCAAAGGCTTAATACGCCATCACGGCACTAACCCCCATCACTTTCTACAGGAAACACACCAGCTTACAAACTTGTTTGACATGGTCGTTCAAGTAAAGCGCTTGCGGCATATGTTACAAAGCCTTTCAGGGCGTAAGCTAGTGTTTACTAATGCACCACGTGATTATGCTTTACATGTACTACAGATTTTGGATATTTCTGATTGTTTTGAATTAGTTTTTAGTGTTGAATCCGCCAAATTTCACGGCAAACCTTCCGTTCGTGGCTTTCAGATGCTTCTTAAAACAATCAAAGTAAAAGCCAGTGATTGCATCATGTTGGAAGATAGCCTACCCGCGCTGATGACTGCTAAAAGATTAGGAATGAAAACAATTTGGATTACCAAAACACTGCAAAAGCCAAGTTTTGTTGATCATCGATTAAGTGAAGTGTTAGCACTCACTCACATTAAGTTATAATTTCTAATATTAATCAACATGTTTTTCAGGAGAAAAAGTGATGGCGGGTGAACGCAAACAGCAGATTTTAGAAACGTTAGCAAAAATGCTTGAATCACCAAAACGCGAGAAAATCACGACAGCATCGCTCGCTGCTAAGCTGGATGTTTCTGAGGCCGCTCTGTACCGACACTTTGCCAATAAAGCACAAATGTTTGAAGGCCTAATAACCTTTATAGAAGAAACTATTTTTGGCCTAATCAACAAAATCTGTACTGAAGAAACTGACGGTCAAAAACAACTCCAACGTATTATTTCCATGTTGCTCGCCTTTGCTGAAAAAAATCCAGGCATGACTCGCGTACTGATTGGTGATGCATTAGTAAATGAAGATGAAAAGCTGCAACTTCGCATAAATCAAATGAACGATAGAATAGAAGTCTCACTCAAACAAAGCTTAAGAATTATAGAAGTCCAGACTGGTAATAAGGGTGATGCAGAAGCACAGGCTAACTTGATGGCATGTTATGTACAAGGGCGCTGGCAACAGTATGTGAAAAGTGGATTTAAACGTAAACCGATGGAATTTATACAACAGCAATTGACATCGCTAATTAACAGTTAGCTATCAACTTTAGTGGCATTGGAGATAGACTTTGCAAGGCACAATGTTTGGCTTTACTGAAGCTCAGATTACCGAATTTGGCATGACCTATGGCGTCAGCGGTCTAATGCTACTCATGATATTTATTGTAGGTCACCTAGCATGGGAATCTAAAGTAGGTAAATTTGGTACGTTTATTTTGTTTTTAGGACTAACATTCGGCATGGTTGGTTATGTGGCTAAATACTTAATTCAGCTTTACATGAAAGTCTAACCAAGTTTACTGTGGTCTTATTTTATTGATTACATTTACTTCCATATTTAAGTTACTTTGGTAAGGGCTATGATATAGCTCTAATGGTTTGAAAGCTATTTTCAGACCTTCAATTGATTACATTCTCATACCAAATCCAACCACGTTCCCTACTATTTCTTTTATGTCGGTTGTGAAAGTAATTCTTCCACGTGTTTTTTGATAATTGAGGCCATTTTTTTGGTGGGTAAGTCGTTATCATCATCGCCAAAAGGGTCTTCTATTTCTTCAGCAATCAGTTCTAAGCTTGCTAATACATAGAAAATAAACACCACGACTGGAATCACGTAGTAACCCAAGCTAAATACATAGCCAAACGGCAGTGTCATTACATAAAAGAAAATGAATTTCTTAATAAACGCACTGTAAGAATAGGGAATGGGTGTGTTTTTAATGCGTTCGCACGCGCCGCAAATATCGGTAAATGATTGTAGTTCGGCGTTAATGATATAAAACTGGTCGCCTGTTATTTTTCCTGTTGTATATAACTGATTTGCTTTTTGAAACAATAATTTAGCCACTTGGTTGGGGTTATGTTTGTGGTGGTCTATTTCTAAGTCTAAGCCTTCAAACAACATTTGGCCAACTTCTTCATTCAATAAATGTTTGGAAAGCACTGAGGCATAAGTTGGAATGGCTTTTTTAAAGAAATTGCGGTCGCTTTCATCGGATAAAAATGCGGAGAGTTTAAGAGCTAGGTTGCGACTGTTGTTGACTAATGCACCCCATAGCTTTCTGCCTTCCCACCATCGGTCATAGGCGGTGTTGGTTCTGTATGCCAATAATAAGGACAATACAAACCCAACGGTGGTATGCATTAACGGGATATTTTTAACATGACTTTTATCGGAAAGTCTCCAATATTCTATTTCCAAGTAGGCTATGCCGCCAGAGTACAGGCCAATGAATATCATCATGGGAATGAGTCGTCGAAAGGTATCAGATTCGTGAAATCGGAAGATAAACGTAATCCAATCTTTAGGATTGTATTGAATCATTTTTTGTTGCCTGTTAAAGAAAATGAGGCGAGTATAGCATGACAAAATTGCAGGCTGAAAAGAGAAGCAATAGGGGTCAGGTCTTTCATTATCGCATTTCAGCACGATTAAATTGCTCTTGATTAGAAACAATTCTACTTACGGCTGTGTAATGTACGCCAAAACAATCAGCCACTGCTGCCAGTGTATGTTGCCCCGACAGTTAAGCTAGCGCTAACGCTTGCTTTTACGGGAACTGTTCAGCAAAGGTTGAAGCGGTTGGCTGATGAATCGGCGTTGTAAACCATGCTCACAAAACCTGCTTAACTGCTGTTAACCTTGCCTCAAATATTGCTACTTTAATTTTTTCAGATTCACTAAATTTACTAGCCACCTCACCTGCATCAATACTTGATGCAGCATCCAGCACTTTTAACATTAAATCTGATTCAGATAAGGCGCAGTTTCCATGTCCTGTTCTGCCACGTGAATCAGCTTCGCAGGCTTTTAGGAAATCTTTAAATCTATTTGGTTGGCGAACAGCATCTAATTCGATTAAAAATTCCAATAGTGTGTTTGGCCGCATTTGATGCACTTGATGTAATTTCCCATGAAATTTAGTAACTATCTGCGCCAGCTCTTTGCAATCATTGGGAACTCTTAAGCGTTTAGCTATGTCTTTTAGCAAGCTTACACCACGCAACTCGTGGCCAATATGTCGTGGCAAAGCATCTGTAGGCGTAGTACCTTTACCTAAGTCGTGCATTAAGGCGGCAAAACGAACTGGCAAACTAAAGCTTTGTTTTGCTGTGTAGTCAATCACCATCATAATATGCACACCCGTATCAATCTCTGGGTGATGTAGTACAGGTTGCGGTATCCCCCAGAGTTTATCCAGTTCAGGAAGTATTTTTTGCAGTGCGCCACATGCACGTAAAGCATCAAACATTCGGCTTGGCATGATTTCCATGAGGCCTTTTGCAAGCTCCTGCCATACGCGCTCTGCAACTAGCGCGTCAACCTCCCCCGCCTTCACCATCATCTGCATTAGTTGCTTTGTTTCTGGTGCTATCGAAAAATCAGGATACCTAGCGGCAAATCGTGCTGTACGCAAAATTCTGACAGGATCTTCTGCAAAGGCATCGCTGATATGGCGCAGGGTTTTAGCTTCAATATCTGCTAGGCCGTTGTATGGGTCAATCAATTGCCCGTCATCAGTCTTGGCAATGGCGTTCACAGTCAAATCACGGCGAGCAAGGTCTTCTTCAAGGGTAACATCGGCTGCAGCGTGAACCACGAAACCCTTATAACCACTGCCACTTTTACGTTCTGTGCGTGCAAGAGCATACTCATCGTGCGTCTTAGGATGTAAAAAAACTGGGAAATCTTTCCCTACTGGCTTAAAACCAGCGCTTATCATCGCTGCAGGTGTGCTGCCAACCACTACAAAATCTTTATCTTTAACCGAAAAGCCTAGTAACTCATCACGTACGGCACCACCCACCATATAAATTTTCATGGTGATGGGCTTTGTTACCTAGAAGCAGCGCGGCGAAAGCCGTCATATGCACCACGTGGCGTTTGATCAACCAAGTATTGTGGCATGACGGTTTCTAGCGAAGTAGGAATTAAATTGAATATAGCGGGAAATGGCTCGTTGCTTACGCTATCAACTTCCATTGAGCGTATGTTGTCGCGTGACATCAGCTTAATCGGCAATATCTCCATCAACAATGCTTGCGCATAAGATAGGCTATCATTTAATCCAATAATCGGGCGTTGAATTTCTAGCGTATGCATCACCGCCTGCAATAATTGACGAAATGTGTAGACATTAGGCCCTGCTAACTCATAGGTTTGGCCATAGCTAGCTGTATTTTCTAAGCACGCCACAAAACAGCTGGCGACATCTTCAACCCAGATTGGCTGAAATTTAGCATTCGGTTTAGCTAGCAATATGGCTGGTAATACTTTAAGCATCGTTGCGAATAAGTTAATAAATTTATCTCCACTACCAAAAATAATAGATGGCTTAAATATAGTGATATTTAATTGATCATGATGCGTAGAAAGTGCTTCCTCACCTGCACCCTTAGAACGCAAATATTGGCTAGGCGCATTTTTATCAGCCCGCAAACTACTCATATGGATTAGGCGCTTAATGTTTAGATCGATACAGATTTTAGCCAATTGAACTGGCAACTGATGATGTATGGCATTGAAGCCAAAACGGCGACTTTGATGCAAAATACCCAGTAGATTAATGACTGCATCAGCACCTCTTAACGTAGAGTTCAATGCGTGATAATCCAACACATTGCATTCCACTACTCGCACGTTAGGCAACAAAAGCAAATGCTTCGCAATATCTCTACGGCGTGTTAATACCTTTACCGCATATCCAGCTGTTGCTAATTTTGCAACAATTGCACTGCCAACAAAGCCTGAACCGCCCAAGACACAAATTTCTTTTAATAAGCCTGATGTTCTAAACATTTGAATCCTAAATTTTCTAGTAATATTTTACAGGTGAGTACCTAGTGATTATTGTAAACACATTTATTCCATAGCAGGAACATCTGCACTAATGTCCTCTGGCTTGCCACTTCCTGGAATTACACCTAAACGTGACTTTAAAGTTTGAATCTTAATATTCTTATTTTCAGAAAGCAGTCTTGGTGCATAAATTTGTGCATTAGCCATCACTTTTTGCACATAGTTCCTAGTTTCAAGAAAAGGAATACACTCAATATAAATAGCAGCTTCCAGTGGCCCAGTTGCCATCCAACGCTTTGCTCTGCTTGGCCCAGCATTATAGCCTGCTGTTGCCAATACGGCTTGTCCACCCATTAAGTCTAACGCGTAGCGCATATAGTAGGTGCCGAATTTAATGTTCGTACTTAACTCGTGAATCATGCTATGGTTATAATCATTCAAACCCATCCGCTTAGCTACCCATTTTGCTGTTGCTGGCATTATTTGCATTAGCCCTGACGCACCTACACCAGACTTAGCTTGATACATAAATCGACTTTCCTGGCGAGTGATTCCATACACCCAAGCTTCGTCCAAACCAACATCTGTGGCAGATGAGAGAAAAAGATCTCGATAAGGTGTTGGATAACGCAAATCAAAGTTATGTGTCACCTTGGTGTTATCAGCCGTACTAATCGCAATGTCATACCACTTTTGCCGCAAAGCATATTCAGCGGCTGCGAGTAATTGTTTATCATCAAAATTACGCGTTGCCCAAACCCATTCTGCTTTTGCTTCCCAGCGCATTTCTAAACGCTGCAGTTCCAATGCACGTTTAATCGCTGGCTGACTGGCTATTGCAGTGACTTCCAAATCGGTTACCTTATGCTCTACCGCTGGGTTACTCATAACACTTTCCAACTCTTCGGCTGCAAGCCAACCATAATAGTGGCGCTCAGTTGAAAGTTTGCTAAAAATTAAATTAGATTCTGCTAAATTAGCGTGTTCTTTTATTGCATCATCTTTTTGCGCAAGCTCTTTTAACGCCCTGGCTTTCCAATAGCGCCATGCGCCTTCCTCTAATTGTTTAGCTTGCATGGCATTTAGTGCACCTAGCACTGTTTTCCAATCTTGAATACGCAAGGCTGCACGCACTTTCCATGCGAGTTGTTCATTATTTAATGCAACGCTGTCTGCCAAAACGTAATAACTCAACGCCTGCGGATGATGACTGCGCGCCGCATGATAAGCAATACGCCCCCAGCCAACAGCACGATTGTCGATATCGAACAAGTTTTGCACTTTGCTATAAGTACTAATTGCAGCATCTAATTTCGTACGGGCCAAACGGTCAAGTGCGTATAAATTAAGCTCTACACCAAAACGCGTTTTAAATGATGCGGTTTTTTTATCCAACATGAGTTGTGGTGATTGATAGGCGCGATCTAGCAGCTTAAGTGTAGTAGGTTCAACATTCGGCAATCGAGTGATAACACTTTTAGCTAAACTTAATTTACCGTCTTGCAGCGCAAGTCTGAATCTAGCCCAAACATCATCGTTTGATAACTGACCCGTGCTTTTTAACACGTCAAATAATTGAGTACAATTACTTGGCAAATCAACTGTAGTCATCCACAAGTCTCTTGCATGTGAAGCGATTTCAGCATTACCTAATTGCAGATGGCCCATCAAGGCATAGCACTGTATCGAAGTATCCTCGCGCTTTAAAAATTCTAGTTCATCAAAAAATGAACCCCAGTTTTGTTGCTTTGCCATTTTTTTTAACCACTCACCGCGTAAGCGATCAGCAAAAGGCATGTCACTATATTGGGCTAAGAAATTCTGTACTTCTTCATCCCTAGCTTGCTCTAATCTAAGTAGCATCAACCAATAATCTGCATAAGGCGCTAATATGTATTGCTGAGTTTTTAACTGCCTTACATCTTCAGTTAGAGCGATTTCATTTTTTGCAGCGTAAGACTCACGCGCATGTTGAAACAAGGACTCATCTGATAAGGCGAAAACCTTAGTGGAAAATGTGATAGCGGCTAGCGCTAATAGTAGGCGAATAAAATTCATGTTACGCCCTTTTAGATTGCTGGCGCCAAATAGCCAGCCAAAATAAATAAATAAAAAATTTAATAAATAGGTTCAGGAAACGCCGGCATTTCTAACATTGAAAAGGTACTAGGTGCATCCTCTTGCTTTTCAAAAGTCACATATTCCCAAGCCGATTCATCTAGCATCAAGGCTCTAATCAACTGATTATTGAGCGCATGGCCAGATTTATAAGCATAAAAAGCACCTAAAATAGAGTGCCCTAACATATACAAATCACCAATAGCATCTAAAACTTTGTGCTTAACAAACTCGTCTTCGTAACGCAAACCGTCTGCATTCAGAACACGATACTCATCTAAAACAATCGCATTGTCTAAACTACCGCCACGCGCCAAGCCATTTGACCGCAAATACTCAACTTCATGCATAAATCCGAAGGTGCGCGCACGGCTAATTTCTTTATTGTATGAATCTGTTGCAAAGTCAATTTGCACATTGCTACCAGAACTTTCAAATACCGGGTGATTAAATTGAATGGTGAAATCAATTTTAAAGCCATGATATGGTTCAAAACGAACCCATTTATCAGCATCAATGACTTCAACCGTTTTTTTAATGCGGATGAATTTTTTGGCTGCAGCTTGTTCAACTAACCCTGCTTCTTGTAATAAAAATACAAAAGGGCCAGAACTTCCATCCATAATAGGGATTTCAGAAGCGTTAACATCAATGTAAATGTTATCGACACCTAATCCCGCGAGTGCGGACATGATGTGTTCAACAGTAGCAACTCGCGCACCATTAGCCTCTAACGCAGAGCACAAACGTGTGTCATGCACTGCGCTAGGTGAAGCTAAAATCTCATTGGGTTGAGGCAGATCAACCCGTTTGAAAATAATGCCTGTATTGGGTGCAGCTGGGCGCAGGGTAAGAGTAACCTTCTCCCCGTTATGCAAACCAACACCAGTGGCGCTAATTGATTTCTTTAATGTGCGTTGCTTTAACATTAATGTTTCAACATTTTCATATGAACTTCAAATACAAAAACTTAAAGTTACCTTAAAAGTAATATTTACCATACTAATCAAGCAAATAGTAGCATATTTAAACTACTAGTAGCTACGCATTAACTGAACAGTATTAAACTTACTTGGGTAGTCTTGAAAGTTTTTGACATATTTTAATCAGTCATTAATCCGCCTGTTTACGTAAAAATGCAGGAATATCATACTCTTCAACACCTGACATTTTCATCGCTTCAACTTGCGCACGACGACTATTTGAACCAAACACTTGTGGCACTTCATCGGTCACAGCGCTTTCAAATCCTGCGTTTCCACCAACAAACATAGGTTGATTAGTTGTGCCAGTACGTAATACTTCTTGTGGCATTACACGTAAAACAGGTTGTCGACGTTGAGCACCTGTTAAACCAGTAGCAACCATCGTTACACGTAAGCCATCACCCATGTTTTCATCAAACACATTACCAACTATCACAGTGGCGTCTTCTGCGGTAAAAGCTTTAATAGTATTCATTACATCATAGTACTCTTTCATTTTAAAAGAGGCTGAAGTAGTAATATTGACTAGAACGCCACGTGCATTTGCTAAGTTGACATCTTCAAGTAATGGACTTGCAACAGCCTGTTCTGCCGCAATACGCGCACGATCTGGACCAGAAGCTATCGCTGAACCCATCATCGCCATACCCATTTCGCTCATTACTGTGCGTACATCTGCAAAGTCAACGTTAACTAAGCCTGGGCAATTGATTATTTCTGCAATACCAGAAACCGCATTGTGCAACACATCATTAGCTGCTCTGAAAGCTTCCAAAAATGGTACATCTTCGCCCAAAACTTCCATTAGCTTTTCGTTAGGAATCACGATTAAGGAATCTACATACTTTGATAATTCCTCCAGACCCTCTGTGGCCACTTTAGTGCGTTTACCTTCAAATGAGAAAGGTTTAGTCACTACAGCAACCGTTAAAATACCCATCTCTTTTGCTATTTGTGCAATCACAGGAGCCGCACCCGTGCCTGTACCACCACCCATACCTGCAGTAATAAACAGCATATCAGCACCATCAATCAATTCGGCAATTGCATCCCGATCTTCGACCGCTGCTTCACGTCCAATCTCTGGTTTAGCTCCTGCTCCCAAGCCCTTGGTCATGGCAATACCCATTTGCAATACAGTTTTAGCTTGACTCTTTTTCAGCGCCTGTATATCTGTATTGGCACAAATAAATTCAACGCCACCGACGTTTTTTTCTATCATATGCGCCACAGCGTTACCACCACAACCACCTACCCCAATCACCTTAATAACGGCTTCTTGAGAACTTTTTTCCATAATTTCAAACATTGCGTATCTCCTCTTTTTTTGATAATAGTCATTAGTTGATGCTCGCAACTAACAACTGCTAACTAACTCTAAAACTGCCTTCCTTAACTAACTACTAATGACTACAAACTATCGACTTATACTAAAAATTTCCTGCAAACCAACTCTTCATTTTGTCCAATATCCGCCCAAATGAACTGGATTCCATTTGTCCGCTAATATGCCTTTCTAATTGTTGCTTGCCCATCAAGACTAAGCCAACCCCAGTTGCATAACGAGGATTGCTGACCACTTCAGATAAGCCACCTACATAGCGTGGCAAACCCATACGCACTGGCATGTGAAAAACTTCTTCGCCTAACTCCACCATGCCACGCATCATGGCTGATCCACCCGTAATAACAATGCCTGATGCAATCATTTCTTCCATGCCACTTCGACGTAATTCATTGAGCACTAGCTCATATAGCTCAACCACTCGTGGCTCTAATACTTCAGCAAGCGTTTGTACTGATAATTGTCGAGGCTCACGACCATCTACACCTGGCACCTCTACAATTTCACGAGGGTCGGCTAGTTGTCGAAGTGCACAACCGTGTTTGACTTTGATGTCTTCCGCAGATTGTGTTGGCGTTCGAAATGCCACCGCGACATCATTCGTCATTTGATCACCAGCAATTGGCACCACTGCGGTATGTCGAATAGCGCCTTGTTTAAACACAGCAATGTCAGTCGTGCCACCACCAATATCCACTAAGCAAACACCCAACTCTTTTTCATCTTCAGTAAGTACTGCAAGACTTGAAGCTAACGGCTGAAGAATGAGGTCACTCACTTCAATACCGCAACGTTTGATGCACTTAACAATATTCTGTGCAGCAGCCACTGCACCCGTCACGATGTGCACTTTGACCTCAAGCTTCATACCACTCATACCTAGAGGCTCGCGCACATCTTCTTGGCCGTCGATAATAAATTCTTGGGTCAATATATGTAGAATTTGCTGATCTGCTGGCAATGCGATTGCACGAGCTGTTTCAATCACGCGATCTACATCCATTTGCGAGACTTCGGCATCTTTAATTTTCACCATGCCGTGTGAATTCAAGCTCTTGATATGGCTACCAGCAATGCCTGTATACACATTATTAATTTTACAATCCGCCATCAGCTCAGCTTCTTCAAGCGCCCTCTGTATTGACTGCATGGTTGATTCAATATTAATCACCACACCTTTTTTTAGACCTCGTGATAGATGTTGTCCTAACCCGATGACTTTAACCGTGCCTTCTGGCTGTAATTCAGCAACGATGGCGACGATCTTAGATGTTCCTATATCCAGACCTACGATTAAATTCTTATCTTCTTTTGCTCTACTCATGTCTTGCTCCCTCCGTGGTTATGCACGGCTTATGGCTGTACTTTTCAATTTATTTTCATTGCTTAATTTAATGTCACTTTTTTTCTTAATCTCAATTGGTTTTTCTTCTAAAGATTTAGCTCCCTCTGGATTAATCCGCACGGAATTCGCTACGACAGGTCTTCGTACCGCAAATCCGTTTGGATAACGTAAATCTGCATACGTCACTTTCATGTTTAACCCTGCAATCGTGTGGCTATACACACTTGCAAATTTATCCAATCTGACCTGCATTTCTATCCGGCCTAGCTCAATCACCATGTCATTTGTCGTGGAAATTTGCCATGCGCGTCTTGGTGTGAGGGTTAAATTTGCCACCTTTAAATTCGCATTCTTTAATGTTTTACTAATCTCAATATACTGTGATGCAACTTCTATAACACCATCACCTGGGCCAAAAAAGACTGGTAAATCGCTGTTTGATGCCGCATGAAACAACTCACCGTGTGTATTTACCAATGCAATACTGCCCCACCTTGCCAATGCTTGATGCTCCTCAATTACCACTTCCAATTTATCAGGCCAACGGCGACGTACACTCACTTTGCGTGCCCATGGTAATTTCTCAAATGCATTTCTTGCTTTAATGAGATCTAACGTAAAAAAATTACCTTTTAAATGTTTTGCCACAATCAACTTTACTTGCTCACGACTCACATGATTTAACTGGCCATTAACGGCAACTTCGCGAAGCGGGAATATAGGTAAATGTACTACTGCAAATAGCACCGCGTAGAGCATAGCAACCATACTCACTGCAAACAGCAGATTGGCAATCCAATTGAGCAAAGTAGGCTTATCCCACATCTGCTGACTCCAAAATACGTATAACTAATTCTTTAAAACTAATACCTGCCGCTTTTGCTGCCATTGGCACTAAGCTATGATCGGTCATGCCAGGACTGGTATTTAGCTCTAAGAAATAGTGTGCTCCTGCTTCGTCCATTAAAAAATCTACGCGCCCCCAACCTTTGCAACCAACAGCCTTAAATGCAAGCAATGCCTCTGTCTGAATTTGTATTTCTTTTTCAACACTTAAGCCACAAGGACAGAGATACTCAGTATCGTTACGTAGATATTTCGCCTCATAATCATAAAATTCATTTTTTGGCACAATACGAATAATAGGTAATGCAATATAATCACCCTTACCATCAGAAAGAATGCCGACGGTATATTCACCACCTCCTACAAATTTCTCTGCAATCACTAATGGGTCAGATTGAGCCGCCAATTGGTAGGCCACTTCTAATGTTCCGGCTTCTTTTACTTTACTGATACCAATACTTGACCCCTCATTGGCGGGTTTCACAAATAATGGCAAGCCTAATTTTTTCTCTATTGCAGCAAAGTCACTTGTTACAGTAACTAATTCAAAATCTGGAGTAGTGACATTCATTGCCCGCCATAATAGTTTTGTACGCCATTTATCCATACCTATGGCTGAAGCCATAACACCGCTACCAGTGTATGGAATATGCAACATTTCGAGCGCCCCTTGTATGCATCCATCTTCACCAAAGCGGCCGTGCAAATTGATAAATATGCGATCAAATGCCTCCAGGTCATGTAATGGCTTATCTCGTGGGTCAAACCCATGCGCATCTATGCCTTGCGCTTGCAGTGCAGTTAGCACAGCAGCACCACTTTTAAGTGAAATCTCACGCTCATCTGAGTTGCCACCTAATAACACCGCCACTCGACCGAATTTGCTTTCTATAGTTTTAGTGTTTTTCATATTCGCCAATCACTTTTACCTCTTGTTGCAATGCAATACCATTTTTTTCCAATACCGTTTCGCGCATATGTTTAATCAGTAATTCAATATCAAGTGCATTTGCATTTCCGATATTCACAATAAAGTTGGCATGCTTCTCTGAAACCTGCGCACCTCCTATGATGTATCCTTTTAATCCGCTTGCTTCTATTAATCTCGCGGCGTAATCACCGAGAGGATTTCTAAACGTAGATCCTGCACTGGGTAAATTGAGTGGCTGAGAAGCCAGCCGAGTTGCTAATAAATCTTTAATTTTTTGTGCTGACTCTTGCGCATCTCCAGCTTTTAAATTCAGCCAAGCCGAGACAAACCACTCTCCGGCAACAGGCATATCTACATGGCGGTAACTTGCAATAAATGTGCTTGCTTCACGCTTATTTAATTCACCTAATCTGTTAATGGTAGTGACACTATTCACTACATTCCAAGTTTCAGTCCCATAACAACCTGCATTCATCGCAAGCGCGCCACCTAATGTGCCGGGTATCCCAGCAAAAAATTCTGCCCCTTGTTTAGATTCTCTGGCACAAAATTTTGCCAATTTTCCACAAGTCACTCCAGCCTCAGCATATACAAGACCACCATCCATTTTCATTTCGGTTAGCACGTTATGCATCAATATGACCGTGCCACGTACACCACCATCACGAACTAATAAATTTGAACCTAAGCCAATAAAATAAATAGGCTGATCTACGTCTAAACTTTGCAAGAATAGGCGCAAATCATCTAGCCCGACTGGAATATATAACTGCTCAGCAGGCCCACCGACTCGCCAGCTGGTATAGCGTGCCATTGGCTCGTTAAATAGCAACTTGCCTGCAAATTGATGAGACGCAGTTGTCACTTTCAGTTCGGCTCCTTTAAAGCTAAGGCTCTAGTTTTCTCTGCAACATGTCCAATAGAACCAGCGCCCATTACAATCACAACATCATCTGCTTTTACCGCATTCCAAATAGCTTCTGGCAACTCACCTGTTGTTTCTACAAACAACGGCTCAACTTTCCCCGCAACTCGAATAGAACGAATGAGCGAACGTGTATCTGCTGCCACAATTGGCGATTCACCTGCCGAATAAACTTCAGTAAGCAATACAGCATCTGCGCTTGATAAGACACGAACAAAGTCTTCGAAGCAATCACGTGTTCGTGTGTAGCGATGCGGTTGAAAAGCCATGACCAATCGACGATTTGGGAAGGCTGCACGTGCTGCAGCAATCACTGCCTGCATTTCTACAGGGTGATGGCCATAATCGTCTATCAAAGTAAATGTGCCACCGGCACTACAAGGTATTTCACCATATCGTTCGAAGCGTCTGCCTACGCCTTTGAATTCTTTTAGCGCCTTAATTATTGCTACATCAGGTACATCTAACTCACTAGCAATGGCAATAGCAGCAAGCGCGTTCAGCACATAGTGGTTGCCTGGTAGATTTAAAGTCACGTCAAACTCTGTTATCACACCATTGATACGTTGAACCGTAAAATGCATTTTTCCATCATCCGCCCGCACATTGACTGCACGAACTTTTGCACTTTCACTAAAACCATAAGTCATTACAGGTTTAGTGACGCGAGGAAGAATCTCACGTACATTGACATCATCTATGCAAACCACTGCCATCCCCCAAAACGGCAGTTGCTGTAAAAATTCTACGAATGCACTTTTAAGTTTATCGAAACTATGTTCATAAGTATCCATGTGATCTTGGTCTATATTGGTGACCACCGCCATTACTGGTGTGAGATGCAAGAATGAAGCATCAGATTCATCAGCTTCAGCTACTATGTATTCACCTGTACCAAGCTTGGCGTTAGCATTAGCAGCCTCTAACTTACCGCCAATTACAAAGGTAGGGTCCATGCCTGCTTCCGCCAAAATACTTGCGATCAGACTGGTGGTGGTCGTTTTTCCATGCGTACCAGCAACAGCGATACCCTGCCTAAAACGCATCAACTCTGCCAACATTAGCGCACGCGGTACGACTGGAATATTCTTAGCTCTAGCGGCTTTCACTTCTGGGTTTTCTTCATTGACCGCACTTGACACCACCACAACGTCAGCATTGCCTAGATTTTCAGCCGCGTGCCCTTGGTACACGTTTGCACCAAAGGCTATTAAACGTTGCGTTGTTGCATTGACTGCTAAATCAGAGCCACTAACGGTAAAATCTAAATTGATGAGCACCTCAGCAATGCCACTCATACCAGAACCACCAATGCCAACAAAATGTATATTTTTAACTTTATGTTTCATGCTATTACGCTAAAGCGCTACCTCCATACAGATTTTTGCGACGTCTGCCGTGGCATTAGGCTTACCTAGACTTTTTGCTCTTATTGCCATAGCCAAGCATTCATCACGACTTAAACCGCCAATGATTCCCGCTATAGCTTCTATTGTTAATTCTTTTTGCTGTACTAAAAATGCTGCGCCGCTTTCAACTAAAAACAAAGCATTGGTCGTTTGATGATCATCAACTGCATGTGGAAATGGCACCATTAGAGAACCTAAACCTAGCGCTGAGACCTCCGCGACTGTCAAAGCGCCAGCTCTGCAAATCACAAAATCTGCCCAAGCGTAGATTGATGCCATATCATTGATAAATGCACGTGTATCAGCTGTTACACCAGATTTTTGATAGTTCTCATTTAAAGCATCAATATGCTTAACACCTGCTTGGTGAATAATTTGCGGGCGTTTTTTCTCAGGCAGTCTTGCGACGGCCTGCGGGATATATTCATTCAAAGCTTGAGCACCCAAACTTCCACCAATAACCAATAAACGCAAGGCACCAGTACGTTCAGCAAAGCGGCTTTCTGGCAAAGGCAATGAAACAATATCTGCTCTTACTGGGTTGCCTACAATCTGCGCTTTGTTGCCAAACGCTACTGGAAAAGCTGCCAATACGCGCGTTGCAAATTTTGCTAAGACTTTATTGGTTAAGCCAGCAACTGAATTTTGCTCATGTATCACCAGTGGCTTTCCTAACAATTTTGCCATCAATCCGCCTGGAAATGCGGCAAAGCCACCCATACCAAGCACCACATTTGGTCGATGCTGACGTAAGGCGCTTATGCTCTGGCTAAAAGCTTTTGTCAATTTCACAGGTAATAACAGCCAGCCCAGCAAGCCTTTACCGCGAACACCGCGCATGGTAATCATGGCTTTTTTATAACCTTTATTTTCTATTAATCGATTTTCCATACCGCCTTGTGTACACAGCCATACGATGTTCCAGCCCATATCTTTTAAATGGTCAGCCACAGCCATTGCTGGGTAGATATGGCCACCAGTTCCGCCAGCCATCACCATTAAGGTTTTTACGCGCATATTTTCAGGTTTACTCATGCTGGCAAACCCTTCTGCAGACGTCTATTCTCAAAATCAATTCTGAGTACAATCGCCATCGCAATACAATTTGCCAATATTCCACTTCCCCCAAAAGACATTAAAGGCAAGGTCAAACCTTTTGTAGGCAACAACCCCATGTTCACGCCCATATTGATAATGCCTTGTACGCCAATCCAAACGCCTAGGCCCTGTGCCAGCAAAGCGGCAAAATATCGCTCATTTGCAATCGACTCTTTGGCTATGCCAAATGAACGAATAACTATCCATAAAAATAGGCCAATGACAGTTAATACGCCAACAAAACCTAACTCTTCAGCGATTACTGCTAACAGAAAATCAGTGTGTGCTTCAGGCAAATATAGTAATTTCTCCACACTGGCACCCAAGCCCACACCAAACCATTCACCACGACCAAATGCAATGAGTGCATGTGACAATTGATAACCTTTGCCATAAGGATCAGCCCAAGGATCCATAAAACCAACCACACGCTCTAAACGATAAGGCGAGCTCCAAATCAAGAATACGAAACCCACTACCAACAAAATGATTAAGCCCACAAAAATACGACCGTTGATTCCTCCCAGCCATAAAATTGAAATTGAAATTGCGGCGATTACAGCGAATGCGCCAAAGTCTGGTTCAAGTAATAACAAGCCCCCAACTAATAGCATTACTGCAAGCATTGGCATAAATCCTTTTGCGAAGCTATCCATTACCGCTGCTTTTCGTACGGTGTAATCTGCCACGTACATTGCTGCAAATAGTTTCATAAATTCTGAAGGTTGAGGGTTTATGACAAACAGCCTCAACCAGCGACGGCTACCGCCCGCCTTAATACCTATTCCTGGAATCAGCACTAAAACTAGCAAGGCTAAGCCAATTAAAAACAAATAGGGTGCCATTTTTTGCCACCATGCAATGGGGATATTGAACGCGACAAATGCAGCGCTTAAGGCTACAACCATAAATATGGCTTGATGTACCAAATAATAGCTACTGTTATGGCCTACGCCTTTATCCGCTTCAGCAATGGCAATAGACGATGAATACACCATCACCAAGCCTATACCTAACAAACACAATACGGCCCATAAAAAACCTTGATCGTAACTGGGTGAGTTTATGCGTTCGCGATTAAGCATGGCTGTAATCATGCCGATTCCTTAAACTTCGCTTTTAGTGTAGTTACTGCATCTACGAACACTTCGGCTCTATGCACATAATTTTTGAACATATCAAAACTGGCACATGCTGGTGATAACAGTACTGCGTCACCTATTTCGGCAAGTTTCTTGGCTATATTGACTGCTTCAGGCAAATCTATCGCATGATATAAAGGGATCCCCGTTGCTAACAATGTAGCTTCTATCAATGGGGCATCACGACCGATTAAAACTACTGCACGCGCATTTGTGGTAACGGCTTCTGTTAAAGGTTTAAAATCTTGACCTTTTCCATCGCCACCAGCAATCAGCACTACTTTTTGCGACATGCCTGTGAGCGCTGCACAAGTCGCACCTACATTAGTGCCTTTTGAATCGTCGTAATAATCTACTTCGTCAATATTGGCGACCCACTCCACACGGTGCGGCAAGCCTTTAAAGTTATACAAGGTTTGAATGATGGGTGCGTAATCAACTCCAATAGCGCGACACAATGCAACAGCGGCTAGCGCATTGGCCGCATTATGCAAACCTACTATTTTCAAATCTAACAGATTGATGAGTTCTTTTTCACCTTCACAAAGCCATGTTTGACCTTCGACTGATTTCAGTCCATACGAATTCTCTTGATTGCTGTCATCTGACAAGCCAAACGTCACCTGCGCTAATTTTGGCCGCGCCATCATCATGCTCCAAGCGTCGTCTCGGTTAAGTACTTGCATACGTGCGTTGTAAAAAATGCGTGCTTTTGCAATGGCGTAATCTTGCAAACTGTCGTAGCGATCCATATGGTCTTCAGATAAGTTCAACATTGTAGCTGCATCAACTTTTAAGTTAGTCGTGGTCTCAAGCTGAAAACTCGACAACTCCAACACGTATACATCTGGTGTACCCATACTCAAAGTATCTAGTACGGCTAAACCAATATTGCCAGCTACGATAGTTTTCAAGCCCGCGGCCTTGCACATTTCACCCACCAAGGTCGTCACAGTGGTTTTGCCATTAGATCCAGTAATGGCGATCACTTTTGCATCAGTCGGACGGGTTGGGCGATTGAGATGGCGTGCAAACAACTCAACATCACCAACAATACTAATACCACGCTTAATAGCCGCTTGAATTTCAGGCTCGCTAAGCGGCACACCTGGGCTTGCCACAATTAAATCTACATCGCTAAATATTTTTGCAGTAAAAGCACCAGTATGAATGTTCACTTCTGACAATTCAGACTTTAGCGCATCAATGCCCGGTGGATTTTCGCGTGTATCTGCCACGGTCAATCGTGCTCCTTGCAGGTTTAACCAACGCAAGGCTGATAACCCCGTTTCACCAAGGCCTAGCACTAATACTTTTTTATCTTTATATGTTGTCATATTGCTTTAAAAACTTTTCACCACAAAGACACTAAGGCACGAAGAAATACAAAAGCAAGACAACCTCCTTAGTGCTTGGGATTTCTTTGCGCCTCCGTGCCTCTTTGGTGAATGCATTTTATTATTACCTCAACTTCAAACTGGCCAAGCCAATCAACACCAAGATCATGCTGATAATCCAAAAGCGCACAACCACTTGTGTTTCTTTCCAGCCTTTTTCTTCATAGTGATGGTGCAATGGCGCCATTAAAAAGATACGTTTACCAATCCCTGTTTTATGTTTGGTATATTTAAAATATAGGACCTGCGCCGCCACTGAAAAAGTCTCTATAACAAATACACCGCCCATAATGAATAAAATGATTTCTTGTCGGACAATCACCGCCACGATGCCCAGAGCCGCACCCAGTGCCAACGCGCCAACATCGCCCATAAAGACTTCAGCAGGGTAGGCGTTAAACCATAAAAATCCTAAACCAGCGCCTGCCATAGCAGCGCAAAACACCATAAGTTCACCAGCTCCCGCCACATATGGGACGCCTAAATATTTTGAGAAATACAAGTGTCCTGCTACGTAAGCAAAAATACCCAAAGCACCAGCCACCATCACTGTAGGCAAAATGGCTAAGCCATCTAGCCCGTCCGTCAAGTTCACCGCATTACTGCTGCCAACCACCACCAAATAAGTCAGCACCATAAATCCAACTGCGCTTAATGGCAGCACAAGATGCTTAAAGAATGGGACTATTAATGTGGTTTCTACAGGACTTGTATGTGTTTTATATAAAAATGCCGCAACAACGATACCAATTAAACTTTGCCAAAAAAACTTAGCTTTAGCTGACAAACCTTTAGGATTTTTATAAACCACTTTACGATAATCATCTACCCAGCCAACAGCCCCAAAACCTAAAGTAGTGAACAACACCACCCAAACAAAACGGTTGCTTAAATCTGCCCAAAGTAATGTTGATACGGCAATGGCGACTAAAATCAATGCCCCACCCATTGTTGGCGTTCCAGTTTTAATTAGATGCGTTTGTGGGCCATCATCACGCACGGCTTGTCCGACTTTGTATTGAGTCAGTTTACGTATCATGGCTGGACCAGCAATAAAAGAAATCGCCAATGCAGTCAGCGTAGCCATAACTGCACGCAAGGTGATGTAGTTGAACACATTAAAGCCGCGAATATCCTGTGCCAAATATCTAGCAAGTTCTAATAACATTACATATTCTCCATTGCTAATTTTTCGTTAGTTTGTTCTTCAAGCAAATCAACCACTCGCTCCATCCTCATAAAACGCGAGCCCTTTATTAAGACCGTTGTATCACCATTTAATAGAGGCTTAATATTTTCCGAAATTGCCATTGGTGTCGCATAATTTTGAGCCCCTTCTCCAAAGCCACGACCCATTTCAATACTTAATTCACCCAAACAGTAAAGTTTAGTAAGCCCCGCAGCTTTAGCATAAGCTCCAATTTCTTCATGCATATGTTTTGCATCGGCCCCCAACTCACCCATATCACCTAACACTAATATTTTCTCGCCTGCCTGATTTGCTAACACATCAATCGCCGCTTTCATCGAATCTGGATTGGCGTTATAAGTGTCGTCAATCAGGATCGACTGGCAAAGTCCGCGCTTTCTTTGCAAGCGGCCCTTTACACCAGAAAAACTCTCTAGGCCGAGTGCTATATCAGCATTAGATACTCCCAATGCAACAGCTACAGCACTTGCTGCCAGCGCATTGCTGATGTTGTGTGCGCCTAATACATTCAACGTAATGATGATTTCACCCTGTGGCGTCTTTAAGTGCATGCGAGTTAAGCCACTTTCTTCCACATAAGTCGCGCTAACTTCTGCTTGCTGTTTTGAATCAACATGTTCTAGGCCAAATGTAATGATTTTCTTACCAATATTGAGTGTCTTCCAATAAGCAGCATAATCATCATTCGCATTGATTATCGCCACACCACTTTCAATTAATCCAGAAAAAATTTCACCTTTAGCTTTTGCAATATTGGCGCGCGATCCTACTTCACCAATATGTGCTGTCCCAGCGTTGTTAATCAACGCAACGGTCGGTTTTGTAATTTTGGTTAAATAATCAATTTCACCTAAATGATTCATGCCCATTTCAATCACAGAGTACTGATGCATACCGCTTAATTTAAGTAAAGTTAGTGGCAGTCCAATATGATTATTAAAATTACCCGCCGTGGCATGTATCGAATTAACGTTTCCTGCTTTGGCTACCAAAATCGCAGTAATCATTTCTTTAACTGTAGTTTTGCCATTACTACCAGTGATAGCAATCACCGGAATTGCAAATTTCTCGCGCCAATATGCTGCCAGCGCACCTAGCGCTTGACACGTATCTTCCACTACAATCGCTGGCGCTATTCCTAGATTAGCATTTGAAATCAATGTCGCCACAGCGCCTTGTGAAATGGCTTGGGCCGCAAAATCATGTCCATCAAAATGGTCGCCCTTTAACGCAACAAATAACTGCCCCTTCGTCACATTTCGGCTATCTGTGCCCACGCTTATAAATTCGGCATCTTTGCCAACCAATCTACCATTCATGGCTTTAGCAGCTTCGCTTAACAACATCATAGGTAATCCACCACACGCGCTTTTAATGCCGACTGTGCCACTAGCGCATCTTCAAAAGGCTGTTTCACACCAGCAATTTCTTGATAATTTTCATGACCTTTTCCTGCCACCAGCACAATATCCCCTTGTTTAGCCAACTTAACCGCTAGTTGAATTGCCTTTGCGCGGTCTGGCTCAACACTAAATTTGCCTTGCATACCGCTTACCACAGCGCTAATAATTGCTGCAGGTTCTTCACTGCGTGGGTTATCAGACGTTACAATTACCAAATTCGCTAATTTGCTTGCCACTGAACCCATCAACGGACGCTTACCCGCATCACGATCGCCGCCACAGCCAAACACACAAATCAATTGACCTTGCGTTTGCTCTTTTAACGTACTTAATACTTTGTCTAATGCATCTGGCGTATGCGCGTAATCCACCACCACTAGCGGCAATTCACCACCACCCAATTGTTGCATACGACCTAGCACTGGTTTAATTTTTGCGATGGCACTCACAGCGTCGGCCAAGCTTACTTTGAGGGCTAATAGCGTAGCCAATACCGCCAACACGTTATATGCATTAAAGCGACCTAGCACTGGTGCAATTAGCAGGCTAGAACCTTGTGGCGTGACAACCTGTATACTCAAACCTGCATCATGCAATTTCAAATCGCTACCTCGCACATCGGCAGTTCCAAATCCGTAAGTCGTGCATGGCTTATTTTGCGTTCTTAATGTGCTAACTAATTTGCTACCAAAAGCATCATCCACATTCACAATCGCTGCGCCCAAGCTGTCCCAAACGAAAAGTTTTTGCTTGGCTTCACCGTAGGCTTCCATAGTTTTGTGATAATCTAAATGGTCATGACTTAAATTAGTGAGCACTGCGATATCAAACGCCACTCCATTAACTCGACCTTGATCTAAACCATGCGACGACACCTCCATCACGACTGCATCAGCTTGCTGTGCTACAAAATCTGCCAGCATACCTTGCAGCAGAATCGCGTCTGGCGTTGTGTTAACAGCCGCTGTCTGTGAAGTTAAAAAACCGTTGCCAATAGTGCCTAATACCGCTGTTTTTTTACCTAAAAAAGTTAAACATTGCGCAATCCACTGACTGACTGATGTTTTGCCATTTGTGCCAGTGACCCCTATCATACTTAGCTGCCCTGATGGTGCTTTATAAAACTCTGAGGCAATAATGCCAGCCTGTTGCTTCAAACCTTCTACTGAGGCATTACTAACTTTCCAGCCTGTTTGCCATACAAAGTCTTGCGCTTCCCAAACCACCGCTTTAGCACCTGCTTTAATGGCTAGTGCAATGTAGTTTCTGCCATCGTTCTTTTCACCCGGATAAGCTAAAAACAATGACCCCATCTTCACTTGACGGCTATCTGAAGTGATGGAAGTAAATGACTGATTAAATGAAGCAAGAATGGTCACATCCCCTCCTTCACATCTTCATCATTACCTACAAGTACCACATTATTATTTGGTGCATCTTGTTGAACAGAAAACATGCGTAAGGTATCGGCCATCACCGCACTAAACACAGGCGCAGCAACTGCTCCTCCATAATAAGCGCCGTTACTTGGCTCATCTATCATCACAGCAATAATGAATCGCGGATTAGAGGCTGGCGCCATTCCAACAAATGAAGCAACGTATTTATCATCAATATAACCATGATCACCTAGCTTATGCGCAGTACCTGTTTTACCGCCCACGCGATAGCCAAGCACTTGCGCTTTGATTGCGGTACCGCCTGGCTGCACAACCATCTCAAGCATATTTTTTACTTGGTTCGCTGTAGCTGCTGAGAAAACTTGGTGTCCTACTGGCGGTTCATTAGCACTTTCATTGATTTTTAATAAAGAGATTGGGCGCAACTCACCTTCGTTGGCGAATACCGTATACAGCCTTGCCATTTGTAATAAAGTTACGCTAATACCATGCCCAAATGACATGGTAGCCATTTCAATTGGGCGCCAAGTTTTATAGGGACGCAAACGACCAGCCGCTTCCCCTGGAAAGCCAACTCCTTCAATATGCCCAAGTCCAAGCTCGTTATAGATATTCCACATAAACTGCTTGTCCAGCGTTAATGCAATTTTGGAAGCCCCTACGTTAGAAGATTTTTGAATTATTTCTGCAACAGTTAACACCTCTTGTGGGTGCGAATCGTGGATAGTTGCCGGCCCTATGCTCAGGCGACCTGGTGCCGTTTGTATTTTTGTTTCTGACGAATATTTGCCAGACTCTAAAGCGGCGGCGGCAGTGACAGGCTTTAATGTTGAACCTGGTTCATAGTTGTCAATAAGCGCACGGTTACGCGTCTTACCTTTAATATTGATCGGATTATTCGGGTTGTAGGTAGGAGCGTTCGCCATAGCAAGCACTTCGCCAGTTTTAGCATCTAAAACCACCACTGAGCCACCTAGCGCTTTGTGAGTCTCGACTGCTTTCACTAATTCACGATGCGCCAAATACTGAATGCGAAGATCTAAAGCTAACGCTAAATCACGGCCATCTTGCGGAACAACAACTGCCTGTAAATCTTCAATAATATGACCTGCTCTATCCTTAATCACACGACGACCGCCGTCCTTACCTGACAACATCGCATTTTTTGCCAGTTCAAAACCCTCCAAACCTCTATCTCCCGAACCTTTATCTCCAGGTCCTGTAAAACCCACCATGTGCGCAGAAACATCTCCTGATGGATAATAACGTTTGTATTCGCGTTGCAAATCAATACCTGGGATACCTAGCTTCATTACTTTTGCGGCTAACTCAGGTGAAATACGACGCTTTAAGTAAACAAACTCACGCTCACTATTGGCGAGTTTCGTCTTCACCACATCAATCTTTAGGTTTAATAACGCAGCTAATTGTTTAGTTTGCTCCGTATCAATTTTCACGTCTGGCGGACTCGCCCACACAGACTCAACTGGCGTGCTAATTGCTAACAATTCGCCATTTCTATCTGTAATTTTGCCCCGTTGCGATGTTAAAACAAGACTACGGCTATATCGCGCATCCCCCTTATCTTGTAAAAACTCTTTATGAATTCCCTGCAAATAAATACCACGTCCTAGTAGCGTAGCAAAACCCAGCAAAACGACTACTAATAGCACACGTCGGCGCCAAGCAGGCAACTTCACCACGATAGGGCTATGAACAGGCGTTCTAATCGGCATGCGCATAGCCATCATTGCACCGCCCCAATACTAGATTGCACATCCAGTGACTTGGCATCTTGTTTTTGCTCGGCCGAAACATTTGTTTTTGTTGTGGATACCACTTGCACACGCTTTGCATCTGGAACTTGCATTTGCATTTGCTGTGTTGCAATTTGCTCTATACGCGAATGCATGGCCCAGGTACTTTGCTCTAGCTGCAATTGACCATATTCCTGCTCGATTTGTTTTGCAGATTTATTACTTTGTTCTAGCTCAATGTAAAGGTTGCGCGCTTTGTGCTGTGAATTCACTAAGCCTAAAGCAGAGAACATCAACGCAAAAAATAAAATGAGATTTAGCCGTGTCATGCTACGTTTGTTCTTTCAGCCACACGCAATACTGCACTTCTTGAGCGCGGATTCGCTTTTACTTCTTTTGCACTTGGCTTAATGGATTTACCTACATTCTTTAATTTTGGCTGTGGCAAATCCGCCGCACGTACAGGAAAGTTAGAAGGCAAGTCATCGCGATTCGCTTGATCGCGTATGAACTGCTTCACAATACGGTCTTCTAGGGAGTGAAAACTAATCACGGCTAATCGGCCTTGTGGCGCCAACAATGCCAAACATTGCGGCATAGTTAACGATAACTCCTCAAGCTCTTGATTGACGAAAATCCGTAAAGCTTGAAATGTACGCGTTGCGGGGTTCTGGCCAGGCTCAAACCGCGTGACTGCCCCTGCCACGACCTTGGCAAGTTGCCCTGTAGTGGTGATGGCGCGCCCGTCATTGCGCTCCGCAATAATCGCCCTTGCAATCTGCTTAGCAAACCGTTCTTCACCATAATTTTTTATAACCTCCCCTAAATGCTGCTCTGTTGTCTCGGCTAAAAAATCCGCCGCTGTTTGCCCACTGCTTTGATCCATGCGCATATCAAGTGGCGCATCGTACCTAAAACTAAATCCGCGAATTGCATCATCGATTTGCGGTGAAGAAATACCCAAATCAAGCAAAATGCCGTCTACTTTTGAAACACCCATTGCATTTAACTTAGCCTGCATACCCGCAAAATGACTATGCACCATGCTAAAACGTGAATCTGTAATTTCTTTGCTTGACTCAATCGCCTTCAAATCGCGGTCAAACGCAATCAAACGGCCTTTTGCACCAAGCTGTTCTAATATTTTTCTTGAATGTCCTCCACGACCAAATGTGCCATCCACATAAACTCCATCCGCCTTAACCTCTAAAACCTGCACCGCTTCATCAAGCAGCACCGTAATATGTGAATTTGGATTTGGATTTGTTAACTCTGACACTTCTGTTTGCTGCTTTTCTAAATTTAAAGCGCCTTTTGCAGACGTTTTTTTTGGAGACAATGAGGCTTTGGTGGGCGCGCTGTTCACGCCCTTAATCACAGCGAGAAGCCCTCGAGTTCTGATGGCATGGTGAAATTATCATCCTGCATTACTTGTGCAAGTTGTGCACGCCAAGCTTCCATATTCCACAATTCAAAATGGCTACCTTGACCTACCAACATCACTTCTTTATCTAACCCTGCAAAATCTCGCAACACTGGCGACACCAGCATGCGACCTGCGCTATCCATTGATACATCTTCCGCATAACCCACTAACAAACGCTGCAAAGCGCTTGATTGCTTATCAAATGATGATAACGCCATCATCTTGGCTTGAATCGGCTCCCAAGCAGGTTGTGTATATAACAACAAGCAACGATGTGGATGCGCAGTCAACACCAAATCACCAGCACATTGAAGCTGCAAAGCTTCTCTATGCTTAGTTGGCACAGCTAATCTGCCTTTAGCATCCAAACTTAATGATGTTGCGCCGCGAAACATGTTTTAATAATTAACCTAAATTTTTACTAAAATTAATAAAAAAAGTGAGGAAGTTCTAACTGCCCTTAGTTTCAGCTAAAAACGATTTAAGTAGAAAATCTCCACAAAACCCCACTTTTCCCCACTAATGTGAACTATAGATAAAAAAATTGAGCAATGCAAGCCCTTTTTTACTATTTTTTCCATATATCTCAATGACTTAGCGCATTTTCATGATAAAAATAATATCGTTATAAATTAATAACATACGAAATTAAGTGAATGTAGATTATTAGAACAATGCTGAAAGCAATTGAATTGTAATTGGCGAGGTTAAAACGGTGAAAATGAAGAATGTTTGAATTATTAAGGTCGCTATTCCTGCATACGACTTTGCAAGCGCTTTAGCACTTAGCCAATCGGAGTGCCTGCGGTGTGCAAGCAAAGAATGGCGAGAAATTTAGTGAAGCTGGCCGATAAGCCGGGTTCTGTAGGCCTTATTACTAAGGCTGACAGTCATTCATCTAGGCGCACAATTGCTTGTACGCTCAAGCAACCTACCCGCTAGCAGCGCGAACCACGCCTTATTACCATAAGGTAAAGTGCCAGCCTATTTGGTCTTGCTGCGAATGGAGGTTACCGCGTTTCACCGTAACTAAATACGCTCGTCTCTGTGGCCCTATTCCGCGCCTTATACTTGGTTACCCAAGCTTTCAACGTACGGCCGTTAGCCGTCATCCCGCTCTATGCAGCCCGGACTTTCCTCCCCTCACTTACGTGAGCGGCGACTGTCTAGCCAGCTTCAAGCGTATTTTACCACGCTACCCCGTCATTCTGAGCAAAGCAAAGAATGACGGCCGTGCATAAATGTTTTTTACCTAAATCCGCGGCTACCCTGCCTGATATTTATATTTCTAAAACTTAGCCTACAGCTTTTGAGGTTTAAACTGTTTCTAAGAATTTATAAAATACTTAAATTAACTATCTCAACTTCCACTGCAAAATCTGCCCAGCCCTCAACGGCACCAACACATCACCACCATCAAACGGCAAACTCTCTGGCACTTTCCAACTCTCTCTCACCAAAATAATAGGTGCTATATTCCTCGGCAAACCATAAAAATCCGCCCCATAAAAACTTGCAAACCCCTCCAGCTTATCCAAAGCACCCGCCGATTCAAATGCCTCCGCATAAAGCTCTATCGCCGTATGCGCAGTGTACATACCCGCACATCCACAAGCCGCTTCTTTAGTGTGTCTTGCATGTGGCGCGCTATCTGTGCCTAAGAAAAATTTAGGGTTGCCAGAAGTGGCAGCTTCTACCAAAGCCACACGATGCTCTTCGCGCTTTAAGATTGGCAGGCAATAGTGATGTGGCTGTATGCCGCCTTTAAACATATCATTACGGTTCATCAATAAATGATGTGCAGTAATGGTTGCGGCAACATTATTTGGCGCACTCATCACAAAATCAGCAGCATCTTTAGTGGTGATATGCTCAAACACGATTTTTAAAGCTGGATATTTTTCTAATAGCGGAATCATATGTCGCTCAATAAACACACGCTCCCGATCAAACACATCCACATCAGCATCGGTCACTTCTGCATGCGCTAACAGCGGCAACCCAAGCTTTTCCATCGCCTCCAGTGCGCTTGTACATTTATCTAAGCTGGTCACGCCTGAATCGCTATTGGTGGTGGCACCCGCTGGATATAACTTCACACCGTGGATAATGCCACTAGCTTTTGCTTTTGCAATTTCTTCAGCTGTAGTGTTATCAGTCAGGTACAAGGTCATCAGTGGCTCAAACTGCATACCTGCTGGTAACGCATCTAAAATACGTTGGCGATAAGCTGTCGCTAACTCAGTAGTTGTGACTGGTGGACGCAAGTTAGGCATAACTATGGCACGAGCAAACTGTTTAGCAGTATCTGGCAGAACCGCTTTTAAGGCTGCGTCATCACGTAAGTGTAGGTGCCAGTCGTCTGGGCGTGTGATACTGATTGAAGTCATGGTAAGTGGGTTTGGAGTCATCATATTAAAGGCTTTATCCAATCGATTTTAATTGTTAATTTAAGTATTCTCTTTTAACTTTAATGCAAATTCGTACAACACATTTTTCTTTTCATAGGTAATTTCGGTGGCCAACTTGACCGCCTGCTTAAGCGGCAAATCGGCAAGTAACAACTTCAAGACTCTCACTGCTTCCTCTGGAATCTCCTCTACCTCTTTTACCGCAGCAGTTTCTACCAACAACACAAACTCACCACGCTGTTGATTTTTATCTGCCTGCAACCAAGCACTAGCTTCACTTGCAGCGCAGGTGTAAAACGTCTCAAATGTCTTGGTAATTTCACGCGCAAAGGTCAAACGACGTTCTGCACCTAGCACGTTCGCTATGTCTTCCACACATTCAACAATTCGATGCGGCGCTTCGTAGAACACCAAAGTCACGGTTTGAGATTTTAAGCTTTCTAACACCTTGCGCCGCGCAGCACCGCTGGCTGGTAAAAAGCCGTGAAAGTGAAAGCCATTTTGCGTAATGCCAGAAGCAGACAAGGCAGCAATGACAGCGCTCGCGCCTGGAATAGGCACCACTTTAACACCCGCTTTACGCACCAAGTCAACCACAACAGCACCTGGATCGCTAACGCCTGGTGTGCCAGCATCAGTTACCAATGCGATATTCTCGCCTGCTTGAAGTTGTGATAATAACTTTTCGGCGGATTGATGCTCATTATGTTCATGTACGGCAATGAGCTTTTTGCTAATGCCAAAATGCGATAACAACCCTGAGGTGTGGCGTGTATCCTCGGCCGCGATGGCGTTGACTGTTTTAAGTGTTTCTAAGCCTCGAATGGTAATATCACCCAAGTTGCCGATTGGCGTTGCAACCACATATAATGTACCGAAATTATTCATAACCGAGAGTTTACAACTTAGAGAATATATCGCCTATGAAAATGAATAAAAACAATGCTGGCTTAGAAGCAGAAAACCTTGCTTTAACTTATTTAAACAATCATGGGCTTAAATTAGAAGATCAAATCTATCAATGTAAATACGGTGAAATTGATTTGATTATGAAAGACGCCAAAACTCTTGTATTTACTTAGGTTAATGTCCAATAACCATTTTGGCGGCGCTGGCACAAATATTACTCCGAAAAAACTACAAAAACCAATTCTGACCGCGCAACATTATTTGCAAAAGCACAGTAATTGCTTATGTCACTTTGATGCCATCTTAATGAACAAGGCCGATACCAACCAGATAGAATGGGTGCGTAATGCATTTGACGCATAAAAGGCGTATCATTCGCAAAAATAAATGATAGTTTCTCAATTGCTCTCAATTTAAGGAGTCTAGTATGAACAAAAAAATCGCAATAAAACTTATATTATCAGCAACGCTCATTTCACAAATTACGGCCTGCGTGCCTGTTGTCGTAGGCGGAGCGGCAGCTGGTGGTGCCATAGCCGCTGACAGACGTACTTCTGGCATTTACGTTGAAGATGAAAATATCGAACTAAAAGCCCTTAAACAAATGGAAACTAACTTAGGTGAAAATGCACACGTAAATGTTACCAGCTACAACCGCAATGTGTTGCTAACAGGTGAAGTGCCTACTGTCGAATCTAAAGCTAAAGCTGAAAATATAGTAAAAGAAGTTACTAATACACGCGCTGTAACCAATGAAATTATTGTAGGGCCAAAATCATCTTTAGGCTCACGTAGTAATGACACTTATTTAACATCTAAAGTGAAAACGAAATTTATCACTGAAAATAAATTTCCAGCAAACTATGTCAAGGTAGTGACAGAAAATAGCGTGGTTTATTTATTGGGCATAGTAACTAAAGCAGAAGGTGACGCCGCAGCAGACATTGCTAGCAATACTGACGGCGTATCTAAGGTAGTTAAGGTATTTGAATATATGCCTTAGCACTTCAAAACACTCACTTTTAACAAATGACAACCAGCTTAAATTACATAACAAACGGCAACCAAATCAAATGACAAACGAACACAAAAAAATGCAAACACATGGCGAAATTATCATAGAAAGCAATACTAGAGCAGGTAAGCCTTTTCGCCCTAGCGACTGGGTGGACCGTATGTGCAGTACATACGCAACCTTTGGTGACGATCGAAAACTTAAATATTCGCCTTACTTAAAACCCAAAGTTTTGAATGGCGGGCGTTGCCTAGCAGTAGATTTAAAATTAAAAACTGTTAATCCTGAAGGTTATGCTCAATTAATGCACTTTGCTGATGAAAATCAACTAAACATTCTTGACGCCGAAGGCAATTCTATCGCCGTGCCTCATTAATAAATTCACTTTGGCCTGCCTTGTACTGACCATGTGGAATGCGGTAGCACCCACGACCGCGATATTAATGTGGCACGCAACATTCTTGCACGAGGACATTCACGTCTAGCTGTAGGAATCCCCTTGCTTTAGCTGGGGGAGGATGTCAATGACTCCACACTTTCGTAATCAAACACAACACCAATAATCATGAGGTCTTTTTTTCACGTTGATCAAATGGACTTACTAGATCTGGTATCTCCTCCAAACATTGTGGACACCAAGTAGCCCACTAATTAACCAGCACCCAATTCCCTTTATAATTGGACAACTGGTGTTTGAAACCTACGATGTCATTCAACACAAAATTTACGCTAGACGTAGCCGCCGCTATTGACGATTGACTAACAACGATGATTGACAAAACCAATGTCAGCTTGAGCAATAATTTTCGCATGTAACTATATATAAATGGACGTTTTTTAAACTAGATTGAACAGCAAGTTTGCAACGCCATAAAACTGCAATTCATTTTGCTAGTGTTAATATAAACAATATCATACAATCATAGTATCTGTTTGAATGTACCTAAAAGTATAATAATGGCGTTAAACCTAAATATCCCTGCTCTTAAAGATGATCCGATCATCATCGCTGAAACACGCCCGCAGAAAATCGGACAACTACTTGATGTGTTGCACTCAAAAAATCCGCTTGATATTGCTTCACAACTACATGGCGAACTTGAAATACTAAATCGTCAAAAAGTCTCTCCTAAATCCAGAGTGCAAGCATTAGATGCGTATCGGCCAGTATTAATGAGCACAGCACAAGCGCTTGCTGAAGACTTTATTAATGCTGCATTACCTTTACACGACAAAGCTAAGTTAGCTGCTACAGCGGTTGAATCACTTTGGTGCGAATTAGGTTATGGTTACAAGCTTGCGTTGGTCGATTTACAAAATCAACTCATTAAACTCGGTACCGATAAAAGCTCTGTACATGCCATACAGCGTGCTATGCATGCCATTTCTGAGCATGCTCTGGTGCTTTACCAAACCTACATTACTCCACCGGAAAATATTTGGAGTGACTTACATCAATTATATTTTTGCGCGATTAAACTTGGTATTCAAAACATTAAAGTAGAAGCTGAAACAACTTCTAAACCGTCAATCAGTATCGAAGACACTTACAAGCAGGCTCTTTTGATGTCGCTTGCAGATCCGCAGCATCTAACCCAAAGACATATAAGACTCACTTCAGAGTATTTAGCCTTTCATGTTGAAAATGCAAAAATTTCCATCGTTGCTCCTATAGAGATCACGACAAGTTGCTTCATTGTTAATTTATCTTCAAATAAACCACCCATTCCTTATAGTAAGCAAAAAATTGCGCCAAATCCAGACAGCGACATATTATTGCAAACCCTAGATTTAGTTATCGCCATTCATCAAGATTTGGGTACATTACAAAATGGTCAATTACCAATAGACGGCGGCATTCCTGATGATGCTAATCGCGACGAATATATCGACTTATTAACCTACCTCATCAAGCACTGGGGAATGACGCAAAAGCGCATTTTCAATCGAGCCATATCAAAGGGGGAAATTGAAATTGTCACTGGCATTCCGTCCATACATTATTTCTCTAGTGCGGATGCAGATAATGAAGGTGCTAATAAAATTAGTAGAGTCCCATCACATAGTGATAATACACCGCATTTTTCACGCTGGCACATCACTAACATAAGCCCCATCGGTATGTCTGTACACAGACATCCAACCGCTGAAAAAAACATTAGAATTGGTGGGCTTTTAGGATTTAAAGTCAAAAATGAAGTCAACTGGTCTCTAGGTATAGTTCGCTGGGCGAGTTGTGGTAGTAGAGATAGATTAGACATGGGAGTGCAGCTTATTGCTCCAAATGCGCAAAGTGCAATGGCCCGTATGAACAAAACAGGGCGAGAAGAAATGGTGTTGTTACTACCTGAACTTAAAGCTACCAACCAAGTTGCCACTATTATTGCGCGCGTAGGAACTTACAGCCCTGCACAACTTCTATCAATAAACTACGACAATAATACATATGTTATTATGTTGACCAAAATATTAGAGCGGTCACACCTTTTTGAACGCATACAATACAGCATCATCAATTAATTTTATCATTGAAGATAATTCTAGTGCTTTACAATCAACATACAAAAATTTAATTGTATCTTTTGCATTTGCCACTTCACTAAAACGTTTTTTTTAGTTACGATACGTATTCATTTTTAAAGTATTATTCAAGTAGAGGTTTTCATGAGCGAGCATATTACACACCTTAACGATGCAGGTTTTGAACAAGATGTTCTCCAGTCACAACTCCCTGTATTAGTAGACTATTGGGCTGAGTGGTGCGGTCCCTGCAAAATGATTGCGCCTATTTTAGATGAAATATCTAAAGAGTATGCTGGTCGCTTAAAAGTGGGTAAACTTAATATTGATGACAACCAACTTACTCCACCAAAGTATGGTATCCGAGGCATTCCTACTCTCATGCTATTCAAAAATGGTAATGTAGAAGCGACAAAAGTCGGTGCGTTATCAAAATCTCAATTAACAGCATTTATTGACAGCAACATTTAAACACATTACGCTACGCATATAGTTATAAGTGCTTGATTTTAATTTTTTAAATTGAGCACTTGTTAAAGTCAAAATTTAACATACATCTCTTTTTTCAATTCATTAGCTTTAGCTATCTCCACACAATTCTTGTTTTAGTGAGCCTCCATGCACTTATCCGACCTTAAGCATCTACCCGTTACTGAGCTAGTTGAAATGGCAATTGCCGATGAAATCGACAACGCCAGTCGCATGCGCAAACAAGATTTGATTTTCGCCATTTTGAAACATAAGGCTAAAAAAGGTGACAGCATTTTTGGAGACGGTACGCTAGAAGTATTACAGGACGGCTTTGGCTTTTTACGCTCTCCAGACACCTCTTACTTAGCTGGGCCAGACGACATTTACGTTTCACCTTCACAGATACGTCGATTTAATTTACATACAGGCGACAGTATCCAAGGTGAAATCCGAATTCCTAAGGATGGTGAGCGTTACTTCGCACTAGTGAAAGTAGAGCTAGTGAATGGCGAAGCGCCAGAAAATACCAAACATAAAATATTATTCGAAAACCTAACGCCACTATTTCCAACCATTCCACTCACTTTAGAGCGTGACATTAAAGGTGTTGAGAATATTACTAGTCGTGTGATTGATATGATTGCACCAATTGGCCGTGGTCAACGCGGTTTGCTTGTAGCCAGTCCTAAAAGTGGTAAGACTGTGATGATGCAAAACATCGCGCATGCTATTACGGCTAATCATCCTGATGTCATCCTAATCGTACTTTTAATTGATGAGCGCCCTGAAGAAGTGACAGAAATGACACGCTCGGTTAAAGGTGAAGTAGTTGCTTCTACTTTTGATGAACCCGCTACACGCCATGTACAGGTTGCCGAGATGGTACTGGAAAAAGCTAAGCGCTTAGTAGAACATAAAAAAGATGTTGTGATTTTACTAGACTCCATTACCCGTTTAGCAAGAGCCTACAATACAGTCATTCCCTCATCAGGCAAGGTGTTAACTGGCGGTGTTGACGCCAACGCACTACAGCGTCCAAAAAGATTCTTTGGTGCTGCACGCAATATTGAAGAAGGTGGTTCTCTTACCATAATTGCAACCGCACTCGTAGATACAGGCTCTCGTATGGATGACGTGATTTACGAAGAGTTTAAAGGTACGGGGAATATGGAAATTCACCTTGATCGCAAGATGGCTGAAAAACGTCAATATCCTGCAATCAATGTGAATAAATCAGGCACACGCCGTGAAGAACTTCTCATTGAAAAAGATGTTCTGCAGAAAATCTGGGTACTTCGTAAACTACTTTACCCTATGGATGATCTCGAGGCGATGGAGTTCTTACTAGACAAAATCAAAGCCACAAAAAACAATGCTGATTTTTTTGACAGTATGCGTAGGGGCTAAACTTAACAATTCAACCTTGCATAGTCAAGCAATTGTAAATATAATGCTCGGCTATTGCAAATCATGTGTCTTTAAGATGCATATATCCATGTTGTCTTTAAGACACATTTATAAAGTGCCGTATCATTCGGCAAAATTGAGGCTATTATTATGAAAGATGGAATTCATCCAGAATACCGCGACGTTGTTTTTCAAGACATCGGAGCAGATTTTACATTTATGACCCGCTCAACAATTGCAGCGCGCGACAAAATTAAATGGACTGACGGCAAAGAATATCCGCTAGTTAAGATTGAAGTATCATCAAAATCACATCCATTTTATACTGGCAAACAAATGATTTTAGACACGGCTGGTCGTGTTGATAAATTCCGCAAAAAATACGGCATGTAAGCAGTCTTTGCAAGCCAGATTGCATATACAAAGGCAGCTTAGGCTGCTTTTTTTTATTAGCCTGCTCATAATATCTTTTCTCTATATCCAAATAGAAGTTATTGCTAAACACTGCAATCAGTTAAAATCTCCTTATCACTTCAAAAGTCTATGACTGCTACTTCACTTTATGCGCTTTCAACTTGATCATGATTGGCAAGGCAACATGTCCACACCGCGCGCACGAGTGGGCGACGGCGTAAAGACACAGTTATTACTTGTACTATGCGCAATTTGGGTACTACTTGGTTTAACTGGGCACGCGCCTTGGAAGCCACTTGAATCCACTAGCATTAGTGTTGTCAAAACTATTTTAGATGGTGGAAGTTGGATTGCACCTTTAGCCAGTGGCACAAACTCACTAGAAGCTCCACCTTTATACTATTTAAGTGCCGCCGCAACTGCCAAATTGCTATCGCCATTTACGAGCATGCATGATGGTGCTAGGTTAGTAAACGCACTTTGGTTATCAATTTTATTACTGATGGTTGGCATGACAGGCCGAGAACTCTGGTCGCGTGGTGTTGGTCGTCATGCCACATTTATTATGATTGGCACAATAGGCTTAGTGATCAGCGCTCATAGTTTAAGTGCAGAGGTAGCAGGTTTAGCCAGTACAGCTACTGGGTTTTATGCGTTAGCACTTTCTAAGCGACGCCCTTGGCGTGCAAGTGGTCTATTTGGCACAGCAATGTGTATTGGATTTTTATCTTTCGGCATCATGCCAATACTTATATTGATTAGCACTGCACTCGTTTTGCCTCTCCTTTTTAAGCCATGGCGCACGATTAGTTTTTCTAAATTCTTAAGCACCTCTATTTTAATTTCCATCCCACTAATCTTTACATGGTTAGCTTTATTTCAATACTATTACCCGCTACTTTTCACTCAGTGGTGGCATGGTAATTTATCTAGCTTCAATCAATCCAACCACCTATATTTTTTACGAATTTTAGTTTGGTATGCATGGCCAGCTCTACCACTTTCCTTGCTGGGATTATGGCGTTATCGCCGACAATTGTTCACTAAGCCTAAATTTCAATTAATGATTGTCTTTTTTAGCTGCTGTTTATTGTTTTTAGGCTTTGGTGCCCAAACTAAAGATATAAATGCACTGCCTTTATTGTTACCTTTAGTTGCGCTAAGTGCAGGTAGTGTTGAGCATCTGAAAAGGGGATTAGCTGCCGCTTTAAACTGGTTTGGTGTGATGCTATTCGGTTTAATTGGCGGTCTAATCTGGTTGGGCTGGATTGCTATGATGACAGGCTATCCAGCAAAAATTAAAGTGCGTATGCAGTTTTTATCGGGATTAGATACTTTAAGCTTTAGCTGGATTGCTTTTATTATTGCAATCGTAATTTCTCTCATATGGGCATTTGTTTGTCTGAGAGCTAAGCAAACTAACAAATCTACTGTTACTAACTGGGCTGTCGGTATGACTTTTTGTTGGGGATTGCTGATGACACTATGGTTACCACTCATTGATTCTGCAAAAAGCTACCAGCCAGTATTTTTTAGTTTGAGCAAGGCGTTGCCAAGTCATTACTCGTGCATGAACAGCTTAAATGTTGGGCAAGCTCAACGCTTGTTACTCAATTACCATACTCAGATCAAACTGCAACCATTCGAAACCTCGCATGAATTGAACTGTGATTTATATCTACTTCAAGATGTAAAAGGAGTTGGGAAAATGCAGCCAGGCCCGGAGTGGAAGTTGATTTGGAGTGGCAAACGTATCGCCGATAGAAAAGAAGGATTCCGGCTTTTTCAGCGTACAAATTAGCCTGAAAGTACCATTTTACTGCCTGCCAATAGCAAAACTAATGCTAAAACCTTTCTAATATTGGGATTTGAAAAATGGCGACTACCAAACTCTGCACCTATCAAACCACCTAATATAGCCGCTGCTAACCAGTAAGGAAGTGCGCTTGGCAACATGGGTGTTTTTATCAAAACACCAATTAATCCTGAAATTGAGTTCACCAAAATAAATGCAGCAGCTACGCCTGAAATAACTTTAGTTTCTCCCCATTTAAAGAATAATAATAATGGGCTCAAAAATACCCCACCACCTATGCCAGTTAAACCTGAGAGCAATCCAAAACCTGCTCCTACGCCTAATAAAACGGGTTTAGATACTTTGTTAAGTACTTCACTATCTACACGTTTAGCATGACTAAACACATGCCATGCTGCAAGCAATAATGCCGCACCAATGATAGGTTTGTAAATGTGACCGGGCAAGCTTAATGTTCCGCCAATCAATGCAGCGGGAATAGATGTCAGCGCTAAAGGAAGAAACAAATCTAAAGAAAAAGCGCCAGCGCGATAAAATTTATAAACCGCAATTGAAGCCACAAAAATATTCAATACTAATGCAGCAGGTCGCATTTCAACTGGGGCGATGCCAAGCAACGCCATCGCCGCCAAGTAACCAGACGCACCGCCATGCCCCACAGATGAAAACAATAATGCAGTAAAAAATATGAAAGGAATCAACAACAAGGCTTCTATTGGCATTATGGTTACTTTAATTCACGGGTTTGATTTACATGGCGCGCAAACAAAAATATGGCTGTAAAAATCGAAAACTTCAAAGGTAGAACACCAAATTGGCCTAAAGTGAGTATCACGCCATCATTTTTATCTTTTGGGTTCGCCAACGCAGTCAATTTAGCGTTTATTTGGCCAACACAACCTGAATTTGATGAAAATACATTTCCCATGATGACGGCGCCATTGGTGGTTTGTGCAACGGGAATATAAAGTGTGCCATTGTGAAAAGTCTTTGAAGCACAAGAAACAACTGTTGCAGAATCTTGCTGATAGGTAACAATCTGGTCAATCGGTTTAATAATAGAGAAATAGACAAATGTCGCAAAAACTAAAATGAAATGCAACAACAAGAACTTTGGGTAACGCAGAAATTTTTTCAAGTGCGTCAAAATTTTTGCTTAATTTCTAACATTTGACTGTTTAAATCAAACCTTCAAATGTGTCTTAATCGCACTTTGCACTTGCTCATGCACGCCAACTCCAGCTTGTTCAGTCACATATTGAGCAATTTGCTTACGCATTGATAACGCCCAGAACTTATTGAGGTGCTCTGCAATATCTTTTTGGGCATGGCTTTGGTTTGGGTATGATTCGTAAAAATCACCAATTTGATTAGCCATTGTAATTAAGCGTTGAATATCCATTTTTACTTTTCTCTAAACTTATTCATTCATAATATTATCGGCATGACTGTAAATAACAAACCTATTATCTCTTGCAAAACCTATTAAAGTTAAGCCGCAACGCTCTGCTACTCGGACAGATAAGCCTGTAGGTGCCGAAACCGCTACCAACATGCTCACGCCAGCACTGGCGGTTTTTTGCACCATTTCAAAGCTTGCACGACTAGTGGTAATAATAAAACCCGTTCTATCAAGCGCATGTTTTGCCAGCGCACCAACCAACTTATCTAAAGCATTATGTCTGCCTACATCTTCACGCAACAAACTCAAAGTGCCATCAACTTGCACATAAGCGCTTGCATGGGTTGCACCTGTTTGCTGTTGTAATAGCTGCAAAGGCTGCATTGCTTGTAATCCACGTATAATCGCTTTTGCATCAAAACTACGCGGTTTTTTTAATAGCGCTGGATAACGCATGGCTTGCACTAAGTTTTCAGCCCCACATAATCCGCAGCCAGTTTTACCAGCTAATGTACGACGTCGTTCTTTAAGTTGAACAAAACGTTCACTAGCGATTTCACAGTGTAATTCTATGCCATTACTTTGCACTTGGACTTCAATACCATATAACTCGCTAGCACTTTGTACGATGCCTTCACTTAGTGAAAAACCTAGTGCAAAGTCTTCTAAATCTTGTGCTGTAGCTAACATTACCGCATGTGAAACACCATTATAAATTAATGCTACAGGTGTTTCTTCTGCCAAACAATCTTGCGTGCTTTGTAAAACTTCATCACGCCACTGTGTTACATTAAATGTGCTTACAGGTACATCTAAAACCTTACTTTGCATAATTTATTTCAAGTAGCATTCGAAGCGAGGTTTATTGAACCGGCGATGACAGTGCAATAAGCACGGCAAAGACGTGCAACAACATATTGACTCGAATGCTGCTTGAACTAATCAATTTTTGCTGCTTCTAAATCTTTACCAGCAAACGCCAATTGCGCTTCACTAAAGGTTTTATAATGTTGCTGCCAATCAGAAAGCTGATTCACGCGCGTCACTTGTACAGCTGTGACCTTGAACTCAGGACAGTTAGTTGCCCAATCTGAGTTTTCCGTCGTAATCACGTTTGCACCAGATTCTGGATGATGGAACGTCGTGTAAATCACACCAGGTTGCACACGCTCAGTAATTTTTACGCGCAATACTGTTTCACCTGCACGACTTTCAATACCAACCCAATCACCTTCTTTAACTCCACGCTCTTCTGCGTCGTGCGGATGAATTTCAACGATATCTTCACTATGCCAAGCAACATTCTTAGTACGGCGCGTTTGTGCACCCACATTATATTGAGAGAGAATCCGACCTGTCGTGAGAATCAATGGGAACTTAGGCGTTACTTTTTCAGTGGTAGCCACATACTGCGTTACAAAGAATTTACCTTTGCCGCGCACAAATTCATTAATGTGCATCGTTGGCGTACCTAATGGCTGTTCGTCATTGCAGGGCCATTGTATGCTACCTAACTCGTCTAGTTTCTTGAAGCTAACACCTTTAAATGTTGGTGTTAATCTTGCCACTTCATCCATAATTTCAGAAGCATGTTTATATTCCATCGGGTAGCCAAGCGCATTGGCGAACCTTGCTGTCACTTCCCAATCTTCCATCCCATTTTTTGGTGTCATCACGCGGCGTACAGGTGAAATACGGCGCTCTGCATTGGTAAATGTACCGCTCTTTTCTAAAAATGATGCGCCTGGAAAGAATACGTGCGCGAACATTGCAGTCTCATTCAAGAACAAATCTTGTACGATGACACACTCCATATTCTCTAACGCATGCGTTACATGCTGCGTGTTAGGGTCAGACTGCACAATATCTTCACCAACACAGTAAATCGCTTTAAAACTGCCTTCTATGGCATTGTCTAGCATGTTAGGGATGCGTAGACCAGGGTCATTACTTAGTGGCCTACCCCATGCGCTTTCAAACAGCACCCGCGTAGCTTCATCTGATACATGACGATAACCTGGGTATTCATGTGGCATAGAACCCATATCGCATGAACCTTGCACGTTATTTTGACCGCGCAGTGGATTAACGCCCACGCCTTCACGCCCAACGTTGGCAGTTGCCATCGCTAAATTGGCGATACCCATGACCGTAGTTGAACCTTGACTGTGCTCGGTAACACCTAATCCATAGTAAATTGCCGCGTTACCACCTGTTGCATATAATCTTGCTGCAGCGCGTATATCCTCTGCTGGCACACCCATGACCAAGCCCAAAACTTCTGGAGAATTTTGTGGAAGCGCAACAAAATCACGCCACTCTACAAATGAATCCCACTCGCAACGTTCTTTTACAAATTCTTCATTCACCAAACCTTCGGTCACAATCACATGAGAAATCGCAGAAATTAATGCAACGTTAGTGCCTGGTTGTAATTTAAGATGATAATCCGCTTTAACGTGAGGAGAACTCACCAAATCAATCGCGCGCGGGTCGGCAATAATCAGTTTTGCACCTTCACGTAAACGACGTTTTATTTGTGAAGCAAATACTGGGTGCCCGTCAGTTGGATTAGCACCCATCACAAAAATTACATCGGCTTTCATTACAGAGTCAAAAGTTTGCGTACCAGCTGATTCGCCTAATGTTTGTTTTAAGCCGTAACCTGTCGGACTATGGCAAACACGTGCGCAAGTATCAACGTTATTAACGCCAAATACGGCACGCACTAACTTCTGCACAACATAAACTTCTTCATTGGTACAGCGTGACGATGTAATACCGCCCACAGAAGCTTTGCCATATTTGGCTTGAATACGGGTAATTTCACTGGCAGCATAACTAAATGCTTCATCCCAGCTTACTTGTTGCCATTCATCATGGATACTTTTACGTATCATCGGCGTAGTAATACGATCTTTATGCGTCGCGTAACCCCATGCGAAACGGCCTTTTACGCATGAATGGCCGTGGTTTGCACCACCATTTTTATTTGGCACCATGCGAACAACTTCTTCACCTTTCATTTCGGCATTAAATGAACAGCCAACCCCGCAATAGGCACAGGTGGTTGTCACACTATGTTCAGGCACACCATGGTCAATCACGGTTTTTTCAATCAATGTTGCCGTTGGGCAAGCTTGCACACAAGCGCCACAAGACACACATTCTGAACTCATAAAATCGGTTACCCCAGCAGCTACTTTTGATTCAAAGCCGCGGCCAGAGATAGTGAGTGCGAACGTACCTTGTGTTTCTTCACAAGCGCGCACGCAACGTGAGCAAACGATACATTTACTTGGGTCAAAAGTGAAATAAGGGTTACTTTCGTCTTTTTCTGCCTTCAGGTGATTTTCACCTTCGTAACCATAACGCACTTCACGCAAACCTACAGCGCCAGCCATGTCTTGCAACTCGCAATCGCCATTGGTGGCACAGGTTAGACAATCTAATGGATGGTCTGAAATATATAGCTCCATCGTTCCTCGACGGATATCAGCCAACTTTGGTGTTTGCGTATGCACTTTTAAGCCTTCAGCCACAGGTGTGGTACATGAAGCAGGATAGCCACGACGACCTTCAATTTCGACTATACACAAACGGCATGAACCAAACGGCTTTAAAGAATCAGTAGCGCATAGCTTAGGTACGTTAATGCCTGCCATTATCGACGCACGCATAATTGACGTGCCTTCTGGCACGGTAATTTCTCTATCATCAATCATCAATGTTACTTTAACGTTTGAATCACTCGCTGGCGTACCATAATCTAATTGATCATCATAATTAGTACGGCTGTGCTCATGCTGATGATGCGTATTGCTGTATTTAATGTCATCCATTTTTATGCTCCGAACTACTTAACTATTCCGAAATCTTCAGGGAAATGATTCATCGCACTCAACACTGGATATGGCGTCATGCCTCCCAATGCGCATAGCGAACCATTCAACATCGTGTCGCTTAAGTCACGCACCAACTTAACGTTTATCACAGTGTCTTTGCCTGCAATAATTTTATCAATCACCTCAACGCCACGGGTTGAACCTATGCGGCATGGCGTGCATTTTCCGCATGATTCAATTGCGCAGAATTCAAATGCGTAACGTGCCATTTTCGCCATATCAACCGTATCATCAAACGCCACTATACCGCCATGCCCTACAACTGCCCAAATATTAGTGAAAGCTTCGTAATCTAAAGGCGTATCGAATTGGCTTTCTGGCAAGAACGCGCCTAATGGCCCACCTACTTGCACTGCGCGAATAGGCTTACCAGTAGCGGAGCCGCCACCATAATCATAAAGCAATTCACGTAAAGTAATACCAAATGCAAGCTCTACCAGCCCGCCATGTTTTAAATTACCAGCCAACTGTATAGGTAAGGTACCGCGTGAGCGGCCCATGCCGTAATTCGCATAATACTGCGCACCCTTATCTAAAATAATTGGTACCGTCGCAAGTGAAATCACATTATTCACAACGGTAGGTTTGCCGAATAAACCTTCTATTGCTGGCAGTGGTGGTTTAAAGCGCACTAGACCACGCTTACCTTCCAAACTTTCAAGTAATGATGTTTCTTCACCACATACATAAGCACCAGCTGCACGACGCACTTCTAAGTTAAAAGTATGTATTGAGCCACAAATTTTATCGCCTAAATAGCCAGCCGCCTCTGCTTTAGCAATGGCTTCATTCAAAGCTTTAAGCGCATGTGGGTACTCACTACGCAGGTAAATGTAACCTTGTGTTGCACCTACTGCAACGCCCGCAATTGTCATGCCTTCAATTAGCACGAATGGGTCATCTTCCATAATCATGCGATCTGAAAATGTGCCTGAGTCGCCTTCATCCGCGTTACATACAATGTATTTTTGGTCGGATTTACAGCCAAGTACTGTATTCCATTTAATGCCAGTTGGGAAAGCCGCACCACCGCGACCACGCAGACCTGAATCTGTGACCGCTTTGACAACTTCAGCGCCAGATAGTGCAAGCGCATTTTTAAGGCCTTTATAGCCTTCATGGGCAATATAATCTTCTAAAGAAACTGGGTCGGTAATACCAACGCGCGCAAATGTTAAGCGCTGTTGTTTTTTCAACCAATCAATTTCTTCTGTTAACCCTAAATTCAAAGGATGCGCTTTAGCATTTAAAAAGTCCGCATCAAATAACGACGGCACGTCTATAGCTTTAACTGGGCCATAAGCTACGCGACCATTGTCAGTTGCAACTTCTACCATGGTTTCAAGCCAATACAAGCCACGAGAGCCATTACGGATAATCGTTATTTCTAGTCCACGTTTTTTTGCCTCTTGCGCAATGGCAATAGCAACTTTTTCGGCGCCCATTGAAAGCGCGCTAGAATCGCGAGGGATATATACTATAGCACCTAGATTAAGAGCAGTCATATTAAGCCCTTGCCTCCGCAATTAATGCATCTAAATCAGCGGCAGACACACGTCCATAGACTTCGCCATCTATCATTACCGCTGGCGAAAGTGCACAATTACCTAAACAGTACACGGCCTCGAGTGTTATCGCATCATCCGCAGTCGTTTGATGGTAATCCACATTCAAGCACTTTTTAGCATGCGCTTCTAAGGCTTCAGAACCCATCGACTGGCAAGATTCGGCACGGCAAATTTGTACTACATGCCGACCCGGCTTGTGCGTACGAAAATGATGATAAAAAGTCACCACGCCATGCACTTCAGCAATCGACAAACTCAGTGCTTTAGCAATCTGAGGATAAGAAAATTCTGGCACATAACCGACATCATCCTGAATAGCATGAAGTAAAGGCAGTAAAGCACCGGGCATGTGTTGATGTTGTGCAATCAAAGCATCTACTTTGGCACTTAAATCTTGTTTTGTTTCTAAATCTTGCAACTTATTCTCTCCAAAACAACTAACAAAATATTCTTATACGCATTAGTATAATACACTTGTTAAACGCTGACCAATTCGACAAGCAATGACTAAAAAAGTGCTCAATTCCCAGCATCCAGAACCGAAAATTTTAGTGGACCAATTTGGTCGCATTATAGATTACATTCGTCTGTCAATTACTGACCGCTGTGATTTTCGTTGTGTGTATTGCATGTCAGAAGACATGACATTTTTACCACGTGATGAAGTTTTAAGCCTCGAAGAATGCGCTCGGCTCGTTAGTATATTCGTAGGTTTAGGCGTAAGTAAAGTTCGTATAACAGGAGGCGAGCCACTAGTGCGCAAAAACGCATTATGGCTTTTTGAAGCAGTTGGCAAGCTTGAAGGCCTTAACGAGTTGGTACTCACTACCAACGGAAGCCAGCTAGAGAACCAAGCCAAAGACTTAAAAAACGCAGGGGTGAAACGCATTAACATTAGCGTGGATAGCCTCAACACTGAACGCTTTAGAAAAATTACGCGCACTGGCGATCTAGATAAAGTACTTCGCGGAATACAGGCCGCCAAAAAAGCTGGCTTTGAAAGCATCAAACTAAACAGCGTGCTCATGCGTGGCGTGAACGATGATGAAGCACTGTCATTGGTGAAGTTTGCAATTGATGAAGCAATCGATATTTCATTCATCGAGGAGATGCCTTTAGGGGATGTTACTCACACAAGAGAATCGACATTTTGCAGCAATCAAGATACGCTTAAAATACTCCAAAGCGAGTACCCGCTCATCGCCAGCACCGAGACTACTGGCGGCCCAGCACGTTATTGGCGAGTAGCGAATACTAATACAAAAATTGGCTTTATTTCACCACACAGCCACAACTTTTGCGAAAGCTGTAACCGTGTGCGCATTACCTGCAAAGGTGAACTTTACTTATGCTTAGGCCAAGAAGATAAAATAGAACTAATGCCGATTTTGCGTGCAAACCCAAATGATGACCAAGCAATTATTGATGCAGTTCTAGCGAGTATGGCAATCAAACCTAAAGGCCATGACTTTGACTTACGCCGAGTAGAACCTGCAGTGATTCGTTTTATGTCACATACTGGAGGTTAAATTTAATGAGTATCTCAGCAATTATCTTAGCAGGCGGTCGTGCCACGCGCATGAATGGTGCAGATAAAGGCTTGGTACTTTTACAAAGCAAACCACTCATACAGCATGTCATTGAGCGTTTAACACCGCAAGTTGATGAAATACTCATCAACGCTAATCGAGAGCTTACCCAGTATCAATCATTGGGCTACCCCGTGCTTAAAGACGAAGTAGAAGACTTTCTAGGGCCTTTGGCTGGATTTAGCTTAGGTTTGCAACACGCCAAGCATAATTATGTTCTTATAGTGCCTTGCGACTCACCATTAATGCCAGTTGATTTAGCACAACGCCTGATGGCTGCTCTAATTGAACATAAGGCAGATATTGCCTTAGCGAGCAGCGATGGCAGCACTCACCCTGTATTTTGTTTATGCAAAAAGACTTTATTGCCATCTCTAACCACCTACTTAGAGCGAGGCGAACGCCGAGTAAGCACCTGGCAAAAGAGCCAAAAATATATCGAAGTGGATTTTAGTGACTGCAATGAAGCTTTTACGAACTTAAATACGTTCGAAGACTTGGCTGAGTTGGCGCTAAAACTAAGTTAAAATTACATGGCCCCAAATTGAAATTATGACAACTCAATTAGACTTATCTCAAGTCATTTCCAACCCTAGCTGCATGGATGACTACGACCCAAACTCAATGCCTGTAGCTAAAGCACGGCAATTTATTAAACAGTTTTTAAGCCCAGTCATTGCAACTGAGGCCTTACCGATTCGTCAGAGTTTAGGTCGTGTAGTGGCGGCAGACATATTGTCACCCACCAACGTGCCCAATTACGACAACTCGGCGATGGATGGCTATGCGTTCAACGCAGTCGATATAGTCAAATCTACCGAGCTAAAAGTAATAGGCACGTCATTTGCAGGCAAAGCGTTTGATGGTGGAATCCAAAGCGGCGAATGTGTACGCATTATGACGGGTGGCATGATGCCCAAAGGCACAGACACGGTCATTGTGCAAGAGCGCGTCAACATCGATGGTGACTCGATTCGTTTTACAGAAGCACCAAAGCCAAAAGCGAACGTACGTTACGCAGGTGAAGATTTGCAACTAGGCAAAATTGTATTGCCTAGAGGCCATATGATGCGTGCAGCTGATTTAGGTCTCATCGCTTCGCTTGGTATTGGTGAAGTGAGTGTATTTCGTCAGCTAAAAGTAGCTTTCTTCTCTACAGGTGACGAGTTAGCAAGTATTGGTGAGCACTTACAAGAAGGTCAGGTATACGACAGTAACCGATACACACTTTACGGCATGCTAAAACGACTTGGCGTCGAGATTATAGATATGGGCGCAATTGCTGACGAGCCTGAGTTGCTTGAAAAGACCTTACTTAACGGTGCAAAACAAGCCGATGTTATCATTACTAGCGGGGGCGTTTCTGTCGGCGAGGCTGATTATATGAAGCAGCTACTCGCTAAACACGGCCAAGTGATGTTTTGGAAAATCGCCATGAAGCCAGGCCGACCACTTGCATACGGCAAGATCGGTGTCGCACATTATTTCGGTTTACCAGGCAACCCTGTTGCAGTGATGGTGACTTTTTATCAATTTGTACGTGAAGCCATGCTGGTACTAATGGGTCAAACCAACCCAGCACCACTACCCACGTTTAATGTTATTTGTACAGAAAACATTAAAAAACAAAAAGGACGCACTGAGTTTCAGCGTGGCATATTATTTGCTGATAGCGATGGCGTATGGAAAGTTAAACCAACTGGCGCACAGGGGTCAGCTATTCTAAGCTCGATGTCATTGGCGAGTTGCTTCATTATACTAGATGAGACCGTAGGCAACCTCGAGGCTGGCGCGATGGTGCAAGTACAGTTGTTAGATGGTATTGTTTAGCGTTGCCAACGCTCTCACACATCATCCAATTTCAATCACATTCAACTGAATATTTTCCATTAGATAACATGTTCAAATTACTTTTATGAAAAAAAATCAATCTCTAAAAGACTTACTGCTCATTCATGAGTTGGCATTTATTTTACTTATTGTTTTAGCAGCTACCGCAGGTGCTATTGGCATAAATCTTTGGGACAAGTCTAGCCAAGAAGCAAATCGCATAAGCGCTTTAGTGACTGAAGTACAACAGACGCGTGGCGATTTATATCGGCAAATGAAAGAGTTATTTGATGCCTACTTTTTAGATGACACCACTGCACTTGATGAATACAAGGTTTTCACTGCATCAGTTGAAAATCACTTTACCCAGCTAAATGCTTTGGCAGTTGATGATGCTGAAAAAGCTGTGATTCATGAACTACATATTAATTACAAAAAATTTGTAATTGAAACACCTATCCTATTTGATCAATTTCAACTTGCCAATAGTGATGCGGCAAAGCTCGCAATCAATACAGATATTGAAACGGGCTTATTTCATCGTTATGAGAACCTACTAGCGCATACAGAAAAATTACTTAACCAAAAACAGTTGGAATTAAGACGTCAACTGACCAGCACCAAGCGTACTGCCAGTATTTTATTGGTTATTCCACTGATATTGGCTGTTTTACTGCTGATTTTTTCCAGAGTATTTTTAAACCGTGCCATTGTTAAGCCTATTGAAGGTGTACTGAAAGCTACCTCGGAAATCAGCGCAGGCAATCTCAGTCACAGAGCTCCAGAAGAAGGTGTTCAAGAACTCATCACAGTATCTCAGGCCATTAATGTCATGGCAGATAAATTAGCCTTTAGCCAAGAAGCGCTCGTGAGAACAGAAAAACAAGCTGCACAGGGCTTATTGGTGCCTATGCTAGCGCACAATATACGCAACCCACTGGCCAGCATTCGTGCAACCGCTCAGGTAATGGACGACCCTGGTAATGACTCTGAAACGCATGAGTCCCTTATTGGCATTATTGACACCGTAGATAGATTGGAACGCTGGACAGGTGCGTTATTAGCTTATTTACTTCCACTCAAACCACAACCTAACAGCACTACTGTTAAAGATATTGTAGAGGGTGCTTTGATGCCACTGCAACAAAAGATAAAGGAAAAATCTATTCAGCTCACACTACCTAAATGGCCAAAAGATAATGCAGTCTATACTGACCAGCATTTACTAGAACAGGTGATCTATAACTTAGTGTTAAATGCCATCGATGCTTCAAATCAAGCCAGTAGTATGGAAATTACACTTGAACTTACAACGATTGATTTTTCCCTGCAATTACTAGATCGCGGTTGCGGCATGCCCTTTACCCCAGACCCAAGCGCCATGAGCGCACCTTCTACCAAGCGATTTGGGACTGGGCTAGGAATACCATTTGCGTTCAAAGTCTGCGATGCTTTGGGTGGTGAGTTAAATTTCAATGCGCGCGCAGATGGAGGCACTGCAATTACAATTTTGCTACCTAAAATCTTGCGCCTACCAGTCAATTAAAAACGATTATTAATATTAAAAAGTAATAAATATCAAATATTGTAATTTTGATGACATAGGCTATTGCCTAAATCTGACTTTTTATCAACAATGATGAAAGACTTTCAATTTAATGGAAAACCCAATGCTTAATCATGCAGTTCCCGATTTCCAGCTACCTGCAACCAGTGGCAAGACCTTTCAACTTTCAGACTATATTGCTAAAAACTTAAGTAAAAATATCGTACTCTATTTCTACCCTAAAGATTCAACGCCTGGTTGCACCACGCAAGGACTTCAATTTAGAGATGCTTATCTTGACTTTCAGTCACTTAATACTGAGATTTTTGGCGTATCTCGTGATAGCATAAAATCACATGAAAATTTCAAAGAAAAATTTTCTTTTCCGTTTGAATTGCTAGCAGATACTGAAGAGTTGGCCTGTACTTTATTTGGCGTAATGAAAATAAAGAATATGTACGGCAAACAAGTACGAGGCGTAGAGCGAAGTACCTTTATTATCGACAAAAATGGAGTTTTGATAAAAGAATGGCGTGGCGTTAAGGTGGATGGTCACGCGGCTGAAGTGCTTGATTTTATTAAAACCCTATAAGAAACCCTTTAAATTAACATCTATTAAATTAACGTCTATATTAGAAAGTAGCGCATGACGAAAAACACCTTAAACAATACCAAACTTTTTGTACTAGATACAAATGTGTTAATCCATGACCCATCCAGTTTATTTCGCTTTGAAGAACATGATATTTTTCTGCCGATGGTGACGCTAGAAGAACTTGATAACAATAAAAAAGGCTTAACAGAGGTTGCGCGCAGTGCCCGCCAAGCTAGTCGTAATTTAGAAGAAATAGTCGGAACTGATTTAATTGATCTTGAGCTTGGCTGCCCACTTAATATCAAAGGCAATCGACATCTCTCTGGCCGGTTATTTTTACAAACAAAAGAAGTAACAGTCGAACTACCAGGTCTGGCGGGAAACAAAGCTGACAATCAAATTTTAGGTGTCGTGCTAGATTTACAAAAAAGCCAGCCTAAGCGCCAAGTGATATTAGTCAGCAAAGATATCAATATTCGTATTAAAGCGCGCGCTATCGGCATGCTCGCTGAAGATTATTTCAACGACAAAGTACTGGAAGATACCGATCTTTTATATAGCGGCATGAAAGAGCTCCCTGCAGATTTTTGGGATACGCACAGTAAAGAAATGGAATCTTGGCAAGATGCTGGCCGCATGTTTTATCGTATTAATGGCCCCTTATGCAAAACATTTTTAGTGAATGAATTTGTCTATTACGAATTTGAAAAGCCTTTTCATGCCATAGTACGCAGCGTAGAAGGAAATTCAGCAGTTTTGGAAGTGGTTAAAGATCACCTGCAACCCAAGCATAATGTTTGGGGTATTAATGCACGTAACCGTGAGCAAAATTTTGCACTGAACTTGTTAATGGATCCTGAAGTTGATTTTGTTAGCCTTCTAGGGCAAGCTGGTACGGGTAAAACCTTGCTAACATTAGCATCTGCGCTTACTCAAGTATTAGATACAAAAATCTATTCAGAGATTATCATGACCCGTGTCACAGTCTCTGTAGGTGAAGATATTGGCTTTTTACCAGGGACTGAAGAAGAAAAAATGGGCCCATGGATGGGTGCGCTAGACGATAATTTAGACGTACTCAATAAAAGTGATGATACCGCAGGCGAATGGGGGCGTGCTGCCACGCAAGATTTAATTCGCAGTCGCATTAAAGTTAAATCACTTAATTTTATGCGTGGACGTACATTTTTGAATAAGTTTTTAATCATTGATGAAGCACAAAACTTAACGCCAAAACAAATGAAGACGCTTATCACGAGAGCAGGGCCAGGCACTAAGGTTGTTTGCTTAGGTAACATCGCACAGATTGATACCCCCTATTTAACAGAAGGAAGTTCTGGTCTTACCTATGTAGTCGACAGATTTAAAGGCTGGGACCACAATGGTCACATCACATTACTGCGCGGCGAGCGTTCTCGTTTAGCTGATTTTGCTTCCGAGGCTTTATAAAAACACATGAATAAAGGTTTCTACACATTATTAGCCGCGCAATTTTTATCTGCATTGGCCGATAATGCATTGCTGTTTGCTGCGATTGCTTTGCTACAACAAATGCACGCCCCAGATTGGCATGAACCTTTATTGTTACAATTTTTCGTGATTTCTTACATTGTTCTAGCTCCTTTTGTAGGATCATTTGCAGATGCCCTACCAAAAGGCAAAGTCATGTTTATTTCAAATGGAATAAAATTCATCGGCAGTCTTTCAATGATACTGGGAATGCCGCCGCTATATGCTTACGGCATTGTCGGAATTGGGGCGGCAGCTTATTCACCCGCCAAGTATGGCATTTTGACTGAACTGTTGCCTCCCAATAAATTAGTTAGAGCAAATGGATGGATGGAAGGCTCAACCGTTATTGCCATTATATTAGGCGCAATTATTGGTGGATTTATGGCAAAAATCGATCCAAAGGGCGCGATGATAGCTATCACCGCACTTTATCTAATTGCAGCTGGATTTAACATATTTATCCCTAAACTGCCAATCGAGCACGCACTGCCCAAAAAGAACCCTTTATTTATTATTAGTGATTTTTACCGCTCATTTATTGCATTATGGCGTGATCCACAGGGGCAAGTATCCCTATCGGTAACCACATTATTTTGGGGGGCAGGCGCTACGTTAAGGCTAGTAGTCATTGCTTGGGCAGGTATTGTGCTAGGTTTTGAAATAGACCATGCAACTCAACTGATTGCAGCAGTAGCACTAGGTGTTGCAATAGGCTCTGTCATTGCGGCACGCTACATTGCCCTTGAAAATGCTGTAAAGGTGCTCCCAGCAGGCATTGTAATGGGCGTCTTAGTCATTGCCATGGCATGGGTCACTGAATGGCATTTAGCTGCCTTAATACTATTTACCATAGGTGTGCTAAGCGGATTTTTTGTAGTCCCGCTCAACGCCTTATTGCAACATAGAGGACACTTACTGATTGGTTCTGGACACTCGATTGCGGTACAAAACTTTAATGAGAATTTAGGAATTCTACTATTAAGTGGCTGCTATACGCTGATGGTAAAAACTAATCTAGACATCAACTTCATCGTGGTAATTTTTGGTGCTTTCGTCATTGTTTCTATGGCTATGATTAATCGCCTTTACCTCCGACAAAACCAGAATTTACCGATAGAAAGTCAGCCAGATAGTTAAAATTCTAATGAAGCTTAACCTGCGATTCTGTTCGGCGCGTAATCAATCGCGCTAGGGTTTGTAGCGCCATACTCCAAAAGCCGTGCAAAGCCATTAAATGCAACTTATACAAAGATTGATACATCAATCTTGCAATCAAGCCTTCGATAAACATACTACTTCCAGAAATTGAGCCCATCAAATTCCCAACTGTGGTGTAACTACCCAAATTAACCAATGAGCCATAGTCGAGGTATGTATATTCTGGCAGATCCAATCTTCCTGCTACACGGTTTTTAACAGTTTTAACTAACATAGAAGCTTGTTGGTGTGCTGCCTGAGCTCGCGGCGGAACATTTCCATTAGTCTGATCAATATCATTATTTGTGATTGGGCATGCCGCACAATCTCCAAAGGCAAATATATGAGTATCCATCGTAGTTTGTAATGTACGTTTTACCACTAGCTGATTAATATTATTTGTTTCTAATCCGCCAATTTTTTGCAAAAAATCAGGCGCTTTAATTCCAGCAGCCCAAACGACTAAAGCTGATGGAATAAACTTGCCTGTATGCGTATAAATTCCCTTATTTGTCACCTCAGTAACACGTTCACCTGTGTAGAGATGTACATCCAATTTTTTCAGCTCTAACTTTACCGAATCTGAAAGTTTGGCTGGAAGTGCAGGCAACACTCGCTCACTCGCTTCTACCAAGGAAATTTTGATATCATGATCTGCGTCAATCTTATCGAGTCCATAGGCAGCCAATTCGCGCGTAGTATTGTGTAGCTCTGCAGACAGCTCCACACCCGTTGCGCCTGCGCCTACAATCACAACTTCTAACTGGCCTGCTTGCACTGGAGCCGCTTGCGTTTGCGCGCGTAATAATGCATTGTGTAAACGTCTATGAAACCGCTCTGCCTGCTCCTGTGTGTCTAACGCAATTGAATATTCGCTTGCGCCTTTAACACCAAAATCATTGGTTGTACTACCTACAGCAATTATCAAAGTATCATATTGAATAGTACGCCGAGGAATCACTTCCACTCCGTCTTCATCAAAATGAGCTGATATTGATATTTCTTGTTTTTCCCTATCTAGACCATCCATACTACCTAAACGAAATGAAAAATGATGCCAATGTGCTTGCGCAAGGTAAACAAGCTCATGCTTTTCTGGATTCATACTGCCCGCAGCAATTTCATGCAAAAGAGGTTTCCAAACATGGGTTTTAGACTGATCGACAAGCGTAATAATGGCTTGACCTTTGCGACCTAATGAATCACCAAGTTTAGTTGCAAGCTCTAAACCACCAGCACCACCGCCTACAATGACAACTTGATGCAGTGGATTATTTAATGTATTTTTCAATTGAGCCTTTAATTAGCATTTGACGTATTTAAATAAAAACGGCTACTGCAATTATACAGTAGCCGTGATAAGAATAAATTAACAAGCAGAAATGAAATAATGCTTTAATTGGCGATTATTTCATCCATGTTTTTTCACCATCACCTTTATACACAGTACGAATATAAGCAATTGATTTTAATATGTCGTCCGTCGATAGGCCATCACCTGTTTTCCCTGGTAACTGATTATGCCAAACGAGCATGGTGCCACCAGAAATGCCTGGCGTGCCCCCTGAAATAGTTTCAAACATTCCCTTATCAGTTCCATTTTTTTCATATACCCATTTAGTATCAAAAGCACCTGTACCACCATTCTTAACAAGTGAAGGCGCCATGAGACCACCTAAATTACCGCCATGACAGCCTGTACATCCATTATATGACAAAACTTTTTTACCCACTTTAGCCGCTTCAGCATCTGTAGCGTATTTTTTAGTATAAGGGTTGATGCAAGTTGCTAAAAACTCTTTGGCTTCAGGTGTATCAGTTGCCACAACTTTAATTGCTAGAGGACTATTATCTTTTGTAGATGTAAAACTACAGGTTTCTGCAGAAGCCGATGCGGCTGAATCTTTACTAGCAGGACTTGTACCTTGTTTGTCACATGCGGTGAATGCTACTAACATCAGTGCTAATACTAAACTAACTTTTACTTTACTCATTTACGATCTCCCGATTAAAAAATATGAGCCTAGTATCTAAGCTCTAATATTAACAAGTTATTATTTTAAATATCATTCATCGCCATGGCTTTGACACCTATGAACCAATTAATCTGACGCATAAAAAAACGGCCACTTTGATTATACAGTAGCCGTTTCAGATATTACAGCACTGCGCATTTATTGCAGTGCTATTGCTTAGATTTTAATCAATTGATTATTTTAACCAATCTTTTTCGCCATCACCTTTGTACTCTGTACGGATGTAAGCAACGATTTTTAAAATTTCGTCAGTCGTCAGGCCATCACCTACTTTATCTGGTTGCTGTACGTGCCAAACTGGCATTAAACCACCTGATGCACCCGGTGTACCACCAGCAATTGACTCAAACATACCTTTATCAGTTGAGTTTTTAGCATAAACCCATTTGGTATCAAACGCACCTTGGCCACCTTGTTTATTTAATGATGGCGCCATCACACCCTCTAATTTACCACCGTGGCAACCAGAGCAACCATTATAACCAAATAGCTTTTTACCACCTGCTTTAACTAAAGTTGGATCCTTGATATAAGCCTTTGTATATGGGTTAACACAGGTTTCCAAAAACTCTTTCGCTTGTGGGGTATCAGTAGCTGTCACTTTTGTTGCTAACGGTGAACTATCTTTTGTTGAAACTAATTTACAGGCTGCACTTGCTTGTGTTGTTGCAGTTAAACCTACAAAACCAAGCATTGAAATTAATAATGCTGCCTTAATTGATTTAAAACCTAACATATCATCTCCTTATTGTAATGAATTTTGCTACGATCATTTTTGCAAACGCATTACTGAACGCGTATTAATCTAACGTACTTATTATTTAATTGGTTGACACTTCAACTGCAAATAAAACATGTGCATTTATTGCGCCATTACTTAGCTTATAAAAAAACGGCTAGCATAATTATACAATAGCCACTTAATTTATCACAGTGCTAGTCTACTTTTAAGTTAGCCTATATTGTAGATTTACAAGTATTTACCTTCGCTAGTCTAAGCACACGCAATATTTTTGACTATATTATTTCGCTTCCACTTTTTTTGGCGTAGCGCCATACTTTTGATATGACTTCAATAGGCTATCACCCTCTACTACTGGCACATGAGGGATACCATAGTCGTCTAATATCTTCATTATTTTAGCTTGATTTCTATCTATTGCACCTTGAATCATTGCTAGACGATCTTTATCTTTCTTACGCACACCCACAGAAATGTTCCAATACTCTTTACCTTTTGCATTCTGGGTTTCATATTCAGGAATTGGTACAACTACCATTGGTATTTTTGACTGTTTAGCGAAGTAACCACCGATTGGTCCCCAAGCAATAGCAATATCAATATCACCCTTAGCTAAATCATCAATCATGAAACTAGATGGTAAATTTAAATCACGCTGAATACGGTAAGGACGTGAATTAGCAATTAAGCCATGAGCGTCCATTGGGATTGTTGCAGGGCTATGGTCAGTCACCCCAATAAAACCTTTGTGCAAATCTGGAGAACTCCAGTCTGTAATATTAAAATTACTCTCTTTGCGCCATACATAAACATGGCCTGCACGATAATAGGGCTTTGATGTACGCATCAAGTCGCTGTCCGAAGTTGTACCCATTACAACGTCACAACGATTAGCACCTAATGTGTTTCTGAAAAAACCTTGGCGACTATAGGCATAAGTATAGGTAAGTTTTTTACCTAAATCAGCGGCTAGCACTTCTGCAATTTTATCCTCGAAACCTTCTCTTTTAAGGTTTGAATAAGGCATGTTCTCCGGGTCTGCACACACTTTAAATTCCGAATCGTCAGCAACACGTCTAATCTCACCCATACGACCTTCATCAGGATTAAGTGAAGGTAATTCAGGTTCCGCAGCTAAGCTGATGTTTGCAATCATTGCAAGCAATAAGGTCAATCCCAATTGCTTATTAACATGTTTCAACATTGTTTATTCCTTAATTATCAAATGTACGGCTTATAAAAAGCCGCTTGAATCTATAGAGTGCTTCGCTAATAAAAAAGTTCTTAGCAATTATTACTTCGTTTTATTACATATAAAACAACTCAACATTGTAACCAATTCACTTGTTTAATACTCGGTTTATATTCATGAATTGCGCGGATTTTTTCATAAATCACTTAAACTTTATCCATAAAAAACGCCCCGACGAATCGGGGCGTTTTAATTGAACTAACTTGTATTTGTTATAACTAGATGAATCTAATTATAGTGCAAATACTGATAATGCACCGCCGCCAGGAGCCGCGTTGTATTTAGTTAATTCAGCATAACCACCAGCAGCACCTAAAGCGTCTGTTGGGTTAGTCATACCAAGGTTCATCGCCACACCAGCCCAGCCACCGATACCTGATAGCACGCCAACG
>JAUYAL010000059.1 GCA_030693535.1 Methylotenera sp.
GCATGTGCCACACGCTCAAGCTCGTAAGCACCGTCCTGATTATTTTTAGCGTATAAAGTAGCCGCTAAAATAGGCACATCATCAATACCTTTAGGTTTAATGATTGGGTCGCCAACACCAAGGTTTTTTGGCAACCAATCCTGATTAGACTGAATAGTATTGTAAAGGCGCACCAATGCCTCAGTGCGAGGCACGCCGACCTGGAACTGCACAGTAATCACCGCAATACCTGGGCGAGAAACCGAAGTTACGTGCTCCACATCTGCAATTTGCGATAACACCTGCTCAGCAGGAATAGAGACCATTTGCTCTACATTTTTGGCTGATGCCCCAGGAAATGGAATCAACACATTCGCCATGGTGACATTGATCTGCGGCTCCTCCTCACGCGGGGTGACCAGTACTGCAAACATGCCAAGCAACAATGCTACCAGCGCAATCAACGGTGTGATTTGTGCCGATTGAAAGTATCTGGCAATGCGTCCGGAAACGCCTAAATTCTCTGTATTAGTTGTAATCACGGTGCTTTCTACTTAAAATCCAGTTACTTATATCCTAATTACTTGAAGTTCGCTGCTGCAATTGGGTCTAGCGCTATCACTTCGCCGACTTGTAATCCAGCAAAGACTTCAATATTCTCATCTTGCTGACGGCCCAAGCGCACTTGTCTTAACTGCGGGCGACCTTGCTTATCAACTACATACACTGCCATCAATTCACTGCGTTTAATCACGGCAGCTATTGGCACCAGTATTTGAACCCTAGCACTTGCATCATTGACTGGCAGCATGGCGCGCGCAAACATGCCGGGGCTTACACTAGCAAGATTTTGCGGCAACGTTACCCACACCTTAACTTTGTTACTCACAATATCCGCTGTCGGCAATATGGTTACCTGAGTCCCCACCAAATGTCGCTCGGTTTCTATCGCTGAAGGAATAAGCACTTTTACTACCATCCCATTTTTAATTCCCGCCACTTGGCTTTGAGGTACGTTGGCGACGACACGCAGTGCTTGCGGATTATAAATAGATAGCAAAGGCTTACCTGGCATCGCCATATCGCCAAGCTCAGTCATCACTTCGGCAATCACCCCGTCATAAGGTGCATTGATAGTATGCAAGCCAGTTTGCACATTTGCCACACCAGTCTGCGCTAATTGTGCATTGGTTTGCGCCTGTGCGGTTTTGTAATCTGATTCCGCGCGCTCCAGTGCAGCCTGACTAATATATTGCTTTTCATGTAAACGTTTTTTACGCTCATACTCTTGCCGCGCCGCCGTTAACTGTGCTTTGGCCGCCGCAACTTGTGCTTGATTATTCATCATTTGCTGACTAGCAATCCGCGTGTCAATACGTGCCAGCAACTGCCCAGCCCTGACGTGATCGCCAGCTTTAACTGACAATACGGTGAGGCTGCCTGAAACTTGCGGAGCAATCAGACTGTATTTGACGGCTTCTACTGAACCTTCAACGGTTACTGTTTGCGCTTGATCGGACTGTTTTACACTAAACGTATCCAAACCTTCTGCCCAAGCAACATTTAAAAATGTTGCAACCAACGTCAGCACACTTATCAATAATTTAACCAAGCGATTTTCCTCCAATAACGTGTTGATGCTTATTAACTTTAATGGCACTATATAACTGTATAGTTATATAGTCAAATAATAATTTTATGTATAATATCGCTTGTACTAATGAGCATTAGTATTAAGTCATTGCATATCACGATGGAAAGTAAAATGAGCGCACTCAATGAACAAGCACTAGAATACGTGGCTAAATATTTCAAAGCCCTCGCAGAGCCGATGCGGCTTAAAGTGCTAAACGCACTGCAAGATGGCGAAAAAAATGTCAGCCAGTTAACGCAACTATCAGGCGGCACGCAAGCCAACATCTCCAAGCACCTGACACTGCTCGCGCAATATAATTTAGTTAAACGAGAGTCGCGTGGGACTAATGTCTATTACAGAATTGCAGACCCTAGCGTATATGAACTGTGTGAGTTGGTTTGCGGGCAGATAGGCAACCGCATGACCTTAGAGGAAGATATTAAAAAATTGTTTATTACAAGCAATCAGACCGAATAAATTGCCGTGCCCTGTGCATCGCCAGTGTTACCGGTGGCAGCTTCCACAATTTACTTACACGCACTTAGTAAACCATGTTGCTCAGCATCCCCAACCTAAAATCAGGCTTCACAATGGCAGCCTCACAACAACCTACATTTTCAAGCCAGCTACTATAAACGCCTCTGATTTTCAGCATACATCTTTGCTGTAATAAAAAAACGACATGTCTGTATAATCCTGCCACTTATGTGCATAAAACAGACACCTATGACATTAAATTTATACAAAAAGCTTTCTTACGCGCTATTTGCGGCATTAGTCATTTTTATTTTACTAACGTTTAAACAATATGGCATTAGCAACGATGAGCAAGTTCAACACGTCTATGGTCAGCTACTGTTAAAGTTTTACAGCTCAGGCTTTACCGACCAATCAGCATTCATGTACAAAAACCTTTATCTCTATGGTGGCTTTTTCGATTTAATCGCAGCCTTTTTAGAGAAAATACTGCCGCTTTGGGTTTGGGATATTCGACAT
>JAUYAL010000062.1 GCA_030693535.1 Methylotenera sp.
AAAAGTTATCATGGTATATAAATTATACCTTTATGGCGCAGAAGTCAAGATTGTCTAGGCGTCCCGCTAGATGGGTTAGAGCAGGCCATATTTGTAACTTTGCAAATTGATAGGCGGCAACTCCATAAATTGCTGATGATATTGGTATAAAAAATTGTTTTCAGTTCTTTTGGGGTCTTTTGACTCAAATATTTCTATATAGATATTTCCGTAGGTGGATATTATTTGATGGTACCTGTCCCAATACTCATTTGCCTCATGGGTAATTTTTTTATATAGCGATCGTACAAGCTTCCATCAGCTTTCCCGATATAAATAATGGGGCTTTTTCCTTTTAATCTTGGTATGTCAGATTGTGTTTTCCATATGTACACAATTCCCCTTTGTTGTTTTGACTCTATTAACAACGCTTCAAGTTGGGCTTTGAAATCGTCAATGTTTGCAGTCGATATAGTTTTGGGAACGATTGATGTACTAACTACAAGATCACAATGCATTATTTGTCCAGCTCTAACAATTCTTAAGCGGACGCATGCGTCCGTATAATAATAATATTGTGAATGTTAATTTTGACATGTTATTTTTCTTTTTAAATCTTATAGTTAGTGTTTGCTCTGTCCGTATAATAATAAATAGCAAGTACGGACGCAAATCATTTATCTAAAGTACATCTTAATCTGGAAAAATCATTGAAGTTTTTATTTGGTGACAGACCGCTTAGGCCCGTTGCTGCCTGACAGAGGAAATTTATTGGTTGCTGAACTGGGTAAATAATGACGCTAATCCAGCGTCCGCTATATGGCGGTCTAATCTCTGAGTTAATTTGTCAAATCAATCATACAATTTGTTTTTGCTTCTTAGTGACAAAAACCAAAATCAATCACAGAATACGGATACCCAAATTTACTTAAGAGTATTTTCGTTTACCTTCTACAACTCGTCTTGGTCGAACAGTTCTTTCTAGTTGCTCACCACGTATTGTAGTGATTGGCTTGTTTGAAAGTGGCTGCCAAGCAGGAATCAAATGTTGCTTGCCGTTACCAATCAAATCCGCCCTACCCATTTTCTGTAATGCTTCACGCAATATTGGCCAATTGTTTGGGTCATGGTAGCGAATAAACGCTTTATGTAATTTACGTACATTTCCGGATTTTGGAATTGGCACGTTATCAGAATCCGCAGTTACTTTGCGTAACGGATTTTTTCCTGAATGATACATCGCCGTCGCCATTGCCATAGGTGTGGGTGTGAAAGTTTGTACTTGGTCTAGTTTAAAGTCGTATTTTTTTAGCCAAAGTGCTAAATTGAGCATATCTAAATCAGTAGTACCAGGATGCGCCGCAATGAAATAAGGAATCAAATACTGTTTCTTACCCGCTTCCGCACTAAATTTTTCAAACATGACTTTGAACTCATCGTAAGCATCCATTCCAGGCTTCATCATTTTGCTCAACACGTTTTCTTCCGAATGTTCTGGTGCGATTTTTAAATAGCCGCCTACGTGATGTTGCACCAACTCTTTGACGTATTCAGGTGATTTCACCGCCAGGTCATAACGCACGCCACTGCCAATTAAAATCTTCTTCACGCCTTTAATGGCCCGAGCTTTACGGTAAAGTTGAATTAAGGCACTGTGGTCTGTATTCAAGTTTTCACAAATACTTGGGTATACGCAACTCATTTTTCGGCAGTTAGTTTCAATCGACTCACTTTTACAAGCAATGCGATACATATTGGCCGTTGGACCCCCGAGATCTGAAATCACACCTGTAAAACCTTCAACTTTATCGCGAATCTCTTCAACTTCTTTCAAAATTGATGCTTCGCTGCGGCTTTGAATGATACGGCCTTCGTGCTCGGTAATACTACAGAATGTGCAACCACCAAAGCAGCCACGCATAATATTCACGCTAAAGCGAATCATTTCCCATGCAGGGATTTTTGCATCCCCATAAGCTGGATGTGGCTTACGCGCATACGGCATATCGTAAACGTAATCCATCTCTTTGGTGGTGAGCGGAATTGGCGGTGGGTTTAGCCACACTTCTCTATCGCCATGTTTTTGTACCAAAGCACGCGCATTCCCTGGGTTAGCTTCCAAATGCAACACGCGTGAAGCATGTGCATATAATACAGGGTCTTGCGCTACAGCTTCATAATCTGGCAAACGCACCACTTGTTTAGCTCGATCTGCTTTGGGTTTACGTACGATTTCAATCGCTTTTGTACCTTCGGGCAAAGCTGGCTTGGCATTATTCTCATCGGTTGCACAGCTTGCATCAGCTTTACCCATCTTCATTTCGTATGGGTCGACATGCTTTTCAACTGTGCCGGGGCGATCTAATTTTGTGCTTTCAATCTCACTCCAACCCTCTGGAATCTTCTTTCGCAAAAAAGCAGTACCTCTAATATCTTGAATTTCACTGACTTTTTCACCTTTTGCAATGCGGTGACTTAACTCGATTAAAGCGCGCTCTGCATTACCGTAAAGCAGAATGTCCGCCTTAGAATCTATCAACACACTACGACGAACTTTATCGCTCCAGTAATCATAGTGTGCAATGCGGCGCAAGCTAGCTTCAATACTACCAATCACCAAAGGGACGTCTGAATAAGCTTCGCGACAGCGTTGGCTATACACCAGTACGGCACGGTCTGGGCGCTTATTCGGCTCGGCATCTGGCGTATAAGCATCATCTGAACGGATTTTACGATCTGCGGTATAGCGATTGACCATGCTATCCATATTACCCGCAGTCACGCCAAAATAAAGGTTGGGTTTACCTAATGCTTTAAAAGCGCTGGCATTCTGCCAATCTGGCTGCGCAATAATCCCCACCCTAAAACCTTGCGCCTCTAGCAAACGTCCAACTAGCGCCACACCAAAACTTGGGTGATCAACATACGCATCGCCAGAAATCAAAATAATGTCGCAACTATCCCAGCCTAGCACGTCCATTTCGGCGCGCGTCATAGGCAACATTTTGGCCGTACCAAACCGTTTCGCCCAAAAAGGACGATAAGTTTGAATCGGCTTGGCCAGCATGGTGGTGTATTGTTCCAAGGTATTTGCCTGAAAGTTTTATTTTAATAGTAATTAAGCGCGCATTTTACGCGCTAATAATTTGATTACAAAACTATTTTTTGTGAATCAATCGTAACAATAACCCTTTGTTAAGTAAGCTTAAATATAGAACTGGCACTTCAAACCATAGCGAACACAGAGAAAACATAGATTTGTCTAATTAAAAAAATACTCCCCCACCTTAAAGGGAAATAAATTTGTTTACCTCTAATAGGCAATCTTATTTAAATATGGTTGTAGTAAACCGTTTTATTGGTTCACTACAACCAAAATATGGTTGTAGTGAACCAATAAATCACAATAGACTAATGATAATATTAAAATTTATTCATAATATTCAATAAGTTATTAATATAAATTCATATAGGCATAAATTGTGCTTATAAGGCATGCGTATTTAACAGAAAAACTTAGGAGAGAAAATGAATAGCACACATAATAATGTATTGTCTGCGGCTGTATTGTTGGCACTGGCCAGCATGTCTAATCAATTGATGGCTGAAGAGTCTAGCGCAGAAAAAGCTGCTGAGCTTACCTCCATTGTTGTTAAAGGCATTTTGCCAGACAAATTAGAGTCTGTACCTGGCTCTTTCAATGTAATTGATGAAGAGGCTTTGATTGAGCGACGTCCATTTACAGTGAGAGAGGCACTTAACAATGTGCCAGGTATTAATATTGTAGGTGAAGATGCATTTGTGCTATCGCCTAACATTGGTATTCGTGGTTTAGATCCACGCCGCACTTCGCGTACTTTGTTGATGGAAGATGGTATGCCGTTGTTCTTAGCACCATATGGCGATCCTTCAGCACACTATTCAACACCGTTACAGCGTGTTAACCGTATTGAAGTAGTCAAAGGTTCAGGCCAAATTTTATATGGTCCACAAACCATTGGCGGTATGATCAATTTTGTGACTAAACCAGTGCCTAAAGATGGTCTTGCTGGAAGTGTGCAAGCAACCGCAGGTAACAATGATTTTACAGGCTTACATGCAAATTTAGGTTATGGTGGTGAGCGTGGCGGCATTATGATTGATGCATTGCAAAATAAAGGCGACGGGATTCGTGATAATCACGAGTTTGATGTGCAAGAGTACACATTTAAAGGTCAACTCAACTTAACTGATCGCCAAACTTTGATAGCTAAAGTGGGTTATTACGAAGAAGACTCAAATATATCTGAAACAGGCTTGGGTGAAATTGATTACGCGCGTGATAAGTTTCAAGCGCCGACTGGTAAAAATGATCACTTCAAACAAGAGCGCAAGACAGCACAATTGCAACATATTTTTCAAATTGACGACACAACAAAGCTTTCTACGCAGGCTTATTACTCTGATACATACCGAGTTTCATTCCGTCAAACTGATGCACCAGGTGGTTATGATGACGATACGGCGGGCTCTTCGACTGGTATCACTGAAATTGAACGTTGTCCGCCTGGCTTAAATGCAGCAACTGAAGCCAATGCTGAACAATGTGGCGGACGCCATCGCCCACGTAGCTACCAATACTATGGTTTTGAGCCACGCTTAGACTTCCAGCATGATTTATTTGGAATTAAGAGTGATGCAGTCATTGGTTTTAGAATGCATAATGAAGATATTAAACGCCGTCAGTTCCGAGGCAGCACGGCGGGTTTCCAAAGTTTAAATTTTGCTAAAGCGAATGCTCAATCGCGTGAAGATATTCGCATTGATGTGGATGCAAAGTCTTACTATGGACAAAACACATTTTACGTAAGTGATTGGGCGATTACGCCTGGTTTACGTATTGAAGATATAAAAATTAAAACCGATGTAAAAAGGGCTGATGGGGAAGTGCAGAATAACCCAGAGTCACAACTGACCAATAGGCAAACAGAAGTCTTACCGGGCTTGGGTGTTGCGTGGAACGGTATTGCTAACACAACTGTTTTTGCTGGTGTGCATAAGGGCTTTGCTCCGCCTCGTCCAGACCGTGATTTAAGTGTGCCGGAATGTAATGGCGCTGGAAACGATACAGATAACTGTGCTGTGGTAGATAAAACTAAACCAGAAACCAGTGTTAACTGGGAAATTGGTATTCGATCAAGCTACTTTAAAGGGGTAAGTTTTGAGACAACCCTTTTCCATACGGAAGTTGAAGATTTAGTGATTAATAGTGGTGCGGGTAGTTTTGTTAATGCAGGTAACTCAGAGCAAACGGGTTTAGAGTTTGCTGGCCGTATCGATTTTGGCACGCTTTACAACACGCCACACAATATTTACCTTCAAGGTTCTTACACTAACGTATTTACAGCAAAGTTCAAGAAAGATGGTTTAGATGCTGATGAAGGCATTGTGAAGGGTGATCGTTTACCTTATGCCCCAAAACATATTGCATCGTTCAGTCTTGGTTATCAACATCCAGTTGGTTTTGATGGCCGCATTGGTGTAGATTACGTTAGCCGTCAAGAGGTGGATACGTTTGCACGAGCACTAGATCCTATTGATGCTGCATTATCAGGTTTGTCGGGCGAGGTTCCTGCATATACCCTCTTTAATGCATCCGCTAACTTTAGACCGGTAGGTTCAAAAGCTTCGTACTTCTTGAGTGGCTATAACTTGGCTGATAGAGAGTATCTTGCTAGTCGCGTTGATGGTATGGCCGTAGGTCGTGGTCGCCAAGTAGTTGCAGGCATTCGTTACGATTTCTAACGCTTAAAACAGGTGTATAGGTGCCTATTTTATAATAGGCACATCCCACAGCGAGTCTATTTTGTTTCCCTAGGAAGGATTGATAGACTCGCTTCTTTTTTTCACTTTATTCTATAGCTATTCCATCAAATAATCCGTCATTCTTTACCCGTGTTTGACCGCAGAATATATGCGCGAAGCTAGCATGTGGCTTGCGCGTGAAAAATACAAGCTAAAACTGAAAAGATCGATTCGTATAATCGGTTTAGCGCAAGGCGTGGTGCTATTTAGCTGGTGATTTATTAAACCACTTCAGGTGTAGCATAACTTCATCACCATGGTGATTGCAATGATTGCAACTCACATGTTATTATGCTATCAATGATTGCACGTTGAGGAGTTAAAAAATGGCTACTAATCTTGTCGTACGCAATATTGATGAAGACGTTGCTTTTGCACTAAAGCAACTGGCCGCTTCACATGGACGTAGCGCTGAAGCTGAGCATAGGGAAATCTTACGTGCAGTTTTAACAAGACCTCACCGTCGTTCATTTGCCGAGGTGTTAGCAAGCATGCCAAACGTTGGTTTGGACTCAGACTTCGATTTTCGTAATAGTCAAACCTAACCATGTATTTAGTCGATACCAATGTTATCAGTGAGGCTCGTAAGGGGAATAAAGCCAATGCAGGCGTGCAGAAGTTTTGGAAAGAAGCTGCCCTAGCCGACATCTATATTTCAGCTCAGACCATAGGCGAGATTCGACGAGGTGTAGAAAACATCCGCTATCGTGGTGATGTTAGTCAGGCCGCACAACTGGAGGCTTGGTTGAATATTGTCATCTCACAATACGCTGACCGTTTGCTGAGCTTTGATATGGACTGTGCGCAGAGGTATGGGGAAAACTGATGTCTCCACATCCGCAACACTCTATCGACAAACAAATTGCTGCGATTGCGCTTATTCACAATATGACGGTAGTCACAAGAAACGTGGTTGATTTCGAACGCACAGGCGTTAAACTTGAAAATCCGTTTGTTACCTCCCCTAACTAAAGCATCAGGACAAGCTAATACTATTACTACCGCGCTAAATCGTATGCACCCGCCCAGTAGCATCTAGCCATCTTCCTCAATTTTCCTATATACCTCACTGTGAAAGCTACCGTGAGAATGTTCCTGTGAGGGTTACGCTTAAATAGTTCTAGGCTAGCCGCTAATGGCTATGTATACAAAGCTCTCAATATGTTTATTTATCTGTAGCATTACTTAGTAGAAGTTTTTCATTTACTGTAACTTTAGCCTTATCACGAAGAGATTGCTTGTATGCAGCAAGATATTCGCTTGCTAGCGCTGAATAAAGCTCTGTTTTAGCAGTTGTTTTCGCATCAACGTCTAAAGGTGCCAACTCTTCAATTCTAACAACTTTAACAAGCAAGTAACCCTGTTTACTATCTGCCATACCAGAGTAAGCAGGCAACTTGGCAGTGTTAGTTTTAAATACTTGATTCATTGCTAACTCAGTTAAACCTTGTGCACTCTTACGATCCACAGTAACCTCAGGAATCCATTCAAGGCCAGTGACATCTTTTCCTTCACGCAAATTTTTCAACGCAGCTTCGCCTTTATCTTTAGCTAACTTTGAAGCGGCTTCCAGCTTCAGCAAAGCCTCAATACTAGATTTTACTTCATCAAAGCTTCTTGCCGTAGCCGGCTTATATTCTATGACGCGTGCTGAAGCTAAATTATTAGGTGACACTTCAACAGCTTCAGTATTGCGCTTATCTTTAAGCACTTCTTCAGAAAAAACTAATCCCATTATTTTAGTATTATCTTTAAAAAACTTAGCCCCTGATTCACGGCTTAGCCAATCAGATTTTTGTACTTGACCACCAAAAGCTTTGGCTGCTGGTTCTAAACTGCCAGATTGCTCATATACCATATTGCTAAAAGTTTCAGCCTGCTTTGCGAACTCTTCTTGCGCTTTTTGAAACATTAAATCACCTTTAATCTGTGGCTTAAGCGTATTAAAGTCAGTACTAGTCCCAGTGATTTCAGTCACCTTGATAATATGATAACCAAATTCAGATTCTACTAAACCACTGACCTGATTGACCTCCATACCAAAAGCTGCATCTTCAAATGGCTTCACCATTGCACCACGGCCAAAACTACCTAAATCGCCACCCTTGACTGCAGAACCAGGATCTTGTGAGTTTTTAATGGCTAATGCTTCAAATGACTTTGCATCATTTTTAATCGCCGCTAAAATTTCTTCAGCTTTTGCTTTTGCTTGTTGTTTTTGCTCTGGTGTCGCACTTACGCCAAAACCGATAAGAATATGGCTTGCTCGTCTTTGCTCATTGCCTTGAAATTTAGCAGCATTTTCCTCATAAAATTTGATAACTTCTGCATCATCCACATTAACCTTACGCATAAAGTCTACCGCTGACATTGTTAAAAATTCAATTTTAACTTGCTCTGGAACCATTAGTTTACTTTTGTGCTGTTCGTAATAAGCCTTCACTTGAACAGGTGTTACGACTGCTTGACTAAGAAAATCTTTCGTTTTAATTTCAGATACGGTAACAACACGTTGTTGGTTGGATAATTTAATAGCGCTATCTGCACGCGCATTTGAAATAAAGCCTAGTTTTGCAATGCCATCTTGTGCTTGTTGTGCCAGCAGATCATCACGCATAGCTGCTTCAAATTTTGTGGGTGTCAGTTGATTCTGAGCGAGTGTTTTATCATACAATTCTTGTGAAAATTTACCATCCTGCTGAAACTCTGGCATTCCTGTAATATAAGTTGCCAGTTGCACATCACTGATGGCATATTTAGCATCTCTAATTTCATCATTTAGCAGTCGCTTATTTATTAATTGGTTTAGTACCAAAGATTTAACTTCTGGTCCATCAAGTTGCGCTTGATCAAATTTTCCTTCTGACTGCAAGCGATTACGCATATTTTTTAAAGCGTTATCATATTCTTGCATGGTGATATCATTGCCACCAACTTTAGCAACTGCCACATTATTGCCAGCGCTACTCAGGTAAGAGTCAATGCCAAATAAAGCAAAAGGTATGGTAATTAGAGCTAATAACACCTTACCAACCCAACCTTGTGCAACTGCGCGGATTCTATCTAACATAAAAAATTTCTACCCTTAAATATGCAATCAATTTTTAAACTCAAGCGATGATTAACTTAAATTCTACTGTATAAAATAAGATGTCAATATAACATAAGTCGCAACTCTAATATGCTTCTAATGCCTCTATGGCTTAACTTTTAAAAGACAAGCTCTTTGGTAAACGACAAGCTCTTTAGCAACAAGTTATCTAAAGACAAAAATACAAATAAAAAAATAGCGAGTCCTGAGACTCGCTATTTGCAATTGGCGGAGCGGACGGGACTCGAACCCGCGACCCCCTGCGTGACAGGCAGGTATTCTAACCAACTGAACTACCACTCCATAAAACTTACGTATTAAATTTTCATCAAAACGTATCAAAATTTTGCGCTCTAATTTTTAACAAAATAAAAGAGTGCTTAAATTACCAGCACTCTCAATTTTACAATCAGGAACGACTCAGTCACAATTTATATGGTTCAATGGTGGGTGCTAACGGGGTCGAACCGCTGACATTCGCCTTGTAAGGGCGACGCTCTACCAACTGAGCTAAGCACCCTGCTTAACCAACAAAGACGACTAGTTTACAGCATCTTTAAGTGATTTACCAGCTCTAAATTTTGGTGAATTGGCTGCTTTAATCTTAATTGTTTCGCCTGTACGTGGGTTACGGCCATTACGCGCTTCACGTTTACCTACGTAAAACGTACCGAAGCCAATTAAAGTTACCAAATCGCCTTTTTTCATAGCAGCTGTTATTGAAGCTGTAGTTGCATCTAACGCGCGACCAGCTGCTGCTTTTGAAATACCAGCTGCATCTGCAATGTTATCAATCAGTTCTGATTTATTCACGTGTAATCCCCTCTTATGGTTTATTAAATAAAACTTAGGTTATTTATTTGGGTAATTTCTACCCGTGCATCTTTATATCAAGCCAACAAAGGCTGTGTCAAGCGTTTATGTGCAAGATTTACACTTATTTTCTTAGTGTTTAATTTCATCTGCGACAGAAGTTTTACTTTCTACTGACTTATCAGTAAGTTGCACATCATTTTCAATAATTTCATTAACTTCAGGCAATGGCACTGGCTGAGAAGCTAATGCTAGCGCCAACACCTCATCAATCCATTGCACAGGATGTATATCAAGATGATTTTTGATGTTTTCTGGAATGTCTGCTAAATCTTTAACATTCTGATGTGGTATCAAGACCGTTTTTATACCTCCCCGATGCGCGGCTAACAACTTCTCTTTCAAACCACCAATCGGCAACACCTCACCTCTGAGTGTAATCTCACCTGTCATTGCCACATCTGCACGCACAGCAATGCCTGTTAAAATGGAAACAAGTGCCGTGGTAATAGCAATACCTGCGCTGGGGCCATCTTTAGGCGTAGCGCCCTCAGGAAAGTGAATGTGAATATCATTTTTTTCATAGAAATCGTCAGCGATTCCAAGTCGTTTCGCGCGACTACGCACAACGCTCATGGCAGCTTGAGTAGACTCTTTCATGACTTCACCCAGTTTTCCAGTTGTGGTTGTTTTACCTTTGCCTGAAAGTAACACAGCTTCAATCGTTAGCAATTCTCCACCAACAGAAGTCCAGGCCAAGCCTGTGACTTGTCCAATTTGATTTTCTTTTGCTGCAACGCCGTAATCATAACGTTGCACGCCTAGATATTTATCAAGCGTTTTAGGTGTAACATTAATTTTTTTAGGCGCTTTTGCACCTTCTTTTGCCTTAGCAGTCAATAGCTCTTTAACTACTTTTCGACACACTTTGGAAATTTCTTGTTCAAGCTTGCGAACACCAGCCTCACGTGTGTAATAGCGCACAATATCACGCACAGCCACTTCCGAAACGTTGACTTCCTGCTCCTTTAAGCCGTGTGATTTCAGCTGTTTAGGCAGTAAATAACGCATGGCGATATTTACTTTTTCATCCTCGGTATAACCTGAAAGATGAATAATTTCCATACGATCTAATAACGCCGCAGGTATGTTCATTGAGTTAGCCGTCGCCACAAACATTACATCTGATAAATCATACTCAACTTCAACATAATGATCGGCGAATGTATGATTTTGTTCAGGATCCAACACTTCCAATAGCGCTGATGATGGGTCACCTCGCATGTCTTGTCCCATTTTATCGACTTCATCAAGTAAAAATAATGGATTTTTTACAGCTACTTTACTCATACTTTGCAAGATTTTACCTGGCATTGAGCCGATATATGTTCGTCTATGACCACGAATTTCTGACTCGTCACGAACACCACCTAAGGCCATGCGAACAAATTTACGATTGACTGCTTTCGCAATACTTTGACCAAGTGAGGTTTTACCAACGCCAGGAGGACCCACCAAACATAAAATTGGCGCTTTAATTTTATCTACACGTTGCTGCACTGCAAGATACTCAACAATCCTTTCTTTCACCTTCTCAAGCCCATAATGGTCGTCATCTAAAATTTTCTCAGCCGCCAACAAATTTTTACTTATTTTTGTTTTTTTCTTCCAAGGCAAATTAATGAGAATATCTATGTAGTTTCGCACCACTGAAGCCTCAGCCGACATTGGTGACATGAGTTTCAATTTCTTTAGCTCACTTGCAACTTTTGCAAGCGCCTCCTTAGGCATCCGAGCAGCTTCAATTCGCTTTTCAAGTTCCTCCATCTCAGCATTTTCATCTTGCTCGCCAAGCTCTTTCTGAATCGCTTTAACTTGTTCATTCAAGTAATATTCACGCTGCGTTTTTTCCATTTGGCGTTTTACACGGCCACGGATACGCTTTTCTACTTGCAAAATATCAATTTCACCTTCCATCAAGCGCAACAAATGCTCCAAACGCTCAGCAACACTAAACATTTCCAGAATTTTTTGTTTTTCATCTAACTTTAAAGTGAGGTGCGCTGCAATGGTATCAGCCAAGCGACTGGCTTCATCAATCGTTGCCAATGAAGTTAATATTTCAGGTGGGATTTTTTTATTAAGTTTTACATATTGGTCAAATTGAGCAAATACGGTACGCATTAGTGCTTGTATCTCAATGTCGTTTTCAGCATCAGGTATTAACTCAGCACGTGCGGCAAAACATTCTTCTGTTTCAACAAAACCTGTTACTTTAGCGCGCTGAACACCTTCTACCAATACTTTAACTGTACCATCAGGCAATTTCAACATTTGCAAGACAGTAGCTATCGTACCTACTTCATATAAGTCATCGGCATCTGGCTCATCTTTATTTGCCGACTTTTGTGCTACCAATAAAATCTGCTTATTGCCTTCAGAAGCAATTTCTAGTGCTTTTACTGACTTTGCTCGACCAACAAATAAAGGGATAACTAAATGCGGATACACAACCACGTCGCGCAAAGGCAGTACTGGCAACAAGCCATCATCAGCAGTGTATAAAGGTAATGTTTTTATCATGGAGACTTCCAAATTAAGCTAACAGGTTAAGCTAAAAAAAGCCTATACAATCCTTAATGGGGATAATGCATTACAGTTCAAGTCTAATTTAGCCAACAGCCTAATTTAGCCGACAGCCTCTTCTGCAGGTTTATCCGCATAGATCAAGATAGCTGCCGTATCACCACGAACGACACCTTCATCTACTACAACTTTACTTAAATTTTCTAGCGAAGGTAGCTCGTACATAATATCAAGCAGTGAATGCTCTAGAATCGAGCGCAAACCTCGTGCGCCAGTTTTACGTTCAAGTGCTTTTTTAGCAATGAGAAGTAATGCAGAATCTCTAAACTCTAGCTCCACACCTTCCATTTTAAATAATTTAATATATTGTTTAGTCAGCGCGTTTTTTGGTTCAGTCAAAATGGTCATCAGCGCAGCTTCATCTAACGACTCCAAAGTGGCCACCACAGGTAAACGACCAATAAACTCTGGAATCAATCCGAATTTAATTAAATCTTCTGGCTCAACATCACGTAACACTGCGCCAACTTGACGATTATCATCCTTACTTTTGACTTCCGCTCCAAAGCCGATGCCGCCTTTTTCAGAGCGCAAACGAATCACCTTTTCAAGGCCATCAAAAGCACCGCCGCAGATAAATAAAATATTGGTGGTGTCGAGTTGCACGAACTCTTGATTAGGGTGCTTACGGCCTCCCTGTGGTGGTATTGAGGCTACAGTACCCTCAATGAGCTTAAGCAATGCTTGCTGCACACCCTCGCCAGACACATCACGCGTGATCGAAGCATTTTCTGATTTACGTGAAATTTTATCGACTTCATCGATGTAAACAATGCCACGTTTAGCTTTTTCTACATCGTAATCACATTTTTGCAATAATTTCTGCATGATATTCTCTACGTCTTCGCCCACATAACCTGCTTCAGTTAATGTAGTCGCATCTGCCATGACAAAGGGAACATCAAGCAATCTAGCTAAGGTTTGCGCAAGCAAAGTTTTGCCTGAACCCGTTGGACCTATCAGTAAAATGTTACTTTTTGAAATTTCAACTTCATCTTTTTGCCCGCCATCAGATAAATTGTTATGACCAAGGCGCTTGTAATGATTATAAACCGCAACTGCTAAATTCTTTTTAGCGTGTGTTTGTCCAATCACATATTGATCTAGTATTTTACAAATCTCTTGCGGCGTTGGTAAGGTTTCATCCGTTGATTTTAAACCATCGGTGTTTTTAACCTCTTCCCTGATAATATCATTACATAGATCAACGCATTCATTGCAAACAAATACAGATGGTCCAGCAATGAGCTTTTTAACTTCATGTTGGCTTTTGCCACAAAATGAACAATAAAGTAATTTATCGCCGTCAGCTTTAGTCGCCATTGGTTATTTCCTATTAATAGTAGCTTAGCTTATATATTTACACTTAAATATTAACCGTAAACTCAACGTTAAATTATAAGTCTTTTTCTTTAATACGGCTTTGAAAAACCCAACTTGAGGTTTAACTATACCACTTCAATACGACTGGTAATGACCTTGTCAATCATGCCATAAGTAACAGATTGCTCGGCACTCATAAAATTATCACGCTCTGTATCGCGGTCAATCTCTTCTGCAGTTTTACCTGTATGGTGCGCTAGAATTTCATTTAACCTTGCACGCAAGTATAAAATTTCTTTTGCGTGAATCTCAATATCTGTTGACTGCCCTTGAAAGCCACCCGATGGCTGGTGAATCATTACTCGTGAATTTGGTAAACTAAAGCGCTTACCTTTTGTACCAGCTGCCAGTAGAAATGCGCCCATACTTGCGGCCTGGCCAATACACAAGGTACTGACATCTGCTTTAATGAACTGCATTGTGTCATAAATAGACATTCCTGCAGTCACTGAGCCACCAGGTGAATTAATGTACAGTGAAATATCTTTATCTGGATTTTCAGCTTCTAAAAATAGTAATTGAGCCACGACAAGATTTGCCGACATGTCATTAACAGGCCCTACTAAAAATATTACACGTTCTTTAAGTAGACGTGAATAAATATCGTAAGAACGCTCACCGCGACCGCTCTGCTCTACAACCATTGGAATATAACCCAAACCTTGGGGGCTCATATCCAACTCAGATTGCTGCTGAGTGCTACTCATATTCACATCATTCATTTACGCATTTCCCATTAAATCATCAAATTTAACTTTTTTATCGCTTACTTTAGCTTTCGACAACACGTAAGCTACTGCGTTCTCTTCTGTAGCTAAAGCTGATGGCTCATCCAAACGTTTAGGATCTGCGTAGTACCATGTAATGACGTCTGCGGGACGCTCGAAGCTTTGTGAGAACACATCGACCATTGCGCGAATTTGATCGGCATTTGCATGCAAACCATTGCCATTGATTAAGTCACCTAGAATCAAGCGTAATTTGGTACTGCGTTTTGCTTGATCTTCAAACATGGCAGGCTCAAGTTTAATCGTTTTTAAGTCAGCGCCACGCTGTTTTAGGTTTTGCGCAGTTGTTTCCATCATGCGATTAATTTCGGAACCTAATAACACACGAGGAATTTCAAAATCTGAACTATCAACCAACGCTTGGAAAACTTGTTCTTTTAGTTTTGCACTGACTCGTTTAGCCACTTCTTGATTCAAACTTTCAGCGATTTCTGCTTTCATTTTATCTACATTGCCATCTTCAATCCCTAAGCTTTTTGCAAAATCGGCATCTAATTCTGGATATTTTGGCTCTGAAACACTAACATAAGTCACATCGTAGCCCACAGTTTTACCAGCTAACTGCTCTGGGCTATGATCAGCTGGATAGGTAATTTCGAATTGTTTTGAGCTGCCAGCTTTACCACCAGCCAATTGATCATCAAACGAAGCAACACGACCTGCCTCACCTAAAACTAAATCAATACCCGTATCACCAGTAGATTCAACTTCTTTGCCATCTATTGATGCTTTAAGTGTCACATTAATTCGGTCACCTTTTTTGGCCGCACGCTTAACTGGGACATAACTAACGCGTTGCTTCACTAAAACATCCAATGTTTTTTTAACATCAGCCTCGCCAACTTCAATCACTGGGCGCTCAATTTTAATTTTTGACAAGTCTCCAAAGTTAACCTCAGGAAACACTTCAAATGTTGCGGTATATTCTAAATTTTCAGAAGCCGCTTCAAATGGTTTATGTTCAATGTTAGGGTACCCAGCAACGCGAAGCTTTGCTTCATCGACCGCATCACCAAAGCTTTTTTCAACAGCACCTGAATATACTTCGTCACGCACTTGATTACCATATTGCTGATTCACTAATCCCATTGGTGCTTTACCTGGCCTAAATCCAGCAAATTTTGCAGTGCGCGACATCTGCGCTAATCGCTGATGGATTTGTGCTTCAAGCGGTTGAAGTGGAACCGTAATAGTAATACGGCGCTCAAGTTTGCTAATAGTTTCAACATTCAATGCCATGCGGTTTATTCCTAAAGATAAGGTTCTAAATTCTTAAAGGCTCAGTTTAAGCAGTAAAGTAAATGCATGTGACTGCTATAACAAAGATTTTAAGTAAGTTGGTGCGAGAGAGAGCATCAAAAACGCTATTTGACGGCAGTTACAGCGAGGCTTACCTAAAACTCGCGCGACTTTTTTTGTTCACCACAAAGACATTAACTTCAAGGCTCACTACTTCGCATAAATTAAGCGGGAAACTATAGCATACTAGGCTTTTGTTCACAAACGCCTAAGGCATTTTTATTTAACCTAACATGAATTAAAGCTGGCTAAAAAATAAATTATGGCCACTGTCAATAAACCTTAGAACCAAAGATTAAGCATTGCTAATGACAAAAAAACTCGTCTGCAGCACACGAACGATTCAATCAATTATACGCATTAACGATGCCCCCAATTTCTGCAATTGAAAATCGAATGATGATTTAATTTGATCTATTTGGTATTTTTGAGTGTTTTTTTGTGGATGAAAAGCAGTTTTGCAAGGCGACGTACAGTCTTCTAGCTAAAAAAAGGGCTTCCAAATCGGGAAGCCCTTAATTTAAATTACACTTTAATATTGGTGCGAAAGAAGAGACTCGAACTCTTACACCCTAAGGCGCTGGAACCTAAATCCAGTGCGTCTACCAATTCCGCCACTCTCGCAATATGCACTAGCTGTTTATAACAGCCTTAACATTTAAGGACAGAATTGTACCTGAAATTAATCTTTTGTAAAAAGCATATTTATAATTAAGACCGTTTATGCGCTTAACTGGGGAAACTGGTTGACAGAAACTCTAAACAAAATGCAATATATAAGTACTTAAATTTTATTCACTTAATCGCAAAGATAAAACCATGCAAAATACTCAAACTGCTGAAAATAGCATGTTAAGCGCCGAGCTTGAATTATTAATGAAAGAGCGCGAAGCTTTACTGGTAATTGCAGGTGCAGCGGCAGGCTTAATTGCTGAGCTTAATACCAATGACTTGCCGATTCGCACGGTTGAGGCGGCAGATTTACTTGCCACCCATGTCAATAAACTTTCTGAAGAAACTTTGCAAGATGCATTGAATTCGGTACACGCAACGATTGAAAACTAAAAATATAAACAGTTGATATTACAAAGATAAAACTACATATCTTATCGTCCATGCTAGCCTATCCCTCAGCTATTGCATTAAGCATTGTCGCTGTGTTGCTAGCGGGTTGCGCTACTGAAAGCTACCAAGCAAAACCGCTAGAACCAGAAAAAATAGTGGTCAGCATCACTGAGCGCGACCCTAACAGCGCAGAATTTAAAGCTTATTTAATTAAGCAAGGCTATGCTGAAGCCAACTTGCCACTCAGCACTTGGGGTTTGCACGAGCTTACTTTGTGCGCTTTGTTTTACCATTCAAAGTTAGATGTGGCAAAAGCACAATATGGCTTAGCACTGAGTGCTATTAACACGGCTAGCCTAAAACCCGCGATTGGTTTAGGTGGTAGTGTAGGAAGTAGTAACCAGAAAAACGATGACATTAGCCCGTGGGCATTAGACTTGCAAGTGAGTATCCCCGTTCAAACCACCAATAAACGTGCCATTAAAATTGAAGAGGCCCAACATTTAGCCGAAGTTGCTCGGCTCGATATTGCAGACACCGCTTGGCAACTTCGACAAGCAATTGCAACTGATTTGCTGCAATTGCAGCAAAATACCGCCCAGATTGCGCAACTTCAAAACACACTGGCAACACATAAGAAAATTATCAGCATGCTACAGAAGCGCGTTGCGGCTGGCCTAAACTCAAATACTGAGCTAAGCAATTATCAGCTAGCACAACAAGAATCGCAATTTTCTCTCTCTGCGGCACTTGCTAAAACAGCTGCAATTCACGCAAAATTAGCGGCTGACTGTGGTTTAAGTATTGAAAAATTGGTGTCCCTAAAAATTCAAAATTTTGATCTAGATAATACGCTCAAGCAGCAACAAGCCGTTTTAAGTGATTCAATGGCAACAAAAGCACTTCAAGAAAAAACCTTGCTCAATCGTATTGATATTCGGCGCGCACTGTCGAAATATGCGGCAGCAGAAAGTAAAATTAAGCTCGAAATTGCCAAGCAAACACCAGATATTTCGCTCAGCCCAAGCTGGGCTTTTGATTTGGGTGATACCATTTGGTCACTAGGCATAAACAGCCTGCTTAATCTCGCCAAACAAAACCAAACCATGATAGCTGAAGCCATGCAATTGCGTGAGGTAGAAGCTGCGCAATTTGAGGCGCTACAAGCACAAACCTTGGCAAATTTGGCACAGGCACAGACGCAGTATCAAGCGGCAAATACCGTTTTTATAGCACAACAACAGCGCACGTCCGAGCAAATACGGCAGCAGCAAAAACAGCTCAAACAATTTGATGCTGGCTTGATTGATCGCTTAAGTTTAAGCCAGAGCGATTTAAACCAACATCTAACTTTACAACAATTACAAATCGCGCAATTTGCAGTGTTACAGGCTGCGCTGAACTTAGAAGATGTCATGCAACACCCTATTGAGGCAACTTCAACGTTGCCAAGTGAGATTTGGCCATGAATAAAAAAAACTTAGTCGTTGTACTTTTACAAACGATACTTATCGTCATATTGTTTTGGATGCTTGTGTTTTATGGCAAAGACGAATACGAAGCGTTTCAGAAAGAGCTCGAAGAAGAAATTGAAACTCCTAACCGCGTGAGCGAAAAAGATGGCATCAGCAGCGTGACTTTATCTCCAGCCACGCAAAAAAACAGTGGTATTAAAACTGATGTCGTGTTGCCTATTAATTTTGAGGGCGAAATTAAAAGTTATGGTAGCGTAGTCAATATTGATGGCTTAATTGATGCGAAAGCACAATATTTAAGCTTAACTTCTGCGCTCAGTTTAAACAATGCCAGCCAAACGCAAAACCAAGCGCAATATGAGCGCCTAAAAGCCTTAAACACTGACGACAAAAATGTGTCTGACCGTGCTGTGCAAGAAGCGCAGGCGCTGGCGAATGCAGATATTGCCAAACGCAATGCCACTTACCAACAAATTAAGCAACTTAAAGAAAGTACGCAAATTAAATGGGGGGAGGCACTCGCTCAACTTGTATTTAGCAATAACGCACCCGCACACTTACAAGCGCTGCTCACTAGAAACAATGTGTTAATACAAGTTAGCCTACCGCTTAACACCGCTGCACCTAAAATTGGCTCAAGGATTCAAATTACCCCGCTTAATGCGAGTAGTCAGATGATAAAAGCGCACTATGTTTCACCCGCTACTCTAAGTGACCAAAGTGGCTTTGGTAAAACATATTACTACACAGCAGCTGCAGATATATTGCGTATTGGCATGCGCGTGAATGCTGAAATTGACCCTAACGCCAATGACGCAAAACAAGGCGTAGTGATACCCAACAGCGCGGTAGTTTGGTATGCGGGCAAAGCGTGGGCGTACTTTAAAGAGGACGACGACCACTTTATTCGCAAACCAATTGAGACTGACACCGAAATAGAAGAAGGCTGGTTTAATCAAGCGATTTCTGCAGATAGTATTGTCGTGACCAGCGGTGCGCAGTTGCTATTGTCTGAAGAATTTAAATACCAAATTAAGAATGAAAATGAAGATTAAATTATTCAATTTAATCTTTATTTCAGTGGAAGCTCATGTTGCGAAGCGACGTGAAGTTATGGCTAAATTTTGTCATCATTTTATAGCTTACTCATATAGCAAGGCGGATAGATAATGATGTCGGCCCTCGTTCGCTTCTCAATTCGCTATGCTGGCGTGATGGTGGGCTTAGCATTACTCGTGGTGCTATACGGATTTTTTAGTCTTTCACGCAGCAATTTAGATGTTTTTCCTGAGTTTTCACCCACTCAAATTGTTATTCAAACTGAATCTCCTGGTCTATCCGCTGAACTTGTTGAGCGTTTAGTCACGCAGCCAATTGAAAGTGCTGTGGCAGGCAGTGTGGGTGTGGCTGATATTCGCTCACAATCTATCCCTAGCTTATCTGTGGTCACCATTATTTTCGATGAGCGATCCGATATTTATAAAAATCGGCAAATTATTGCTGAGCGTTTAAGCACGCTTTCTAACCAAATACCCAAAGGCATTACCCCTAACATAACCCCGCTCACATCTTCTGCCAGCACGGTGTTGGGCTTTGGCTTAACTTCTGAAACACGCAGTTTAATGGAACTGCGTACTTTGGTTGATTGGACAATTACACCGCATTTGCTTGCCATCCCCGGGGTGGCAGATATCAATGTATTTGGTGGTGATGTACGGCAGTTTCAGGTACAAATTGACCCGCAAAAACTAGTGCAATATCAGCTTAATATTAATGATGTCGTCAAGGCCACCCAGCAAGCCACGGGCGTAAGTGGCGCTGGCTACATTGAAAACAGCAATCAGCGCATTATTATTAATACTGAGGGTCAAGCTACATCGCCTGCGCAACTCGCCAAAACCACGCTGATACACCGCAATGGGCAAACCATCACCTTAGGCGATATTGGCCGGGTGGTTGAAGGTATTGCGCCCTCTATCAGCGCGGCAGCCATTGATGGCGTAGCAGGCATTTATTTATCTGTGCAAGGTCAGCTTGGTGCTAACACACATGCAGTGACACAAGCCATTGAAGCAGCGCTTCAAGATTTAAAGCCTGCTTTAGCAAATGAAAAAGTGACTCTGCACGAAGGCTTGTTTCGCCCAGCAAATTTTATTGAGACCGCCATTGACGGCGTTCAAACAGACATCCTGATTGGCTCGATATTAGTCATCACCATATTGTTTTTATTTTTGTTCAATGTACGTACCGCGTTTATTTCCGCTAGCGCCATTCCGCTCTCTTTACTCGCTGCTATCATAGTGCTGAGCTATTTTAATATTGGTCTCAATATCATGGTGTTGGGTGGCTTAGCGATTGCCTTAGGAGAAGTAGTTGATGACGCAATCATTGACACTGAAAATATCTTTCGCAGGCTTAAAGAAAATCGACTATTAGCCCAGCCACAAGCGATTCACCGTGTCGTATTTGATGCTTCGATGGAAGTGCGTAGCTCTGTGGTGTATGCCACCATTATTGTCGTTTTAGTTTTTATGCCCCTACTCACCCTAAGCGGTGTGGCAGGCAAGTTATTTGCGCCATTAGGTTATGCGTATATTGCGGCGATTATCGCTTCATTAGTGGTTGCGCTCACCATCACCCCAGCCCTTTGTTACTTATTATTGGGTAAAGCAAAACTAGATTCAGAAGATTCCCCCATTATTAAATGGATTAAAAAGCATTATGTACGTTTATTACATCAGATTGAATACCGCTACAAAACAATACTCATCGCCAGCTTTGCTTTGATTGCATTAGGCTTAGGCATCGTTCCTCTATTTAAAAACCAGTTTATTCCCGCCTTGCATGAAGGGCATTTTATTATGCATATGACAGCCGTACCAGGCACATCCGAGCAAGAATCATTGCGGCTCGGCCAGCGTGTAGCAAAAGTGTTAGGTGATATTAAAGGCGTTAAATCGGTGACACAATGGGTGGGACGCGCCCAAAATGGCGCAGATACCTTTGGCACCCATTACAGCGAGTTTGAAATTGAAATTGGCACACTTTCTGGCGAAGAACAAACCCGTATTTTAGAAGATATCCGCGAAGAACTGGGTGGCGAAGTTGAAGATGAAGATGGAGACGGCGTAGCAGAAATCGGCTTTGTCGGTGTCAATTTCGCTGTCAACACTTTTTTAACTGAGCGTATAGAAGAGACTATTTCTGGTTATGCCGCTTCTACTGTCATTAACATTTACGGAAACGATTTAGACGCGCTTGACCGTGACGCAAAAAAAATTGCCGCCATTTTAGAAAGCACAGATGGTGCAGAAGGCGTACAAGTGCAATCTCCCCCTGGCACACCGCAAGTGGTGATAAGACTTCGCCCAGAAAAACTCAACGTGTGGGGTTTGCAGCCTGTTGAAGTGCTCGATACCATCCGCGCCGCCTACGAAGGCGTGCCCATTGCTCAAGTGTATATGGGTAGTCGCGCAGTAGGTGTTAGCGTTGCCCTAGACATTGAAGCGCGCGATGATATAGGAGATATTGGCAATATTCCGCTATTTAACCCTGCTGGAAAATTGTTACACCTAAAAGATATTGCGTGGATAAGCCAAGAAAATGGTCGCTCTAAAATATTGCACGCAGGCGCAAAACGCATTCAAACCGTAACAGCCAACGTAGAAGGCCGCGAAGTAGATAGTTTTAATGCTGAACTAAAAAACCGCATAGAAAAAGAAGTGCGATTGGGCGAAGGCAATTATTTGCATTTCACTGGCGAGGCTGAGGCTAATGCTAAATCGCGTGAAGATTTAATCACGCATTCGCTACTGGCGGGCGTGGCAATTTTTCTGATGCTATACATGGCTTTTGGGCGGCTACGCAATTTGCTACTCACCTTTGCCAACTTACCTTTTGCATTAATTGGCGGGGTTTTGGCGGTGATGTTTACCGGCGGCTGGATTTCACTTGGTTCGCTGGTGGGCTTTGTTACGCTGTTTGGCATCACCTTGCGTAACTCGATTATGATGGTTTCACATTTTCAGCATTTGGTGGATGAAGAAAATTGCATCTGGAATTTAGAAACATGTATTCGTGGCGCAACAGAGCGCTTGCCTTCAGTGCTGATGACCGCATTAGTCACAGCACTTGGGTTGCTACCATTAGCGGCTGGTAGCGGTCAACCAGGGCGAGAAATTGAAGGCCCGATGGCCACCATTATTGTGGGAGGCTTAATCACTTCCACCATTTTAAATCTGCTGATTTTACCAACCATGATGTTGCATTTTGGCAAATTTGAAAAAGCAAAACTCGCCTAATACAGCGTAAAATTTTACTTAATAAATTACTTTAACAAAATTCCCTCACTACGAAAAAAAAATTTACATCTGCAAGCCTTATCCCATAAAGCTTATAAAGGCATTAAAAGAAGATACATAAAAAAATTGCTACTTTAATATGCATTTTATATGTGTTTTAATCATCATATTTAATGTACTTGAAGCGCACATCGTCAATTGGTGTGCCAGTCAACGCACCACGCTCTTTTGCTGGCTGCCAGCTGATCACTTGCTCAATTTTTGTTGCTAATTCGAAATCTTTATCGGTAATGCCTTTAGCATCGTGTGTGCAGAGTTTTACAATCACAAATGCGTAAGACACGGTTAAATCTGGGTGGTGCCATGCGGCTTCAGCCAAGTGACCAACGGTATTCACCACCATCAAGGTTGCTTTCCAGCCGCTGGTTTTATATTTGCGGCGTATCCAACCATCTTCTAAAAACCAATGCGGTAATACCACTTTTAATTTAGCTTCCACTTCTTCAGCACTATATACTTTGCTAGCAGTCATCATCAACCTCAATTTATTCTAAAGTTACGCCAACGCGCAAGCCCTTTTTTGCCAAGTTTCTGGAATCAAATCCTTGTTTAAAAATTGCGTAATCGGCTTTATTTAACACCCAAGTTTGGTACAACTGCCCAGCAATATATTGGCTGAATTGGCTGTCTATGACTTCATCATCCACCAAATGCTGCAGGGCAGTTGGCGCAGTTTCTTGATATTGAAGTAAAGATTTTGATTTCACAATAATCAACTGCTTTGCGCCTAGCTTATTAGCAAGCCAAGCCGCTAAACTATCTGAAGTCACTTGCCAATTTTGAGGTATTGTTTCATCGGCCAACACCATTTTGCTGGGCAACCAGACAATGCCGCGATGTTGCCAGCCTCGCTCGGCGATTTCAAGCTCAGTGCTAGCTGTGACTAAATGCGGGTTCATCGCAGCCAGCATAATGCCGTACTGATCCATCGCTAGCAAAGCTAGTCGATGCGCCACCGCATCATTCATATTGGTGATTTGCTGCGCCTCGCGCACTGAGTTTGCAAATAATCCACCACCTGGCACAATAATGACGTGCCCATCACAATGATTGACGATGATTTCTAGCCAATTTGCAAGCTCAGGCGCACCAAGTAAACTGCCGCCAATTTTAATCACCCACATGTGAAAGTCCCGTTTAATCTTATGGATATTTCTAAAAAATTATAGAAGTGTCTTTACTGATTTTTTTGGAAAAAATGCATGATATTCATCATGCTAGAAGCTTTATCAAAGGTTTCAGTATATTCTTTTTCTAGCTCAGAATCTGCCACAATACCGCCTCCCGCATAAAAACTGATTTCACCTTTACCGCTTTCTTGCTCAGAATATACAGCAGTACGTATCGCAATGTTCGTATCCATATTGCCATCAAATCCTATATAGCCAATCGCGCCACAATACACACCGCGTCTATGTGGCTCTAATTCCTCAATTATTTGCATAGCTCTTAACTTTGGCGCACCGGTAATTGATCCGCCTGGAAAGCAACCTCGAAGCAAGTCAATAGCCGTTTTACCCACCTTAAGCCTACCTGTAACGATGCTGACTAAATGGTGTACATTAGCAAAGCTTTGTAAATGAAAGAGCCTATGCGCTTTCACCGAACCAATTCGGCAGTTTTTGCTAATGTCATTTCGCAATAAATCAACAATCATTAAATTTTCAGCTTTATCTTTAGTGCTAGCTTGCAATTCTTTTGCCAACTGATAATCCAACGTAACATCATCAGAACGAGGCCTAGTACCTTTTATAGGTCTAGTTTCTACATGATTACCCACCACCTGTAAAAATCGCTCTGGCGAGCCAGAAAGCACCTGCAAAGACCCAAAGTTCATGTATGCCATGAATGGCGCTGGGCTTATTTCTCTAAGTTTTCTATAAAATGTCCAACTGCAACCATATGCCTTGGCTGAAAACCGTTGCGCAAGATTTACTTGATAACAATCACCTTCTGTGATGTAATTTTTAACTGCATTAAATGCTTGAGAATATTCAGTAAAAGTCATATTACTCATCACAGCACTTGTTAGCGCAAAAGCCTCATCTTTATGCTTTGTAGGATAATCAAATAAATCACACAATTCAGCCCAATGCTCATGTGTGCTTTGCTGAAGCCCATTCGAGACCAAGTAAGCAGTTTTTTCTTGATGATCAACCACCACAGCCCAATCATAAATACCCACTTTCATGTATGGAATGGCTGGGGTTTGTTGCGCAATATTATCTAAAAGCTCTACCTGCCTTGCCAAGTCATAAGAAAAATAACCTAATGCTCCACCAGCAAACGGTATTGCACAGTCTACCAGTGAATTTTCACCTGCTTTATATTGCTCCAATAAGCGATTGAGTATAGTAAAAGGGTCATCAAAGCTAATTGTTTTATGACCATTTTTGATAATCTCTGTGCAAATATTAGACTCAGTCTCAGTATTACTTTCAATAGTGCTAATGGTCATCAGAGGATCAGCCACTAGGATATCAAAACGGCCATATTCACTTTGTGGCCTCCCGCTATCTAAAAATACTGCCCATGGTAGGTGTGCAATACACTCAAATAGTCTCTCGCTATTTGATTGATATTGAAGTGAGTGCTTTAACATTCTTGCGCCTCAAGGCCTAGACTGGCCACTGCGTAAGCAGGAAAGCACACTACGGCTATATTTCTTGTACTGTCATTAATATTAAAACTAGCATCAGTTACGATTAAGTCGGCAATAGACTCATACTTAAAGTTCAATTGCTTCGCCAATTCATCCACTAAAAATTCACCTGCTCCTGCACCGACTACACGTAAATTACTGAAATCTTCTAGTCGTGATATTTGCTTCAACATAGCCTGTTTAATTTGAAACATTTGTGCATGTTTGAATGCATAAGCTAAGTTCTGCCATGCGCTTATAGGCGCATCCTGCGCATCACAGCCAATCATTCTTGCAATACGTTTAGCGCTGGCCTCTATGCCTTTATCTGCACCATCAGCTGTTTCAGCCATATTTTCAGCATGTGGCAAATCGCCTGTCAGCGTATAGATATCAGCAGTCGTGGCAAAATGTTCAGCTGCAACATTGATCAGATTCCCTCCAACGGGAATCTTTTGAGCTAGTGCCATCAAAGGCGTACGCACCACACCCGTGTAAACCAGCTCATCGGCTTGCATACGTATTGCATCATTAAAACCAAGTACTCTGGGCTTACCATTGTCAATTAAAATAATATCAGTCGTTGTACTGCCAATATCCAAAAATAGTGCCTGTTGCACATTTCTTGCAAGATATTGCGCACTTGCTAACCAGTTCATAGAAGCGATATTTTTTGCATTCTCCTCAACTGCATCCATTGAGACAAAACCTTTTTCACCTGCATAAAATAGTATTTTCCCTGATAGTTTTTTGCTTATGCTCTGTGCTATTTGCATCACGCCTGCATGACGATCTGAAAATATATCTGCGAGTTCGCCTGTCATTGTTACAAAATGAGTCAACACATTTTTATTAGCATTAAATTCAATTAATACCGCATCTATCGCCAGATTCAACTCATGCAGACCACGCCATAAGGGACAATAAACTTGACTTGCAGCTTGCAGCTTACCCGTAGTATCTACCTGCACAGCTTTGACATGCGCACCACCAATATCCCAACCAATAGCAATATTCACAATACAATCTCAACAATACTTCTATGCAGTACAGGGAATTTAAAGTGCGGATTCAATATACATTCTAAAATTATTTTTGCTGGGTTATGCCCTATTCCTTCTCGCAAACCTACATAACTACTAGTCACTCGGGGGTTAATATCAATCACAAAAATCTTGTCTTCCTCTGTATCAATAATAACGTCGATTCCTACGTAACCAAGTGCATCTGGTAATATTTTCGCAATCTTTCTGGCGAGCGTTTCAAAGCGAAGCCAGTAGGATTGCATGCCGTTTACTGTAATGCCTGTGAGCTTAAATTGACTACCATCACTTTGAATATGCTGCTGATTACAGCTTAACAGCCAGCCTTTACCATCATTACAAATCAAAGAAAAACTCGCGGCAATACCAGCCTGAAAAGGCTGTATTAAGTAACGCAAATATTGCTCATCTTGTTGCAGCCAATGCCTTGCGGCGCTTAGTGAATCAAATAATCGAATGCCATCACAGCCAGCACCATCTTCAGGTTTCGCGACCCACATTTTCACATGGAGTTGCGACAATTTATCAAAGCACGCTTGTAGCATCAAGTCTTCACCTGCGAATACTGGCAAGGTGTTAATGCCAGCATCCTGCAATGCTTCAAAACTCAATGTTTTACTCGTGCCAATTAAAGTTGCATCATAGCCACAGCCTAAGAAAATAGAACCATTCTTTTTATCTTCAGCAACCAAGCATAGCTCAGTTAGTTCTATTAAAAGACCGTCAGTTTCAGGTGCTATCAGCCAAACAAAATCTACTTGCTTAATAGCTTTCTTGAATGCTTTCTTAAAATCCCCTGCTGCAACTGTGATACTCTTGTTTGTATATACCGATGGCGACAAACGCTCATCATGCATACTTATTAGCTGATATTGTTTAAGCTCACTTAAATCTCGCAACAAAGCATCACGCATTAGTGCACCTTCAATTGCTAGAGACTCTGAAAACGGCGCATCACTAGGTGCAGTATCACTTAAGCCACCAGCAGTGATAAACTCACATACTAATAATTTTTTTAGTTTCATTTTTAAAATTAAGTCTTTGAATTCTATGATGGAAATAATCCCAGTAATTGACTTATTAAATGGCGTAGTTGTACATGCCAAAAAAGGTGAGCGGCAACACTATCAGCCAATACAATCATCTCTCACAACTTCAAGTGAACCACTAGAGATCGTTTCGGCGCTAATAGAACTCTACCCATTTACGCAATTATATATCGCCGATTTGAATGCTATTCAAAAATCAGAAGGCACTTATAAGACTAATTATGCCGTCATTGAAGCCATTATCCATCAATTTCCGTTCATCACGCTTTGGGTAGATGCTGGTATTAGAAATAATACCGAGCTTGGCATTTGGCAAACACTCAATATCCGCTTAGTTATTGGTAGCGAGAACTTTGTACAAATTAGTAACTACTGTGCACTGAAGCATCACGAACAAAACTTTATTTTATCACTAGACTTTATGCCACATGGCTACCAAGGCCCAGCGGAGCTACTCAGCAATGCTGAATATTGGCCGCAAGATGTCATTGTAATGTCACTTGCTCACGTAGGTGCAAACCTTGGCGTTAACAAAAAACTACTAGCTGAAATAATGTCGTGCAAAAAGAATGTTAACTTCTATTCCGCTGGAGGAGTTAGAGACGCAGATGATTTAATAATGTTAAAAGAGATGGGTCTACAAGGAGCTCTGGTTGCCACAGCATTGCATCGAAAACAAATAAGCAAAGAGGCTTTAAATCAGCTCTAATTAAAAAGCTCGCCTGAGCGAGCTTCTTAATTAGCATCTAGCTGCTCTAGAACTATTCTAGGTTTGCGTGAATTGCTCTCATACCTTCTTCAGTTAAGCCTTTAGCAAAAATAATATCAGCAATCACTGCTTCTAAGAAAACTAAAGCTGACAACTCAAATTGCGCACCCATCGGCATGCCTTTAGTGAGAGGGAAGCTATCATCATTACCAATTTGAATGTTTAAATCTGCCACATCAGCCATGACTGATTTAGCCTTCATTGAAACTACCACCAATTTAGCGCCTACTGATTTTGCTTTTTTAACGAAAGGTAACAGAGTTTCCGTACCACCAGAACCAGAAACCAAAACAAGCAAATCACCTGGTTTAATCGCTGGAGTAACGATTTCACCGATCATGTTAACGTTATAGCCACTATGCGTTAGACGCATAGCAAAAAACCGTGACACCAAGCCAGAACGTCCTGCACCACCAACAAAAATTCGACCAGCTTCATCTACTAGCTTACATAACTTAGCAGCGTTAGCATTATTAGTTTCTGCAAGAATTGTATTTATTCTATCTAGAATTAGTTTTTCATGACTCATGATATTTTCCTTAATTATTAAACCATACTATAAAAATCACTTTATTAAAAACATGTCGTTAAAAAAAATCCCGACTCATTACTGAGTCAGGATTTTTTAATTACTCACTCAATAATTACTTATTGGGCTTGCATTAAGCTTGGTTAATTAAAACCAGCACTTAACTTAAGCGTGAGCAATAGCTGTGATTTCAGCAGCAGAAGCAGCTGGATCAGTAGCACCGTAGATTGCAGCACCAGCTACAATGATAGTAGCGCCAGCATCACGTACTTGTGCAGTTGTAGAAGCTTTAACACCACCAGCAACTGAGATTTCAACGCCTAAGCCTAAAGCAGCAACTAAAGCTAAGTCACCAAATGGTGTTTGACCAGCAGCTTGTTGATCTAAACCAGTGTGAACGCCAATGATGTGCGCGCCAGCAGCAGCAACTTCTTTAGTTTTAGCAGCTTTATCAGCAACGTTGATCAAATCAACTTGTGCTTTTTTACCGTATTTATTAGCAACATCAATTACACCTTTGATTGTACCGATATCAGCACAACCTAAAACTGTACAGATGTCTGCACCAGCTTTGTAGAATGGCTCAGCTTCGTAGAAACCAGCATCCATTGTTTTTAAGTCAACTAAGATTTTGTTGTTTGGGAATTTAGCACGTAAAACTTCAAGTAATTTAACACCGTTGTGTTTAATGCAAGGTGTACCGATTTCTAAAATATCCACATGTGGAGCTACTA
>JAUYAL010000067.1 GCA_030693535.1 Methylotenera sp.
TAAAGTACCGTAGAACACTAAGCCTGAACCTGTGGTTAATACACCACCCCATGCTGAGAATTTCACTTTGTTGTACCATACTTTTTTGTTAGTCATTGGATCATAAGCAGCAAAACCAACCAATACGCCAACTGGACCTGGGAACATAGTCAATGTAGCACCAACCCATGGTTGACCTGATACGTATTTAGACTCAACTGGCTCGTATGTCATACATACGTGGTTCAATGGTGAATACATTAAACCAGTTTTTGGTGAGTAAGCAGCTGGTTGTTGGTCTTTAGTACCCAATGCAGCTGGGCAAATGCCTTTAGCATTATAGTCTTGGTGTGTTGAGGCATTTGCCGTTTTGTTAGGAACTCCTGTTTTTAAATCCACACCAGTTGCCCAGTTAACGAATGGGTGTACTTTTTCAGCAGCTACTAATTTACCAGTATGCGCATGCCACGTGTAGGCAAAACCATTACGGTCATGGTGCCAAGCGTATGTTTTGCCACCTTTATCGAACAAGATTACTTCGTTAATACCATCATAATCCCACTCATCATGTGGAGTCATTTGCATACCCCAACGGGCCATACCTGTATCTAAATCACGTGCAAATACAGTCATAGACCATTTGTTATCACCTGGACGTACATCTGGGTTCCAAACTGATGGGTTACCTGTTCCGTAGTAAACCAAGTTTGTACGTGCATCATACGGCCACCAGCCCCATACAGAGCCACCACCATGTTGCCAACCATCTTTAACTGCTTGTGGTTTTAACCATGTGCGTGTACCTAATTCTTTTTCGCCAATTTTCAATTGATCGTTAGGAATCTTTTTGAATGAACCGCCTTCTTTATTACCACCGTTTACATCTTGGTAAACAGATAATGCGCTGTATTCAGGTGTATCTTTGTTGAAGCCTTCACCAATCAACACTTCAGCATCTGGGCCTGTAGAGTAAGCTTTCCATGCCAAAGAACCGTCTTTAGCATTGTAAGCTGCGATAAAGCAACGTACACCGAACTCAGCACCTGAACAACCTGTTAATACTTTATCTTTAATTACGTGTGGTGCATTAGTATTTGTAGCGCCGACTTTTGGGTCGTTTACTAATGTTGACCATACTTTAGCGCCTGTTTTAGCATCTAAAGCAACTAATTGACCGTCGTTTTGTTGCAGGTAAATTTTGCCATCACCATAACCCATGCCACGACTTACGTTATCGCAACATAAAACAGCTTGTACTGATGGATCTTGTTTAGGGAAATATGACCATACGATTTTTTGATTGTCGTTTAAATCAAGTGCGTACACATTGTTTGGGAATGCAGTATGCACATACATCATGTTACCAATGACTACTGGTGAACCTTCATGCCCACGGTTTACACCAGTCGCGAATGTCCATGCTGCTTTAAGTTTTTTAATGTTACCTTTATTGATTTGTGCTAACTTGCTGTAGCCTTGGTTATCGTGCTGACCACGTGGGTGTAGCCAATTGTTTGAATCTTTCATTGCTGCATCTTGGTCTGCTGCTGCGAAGGCCACCATAGGCAAAGCCAAGGCTGCACTTACTGCAAGACCTAATACGCGTTTTTTTGTAAACATAGTTATCTCCAAAGATAATTTTTAAGAATGAGGTCAATTAACCTCAATTTGCTCACATCAAACTGGCACTAGGATGACAGGCAATCAAAACAACCGTATAAAAAAAATATCTAATTTCTATTTAGTTGTTTCAATTTGTAAACGAATGTAACTTTATATAATAACCTTCGCATAAATGCCATCCAGTATTTTAATTCATACTGGTCCAGATGATTTATTTAACAAAATTTCATTATTTTGGTACTATCTAAAAATTGGGTTCTCCTAGTATCCATTAAACGTAATTTTCTGATAACAATATAAGCACTCACTACTGGTTCTTGTAGCAGCTTTATTCAGAATTTTAGTGCTGGCAACATGCCAGTTGGATAGGAGATGCTGTATATGCTAAGACCGTGGGAACTTAATGTCGATATAGTGCGAGAATCAGGCACGGCAATTCACGTGCAAATAGCACAAAAAATCATTGACGACATTCAGAGTGGCCGCTTTACCTCTGGTGTAGCGCTACCAGGTACACGTGACCTTGCTAGTAAAATCAATGTGAATCGAAAAACTGTTATTCAAGCTTATGATGAGTTAATTGCGCAAGGTTGGCTAATTAGCGAGAGTAAGCGCGGCACATTCGTTTCATCTAGAGTGCTGGCCATCAACCACAATAAAAATTCACTTAAGATTCAACATCAAACATCTTACCCTCTGCATATAGAAGTAACGCCTATCTTAAGTAAACGACAAGAACATGACTTTATTCATTTTAGTGAAGGTATGCCAGATATTAGGTTATTACCATTTGAGATGATTTCACGCGCAATGCGACATGCATTAATTTATTCTACCAGAAACAGAAAAATAGCCTACGGTGACCCTAAAGGCACCATGATTTTAAGAGAAGCTATCTTGCAAATGCTCAATATTGAAAGAAGGCTTCATGCCAATATTGAGAATATATGCATCGCACGCGGTAGCCAAATGGCAATTTTTCTAGCCTCCAAAGTATTAATTGAACCAGGTAATTACGTAGTTCTTGAACAACTCACAAACCCACTTGCTCGCGAAACATTTAAAAGTTGTGGCGCTAATATATTAAGCGTCGCCCATGATGATGAAGGAATGGATTTAAACAGCCTAGAACTGCTATGTGTCCAATATAAAATACGTGCGATTTATACCACTCCACACAATCAAATCCCCACAACTGTATGCATGTCGCAGGAACGCAGGCAAAGGCTATTAACGCTAGCAGAGCAATATGGCTTTTATATCATCGAGGATGATAGCGATCATGAATTTAATTTTTCACCTACGGTAGCTCTACCCATTGCCAGTATGCAAAAATCTAATCATGTAATCCATATTGGCTCACTCTCAAAAGTGCTTACGCCAACTTTTAGAATTGGCTATATTGTCGCACCTAAAGATATCATTAACCAGTGTGCCCATCAAATCAGCATAACAGACCGACAAGGCGACATCATTACCGAACTTGCTATCGCTGAATTACTCCATACTGGTGAAATTAAAAGACATATTTTACGCACTCTAAAAATATATGAAGAACGCAGGACTTTTATTTCCATCCTAATAAATAAGGAGCTAAGTGAGTTTGTGAGCTTTCGACTGGCAGGTAGTGGACTAGCCATATGGCTTCAGATAAGCCAAGCCATTGATATAACTAAACTAATCCGCGATGCTACATTAGAAAAAATAAGCATAACGCCTGCCACTCACTTTTCATGTTTAAACCATCCAATTCAAGCCATCAGACTTGGCTATGCTGATTTAAACCATGATGAAATTTTCTCCGGTATTCATCGCCTTAAAGCTGTTTTCATGAGCCAGCAAACTAAATTAATTCAAGCTTAAAATAAACATCAACTACAACGCGATACGTCTAAAATTTTATTAAACCTGGTGGTTGATTACAACCGCAATGGTTGCAATCAACCACCAATATAGAATATGCCAATTAAATAAACTCAACATTTAAAAATAATAAGCTTATATTCAATAAGTTATACAATTAATAATGCAAGATATAACTTGGCACGTTTGTAGCTTATATAACACTAGGGAATACTATCACTAGGACTTTTTACTGTTACATAATTATAAGGGTTGTGTGTATAGTGAACTGGATAGATTCCTCACCTATAGTTTGTTGTTTATTTGCATGTAGTAAAAAGTAAAAAAGGCGCTTAGGCGCCTTTTTTACTTTTAAACAACTAATTAATTAGTAAGATTAAATTACTCTTTACCAATTTGATACTCTTCGTAGCTCACTTCCACAATTTTGCCAGTAGTCGCATCAACTTCAACTTTAATCTCTTCTTTGTCAGCCTCTAAAATATCAAATTCATATGAAACTTTACCATCTGACTCAATTTCATACTCAGTTTCAACAACTGTACCAAGATGCGCCGCCAATGCCGTTGCTTTTGCATCAGCTTCCGTCACTTTTGCAGCAGCTTTAAATTTAGCATCGTCAGCTTTAACCTCTTGCTCAATTTCAATAACTTTACCTGATTTTGCATCACACTCAATATCCCAAGATGTACCGTCTGGAGACTCAATATCGAACTCATAAACACCTTTTTTGTTCTCTGATTTAAACTCTAGCTTAACGATAGTGCCTTCGTGTTTTATTAATGCTGCTTTCACACACTTACCTAAACTATCATATGCTTTTGGTTTAAGCGTATCATGTCCAGCTACTGCTGAATTTGCAAAAAATGCTGCTGCAATTATGGTGCTACCTATTGTTAAACGAAACATATTAATCTCCTATTGTTATAAATAAAAAGCAAAGTGTGCCAACTTAAAAAACCATTACTTATTTAATTATATTTTACCAAAAACAGCTAGGTATTTGATTAAATTACAAAAATATTACATTTATGGCTGTAATCAACCAATTAAAATTCAAAAGGCATCTAACAGATACTTAATGTGGTTAATTTTATAAAAAGCTATAACTAAAATTTAGTATACAGATACATTTTGTTACATCTTTTACATTACCACTGAACTTCTAGAGATAGTAGCCGTAAAAAACCCAGCTACTTACGTAGGCTGGGTTTAAATTGATGCAAAAAATATACTAAGTTTACTTGGGGCTAAGATTTATTAGTACCAGAGCGTTTACGCTCGTTTTCTGTTAAAAAGCGTTTGCGGATACGAATCGTTTTAGGTGTAATTTCCACCAATTCATCATCATCAATAAACTCAACTGCTGACTCTAAAGATAAGGCAATTGGTGTAATCAAACGTACGGCTTCATCAGTGCCTGACGAGCGCACGTTTGTGAGTTGTTTACCTTTAATTGGATTCACTACCAAATCGTTATCACGACTGTGAACGCCAATAATCATCCCTTCGTACAATTTATCGCCAGGTACTGAGAACATTTTACCGCGGTCTTGCAATTTCCAAAGCGCGTAAGCAACAGCTTCGCCGTGTTCTGCTGAAATCAAGACTCCATTACGACGGCCTGGCATATCGGCTTTTACCGGTGCATATTCGTCAAACACGTGTCCCATCAAGCCAGTGCCGCGCGTCATGGTTAGAAATTCACCTTGGAAGCCTATTAAACCACGGGCTGGAATGCGGTATTCTAAGCGTGTACGGCCATTACCGTCTGATTCCATATTTTGCATTTCGCCTCGGCGGCGACCGAGCTCTTCCATAGCCGCACCTTGATGTTCGTCTTCTAAATCTACCGTCAAGATTTCATAAGGCTCACATTTTTCACCATTAATTTCACGGTAAACAACTTTTGGCTTACCAACCGCCATTTCAAAACCTTCACGACGCATATTTTCAAGCAAAATGGTGAGATGCAACTCACCACGGCCTGAAACGCGGAATACATCATTATCTTCAGTTTCATCAACACGCAAAGCCACGTTCACTAATAATTCTTTAGTTAAACGGTCACGAATTTGACGTGAAGTGACGAATTTACCTTCAGTTCCTGCTAATGGTGAAGTATTCACCATAAAGTCCATCGTTAAAGTTGGTTCATCCACGCCTAAATGTGGCAAGCCTTTGGGATTTTCACGGTCACAAACGGTAAAGCCGATACCTATATCATCTAAACCAGAAATAATAACAATGTCGCCTGCTTCAGCTTCTTCTACTGGCACGCGTTCAAGACCTTTAAAACCAAGCACTTGGTTAATCTTACCCATTGCTACTTGCTTATCTTCGTTCATAATCGTCACAGATTGACCTGTTTTGATTTTACCGTTAGTAATGCGACCAATACCTAAGCGACCTGTATAAGTTGAATAATCTAAAGCTGAAATTTGCAATTGTAACGGTGCTTTGCTGTCGCCAGCTGGGCATGCAACGTGGCTTAAAATGGTTTCAAACAACGCGCGCATATTATCCGTAGTTGTTTTCATATCTAACATGGCATAGCCGTTAATGGCTGACGCGTAAACTATAGGAAAATCTAACTGGTCATCCGTTGCACCTAAATTGGCGAATAAATCAAATGTTTGGTTAATCACCCAATCTGTTCGCGCACCAGGGCGGTCAACCTTGTTAATTACTACGATTGGTTTTAAACCAAGCGCCAACGCTTTTTTAGTCACAAAGCGTGTTTGCGGCATTGGTCCTTCAACAGCATCCACCAACAACAACACGCCATCTACCATACCTAAAACACGCTCGACCTCACCACCAAAATCCGCATGGCCTGGTGTGTCCACAATATTAATATGTGTGCCTTCGTACACCAAAGAGGTGTTTTTAGCCAAAATAGTAATGCCACGTTCTTTTTCAATATCACCACTATCCATCACTCGTTCAGAAACGACTTGGTGTGATGAAAAAGTACCTGCTTGTTGTAAAAGCTTATCCACCATGGTCGTTTTACCATGGTCAACGTGGGCGATAATTGCGACATTTCTTAAGTTGCGTGACATATTTTATAGCCAGATCATTGAAAGGCGGCGATTTTAACACACTTAACAATTTTTTAATTGAGTAATTTAGCTTTGCTAAAAGATATAAATTGACAAACTAATTTAAATGGTTATACTGCGCGCTTCATTCGCATTACTACATTTTTTTGTGATGCTTGAATCATTGCCCTGACCCTTCTGTTGCTCGTGAAATTTTGTAGCAACTATCAAGAAATCAAATTATTGATTTTTACTGGTTAGCGGCTGTGCCCGTGCGCTGGTAAAGAGATATTAGCTTGACTGTGTAAGTGAGATTGTTTATTTAATCTCTAATGTTTTTCAAACTTAACACCAAATATTCTCTGCGTTTATATTGCCCTTGAGCATAAGCTTAACTAATCGCTTATGCGCAAATGATATGTCCGTTTTTACTTAGCGCCCTTTTTGTTTTATTTATATCTGGTTATTACTTATTAGTAATAACTTAAGAAAGGGAATACTTTGTCTTTTGAATCATTAAATCTTGATAATGCCTTACTTCGTGCGATTGAAGAATCTGGCTACACTACACCTACTGCTATCCAATCGCAGGCAATACCTGTTGTAACCGCTGGTCATGACCTGATGGCTTCTGCTCAAACGGGCACAGGTAAAACCGCAGCATTTATGTTGCCTGCACTAAACTTATTAGCTACTCCGCATGAATTAAAAAGCCGTGGCCCACGCATCTTGGTGCTAGTACCAACTCGCGAACTTGCTGCGCAAGTTAATGAAGCTGCGCGTAAATACGGCAAATTCATCCGCGCACGAACTGTCAGTATCGTTGGCGGCATGCCTTATCCATTACAAAACAAATTATTATCACAACCGCTAGATATTCTAGTGGCAACGCCTGGTCGCCTACTTGACCATATGGAGCGTGGCCGTATTGATTTATCACGTTTGCAAATGTTAGTTCTAGATGAAGCTGACCGTATGTTAGACATGGGCTTCTTGCCAGATGTTGAGCGTATTTGTGAGCAACTAACAGCTGAACGTCAAACACTATTGTTCTCTGCAACTTTAGATGGTGATATTGCACGTATCGCTAAACAAATTCTTAAAAATCCAAAAACAATTCAAGTTGCAACACAAAAAGAAAAACACGCCAACATTGAACAACGTTTGCATTATGTTGATGACATGACACATAAAAACAAATTGCTTGAGCATTTGCTGATTGCGCCTGAAGTCAACCAAGTAATTATTTTCACTAGCACTAAGCGTCATTGCGATGTGTTGGCTGAAGATTTATATGCAGCTGGCCACAAAACAGCTGCTTTACATGGCGACATGACGCAAGGCGCACGTAATCGTACATTAACTAAATTGCGTCAAGGTGATGTAAAAGTCTTAGTGGCGACAGATGTTGCTGCACGCGGTATTGATGTAAATGGTATTAGCCACGTAATCAACTATGACTTACCAAAATTTGCTGAAGATTATGTTCATCGTATTGGTCGTACTGGCCGAGCTGGTAAAACAGGCATTGCGATTTCTTTCGCATCAAATATGGACAGGCATATCTTACGTAAAATCGAACAATTCACTGGTAACCGTATGGAACCAGGCGTGATTGAAGGCTTTGAGCCCAAACGTGCAATGAAGATGGATGGTCCAGGTAATGGTCGTGGTGATCGTGGCGATATTCGCCGTGATGCACATAAACCAGGTGGTCGCGGTGGTTTTAAACCACGTGATGACCGCGGTGGTAATGATAGAGGTGGTTTTAATAACCGTAACAGCGAGCCACGTGGTGACCGTAACAGTAATTTCCAATCGCGCGATGGCGCTAGCTTTAACCGTGACAACGGCAGTCGTGATGAAAATCGTGGCAATCGTGATTCCGCAACGCGTGAAACAAATGGCAACGCAGCAAGACCTGAATTTAACCGTTCAGAAAGACCTTCGGCGGATCGTCCACGTAACTTTGGTGATCGCAACTCAAGTGGTGATCGTAGCCGTAGCGAACGTCCAAGCAATAGCCGCCCAAGCGCTGACCGCAGCTTTGGTGACCGTGCAAGTGCAGGCGCACCTAATCGTAGCTTTGGTGACGCAGCAGCTTTTGGCAAAAAACCTTTCTCACGTGATGGCGCAAGCGCTCCACGTGGCGATAGTAACCGTGACAGCCGTGGCAACCGCCCAGATGCAAATCGTGGCGACAACCGCGTGCTAGGCGCACGTTATGAAGGTCGCAATGATGCACCTCGTGGCGACCGTTCTGCAGCTCCTGCACGTGATAGCCGTCCTGCTCGCAACAATAGCGATTCACGTAGCTTCGGCAATGCAAATGCTGGTGGTAGCGTTGCTCCACGCCGTCCGCGTAGCTTTGCATAAGTTTATAAATAGTGTCTAACAAAATGACAGAAACAGTAATTTCAGAAAATCTAGCCTTTACAGATCTAGGTTTAGCGCCCGAACTCCTTAAGGCGCTTACCGAATCTGGTTATACCAAACCAACTCCTATTCAAGCACAGGCCATCCCTGTTGCTTTGGCGGGGGGCGATTTAATGGCAGGTGCACAAACGGGCACAGGTAAAACTGCGGCTTTTGCGCTACCTCTTCTACAAAAATTACTGCCACTGGCAAACTCGAGCACATCCCCTGCAAAACACCCAGTCCGTGCGTTGATATTAACGCCAACGCGCGAACTGGCAATTCAGGTAGAAGAAAGTGTAAAAGCCTATGCAAAACATACGCAGCTACGCTCCTTAGTTGTGTTTGGCGGTGTAGACATCAAAACCCAAACGCCACATCTTAAAACTGGTATTGAGGTTTTAGTTGCCACACCTGGTCGCTTGTTGGATCACATTGAACAAAAAACCTTACAGCTCAATCAAGTACAAGTTTTAGTACTAGATGAAGCTGACAGAATGTTAGACATGGGCTTTATGCCTGATTTGAAAAGAATTTTGGCGCTACTACCTAAGCAACGTCAAAATTTGATGTTTTCAGCTACATTTTCAAATGATATTAAAAAATTAGCCGATGACTTTTTAACCAAACCACAATTAATCGAAGTGGCACGCAGTAATGCCACTAATGATAACGTCACACAAAAAGTGTATCAAGTTGCACAAAGTGATAAAGAAGCATTGCTCACGCAGTTGTTAAAGTCTGCTGATGCAACTCAGGTGATTGTGTTCACCAAAACTAAAATTACAGCTAGCCGCTTAAGCCGCAATTTAGAGCGTGAAGGCATTTCTGCTGATGCGATTCACGGTGACAAAACGCAGCAAGAACGCATTAAAGCATTGGATGCTTTTAAGGCTGGGACTTGTACTGTATTAGTCGCTACAGACGTTGCGGCACGTGGCCTAGACATTAGCGAATTGCCGATGGTAATTAACTATGAAATTCCAAGTGCGCCGGAAGATTATGTACACCGTATAGGCCGCACGGGTCGCGCAGGTGCATCAGGTATTGCGATTTCATTCGTAAGTCCTGAAGAAGATAAATATATGGTGGAAATTGAAAAGCTAATCAAACGCCAAATTCCCAAAGAAACCATTGAGATTGAAAGGTCTGGCACCAGAAGTCGCGCAAGCTCAAACAAGCTTAGTAATAATAAATCAAGTAGCGCTTCATCAAATCAAGACGCCTCTGTTACTAAACTCACTCCTGCAAAAAAGAAAAGTAGTGATCCTTGGTTTGACAAACCTTATGAAGCGGCAGTTGCAAAACAGCAAGCAAGTGTTAGAACAACATCCATTAGAAAATCACCTGTTGCAGCCTTACTAGGCGGGTTAACATCTAGTAAGTAGTTTAAGGGTGTAAAGAATTAATGTTGCTGATTTCGCATAAAATCAGCAACACCATATAACTGTTCAGCAAGCTTTGTCATCAATTCATCATCAAACTCCAACTGATGCATCGCCTTAATCATGCAGTACATCCATTGATCTCTTGCAGATTCATCAATCGCAAATGGCAAATGGCGTTTACGCAACATTGGGTGACCGTAGCGCTCAATATAAAGCTGTGGTCCACCTGTCCAACCAGTGAGAAACATAAAAAGCTTTTCACGCGCAGAAGCTAAATCTGCTTGATGCATTGCACGTATTGGCGCAGCTTTAGGGTCACTATCCATCACATCGTAAAAAGTTTCTACTAAATGGCGAATGTTAGCAATGCCATCCGTTTCCCCACCGAGCAACTCAAAAAAAGTGCGCTTATCACTGCCTGCTTCTTCTATTTTATCTAGCATATTGATCAATCATCATTGTAGGAGCGAATTTATTCGCGATAAGCAACGTTGGTCGCGAATAAATCCGCACGTACATCTAGGCAACTATAGGCTTCACTAAACTAGCCGCCAATTTCGCACGGCATCTAGCCTCGCCAACATCTTGACCAGTCGCCAAGGCTACACCCATACGACGCTTCACAAAAGATTCTGGCTTACCAAATAGGCGAATGTCGCTGCTTGGTACGGCTAAGGCTTTATCAACGTCATTAAAAGCAAGGTTTTGCGTTACATGTTGACCATAAATCACAGCACTTGCGCCTGCGTCTTTCAGACTCACATCGACTGGTAACCCTAAAATAGCACGTGCATGTAAGTCAAATTCGCTAAAACGCTGACTACACATAGTCACCATGCCTGTGTCGTGTGGGCGTGGACTAACTTCACTAAACCACACTTTATCGCCTTTAACAAATAGCTCTACACCGAATAAACCTAAGCCTCCAAGGCTATCTGTAACCGCTTTAGCAATGCGCTTAGATTCGGTTAATGCGCCATTAGACATCGCCTGCGGTTGCCAACTTTCTACATAATCACCTTTTTCTTGCACATGTCCGATTGGCTCACAAAAGTAAGTTTGAATCTCACCTTGGGCATTCTTAGCACGAACAGTGAGTAATGTGATTTCATAATCGAAATCAATCTGTCCTTCGACAATCACCACACCTTGATTCACGCGCCCGCCTGTTGCGGCATAATCCCAAGCTGTTTTAACTTCACTCGCATTAGTAATGCGCGACTGGCCTTTGCCTGAAGATGACATCGTTGGCTTGATAAAGCACGGATAACCAATACCAGCATCAATAGCCACTTGTAAATCAGACTCGCTTCTGGCAAAGGCATAAGGTGAAGTTGGCAAATTAAGTTCTTCAGCGGCTAGTCTGCGTATGCCTTCACGATTCATAGTAAGCTGAACGGCTTTAACAGTAGGGATAACTGTGGCAATACCAGCCTTCTCAATATCTGCAAGAGTATTGGTATTAAGTGCTTCGATTTCAGGAACTATTAAATGTGGCTTTTCCTTGGCTATAAGCTCACGTAGTGCACAATCATCCGTCATATCTATAGTGTAAGCACGGTGTGCAACTTGATGGCCAGGTGCGTTTTTGTAACGATCGACTGCAATCACTTCAACACCTAGACGTTGTAGCGCAATAATTACTTCTTTACCGAGTTCGCCACTTCCTAACAGCATAACGCGTGTTGCATTAGAGCTTAATGGGGTACCAATTTGCATAACATTCTTTCAGTTTTTCAATGACTGAATCATACCACGCAGGGATTATGGCGTCATTTCAGAATAGAAATGATATACAAAAAATTTTGCTAGTTTTGAATGGGAAAGTGAAAGAGTTATTGCAGAAAACGATAGACTCTAGTCTGAATTTTTAACTATTATCTGATATTTATCCATACGATAACGCATGGTCATACGCGTTATTCCTAGCTTGCGGGCGGCTTCTGACACATTAAATCTATTTTCAACAAGCACTTGCTCTAAAATGGCTTTCTCAGTTTCATACAAAGTGGATTGAGTGTTTTGATACATTAAAGGAGCATCCACCGCACGATGTACTGGTAAAGCTAAATCCACACTACTAATTTTACCCTCATGGCAAAGTAGCATTGCGCGGCTCACCTGATGCTTCAATTCTCGCACATTGCCTGGCCAATCATAGCGTCTAATCAAGGCTATAGCATCTTCTGAAAATACTGGACGACCTAGACCATAGCGCCGTGATGTTTGCACCGCAAAGTGTTGTGCTAACAACATGGCATCGTCAGCCCTTTCACGTAAAGGTGGCATTGTCATACTCATGACATTTAATCTGTAATACAAATCTTGCCTAAAACTACCAGATAAAGACATTTCATGTAAATCACGATTGGTTGCCGCAATAAATCTAGCTGGTACGGCACGTTCTTTAGTTGAGCCAATTCTGCGCACCATTCGACGTTCAAGCACATTCAATAATTTAGCTTGAAGCGGTAGGGGTAGCTCACCAATTTCATCTAAAAAAAGTGTGCCGTCCTCCGCGGCCTCGATTAAACCAGGACGAGTGGCTGTTGCACCTGTAAAAGCACCTTTCTCATGACCGAACAACTCACTTTCCATCAATTCATGTGGTAATGAAGCACAATCGATATGTACGAAAGGCTTATCACTATGCTTATCCTTATTTTGGCATGACAAATGTAAAAGACGTGCGGCGACATCTTTACCTGTTCCAGTCTCACCGCTAATCAGCACAGTCGGAGGTACAACATCGGTAGCCACCAATTGTGTAATGCGCTTAATTTGTGCCTTAACACTTTGAATAGCTGGGCTATCACCTAACATCTCAACGCCATCAATCGCGTGTACGTTACGCTGACGCGAATAGTCTAAACTATTACTTTGAATAGCCGCATTTTCTGCTTTTTGTACAGAAAGTAGTAGTTCCTCGAGATCAATCGGCTTTTTAAGATAATCTACCGCCCCATGTTTGATGGCATTTACCGCATCACTAATTTCGCCATGTGCGGTCATTACAATCACAGCAACATTTTTAACAACTAATTCAGGTAGCAATTCTAAACCATTGCCATCTGGCAAACGCATATCCAGCAATACTACGTCAGGAGAAAACTGTTTAATAATAGCACGTGCATTATGTAAGGTCTCAACATGCTCGCACTCGTAACCTACTTTCTGCAACCTACGCATTACTGCGCGAGCAAACAGCGCCTCATCTTCAACAATCAGTAATTTTGATTGTTGCTTGAACATGGCTGAAGCTTTATTTAATATGTTATGTGCGAGTTGCAAAAGGCATTCCTAATCCAGCGTTTTTACGTTACATAATATTCTGAAAAACAAAAAACAAAATGCCGAATTAGTCGGCATCTTGTTTTATTTAGTCAACAGAAGCTGTTGATGATTTTGGATTACCAAATTCATAGCGCACACCAAGCCAACCTGCACGTGGAGCACCTGGCATCAACATTTTTGATGGCTCATCATCACCTGCGAATACGCCATTTTCAATCCAATTCTCACCCAACATACCTCCAGTTGAATATTCTTTATCAAAGATATTGATAGCTTTAGCAAATACCTGCCAGCCACTGTTACCAATTTTGTACCGGGTATCTAAGTTAACAACGGTGTATCCCCCGATTTTCCCGCTGTCTTGAACGTGATTAGGGTTACCGTCGTTAGCTCTATGTTTATTGTTTTCATTACCTCTGATATAAACATCAGAGAAGGTGTTAACATTAGTACCAATAGTCCAATTAGGGGTCATAGCATATTGCATACGCAACTTAACTGCATGCTCTGGTAAGTTTGCCAAACGATCACCTTTACTTACATTTATAACATCATTTGCACCAACAGTTACAGTAGTTGAATTCAACCCATTAGCCAAGGTTAAATCACTTTGATAGGTTGCTTTAACGTAACTATAACCGGCATTCCAGCTAAACTTATCAATGTTACCCATCAAACCTAAGTCAAAGCCCATGCGGCGAGTTTTACCTACGTTATCAAAGTATCCCATCCCATTGGTGGCATTAGTTGCAATAAATTGAATATCATCATGATTTTCTGCACGATATGCAGCTGCAGACCACTTCATGTTTGACAGCAAGTTACCACGAGCACCTACTTCAAAAGTTTTAGAAACCACTTTTTCCAATGGTGGGTCACCTGCCATAGCATTAGGTAACTTACATGGCACAGCTGGGTTTGCACAACCTAATTCCATTGAGGTTGGCGCACGCATACCTTCATTGTAAGAACCGTAAACGGATAAATCTTTACTTGGTGTAAAGCTTAATCCAACTGCTGGGTTGAATCGATTAAAACTATGATCGCCATTTAAAGACTCTGGATTACTTGAATCAGGAATCAGTTTGTCACTATTTTTAACATTAATATGGTTATACCGACCAGATAGTGTCAGGTGCCATTGATCAGTAAGAGAAAGTGTATCCGTTGCAAAAACACCCCAACTACGTGTTTTGCCATGTAAATTCACTTCCGATTCATTATTTTCAACATCAATGCCATCAACGCCACGAGATGCGTTTACCAAGCCCATTTCTGTTGACTGATTAAACTTAATGCGTGAATAGTCATAACCTGCACCAACAATAAATTGGTTTTGCTTTTGGAATAAAGGCTGATTAAATGCAAGCTGCGCATTAAACCCATAGCCTTTCTGATCAGTCCTGCTTCTGTTCAATGCGCCAGAACAAGCAAGTTCAGCCTCATCATCATCGGCTCCAGGAATACATACTGCATTGGCGCTAGCTAAAGTTGACGTCCCTGGAGGAAGACCCAACTCAACATCCAAATCATCCAAATCGAAGTCATCATTAACATCACCATTCAAAGTCTTACGCTTTGAATCACGGTGATAGGTATTCGCAGTGAGTTGCACATCATCATTAAACCAATGGCTGCCGTTTAAATTGAAAAATGATAATGTATTTTCAGTTTGGTCCGGTTTGGTGTTAATAGTTTCACGGCCAAACTGATCCATAAGTTCTTTCTGAATCAAGCCATTACCAATCATATTATTATCAGCACCGGTGTAGCTTAACTCCAAACGAGATGTTTCATTTTGCCAACCTACCTTACCAAAAATCTGTTTCACTTCGGTTGGGGAATGATCACGCCACCCATCTTCATCGAAATAATTGCCTGCAATAAAATAGTCGATTGAGTTATCCGCAGATACTCCGCCAAACTCAGCAGCACCAGTTTTACGACCCCAAGAACCAAAGCTTGTTTCAACTGCACCGCCTTGATGAGTACGGCCATTTTTAGTGGTCACAGACAATGAACCACCTAGTGTATTTAAACCAAATATAGGATTAGAACCAGGCATTAAATTGATCCCAGCAATTGCATTAACTGGAATTAAATCCCAGTTCACAGCATCACCAAAGGGCTCGTTCACACGAACACCGTCTTGAAATACTGACAAACCCTGCGGCGTTCCTAATAAAGGTGAGGCTGTATAACCTCGGAATAAAATATCAGGCTGATAAGGGTTATTTTGCGTCTCATTCACGCTAACACCCAACAAATTGTTATTCATATAGTCAGCAATGCTCAGGCTATTTTGTTGTTGTAAATCTTTGCCTTTAACTGTTTGAACGTTGGATGGAATTTTTTCGATTGGCAAACCTACGCCAGCTAATGGCGTGGTACTAATCACCTCAATTTTTCCGAGTTCAATTGCTTCAGCTTTATTTTCTGCAGATGCTATTTGTGGCATAGCATAAGCCGCTAGAATTGCGACTAAGGCTGCTTTTAATTTTATTGGTCTTGCTTGGAATGTTTTATGCATACTGTCCCCTAGGTTTGGATTATTACAATCTATTTAGATAGCAAAAAATATTCCAAAAGTATTCATCATAGAATTATTCTAATAAAATCAATTGGTAACAATTAACAACAGAATAAAGAAAAGATTGTACGCTGAAATTATGGTTGTATACAGCCAATAATTGGTTGTATACAACCAATTATTGGCTGTATACAACCATTTCAATTAAATGCTATTTAGTAATTTCCTTGCAGGAACATTTAAAAATTCACGTAAACCTAACCAAGCGGCAAACGGTATTAGCACTGCCGAAATAAGCATTGTGCTCATAGCAAGTACTAGATTAAGCTGAAATGGAATATCTAGAATGTTAACACTTACGTAATAAGCAAGAAAGTTAGCTGCAACCGCAGCAACAAAGGCAGCAATTAGTCCAATGCAGGCAAACTCTGTTACATAGGCAATGCCTACTTGTCGCCTTGATGCGCCAAATACACGCAATAATGTCGCTTCAGCAATGCGATCCTCTCTGGTTGCTACTAACGCCGCGTAAAGCACTGCAACACCCGCCATTAAACTAAAAGTGAATACATATTCAATCGTGCTGCTCATTTTTTGCATAATGCCGCGCACTTGTTGCATTAACGCCGCAATATCAATTACGGTAAGATTGGGATATTCACGTATTAATTTGTTTAAGGGTTTATCAGCACCAATAGGTAAATGAAAACTACTAATATAATTAGCTGAATATTGATCCAGCACACCTGGCGGTGTAACAGCGAAGAAATTAGCCCGCATGGTGTCCCAATCCACTTTTCTAAGACTAGTTACAGTCACTGTTAATGAATTGCCTGCAATATCAAATGCAAGTTTGTCACCCAATTGAATACCTAATGTTTTAGCTAAATCTTGCTCAATAGAAATATAAGGTTTGCCATGCTCTAACGGCGTCCACCATCGGCCCGAGAGTAGCTTGTTGTCGCTTTGCATGTCAGCTGTCCAAGATAAATTAAACTCTCGCTCTGCAAGCCTTTTTGCGCGGTCGTCAGTCCACTGGTTTGGGTTCAATGCTTTACCATTTTTGCTGATTAAGCGACCGCGCACCATGGGAAACAGCGCAGCATTTTTAATATGCTGTTGCTCAAAAAATTGTTTCACACCGTTAATTTGTGCAGGCTGAATATTAATCACAAAGCGATTTGGGGCATCTGCAGGAAGTGAGGCCTGCCAATTACGTATTAAATCACCTCGAATTAATGCCAACAACATCAGCACCATTAAGCCCATGCTAAAACCTATCATCTGCACAGTAGATAGGCCAAACCTGCGCTTTAATCCAAGCAAGCCAAGTTTTACATGATTAAGTAACTGGCTATTTGGAAACAAAGCAAAAAGACGATTAATTAAATTCACTAATGCATAAGAAAAAGTAATAATTACCACGCATATTAATAATACTGCCAACATAGTGGCAACTGCTAGCTTTGCATCTTGCGCTTGCCAAAAAATCATGGCGCACATCACCATAACGGCAGGGAAATATTTAGCTTGCGCAGAAATGGGTTGAGAAAGGGTGTCGCGTCGCAGAATATTCATCGCAGTTAAATTACGCATTTGCCACGCATGTGGCAGCACTACAGCAAACATCATAGCAATACTAGCAATGACGCCAACAAAAATAGGCTCACTAGAAACCGGCGGCAAAGCTTCTAAAAACAGACTGCCGGCTAGTTTAGCTAAGCCTAATTGCACAAAAAATCCCAATACAACACCCATCAACGCACTAACTAAGGCAATTAAAGTAGTTTGTATGGCTAACACTTGCAACACCGTGCGTTTAGAAGCACCAAAGCAACGCATTAGCGCAAAAGTATCAAGGCTTTGTTTAATGTAAGGCAAGCTTGAAAGTAGCATTGCCACCATCGCAAGAATCACACTTACCATGGCTGACAAACCTAAAAACTGCTGCGCTTTGTCTAAAGCTAATTTAATTTCAGGGCGCGCAGTACGTACATCCTGCATTTTTTCGCCTCTAACTAAATCTGGTTGTGTTTGCGCAAAATACCGACTGATTTTTTGTGGACTCGACGCCAGTAGCAATTGGTATTTAACGCGACTGCCGTACTGAATCAATTTGGTAGATGGCAAGTCCTCTGCATTCATCATCAACCTTGGAGCAAAGCCAAACATATCGCCACCGCGAGAAGGCTCACGTAACAATATGGCACTGACTTTTAATGTTCGCTCACCAACTTCAACGGCATCCCCAACTTTCACGTTAAGCAAATTAGCAAGGCGCGGCTCTAGCCACACTTCGCCAACATTTGGGTTAGTTTTAACTAACTTGCCAGCCTCACCTTCCTGTTGAGCAATAGTTAAATCACCTCGCAATGGAAAGCCAAAGCCTACCGCCTTGATTTCAGCCAGCTGATTTAAATCTCCAAATACGACCATGCTGGCGAACTCATAAGTTTTCACAGTTCGTATCGCTTGCTTTTTGGCACTTTGTTCAAACTTTTCCGCTATCGGATGGTCTGCTAACACGGCAAGATCACCGCCAAGTAATAATCCTCCTTGTTGATTCAGTGCGTTTTCTACACGCTGCGTAAAAAAACCAACAGCTGTAATCGCTACAACCGCCAATACCAAAGCAAATACTAATACACGTAATGCGCCGGCACGCCATAAGCTTAAGGTTTGCGTCCACGCTAATTTAAAGTTTAAATTCATGCGTCGACCAACTCAGTTAAGACACCATTTTCTAATTTAAGCTGACGCTGACAACGATTAGCCAAATGAACATCATGTGTAACTAATACTAATGTAGTCCCTGCTTCAGCATTCATTTTAAACAGCAAATCAATAATCATTTGACCAGTGGTGCTATCTAAATTTCCTGTCGGTTCATCAGCAAACAAAATTGCAGGTTGCGTGGCAAATGCGCGAGCAATAGCTACGCGCTGTTGTTCGCCACCAGATAACTGCTTAGGGTAATGCTGTATACGTGCACTTAAACCCACTTTATTTAACGAAGCTAAACTTAACGCTTCTGCATTTGCATGATTTTTTAATTGTAATGGTAACATCACATTTTCAAGCGCTGTAAGCGAAGGTAATAACTGAAATGACTGAAATACAAAACCCATAGACTTAGCGCGTATCGCTGCCCTGCCATCCTCATCTAATCGACTAAAAGGAATATTCTGAATCTCAACGCTACCGCTACTTGGTATGTCCAAGCCTGCTAATAAGCTCAATAGCGTAGATTTTCCAGAACCAGAGCTGCCGATAATTGCCACTTGCTCCCCTGCCGAAATATTTAAATTTAAACCTTGTAGAATACGAATTTGATTATCATAGCTATTGAATTCATAAGTTAAGTTGTGTGCTTGTATTATTTGGTCTTGAATAACAGGGGGTAGTTGCATCAATGTGTTTCCGCTTTTTATTAAAGTTAATTGTTAGTCTAGTTATTTGTAGTTTCGTTGCATTGCCTGTCACAGCAATGGCAGACAATCCTAAAATTTTAATTTATGGTGACAGTCTATCTGCCTCATATGGACTTGCACAGCAACAAGGCTGGCCGACAATATTAAAATATAGGCTAGTCGCCAACCATTATCAATATGATGTAATCAATGCCAGTGTAAGTGGTGAAACCACAAGTGGCGGTCTGAGCAGATTCTCCACCACTCTTGCTAAATTCAAGCCTGCAATCATCATTTTAGAACTAGGTGCAAATGACGGCTTACGCGGATTACCATTAAAAGAAATGGCTCAAAACCTAAGTGCCATGATTACGCTAGGCAAAAGTTCGAAAGCAAAGATACTGCTAATTGGCATGAAAATTCCGCCAAACTATGGACCTAAATACACCACATCTTTCAGCCTGACTTATCATCAATTAAGCAAGCAACATAAAGTTACATTAGTGCCTTTTATGCTGAAAAATATAGCAGCTAAACCAAAATTAATGCAGGACGATGGCTTACATCCAAATGCGCTCGGACAACCGATGATTTTGGATAACATTTGGCCAAAACTACAATTAATACTTAAAGATTCAAAGTAGCTCATCTTGCCAAACAATCTCAACACCTAACTCATCTCCTACTGCTTGCAACTCGTGTGAAATTCCTATACCAGGCACACAAGCCAGTGTGTCATGCCAATAAATGAGCGGTAAATATTCACGTTGCCATGGCGGAATACTAGCTTCCTGCAATAGATGCTTTAGTGTCCTAGTGGGTCTTAATGCGTTAGGTTTAAAACGCTCCCCACCATCACGACTAGTGATTCTTAGCTTAGTCATTCCAAACTTTAGTGCTAAACCTGCGCCTGTCACTTGCTTAAAGAGCAACTGCCCACCGTTTGGCAGTATTAAGGCCGCTTCTCCATTCCAGATAAGATCAAAAGCTTGATGGCTTTTTTCTTTTAGTAGATAGGCTTTCTTCTGAAATTTTCTCAACACTAAATGTTGCAGAACAATATTAATGTTGGCATCTGCTTTAGCATTGAGTAACTGACTAATTATTTGAGATAAATATTCCGCACTTGGCATTGCAAGATCATTCTTTGCAAACCACCAACGTAACACATTTTTAGCTCGTGAAAATTCCAAATTAGCCAAGCCTAATAAGCATATGCTATTGCCTGTTACAAGTTGTTCTGCATCTATTGCCGCCAATGCATCTAACAAATCGTTGGCTTCGGCTAAGTGTGATGCACTTCTTGCGAGCACTGACTTTACGGCAGGATAACGTGCTTCCAAAATAGGCATAACTTCATGGCGCACAAAGTTCCTCTCATAGTGAGTATTGGTGTTGCTCTCATCTTCACACCATTGTATGCCGTGAAGTTCTGCATAATCTTTTAGCTGACTACGGGATATATTTAATAATGGTCTAAGCAGGCGCCTAGCGTTGTCAACGGCAGCCATACTTGCTAAACCCTTAATACCTGAGCCTCTAAATAATTGTAATAACAGCGTTTCTGCTTGGTCATCCTGATGGTGTGCAGTCACAATATAATCTACCTGCACCTCATCTAACTTGTAACTAAATAAAGCTTCGTAACGTAACTGTCTAGCGGCACCTTCTATGCCAAGTTTCGTATCTTTCTCAATACTTACATGAACAATCTCTAACGGCACATTAAGTAAAGCGCATTGTTGCAAACAAAATTCAGCCCATGCATCTGCATTGGCACTCAAGCCATGATGCACATGCATCGCAAGTAAATTAAAGGAGATTGTTTGTTTTAAGGCTGAAAGTAAATGTAGTAAGACACAAGAGTCTAAGCCCCCACTTAAACCCAATAATAATTGTTGATTAGACTTTAATTGGCGGCTTAAAAACTCATTAATTTGAATGAGCAAGATATCTTGCACTTTAGCTGTTTTAGCTAAATCAAGACTTAGCAAAGTTCTTTTTTTAACTTTGCTTTTTAGCGCAACACTTAATCCCTTAAAGCTTGGCTGGCAGTTTTTTTTCAACGACTTCTTTGAAGCTTCCATAACCCATTAATCGCTCATAACGTCTGACCAATAAAGCTTTAATCGATTTTGGTTTTAGTTTGGCAAGCTCTTCTTTAAGCGCTACTCGGAGCGTCTCCATTACCACCTCTGGAGAACGATGCGAGCCCCCTAAAGGCTCGGGAATAACGCGATCTACTAAGCCCATTGTTTTCAATCGGTCTGCCGTAATAGCTAGCGACTCTGCAGCTACAGAGGCTTTATCTGCACTTTTATATAAAATTGAAGCGCAACCTTCTGGCGAAATTACAGAATAAATGCCATATTGCAACATAAGCAATTGGTCAACGACACCTAGTGCAAGCGCTCCGCCTGAACCACCCTCACCAATAATCACGCCAATAATAGGCGTTTCAAGCTCTGCCATTACGTATAAATTACGTGCAATCGCTTCTGATTGCCCTCGCTCTTCAGCGCCAATACCAGGATAAGCACCTGGCGTGTCAATCAAAGTAATTACGGGAATGCCGAATTTTTCAGCTAAGCGAAATAAACGTAAAGCTTTGCGATAGCCTTCTGGACGAGGCATACCGAAATTGCGATATTGGCGCTCTTTGACATCGCGTCCTTTTTGATGACCAATTACCATTACTGACTGACCTTCAAACCTAGCTAAACCACCGACAATCGCAGGGTCATCCGCATATGCTCTATCACCATGCAACTCTTCAAAATCGGTAAATAAGCCTTGAATATAATCTAAAGTGTATGGACGTTGCGGATGGCGCGCCAGCTGTGAAATTTGCCAAGCACTTAAGTTGCCATAAATATCTTCTGAAAGTTTTTTGTTTTTCTTTTCAAGCGCAGTCAGTTCTTTAGAAATATCTAAAGCATCATTAGCATCATGCGCGGCTTGCAAACCCTCAATTTGGTTTTCAAGCTCCGCAATGGGTTGTTCAAAGTCTAAGTAACTTATTTTCATATCTTTATCTCTTTTAGTGACTGCTGTCTGGAAATATAGGGTTAGGGGTATTGTTTGAAGTTTTTACTGCGAAATTAAGCATAATGGTACCTCAGTTAATTTTCACCTCAAACTCTACAAAGCAACCCTAGTCCAACCCTTAAATCCCTGACTCTTTTTTAAAATTTCTTACTAATTATATAGGATTTTTACGTTTTCAAGACTCAACCAATCGGTTAAACCTGCAATCAATTCTTCATGCAAATCTACACGCCAGTCATTGCCTAACATCAGCTCTACTTTACTTGTTTTATTGTGATACTCCACCTTGACTGCACAACCGCGCTGCTCATCTGATGCAACTTTACAATAGGGCTTTAATAAAGATATTAATTTTATAGCATCGGCTTGACCATTACATGAAATCTTTAGAAAACTAGCACGACTATTTCTTAGACCAGATAAATCATGCAACTTTCTAGCATTCACTCGAATACCACCAGAAAACTCATCGTTACTCACGCGACCTTCTACAATCACCAACTGGTCATCTTTTAATAAAGCTTGATACTGATTAAGCAAATCTGCACCGACAACAACTTCAATACGTGTTGTGCCATCATCTAGGCCTACTATCGCCATTTTACCGCGGCCTGTCATACGGATACGAACGCCAGAAACAATGCCAGCTAATAATTGCGGTTGCTCTTTCGGACTTAAATTTGCCAAAGTGCTACTAACAAACTGACTTAAATCTTTTTGATAAGCCACATAAGGGTGCCCACTAAAGTAAAAGCCTAGCGCGGCTTTCTCTTCTAGCAATCGCTGCTGCTCTGTCCAAGCAGGCACATTTGGCAATACGTTGACCGCATTATCAGCCACTTCACCAAATAAGCTATTTTGATTACTATTAGCACTATTTTGCTCAGCCGCTGCCATAGCCACTCCTACGCCTGCTAATAAAGCACTTCTGCTTGGCTTAACTTCATCGGCTGAAAGCCTATCAAATGCGCCCGCACGGATTAAAGATTCCACCACACGACGATTTACTTTGCGCAAATCCAAACGATTGCAGAAATCGAATAAATCTTTAAAAGGTCCATTTTGTCTTCTCGCAAGTAAAATCACTTCAATAGCAGCTAAGCCCGTACCTTTTACAGCACCCAAACCATACAATATTTGTTTGCTATTGACTGGCGTAAATTTAAAATCACTCTTATTAATATCAGGTGGCAACATTTCAATTTGATTTGGCGCGCAATCATCATAAAAAATATGTACGCTGTCTGTGTTATTCATATCAGCAGACATTGTAGAAGCTAAAAATGCTGATGGATAATGTGCCTTTAAGTAGGCTGTTTGGTAGGCTACCAGCGCATAAGCCGCCGCGTGCGATTTATTAAAACCATAACCCGCAAATTTTTCTAACAAGTCAAATAGCTCGGTTGCTTGGCGCTCAGTCATGTTGTTTTTCACAGCGCCCTCAGTAAAGGTTTTACGTTGCGCATCCATTTCTTCTTGCTTCTTTTTACCCATAGCGCGACGCAGCAAATCAGCACCACCCAAACTATAACCTGCAACCACTTGTGCAATCTGCATCACCTGCTCTTGATAAACAGCAATACCGTAAGTTTCTTTTAAAATCGGCTCAGTGAGCGGGTGTGGATACTCAACGCGTTGTTTGCCATGTTTTCGGCGACAAAAGTCTGGAATCAAATCCATTGGACCTGGCCGATATAAGGCAACTAAAGCGATAATATCTTCGAAGCAATCTGGCATTGCTTGCTTGAGCATATCTTTCATACCACGAGACTCTAATTGAAATACTGCTGTGGTATTGGCAGTTTTAAGTAACTGGAAAGTTGCTTTATCGTCAAGCGGCAATCTTGCAAAAGACAATGGCAGCAAACCTTCATCTGAGCGCTGTTTATTTGCATTGACCAAAGCCAACTCTAATATTGTCAGTGTACGCAAGCCCAGAAAGTCAAACTTTACCAAGCCTACTGCTTCAACGTCATCCTTATCATATTGACTCACCAAACTAGCGCCATCAGCTTGACAATACACCGGTGAGAAATCTGAAATTTTTCCTGGGGATATCAACACACCACCTGCATGCATACCTACATTGCGTACCAATCCTTCAAGCCTTAATGCAAGTTCTAGCAGCTCTCGCAATTCCTCTTCTTTCTCTCGACGCTCAGCAAGTTGCGGCTCTTGCACTAAAGCTTTCTCCAAAGTAATGCCAAGTTCCATAGGAATAAGCTTACTAATGCCATCCACAAAGTGGAAAGGTAAATCTAACACGCGACCGACATCGCGAACAACAGCCTTGGCAGCCATAGTACCGAAGGTTGCAATTTGAGAAACAGCATCTAACCCATATTTTTGTTTGACATAATCAATGACACGATCTCGACCCTCTTGGCAGAAATCAATATCAAAGTCAGGCATTGAAACGCGATCTGGATTTAAAAAACGTTCAAACAAGAGGTTGTACTCTAATGGATCTAAGTCAGTAATCCCCAAGCTATAGGCAACAACCGAACCAGCACCAGAACCACGACCAGGCCCTACTGGCACGCCATTATTTTTAGCCCAATTAATAAAATCAGCCACAATCAAAAAATAGCCTGCAAAACCCATTTGATTGATCACATTAGTTTCAAAATCTAAACGCGCATCGTAATCAGGGATTTTTTCTGAGCGAACATTTTCATCTGGGTACAATACCTGCAAACGATGTGCTAAACCCCGACGAGCTTCCTCAATTAAATACTCATTCAAACTTTCATTGTTCGGCGTAGGAAAATTTGGTAAGTAATTTTTACCTAGTGTCAGCGTTAAATTACAGCGTTTAGCGATTTCAACGCTGTTAGTCAACGCTTCAGGCATATCTGCAAATAAAGCTGTAATTTCAGCCTGTGTTTTAAAATATTGCTCAACAGTAAAATTTTTAGGTCGACGTGTGTCTGCCAGTACGTAACCTTCAGAAATACATGTGCGTGCTTCATGCGCTCTAAAATCATCAGGCGTAATAAATTGTATTGGGTGTGTTGCAACGATTGGCAGATTGAGTGAATTTGCAATGCGTCGCGCATGATGAATATAGTTCTCTTGCAGGGCTTTTTGACTATCAACGGCTCGCTGTGTTTCAGATGTTGGCGCATCACTTGCTATACGTTGTACTTCTAGATAAAACCGGTCAGGAAATAGGCTTTTCCATTCGCCAGCCAACTTGGTTACTAAGTCGAGATTATCCTGCATAGAAGCTTGGCCAATATCTCCAGCCAGCGCACCTGAAAGCAATATCAAGCCTTCTGTCCCACATTCCACAAACCACTCACGTTTGAATTCGGCACGGCCACGATGCTGATTAGTTAAGTATGCACGACTAAGCAATTTGCATAACAGCAAGTAACCTGCCTGCGACTGACATAAAAGTAAGAGACGTGAAGGTTGATCGCGATTGGCAGTATTTTCCAACCAAATATCGCAACCGATAATTGGTTTAACTCCCTTACTACGTGCTTCCTTGTAAAACTTGATTGCACCAAACAAATTGCTTAGATCAGTCAGTGCCAAAGCTGGCATTTTATCGCTCAATGCCTGCTTAACATAGTCATCAATACGCACGATGCCATCCACAATCGAATACTCACTATGGCAACGCAAGTGAACAAATAGAGGAGTATTTAGTGGTAATTGACTAGTTTGCAACATAAGGTAAATTTTACCTTATCGGAAGAATTTTAGAGAGTAAACTTAGTACGAAAATTCACTTAAACTTGCTAATATCATCATCATTCCTGTTGACAATGATGATGACTTACAGTGTGTCTACTTCTTTCGTGTTGCACTAAGTAAAGCGTTTACTTGCTCTATAAGCTCATCATCTTGCACTGGCTTACCTAAGAAGGCATCTACGCCAAGTTGTTTCGCAACGTTGCGATGTTTTTCTGCAGTGCGTGAACTAATGACAATCAATGGGATGTTTGAAGTTTTTTCATTATCACGCACATGTCTTGAAAATTCAAAACCATCCATACGCGGCATCTCAATATCGGTCAAAATAACATCGGGCGTGATGAGTTGTAACTTTTGAATGGCATCCATACCATCATTAGCTGTAATCACTTCAAAATCTTCACGCTCAAGTATACGAGAAAGCACTTTACGCATTGTGAGTGAATCATCAACAACGAATGCGATTTTTTTCATCTGCTCAACTACAGGCGCAATAGTTGTCACTTTAATCGCACCAATAGACAATGCCTCACGGTTAGCAAGTTGCACTGGGTTAATCACCAGCACAATAGCACCATCACCTAACACTGTCGCACCTATCATGCCAGGAACGCGTGCCAACTGCGTACCCATTTGCTTCATCACAACCTCTTGGTTACCAGTAATTTCATCGACATGCAACGCAGTACGATAAGTACCACTACGTAATAAAATCACTGGTGTATATGCATGCTGTTGCGCCACATTATCTGTATCACCAATGAGTTTTGATAAGTAATGTATAGGATACTCACGACTAGCCCAATCAACTTTGCGCGATTGGTAAGCGCTAAGCAAATCGTTCTGTTTAAGTTTTTGCACTTGCTCTACCATCACAGAAGGAATTGCGAACATTTTATTACCGACGCGTGCCATGACTACCTGCGCGACAGAGAGTGTCACTGGCAAATAAATGTTAAACATCGCACCCGTACCGACCACGTTGCTTACATCAATACGACCGCTTAAAGCTGCAATATCGCTACGCACTGCATCTAAACCTACTCCACGGCCAGCGATTTGCGACACTGAATCAGCTGTAGTAAAACCTGGCTCAAAAATCACTGCCATCAGCGCTTGGTCTGACAGCTCTTGATCACCTGTAAACATACCCTTTTCAATCGCCTTTTCTCTTACTTTTTCAAGATTTACACCTGCTCCGTCATCCGTTACTACCAGTGTGATTTCATCATTTTCCAAGCTTACCTTAAGCTTAATTTTTCCAACTTCAGGCTTACCTATCTTTTTACGTAGCTCTGTCGATTCAAGACCATGTGCAACAGCATTGCGTAACAAATGCTCAAGCGGTGCGCCCATTTTATCTAGCACACCTCTGTCTAGCTCAATACCCTCACCCTCAATAGTCATTTCAACAAGCTTATTGAGCTCTCTTGCAGTTTGTCTCACAATACGTTGTAAACGTTCTGAAATCGTTGCGAATGGCAACATACGAACACCCATGAGACCTTGCTGCAACTCCCGATTCATACGGTTTTGTTGTTGTAGTGCAGCATCAGTTTGATCAAGATTGATTAATAACCCATGCTGAATTGTTGCCACGTCGTTCACGCTCTCAGCCATCATGCGGGTTAGCTCTTGTAGGCGTGTAAAACGGTCAAATTCTAAGGGGTCGAATGTTTCATTTGCTTCTTGCAACAAGCTCATGCGTGATTGCATTTGTGTTTCTGCTTCAATTTCCAACTCACGCAAGTAAGCACGCATTCTACTAATACTATCCGTTAAATCTGTAGAAGATTGCTTGAAGTTCTGCATTTCTCTATCCATACGAGAGCGCATAATTGAAACTTCGCCTGCTTCATTAATCAACCTATCTAGAACGTCTGCACGCATACGCAAAAACTGTGACTTACGATCTGCAGCTCGTGTTGGGGCTGTCGTTGCAACTGCATCTTGGTTAGTGGCTTTAGCACCACCGGTAATGTCTTCCAACATATAGCCAATACGGTCAAACTCAACAAACATTTCATCAAAATCATCTGCTGTGGCTTTGTGCTTGAGCGCACGAATCACACGGTCTTCCATGTGATGTACGCTATCACCAATATTTATTTGCCCTGCCATGCGTGCACTACCTTTAAGCGTATGCAGTGCCCGTTGTAACGAATCTGCAAATTCCATCTCATTAGGATTAGCACGCCATCCACGTAAATCTTTACCAACTTGCGGCACCAAGTCACGCGCTTCTTCTACAAACAATCCAAGCAATTCTTGATCAACAGCAGCATCTCTTAGCTGATTGACTTGGGTAAGTTCTGAAGGTGGTTTCACAACTTCTTCATGTGAATTTTCAATTACTGACTGTTGAGATTCCTGAGACACATCCAAAATAGCTTGCGTGCTTTGCTCAATTGATAGGGGTTCGCCTAGGATTATTTCACTTGGTGCTGACTTAGTTACTTTAGCCTTGGCTTTTTTAGTTGGTTTTTCTGCAACCGCAACTTCAAGAACAGCAGCTTCTGCCTGCTGTGCAGCCAATGCTTGCATAGTAGCTGTGGATTCACCCAATGCTAAAATAAGTGCGCGTGTAGATTTTGGATTCTTGAGCGCTTTTGCTTTGACCAAACCGTCTTCAAGGGCTTTAACCACATTTCCATACAAAGCAATATGCTGTTCAGTCCAGATGCCAACATGTTCATCTAGCCAATGCTCAAGCGCGCGTGCGAGGTCTCCTGTTGGCTTGAATCCTGCAGTCAAGGCATTGCTCCCTAGCGTGTGTGCTGCACGGCAACTAGCATCTGATGGCAATTCATTGGAGTCTATAATCAAAGCTGCTTGTGTATCTTTTAAAATTTCTAAATGTTGTTGCGCTTCAGCCAAGAATATATTAAAGAATGCACGGCTCAATGTGCGCGTACCACCGATTAATACTTCTTCTTTCTGTGCTTTTGGCTTAGTTTCTGCCAATGTATGCTCAAATTCTAACTCAAGCTCAGCAGCACGCTTTTGGAAAGGGTCTGGTATTAATGTAACTGCTTGATTAGCATGAAGTTCAGCGACCCAACCTGCAAACTCTGAACTAACATTTTCAACAAAAGCAAGTTGAGTTGTCGTAGGAAAAGCTTTGCGCTCCATGACCAAGTTCAGTAATTTTTCTACAGCCCAAGCAACATCACTCATGCCCATGAGGCCAACGGTACGACCACTACCCTTCAGTGTGTGATAAGCACGTCTTACTTCTACCAATGACTCACTATCAGTTGCATTCACGCGCAAAGCTTGTATATTTTGTGCCAAACTTGCAAGCACCTCTTCAGCCTCAGTTAAGAATATATTTTGCAATTCTGCATCAATTGCTTTGTCAGTGACAGCTTCTGCAATTAAAACAATAGGTGCGCTTTCTGATATATTTTCTTTTGAAGTAGCTGGAGGTAGTTTGGCATCAACTATTAATTTCTCAGTGTCTGCTTGACCAAAATCAGTTTCAATTTCGGCTGTTTCTGCACTTAAATCAAGCGTTAAAGCGCCTTGCTCCAAGCGCTGCAATGCGTCAGATAGTGCTAACACAGACTCAGCTCGAGCATTAGGCAGCTCCTCCGCATAGAGGCCAAGCATGCTCAGACTCTCAGCTACCAACTCAAAATGTGAGCTACCTGACAGCTGCTGATTCTCACTATCTGCATGGTTTCTAAAATACTCAACAAAGACACTACATAATTGAGAAATTGATTTGGGAGTAGGCATTTCCAGCATATCAAAGGCTGCTGAAATTTGCTGTAATGGTTTTGCAACCTCGTCTAAAATAGATGAACTAGTTGGATTTCTAAAAAATGTATCCAATGCTTTTTCAACAAGCTGCAGTGTGACTATAATTTGTTTTGCAACTGCATCAACCACGCCTGCATCTAAATTTGTAGTAGCGAAGGCATCAACTGCTGGCGTTAACGCTACACCTTCTACAATAGATTGTAAGCGAGAAGTTTGTGTACTTATTTTTTGATGGGCTTCATCATCAAGCTGCTGGTAATACTCCCCTATGTATTCAAGTAGATTTAGCGAAGCAGCCATCTCCATAAGTGATGTTTCATTGACTTTGCTTTTATCTGCTTGCAAAGCATGCGCTGTTATCTGAATTGCATTGATTAGCTTGAGCACATTTTGATTATGAAGACTTTGCAAAACTATCGTTAAATGATCAATTTTTTCATTAAATTCTTGTAAATCAACCATATAACTACTGTGACTAACGCTTACCCATAAATCTTTTAAGCTAGGTAAGTCCGCATTCATTTGAGCTAAAGCAGCACGTTCTGCTACTGTTGCAACCGAGCTACCTAATCTATGTGCTGAAGGCAATAAATCATCTAACTCAAACGTATCTTTAACATTAGCAATAATGTCAGTATTTCTATCGCTTACGGCGACGTAATAAAGTACATTTCGAAGCAACTGAGAAGGCACTTTTGCCTCACCTAAAGACATGCTGCGAAGTTGCTGATCCAACCTGCTACACAGTTTTTTTGCCCCTGATTGTTCGGCAATTTGATCTTGCGCTAAGGCATCAGTAAACGCAGTAGCTGCCCACCATAATGTTTTTAGTGCATTTTTCTGCTGTACCTGCTGTACATTTATAATCGCTGAGCGCATGTTACTAAGTGAATCGGCATCCTTAGTGCGCAGCCAATCTAATAACGCTTTTTGAAAAACAGATCTTTGTTCAGCAATGAAAATCGGCACTGCAGATTCTGCAATGGGGTTAGATGGCAAGTCTTTTGGAGCGCTATAACTTGCGTCTGGGAAAAATAAATCACTCACATCTAGCGCTTCGCCCTGCAACTCAACTAATGGTTTAAGGCTATCATACAATCTCGTGGGCGAATCTGGCATGCCATTTAACAGATCTTGTAAATAACGTGAAAGCGTATCCACGGCATGAATCAGGTGCTCCATCGTCACAGCACCCACTGGAATCAGCTGCTTTTCTAACTTACTAGTAATCTTCTCGATTTCAGAACAAAATCGCTTGCAACCTTCAAGCCCTACCATATCTAAGGCGCCACTAACTTGATATAAATGCGCTATCGTGAAACGTAAAGAGGCAAATTCATCAGGTTTACCATTTACCAAAACAAAACTATCATGCACTTTTTTAAGCGACTGATCAATTTCGTCTTTTACCCAAGATAACGGACCAATATCAAAAGCTTCAGCCATGTGTAGCACCCATTTCGTTTTGCGACAAATTCATGAAGTTTTAAATAATTCAGATTTAAACAACATAGTTAAAAAATAGAGTTTAAAAAATTAGAGTTTAAAACCAGCTACAGAATCACGCAACTCTTCTGCTAGTGCTGTAAGCTGACCAACAGAGTCAGCAGTTAATTGAGTACCTTCTGTAGTTTGCGTCGTAATCTCTTGAATCATCTGCATGTTGTTGGCAACCGTAGTAGCTGATTCGGTCTGTGCATTTGTAGCAGCTGAAATCGATTGAATCAAGCGCGCAAGATTGTTTGTTACAGACTCAATCTCGCTCAATGCCTGTCCTGCGGCATCAGCCACTCGCGCACCGTCAACCACACCCTCAGTACTTTTCTCCATCGCCATCACCGCACCGTGTGTATCAGTTTGAATGGTTTTTACAATTGCACTAATCTGCTTAGTCGCCTCAGATGAGCGCTCAGCCAAACGCTGCACCTCTTCTGCAACCACAGTAAAACCTCGGCCAGCTTCACCAGCAGAAGCCGCTTGAATCGCCGCGTTCAATGCCAAAATGTTGGTTTGTTCAGTAATATCTGAAATTAGCTCCACAATTTCACTAATTTCTTGAGAGCTTTCACCCAAACGTTTAATTCGTTTCGATGTTTCTTGAATTTGCGTACGAATTTCATTCATACCAGAAATTGTATTTTGTACCGCTTGCGAACCTTGATTCGCCGCTTCTAATGAGCGTTGCGCCACCTCTGAAGCCTGCGCTGCATTGCTAGAAACTTGTAAAATAGAGCGCGTCATATCGGTAACCGCATCTGTTGTTTGCATAATCTGCTCTGATTGTGTTTCAGCAGCGCTAAGTAACCGCGCTGAAGTACCTTGCGCTACCGATGTTGCTGATGTTACTTGCTCTGTTGCTCGGTTAATCTCAACCACCAAATCGCGCAAACTATCAATGGTATAGTTAATAGAGTCGGCAATAGCGCCTGTAATACTATCTCGAACTTGCGCCTTAACTGTTAAATCTCCATCAGCCAAATCACCCATTTCATCTAGCAACTGCAAAACAGCTTCTTGGTTATCTTGTCCATCTTTCTCAAGCTGCTTTGTCAAAGCAGTAGATTGTTGCGTTTGCTTTTTACCAAAGAAGTACATCAAAACCACTAAAATAAGACCTAGTAGTAACAATCCAAATAACACTAATTTTATGAAACTCGCTTGCGCTAGAACTAACTTTTGATTTTCTTGCTCAATAGCTTGGGTAAAAGAAGCTCCCGCCTGCTTTGATGCCTCAAACGCCAACGTTACATCTGACAATGGCGCTGAAGATGCTACGGTACCCAGTGGCACAGCTGGAACAAAACGAGTATTAGCCACAAGAAAAAAAGCTTCTCCTGATGTAATCACTGCCTCCAGAGGCGCTTGCAAGTTTTTGTTATCTAAATTTTTGCGCCAATAAGCTGAGCGACCCTTAAATTCCTGCTCGTCTTTTGCCGCATTAGCCAAAGCTTTATCACGCTTTTCATTATTAAAATTTGTAGAGGCGACATAAGCCTCGTTATATGAGGCAAAAGCATCCACTGGGTACATAGGCGGCGGTAAGGTTTCAGCCACCAAATTTTGATACTCCTTTAAAGTATTGTAAACGGGCCCATTCACGCGCACTTGATTAATAACCCAGAAACTCAATGCAGCAAATAAAATAAAGGCAACAATTTGTAGGTAAAGTTGCTTGTAGGCAGCACCTAAACTATCTGATTTCGAAGTGCTGGAATTAGCACTCTTACTTTTTAGGTTATTAAAAAAACTACTAAGTTGTAGTGGCAAACTTTTTATAGTTGCTAGATTTAATGCCATTTTGTACCCCAATTCACAAAATTATTATGCTTTATTAAAGCGTTAGCTGTGTTTATACTATTACTTGCCTTAATCCTTATGATTACATTAATCATTTATACAAAATCAAGCCTTACACCCTATTAGCTTAGCAACGTATTTTATACTTTATGCGTTAGCTAATTGTAGGTTGGATAAATTCGTTATCCTGAACCAACGCTTTGATATCAAGCTCAAACCATTCATTTTTATCAACATCTTCTAAAGCTTGTTTGCAAAATAAAATATCACCACTTTCAGTTATTTTCTTTACTTGCATCGCATCAATATTTCGTAAACCAATTAAACTCCCAACGACTAGCGCTGCTTGCGTAGTTGTTTCTGAGTTTAACAACACAATACGATTATTCACAGATTTTGGTGTAGGTGGTTGCCCAATAAATTGGGCTAAATCTGTGATGTTATATAAATTACCGCGAACGTTTGCCACACCTAAAAACCATTGCTGAGTAAGTGGTACCGCTTGTAGAGGAGGCACAGGTAACACCTCACTTACGTCATTCAGATTAATCAGCACCCTTTTTGCACCTACCATTACCCCCAAGCGCGAGGTAGAAACAACGTCACCTTGTTCGGCGGCATCTTTTAACCTTAAAAGAATCGCCTCCTGGAATTCACGTAAGTTTGAGGTTTTAGCCATAATTATTTAATTTGCAGTATTTAATTATTAATAGTTATGGTAAATAACTAAAAATAGCCAACTGAACTAATCATCCTTTATGCTAAAGATTTAATTAATGTTAATAAATCGGCACTCACAACTGGCTTAGTGACACATGCTTTAGCGCCCATTTTTAAAGCCCATGCCAAATCTGTTGCTTGCGACTTTCCTGTGCATAAGATGACGGGGATATGCGCTGTAGAGGCCTCTTTTGTCAACGTTCGCGTCACCTGAAATCCAGATAAACCAGGCATCACCACGTCCATCAAAACTAAATCTGGTGCGCTTGCTGCCACCTTAGCTAGACATTCTTCACCGCTTTCTGCACCAGTTACAGTAAACCCAGCAGTCTCTAACAATTCAGTTAAAAAGAATCTGTCCGTTGCGGAATCATCAACCACTAAAATTTTTTGTATTGCCATATTTAATCACTCTCTTTTTGATTTTTTCTGCTGATTGCAGCATAAGTTTGTACCGCATCTATCAGAGTTTCTTGTGTGAAAGGTTTAGTAAGGTATTGGTCTGAACCCACCATTCGTCCACGTGCACGGTCAAACAAGCCATCTTTACTTGAAAGCATAATCACTGGTGTGGATTTGTATCGCGCATTTCTTTTGATGAGCGAGCAAGTTTGGTAACCATCTAACCTAGGCATCATAATATCTACGAAAATTACATCCGGATGTTCGTTAGATATTTTAGCTAAAGCATCAAAGCCGTCTTCAGCTAATATGACTTCGCAACCAGATGCTTTAAGGAATATCTCAGCGCTACGACGTATCGTATTGCTGTCATCGATAACCATCACCTTAATGGTGGACAACTCACTTAAACTTAACTTTTCTTGACTTGGCATTGTTTGGCTCACCAGCAAGCTCCCTTTTTACACGCAGCAAAAAATTTATACTTAACTTAATTGCGTTTGTTTTTAGTCATTGTATATATAGAATCGTCTAATAAGCAATAGGTTTAACTAACATACGCAATTTATTAAGTTATATGCTTTTTAAAAACCTTGATAAAAATGTATCTACTTAAAATAAATTCCAAATAACCATATCTGTAACATATAATAATTCGTAACATTTCTTAACACTTGATAATAATTTGTGCTTAAAGCCTAATTTTACTGGCGATGAGTGAAGGAGTTTGCATGATAGTAAAGCAAGAATCATTAACCGCTAAGATGGCGCTGAAAGACTTACCAGCTGCATCTCCACTCCCTAGCGCTAATTTAGTCTTGGTTTTTGGCTCTGTAAAACGTTTTGGTGAAGCTAAGCTACAAAGTATATTAAAAGCACGCTACCCAACAGCGCAGATTATTGGATGCTCTACTTCAGGTGAAATTACTGCGACAGGCGTATTTGATGATAGCTTACAAATCACCGCAATTCTGTGGGAAAAAACTGTACAGCGCGTGACACATACCAAAATGTCAGGTATGCAAAACTCTTATGAAACTGCTGTAGGTCTAGCCCGCCAATTAAAGTCTGATGAATTAAAAGCTATTTTACTCTATTCTGATGGATTAAATGTCAATGGCTCAGAGCTCCTAGAGGGCTTTAAAAGCGTGCTTGGTGAAATCCCTCTGATGGGTGGAATGGCCGGAGATGGTTTTAATTTTAGTCAAACTTTGCAGATTTTTAATGACATTATTTCAGATGGCTTAGTGATTGCAGTAGGCCTGTATGGTAAAAATTTAATTGCCTCAACAGGTGTAGGACGCGGTTGGAAGCCATATGGCCCGCCACGTAAAGTGACAAAATCAGAAAAGAACGTGGTATTAGAGCTAGATGGTAAACCTGCATTGCCTCTATATAATATGTACATAGGTGCACAAACAGCCAAAGGTTTGCCAGGAAGCGGCCTAAAATTCCCATTTGCCATTATTGAGGAAGGTAAACGTGATATTGAAAAAATTCGCACCCTGTTAGCAATTGATAACACCAAAAACAGCCTCACTTTTGCTGGTAATGTAGATGAAGGTGAAACTGTACGCTTCTGTCAATCAACGCACGACAGACTAGTTGAAGGTGCAGGCGATGCCGCGCATTTGGTCACCAATCACACAAGTACAAATCAAGCTGGATTAGCAATCTGCGTGAGCTGTGTTGGTCGCAAAGGCGTTATGGCTGAACAAGTAGTAGATGAAGTGAAATTAGTACAGCAAATTTTAGGTGCTCAAACTGCCTTAACTGGCTTTTACTCTTATGGTGAATTTGCACCTCGTCCTGATACTAGTGACAGTGTCTTACACAACCAAACTATGACTATTGGATATTTAAGTGAAGATTTGCTAGCATAACTTAATATAACAACAAAAACCCCATTAAAAACAAGGGAATATAATCGTTAAAATGTTTAAACGCTCAGTGCAAACTGAGCGTTTTTGTTTTATTATATTAAGTACCAATAGGTTTAACGCCAAACAATTAACAATTAACAATTGTTATTAAAACAATGCTATTAATAAGGAAATCATCATGACTAACACCGTTACATTAAAAGGCAATCAAGTTGAATTGTCAGGCACATTGCCTAGCTTAGGAGCGCAAGCGATTGACTTTACTCTAGTAGACAAAGCCTTACAAGATGTCACTTTAGAAAACTTTACTGGTAAACGTAAAGTGCTCAATATATTTCCAAGCATTGATACGCCAACCTGCGCAATGTCAGTACGTGCTTTTAATAAGCATGCTAGTAGCATGAATAACACAGTTGTATTGAACATCTCCGCAGACTTACCTTTTGCGCAAACCCGATTTTGTGCTGCAGAAGGTTTAGAAAATGTTCAAAATTTATCAGTGATGCGTGGTCGTGACTTCTTAATGAATTACGGTGTGTTAATCAGAACCAGCAAATTAGCAGGCCTAGCAGCCCGTGCAGTAATAGTATTAGATGAAAACAATGTGATTAAACATATTGAGTTAGTCAGCGAAATTGCTAATGAGCCCAATTATGATGCCGCATTAGCTGCATTAAAATAAGTTAAAATGAAATGTCGAAGGTTAAACATTTGCTGAGCCTTTGACATTTCAAGCATTCAATCTTAAGGTTTATTGATAATCCGTATATTTGTTATTTTTACCACGCGCCTTATCCACTGGGTATTTAAGCGCATTAAGTGCTATTTTTTCATTAGATACTTCAATTAAATCAATATTAAGTACTTGTGCAATTCTAAGTAAGTAGACAAATGTATCAGCAAGTTCATGGCCAATTTGCTCTCGCTTGTCATGCGAAAGCTCACGGCTTTCAGCTTCAGTATTCCATTGAAAATGTTCAACCAGCTCAGCCGCCTCAACTATCATCGCCATAGCAAGATTTTTAGGTGAGTGAAACTGGGTCCATTCACGCTCGTCTACAAATTGTTGAAGCTTTTGCTTTAATTCGTCTAATGAGTCAGCCATACGTTAGTTTTTTGCACCCTATGTTTGATTAGGCTACTTTCTGTTACTGCCTGCCACCATCTTAATCTCAAACAACCTACACTCAAGCGCGCCATTATAAAGTGGCGTGCGCTTGCTTGGTGTTAGGCGCATCACCTTAGGCATGGTTAAGTCGTTAGTTAAAAAGTAAGTATTCCATCCCGCAAACCTGCGCTTTAAGGCTTCGCCCATTTTGGGATATAACATCACCAAATCATCTTCCTCGCCAATACGCACGCCATATGGCGGATTTGCTATCATTACGCCACTATCTGCAGGTGCTATTACATTCACAATATCTTGCTGTGAAAGTTGTACGGCAGCCAGCAAACCAGCGTCTTCAAGATTTCTCTTAGCAATGCGAACGGCACGTAAATCAACATCAGACCCATATATTTTTTGAAAAGTAACAGGTTTTACTTTTGCTGCAGCTTGATTTTTAAGTTTACTCCAAATATTAGTCTCAAATGTCTTAAGCACCTCAAAACCAAAACTTCTTTTATGTCCCGGAGCAATATCTAATGCAACCATCGCCGCTTCTAATAAAAATGTACCGCTACCGCACATTGGGTCTAATAGCGGTTGCCCTACTTGCCAGCCTGAAAGCTTTAAAATCCCTGCCGCTAGATTTTCTCGCAATGGTGCTTCTATACTCGCCCCACGATTTCCTCGCTGATACAAAGCCGCACCAGATGTGTCCAGGTAAAATTGATACTCATCAGCAGCCAAATATGCATGAATGCGAACAGCGGGGGTTTTTGTATCGATATAAGGGCGACTTCCAACCACTTGCCTAAATTTATCACAGACGGCATCTTTGATTTTTAAAGTGGCAAATTCAAGGCTTTTTAGTGGGCATTTTACGCCCGTAACTTTGACCATAAAATCATATTTCACATCGAACCACTGCGACCAATTTAACTTGTAGGCCGCTTCAAACAAATCTTCTTCATCCAAATATTTACCACGTGCCACTTGCCATAAAATTCGGGTAGCAATGCGTGAGTACAAATTTGCCGCATAACATACGGCCCAATCGCCATCAAAGCTTACCCCGCCATCTGTGAGTTTTATGGATTTGGCACTCACTGTTATGAGTTCATCAGCTAAGAGCTGTTCTAAACCACGTGGGCAAGTTGCGAAGTATCGGTTTGGTATCATGGTTGTTGTGAATCGCTATTCGTTAAGTATGGAAACGCTAAATAGATAGGTTTAATACATTTTTAATCATAAACAACCTATTGCTACTACTTGGATTATGTTCTGCTAATTTTTCAATAAACTGTAAAAACTCAATTCTATGAGATTGCTCAAGTGCTTTCGCACGACCTCGTAAACTTGCCAGTCGTAAATCAACTGGTTCGCGCTTAAAGCCGAAAACGACAATATTACCTGGTTTCCCCGTTGGTAAGGTTAAGACCAAACCATCAAAGCTCTGTTCGATGCGTTGCAAATAAACTTCAAACTTTTTATCGCTACCCCACAGGTTAATCGCGAATATACCCTCATTTTTTAAAGAATTTGCACATTGATCAAAAAAATCTTGGCTACAAAAATCAGGTGGGATGCCATTGCTATCAAATGCATCAATAATAAGCACATCGGTTTTATCAATGCTTTTAGCTATGCTAATCTTGGCTAAGTAAAGCAAACCATCACCTTCAATTACTTCTAAGCGGGCATCATTTTCAGGTACATAAAACTGACTATGTGCTACTTGGATAATTTTAGGATTAAGTTCAATGACTTTACTTGAAATGTGAGGGCAGTAAGCATGAATATATTTAGCCAAAGAACCACCACCCAGCCCAATTGCTAGTACCTGTTTAATATCTGGGTTAAACAATAAAAAACACATAATGCCGCGTGTATAAGTAAGTTCAAGCGCAAATGGGTCACGAATACGCATGGCACTTTGAACGGTGACAGAACCTAAATGTAATGATCGTACACCATCAGATTCGCTCACATCAACGGCATCTTCCCCCAATACCACCTTCATCAAATGTTTGGCCATTCGAAACATTAAACAACCGCCTCTTGGTTTTCCTTATCAGCAATGACTTCTTCAACTTTAAGTTCATCAATTTGGCCTTGATCATCCAAAAAAACATCATCATCTTCAATCATCAAAATATTTGTAGAAACTGGCTCATCAGCAAGCACGCCAATAAACTTAGTGCGTAGCTCCATCATTAATGTATCTACTTCTTGCACTTGCAAGTTCACCCGCGTACCAGGCTTAAGTTCAGGCATACCGTACACTTTGGTCATATAGGGTGGATTATCTAAGCGCACTAAATTTTCACGCCAAACAGTAGCATGCACTTCTGTAAGTTTTTCTTGAATTACATATTGTAAACACCAAAAACGCTCCATGCGCGTTTGAAAGTCGCTATAGGCATGATATGTAGACTCGAAATTGCGCATATGCATCGTCAATGCATCGCTATTAGGTAGATAGCTAGGTGTTGTATTTTGCACGACACTAATGATTTGGCGCTGGTTGATTAAGTCTACAGCACGTCTTAATGGTGAAGTACTCCATGCATACTGCGCCACACCAAGGCCTTGATGCGGTTCAGCTTTGGTCGTCATATATACTTTGCCACCGGCCTGCGCTCGGTAAAGCCCAGGGATTTGATGCACAGCCAGTAAAGCACCCCACTGATTATTGGCCTCAATCATGAGTTCGGCGACTAACTTATCCATCGGTGAACCACGACGGCGGCCGACAATACTAACAATGCCATTTTCTACATAAAAATTGTAGTCAATTTTAGGTGGCTGATTCGGGTCATGTTTACCACGTGCTTTTTCCAATGACTCGGCTAAATGAAACAAATATAAAAGCTTTGCCCAATAAGGATGACCACTATCAGCTTGTAATGTTTCTTCATTAAACAATGGTTCTAATGAGTCATGTCGCAGATTATCGATTATTTTAATTAGCTCAACTTTAGTATCACGCTGAATAATCACTAAGTCTGAATTCACATGCAAATAAAGCGACAATACTGGCTTAATCTGCCCAGCATCTAAGCTAAATGGCCTTATTGCAGCTTCTGGCAACATAGTGATCTTGTTACCTGGCATGTAAATGGTAGACAAACGACGCATGACTATTTTATCAAGGGGGCTGTCTGTGATAATACCAAGTGCGGGTGCCGCAATGTGAATGCCTACACGAGTAATACCATCCTCTAGTTGTACGATAGAAAATGCATCATCGATTTCAGTAGTTGTACTGTCATCGATACTAAAGGCTTCAGCATCAGCTAAGGGTAAATCATCAGGGATCATTGAAATTTCTTCAGAAGAAAAATCAACCCCCTTGGCAAAATGCTCACGTAAAAAAGCACCTATGTGAAAATCATGTGCTGAGGGAATCGCGCCGCAGGCTTGTAATAACTTAAGATGACTTAAATGCGTATCGTGAGCAGCGGCATCTAATGTTTTGTACTCAAAAGAATTTTTATCTGGTTCATATAGCAACATATCCAACTTCAGCATCAACTCTTCAGGCATGCGGTGCGATTTAAGTTGCGCAACAAAATATGCCATTTTTTCCGCAAGCAAACGCTTCTTTTCTAAACCAGCAAGGGCGGCTTTTAATATTTCAGCTGGGGCGGCTTTATAGCGACCTTTACCTTTGCGATTAAAATACACAGGTGCGCAATGTAATTTAATAGCGATAGCAGCGGCTTCTTTTGGCGATGGTTTTCGACCATAATATTCATTCGCAAATTCTTCAAAACCAAATTCACCGTCAGGCTCACCTTTAAAACTAATTTCATTGCAACATTCCCACAGAAAATCTACATCCAAGGTGTCGGCCTCAAGATTTGCCGCATCCATAAAGCCTGCCAATGGCGCTTCAAAACGCAGTAAAACATGGCTAGTTTTAACTTTACTCCGCTTGCCACTGGCCGATTCTATTTGCATAGAACCCTGCACCTCAGTCATGATTGAGGCTACTTTAAAACTGCCGTCCTCTTCAAAAAATACATTCATTCATTTCTTTCAATACAGTGCTTTTGATACGTGGATTTTAAATTTACTTACTGTCATTTTACCTTGTATTAGCATATTCGCTTAAATGCTATATAAAATAGTGACTAATTAAAATATTGTTAGTAAATTACTTATGGATAAACGTATACCCGTCACGCTACTCACTGGTTTTTTAGGCAGTGGCAAAACTACGCTGCTGAACAAACTATTACATCACTCTGCCATGCGTGACACAGCAATCATCATCAATGAGTTAGGAGATGCTGGGCTAGACCAAGTTCTTGCAAATAGCAATCTGTCACAAACTATTGAAAATGCACATATTGCTGACAACACGGTTCTGCTAAGTTCTGGTTGCTTGTGCTGTACACTAAAAAACGAGTTGGCAGATACCATGCGCGATTTGTTTTTTAAGCGCGCACTTCAAGCAATCCCCCAATTTAACCGTCTTATCATTGAAACGACTGGTATAGCAGACCCAGGCCCAATCTTGGCTAATCTCTTAAACGAGCCTGTTATTGAATCTGTATATCGTTTAGATGCGGTAATAGTGACAATAGACAGCATTTATGGTTTACAGCAACTTGAGGCTAATACAGAAGCTTTAAAGCAAGCTGCTGTAGCAGATGTATTGATTTTAACCAAAACCGATTTGGCAAGACCTGAGCAAATCAACGCATTAAAAGAAAAACTGACCACCATCAACACAGGCGCTACGCAACACAACATAACGTATGGCGAACTAGACCCAGCATTTGTAGTTGATGTGGGGTTATTTGACATAGCAACTAAGCAACCCGAGCCTCAGCGCTGGTTGCGCGCGCCACTCAAAAAATCACAACCCAAAGGTACCTTACCCGGGAATACGTCACAAAAAACGCATGATGATATCGTCAGCTTTACTGTCGTAATGCCCAGCCCACTCAACTGGGCACAACTCAAGCCGCATTTGTTATGGTTTTGCCAAACTTATGGTAAAAACTTATTGCGCTTAAAAGGTATTATTCATGCAACTGACCAATTAGTACCATTGGCAATTCACGCCGTGCATTTTACGCCCTACCCTCCTATGCTACTTGAAGGCTGGACTGAAGACGAACCACAATCACGCATTGTAATTATTGGTAAAGGCTTGGATGAGCTAGAAATTCGAAAAGCACTGATGCAATTTTAACTAAATGAATAGAAAGCCTATCAACTTGGTAATACACAACCCTTATCTTTAAATAATCTCACACAAGCATCCACTACAGCAGCATCGAAAATCGTGCCACGTCCTCGAACAATCTCTGCCATTGCTGCCTCTATACCTAAACCTGCACGATATGGCCGGTGTGAAGACATCGCTTCCACTACATCTGCGACAGCTAGAATACGCGCTTCTATAATAATTCCTTCGCCTTTTAAACCTTGCGGATAGCCTGTGCCATCAATCCGCTCATGATGTTGCAAAGCTACTTGTGCCACAGGCCATGGGAAATCCACGCCTTTCAATGCATCATAACTTGCCTGCGCGTGGCCTTTAATCAAGCTATATTCAATAGCACTAAGTTTTCCGGGTTTAGACAGGATTTCTGCTGGAATGGTGATTTTGCCAATGTCATGCAGGTAACCCGCAACTCTTATACCTTGCTGACGATGTAAGTCAAAACCAAGTTCCGCACTAATTGCAACAGCTATTTCTGCGACGCGCCTTTCGTGCCCAGCAGTGTAGGGGTCGCGCATTTCACTTAAATTCATAGCAACTTCTACTGTATTCATGAATGCATCTTGAAGTTGCGCAATGTAATGCTGAATTTTATCCTCATCGCGTTTTTTCTCAGAAATGTCTTGTAGCAAGCCAATTACAGCTGGCCGACCACGATAACTTGCTTGCGCGCCATGTACACCAACATCTATTTTAGAACCATCTTTACGCAAAGCAGAGAATGTGTAATTAATATCATTTTCCTCATCTACAGCACGAATGCGAATGTTTTCAGATACTAGACTGCGGTCTCTCTCATCTACAATCAACATTGGATTAAGTCCAATTATCTCAACACTAGAGGCGAAACCAAAAATTTCAGCAAAACGATGATTACTATAAACGAAGACTCCATCTTGAATAATGTATATGCCTGCGATTGCCTGCTCAACCAACCCTCTAAATTGTTCTGCAGAAGCTTTCAGCTCCTCTTCCATTCTCTTATGTTCAGTAATATCTCGACTGATACCAAACAGGCCAGTCACTTTACCTGTCACATCAAACAAGGGCCATTTATTGGTCTCAACCCAACCCTTTTTGCCCTGTGCATCGAAGTATGGATTAACTTTATTGATAACTGAAAGACCTTCATTAAAAATAACCGCTTCTTCTGCACGATAAATTTTTGCCGTTTCTTCAGGAAAAACATCAAAATCATCTTTTCCTATCATGTCATGCCAATCAGCGCGACCAGTCATTTCTGCCAGCGTGCGACTACAAAAGCGGAATCGATTGTCTATGTCCTTAAAGTAAATAAAGTCAGTCGACACCTCTAAAAATGATGCGAAGTCACGGTTCAAATCATTCAATATTTCAGCCTGACGCATCCGCATATCTTCTTTGGAAAAGTTCTCTAGTGCGAAGGAAACATCATCTGCCATTTCAATCAACGTAGGCAGCAGATTATCTGTAAAATAGTCTGCCTCGCTGGAATATAAATTAATCGAGCCTATCACTTTTCCATTCAATTTAATTGGAAACACACCAGATGCTTTTACTCCAGCAAGCTTTGCGGCAGAATGCCATGGAATGGTATTGACATTACTCAGAAAGTTATTAGTAACAATGGGTTCACCTGTAATATGCACTTTAGCAGTTGGTCCAAGTACTGCGTCTCTTAAATTGATATGTAAATTATCAATATAACCAAAGTCATTTCCATAGCGGTATGCAGGCAACACCTCATCACTGTTTGGATCAAACATACCCACCCAAACAAAATTGAATTTTCCAATATCAACGACAATCCGACATATCTCTTGAAATAATTCATCCTGATTTCGAATGCGAACAATCGCATGATTAGTTTGCGATAACATCTCGTAAAGATTTTTTTGCAAATTCAGCGTTTGGGTGCGTTCATTTACACGATTTTCAAGTGCTTCGTTAGCATTAACCAATGATGCTTGTGCTACTTTTAGGGCTTCAAATGCATTCAAACGATTCTTTACTTCTTGATCGAGCTGAGCTGGAGATGGTAATTTGAGCGCCTTAGGCACTAGCCAAACTAGCGCGACTGCAGTACTCACTGAAATGAAAGCGGTGATGCCTTTCATACCAGCATCTAACCAGTAGATTGGGTACCATAAAGTAATAATACCAAGTAAGTGTGTCGTGCCACAGGCTAAAATAAAAGCCCCGAATAATATAAAAATCCAACGAAATTCTAAATCTTTTCTACGCCAAATAAAATACGCTAAAGTAATAGGAATTGAGTAATAGGCAAGCATGATAAAGGCATCAGAAATGACGTAAGTCCAAAGTAAACTTGGAGTCCAACTGATGCAAAAACCATGTGGAAGTAAATTATTAGTGTTCAGTAAATTGGATAGTATGGTCATTCGTTCATTATAATTATTACGCGCTATCTTTCAAAAAAGCCCCAGATTGCTTACTTGATATAGCTTCTGAAACCGACAAAACTGCCTTACTTGGAAATTGCATAATAACGTCACCCGTAACAGAGTCTGTTACTTTCACCACGGCAATACGACTGGCTTTATCTATACTAAAATCTAAATTGACGTCATTCTTTTTAAGATTCTGATTTATATTAGCAATAGAGTCATCAACCTCTTTAGCCGAAGCCTGTTTTACTTGTTTAACCAAGGGTGTGCTTGGAGTCTGTGCGACAAACGTTCGCTCAACAGGCGCCTTAACCATGACTGGCGAGCTAGATACTACATTACTTACGCCTTGAATATCCATTTCAATTCTCCCATATACTCAAAAGAAGGAATAGTTGACAAATAAAGCAAAAACTTTTAATTAATCAATTTCCTAATACATTCCAACATAAATTCTTAACGGCAGTTTGCCGAATAGATTTAGCGAATTGTTAAGTATTTAGAAAAAATATATTTGACTTGAATGAAAATGGGATTAATTGAATTTTTTAGCAAACAGTATTCAGCACTGACTAGACTAGAAATCGTTCACAGATCACTGAGACTTTTAATGTGCGCCATCACGCTACGCCCCAAAGCATGTAAAGAATATCCGCCTTCCATTACAGAAACTATGCGACTTTCAGCGTGTTGTTTAGCAATTATTTTGAGTATTTCTGTCACCCAAAAATAATCATTCTCTCGTAAGGCTAAACCGCCCATATCATCTTCCCAATGCGCATCAAATCCTGCAGAAATAAATAACATCTGAGGCTGAAAGCGCTCAAGCGCTGGCAACCATTTTTCTGTAACAGCATTTCGAAATTGTTCACCAGAGCTACCAGCAGCTAGAGGCACATTAATGATATGGTCATTACTAGTATCTGCCCCACAATATGGGTAATACGGATGCTGAAAAGTGGAGCACAACATCACGCGTGGGTCATCATGAAAAATATCCTCGGTGCCATCTGCATGATGCACATCAAAGTCTGCTATAGCTACACGCTCCAATCCATAATGCTCAAGGGCATATGCAGCGGCTACAGCAACATTATTAAAAATACAAAAACCAGAAGCACCGGCTCTTTTCGCATGATGGCCTGGAGGGCGAACATTACAAAAAGCATTACTTACTTGCTTTGACATAACCAAATCAACACCCATCACAGCAGCACCTGCTGCATATAAAGCAGCATCTAGCGTGTAAGGGTTCATGGAAGTGTCTCCATCAAGATCAATGAGTCCTGAGTCTGGAGATTGGCTAAACACCCATTCAATATACTCTTCCACATGCACCGATTTCAGGTGTTCTTTACTAGCTTTAGGCGCTTCATAATGACTAAGATGATCAAGCAAACCCGAGGCAATAAGTTGGTCATTTACAGCATAAATGCGCGCGGGACATTCCGGATGATCCACCCCCATGTCATGCTTGAGAAATTCTAAATGTGTGATGTAAGCAGTATGCATATTATTAGGCTACAGTTTTTTATGCACGTTTTTGATGTTACTGTCTTCTAGATTAGTTGAGACAATGAATCCTAAACGCCTCATCAATTTTAGCATGCTGGCATTATTTTTAAGCACTTCTCCTTCAATACTTTTCAATCCCTTAGTACGTGCAATATCCATCAATGCTTCAATTAATTTTTGAGCAAGCCCCTTACCTCTCATTGTATCGGCCACGACAAGAGCAAACTCACAACTTTCGCCATCGGGATTAATTGCATAACGTGCAACGCCTAATTCAACCTCTTTCTCTTGCTCTTCATTGACCGCGATAAGCGCCATTTCACGGCTATAGTCAATTTGTGTGAAACGCACAAGCATTGATACGCTCAATTCCTCAACGCTCTTCATAAATCTAAAATAGCGTGACTCCTCAGATAAATTTCGTACGAAGTCCTTCACCATCCATACATCTTCTGGGCGAATCGGCCGAATAACAATATTGGATCCATCTGCTAACTGCCAATGACTAACTAAATGTGTAGGATATGGATAAATCGCCATGTGCGCATAACGATCAGAGCTAGCACTGCGTGTGCCAAGCACTATTCGCGCATCTGCAGCTAATATCCCGTTTTCATCTAGTATCAATGGATTGATATCCATTTCCATCAACATCGGTAATTCACAAACCATTTCAGATACGCGAAGCAATAGACATTCTAAGGCATCCATATTGACAGGAGGCATATTACGAAAAGTACCCAACATTTTGGCTACATGTGTGGCTTGGATAAGATCTTTGACCAAAAAAGCATTAAGTGGCGGTAGCGCTACAGACTTATCCGCGATAATTTCTACTGTTGTGCCACCTGCTCCAAATGTAATCACAGGGCCAAAAACTGGGTCATTAGTGACGCCTATCATCAGCTCACGCCCATTCGGTTTTACGATCATAGGTTGTATTGATATACCGTTAATGTGCGCTTTTGGACGACTACGTGACACTCTCTCGATTATTTCATGATAAGCCGTGCGAACTTCCAGTGCACTGGCAAGATTAAGTGCGACACCACCCACATCTGATTTATGCGTGATATCAGGTGAATTAATTTTCATCGCTACTGGAAAGCCCAATTGTTGAGCAATCAACAATGCCTCATTGGCTGATCGGGCAACCATCGTCTGCGCGACTGGAATATGAAAAGCTGACAGCAATGCTTTTGATTCCATTTCACCTAAAATTTTACGCTTATCCTGCAAAGCACCTTCAATAATCATGTGTGCACTTTCTACATCAGGCTCACTATGGTGAGAAAGTGGCCCGGGTACTTGCATTAAAAGTTTTTGGTTTTCATGATATGCCGCTAGAAAAGAGAAAATCTCAACAGCTTCTTCAGGTGTTCTAAAGCTAGGTTTTTTTGCACGATTAAATAAAGTCCTAGATTCATCAACTTGCTCCTCCCCCATCCAAGCAGTGAGTAAGGGTTTGTGATATTGGTTAGCAAGTTCTATCACGACTTCGGCAACTTGAAGTGGCTTAGTCATAGCTTGCGGCGTTAATATCGCCAAAACACCATCGACATCAAGATCTTCTAGACATGCTTTTATTGCCTGCTGATAACGGTCTGCCTGCGCATCACCAATGATATCTACAGGATTACCATGTGACCAATTACTAGGTAGTGTCTGATTCAGCTTTTCGATAGTAATATCTGATAAAGTAGCTATAGTCAAACCTAAATCAATCGCGCAGTCTGTCGCCATGATGCCTGGTCCGCCACCATTGGTGACAATTGCCAGTCGCTTGCCAGTTGGAACAGAACCATAAGAAAGTACTTTAGCAGCGGAAAACAGTTGGTTAACAGTTTGAACGCGAACTACTCCAGCTCGGCGAACAGCCGCATCAAAAGCATCATCTGATCCTGGGATCAAAGCGGTCTGCGATATTGCTTCTTTTGAAGCGCCTGCATGACGACCCACTTTAACTAAAATAACGGGTTTAATACGTGCTGCTGCACGAATTGCACTCATAAAACTTCTAGCGTTGTGAATGCTTTCTATATATAACAGGATGCTATGAGTTTTTGAATCCGAGATTAAGTAATCGAGAATCTCACCAAAATCCACATCCAATGCATCTCCTAAAGATATCACACTGGAAAATCCTACATCGTTGCATTTTGCCCAATCCAAAATAGCACTGCACAATGCACCAGACTGTGAAATAAAAGCTATGTTACCTGCTATTGCACTGCCATTATTGAAAGTAGCATTGAGTCCAATGTCTGGCCGCATCACACCCAAACAATTCGGGCCAATAAGTCGAATGCCATAATGCTGAGCAATTTCTAGTAAGGCAATCTCCAAGGCTTTACTTGCAGACCCAGTTTCTCCAAATCCAGCTGTAATGATTACAGCCGCCTTCACATTGTGTTTTCCACAGTCCTCAATAATAGCTAACATCGACTCTGGGGGCGTAGCAATCACAGCCAATTCAATTGGCGCCGAAATATCTGAAATTGATGAATACGCCTTACAACCCTGAATTTCTGAATCACTGATATTTATTGGGTAAAGCTTGCCCTTAAATCCGCTTTTAAGCATATTTAGAAAGACAATTTGCCCGACAGTATCAATATTATTGCTCGCGCCAAATACGGCCACAGAATTAGGTGAGAACAATGGCTTGAGATGATGCTGACTCATGATTTTCTATCTTTTTATAATTTAACAGTAAGCACTATATTAGCGCATAAGAATTTATTTATTTGACTAATACTAAAGAAATCAATACTTACACTTAGCCTTATTTATTGATGACTAACAATGATTTTGCTTTTGCTTTTGCTTTTGCTTTTGCTTTTGCTTTTGCTTTTGCTTTTGCTTTTGCTTTTGCTTTTGCTTTTGCTTTTGCTTTTGCTTTTGCTTTTGCTTTTGCAATATCTTATATAAGATATAAGATATAAGATATAAGATATAAGATATAAGATATAAGATATAAGATATAAGATATAAGATATAAGATATAAGATATAAGTTTAAATGTATACTGACATACTAATCAGATTTTGTCTTAATAATATTTGCTTGTAAGAATTATCAAATGACAATAATTACAACATTCAAGTTCAGTGAGTTATAAATATTTAAATTATTTAGAAAAATATTTCTATTTGTTGTTGACAAGTATTACTTTTGTAATACAATAAGAATACTTTAGAAACATTAATTGGAATAACAATGGCACTTAAACCTATCACTATCAGGTTAGACGAAGAAGAATACGAAAAACTTAAAGCTCATTTAGAAGCTTTTGGCGACCCAGATATCAACGTTGCATACGTTGTGAGGTCGTATATCCGTGACCTCAACAGGTCTCTGCCATTTATGCTTACCTCAGGCTGGGATTTGAAAAATTACTTTGGCATGCTGGGTTCGTGGCTTAAACAGTTTGGTGCGATGAAAGATGCAGACATGTTTAAGATGATGAGTAATCCTTGGCAAATTTGGTCACCTAGCAGTTCCGGACCAGTGACTGATGATGTGAATTTAGATCGAACATCTAAACCAAAACAAGCAAATTAATAAAGGAAGTTAGCCATGATAACAGACCAACAAATGCGCATGATGATAGAAATGTTTTCTAATCCAATGTTTAAACAAGGTGCAAATGAGTTTTTGAAAATTGCACAGCAACAGGGCATGGAAGCCGCAAACAAGTTTTGGGGAATTTCCTCAGAATCACAATCGTTTCCAGGGGTAGACAAAATGATGGAGCGTATGGCAGATTTCTACCAAACGTTAGGTTTTGTTCCTCAAGCAAAGTACGACGAGTTAATGAAGCAATATGCAAGCCTTAAAGCTGAGAACCAACTATTAACCGACACCATTCGCGAATTACAACAGCGCTTTATAGCAGAAAATAGTGCTAAAGCCCAACAGGCATGGCAAGAGGTTGTTGACAAACAATTGGAAATGAGTCGTGAAGTTACAAAGAGTTTTTTTGATGTACTAAAGCAATCTTCGCCCACCAAAGGCGAGTAATTTTTTTTAAACTTTGAAAGGAAATAAAATGATAGACAAACAACTTGAGTATTTTGATGCTTTAACTTCAACACAGAAACAAGTGTTTAACAATCTTCTAAACGCTCAAAAAGATTTACGAGTTCAGTGGATGGATGCTATCGGTAAAACACATGCTGCATTCACTAGCATTCCTGGTTTACCAGAAACACCGCAAACTAAAGAAGCATTGAATCAATTTAATACTTGGTTCAGCACAGTCGCAAGCAACTCACAAAGCGCAACTGAAGAAGCTCTTAAAGTTCAGGAGAATTGTATTAGCGCCTATGAGAAGCAATTAGAAATTAGTCGTGAAGTTTTAAAAAGCTTCATTGATATTGCTAATCCTGCTAAAACAAAAGCTAAATAAAAACCACCTAGTTTAAGTTACTTACCGTTGAAGACCCCTCGGTCTCCAACGGGAGTTCTTACTTAATAACAAGCACCTAGACTACTGGGTGAGATAAAAAAGGAATGATAGTGGAAATCCCTAATGATTACTTTGACAGCTGGATAAAAACACAACAACAAGCTTTTTCTTCTCTGCGCGATCAAGCACTTCAAATGCAGTCGTTTTTCCCTAATAGTGGCGCAACATTGGATAACCCTTTTACAAACTGGGCTAAATCGGCATTTCAAGCGTTCCCAATGGGTGCAGATGCTAATTTAACCAAAGATACTTTTAGTAAAACGCTATATGGTAATGAAGCGATGCAGAAGCTATATGAACTATGGCAACCAATGCTAAATGCAATTAAAAACAAGACGATTGACCCAAACAATTACACTGACTTAACAGATCCAGCTAAAATTAAGCAACTGTTTGACAAGTTGTTTAGCTTTGATCTTGACGCAATGAACCAATTGCAAAAGCAAACCGCTCAATATGCTGATACTTACCAACAATTTGGCAAACCTTGGGTTGATGCAGCAAAATCACGGTCTAGCAATTTCACACATAATGATTTTCAACCAGAAGCTTTAGTTTTACAGATGCAAGCAGCGTACGCCATGTTTGAAAACACCACAGGCAAGATATTCAGCACACCAGCAGTAGGTAAAGACCGTGAAAAAATGGAATTAATGACGAAATGTGCTAAAGCAATGTCTAACTTTGCAGCCAACAATATTGAATACCAAAAAATGATGCACATGACAGGTCAAGATGCCATGCAGGCTGTGGTTAAAACACTTGCGGAAAAATTGGAAGCTGGTGAAAAGTTCGAGAAATTTGACGAGTTTTTTGCATTGTGGATTGATACTAATGAAAAAACCTTTAATAAACTATTTCAAACGAAAGCATTCTCACAAAAACGTAATGCAATGACAGAAGCAGGCTTCGAAGCTCGCAAACTTTACAACGAAATTGTTGAAAATGAACTTGCGGGTTTTCCTATCGCGCGCCGTTCTGAAATGGATGAAGTTTATAAATTAGTCTACGATTTACGCAAACAATTAAAAAGCATGGAATCACAAATTCAAGAATTGAAAATTTCAGCATCGAAAACTAAGGAATAACAGTCATGATCAATCCGTTCTCAAATATTGATGCTAAATTAACTATGAAGCATTTAGGCGAATTCAATAGCAAACTCATGAAAGGCGTTGAATTACTTACTGACATTGAAGAAATTGACGTGGGCACAGCGACCAAACATTTAATCTACGAAGAAGATAAGCTCAAACTCTATCGCTACAAACCAGAAACTGATAAAGCTTGTGGCGTTCCAGTTTTAGTAGTCTATGCACTGGTTAACCGTCCTTATATGTTGGATATTCAGCCGGACCGTAGCTTTATTCGCAACCTACTTAAACTAGGCCTAGATGTATACATTATTGATTGGGGTTACCCAACGCAGTCTGACCGCTACTTAAGTATGGATGACTATATCAATGGCTATATCGACAATTGTGTAGAAGCTGTTCGTAAAAATGCAAAAAGCGAGAAAGTAAGTCTAATGGGCGTTTGTCAGGGCGGTACATTCTCAGCGATTTATTCAGCGTTGCATCCAGAAAAAGTACAAAACCTGATTACACTCGTTGCGCCATTTGATTTCTCGACTAATGATGGCCTGCTATTCAACTGGTCGAAAACAATGGACGTTGATGCATTAGTTGATGCTTATGGAGTAGTTCCAGGTAATATTCTAAACGATGGATTTCTGATGTTAATGCCATTCAATTTGAATATCAAAAAATATATTGATATGCTGGACGTGATGGAAGATAAGGAAAAATTACTTAACTTCCTACGTATGGAAAAATGGATTTTTGACAGTCCAGGCCAAGCAGGTGAATGCTTACGTCAGTTTGTTAAAGACTGTTACCAGGGTAACAAATTAGTCAAAGGCAAACTTAAACTAGGTGGAAAATCTGTTGATTTAGGCAAAATCACCATGCCTATTTTGAACATATATGCTTCTGCTGACCATCTCGTTCCGCCTGCCGCCACCAAGCCATTTAATGACTTAGTTGGCTCCAAAGATAAAACTTTGTATGAGTTCCAAGGTGGTCACATTGGCGTATTTGTTGGTTCACGCTCACAAAAAGAATTAGCACCTGCTATTTCTAAATGGTTAATACAGCGGGATACTCCAGTTCCAGTTAAGACTACTCAGGTTAAAGATGCACCTGCTAAAATGACAGAAAAACTAGCTGAGCCGGAAGCTGTTAAAGCTACTTTAATGCCTAAAGTAGCTACTAAACCTGTAGCTGCTAAAAAAGCAAGTGCAACGAAAACACCCGTTAATAAGCCGACTAAATCTTGACACATTAGTTATTTCCCAAAAACTAAAAGCCCCACAAAATGAACTGCGGGGCTTTTAGTTATTACCTAGTCACCAATAAGCTTGACTACACGATCAATTAACACATATGTTGACCGCCATTAATAGCGATATTAGCCCCGGTGATGAAAGCAGCATCTTCAGAAGCCAAATACGAAACCAACTTTGCGATTTCTTCTGGCTTACCTAAACGACCAACTGGAATACCAGAAACAATTTGGTCCCGGACTTCTTGCTTGATAGCCATGACCATTTCAGTACCGATATATCCAGGTGAAATGGTATTTACAGTAATCCCTTTTGCAGCCGTTTCTTGCGCTAGCGCCTTAGTAAAACCATGCATACCTGCTTTTGCTGCAGAGTAATTAGCTTGGCCAAACTGCCCTTTTTGTCCGTTTATAGAAGACATGTTAATCACACGACCCCAACCTGCCGCCAACATATCATCCACCACTTGGCGTGTCACATTAAAAACGCTGTTGAGATTAATATTAAGAACGTCCATCCAGTTTTCTAGTGGCATTTTCTTAAACATGCCATCTTTGGTAATACCTGCGTTATTCACTAATACACTTACAGTACCCACTTCAGCTTTAACTTTTGCCATCATCGCAACACATGATTCATAATTAGATACGTCACCCATAGCAATATGCATATCTCTACCTGCCGCACGCTCCGCAACCAACCAAGCTTGAGCTTTTTCTTCTTCTGGCGCTATGTAATTCGCTACTACCGTAAAACCATCTGATGCCAGTTGTCTGCAAATACAACTGCCGATACCGCCTGTGCCGCCTGTTACTAATGCTATACGTTTAGTCATGTTTCTCTCCTGAAATTCAAATTTTGTAATAAATTTTTAGCCATAAAAAAATAGCTTAATTTTCGTCTTGGTTTTTTGCTTACGTGACTTCGGTTCTATCTTTCAACGGCCAGTGCTACGCCCATACCGCCGCCTATACAAAGAGAAGTCAGACCTTTTTTCGCATCACGACGTTGCATTTCATGTAGCAGTGACACTAATACACGTGCACCACTTGCACCAATTGGATGTCCAATCGCGATAGCACCACCATTCACGTTAACTTTGGCTGTATCCCAGCTCATATCTTTATTGACGGCAATTGCTTGTGCTGCAAAAGCTTCGTTGATTTCGAGCAAATCTAAATCACCTACAGCCCAACCTGCAATTTCCAAACACCGTTTACTGGCAGAAATAGGGCCTATGCCCATGATGCTTGGATCAATTCCAGTAGACGCATAAGATTTAATGGTGGCAAGTGGCTTCAAACCGAGCGATTTAGCTTTATTAGCTGACATTAACATCACCATAGCCGCACCATCGTTAATGCCAGAAGCATTGCCTGCGGTAACAGTGCCTTCTTTATCGAATGCTGGGCGTAAGCCTGCAAGCATTTCTATCGTTGTGCCATGACGTGGATATTCGTCGGCATCCACGACGGTGTCGCCTTTTTTACTTTTGATTGTGTAAGGCACAATTTCGTCAGAAAACTTACCTGCTTTTTGTGCTGCTTCAGCCTTATTTTGTGAAGCGCAAGCAAACTCATCTTGCTCTTGTCGGCTGATATCATATTTTTTGGCAACATTCTCTGCCGTCACACCCATATGATAATCGTTATAAACATCCCAGAGACCATCAACAATCATACTGTCTATCAATTTGCCATCACCCATACGTAGTCCATTGCGGGAGCCATTGAGCACATGCGGTGAAGTACTCATACTCTCCTGACCGCCAGCAATCACAATTTCAGCATCACCACTTTTAATCGCTTGCGCACCTAACATCACCGCCTTAAGGCTAGAGCCACAAACCATGTTGATGGTCATGGCAGGCACTTCTTTAGGTAAGCCAGCCTTAATCACAGATTGACGAGCAGGATTTTGACCCACCCCTGCTGTTAACACTTGACCAAGGACCACTTCATCAACCTGATCACCAGTCACACCAGTCGCCTCTAGCAGACTGCGTATCACTGTTGCGCCTAAGTCTACCGCAGATACATTATTAAATGCGCCGCCAAACTTTCCTACGGCAGTTCTCTTTGCTGCAACTATCACTACGCTTTCCATGTTGATCTCCCGAGCTCTAAACTAAAGTCTAAAAAATATTACACAAATTATCAGCAACTAAATAATAACATTAAAATTTCATCTTATGTTTTATATCTTATATAAGACATAAGTAGTACTTTCGTAACTTATAAAATTATAAACGTTTATAATTGCTTCCAAAAAACTCTGTCATCATAAAATCTTCTAGGCCAGCACTGTCTTCATGCCTAGCTGATAGAACTATCGTGCGGCCTAAACGTTGTGACTCCCAATTAAAATCACCTTGATAATGCCGGCGAATAAGAGAAATCATTTTTCTAATCATCACCAATCTCACATCCTGACCAGTAGCCGCCTCAACTTCAAAAGATTCGCGTTTTGAATTGCTATAATCATCCGTCCAACCGCGAAAAGAAAATCCTGCATGCCGACTACTTAAGCTTGTAATTTCAAATATACCATTCGTACCATTCTTAAAATTATTTTTGATTCTTTCATCTCTAACTTGCTCTGCACTAGGTCCAAGTTCACGCGCCACGGCCTCTGAGTTTTGTTTGGCCGCATCAGCCTCCATCGCATTGCGCTTGGCTTGCTGCGCCTTAACGTAAGAAGCCATATCAGTCGGCACATCAACTGGTTTGCTTTCTTTGGGGGGCAACACTTCTGGCGAAGGTTGTTTTGTCGAAATCACATCAGGAACCGAAAAGGTGGATGGTTTAGTATTTTTACTCGATTTTTGTGTCATAACTTTAGGCTTAGATTTAACTGCCTTAGGTACTGGTTTTTCTAGTGGGATTTCTAATGGCGCGGTTTCTATCACTTTAGGAGGAATTGGTGGGGCCAAGCTTACTTCCAATGACCTTGGTAGCGGTGCTGAAGTGTTATCAAACTGAATCTGGGGTAGGGCTATAAAAACAATAAGCACATGCACCAATATTGAAAAAATAATCGCAATCAGCGTATTACGGCTAATATGAATGCGTATCAACGAATCACCGCGAAAGCCATGTGAATGTGGCCCTAGTAAAAACTCTTCAAAATGACGATTGGCGGACTGAATAGTTTCCATGAATACTTAATAACCCATATCTGTCCAAGTTTTCTCTAACCGCTTGATTGAGATTGGAAATGGCGTTTTCAGCTCTTGTGCAAATAATGAAACTCGCAATTCTTCTATCAACCAGCGATAATTTTGCAAATCTTGCGGAATAGTAAGGTGCGCCTGATTGAGCCCATTCATTTTATCTTGCCATTTTTGCCACAAAGCACCCACACTAGCGGCATTTTTACCATCACGATCGGGATTAGTCGGTTGCTTCTCAATACGCAAGCGCAAGGCTTTAAGGTAGCGCGGCACATGTTGCAACTGCTCCCACGGCGTTTGACTAAAACAGTTTTTATAAACCAACAACCCAATTTGTTGCTCTACATCTCGCTTTAAACGATTAACTGTAGCGGGCATTTTGCTTTGTTGCACCGTCAGTAGTTGATACTCCGTAGCGATTGCCTGCGTTTGCCTAGCAACCGACTGACTGACTGCGGGCAGACGCGTTCTCGCTCTTGCTTTTAACTTCATAAAATCTGCATTGTTACGTGGTAAATCATCATCACCGATGAAAGCACGGTCTGAAATGGTAACTATTAAATCTTCCCGCAAATCATCAGGGGAAACGACACTACGCAAAATTAGCGCATATTGATTGAAGTTCGGTAAGTTTTTTTCCAGCTGCTTCATTTGCTCTTTCAACTCAAAACGCATCAATCGACATACCCCATGACGATGACTAATTGTCGCTTCACGCTCCGTATCAAACAATTTAATAGCGATACTATCCTCAGCATCTTCTAATGCAGGGTAAGCAGTCACCCTGAGGCTATCGCGCTCAAAACTCAAGGTATGCGGTAAATCTCCAAAATCCCACTGTTTTAAACCAGTTTTCTCAAGCTCCTTAACACTGTCTGGCGAGGTGTTTCTAAAAGTGAGTTGCGCGGCCGAGCCTAATTGTTTTTTAAGGGCATTCCAGTCTCGCCCCATAGCAAGTTCACGTCCAGCATCATCTACCACACTAAAATTCATTAATAAATGCGCAGGTGTTTCTTCAGCCCAATCATCTATTGAGGTTTTTAAGGTAGTTTTATATTGAATATAAGCAGATAAAGTTTCCATTAGCGCCAATTTATTTAACCCATCAGCATCATTCCGACGAAGGTCGGAAACTAGTGCCTTATCCAAACTCAACGACTTTGCACCAACGCCGCTAGATTCCGATCTTCGTCGGAATGACGATAGTGGGTTTGAAGCTTCCTCTAAAAACACAGTCACAAACTCAGGTACAGGCACGCAAACACGGCGGAACGTTTTAGGTAACGCTTTAATCAAATATGTCAGCTTTTCACGCAGCATGCCGGGAACCAACCATTCAGTTTGTGTTGGATTTAGCTGATTCAACAAGACCAACGGAATGGTCGCCGTGACGCCATCCAGAACGTGGCCTGGCTCGAAGCGATATTTCAGATGTGTTTCAGCACCATCCAACATCATCATTTCAGGAAACTGCACTGCAGTAATGGCATCCGCGCCATGACGCATCAAATCATCACGGGTGAGATAAAGTAATTTAGGACTTTCTTTTTCTGCGGTTTCACGCCATTTTTCAAAAGTTGCTGCTTGATAAATATCAGCAGGTATTTTGGCATCATAAAAGGCAAACAACTGATGCTCATCCACAAGCACATCCTGGCGACGTGCTTTATGCTCCAACTCTTCAACTTCTGCGATTAAGCGTTCATTTGCAGTGAAAAAATCTGCTCTGGTATCAAATTCACTACTCGCCAATGCTTCGCGAATGAATATCTCGCGCGCTTCTTTTGGGTTGATTGGCCCGTAATGCACGCGTCTCTTAGGAATAATTGTTAAGCCATATAGAGAAACGCGCTCCCACGCATTCACCATGCCCATTTTTCTATCCCAACGCGGGTCAGAATACTGACTTTCAGTCAATCCTCGCGCTAGTGGCTCAATCCAATCAGGTTCTATTTTTGCCACGCAACGTGCATAAAGCTTAGAGGTATCCACCAACTCCGCAGCAATCACCCATTTTGGACGAGTCTTTTTGAGACATGAGCCAGGCGCCACATAAAAACGAATTCCACGCGCACCTGAATAAGCATCATTATCGCCATCTTTAAAACCGATATTGCCGAGCAAACCTGCAAGCAATGCGCGGTGTATTTGCTCATAAGTAGCTTCTTTGGCTCCCTCGCCTTTTTGGGGAGAAGTGAATAAGTCAAGCTCTTCAACAATGCTCACAATTTGACTATGTAGCTCGCGCCATTCTTTTAAGCGTAAAAATGATAAGAAATTACTATGGCACTGATTCAGCAAATCCTTGTTTGATTTTTTGGTTTTTAGTGCACCATCAAAAAAGTCCCAAAGCTTGAGGTAGCTCATAAAATCTGAGCCTTCCCCTGCAAATTTTGCATGTGCGTTATCTGCCGCTTCGCGCTTATCCATCGGGCGTTCGCGTGGGTCTTGTATGCTCAACACACTAGCGATAATCAATATCTCATTCAAACAGCCTTCACGCTTAGCAGCTAAAATCATGCGCGCTACTCGCGGGTCAAGTGGTAGACGCGCAAGCTGCAAGCCAATTTCAGTAATTTGACGTTTGTTATCTACCGCGCCTAATTCTTGCAGCAACAAGTACCCATCGCTCACTAGGCGGGACGATGGCGCTTCGATAAACGGAAACTCCGTCACATCGCCCAGCTTTAACGCGGCCATGCGCAAAATCACGCTAGCTAGCGAACTACGCAGAATTTCCGGTTCAGTAAATTCAGGGCGGCCGTTAAAGTCTTCTTCGGAATACAAGCGCACGCAAATACCACTTGAAACTCGCCCACAACGGCCTGCGCGTTGCTTTGCTGCCGCTTGGCTAATCTTTTCAATCTGCAACTGCTCAACTTTTGCTCGTGTGCTGTAACGGTTCATCCGCGCCAGTCCTGCATCAATAACATATTTAATACCTGGAACGGTGAGCGACGTTTCAGCCACGTTAGTCGCCAACACAATGCGCCGCGAGCTATGACTTTTGAATATCTTTTGCTGATCTTCTATGCTCAACCGCGCGAACAAAGGTAGCACTTCAATATGCTTTAACTTCGTTGAACGTCCTTGATATTTACGTAAATGATCGGCAACATCGCGAATTTCACGCTCACCTGGTAAAAATACTAAAATATCGCCATCACCTTGGCGTAGCAAGTCATCCGCTGCGTCTAATATTGCCTCTTCTATGGCTTCCTCTTCGTCATCCTCTTCCAACCAGCGTGCTTCTGTTTTGGCTTTACGTGCAATTCCAAAGATAGTCTCGTCTTCTAAATCAAACTGAGCACTTTCAGTTTCGGCTATTTCTCTAGCCCGGAAACCAGCTTTACCTAATGGACGATAACGGATTTCAACTGGGTATGTGCGACCCGACACTTCAATGATAGGCGCACCTACAAAGTGATTTGAAAAACGCTCCGCATCAATCGTTGCAGAAGTTACAATAATTTTTAAATCTGGGCGCTTTGGTAATAACTGCTTGAGGTAACCCAACAAAAAGTCGATGTTCAAGCTACGCTCGTGCGCCTCATCAATAATGATGGTGTCATAGGCATTGAGAAATTTATCGCCCTGCGTTTCCGCAAGTAGAATACCATCGGTCATCAGCTTGATATAGCTGGATTCTGACAACTTATCGTTAAAGCGCACCTTATAGCCTACCACCTCGCCTAACGGGCTTTTTAGCTCTTGCGCGATACGCGATGCTACTGAACGCGCAGCAATACGACGTGGTTGTGTGTGACCAATCAAGCCTGCCACACCTCGGCCAAGCTCAAGGCAGATTTTAGGAATTTGTGTGGTTTTACCAGAACCCGTTTCACCGCAGATAATCACCACTTGGTTTTTAGAAATTGCCTCCGCGATTTCATCTTTTTTACCGCTCACTGGCAGCTCAAGCGGGTACTCTGGCTTAGGTAAACCAGCTAATCGAGAAGCAAACTTCTGCTGCGAAGTGCGCACCTTTTGTGCAACTTCACCCAGCAAGCGCTGTGCTTTAGCCACAGATTTCTCATCTTTTAACTTTTGCAAATCTGCCGCATCACGCATCTTGCGCCGTAAAGCATGGCGATCTGCCAACATGCAGCTTTGCAAAGCAGTCGCTAAGTTAGCTGAGTTAGCTGAGTTTGATGCTACAGGAATTAGGTTTGCAGATTTATTCACATTCATAGCCCAGCATTTTAACACGCCTGTGATGTAGCCTTGCTCGCGAATTAATTTTTGGTATTGCTTGCCATCGCTATGATTGGGTTTTGAAATTTTGCAGGGTGGGTAACTGATTGTCCACGCGGGCGTCTATGAAGCGTGGGTAACTAGTTGCCCACGCCACTTTGCTGAAAGCGCTTCGTTAGTAATACTCTGAAAGCCAATATCCATGAGGCTCGCATGGCATATTCCTTTTAGCTTAATGAACACTTAATCTGCAAAAACTTTTTTCCATAAAACTTTCACCGCAGCTGCATGCTCACTAACTGTTGATAACTCCACCCTCAAATGCGCAGCACCTTGTAGCTTGAGCATATGCTGGGTGTGTCGATAATCACGGTAGGCTAACACAACCTTGTCAGCTAAATCTTGGTCGATGATATTGAGCGAAGCCAGCAATCTTAACAAACCGATGTTGCCAATGTTGCCTGTGAGTTGCGGGTATTGTTTGGCGTGTGCTAGCACTAAATATTGCACTAAAAATTCCACATCGATAATGCCCCCTATGCTGTGCTTAATGTCAAACATAGTTGCTTCAATATGCTGTGCAGAGCGCATTTTTTCGCGCATTGATTGCACTTCTACTTTCAGTTTATTTAAGTCACGCTGTTGCGTCATTACTTCGATGCGAATCTTTTCAAAAGCTTCGCCAATTTCTTTATCACCTGCCACAAAGCGCGCACGCGTAATGGCTTGGTGTTCCCACACCCAAGCTTTTTGCATTTGGTATTCTTTGAAGGCAGTCACACTGCTCACTAGCAAGCCGCTATTGCCGTCTGGGCGCAATTGAATATCAGTTTCGTACAGCAAGCCTGCTGAGGTTAAGCTGTTAAACCAGTTATTGATGAGTTGCGCAAAGCGCGCGTAGATTTCGCCAGCATCTGTCGAGTCATCGTCATACAAGAAGATAATGTCTAAATCAGAAGCGTAGCCCAGCTCCTTTCCACCTAGCTTGCCATAGCCAATAACGGCGAATTTTGGTACATCTAAATGCTTACCGCGCACGTTTGGCCAGATAGCTTCTAAACTCACACGCATCACCAAATCGGCCAGCTCACTTAAATAATCTGAAAGTTTTTCTGGGCTTAATTCACCATTAATATCTTGTGCGGCAAAGCGGAAAATATTGGTGTGTTTAAAGTGGCGAAATACGTCCATCTGGCGCTCTAAATCGGCTTCGGCTTCTGCCAGACGAGTGAGTAAACCTGCGTGTAAGTTAGAAAAATCAGGTGCTGCATACAGTGTGCGTGTATCTAAAAGCTCATCCAAAAGTATGGGGTGCTGCACCAAATAATTGGTCAACCATGGACTACTACTGCACAATTTAACTAACAATTTCATCGCTTGCGGATGCTCGGCCAATAAGGCCAAATAACTTGCGCGACGGCAGATGCTTTCTAACAAATCAAGCAAGCGCATCAGGCTTGTATCGGCGTTAGGCATTTGTGCCGATTGCGAAATAACCAAGGGCATTAAGGTGTCAAAACGTTGACGACTGAGTTCTGGCAACTGACAGTAACGGCTGCTTTGGTGTAGCGTATTCAATCGACGTAATGTTTCTTTCGCTTCAATAAAACCCATCTTTTGCAAAGCAGGCGCTGAATCTTGCTCGGTAATCGTGCCATTCCAGATAGATTTTTCTACCTCTAACTCACCCTCCGTTGCATTAGCATCACTAAAAGTCTCATCAAAATGCTGCTGTACTTGCTGGCGATATGCATTTAATTTAGCTAAAAATTCTTGCCAATTAGCAAAACACATCGCTTTAGCGATACGCGCTTTAGCCTCATCACCTTTAGGCAGATCTTGCGTTTGCGCATCTTCTAAGTACATCAGTCGGTGTTCTAAATTACGCAAAAATACATAAGCTTCACTTAACTCACTGACTGTTTTTTCAGGCAATAAGCCTTTATTTTTTAATAGCGCTAAAACTGAAAGCGTAGGTTTTATTTGCAGGCTCGCATCTTTCCCGCCGCGAATCAACTGAAAAACCTGTGCAATAAACTCAATCTCGCGGATTCCACCGCGACCAAGTTTGATATTGTCGTGCATACCTTTACTGTTAACGTCACGCTGAATTTGAATCTTCAAATCGCGCATGCTGGCTAATGCACCAAAATCTAAATATTTACGAAATACAAATGGCTTAAGCAATTTTAAAACCTGATTACCACCTGTCACTTCATGACCTTTAATCCAAGCGTAGCGCTCCCATTCACGACCATAGTTTTGATAATATTCTTCAAGCGCATCTAAATTTGAAACCAACGCTCCTTCACTACCAAATGGTCGCAAGCGCATATCAACACGAAATACAAAACCATCTTCGGTAATCTCATCAATTACTGCGATTAGCTTTTTCGCTAAGCGGGTAAAAAAATCTTGGTTGCTGATGGATTTTTCACCAGTAGTTTCGCCTTCAGATTCATAAGCAAAAATTAAATCTATATCTGAAGAAACATTAAGTTCCCCCCCACCCAGCTTACCCATGCCAATCACAATAAAACTTTGCGGATAGCCCTTCGAATCTAACGGCTGACCATGCAAATCTACTAGCCAAGTGTTTAAAAAATCAATCGAAGTATTAATCGCACACTCGGCTAATTGAGAGGTGGTGAGCACAACCTCCTGAAGGCCATTTAACCCAACCCCAGCCAATCCATTCAAATCTCTCACAATAATGCGTGCTAATACTTGCTGACGTAAAAGTCGTAAGGCACGTTTTAATGTCACTTCATCAGAAATATTTTGTTGTGCTAAAAAATATTGCATATCACTTAACTGATAAGCTCGATGATAATTTTCTAGCGAATCATTCAGTAAACCAGCATCTTTAGTGAATAGTCTAGCGAGAAATGGACTGCAAGAAACTGCATGATGTAAATAAGCCTCTCCGCTAGAGAGGATGCGGGCTTCAGACAACAAATTATCAAGTGTTAGCATAGGTTTTTTAATGTAGTATGACGGTTACAATTGTGTTACAAAGTGTTTTGAATAAATAAAATTATAAATGTGTATTAACTCAAGGAGATTTTTAGCATGTCTATTAATTCAGTTCTTCAAGAAAACCGCGTTTTTGAGCCAAGCGCAGATTTTGTAAAATCAGCAACAATTTCAGGTATGTCAGCCTACAATGCTTTATGTAAAGAGGCAACAGACGATTATGAAGGCTTTTGGGCTAGGTTAGCACGGGAATTATTAGTTTGGCATAAACCTTTTACAAAAACACTTAATCAAGATAATGCTCCTTTTTACAAATGGTTTGAAGATGGGGAACTTAATGTTTCTGCCAATTGTTTAGATAAACATCTCGGCACTATTCCCAACAAAACTGCAATTATTTTTGAAGCTGATGATGGCACTGTTACCAATGTCACCTTTAAAGAACTCTATCACCGTGTTTGTCAGTTTGCCAATGGATTAATAAAACTGAATCTTAAAGCGGGTGATCGCGTCATTATATACTTACCAATGACTATTGAAGCAGTTGTAGCTATGCAAGCCTGCGTGCGTATTGGTGTTACACATTCAGTGGTATTCGGCGGTTTTTCTGCAAAAAGTATTCATGAGCGTATTATTGATGCAGGGGCTTCAGCCATCATCACGGCCGATGGTCAGTATCGCGGGGGCAAAACCTTACCTCTAAAAAATGCTGTGGATGAAGCAATTGCTATGGGTGGTTGTGAATCTGTCAAAAACATTGTTATTTATAAAAAAACTGGCTTAAATATTGAAAGTCATGCGAATGAAATTTGGTGGCACGACCTAATTGCAGACGTTGCGGACACTTGCGAACCGGTCATGATGAATGCAGAACATCCACTATTCTTACTTTACACTTCTGGCAGTACGGGTAAACCCAAAGGCGTTCAACACTCTTCTGCAGGATACTTACTTCATGCCATGAATACCATGCGCTGGACTTTTGATGTTAAAGACAACGATGTATTTTGGTGTACCGCAGATGTTGGCTGGATTACTGGTCACACTTATGTTACTTACGGGCCACTCGCTATGGGTGTAACGCAAATTATCTTTGAGGGCATTCCTACGTACCCTGATGCTAGCCGCTTTTGGCAGATGATTGCGAAACATAAAGTCACTATTTTCTATACTGCACCAACGGCTATTCGCTCTCTCATTAAAGCTGCAGATACAGCACCTAGCACACATCCAAATAACTATGATTTAAGTAGCTTGCGACTATTGGGCTCTGTGGGTGAACCGATTAATCCAGAAGCTTGGATGTGGTATTACGAAAACATCGGTAGAAGCCATTGCCCTATTGTTGACACATTTTGGCAGACAGAAACTGGCGGTCATGCCATTACACCGCTACCAGGTGCTACACCACTTGTTCCGGGCTCCTGCACATTGCCATTTCCAGGCATTTCAATCGACGTTGTTGACGAAACAGGCCAAGATGTGCCGTGGGGTACAGGCGGCTTACTGGTCATTAAAAAGCCATGGCCATCTATGATACGCACAATATACAACGACCCTGAACGTTACAAATCCAGCTACTACCCAATTGATTTGGGTGGTACAACTTACCTTGCAGGAGACGGTGCTGTGCGCGATGCTAAAACTGGCTTTTTCACAATTATGGGGCGTATTGACGATGTGCTTAATGTTTCAGGCCATCGCTTAGGCACTATGGAAATTGAATCTGCTTTAGTTTCAAACCCATTAGTAGCTGAAGCTGCAGTGGTAGGTAAACCACACGATATTAAAGGTGAATCTGTCGTGGCATACGTTGTTCTTAAAGGTCCGCGCCCAGAAGGTGATGAGGCGAAAAAAATCATTGGTCAACTTCGTGATTGGGTAGGTAAGGAAATCGGCCCAATCGCTAAACCGGATGAGATTCGCTTTGGCGACAATCTACCTAAAACCCGCTCAGGTAAAATTATGCGTAGATTGTTGCGTAGCCTTGCTAAAGGTGAAGATATCACTTCAGACATATCAACATTAGAAAATCCAGCCATTTTGGATCAATTGAAAGAAGTGGTGAAATAAGCAATTTAAATAAATCATGGAAGGCTTGCTGGTAATGACTATATTATTGCTAGTAGCCTTTTTTTGATGCGTGGAAACTAAGCTTGACCAAATCCAATAGTATGATATGTTTCTAACATCACCAACTCTCCACATCCTAATTACCGCCAGTAGCAACTTACGAGTTAATCAATATTTCGGGTAAAATGCATCCTTTGTATTTTTAAGCTCGGTTAATATTCATGTCTCTGCAAGAAGAAATCAAACGCCGCCGTACTTTTGCTATTATTTCGCATCCGGATGCGGGTAAAACTACGCTTACCGAAAAACTATTATGGTTTGGTGGTGCAATTCAAGTGGCGGGTGAAGTGCGTGGTCGCAAAGCATCACGCCATGCAACATCAGACTGGATGGAGCTTGAGAAGCAACGAGGCATTTCAGTAACTTCATCGGTCATGCAATTCCCTTACCGCGAGCACATGGTGAATCTGCTGGACACACCAGGCCATGATGACTTTTCTGAAGACACCTATAGAACGCTCACCGCGGTTGATTCAGCTGTGATGGTGATTGACGCTGTTAACGGCGTGGAAGCGCAAACCATCAAATTGCTCAATGTTTGCCGCATGCGCGATACGCCGATTATTACCTTTATAAACAAGCTGGACCGCGAAAGCCGCGAGCCAATTGAGTTGCTTGATGAAATAGAAACCACGTTAGGCATGGAATGTGCGCCAATGACTTGGCCTATTGGCATGGGTAAAGGCTTTAGAGGCGTTTACAATTTGTATACTGATACCATTTCATTTTTTGACCCGCGCGCTGATAAAGGCACTTCAGAAGTGATTTTAGGCTTAGATAACCCGCGCCTAGACGAGCTGTTAGGCCACGTGGCAGCACAATTGCGCGTGGATATTGAGCTAGTGCGTGGCGCATCGCATACCTTTGATGCGGCACGCTTTTTAAGTGGCAAGCAAACGCCGGTTTATTTTGGTTCTGCGATTAATAACTTCGGCGTACAGTCGTTGCTGGATGCGGTGGTAGACTTATCCCCTGCGCCGCTTGCCCGTAATACAGCTACACGCCTTGTTGCACCAGACGAAAATAAATTCTCAGGTTTTGTATTCAAAATTCAAGCGAATATGGACCCGAAACACCGCGATAGAATTGCCTTTCTGCGCGTTTGCTCAGGCCGTTTTGAACGTGGTATGAAAATCAAGCAAGTGAGCACCAATAAACAAATTGCTGTAAACAATGCCATTACCTTTATGGCGCAAGACCGCACAACGATGGATGAAGCCTATTCGGGCGACATTATTGGCATCCCCAACCACGGCACCATTAAAGTGGGTGATACCTTTAGTGAAGGCGAAAGCATAAAATACACAGGTATTCCATCATTTGCACCTGAGTTTTTCCGCCGTGCCCGCATTAAAAACCCAATGAAAATGAAGCAGCTGCAAATTGGCCTAAAACAGCTGGCAGAGGAAGGTGCTGCGCAATTATTCCGCCCACTTTTAAGTAATGATTTGATTTTAGGCGCAGTTGGAATGCTGCAATTTGAAGTTGTTTCGCACCGATTAGAACATGAGTACAGCGTGGATATGGTATTTGAGCCATACGACTGCTACACCGCAAGATGGCTTCGCGGCAAAGATGCTGACCTAAAAGCCATTGCCGATAAATATGGCTTTAACGTGGCCTTGGATGGCGCGGATGAATACGTTTACCTAGCGCCAAATCGCGTGAATCTGCAAATGGCGCAAGAGCGGTATCCTGATATAGAATTTTTAGAAACGCGTGAACTTAATTAATTTAGTAGCCTGCCCCTGCGAAAGCGGCAAACCATACATTGCCTGCTGCGAACCTTTCCACAAAGGAATTTCCAACAACATGGCCGCGCCCACGGCAGAAGCCCTTATGCGCTCGCGTTACAGCGCGTTTGTATTGCAATTAGAAGATTACCTACTGAAAACTTGGCATCCAAACACCCGCCCTACCGCGCTTAACTTAGCCGAAGACCCACCAACCAAATGGCTAGGTTTACAAATAAAGCACACTGAAAATACAAGTAAAACGACTGCAATTGTAGAATTTGTTGCGCGTTATAAATTGGCGGGCAAGGCCATGAAGCTACATGAAACCAGCGAGTTTGAACGCATAGATGAGCGATGGTATTACTTGCATGGCGAGTTCAACGCTTAAACCTACAAACACTATTTGGTAAAACACAGTTCTATAAAAATGCTATTCTACAAAACACCATTTTACAAAAAATCTTACGCTGTTGTTGAGCATGTTTTTGATGAATACGATTTTGACGAGATGTATACAAGCAAGCAGCCTAACAACCATTAGCTATATTTTCAAAGTTACTGAAAAATGCTAGAAACCGCGCATTAATTTGTTATTTCTCAATCAATTTTAATAAAGAAATACTGTATAAAGGCATGTTGTATATTGTCAATCGCATATAATTTTCTCAGTTAATCATGCCCTAACATTGCGCCCAAGCAGGAAGACGATCTCTGGCCCAAAACTTTACATTAAACATTTTCGAAAGCTTCACATAGTTGGCTTAATAACTGCCCAAATAAAGGAATGACTTCTTCTTTTTCGTGCGGACTCTCATCGTCTGTGCCTGCTATCACAAAAGCTACAGTTAATTTGTCTAAGTTTTCTCTAAATTCAGCCCAATGCGAAACCTCTGCATCAGCTATCAATTGAAACTTTTGTAAGCCTGCATCAATAATCTCAACAAGTTCTGAATCTGGCAAGCCTGCAAAAAGTGTTTTTGCAATGGTGATTTGAGCTGTTTGAAAGTTTGGCGAGATTTCTTCTCTGGCTAACGGGGTGGTAAAAAAAGCATACGCCAATAGTGCATAAGCCTGATAGACACTTAACATATCAAAGTTTTCGGTGCGTTCTGCCTGCGGCGAACGCTCAGCCGACTGAATGGCTTTAAACGTAATATAGCAACTTAAATAATCGGCTGCCGCAAGCGCATCGTAATCATTCAAGTTTGCGTTTGGCTTAGCTTCCTCGTCGCGTAATGTTTCTGCTAAGCACAATGCATGCATAAGTTTGATGCGTTTTGAGTATTGAATTTCCATGTAAAGTCCTATGTATTAATTTTAATAATTTAGTTTTTTAATCTAATGCTGGCATCGCTTCTAACTGCTCATGCAGTTCCAGCCAACGCTCTTCTGCCAGCTCGATTTGATTGGCCAGCTCGACCTGTTTCTTAAGTAGTTGCTGTAACTCCGTTTTGTCTGTTGCCGTGTATAGTTCACTCTCATTTAAGCGATTATCACAGACTTTTTTATCGGTTTGGCATTTTGCAATATTAAGTTCTAACTGCTCAATCTCTTTTACTAACGGCCTACGCTCGGCTATCCTCGCCTGTCGTTCTGCTTTATTTGCAACGCGATCATTTTTGTTTGATTTATCATCGCCTGATTTTTTTTCAATAGTGACTTGAGTTGCTTGCTGCGTTACTTGCTTTTCTTTTAAGCGCTGCTCATTTAGCCACTGGCTGTAGCCTTCTAAATCGCTATCAAAAGGTTCAGCTTTGCCATCTGCCACCAAAATAAATTCATCACAAGTGGCGCGTAATAATGCTCTGTCATGAGATACCAATATCACACCGCCTTCATAATCTTGTAGCGCTAATGTTAAAGCGTGGCGCATTTCAAGGTCTAAATGGTTGGTTGGCTCATCCAATAGCAATAAATTCGGCCGCGTCCAAATCAACAAGGCCAAAGCTAAACGTGATTTTTCACCACCTGAAAAATTAGCACATGGCGTACGCGCCGTATCGCCCTTAAAGTCAAAACCACCCAAATAATTCATATGCTCTTGCTCACGTGTCAGTTGGTCTAGTTTTAGCATATGTTGCAATGGCGATTCATCTGGGCGTAGTTGTTCAAGTTGATGCTGCGCAAAGTAACCTATCTTCAGGTCTTTACCTTCTACGCGCTTGCCACTTAATGGCTTTAATTCATTTGCCAGCAATTTAACAAGCGTGGTTTTACCTGCACCATTGCGCCCTAGTAAGCCTATACGTTCACCTGGCCTAATGGCTAAAACAATATCCTTAATTAAGGCTACATTGTTGTAACCTACTGACATTTCATCTAAAACCAATAATGGATCTGGCGCGGCGATTGGCGCTCTAAATTCAAAATTAAATTGTGAATCAACATGTGCGGCAGAAATCATCTCCATTCGTTCTAGCGCCTTGATGCGACTTTGCGCTTGGCGTGCTTTGGTGGCCTGCACACGAAAGCGGTCAATATAGCTATGTAAATGTGCAACCTTGCGCTGTTGCTTTTCAAACATAGCTTGTTGCAAGGCCAGTTTTTCTGCACGTTGGCGCTCAAAATCTGAGTAGCCACCGCGATAAAGGGTGAGTGTTTGTTGTTCAATATGGGCAATATGATTCACAATCGCATCTAAAAAATCTCTATCATGCGAGATTAATAAAAGCGTACCGCGATAGCTTTGTAGCCAGCCTTCTAGCCAAATCACCGCATCCAAGTCCAAATGGTTTGTTGGCTCATCTAGCAATAACAAGTCTGAGCGGCACATTAGTGCTCGCGCTAAATTCAGTCGGACACGCCAACCACCAGAAAATGTAGAAACAGCTTGTTGTAAATTGGCTTGACTAAAACCTAAGCCACTCAACAACTCTGCCGCACGCGCTTTTGCGCTATAGCCATCAATATCCATTAGGCAATGATGCAGTTCGGCAATCAATTCACCTTTATGATTCGCTTCAGCATCTGCAAGTGCCGCCTCAATATTGCGTAACTCTGCATCACCATCTAACACAAAGTCGATAGCAGGTATTGCCAAAGATGGCGTCTCTTGTGCCACATGTGCAATCACCCATGTGGCTGGCATTTCTAAATCGCCAGATTCCACTTGCATTTCACCACGTAGCAAAGCGAATAGTGAAGATTTTCCAGCGCCATTCGCCCCAGTTAAGCCAACCTTATGACCAGGATGCAGTTGTAATGAAGCTGCTTGAATGAGAATTTTTAAGCCGCGAACTAAGGTAAGTTGTTTGAATTGAATCAAGTGAAAGCCAGTATTAAATATAAGCTGGTCAACCGAATTTGACCAAAAACGCTATTCTAAATGACAAAAGCAGTTTTCAAAATAATAACTGCGGTAGTCTAAAATAACTTTTACTTTAACAGTTATTTAGCTGTCCAAAATCCAAGCAATTCATTCGTTATGCCTAATTTTGCAGTAAAATGGTGCTCAACATAATGTATTCAAGTTAAATCGGACAGTTTCAATTTAAACTGTCTAAAAATTAAAGTCTCATTAAGCCAACATGGTCAAAAAATCTCTACTTTTGGTTTATCGCGTTATATTCTGCCTGGTGAGCATTATCATCACCATTTTAGTACTTGCAGCCTTTGCAATTCAGTTCTTAATATTTCCTAACATTGATCAATACAAAGACAATATCGCTAATTTTGCGAGCAATGCGGTTAAACAGCGGGTAGTTATTGGTAAGATAAAAGCAGATTGGCAAGGAGTCAATCCGCATTTATTATTATCAAATATAGATATTTATGACGCACAAAATCGGCCTGCTTTACTACTTAAAAATACCGATTTATCGTTATCCTGGCTAAGCATCCCTTTACTTGAGTTACGTCTTGCAGGCTTCACTGTTCGTGCGCCTGAACTTACCATTCGTCGCGATACAAGTGGTAATATTTTTGTAGCAGGTATTAGTATGCAAGGTCCATCTAAGCCTGATTTACCGAACTGGCTATTGCGTCAGAATAAATTCGAGGTATTAAATGCCAAAGTCATCTGGCTTGATGACTTGCGTGGTGCACCTGCGTTAAGTTTGAATAATCTAAATCTCCAGATAGTGAGTCCTCCTTGGAAAAGCTTTCTTAAAAATCACCGTATTACGCTAAACGCGTTACCTTCAGTTGGCACTAACAGTCGGATTCAGCTAAATGCTAATGTCTATGGTAATGATATAAGCCGATTAGCAGAATGGAGTGGTAGTGCAGATGCGCAAGTAAAAAATGCCAACATTATAGCCTTTAAACCATGGTTGAATTATGCAGCACTCACGCATCCCATTAATGTGCAATCTGGCATTGGCAGTGCAGAGGTAAAGGTTCAGTTTGCTAAACGACAAATACAGTCTATTAACAGCAATGTAGCCTTAGATAATGTGCAGCTTGCACTTAAAGCCGACACCGAGCCTGTGATATTAAACAGACTTGCTGGAGAGTTAAATTGGAAAAACTCTAAGTTGGGTCAATCATTTAGCGTTAACCATGTGGTGCTAAATACAAATAATGGCTTGCAGTTACAAGATACTACAGGTGCTTACATTAAGTCGTTAGATGGTAATGAATCGCTCAACATTAAACTTGCTCATATTGACCTAGCCTTTATCAAACCTTATTTAGTGCAATTGCCATTACCTGCAGAAATCTTGCAAAAAATAGTGAGTATATCTCCTATGGGCAAGCTGGATGACCTTACGTTTAATTGGCAAGGGGAAAAATCAATCACAAAAACCTATCAATTCAATGCAAAATTTAACGGCTTGAGCGTACTTGCCTATGAAAAAATACCAGGTTTTGACAATTTAACGGGCGAAATTAAAGCCAATCAAAATGCTGGAAATGTCACACTCAACACCTTAAATGCTAAGTTGGATTTTAAAGCACTTTTACGCTGGCCTATTCCTATAGATAAATTAAGCGGCAATATCAGTTGGAATAAAAGCACTTCGGGGACTAGCATTAAAGCCAGTCAACTCAATATTAGCAACCCGCACTTATCAGGCACAGTTAATGCGGCATATTTGATGGATGGTAATAAGGGTGGCTACCTTGATTTAACAGGCAAGTTTGGTAAAGGCAATGCTAAACACGCGCTTTTTTATTACCCGACCATGTTAGGTGAAACCACACTGCATTGGCTAGATACTTCAATTCTGGCAGGGCGGGCAGAAGATATTAATCTTACTGTTAAAGGTCGTTTAGCTGATTTTCCATTTGTGGATAGTAATAATAATTTAGACAAGAAATTAGGCTTATTTAGAGTGTCCGCAAAAATTAGTGACAGTGTCGTTGAGTATGGTACTGGCTGGCCTACTATTGATGGCTTCGGCGTAGACTTGTTATTTGAAGGTAATCGCATGGAGCTTAATGCAAATGCCGGACATATATCTGGCAATCAAATTATTAAAAGCAAAACCACTATTGCACAACTTGATGCTGACTATCCAATACTCAAGATTGTTAGCGAGCTTAAAGGACCTGTAGTTAACGGTCTTAAGTTTGTGAATAACAGCCCTGTGCGAGAAGTGACACAAGGCTTTACCGATGATTTAAAATCTAGCGGTCAAGGCAAACTTAACTTGTCATTGATCATACCCATGCAAAATATTGATGCATCTCAATATAAAGGCTTGTATCAAATATCAAACGGTAGCATGGAAGCGCCAAGTATCCCCACGCTCACCCGTATTAATGGCGCATTAGAGTTTACAGAAAGTAGCTTAACTGCAAAAAATATCAACGCCAGCGCATTTGGCGCGCCCGTAATTTTGGGTATTAATTCTGGCAAAGATAAAGTTATACGTATTGCTTTAAAAGGAAAAATGAATGATGCCGCAATCAAGCAAATACTTGTTAGTCAGAATGCAGGCACTCAAAGCAGTAGTAGCTCATTAGCCAACAACTCAACAACAAGCAACTTGGCAAAAGGGGTCAATTACTTTGTAGGCAGCACAGATTGGGCTGGTGATATCACTATTCAAAAACCAATCGTCAATATAACGATACGTTCAGACTTATTTGGCTTAAGTTCTCGCCTGCCCAGCCCGTTTAATAAGTCTAGTAATGAACGTATAAAGTTCAGGGTTGAGAAAAATCAGACGCTAAATAACGATACAATTACCATTAATTTAGGTAGCCGGCTGGCCGCAAAAGTCATGCGTACTGCTGAAGACGGCAAACTAAAATTTGATCGTGGCAGTGTTCGCATTAACGCTAGCTCCATCACGCCATCTGCCTCAAATAACGCTGCATTAAATAACAGCGAGATCAATACCAAGCTTGACTTAAGCAAAGGAAAAGGCCTGCAAGTCTATGGCAATTTGGACTATCTTGATGCTGATGCATGGCGCAATGTATTGCATGACTTTTCAGAGGAAACAAATGCCCAATCATCATTACCTATTCAAAAGCTCGCACTTAAAATTAATACGCTTGACATATATGACAGGCGTATTAATCAATTAAAAATCTCTAATAATTCGGACAAAGATGGTTTAAGAGCAACGATACAAAGTCGCGAAATTACTGGTGATTTGCAATGGTTAAATCAAGATAATGGAAAACTCATTGCCCGCTTAAAAAATTTAACCGTACCAGATGCCACTCCAAATAGAATTAAAGTAACAGAAGATGAATCCTCGACTAAAGAGTTTACTAAACTGGAACAAGATTATCCCGCACTAGATATCATTGCGGATAGCTTTGAGTTTAATAAGAAAAATTTAGGTGCCTTAGAACTTATTGCTTATCCACAAAGCGATAACTGGAATATCCAAAAACTTAAGCTCACCACGCCAGACAGTGTAATTAGTGCTGAGGGCCAATGGAATAATTGGTATAGAAATCCAAACACTTACCTTAATATCAGTTGGGATATTAAGAATCTAGGTAGAACGCTGAAAAACGTTGGCTACCCTGAAACAATTCAAGGAGGTGAAGGTCTACTTTCAGGACAACTGCAATGGCCTGGCAGTCCGCATGAGTTCAACCCAAGTGAACTAAACGGTAATTTGCAACTTGATATGAAAAAGGGACAAATTTTAAAAGTACAGCCTGGTGTTGGTCGGCTTTTAGGATTACTCAGCCTGCAAAGTTTACCTCGCAGATTAACGCTAGATTTCAGAGATTTATTTAGCAATGGCTTTGCATTTGATAAAATAACTGCAACCGCTAAAATCAATCAAGGTGTAATGAATAGCGATGATTTTTTAATGACTGGCCCTGCCGCACAGGTGAAGATAAAAGGCGAAACCAATTTACAAAAAGAAACTCAACATTTAACAGTTAAAGTGCTGCCGCATGTGAGCGATAGCCTGTCTCTCGCAGCCTTAGCTGGCGGACCGCTGGCTGGGGCCATAGCATTTTTAGCACAAAAAATATTGAAGGACCCGCTGAATAAAATCGCATCTAGTGAGTATGAAATTGTGGGTACATGGGATAACCCGCAAGAAGTAAAAACAAGTAAAAACAACAATGAAAACAATAAACCTACACCGCTTAATTAAATTTTATATATAAACCATATCAAAAAACTTGGATTAATCATGGCTATTACCTCACGCATAAAAACCACCAAAGCTAAACTGAGCAAGCTAGATGTCAACCAAGACATAATTAAAATGGCGGCTATTCAAATGGCATCTGGACCACAGGTTGCAGCAAATTTGAGCGAGGCTGAACGTCTCATTGAAATTGCAGCAAATCAAGGGGCTAAGCTCGTTGTATTGCCTGAATATTTTGCTATTATGGGTCTAAAAGAAACAGACAAAGTAGCTGTGCGTGAAGAAGAAGGCAAAGGACCAATTCAAGATTTTTTGAAGAAAATAGCGAAAAAACATAAGATATGGCTAATTGGTGGCTCTGTGCCAATCGTCAGTAATTTTCCAAATAAGGTACGTAATAGTTGTTTGGTCTATGACGATAAGGGAAAGCAGGTTGCGCGCTACGATAAAATTCACTTATTTGGCTTAGACTTAGGCAATGAACATTACCATGAAGAAAATACCATCGAATCTGGTAATGCGATTCAAGTGGTGGATACGCCTTTTGGTAAAATCGGCTTATCCATCTGCTACGACTTACGCTTCCCAGAATTATATCGCGCCATGGGTGATGTAAATATCATTGTAGTGCCATCAGCCTTTACTGACACCACAGGAAAAGCACATTGGGAAACGCTCATTCGAGCGCGTGCCATTGAAAATTTAAGCTACGTGATTGCACCTGCTCAAGGTGGTTATCATTTATCCGGCCGTGAAACACATGGTAATAGTATGATTGTAGACCCTTGGGGAGTCATTCTTGATAGACTGCCGCGCGGTTCTGGTGTGGTAATTGCCACGATGAATCCACAATATCAGCAAAGCTTAAGAAAAAGCTTACCTGCGCTCAAACACCGTACCATTACTTCAATATAAGCCATTCTTTAAAAGTAAAATTAAATAAAACGCTAATGAAAACTGACCAATTACCTACCAACACCAACATTACACTTGGTTCACACTTTGACGCAGCAACCGAAACTTTACTGAATCCGGCCAGCTTGGATGTTGCAAAACTGCAAAACGTGCTGGGGGATATGATGTCACACAAAATTGATTATGCTGACTTGTATTTTCAATACAGCAGAAGTGAAAGCTGGGGCTTAGAAGAAGGCCAAGTTAAGTCTGGCAATTTTTCTATCGATCAGGGCGTGGGTGTGCGTGCAGTCAGTGGTGAAAAAACCGCATTTGCATATTCTGACGATATTACTTTAAGCGCATTGCAAGAGGCGGCAAAAGCCACGAAAGCCATTGCCAGTCTTGGTGGCGAACAATCTACTGGCGCAGTAGTCAAACGCCAAGCATCGCAACTTTACTTACCTCAAGACCCGATTGCTTCGCTCTCAGCAGAGGCAAAAGTTAAATTACTTGAGCGTTTAGAATCTATTGCAAGAAGCTTAGACCCTCGCATTTCACAAGTCACTGCGTCGATTGCAGGTGAATATGAAGTGGTCATGGTCGCACGTCATGATGGCGTCATGGCGGCAGATGTTCGCCCGTTGGTGCGCTTATCCATTAATGTGATTGCCGAAAGTAATGGTCGCCGTGAGCAAGGTTCTAGTGGCGGTGGCGGGCGCTTTAACTATAGTTATTTTACTGATGAAATTTTGCACGAATATGCAAAAAAAGCTGTGCATCAAGCCATCGTAAACTTAGATGCTCGCCCTGCCCCTGCTGGCAGCATGACGGTAGTATTAGGCGCAGGCTGGCCTGGCATATTGCTACATGAAGCGATTGGTCATGGATTAGAAGGCGATTTTAACCGTAAAGGCAGCTCAGCTTTTAGCAACATGATTGGTCAACAAGTGGCCGCTAAAGGTATCACCATTGTTGATGATGGCACGATTCAAAACCGCCGTGGCTCACTTAGTATGGATGACGAAGGCAACCCAACCAACAGAACCGTGCTAATTGAAGATGGCATTTTGCGTGGCTACATTCAAGACACACTCAATGCACGCTTGATGAATATGCCAGTCACTGGCAATGCCCGTCGCGAAAGCTATGCACATATACCTATGCCGCGCATGACCAACACCTATATGTTAAATGGCACAGTTCCGCCCGAAGAGATTATTAAGTCAGTAAAAAGAGGCTTATACGCCGCTAACTTTGGCGGCGGTCAAGTAGACATCACCAGCGGAAAATTCGTATTCAGCGCGGCAGAAGCCTATATGATTGAAGACGGGAAAATCACCTATCCAGTAAAAGGCGCGACTTTGATTGGCAATGGCCCTGAAGTGTTAAAGCGTGTGTCGATGATAGGCAACGATATGGCCCTTGATAGCGGCGTTGGCACCTGCGGCAAAGAAGGCCAAAGCGTACCTGTTGGTGTAGGTCAACCTACACTAAAAATTGATGCCCTGACCGTAGGTGGTACCGCTTAAATGAAAGTTATTAATTGTGTATTATCAGTATTATTTTATCAGCGACTGCATGCAGTCAAATACCACATATAAATCATAGCTTATGGCAATCATCTATAGATGAATCAATAACAATTAATGGCATTGTTGCTATTATTGCCGAATCGCGATTGTTTATTGCAAAGCGTAGCAATAAAGTGTGTGTAATTTATAACCATTATAGTGGGGGCACGCTATTTGCATCAACGTTATATAAAGGAACTATCTCACGAGGTACGGCGCTAGTTTACAAGAAGAAGGAGTTATATATTTCAGGAGAAAATGCATGGGAAAACGTTGAGCCAATACAAATTCTTATGGCGGGTAGTAAATTGGTAATACGTTTTGAAAGACCTACTGCACCTGATGATGCAGCATTAGTTTCATTTCATAAAATTGACTCTCCTGTAGTTAATCAAAAAAATGAAACAGGTTTTAAAGTGAATGAAAAAGCAGAATGCGAAAGTGTAATCTAAATTACTTGCAAAAAAACTCTATCTCACGGAATTGGCAATAGCTCCCTACTGGAATGATAGGGAGCAAGTCACAATTAATTAGCAGTAAAGCATCTCACATCAAGCCTCTACCGTTATAATCTAGCCTTTCAAAAAATCATTAAAATCATTCATGTCGCAGACTACGCTGCCTACTCCAAAATTGGGTCAAACTAGCCGTGTTGAGCTTGCTATCAATGGTGAAGATGGTTTAGCGCTGGCTGAGCTGGCGTTAAAGCTTAAAAGTAGCAAGCAGCCTTTGGTCATCGTCTCGGCGAACGCTTTTGATGCGCAGCGTTTATTAGAAGAAATTCCCTACTTTGCACCTAGCTTAAGTGTACATTTGTTGCCAGACTGGGAAACACTGCCTTACGACCAATTTTCGCCGCATCCAGATTTAATCTCCGATAGACTAACTACGCTTTACCTGATTAGCCAAAATGCGTGCGATGTGATTATTGTGCCATTGTCTACGGCGCTAATTCGATTGAGCCCAAAAGCTTATTTAAGCGCGAATACCTTCATGCTTAAAAAGGGTCAAATACTTGATACAGAAGCTTTGCGACGCCAATGTGCTGAAGCTGGCTACCATCATGTCACGCAAGTTATTAGTCATGGCGAATTTAGTGTGCGTGGCGGTTTGGTAGATTTATTCCCGATGGGCTCAGCTTTGCCCTATCGCATCGATTTATTTGACAACGAAATTGAAACGATTCGTACGTTTGATGTCGATACCCAGCGCAGCCTTTACCCTGTACCAGAAATTCGACTGTTACCTGCGCGTGAGTTTCCGCTAGATGAAGCGGGAGTCGCGCTATTTCGTGGTCAGTTTAGAGAATCTTTTGAAGGTGACCCACAACGCGCTAAGATTTATAAAGATGTCAGCAAGGGCGTAGCTTCTGGGGGTATTGAATGGTATTTGCCTTTATTTTTCGAGCAAACCGCCACATTTTTAGATTACCTGCAAGCTGATAGCGTGTTGTGCTTACATGGCGATTTAGACCATAGTGCGCAGCAATTTTGGCGCGAGGCGCAATCACGTTATCGTACCCTTGCGCACGATGCTGAACGCCCACTTTTAACGCCTGAAACATTACTGATTAAAACAGAAGATTTTTTTAGTACCTCCCATCAATTTACGCGCATTTTGTTAAACACAAATAGCAAGTTAACTGGCTTGCCTGCGCTTGATATTGAGCGCCGTGCCGAACAACCTTTACACAAACTTCAAAGTTATATTAGTGATTTTGCAGGGCGAATTTTAGTCGCCGCAGAAAGCCTTGGTCGCAGAGAAACCATTTCACAATTATTTGCAGAACATGGTTTACAACCAGCCTTGATTGAGACTTGGGCAGAGTTTGTTGATTCTAAAGAAAAAGTAATGTTGGGTGTTTCACCGTTGCATCATGGTTTTAGTTTAGAAAATAAAACCGTCAGTAAATCAATTGCCGTCATTACTGAAGCTGAGCTATACGCCGCCACAGTGCGCCAACAGCGCCGTAGAGAAAAAGAAAAAGCACGTAGCACAGAAGGTATGCTTAAAGACTTATCCGAGTTACGCATGGACGACCCTGTGGTGCATGAACAGCATGGCGTGGGCCGATACAAAGGTTTAGTGAATATAGATTTTGGCGAAGGCGAAACGGAGCTTTTGTTACTGGAATACTTTGGTGAAGATAAACTCTATGTACCAGTCTCACAGCTGTTCTTAATCTCTCGTTATTCTGGTGGCCCCCCTGAGTCAGCGCCTTTACATCGCCTAGGGAGTGGTAATTGGGAAAAAGCCAAGAAAAAAGCACTTAAGCAAATTCGCGATACCGCGGCAGAATTACTTAATTTGTATGCGCAACGCGCCTCGCGCAAAGGTCATGCATTTACCTTGAGCTTGCAAGATTATGAAGCATTTTGCGAAGGCTTCCCGTTTGAAGAAACACCAGACCAGCTAGAAGCCATTGAAAATGTTATCAAGGACATGCAATCAGGTCAGCCTATGGATAGGTTAGTCTGTGGCGATGTGGGTTTTGGTAAAACTGAAGTTGCCCTACGCGCCGCTTTTGTTGCAGTCTTGGGTGGAAGACAAGTCGCTGTACTGGTGCCTACAACATTGTTAGCAGAACAACATTTCAATAACTTTAAAGACCGCTTCGCAGAATGGCCGATTAAGATTGCGGAGATTTCACGCTTTAGAACTGCCAAAGAACAAAAAGAAGCGCTAGCTGGTTTAGAGGCTGGGCAGATTGACATCATTATCGGCACGCACCGCTTGATTCAAAAAGACGTGAAGTTCAAAAATCTGGGCTTAGTCGTTCTAGATGAAGAACACCGTTTTGGTGTTCGCCAAAAAGAACAGTTAAAAGCCTTACGTGCAGAAGTTGACATTCTAACGCTCACCGCAACGCCAATCCCTCGTACTTTAAGCATGGCGATGGAAGGCCTGCGTGAGTTCTCCATCATCACGACACCGCCACAAAAACGCTTAAGCATCAAAACCTTCCATACTGATTATTCTGAGGGCATCATTCGTGAAGCCGCAATGCGTGAATTTAAGCGTGGCGGACAGGTTTATTTCTTACATAATGAAGTTGATACGATTCATTCAATGCGTGAAAAGTTGGAGCGCATCCTACCAGATGCACGCATTGCCGTTGCCCACGGACAACTTCGTGAACGCGAGCTAGAACATGTGATGCGTGATTTTTATAATCAGCATTACAACTTGCTGCTTTGTACGACGATTATTGAAACTGGCATTGACGTACCAACGGCCAATACCATCATTTTGAATAAAGCCGATATGTTTGGCCTTGCGCAAATGCACCAATTGCGCGGTCGTGTGGGTCGTTCACATCACCAAGCGTATGCCTATTTACTGACAGATCCAGACCGTAAAATTACCGTGCAAGCCCAAAAACGCTTAGATGCCATTCAACTGATGGAGGACCTTGGTGCAGGCTTCCACCTTGCAATGCACGATTTGGAAATTCGCGGTGCAGGTGAATTATTAGGTGATAGCCAAAGTGGTGAAATGCAAGAAATCGGCTTTCATTTGTATTCCGACATGCTCAATCATGCGGTAAAACAACTTAAAGCGGGTAAAGAGCCTGACTTAAATGCACCACTTGGCGTGACAACTGAAATCAATCTGCATACACCAGCATTGCTACCTACCAAATATTGCCCAGATGTGCACGAGCGCTTAGTGATTTACAAACGCCTAGCAAACTGTATTGAAGATGATGATTTAGACAATATGCAAGAAGAGTTGATTGACCGATTTGGCTTACTTCCGGAACAAGGCGAAGCACTGATTGCCTGCCACAGATTACGCATCGCGGCTAAAACCATAGGCGTGATTAAAATTGATGCTTCAGACACCGCAATACAGCTGCAATTTAACCCCAAAGCAGATATCGACCCAATGAAGCTGATTCATCTGCTTCAACGCGACAAACGCTGCCGCATGAATGGCCCTGACAAATTGCGCGTGACCGTAAGTTTTGAGGATATTAACCTGCGTGCAGATTTTGTAAAAGTATTGTTGAGAGAGTTTGTTTAAACTCTATATTTAAAATAAAACTATTAGTGATTTTTTATAGCGTGGGCATCTTGTTACCCACGCTACTGACTGCAGATTTTAGAGTTAACGAAACATAAAATACGCCATAATAATGGCAGCGATAGTTACCCAACCAATGCGGTCAACATATTGATGTAGTTTAGCTTCCATACTAGCGCCACCCCATTTCATTAAACCTGCCACCATAAAAAAGCGCAAGCCTCGACCTATAATAGAAGCAACTACAAATGGCAAAAATGCCATTGAAAGTGTACCAGCTGCAATAGTGAATACTTTATAAGGAATGGGCGAGAAGCCCGCAATAAAAATAGCCAAAAAGCCATAGTCTTTAAACCAAGCAACCGAGGTTTGGTAAGCATCCCAATAATGGCTACCCATCAAGTGCGGCTCAATCACATCAAATAAGCTATAACCAATCAAATAACCAAACATACCACCCAGCACTGAGGTCACCGTGGTAATTAGAGCAAATCTCCATGCACTTTCTGGCTTTGCTAAGCTCATGGGAGCTAACATTACATCGGGAGGGATAGGGAAAAAAGAAGACTCAGCAAAGCTCAATACACCTAAATACCAAGGCGCATTAGGTAGACGCGCCCATTGCATGGCACGTTGATACAAGGCTGAAAATATTTTCATGGTGGTTTATTCTAAATGCGTAGATTGATGAAGCCGTATTTTGCCTGCAATTAGATTTAATGTATAGAATATCACCATTAAATAGCATCCATAAGTAAGTCTTAAAGCTCCACCAAATTACCCTTACTTAGAAATAATACCGCTTTTTTGATAGGTAAATCTTCGTGAGTAAATAGACTTGCGTAGCGCTCTAATTGTGGGCGGTGCTGTTCAGCTGCTGTAGCTAAATCTGCCTCTGTACTTAAAGATTCATTCAAAGTTGTCAACTTGTAATCCACAATCCAACGTACGCCTTCTGAAATAAACGTACGATCTATCACATGGTTTTTAACACCCTCTTCATCTGACTGTAATAAACTGAATTCACTAATAGCCTCAGTATGATTTTGTAGCACCCATTGCCCATCTTCGCTGGTTAAAGTGACATTCAATGCTACCAATACTTGCGTAGCTCCTTGCTCGGCAAGTTGAACCGAATGCCCTTGCTGCATCAGCCATTTCTTCATGGCAGGCTGGCATTGCTGTAAACGTTGACCTGCCCAAGTCTTAATATCTGATTCAGCGAACAACTCCATATATAGATGTGCAAGCGTACCGCAATTTTTATGGAAATCAGCACTGCGTGTTGATTCATCAAAACTCATAACTGTTGTTAAATCGTCTGCTGACGGCTTATGGCTTCGCATTGCTGAAATTAATTTTTGGTGGTTAATATTAAAAATGCCTTCTGTAATTTCAGCACTTTTTAAGCGCTGTAACTTAGGCTTAAATTGATTAATAACTAAGAGTTGCAACGACATTGCATGGGCTTTATGCGCTAGCGCCTGAGTAAATTCAGCTTCCACTGCAGGCCAAAGCGTTTGCAGTAATGAATTTGCAGTCGGCTTAATTTCCCCATCTTTATTGGCTTGCACACTGGCGATTAAATGTAGTTGCCTATGCGCACGCGTTGCGGCTACATATAGCAAACGCACCAGCTCATTTTCTGCACGCTCTTTTTCTATATTTTTAAGAAAGTCATAAACATCAGCACTGGTACTATTTTTATTGGCGACTTTACTTTTTAATGGCGCTGCAATTAGATGCGGATGGCTATCCACCATGACTTCTTGCCATAACACTAAGGCATTATCACTATTTCTAGGCTGGCAATTTAATGCGGGCAAGATAACTGCATCAAACTCCAAACCTTTGGATTTGTGAATCGTTAAAAACTGAACGCTACCATCGGCTTCAATATCAGGTTTGGCATACAGTTTTTCCATACCTAGCTCTAACGCTGCAATATCTAGATGCCCGCTGCGGCCAGTTTTTTCGACCAGATCAAAAAATACTTGTACATCGCGGTTATCGCCAGCATCCACCAAACATTTACCACCGCCCAGTTGTAGCCAAGTGCTTTCTAACCAGCGGCGCAAAGGCATGCGGCCTTGTCCATTAAAGGCTACTGTCAGCACGTTCTTAACATGCGCTAAACGTAACTGACCATCTGCGCTGAGTTTGCTTAATCTAGTTTCATCCTGCATCAATTGCCAAATTGTCGCGCGGTGATTATCTGCGGCTAGCGTGTGCAAATCTGCCAAAGTAAGCCCACACCAAGGTGCACGCAATATATTGAGCCAATGTGTTCTATCGGCACGATGATGCAAGGCGCAAACCAATGACAATGCGTCCTGCACAGTTTGCCGTTCATTCAGGTGTTCAATCTCCACTGCCTGAAATTTTAGCTGTGGATGATTACGCCTAATCTCAGAAACTAGCTCTTTTAAGTGGCTACGACTTCTGACTAAAACGGCAATAGTATTATCTGCGCCATTCTCTTGTCGAAGCTTAACGATTAAATCCGCCATATAGCTTGCTTCAATCTGCTTAAGGTCAGCTTTAGCACTTGTCTCTTCTTCGGTTTCCAAAATCAATGGATGTAAGGTGACGCCCTCGCCCGCCACTACTGGGCGCGTGGCGGTAAATTGGCGGTAGCTAATCGCACCTTGATTAATATTATCTTGCGCAGGAAAGACTTGTTTAAAGGTGTGGTTAATCCAATCAACCACTGCAGGATGCGACCGATTGTTACGGCTCAATTGCAAGCGTGTGAGCGGCAAATGTCCAATACCAGACTCGCTTGCCTGCAAGAACAAGCTCACATCGGCTTTACGGAAACGATAAATGGATTGCATCGGGTCACCCACACAAAACAGCGTTCGGCCGTCACCAGACTGCCATCCCTCGATGAGCTTTTCAACCAAGCGTGTTTGCACAGGGCTGGTATCTTGAAACTCATCAATCAGCAAGTGCGAGATTTTATAATCAAGCTTAAGTGCCAAGTCGGTGGCGCCCTGCTCGTTTTCTAGCGCCAGTTGTGCACTTTGTGCAATTGCCACAAAGTCAACTTCATCAGCCGCTTGAAACACAATCCACAAATGCCTTTCAGCTAATATCAACAATCTTGTTAACGCTTGTATAACAAACTGATTCTCGGCAATGCTCGCTAGCGCAGGTAAGTCCAGCAAGCTCGCTACAACTTGGCTATTTTCTAAGCTATTCACCAATGAAAAGTAAGCTTCTTTGAATTTTTTACCTGCATCGGTGGCTGGAAAGCCATCTCTGTAATCCAACTTTTTACGATAGGTCTTACCTTGCGTAACCAATAATTTCGCAAGCGCTTGCCATTCAAGCAAACATTCAGCGTCATCTGTTAAATGCGTTTGCCAATTCGATAGTGGCGCAATTTCAGCGTTCTCATCTAAATTACCCGCGGCATAGTTGGCAATTGGCATCAGCACGGTCTGCACTCTGGCAGACAAAACACTCAGTACATTTTGCAGGCTTTCTGCAATTAAATGCTGCAAAGCATGTGTAGTACTTTCTGCGATTTCTTCGGCTTCTTTGCCATGCAAATCCACCGCATGCGGCAACCATTGGTCGCGCCGCGCGAGCATTTTGGCTAAAAGTTCGGTGAGTTTTTCGCTATTGTTATCAAGATAACTTAAGGCAATGCTCACAGTGTTTTCAGCGTCGATTTCCTGTACGTCAATTTCTGTTGATACAGTTTCATGTGTGATATGCGCAATCGCTCGCCTTGCAGCTTCTGTGTAATGACTATCAGTGTCATCACTCACGGCTGGCTGCCCGCCAAACTTACTCAGCAAGGGCATTTGACGCGTTAAACTGCTGCATAAGGCATCTATGGTTAAAATACGCAGCCTGCTTGGCTGGTCAATGATATCCCATGCTTTTGCGTTAGATTGCGTGAGCGCTGCATTGGCTAATTCGCGCGTTTTTAATTTATGTGCGGCGGTTTCAACTGTCTGATTTTGCGCATTTTCTAGGCTGAGTAAAATACGGTTACGCATCTCAGCCGCGGCTTTATTGGTAAAGGTCAGCGCGATGATTTCTTCGGGCTCGTTCACCGTTGCCAGTAGTTTTAAATAGCGCTGAGTGAGTAGCTCAGTTTTACCCGCACCCGCTGGCGCTTCTACAATAAATGATGCATGCTCTAAAGCGCGTTCGCGATTTAGGCTGTCTAGTGTATTTAAGTCTACTGAATCTAAACCTGTTAAATTTAAATCATGCGTCATGCGCCATCACCGTTCTTTAATGCCGCTTGCATATGCTCAAATTGAAGCAAACGTTCTGGTAAACGTAACAGCGGTTTCACGTCACAATAAACCAAATCAGCTTCATTGCTGACTGTCACGCTGGCGACACCTTGTTTAATTTCTTGTGCGATATTGGCTAAACTGATGTACCAATGCTCTAGCAAGGCATCCCAATTGGTAAAGTCATAAAATACTGAACTTTTAGTCACTTTTTCTAGAGCAGTCACTTTCGGCAACACGCCCTCTTCTGCGCTAAGGCCGACAAACTTAATCTCATCACTGCGGATTTTGGCAAAACTCACCGCCACCACTTGCTCATATTTAAGCGCTAACACCACGTAAATCGGTAATTGCGGCTCGGTGATGCGATCTTCCGCCCAGCTTCCATTTGATACTATAGAACTGGTTTTATAATCAATTACCACCAGCCCACCTTCGGTAAGCGTGTCAATGCGGTCTATGCTCAGATTGAGCTTTAAGCCTTCGATTTCCAGCTCAAATTTCTTCTCGCATGCTTCAACCACAAAATCTGCACGTTCCAACTCTAATTTCAGCCAAATTTGCATTAGCTGGCGAAGGCGATTTCTTTCAATCTGCAACACTTGTGGCGGAATGTGGTAGCTTATTTCAGCGCTTAAAGCTTCTATGCCTTTTTCAATCGCGGCATTAATTTTTTCAATGAGCTGCACTTCAGACAAAGCTTTTAAGTTGCTTAAACTCAAACAATCCAGCCAAAACAGTTGTAATACTTTATGCAACAAACTGCCGCGTGATACCGTATCCAAACCATCGACAGGCGTTTCTAATTTAGCCGCACCAAGCCTATATTGATAAAATGCCCACGCAGGACATTTAGCTTGTGCCGCGAATAAACTCACGCCGCCTCGAACGTTTTCATCGGGCAAAACTACAGGCCCAATTAAGTCATCAAGCATTTCCAACTGCGCTGGCTGCGCAAGGCTTTCTGCAAGCGTTGTGATGCTGTTTGGCTGTTTGAATGTTGCATCATTATGCAACAACGGTGATGGACGCAGTTCGCGGTCATCTTCTTTCAAAGCGTATGAAAAAACAACTTCAGGCGCACAAGTCATCAAACGTTCTTGTACCAATGAAGCAAACTGGCTTTGCACTGCGGCGCTTGCATTCGGCGTGCCGCGTTTTCGCTGCAAATCTGCTGGCAGTAGCGGATTAAGTTTTACCGCTGGCGGCCAATGTTGATCATTCATATTCAACGCCCAAACCGCATCTAATTGCACAGCAGGTGTTTCTAACAGACCAAGAATTTGAATGTGAATATCACCTTTAGCTTCCACCTGAAACATGGTGGCGTTGCAAAGCTCAGTGATTTTTTGTACGGCCACGCTCACAGAGACATTGCCGAATATTGCATCTAAGCCACTTAACTCTTTTAAACACTTGAAAAAAGCTTGCTGTGTTTGAAACTCGTGGCTAGAAAGTGAACGTGTTTTCGCCCAATTTAATTCATCCAGCAATTGCACAAAAGCCACTACCCAAGCTGAAAGCACCAGACGCTGCTTACCCTGCTGATTCTGAAACCTTAAGACTTGCGTTAAATTCTCAAGCAGCCCATTAAGTTGAATGCCATTTGATAGTAATTTACTGGCCTGCTTGATGAGCGCATCTAAGCTGTAACTTGCACTCATATTTCTGCGCAAATATGCATCCAGTTGCGCTCTAGCATCCAGCTCGTTTTGGCCGCCCCAATACACATCTTGCAAAAGGGGCGTGACTTCATCAAAAATCAAGCTTGCTTTATTGGCAGCCAGCCGCAAAAGCTGCAGGGCACTATGCACGATTGCATATTCTGTAAGCGCTAAACCCAATGAAAAGTCATAACAACGCGGCGCTTCATATAGATTGGAATGCAAGGTTTCCGTATGAAAGGTATCATCCAGCAAATCAGCCAACTCGCGACGAATACTACCCAAGGCCGGGCTAATAATCGCCAATTGCGCTTTAGGGTTTTCTACCAGCTTTTGCTTTGCCCAAGCCACCGCTGCACGACATTCGCTATTCGCATCAATCGCAGCGTAATATTCTATAGCCAAGCTATTATTTGTATTAATCACATCCATATCGACTAGCACGCCAAGCGCCCTAAGCGCATCAAACAAGCTTTGTTCTAATGGTGTAATGCGATCAAATCCAGCCAGTTTGATATGTGTTGGTAATGAAATTTCATTTATTATTTGCAAATGATATTGTGTGATAAGTGCAATCTGCAGTGCGGTAAAGCGTGATTCTTCCATCGCATTTTGTTTTGCACATAAGTCTTGAAACGTATGTCGCCAGCGCAGAAACTGCCGGGTTTCTTGCGTAATGAATGGCTGGTTAATATCCGCTTCACTCAACTGCCAATTCAGCATTAAGTTGTTTGCTTCAATTGAAGACTTCGCCATGGCTCGAATATCAAATAAAGCACTTGCCTCATGCTTGGCAAGGCACATTTCTATTGCCTGCTCCCACAAATAAACTTCTGCAACAGCACTTAATTTAAGTGCTGGCAATGCATCGCTAGGTAACAAATTCAATAAGGAAGCATTGCTGATTAAATCATCAATCCATTGCTGAAAAGTGCAAATTTTGGCTGCCTGCCATTGGTGAATCCCACCTTCAAGCGCACGCTGCTGATGTTGCAACGACAAGCCACGCACAAGACGTGCTGTTGAACAAATGTTGACTAAATGTGGTGTAATCGGCATAACTAGATTGTACCGCATGGACTAACTTAATGGCGGAGGAGGCGGGATTCGAACCCGCGACAGAGTTACCCCTGTGCCACCTTTCCAGGGTGGTGCCTTCAACCGCTCAGCCACTCATCCGTATATTTCAGAAAACTAAAAACATTAAAAGAGATATTTTATAATCGGATGCATTATAGTGCATATTATGTTACCTGTGGACCTCCCCCCAATTATTGAATGAAGTCACCAAGGAATTCTATCATTCAAAAAAAAGCCCTTAACGCAAGATTAAGGGCTTCTAAAATATCAACTAGATTAGTCAACCACTAAAGTACCGTTTCTAAGTAGGTTTTGTAACAAAGTAGTTTCGCTAGCACCTGAACCAGTTACAGCAAATAAATCTACACCTGTTAAAATAATACGTTGATCTTCAGCGGCAGCAATATAGTTACCGCCTGTGAAGCCTCCAGTAGAGCTTACATTAATAGTGGTAGTACCACCTGCTACCGTAAAGTTTAAATATTGCAATAAGTTACCAATATTAGGAGTGCCTCCTATCACAATTTCTGTTGAGGCCTCACCCACTAATAAATCACGCAGATCAAGTGAATCTGTTTTGCCTGCACTGTATACAAAATCAGTAACGGTATCAATTGCTGGTGTACCTAGGGCACCTTTATCAGCCAAGTTCCACTCAAAAATATCATTATTTGTACCGCCGGTAAGTGTGTCATTACCTTTACCTCCAATTAAACGGTCATCACCAGCCAAGCCACTTAAGTTATTGTCACCATCGTTACCTGTGATACGGTTGGCAGATGCATTACCTATTACATTGATATTAAAATTACCTTTGAGTAACACATTTTCAAAATCCGCTGCAATCGTGTAAGTGCCCGGGTTGTAAGTAGCCTCTATTTCGACAGTATCAGTACCCTGCCCTGCCAGCTCAGTCATTGTGTCCAATGCGCTATCTATGCGATAAATATCATCGCCTAAGCCACCAACCATAGTATCGTTACCTATTCCGCCAATTAGTATGTCATTGCCATCACCGCCGTTTAGCGTATCGTTCCCATCTCCACCATCTAAGAAGTCGGCGCTACCAAAACCGTTGAGAATGTCGTCACCACCAAAGCCTTGAATATAATCACGGCCGGCATCACCAGTTAAGGTATTGGTATTACCATCACCATCTAATACAGAACCAGTACGTAACTCATATTGTTGATTCACACTGGTTTCTACAATATCTTGAATACGCGTATCAGTTAGTGTTGGTACATTAGCAGCTGAAAAGAACGCTATGCTGTCTAGTGAAAATGGTATAAATGTTGAGCTACTAGATAATTTAAATTCGAATTGTAAATTAGCATTGCCACCTTGCTCCCAATACAACAACTCGATAGAGGTAAGTCCAGAAATTAAATCGCTAACCTCAACATTATTAAAAGTGCGGGTAGTGGGTGGTTGATTACCATCAAACTCTAACAACGTTTCTCCACCAATTTTAAGTCTAAAACCATCATCAGCTGTTACTCTAAAGTCATAATTACCACGCTCTAAATATACAAAACCGGTCATGCGAATAATGGCATCGGTTGTTCTACCCAAGCCAGTATTCACACCAACCACGCCACCTGCAGTAGGTGCGCCTGTTTGCACGATCGCTGTAGAAGAATCTTGGTCCAAGAAATTACCTAACGCTCTAGTTGTACTATTGACTACATTATCTTGCGGTAATAATGCATTGCCCGCAGCTTGTCCTACGTTACCACCCAAATTACCTGAAACAACAGGTGTAGTACCGTAATTTAATGTACGCACTTGAAATCTAACATCTGCCGCATCTAATGCACCAGCGATTGCAGTACCCACCACATTATTAGGCCCACCCATTAACGCATTTCGACCATTAATAATTAACTCAATATCTTCTACAGATTCTAGATTAGCAATTGTTCCTAATGAAGTCGCCGTACCATCGTCCGCATGCACTCGATTGCCAGCAACAACCGTATCGTTATAGCCATAATACTCACCAACCAAACCATCTGTGGAAATTGCCACTGGCTGTGGTGTAATAGCAGTGAGGTCCAATGTACCAATTACAGCTACCGTAATGGTTGCTGTGTCGAAGCCTCCATTTCCATCCGTAATTTTATAAGTAAAGACATCATTAGCAACTTGGTTATTAATTAAGTTTTGCGTTTGAATACGACTGTTATCTAAAGTGTAGGTATAGCTACCATTGGCGTTAATAAGAAGTGTGCCATAAATACCACTCACCATAAGTGGTGAGCCTAATGTAACGGCACCAGCCACCGCTCCTGTACCAGCCACCGCACCGGTAATGCTTAGCGTATCATTATTAGGATCCGCATCGGCAAGATTGCCTGAGCCGCCTAATATCGCATTACCAGCTAGCACTGTATTGGATGGACTATCTTCTTGCAATGTACTGACCGGAGTGTCATTAATCGCATCAGGTGCATTATTAACATCAGTAATTGTACCTGTTCCGACTGACGTAGCATTTGATGTGACACCAGCCGTACGTGTTGCTGTTAATGTGAAGGTTTCGCTAACTTCATTTAACAAGTCAGCAGTAACAGGCGTACGCACTAATACATAAGTGGCATTGGCTGGAATGGTTGCTGTAGTCGCATTCACCCATGTTGCACCATTATCAGTTGATATTTGAATATTAGTAACGCCCGCGGCACCATAATCTACACCGCCACCCGTTGCAGTGCCGTTAGTAAGTGCGAGGCTAAATGTTGTAGCAACTGAAGAAGGATTACTCATTGAAACAATAAAGTTTGCAAAACCAGCAGCTTGATCAGACACTGTTGTATTTGAAACTGTGAAGCTAGGCGTATCGTTATCTGTACCGCCAGCGCCAGCGCCATCATCACGAATAGAACCAATGCCAATGCCATCCAATATAGTTGCATTTGTTGGTGCACTTAAATTCACTCTAAAGGTTTCAGTGCCCTCATATATATTGTCGTTAATAATAGGTACAGTAATAGTTTGCGTTGTGCTGCCAGGTGCAAAAGTTAAAGTGCCAGAACCTGAAGTAAAATCAACCCCTGACAAAGCCGTTTGGTTGACCATGCCATAATTCACACTGACAGTCTGCCCGCTTGCTGCACTCAGTGTTACAGTAAAGGTCATCGTAGCGGCTGCTTCATTGACGGTGACGTCATTGATGCTCAGTGTAGGCGTGGCGTCATTATCGGTAATCGTACCAGTCCCAGTAACCCCGCCAACATTCAAGATTAACGTTTCATTGATTTCATCTAAGGTATCGTTAGTAGTAGCATATCGAATGGTAAAGCCTGTGACAGTTGCCGATACAGTCAATACATTTCCCACCAGAGTCACAGTACCTCCACCGGTAATGCCAGTAATTGTAGGTACTCCATAATCAGTTCCAGAAGCTGTACCGCCAAGGACATTAACGTTATAAACCGAAGCTACGCCGGTAGGTAGAGTCACTGCAAAATCTAGATTGCCGCCTTCTGTGATAGTCGGGCTACTTACAGTGGTAATATTTCTTTCAGTAATCGTAGCTGTACCCACAGCAGAAGCGTTAGCAGTAAAGCCTGCCGTTACATTAGCAGTTAAACTAAAGTCTTCGTTAGCTTCATTAGTTGGGCCGTTTTCTAAAATTGGTGTGCGTACTAAAATACTGGTAGTGCCGGCCGCAAAGGTAGCGGAAGCCACATTTGCAGACCAAGTAACTCCGCCATTAGTTGAAATTTGTGTAGCATTAGTAAAATCTGTACCTAGTATTGCAGCAAATGCGCTTGGGCCTGCATTTGTTCCAGCCAGTGCAAGGTTCACCGTAACAGGCGTGCTACTTGCAGCAGACAAAGTCATGTTAAATACCGCAAAGCTACCTGCAACCTCAGATGTAATGACATTACTAATTGCAAGTGTAGGCGATACATCATCATCAACAATCGTGCCAACACCAATTTGACCACCAACAGTTAGATTATATGTTTCACTTACACCCTCATCTATCGTATCTAAAACAGTAGGCACTGTCACAGTAAAACTAGTCACACCCGCTGGTACTGTTAATATGCCTCCACTTAAAGTCACGCCATCACTGAAAGTTGTCCCTGCGTTGTAATCTGCACCAGAAGTAGCTGTGCCTCCGCTTAAGCTATAAGCAAATGTAGTAGATACGCTAGAAGCATTACTTAATGTCACTGTGTGAACTAATGACGTTCCTTCAAATTGTGATTCTGCTGAGACAGAAGCAATCGTTGGTGCAGCATCATCATCTAGAATCGTACCCACACCTAAATTGTCGTTAATTGTGGCATTGGTTGGCGTTACTAAATTAACGTAGAAAGTCTCATTTGGCTCATCGGTAGAATCGTTAATAATTGGTACAGTAATTGTTTGGGAAATCTCGCCAGGTAGAAAAGTTATAGTGCCTGTGCTGTTTGTATAATCGCTACCCGCTGTGGCGGTACCATTACTAGTGTTATAACCCACAGTGACTGTCTGGCCAGAAACTGCAGATAAAGTCACAGTAAATGTAGCGAACCCTCCAGCAATATTTTCAACAACTGTTACATCACCAATGCTAAGTGTTGGTGATGGGTCGTTATCTGTAATTGTTGTTGTGACGCTATTATTTGTTGCACTTATAGCCAATGCTTCAAAATTTCCACCTGAAACAGAATTTATGCTCACAGTGAAGTTTTCCAAAGGCTCATCCAATCCATCAGCAAGAGAAGCAATATTAAAATTGGCGCTACTGCTGCCTGCAAGGATAGTCACTGTAGCCACTCCAGTAAAATCTGCGCCATTTGTAGCGGTGCCACTATAGGTGAGGTTGACTGTTACATTGCTCGATTGCGCTGGGCTGGTTAACAAGACGGTATAAGTTCCGCTAGCTCCTTCAAGTACATTCGCACTTCCAGAGATGCTAACAGTAGTGGCATTGAGGGTGTCGGTTACGTTGGCAGTCGCGCTGCCAGTGCCAATCACTAGACTCTCAAAGTTGCCACCACCCACCGCGGTAATGTTGGCGGTCAGGCTGGAAGCATCCAGATAGACGTCCTCTCCGTT
>JAUYAL010000074.1 GCA_030693535.1 Methylotenera sp.
AAGCACCCACACTTATCAGTTGTTAAATTGTTAAAGAACAGTGTCGAAAATGGCTTTCTTTTTCAACTTCTCAGTAACGCTTTGCGTTAACGAGGTGCGCATTATACAGAGCTTTTAACCCACGTCAATATTAAATTTGAATGTTTCTTATTTATTATTGACTGCATCATGTCCACATTAAATCTTTGGCTGTACCACTATCAGGTACCGCAGAAATCTGTAGTGCTACGCACTTTATTTTATTGGTTGCGGGAACAGGATTTGAACCTGTGACCTTCGGGTTATGAGCCCGACGAGCTGCCAGACTGCTCCATCCCGCGTCCGATTCGGCGCACTTGTCGCCGAGAGGTGAGACTATAGCAAATGCAACTCCATACCGCAAGAACAATTCCAGATTTTGTTTTCAATTAAGTTGATTTCTTTGATTTAAATTTCCAGCTTTACAACGATTTAGCGCAGTACGCTTCGCACATAATCTAAGTCATCTTGAGTATCTACGCCAACAGCAGGCGCATTTTTAGAAATGGATACTGCTATTTTATAACCTTGATGCAACACTCTAAGTTGCTCTAAACATTCTATCTGCTCAATGGCGCTTGGCTGGATGTTGGCATACTGTTTAAGAAATTTTGCGCGATAGGCGTATATTCCAATGTGCCGATAAGCTGGCATGTTGGCCGGCATATCAGCATTTAGAGAAAAAGCATCTCTAGGATATGGGATAGGCGCTCGGCTGAAATATAGCGCATTACTTTGGGCGTCTAATACCACTTTAACAATATTTGGATTTACGAAATCCGCTTTACTATTTATGGCATGACATGCCGTCGCCATCACGGCATTATGACTACTACTCAGCGCAGCGGCAACCTCAAGAATTAATGACGCCTCTATCAAGGGTTCGTCACCCTGAACATTGACAACAATAGCATCGTCAGGCCATCTTTGCATCAACGCCACTTCAGCAATACGATCAGTTCCACTTACATGATATTCATTCGTCATGATTGCCTGACATCCATGCAACTGCACTGCCTCTAATATTCGCAAGTCATCCGTAGCTACAATAATCTGCTTTGCTCCACTTTGCTTTGCACGATCGGCCACCCAAACAACCATAGGCTTCCCTGCAATGTCTAGCAAAGGTTTCCCAGGCAACCTAGTACTCGCATAACGAGCAGGAATTACAACATAGAATTCAGGAACTTTACTCTTCAAGTTTGGCAATTTCATCATCCGTTAACTTACGCGCCTCATCTTCCAACATAACAGGAATTCCATCTTTAATAGGATATGCAAGCCCTGCTGATTTAGAAATAAGTTCATTTTTAGCTTTATTGTAGATAAGTGCGCCCTTAGTTACAGGGCAGACTAAAATCTGTAAAAGTTTTGCATCCATTTTGACATCTCAATTTACTGTGGTTTTCAATTTATTTAACAATAGCGTGATAAGAGTGCTGCTGTCCGAGTTTATTAGCGTTGCAGTAACAGGTAAAAACCATGCATCTTTGGTAGTGAACGACTGACATTTTACGGCATCTTTTTCTGTCATTAGAATAGTTTTTCCTAAAAACTCCGTTAAATCTTTTGCTGTAAAAGCATGATGGTCAGCAAATACTTTACAATCAAATTGTAATCCTAATCTAGACAATTGATTAAAAAAACGATCTGGATTGCCAATGCCAGCAATGGCTACAAGGGGTTTTCCAAGAAAGTCACTTGCAGGCTTTTTAACCTGACTAGCCTCTAAAGACTCGAATATTTCGCCATGCAATTGCATGCTAAACACTGGAGGTAAAGTCCCCTTGAGATTCAAACCAAACGCTGATGGCATATAATTTTCCACAATAGCATCTACAGATTTTAATCTTGCGGCTTTTTCACGAAAGGGACCAGCTGGTAAAAGCCACAATTTATTACCGTATACTAAACCAGAATTAACGACCGCAATTTCAACGTCACGCTGCAAACGATAATGTTGCAGGCCATCATCACTTAAAATCACATCGCATTTTGGATAAGACTTGAGCAACGCCTTCCCTGCGAGCAGGCGATTAGCATTAACAAACATTGGGCAATGAGTACGCCTAACAATTAAAACAGGCTCGTCACCAACTTGCTGAGGATCGCTATTTTCGCGAACCTCAGTTGTCTGTCTAGCACTACCGCCATAACCTCGACTAATAATACCTGGCTGATATCCAGCAATCTTAAGTTGCTCTGCAAGCCAAATTACAAGTGGCGTTTTACCCGTTCCTCCCACACTAATATTACCCACAACAACAACTGGTACGGGTAAAGCATCACTTTTTAGCCAACCTGCCGCATAAAGTGCCTTTCTAAGGTTGCTTAACAAACTGAATATCCATGAGAGTGGAATCAGAAAAATATGCCAGACAGAAGGTGCAACCCATTGTTTTTGCAACCAGTTAGACATAATGCTAGTTAAACTGCTTTTTATATAATGCAGCATATTGACCATCAAGCTTCATTAATTCAGTGTGAGAGCCTGACTCTGCTACTCGACCTTGCTCCATCACCATAATTTTATCCGAATTCACTATAGTACTAAGTCTGTGAGCAATGACAATGCTGGTACGATTTTGCATTAACGTGTCCAATGCAGCCTGAACATGCTGCTCAGATTCAGTATCTAACGCAGAAGTCGCTTCATCAAGCAAAAGTATCGGTGCATTTTTTAAGATAGCGCGAGCAATGGCGATGCGCTGACGTTGCCCGCCTGACAACCTCACACCGCGATCACCAATTTCATTTTGCAAGCCATTTGGTAATTTTTGAATAAACTCCCACGCATGTGCTGCTTTCGCAGCAGCAATTACCTCATCTTCAGTCGCGCCCCTTAGAACACCGTAAGCAATGTTATTAAAAATGGTATCGTTAAATAATACAATATCTTGACTGACTAGTGAGAATTGCTCACGCAAACTATTAAGCTTCATAGACTTAATATCTACGCCATCTAGCAAAACTTTCCCTTGCTGTAATTCATAAAACCGAGGGAGTAAATTTACCAATGTCGTTTTACCTCCACCAGAACGACCCACTAAAGCAACTTTTTCACCAGCTTTGATGCAGAAGCTTAAATTATCAAGCGCCACGCCATTTGCATTTTCATAGCTCAAAGTAACACTTTGAAATTCAATTTCACCTTTCGAGCGCCCCATCTCAATGACGCCTTCATCTATTTCAGGTATTGCATCCATCACCTCAAAAATACTTTGGGCTGCAGCTAATCCCACCTGAAAATCTTCGTTAGCCGCCGCAATGTGTTTGATGGGCGAAATGAGCATAAGCAAGGCGCCAACAAAGGCGGTGAACTCCCCTACTGAAAAACTTCCCATTGCATAATATATGATTAAAGCTAATGCAATAGCCGCAAAAATTTCAACGACAAAGCTACTCAGACCTGAAATGCGAGTCATTCGTAATTCTATGCGACGGTTATTTGTTGCAATCTCGGCAAATCTTTGAAACTCAAAGTCTTGAGCACCAAAAATTTTAACAATACGTTGTCCAGCTATCGCTTCTTCAGCTGACTTAGTCATTTCACCCATGCTGTGCTGTACATTTTTAGCATTAGACTTAAGCTTAGGTGTGATTTTTTTTAAATAAAGTGCGGCAAAAGGCAAAATGCTTGCAAAGACTAAGGTGAGCAGCCAATCAAGATACAGCATATAGCCAATCAGGCCAATGACAGTCAAAATATCACGTAACACATTCATCCATGAGCGTGTAGTTGCACTTGAGAGACGCTCAACATCATAAGTAAATTTTGACACCAGCGCCCCTGATGAACGAGCATCAAAATAATGTACTGGCAACAACATTAACTTACTAAACATTTCTTTACGGAAGTCTTCCACTACCCGCCGAGCAACAACGCGCATGCTATAGACTGAAATAAAGCCAGCAACACCTCTTATCAGCATCAATCCAAAGATCATTAAAGGCAACATCACATTTTGCCCAGTCGTTTTTTTGACGAAGCCCTCATCCGTAACTTCTTTGATTAACGCGAGAAAACCAGTGTTACTGGCAGAAAGAATCACCAAGGAAAAAATACTGACGATAAATATGTATTTATATCGCCAAGCATAACGAAATAAACGCAAATATGTTTCTTTTGCGTTTGAAATTTCCGGAAGCTTTTCTTTATTACGCCTAGGTTTTGCCATTAATATGGGGGTGCCATCGTTGAGAGTTAAATATCTTAAGGATTGAAGGCGCTATTAATTTTTAGGGCTTACATCCGCGTAGATGCAAGTCCGCCTAATAAATAATACTGCTAATTAGCCGCACCAGATTGCGTTGCAAATGTAATATGAGTGTAACCTGCCGTACGTGAGGCTTCCATTACATCGACTACAGACTGATGCGTGCTTTTAGCATCTGCATTAATAATAATCGTCGGCTCTTTACCGCCATTAGCTGCCGCTTGCAAGGCAGCACCGATTCCAGCAACGGATGAATCAACCAAGCCTTTGCCATTCACCACATATTTACCATTAGCATCTACGCCAACTTCTATCGTTAAAGGCTTATCTTGTGGCACGTTAGCTTGTGCTGTTGGTAAGTTGATTTGCAGTTCACTTGTACGCGAGAATGTTGCGCTCACGATCAGGAAAATAATAATGACTAATAGCACATCAATTAAAGGAATGAGATTCATCTCAAGCTCTTCATGGTGTCTTCCGCGTTGAAAATTCATATTAGATTACTCAGGTAACAGAAAAAAGTGTTAAGCGAACTAATTACGTTCGCCGTGAAGGATTTCAACCAACTTAATAGCCTGTTGCTCCATTCCTACCAGTAAGTCATCTACTTTTGAGCGGAAATAACGATAGGCAATCATCGCTGGAACTGCCACTACAATCCCTGCTGCTGTGTTGTATAGTGCAACAGAAATACCACGCGCAAACTGCGCAATATCATGGCCTGTGTTTGTAAATGCACCGAACAATTCAACCATACCGATGACTGTGCCTAAAAGCCCAAGTAATGGCGCAACAGTAGCAATTGTTCCTAAAATAGAGAGGTATCTTTCTAGATTGTGAGCAACGGCACGACCTGTCTCTTCAATAGCTTCTTTAGTAACTTCGCGTGAATTTTTTGAATTTGATAACGCGCTAGCAAGCACTTTTCCCAACATAGAATGTTGCTCTAAGCGACCAATCGTTTCTTTGGTAACTCCGCCTTTTGCCAGCCATGCTTGAACTTCTGGCAGTAAATTTGATGGCGCTACTGTACTCTCACGTAACGCAAAAGTACGTTCACCAATAATTGCTAATGCTACGACTGATGCAATAATTAACGGCCAAATTGGCCAACCTGCTGCTAAAATAATTTGCCACACAGTGCAACTCCTAAAATTCTATATTAATCATTTGTAAAAAACTGGCTATATTGAAGCCCTGCGATACTTTAGCTTGTCGCCTGCATTTGGGCAAGCTTCTAGTGCATGGCTTATACAAAATTCAGCGATTGCTTAACCTAATTTAGCGACTCAAAAATATCATGCCAATAACGTTTATCTCGGTCTAGCCAAGTAACAATTTTAATATTATGGTGATTGGCAAAGTCTATATATTAAGCTCTTTGTTGACTTCTAATGCTCAAACACCACAGAGTTGTGATGCAGTTCATAAACGAAGAGGCTTTCCGCATATTATGGTAAAAACACTGACACTAGGGGCTACCGCCTAAATACACTCTAAAGTAGATGACGTTTTGCCACCATGATGCGGCGCCACTAGTACGTCACTTTTTAATTTGACTGCATATAAATGCGGAAGTATTTAAAAGAAAGTAATGCAATAATTTAGTTTTGTGAAAAAACCTTGAGAAGCGCGAATGATGTTGCGTTGTGAGACACTCTCGTGGCGGAGCATCACTGTCAGGAATCAAGCAGTACGTTGAACAGCAACGCATACCAACCTCATGAGCACCGTAGGTGCTCGCGCTATCTATCTCCGGGCTGAACCCCGAAGCTTTCCGCGCAAATCTGGTAAAATTTGGCAATTTCGCCATTTTCTGAACAAGCCAAGCACCAAATACAAACATCAGTGCGACAAGAATCAGTGCTTAGTTTGTCATAGTATCAAATTAACCGTCAGTTTAAAACGGCTGTAATTTACCATCAACCAACTTGTATTGGCGTTGCATCTTTTTTGCTAACTCTAGGTCGTGCGTAACCACTACTAAGCTTCTTTGTTGACTCTGATTAACTTCCAAAAGCAAATCAAATACGGCATGTGCTGTATGACGATCAAGATTACCTGTAGGCTCATCTGCCAAAATACACTGAGGTTGAGTCACTAACGCCCGAGCCACCGCAGCGCGCTGCCTCTCACCGCCAGAAAGCTCGCCTGGCATGTGTTCCAACCTATGTTGCAAGCCAACTTTTTTAAGCGTTTCAGCGGCTAATGTAAGCGCCTGCTCACGCGCCATGCGGCGAATTAACAATGGCATAGCAACGTTCTCCATTGCAGTGAATTCAGGTAATAAATGATGAAACTGATAAACAAAACCAAGCGATTTATTGCGCAATTGACCTTTTTTCGTCTCAGATAATTGTGCTAAATCATGATTGAGAATACAAACTTCGCCGAGACTGGGTGCATCTAACCCACCTAAAATATGCAACAAGGTGCTTTTACCCGAGCCAGATGTGCCAACAATTGCCACTTGCTCGCCCGCTTTCACGCTAAAGTCTATGCCGTTTAGCACTGCGACTTCTAAACCATGATAAGTTTTATGTAGATTTTGACAAGAGACGATATTATTACTTACCATACTACTCATATCTCAACGCCTCAGCTGGGTTGATTTTACTAGCTCTCCAGCTTGGATATAACGTAGCGATTAAACTCAAAATAAAAGACATTATCACGATAGTTATCACATCTGACCAAATTAAATCTGAAGGTAAATCACTGATTGCATAAACCTCTTTAGATAAAAATTGTACATGAAACAAGCCTTCAATAAATGGAATGATTGTGTCAATATTCAACGCAATCACAATGCCAAATATTGCGCCAATTAGCGTACCTATTATGCCAATGAGCGCACCTTGAATAATAAAAATAAACATAATACTGCTAGGACTGGCACCAAAAGTGCGCATGATAGCAATATCTGCCCGCTTATCTGTCACTGCCATCACTAATGTAGAAACAATATTAAACGCAGCAACTGCCACAATTAACGTCAAGATAATGAACATCACACGCTTTTCCATTTGCACCGCTTTAAAAAAGTTTGCATGTTGCCGCGTCCAATCAGTGACATAGTAAATGCTGTTTGAATTGGCGGTCTTGTTAAGCTGAGTTTCCATAGCGCTAGAAATGGTTGGCGCATCAAACAAATCATCCAACTTTAAGCGCACGCCTGACACGCTACTACCCATGCGATACAACTTGGCCGCATCATCCATATGTATCAAGGCTAAGCCAGCGTCATATTCATACATACCAATTTGAAACAAACCAACTAAAGTAAATTGCTTCAAACGTGGTACCACGCCAGTAGGAGTAAATTGACCTTGCGGCGCCATCACCAGCACTTTATCGCCTATTTGCGCGCCTAAGTTGTATGCTAAGTCAGCCCCTAAAATAATGCCAAACTCTCCTGATTTAAGGTCATTCAAACTACCCGCTTTCATATTTCGGCCTAAATCCGCCACTTTATCTTCAGTCGCTGGCAACACCCCACGGATAATCGCCCCTTGTACGCCTTGATTGTAACTCAGCATACCCTGCGCAATAATATATGGTGCGCTAGCTAGCACATGTGCTTGCTTGACTGAGGATGCTACAACACTCTGCCAGTCGCTAAGCTTATTATTGCTACCTGTGATTTCTAAATGAGAAGCTACACCTAAAATTCTTGTGCGCAATTCTTTTTGAAAACCATTCATCACAGAAAGCACCACAATTAATGCAGCAACACCAAGGGCAATGCCTATCATGCTAGTTAGTGATATAAATGAAATGAAGTGATTTTTGCGTTTAGCGCGTGTATAACGCAGGCCAACGAATAATTCAAATCCAAAAAAATTGGAAAGGTATAATTTTATATTATCTAACATAGGCTGAATTCTAACAGGCTTAATCGCATTGTTTTAAAATTTCAGCACCAAAATTCATTTACAAAACTTAACAAAAAAACATGATTAAATTATTGATATTTGACTTTTCTGAGCTTAAAGTAAAATTCTCACGTTCATATGATTGACCTACAGTTAAATGAAAGATCAAATAAAAAAACCATACTTTACTTTACGACTCTCTCACCCAACAAAGCATTTTTCAGTTTGTATAGTTCTAGATGGAGAAGTAATACATCAAATAGTTAATTTTATGGCTTTTTGTAAGTTGATAGGCCATCCAGATTTGTCAGAAAAAGTGTTCGATTACAGAAGTGATATTGAAAAAAATTTAGCAATAGCTAAACTCAACGATCTAGAATTTACTGAAGATATTGACCTGCATATTGACGCTTGCTTTCAGAATAAAGTATCTGAGTACCTAATTGAACATAGCGAGTCATTTAGAAATAAATACAATGAGTATTACTCAAGTTTAATACGAACATGTAAATCGGCTAGTATTATCAATATTAAACAATGTACGAATTGCTTTATGCATCCGAATAATGTCAATGACTTTGATGTAGCCTAACTATTGCTACCAGTCTAATAAAACCATCGCCATTTAATTCACCACTGAATATTTGGCAAGGCACCTGTGTCTCACCTAAATCACATAAGACTATATGTAGCAAAAGTAAAATCATGGTTAGCAGCATAATCATTAATCGTCACTACCGTTTTTAACCCTGCATCTAAAGTTGATATAGTCCATTTTCAGAATCCGCCCTTCTTAATATTTTACAAATATTAAATAAAGTTAGCATCGTGTCGTAGTTTTTTACATCGCGTCAATAAGCAAAAACATTATGCACGCCAACTCTGATAAAATCATACTAAATATTACGGGTATTATTATGTTTACAGGCATTATTCAAACCGAGGGTCAAATAGAATGCGTAACATCTTTTGGTGATGACGTAAAACTAAACATTCACTGCGCTGGACTAGGCATGCAAGACGTTAATAGAGGTGACAGCATCGCGGTCAACGGCGTTTGCTTAACTGTAATCAATTTTAGCAACAGCCATTTTGAAGCCCATGTTTCAAAAGAAACCTTGTCAGTGACAACCGGCTTGAATGCCCAACGTGCTGTTAACCTAGAAAAAGCATTGCGACTCAGCGATAGGCTAGGTGGTCATTTGGTGAGTGGCCATGTAGATGGTGTTGGTGAAGTCGTACTTTTTGAACAGCTAGGCGATTGCTGGAAGCTGGATATTCGCGCACCACACAGCATCTCAAAATATATTGCTGTTAAAGGTTCAATTTGCGTAAATGGCGTGAGTCTGACAGTCAACACAATTGCCGCAGATATTTTCAGCATCAACTTAATACCTCACACGATTGAGAATACTACGCTAAAGTTTTTAAAAACGGGAAGTTTGGTCAATTTAGAAGTAGACCAAATAGCACGTTACGTAGAACGTATGGCAATTTGGGCTGAAGAAACCTATTAAAAACACAATATCGCTAGCAACCATAGTAAATAATAAAATTGGAAGAACAACGTGACTATCAGCACAGCCATTGAGATTATCGAAGAAATCAAGCAAGGTCGCATGGTTATTTTAGTTGACGATGAGAATCGTGAAAACGAAGGTGATTTGGTCTTAGCAGCAGAATTTGCAACCGCCGAACACATCAATTTTATGGCAAAATATGGTCGTGGATTAATTTGCTTAACGCTAACTGAATCGCATTGCCATCAATTAAACCTCACAAAAATGGTACAAAAAAACGGTGCCCGTATGGGTACCAATTTTACCGTTTCAATTGAAGCTGCTGAAGGAGTTACCACTGGCATTTCAGCCGCAGACCGTGCTCGTACTATTCAAGCCGCTGTGTCAAAAACGGCAAAGCCGCAAGATATCGTCAGCCCTGGTCATATTTTCCCGCTCGCAGCAATGGATGGCGGCGTATTGGTTCGGGCAGGCCATACAGAAGCTGGCTGTGATTTAGCTCATTTAGCTGGTTGCGAACCCACTAGTGTAATTTGCGAAATTCTAAAGGATGACGGTAGCATGGCGCGCTTACCAGATTTAATGCTTTTTGCCGCTGAACATCAGCTAAAAATCGGCACAATTGCGGATTTAATTCAATATCGCGCACAAACTGAACGCTTAGTTGAACGCGCTGCTGAACGTATGATTCAAACACCTTACGGTGAAATGAAACTGGTTGCGTATCACGACAAAATCGCAAAAGAAACTCATTTAGCCCTAATCAAAGGCATACCTTCCCCTGAAAAGGAAACACTAGTTCGCGTGCATGAACCTTTATCAATTTTTGACCTGCTGGACAGCTCAAGCTGCTCACATAGCTGGAATACCCTTCAAGCAATGGAAATCATTGCTAATGCTGAAACAGGGGTCATTGTGTTGTTGCATCAGCAAGAAACTGGAGAAGCTATCGTGCAGCGTATATTAGGCGCAGACGAACCAGTGCGCATCAACCAAGAATTACGTACTTATGGAATAGGCTCACAAATCTTAATAGATTGCGGTGTAGGTAAAATGAAATTGATGGCTAAGCCTCGCAAAATGCCAAGCATGACTGGCTTCGGTTTAGATGTAACAGGGTATTTAGAAGCCAGCAGCAATTAGATATGTTAGAATGATACCATTGGAAAACATCAATCTTACAGGTCACTTTCTCATCGCGATGCCCGCCATGACAGATCCTTTTTTTGCGAAATCTGTCACCTTTATTTGCACCCACAATCAAGAAGGTGCAATGGGCGTAATGATTAACCGACCTACCGACATTACCTACGATACTCTGTTTGAAAAAATCAAAGTTGAACTGCTGAATTTTTCAGTTGCCGACCTGCCTGTGTTGTATGGCGGACCTGTACAACCAGAGCGTGGCTTCGTGCTACATGAATCCGTTGCAGGTGAATGGGATAGCACCATTACCATTCTCGATAATACTGCCCTTACCACTTCAAAAGATATTCTAGAGTCAGTCGCCATTGGTAGCGGCCCAACTAAAATGTTACTCACGCTTGGCTATGCAGGCTGGACACCAGGCCAACTTGAGCAAGAAATAAAGAATAACTCTTGGTTATCTGTACAAGCAAATGATGTAGAAACGCTCAATAAAATTCTTTATGAATTAAATTACGACGAAAAATTAGGAGCAACTATGGCATTGCTCGGCGTTGACCCAGCCATGTTATCTGATGTGGCAGGTCACGCTTGATGGCCACAACAATGCATGGTCAAATAATAGATAACGAAAAAGTTTACGAAGCAAAAATAGTATTAGGTAGCACCGTGTTATGTTTTGATTTTGGCGAACAAAGAATTGGTGTTGCAGTCGGGGAACACTTATTAGCTACGGCTAGTCCGCTCACAACAATAGATAATGAAGGCAATGACATACGTTTTGAAGCAATTAGCAAGCTAGTAAAGGAATGGCAGCCAAAGCTGCTGATTGTTGGATTGCCACTAAGTTTAGAAGGTGCAGAGACTAGCGTCACGCAACTCTGCAAGAAGTTCGCAAGGCGGCTTAATGGCCGCTTTAACTTGCCTGTGATGCTGATTGATGAACGCTATAGCTCTGTTGAAGCAAGCGAGAAACTCACCCAAACAGGCATTAAAGGCCGCGCGCAAAAAGAAAAGTTAGACCAAGTAGCCGCACAAACTATATTGCAAAGCTATTTTGACGCGCTATAAATTTGAAACACTATGAATTTGACTGACTATGAGTGTGAATGATGATTACAGGTAAAATAACATAATGACCTCAAAAAATACCCAACTTCCAAATGCAGAAGATTTGCTAAAAATTTTAGCAACAAAACTTCAACCTCTATTACAAGCTAATACTGCGCTGGTTGGCATTCAAAGTGGCGGGGTTTGGTTAATGCAAAGATTGTTAGTTATATTAGAAAAAGACATCATTGCTAACGCCATTGAAATTGGATCATTAGATATTTCATTTTACCGCGATGATTATGAAAAACGTGGTTTAAAAGCTGAAAATCGCCCGAGCCAAATTTCGTTTGTCGTAGAAAACAAGCACATCATTCTAGTTGATGACGTTTTTTATACAGGGCGCACCACACGCGCCGCGATGAATGAGCTTTTTGATTATGGACGCCCTGCAAGCATCACGCTGGTTGCGTTGGTCAATCGAGGCGGTCGTGAGTTACCAATCGCACCACAGATTACAGCGGCTGATATTACTTTAGATGCCAGTCAGAATTTGCAGCTAATACAAAATCAAGATAGCACTTTAAGTCTTGAACTTCAATCTAAATCAGGTGCAAAAGCATGAATAACCCTCAACTAGATGCTGACGGACGTTTGTGCCACCTTCTCTCTATCGAAGGTCTACCTAAAAAAATACTGAATCAAATTTTAGACACAGCGGAATCCTTTGTCGGCGTAGCAGAACGCGAAGTTAAAAAAGTACCTCTATTGCGCGGTAAAACCGTATGCAACTTGTTTTTTGAAAATAGCACCCGCACCCGCACCACTTTTGAAATTGCAGCTAAACGTCTATCTGCTGACGTAATCAGCTTGAACGTGAATACCTCATCACAATCCAAAGGTGAAACTATTCTAGATACGGTGGATAACTTAATCGCCATGCACGCTGATATGTTTGTGGTGCGTCATTCGCAATCTGGTGCCGCACACTTTATTGCCAAACATGTCCCTAATCATATTCACGTCATTAACGCTGGTGATGGTCGCCATTCGCATCCTACACAAGGTTTGCTGGATATATTTACCATACGCAGATACAAGCCCGACTTGCATAATCTACGCGTGGCGATTGTAGGAGACGTGTTGCATTCTCGTGTTGCCCGAAGTGAAATTCATGCACTCACAACGCTGGGCGTACCTGAAGTTCGGGTGATAGCACCTAAAACATTACTGCCTGCTCAGGTGGAAAAATTAGGCGTACATGTGTTTCATGACATGAAAGCTGGGCTGAAAGATGTCGACGTAGTGATGATGTTACGCTTACAAAACGAACGCATGAATGGCGCAATGTTACCAAGCGCACAAGAATATTTTAAAACTTATGGCCTCACACAAGATAAGCTAAACCTTGCTAGACCTGATGCGATTGTGTTGCACCCAGGACCAATGAACCGCGGGGTAGAAATTGATTCGAGCGTAGCGGATGGCGCGCAGTCAGTCATTCTACCGCAAGTCACTTACGGAATTGCAATTCGCATGGCAGTAATGGCCATGCTGGCTGGCGGTCAAAATTCCGGCAGTCAAGCAGGGAGTCAAGCATGAAAATTCAAATTAAAAATGGTCATGTCATAGACCCTATAAATAAGATTGATAGTCTGCAAGATGTATTCATTGCAGCAGGAAAAATTGTTGCGATTGGTAAGGCACCTGATGGCTTTGTCGCCAATCAAACCATCAACGCCAGTGGCCTAATAGTTTGCCCTGGACTAGTAGATCTATCTGCAAGATTGCGTGAACCTGGCGATGAATATAAAGCAACTCTAATTAGTGAGTTGCAAGCCGCAGTTGCTGGCGGAGTAACTAGTCTTGCTTGCCCGCCAGATACCGATCCAGTGCTAGATGAGCCTGGACTAGTGGAAATGTTAAAGCATCGCGCCAAGCAACTTAATCTTGCACACGTATATCCGCTAGGCGCACTCACACGTCAACTTGAAGGCAAAGTGCTTTCAGAAATGGGTGAACTGCGTGAAGCCGGTTGTGTAGGTTTTTCTCAGGCGAACATTGCTATTACTGATACACAAGTGCTTTGGCGCGCAATGGAATACGCAGCGACTTTTGGCTTTACTTTATTTCTGCATGCAGAAGAGCCATTTTTAGCCAAAGATGGCGTAGCGCATGATGGCGAAGTCGCTAGTCGATTAGGCTTAAAAGGCATACCAAGTGCGGCTGAAGCGCTTGCGCTTGCCAGCATGCTGCGTATTGCCAAAGAAACGGGCACGCGTATTCATATCAGCCGACTATCAACCGCCGAAGGAGTAGGCATGATACGTGAAGCTAAAAAACAGGGTGTCAATATCAGTTGCGATGTAAGCGCCAATCATTTACATCTGACGGAACATGATATTGGATTTTTTGATGCAAACTGCCATCTAAAACCACCACTTAGAACGCAGCGAGATAAAAATGCTCTGAGCGCAGGTCTAAAAGATGGCACGATAGATGCTATTTGCTCTGACCACACGCCAGTTGATGATGACGCCAAGCTTGCACCATTTGCAGAAGCTGAAGTTGGCGCTACGGGCCTGGAGTTATTACTTGCGCTTACCTTAAAATGGGCACATCAAGAAAAAGTTAGCTTATTGGATGCGTTGTCTCTTATAAGTCCTGCCTCAGCAAAAATTTTAGGTATTTCTGCAGGCAGCCTAAGTCTTAATAGTGATGCTGATTTATGTATCTTTGCTGCAAACGAGTACTGGAATATTGTGCCAAACGCATTAAAAAGCCAAGGGAAAAATACACCTTTTAATGGTTTAGAAGTAGCTGGGAAAGTTAAATTTACATTGGTGCATGGGCAAGTTGTATACCAAAGTGAGTGAAATTTAGCTCAATTTAATCTATACCAATAATTCTTTTATTCCAAATTCGCTGCAACCTTGTAAGGCCTCACGATAATCGCCGACTAACGACTAGTTAAACATTCAACAATCTATTTATTGTATAGACTTTGAATAACTCGGAATAATCTATTGATATGGAGCGTTATCATGACAGGTTTTAATCGCAGGAAATTTTTAAGTTGCGCTGCCGCATTACCACTTTCACTTTATTTACCTATCAATAGCCATGCTGCATCAGGCTCAAGACGTTTGAGTGGCATTATTCACGAGCTGGAAGGTGATGTTTTTATTAACAAAAATATTGCTAACTTATCTAGCATAATAAAATCTGGCAATCTCATTAGCGTAGCATATGGGGGAAGATTATTATTTAGCATGGGGGAAGATACATATTTATTGCAAGAAGGTAGTTCATTACAAGTTGAAAGCCATGACAATGTCATTGTTTCTGGCTTGCGTTTACTGACAGGTGGATTGCTTGCTGTATTTGGAACACGACAATATTCCACTAAAATTCACACTAGAGTAGCAACGATTGGTATTCGCGGCACAGGCGTGTACCTAAATAGCCAACCTGAAAAACTCTACTTTTGCACTTGTTATGGAAATACAGACTTAAATTTAGGTCATCATCATACGGAGCAAATACAGTCGACCCACCACAGCGCCTTTGAAATTAGTGGTCATTCAGAAAAAACCATGAGCATGAAAGCAACCCAAGTGCTTGGCCATACAGATGAAGAGTTAAGATTGCTTGAGCAATATTCAGGCCGAAAACCGCCGTTTGACTTATAGCTTGTATGATTTCCGGCCTACTTCATATTTAGCTCTACACAATACCTAAGTTACCCAATCCTGCAGATAAATCTTTACCATGCGAAGCTTTACCCTCTAATTTTATTTTTAATCGAATATCATTCACAGAATCAGCATTTCGTAATGCATCTTCATAAGTGATAACATCCGCCTCGTGCAAATCAAAAAGTGCCTGATCAAAAGTTTGCATGCCTAACTCACGTGATTTAGCAATAATCGATTTAATTTCATGCACATCCCCTTTAAAAATCAAATCTGAAATTAATGGTGAGTTCAGCATCACCTCCATGGCAGCGGCTCGGCCCTTACCCTCTTTTTTAGGAATAAGTCGCTGAGAAATAAATGCGCGCGTATTCAAAGATAAATCCATCAGCAACTGATGGCGACGTTCTTCGGGGAAAAAGTTAATAATGCGGTCTAAAGCTTGGTTGGTGCTGTTGGCGTGCAAAGTCGCCATGCATAAGTGACCTGTTTCAGCAAAGGCAATCGCATAATCCATCGTCTCGCGATCACGAATCTCACCAATCAAAATAACATCTGGTGCCTGACGCAAGGTATTCTTTAGTGCAATATGCCAATTATCTGTATCAACGCCAACTTCACGCTGAGTAATGATGCAATTTTTATGTTCGTGTACAAACTCTACAGGATCTTCAATCGTAATAATGTGACCATAACTATTTTGGTTACGGTAACCCACCATTGCGGCTAAGGATGTAGATTTACCTGAACCCGTTCCACCAACAAAAATCACCAAGCCTCGCTTAGTCATGGCAACATCTTTCAGCACCTCTGGCAAACCTAACTCTTCAAACTCAGGGATTTTCGTCGTAATGGTTCTAAAAACCAAGCCAACGGAACCTCTCTGAATAAAAGCATTTACCCGAAAACGCGCAACATTTGGAATCCCAATCGCAAAATTACATTCATTTGTAGCATCAAATTCGGAAGTCTGCTTGTCATTCATAATGGAACGTGCAATTTCGCGCGCTTGCTGTGCAGACAATACTTGGCTACTTACTGGCGTCACTTTTCCATCTATTTTCATGGCTGGAGGAAAGCCAGCTGTGATAAACAAATCTGACGCATTTTTACCCAACATCAACCGCAACAAATCAAATACAAACTTTTCTGCCTGACCTTTTTCCATTATTTACCCTTACACATTATTGACGCTTACTAAGGTTGCTTTTACTCTTAAACTACTCTATGAATGAATTCGCTGTTGCCTGACATTAACCCATAATATTTTCTTTATTAGCCGCCTTAGCACGCGCCTCATTCGCAGAGACGACACCTCGCTTAACTAAATCTTGTAGATTTTGATCAAGCGTCTGCATTCCTACATTTTGGCCCGTTTGTATCGCAGAGTACATTTGCGGAATTTTAGCTTCACGAATCAGATTTCGAATCGCAGGCGTTCCAATCATAATCTCATGCGCGGCAACTCGCCCCTGCTCATCTTTAGTTTTTAATAAAGTTTGTGAAATAACTGCCCGCAAAGATTCAGATAGCATAGAGCGTACCATTTCTTTTTCTGCTGCCGGAAACACATCAATAATACGGTCAATTGTTTTAGCTGCAGAGCTGGTATGCAACGTACCGAACACCATGTGACCAGTTTCTGCAGCAGTAAGTGCCAAACGAATTGTTTCCAAATCGCGCAACTCACCCACTAAAATAACATCAGGATCTTCACGCAATGCTGACCGTAATGCATTATTAAAAGAAAGAGTATGTGGCCCCACTTCACGTTGGTTAATCAAACATTTTTTTGACGTATGCACAAATTCAATAGGATCTTCGACAGTTAAAATATGTCCAAATTCTTTATCGTTGATGTAATCAATCATCGCTGCAAGTGTTGTCGACTTACCGGAGCCAGTTGGCCCTGTGACCAAACAAAGTCCACGCGGCGTATCGGCAATATCCTTAAAAATGGCGGGGCAATTCAATTGCTCAAGTGTCAATATTTTAGATGGAATTGTACGAAATACAGCCCCCGAGCCACGTTGATGATTAAAGGCATTTACCCGAAAGCGCGCCAAATTTGGGATTTCAAATGAAAAATCGCACTCTAAAGTTTCTTCATACACTTTACGCTGACCATCACTCATAATGTCATACACCATATCATGTACTTGAGTGTGATCAAAAGCAGGTACGTTAATTTTACGTATATCGCCATGCACACGTATCATTGGAGGCAAGCCTGCAGATAAATGTAAATCTGAAGCTTTATTTTTAACTGAAAAAGCGAGTAAATCTGAGATATCCACAACTTGCTCCTGTTATAATTTATCGTGTACTAGCAAAAAACGCTACCATCATTATCATGTTCAATTCTATATTTTAATTCAACAAGTTACATGTAATTTATTGAAAATATGATATTCAAATATAAAGCTTAATGAATTATGAACTCAATTAGTAATCGCTTGCAAGATATTCTAGCAACTATTCAATCAGCAAAGTCGTCCGCGCATGCAACGCAATCAATAAATCTGCTTGCAGTAAGCAAAATGCAATCACCATTAGCTATTCGCGAGGCTTTTTCTGCCGGTCAAATGTTGTTTGGTGAAAATTATTGTCAAGAAGCCTTAGAAAAGCAATCCCTGCTATCTGATTTAGCCATAGAATGGCATTTTATAGGCCCAATACAGAGCAATAAGACACAATTAATTGCGCAGCATTTTGACTGGGTACATAGCATAGATAGGCTAAAAATAGCGCAACGCCTAAATGACGCTAGACCAGATAATCTCGATCCATTACAAGTCTGTATTCAGGTTAATATTAGCAATGAAGAAAACAAAAGTGGAATTGCCCAACAAGACCTAGAGTCACTAGCAGATGCCATATCAAAGCTACCTCGATTAAAACTACGTGGCTTAATGGCTATACCAAGACCTAGCAAAGACATTAATACGCAGCGTTTGCAATTCAAACTAGTTCGAGAATGCTATGATAACTTATTAGCAAAAGGGTTTGCTTTAGATACACTTTCTATTGGTATGTCGGATGACTATCGTATTGCAATTGAACAGGGTGCAACTATCGTACGTATTGGATCAGCATTGTTCGGTGCCAGAAAGTAAAATCTACCATCGAAAAAGTAGGTAGGTATGCTTACTCTGAACTTAATTAGTAAGTGTTTTTTGGTAAGTATTGCTAAAATAGCAATGAATTAAAATGAGAATGTGCTAACAAATGAATACGATGATGAACATTAGTTTTATTGGCGGCGGGAATATGGCGAGTGCCATTATTAGCGGCTTAAAAAACAATGGCTTTAATATGGCTGCGATTACGGTAATCGAGCCAGATGCGAAAAAACGTGTGCAACTAGCCACAGAGTTTAATGTTCAAGTTAGTGACACTTATGTCGAGAATCACAGCACAGTCAGCCAAAATAATGTGATTGTTTTAGCCGTAAAACCACAACAATTACGTGAAGTTTGCAAGCAATTAAGCCAAAAATTAAAATCATCGCTTATTATTTCAATAGCCGCAGGTATAAGAAGTGCGGACATTTCTCGCTGGTTAAATAACTATCAAGCCATCGTACGTGTTATGCCTAACACGCCAGCACAGATTCAGGCAGGTGTCTCAGCGCTTTACGCAATGCCTAACGTTAGCCAATCCCAACGAGATTATGCCAACGCCATTTTAAATGCAGTTGGTGAGGTACTTTGGCTTGATGATGAGGTGAAAATGGATGCTGTAACAGCTATCTCTGGCAGCGGTCCAGCTTATGTTTTTTATTTAATTGAAGCATTGCAAGAAGCGGCGATCGGATTGGGATTAACATCGGAAGAATCACGCATGCTGGCTGTGCAAACATTCGCTGGCGCGAGCTTACTGGCAAAACTAAGTGCAGATGACGTTAGCAAGCTACGTGCGCAAGTCACTTCAAAGGGTGGCACTACCGAGCAAGGCATACTGGCCCTAGAGGCCGCCAATATTAAAAATACGATGATGATTGCAGCTAAAGCTGCCGCAGAAAAATCTCGCTCATTAGGTGATGACCTTGTTAAATAACGCTCTTTTATTTTTGCTACAAAGCGTACTCGGTTTATTAACACTTGTGTTTTTGCTGAGATTTTATTTTCAATTAACCAAAGTATCTTTTCAAAATCAAGCAGCACAAGTCATTGTAACGCTTAGCAACTTCGCAGTAAAACCGATGCGCCGCTTGCTGACTAACCTAAAAATTTTAGGTGTGTCCAAGTTAGATATTTCCACTTTATTACTCGCTTATATCACGCAACTAGTTCTTACCTTACTCACCTTGTTGTTAAAAGGTTTCCCATTATGGGTTGCAGGAAATAGCATTTGGCTGAGCATAGTTAGTGTTGCGCTTATCGGTGTAATCAGCATGAGCATCACTATTTTTTTGTATGCCGTATTGATTCAAGCCTTACTTAGCTGGATAAATCCACACACACCAATGGCGCCAATACTAAACAATCTAACTGGTCCAATACTACGTTTTTTAAGGAGATTTATTCCGCCAGCAGGAAATATAGATTTAAATCCACTCATATTTATCATTACGGCACAGTTATTGCTAACTACCATATTGATTCCATTAGAAAATAGCTTACTATCTACGTTGTAAGTTAATATTAAGACTAAATTAACGTTACCACTATTAAATTAAAAACAATATGATGAGTACTCAAAATACAACTTTCACAACTAATCAGCAAGGCCTTATTGCTTCTAGCTTGGGCACTAAGATTACTGAATATAGTGAATGGCGTGAGAACCTAATTGCTACATTAGATGATTATATTGACTGGCTTGGCCAATCAGATTCAGTAGATGCAATACAAGAGTTAAGGCTTTACGACATTAAAGATATCTTGAAAAAAGATCAATTGGTGATGGCGTTCTTAGCAGAATTCTCTCGAGGAAAAACTGAAACCATTAATGCGCTGTTTTTTTCTGACTTTAATCAACGACTATTACCAAGTGCGCCTGGTCGAACTACGATGTGCCCGACTGAAATATTTTGGGATGCCCGCGAAGAAGCTTGTATTAAACTTCTTCCAATTGAGACTAGACAATCGGATGACTCACTCACCTATCTAAAAACATTACCTGATGTTTGGCATAAAATTCGATTGGACATCACTTCACCAGATGCAATGAAAGAAACATTAAGTGCATTAGTGCAAAAAAGAGAAGTTGATTTAGAAAGTGCTAAAACTCTTGGCTTTTGGAACGAAAATGACCCAAGTATGCGACGCTTACTTGCTGAAAAAGGCACGGTTGAAATACCTGTGTGGCGTCATGCGCTTATCAACTACCCTCACCCTTTGCTAAGAAATGGCTTAGTGGTCATTGATACTCCTGGCCTAAATACCATGGGTGCAGAACCTGAACTAACACTCAGCATCATTCCTAATGCTCATGCTGTGTTATTTTTAACTGCAACAGACACTGGTATCACAAAATCTGATATGCAAATTTGGTCAGAATATGTACATAAACGTGCAGCACATAAACTGGTTATCCTTAATAAAATTGACATACTTTGGGATGGGCTTGAATCCGAAGTTGAAGTGGGAGCGCTAATACATAAACAAATTCAAAATACAGCCCGCGAATTAGGTCTAGATGCCCGAAATATTTTCGCAATGTCTGCGCAAAAAGCACTTGTAGCTAAAATCAGAAAAGACACCGCATTACTTAAACGGAGTGGTATCGGCGCGCTAGAAGATGCTCTTGCGAATCAACTCATTGAATCTAAACATGAAATTCTTGGTCGCGCAGTTGTGACTGAATGTTCGAACATGATTCGATCATCACGCAAAGTGGCGCAAATGCGTGTCAATCAAAACAAAAGTCAGCTTGCTGAACTCAGAGAAATTCAAAATCAAAATCGCGACACGTCGAAAGCCATTCTAGCTAATGTAGTGGCTGAACGTAAACGCTATGAAGCATCACTACTCTCGTTTAATCAAGGTAGCGAAAAAATTAAACGCCTTAGTGAAAAGCTCTTACGTCATTTGAGCCTTGGTTACCTAGACACGACACTAGAGCAAACCAAGCAGGACATGGGTGACAGCTGGACAACTGTTGGTTTAAATAAAAGCATGCGCACATTGACTAGGCTAGCTAACAATCTTGCTGAAGAAATTAAGCTTGAAGGAAGTGCTATTAAAAAGCATGTCGATGATTTATATCATCTATTTTGGAGCAAGCATAGTTTTGAAAGAACTGAAGCAATTGAGCTTAATATGGATAAATTTATCCAAGATATGCAAGCATTAGAAAAAATTACAAACGACTTTTGCACTGACCCCGTTAACGTATTGACAGAAAAAAGCTTTCTAATTCGTCGGTTTTACTTAGGACTAGGTACACAAATCCAAATGACATTTGAACAAGCGCATACGGATTGCACATTGTGGTTAAATGTTGTTATTGGCGAGCTTAAAACACAAATTAATGCACATAAAAAATCTCTCGATAAACGCGCAGAATCATTAATGGAATCGCATAACAGTGCTGACAAACTAATCAAAAATCTTGAGTTGGCAGAAAAAGAATTTTCTAAACTACTTCAACAATCTAATCAGCTCGATACAATATTATTGAAGCTGATGCGTTGCGCAAAGTTTAATGCTGAAAAACCTATGACTACCAGCTTAAGCGCGCCTGATATCATTACAAATCAAAGCACTGTACTTCCAAACGCGCCTTTCATAGGTATTAATACATAACTCCGGCTACATCAAGATAATATCAAACGACTCTTGACTGTAAGTAGATTCAACCTGTAAAGAAACAGGCTTACCTATAAAATCAGATAAATTAGCTAAACTTTGTGATTCTTCGTCCAATAGCATGTCAATAACTTTTGGGGCAGCAAGCACACGCAATTCACGTGCATTAAACTGCCTAGCCTCCCGTAACAATTCACGCAGAATCTCATAGCATATCGTTTGTGCAGTTTTCTGCTCACCTCGCCCCTTGCATGTTAAACACGTCTCACAAAGTACGTGAGCCAAACTCTCTCTCGTACGCTTACGTGTCATTTCAACTAAACCTAAAGGTGTAAAACCATTAACACCTGTGCGTGCACGGTCACGACTTACTGCCTTCTGCAATTCATCTAAAACAGCTTCACGTTGAGACTCTTCATCCATGTCAATAAAATCAATGATGATAATGCCACCCAAATTTCTTAATCGCAACTGGCGTGCAATGGATTGTGCTGCTTCTAAATTGGTTTTAAAAATAGTATCAGAAAGATTTTTACCACTTACAAAACTGCCTGTATTTACATCAACAGTCGTTAAAGCTTCAGTTTGATCGAAAATTAAATAACCTCCAGACTTGAGCTCAACCTTCCGTGACATCGCCTTTTCAATTTCTTGTTCGATGTTGAATAAATCAAAAAGAGGTCTTTCACCTTGATAATGAGTTAATTTATCTAGTGCCGCTATCGCATATAAATTGGCAAAATCTACTAACTTTTGATAAGTTTCACTCGAATCTATACGCACCATTTCTGTATCGTCACACAACACATCACGCAATACACGCATAGGTAAATTCAAATCTTGAAAAATTAATGACCGCTCTGGAACCGTGGTACTTTTAGCATTGATATGCGCCCATGTTTTGGTTAAATAATCAATATCAGCCAGCAATTCTGCATCCGTGGCTGTTTCTGACATTGTCCTTATAATATAACCACCAGCGCGGATTTCTGGTAACAATCCAATCAACCGAGCTTTCAAAAGCTCGCGCTCAGATTCATCCTCAATACGCTGCGATACGCCTATATGCTCTTGCTGTGGCAAATATACTAAGAATCGACCTGCAATGCTTATCTGTGTTGTCAATCGCGCACCTTTAGTGCCAATAGGTTCTTTAATGACCTGCACCATGACTGACTGTCCTTCATGTAAAACAGATTGAATAGGCAAATGTGTTTCTGATTGACCACATTCAAAAATATCTCCTGCATGCAAAAATGCCGCGCGCTGCAAGCCCATTTCAATAAATGCTGATTGCATACCAGGCAATACGCGACACACCACGCCTCGATAAACATTGCCAACTAACCCCAACGACGAACTACGTTCAATTTGCAATTCCTGCACTACACCGTTCTCCATCATGGCGATGCGAGTTTCTTGTGGGGTGACGTTAATTAGTATCTCTTCACTCAATTTTTAATCTCTTTTAACTTATATTTAAACTATTTTTATCATAATTAAGAAGTTCATCGTATTTAATTTTAGAACTTTCCAATCCCATGCTTTCTCAATATTGCCGCAGTTTCATAAACAGGCAAGCCCATTACTCCTGAGTAACTACCTTCTATATTCTTAATCCATGCGCCAGCAACACCTTGTATACCATAACTGCCCGCCTTATCACGATGTTCACCAGTTGCAATATAAGTATCAATTTGCGCATCCGAGAGCACCATCATTTCGACAATCGTCGTAGACAATACAAACTCAATCTCATCTTCAAAAGCCAGCGCTACCGCAGTATGCACTTGATGCACATTTCCCGACAATGCGCTAAGCATGCGTCGTGCATCATCATCATCATCAGGCTTACCTAAAACCAATCCCGCAAGAACAACTGTCGTATCTGCAGCCAAAACAGGTGCGGCAATTTGCATGGCATTCAAACTTAATAAGCAAGCTTCTGCTTTTTGTTGTGCCAATCTTAGGACATAATTTTCTGGCGTCTCATTGATGAATTGTGTTTCATCGATATCAGAAGGTAATGTTAAACACTCTAACCCTATCTGTTTTAAGAGCTCAACGCGACGCGGGCTACGCGAGGCTAAATAGATGACGACTGGGCTATTATTCTGATTATTAAATTCTTGATTTCGCATAACATACACTTTAATTTAGTATGCGGATATTAACCTAAAACCATTAGTTCAAGCCAGCAAGGCTCACATTAGTTTATTCCCAAAATTTAGCTGCAAGTTTGGGTTAAAATAACACATACTCAACTAAAGAAACTTAATCATGCAATGGATGCCACATGCCACCGTCGCGGCAATCGTAGAAGATAACGGAAAATTTCTACTAGTTGAGGAAATTACCGAGCGTGGCAATCGCTTCAATCAACCCGCTGGCCATTTGGAGGATAATGAGACTTTGATAGAGGCTGTGATTCGTGAAACGCTTGAAGAAACTGCGTATTCATTTACACCTGAATCATTACTTGGCATTTATCATTGGAAACATGAGCATAACGATACGACTTATTTGCGCTTCGCATATATTGGCAATGTAAGTAATCACCAACCCAATATGACGCTTGATGAAGGAATTATTCGCACAGTATGGATGTCAGCAGAAGAAATGAGAAGCAATGCAACGCTAATGCGCAGTCCACAAGTACTTAGATGCATAGAAGACTATTTAAATGGACATAAATTTCCATTGTCTGTGATAACGCATTTATAAAAAGTAATTTATGAACCTAAATAAAACAAATAAAAAAAGAGTAGTCGTCGGGCTATCTGGTGGCGTAGATTCCTCTGTGACCGCATTACTACTTAAAGAGCAAGGTTATGAGGTTACTGGCCTCTTCATGAAAAACTGGGAAGATGATGACACAGATGAATACTGCTCAAGCAAGCAAGATTTAATTGATGCCGTTTCAGTAGCGGATAAAATCGGTATAGATATTGAAGCTGTAAACTTTAGCGCAGAGTATAAAGATCGCGTATTTAGCAACTTTTTAAGCGAATACAAAGCTGGACGTACGCCAAACCCTGATATTTTATGTAATGCTGAAATCAAGTTTAAAGCATTCTTAGATCATGCAATGAGCTTGGGCGCAGACGTCATTGCCACGGGACATTACGCACAAGTGCGCGAAAATCCACTAAAACCTGGGTTATTCCAACTAATGAAAGCGGATGATGGTAGCAAAGATCAGAGTTACTTTTTGTATCGCTTAAATCAAGCACAACTATCTAAGACTTTATTTCCACTTGGCCAACTTTTAAAACGCGAAGTACGTGAAATCGCGCGAAGTGCAGGTTTAATTAATGCGGAGAAAAAAGATTCAACTGGCATCTGTTTTATTGGAGAGCGTCCTTTTCAAGAGTTTTTAAGTAAATATCTGCCACGGGAACCTGGCGACATCGAAACGTCTGAAGGCAAACTGGTAGGTCGCCATGAAGGTCTGATGTACTACACACTCGGACAACGTCAAGGTTTAAAAATCGGTGGCAGCCGTGAAAGTAGTGGCGAACCTTGGTTTGTAGCGGCTAAAGACATGGATAAAAATGTACTAATCGTCGTGCAAGGCCATCAACACCCGCTACTTTTAAACGATGGCCTAAAAGCTGCTCAACTCACTTGGATTGATAACGAAGATCCCACATCCAACTGGGTATACGCAGCTAAAACACGTTATCGCCAGCCCGATGCACCTTGTGAGATAGACCGTTTAACAATAGATGAAGTTGAAATTAAATTCGGTCAAAAACAATGGGCGATTACTCCAGGGCAATCTGCAGTCGTATATGAAAGCAATGTTTGCCTTGGCGGCGGCATCATCACTTCAGCATTTTAGATTTAAAAGCGTAGCTTGCATGCGTTATTGACAGCAACGCGATTAACTCCAAAACCAAGGTCTAAAGCCAATTATCACTTTTGTTTCCTTAATAGAATATTAAGAATAAGGTCTAAAATTAAGCTATTAAGTTAATAGATTATAGAGATTGATATGGCCTACATCTTTAGAAATGCGCAAGGTATTATTACTGGGAGTTCTTCTGAAAATCTAGCTGAAGGCTGGGCTTTTATTGAAGATAAAGATAAAGAATATCTAGATTATTTAGACTACTTATTAGCTGAAAGTGCCCCATTTCGTGAAAGTGATATTCAACTTGCAAGGGTATTAGAGGATTTGATTACCCTGCTAATAGAACGCGATATGATTCGATTTACAGACTTTCCGCCTGCAGCCCAAAAACGTTTAAATAGTCGAGAAGTGCTACGCAAAAAAACACAACTTTCAAAATTAGTAGACGAAAGGAGTGATTTTATTTACTAACTCGTTTTATGCAACTGGCAGACTGTCTTTAAACGACTGGCGCTTTAACAAAGAAATCTGAAGTCTTTCTAAATTCGGAAATTGAGTGGCTAAGTTAACCACGTTTCCGAACCTTAAATTCACGTAACCCAACATACAGCCCACCGCAATATCAGCTAAACTAAAAGTACCATTTACGCACCATTTATTTGCACTTAAGTCCTCATTTAAAGCCCGCAACCCCAACATGACTTTATTCATTTGCTTGGCAATAAATCCTACATCTTGCGCCTCTGCTGATTTACGCTGTTCAAGCATTGTTGCTACCGCAGCATCACAAACACCATCAGCAAGAGCCTCCCATCGGCGTACCTTAATTTTTTCTCCAATATCCTGTGGAATTAAATGTGCTAGTGGTGTGCGATTATCTAAATATTCCACAATCACGCGTGAGTCATACAAGCTTTCACCATCTGCTAAAATCAAAACGGGTACTTTCCCCAATGGATTATATTGTTTCACAGGGCAATCAGGCGAGGCTAAAACCACCTCTACAAGCGCTATTTCTATATGTTTTTCTGCTGCAACAATCCTTACTTTACGAGCATAAGGGCTGTTGATAGTATATAAAAGTTTCATGTTTTTGGTCTGTGTTATTTTTTACTAAAAATTAATGGTCGATAGCATTATAATTCAAACATTACTTGGTTTATCAATACAATTGCGTTATCAAAAAATAGTGATGGAAGCCATGACGTTATTTAACCAGCATTACCCACCAAACTCAGCCGCCTTTGATGAGTTGGTGTGTACTCAAGTTCAAGCTGCCTTAGAAGAGGATATCGGCCCTGGCGATTTGACGGCATCACTTGTTCCACCATTGCTTAATGTAAGCGCAACTATTATCGTACGTGAAACAGCTACTATTTGTGGTCTGGCTTGGGTAAATGCGTGCTTTAAACAAATTGATCCTTCTGTAAAAATTGATTGGCACGTCAGTGAAGGTGAACGAGTAAAACCGAACCAACCCTTGTGCGTGATTAAAGGTTTAGCACGCTCACTTCTTACTGGTGAGCGCTGCGCGCTAAACTTTCTACAAACACTTTCTGCAACAGCCACTGAAACGCGCAAATATGTGGATGCTATTGCTGGTACACAGAGTCAAATCTTAGATACGCGTAAAACAATTCCAAATTTACGTTTAGCCCAAAAGTATGCGGTCACTGTGGGTGGAGGTGGCAATCAACGCTTGGCATTATATGACGGTATTTTAATCAAAGAAAACCACATTGAATCAGCAGGAAGCATCAGCGCGGTCATTGCGCAAGCGTATTCACTCAATTATGGCAAAAGCATACAAATTGAAGTTGAAAATTTAACACAGTTGCAAGAGGCGATTTGCGCAGGTGCAACCAGCATTTTGTTAGATAACTTTAGCCTCACACTGTTAACTAAGGCTGTCGCCATGAAAAATAAATTAGGTCAAGCTGTAATTTTAGAGGCTTCTGGCGGCATTACATTAGAAAACGTTCGTGATATTGCGCTGACAGGGGTTAATCGCATTTCAATCGGTGCCATTACAAAAAATGTCCAGGCAATTGATTTATCCATGCGTATATCCAAGGCATGTTAAGGTATAAACTACAATACGCACAGACTAGAAGAAAGGCTTGAGAATGAGTAAACCTGCTACGCTAAGCAATCCCACCGGCCGCCTAACTTTAGGCGATGTGCTTCGCATGTTAGTCAATGACGGCATGCTGGATAAGTTTCAAGCTGAGAAATTATACAAAGACCGTAAGCTTGACAGCTCTAATTTGCATCCATTAGTTGTCGTAGGCGAACAAAAATGGAAAAGCCTCAAGCCACCATACAAAGCAATTACTGTAGAAGGATTATCTGCTTGGTTGGCAGAACATGCAGGCTTAGATTATTACCACATTGATCCACTCAAACTTGACTTTGGATCAGCGGCTAAAATAATTTCTCAGGGCTATGCAGAACGCCTTAAAATTATGCCGATTTCAGTTAAAAATGGTGAGGCAATAATCGCCACCACTGAGCCCTTTAGCACTGATTGGATTGCTGATCTAGAACGCGTGCTAAAGATGAAAATTAAACTTGTCATGGCTAATCCACTAGAAATCAGCCGTTACCTGCCAGAAATCTATAGTTTAGCAAATTCCATGAATGCGGCAGATTTGGCCAAAGCAGGGCAAATTGTCGGTGTACAGAATTTTGAGCAATTGATTGAACTAGGCAAAGACAAAAATCTAGATGCCAATGAACAACATGTCGTTAACATTGTCGACTGGTTGTTCAAATACGCTTTTGAACAACGCGCCAGTGATATCCACCTAGAACCGCGGCGCAATATGGGTATGATGCGCTTTAGAATCGATGGTGTGCTACATCAGGTATATCAACTTCCACCTAATATCATGAACGCCATTACCAGCCGCATTAAGCTTTTAGGTCGCATGGATATGGTAGAAAAGCGTCGCCCGCAAGATGGTCGTATCAAAACGCTCTCAGCTGAAGGCCAAGAAATTGAACTTCGTTTATCTACCATGCCCACGGCATTTGGTGAAAAAATGGTCATGCGTATTTTTGCACCAGAAGTTTCAGCTAAAGATTTTTTGGCATTAGGCTTTTCCAAAGCACAGGCTGGCACATGGAACACTTGGACTAAAGCGCCCAACGGAATTATTTTAGTCACAGGCCCTACTGGCTCAGGCAAAACCACAACTCTATATGCCACTCTACGCTTGCTTGCAACGCCAGAAGTGAATGTGTGTACGGTAGAAGAGCCGATTGAAATGGTAGAACCCTTGTTCAATCAAATGCAGGTGCAAACGAATATTGGGCTAAATTTTGCTTCAGGTATTCGCACACTGATGCGACAAGACCCCGACATAATTATGGTAGGCGAGATTCGCGATCTGGAAACAGCCGACATGGCGATTCAAGCAGCACTCACTGGCCATTTAGTTTTGTCAACACTACATACGAACGATTCACCTTCTGCGGTGACTCGCTTACTAGATCTTGGTGTACCTTCCTACCTTATTCATTCCACGGTACTAGGAATTATGGCGCAACGCTTAGTACGCACACTATGTACTAGTTGCAAAGTGCCTGAACAAATAGACCAAAAACAATGGGATACCCTAGTAGGTAATTTTAACATCCCAAAACCTGCGCATATTTACAAACCCGTTGGCTGCTTAGAATGCCGTAACACTGGCTTTAGAGGCCGTAGTGGCATATATGAAATGCTGACCATGACCCCTGCCTTAAGAAAACTTATCACGCCAGAAACTGATTTGGCCAAACTTACCAAATTAGCGCATCAAGAAGGCATGCAACCACTGATTGTCAATGGTGCAGAAAAAGTGGCGGCTGGCATTACTACCATTGAAGAATTAATGAAAGTAGCACCGCCACTGGAAATTGATTAGTTTGCAACTTTAAATCCTCACAAAAAAAGCCTGCCATCTACCTATCATCCTTGACCTAATAGGCTCAAACCGTTAAGGTATAGGGTTGTTATATAAACGTAGTAAAAAGGCACTAAATTGAATAAAAACAAATGTTGATTTAGTTAAAAGTATCAGAATCTAAGTAAAAAAAATAAAGCATGGAATAAAGCATGGAACATGGTTCTAAAAAAGAGAATAAACAAATAACAGGTGCGGAGATTTTAATCCGATGCTTGCATGAAGAAAATGTTGAATTTGTATTTGGTTACCCCGGCGGCGCAGTGCTGCACATTTACGACGCGATTTTTCATCAAGATAAATTTAAGCATATTTTAGTGCGTCACGAGCAAGCTGCGCTCCACGCGGCTGATGCTTATTCTCGCTCTACCGGAAAAGTGGGCGTTGCGCTGGTAACTTCTGGTCCAGGTGCAACTAACGCAGTAACTGGCATTGCAACAGCTTATATGGATTCTATACCTATGGTGATTATAAGCGGGCAAGTGCCTACTTATGCCATTGGTGAAGATGCGTTTCAAGAATGCGACACTGTTGGCATTACACGTCCATGTGTAAAACATAACTTCCTGGTGAAGGATGTAAAAGACATTGCTGCAACCATGAAAAAGGCTTTTTATGTGGCAGCTAGCGGTCGCCCTGGACCAGTATTAGTGGATATTCCAAAAGATATCACTGCTGATTTATGCAAATTTGAATATCCTGAAAGTGTCAACTTACGCTCATACAACCCAGTGACTAAAGGCCACTTAGGCCAAATTAAAAAAGCGCTTAAATTACTGGCTGAGGCAAAACGCCCAATGGTATATTCAGGTGGTGGCGTAGTACTAGGCGATGCCTCTGCGCAACTGATTAAGCTCATTCAGTCAATGGGCATTCCTATCACCAGCACTTTAATGGGCTTGGGCGGATTTCCTGCGTCAGATGAAAAGTTTTTAGGTATGCTTGGTATGCACGGCACATACGAAGCCAATATGGCAATGCAAGAGTGCGATGTCCTTTTAGCCGTCGGCGCGCGTTTTGATGACCGTGTGATTGGTAATACCAAGCATTTCTTAGCAACACCACGCACAATTATTCATATTGACATTGACCCATCTTCAATATCAAAACGCGTAAAAATTGATGTGCCTATCGTCGGTGACGTTAAATCTGTACTTGCAGATATAAATGAACTGATTGCTACCGAAAAGCCTGTACAGAATTCCAATGCGCTAGCAACTTGGTTTAAGCAAATCAATGCTTGGCGTAGTAAAAAATGCTTAGACTTTAAGCAAAGTGACGAGTTTATTAAACCGCAATACGTCATTCAAAAATTGCATGAAGTGACCAAAGGAGAAGCCTTTGTTACCTCCGATGTGGGCCAACACCAAATGTGGGCGGCGCAATATTACAAGTTTAATGACCCGCGTCGTTGGATTAACTCTGGCGGCTTAGGTACCATGGGCGTTGGCTTACCATATGCAATGGGCGTGCAGTTTGCGCACCCTAATGCGCAAGTGGCCTGCGTAACGGGCGAAGGCAGTATTCAGATGAATATTCAAGAGCTTTCAACTTGTGCGCAATATCACTTGCCAATTAAAGTCATTATGCTAAATAACCGCTACCTAGGCATGGTGCGCCAGTGGCAAGAGTTTTTCTATGAGAATCGTTATTCAGAATCTTATATGGACAGCTTGCCAGACTTTGTTAAATTGGCAGAAGCTTATGGTCATGTAGGCATGCAAATTACTAAACCTGGCGACGTTGAAGGGGCATTAAAAGAGGCTTTTGACATGAAATCACGCTTTGTGTTTTTAGATTTTATTACTGACCAAAAAGAGAACGTGTTCCCAATGATTCAAAATGGTAAAGGTTTATCTGAAATGATTTTGGCAAGTGATATTGGCGCGGAGGATCTATAATGACTACTAGTGCCCCACGTCATGTTATTTCACTCCTTATGGAAAACGAAGCTGGCGCATTATCACGCGTGGCAGGCTTATTTTCAGCACGTGGCTACAACATTGAATCTCTTACGGTTGCCGCCACTGAAGATCCAACATTGTCACGCATGACCATTGTAACTTCAGGTTCTGAAGCGGTTATTGAACAAATCATCAAACAATTAAACAAGCTCATTGATGTTGTGAAAGTGCTTGATTTAAACGATGGTAAATTTATTGAGCGCGAATTAATGCTCGTAAAAGTCAAAGCAACAGGCGCATTCCGTGAGGAAATGAAACGTATGTGCGATATATTCCGCGGCCGCATTATCGATGTGGCAGATGGTAGTTTTACGATTGAGCTTACCGGCTCAGGTACCAAGTTAGATGCTTTTATCGAAAGTTTAGATAAAGCAGCGATTTTAGAAACAGTGCGAACAGGAGCATCTGGCATAGGTCGCGGCGACAGAATTCTGAAAGTTTAAGTTTCAAAACATCATATTCAAAAACCATTTTTATATTTTATTTAGTATTTGCTTAGAAAGGCGACAAAAGAAATGAAAGTTTATTACGACAAAGACGCAGACCTTAATTTAATCAAAGGAAAAAAAGTAACTATCGTTGGTTACGGTTCACAAGGTCATGCGCATGCTGCAAACTTAAAAGATAGTGGTGTAAACGTCACTATTGGCCTTCGTAAAGGCGGAAGTTCATGGGCTAAAGCAATTGGTGCTGGTCACAACACATTGGAAATCGCAGATGCAGTTAAAGATGCTGATGTTGTAATGTTATTACTGCCAGATGAAACAATGGCACAAATCTTTAGTGCAGATGTTGCAAACCACTTAAAACAAGGTGCTACACTTGCGTTTGCGCATGGCTTTAATATCCACTACAACCAAATTACTCCTCGCGCAGATTTAGACGTGATTATGGTCGCTCCAAAAGGCCCAGGCCACACTGTACGTTCAGAATATCTAAAAGGTGGCGGCGTTCCTTCATTAATCGCGGTTTACCAAGATAAATCTGGTAAAGCGAAAGACGTTGCGCTTTCATATGCTGCAGCAAATGGCGGCACTAAAGGCGGCGTAATTGAAACGGATTTCCGTGAAGAAACAGAAACTGACTTATTCGGCGAACAAGCTGTTTTATGCGGCGGTGCAGTTGAATTAGTTAAAGCTGGTTTTGAAACATTGGTTGAAGCTGGTTACGCGCCTGAAATGGCTTACTTTGAGTGTTTGCACGAACTGAAATTGATTGTAGATTTAATGTACGAAGGCGGCATTGCCAACATGAACTACTCAATCTCAAATAATGCTGAATACGGCGAGTACGTAACAGGCCCACAAGTGATTAACGACCAATCGCGTGCTGCGATGAAAACATGTCTAGCCAACATTCAAAACGGTAATTATGCTAAACAATTCATTTTAGAAGGTCGTACAAACTACCCTGAAATGACAGCACGTCGCCGTTTAAATGCTGCTCACCCAATCGAACAAGTGGGTGGTCAATTACGTTCTATGATGCCATGGATTGCTAAAAACAAATTAGTTGATCAGTCTAAAAACTAGTTGTTAGTGGACAGTCGTTAGACTTTAGTTAAGGCGGGATGCTACATTAGCACCCCGCCTTTTAATTTTAGACTGTCATTCCGGCGCAGGTCAGAATGACAAGAACTAAGGAAACTCATGAAGTTAGCCGTTTTGTTACAATACTTAATGCCAAAACAAGCCATTACCACGCTTGCAGGCAAGCTCGCACATTTAGAAGGCGGCATTATGACCACCTCTGTCATTACTCGGTTTGTAGAACGTTACAACGTGAATATGGAAGAAGCGGCCAACCCTGATGTCGTTTCCTATAAAACCTTTAACGATTTTTTTACACGCTCCCTTAAAATCGGCGCACGCCCTATTGCAAAAGCTGATTTTATTTGCCCAGTAGATGGCGCGATAAGTCAATTTGGCAACATTGCACAAGACCAAATTTTTCAAGCCAAAGGCCATGCTTATTCAACGACAGCCTTAGTTGGTGGCGATAAAACATTAGCAGCTAAATTTGATAACGGTCATTTTGCTTGCCTGTACCTAAGTCCAAAAGATTATCACCGCATCCACATGCCTTGCGATGGCACACTGATTAGCATGACTTATGTACCAGGTGCGTTATATTCGGTGAACCCAACCACGGCGCAAGAAGTGGCAGGGTTGTTTGCACGTAATGAGCGCGTGGTGTGCGAGTTTACTTCAGCACAAAATGGCAGCTTTGTGATGGTGCTAGTTGGCGCAACGATTGTGGGCAGTATGGCAACCGTTTGGCATGATGCCGAAAACAAAATCATCAACCCACCACGCACAGCAAAACCACGCTTGTGGACGTATGCCGATAAAAATATTACGCTAAAACAAGGTGAAGAAATGGGCAGATTTTTGCTCGGTTCAACGGTAGTGATGCTATTTGAAAAAGATGCATTAAGCTTTAATGCAGATTGGAAACCAGCGCGTGGAGTAAGGTTGGGCGAGGCGATGGGAAATTGCTAACACTAATTTCTTTGTGAAAAAAACCTTTGAAACCAGTATGTAAGAGCGAATTTATTTGAGAAATCTAGATAAGTTTCGAGAATGAATTCGCTCTTACGTAAAACTACTTGCCATTCTTATGATGCAAATGTGGCGCCAACTCGTTTAATGCAGATTCGTATACTCCGCGTTTAAACTCAATCACGTCCTCTAATGGCACCCAGTAATCACTCCAGCGCCATGCATCAAATTCTGGATGCTCACTGGCACGAAGCGAAACGTCGCTATCACGTCCTAACATGCGCAACAAGTACCAAATTTGTTTTTGGCCTTTATAGCTACCGCGATATTCTCGCTTTACCCATGTGGTCGGCACTTCATATCTGAGCCAATCTTTGGTGCGTCCCAAAATTTGCACGTGCTCAGGTTTTAAGCCAACCTCTTCCATAAGTTCACGATACATTGCCTGCTCTGGGCTTTCACCGTGGTCAATACCACCTTGTGGAAACTGCCAAGCATGTTCGCGAATGCGCTTACCCCAAAAAACCTGATTATTGGCGTTACATAAAATAATGCCAACATTCGGGCGAAACCCGTCTCGATCCAACATAACATTTTACTGCCTAAATTATTTAATACGATTTTTTCATATTTTGAGTATTTTTGAAAGCAACCATTTGCGTATAATAGCTAAACCCATGAAAATACATTAAATTTAATTTTGATAATTAATCATTTTATTGCCCTTTTGCTAGCGTGCCTGGTAACTGGGGCTTGCCAAGCCGCACCCAAACCAAGTCAAGCTAACTTTGCCTATATTAGCAATCAGGGGGAAGACACTGTATCCGTCATTACCACCGCAACAAACCAAGTCATCAATACTATCAAAGTCGGCAAGGCACCTGTTGGGGTTGCCGTTTCTGCAAAGTTACACCGCGCGTATATTTCTAATGTTGAAAGCCAAGAAATTTCTATTATCAATACACAAAATAACACGGTGATAGAAACCATAAAAATTAAAGGCTCTCCTGTAGGCCTCGCGCTATCGCCAGATAGCAAAATACTCTATGTGGCAGATTGGTTCGATAATCGTGTATTAGCCATTAGTACGCAGGAAGGCCATGTAACTCGCGAAGTCAGCGTGGGCGATGCGCCAGCTGGTATGATAGTCAGCCCAAATAACAAATGGCTCTACATTGCAAATCGCGATAGCAATGATGTTGCGGTGGTTGATACCACCACACTTACCATTAAAAAAAGAATTCCAGTCGGCAAACACCCATTTGGGCTTGCTTTGAGTAAAAGTGGCTTATGGCTAGTCAGCGTCAATGTGAAAGAAGATACCGTAAGTATTATCAACACCAAAACTCATACGCAAAAAAAAGTAAAAGTAGGCTACCACCCTTATTGTGCGGCTATGAGCTTAGATGATAAATCATTATATGTTAGCAACACACAAGATGACAGCGTGACCGTCATCAACATGTCCACACGCAGAACCATCGCCACTATAAACGTTGGCAGCACGCCAGAAGGCATTAGCATTGACAGCACGAACCATCGTGCTTATGTCGCCAATTGGGGCAGTAATAATGTTAGTGTTATCAATACCAAAACCAACAAATTACTAACAACAATTAAAACCGGTGAAAAAAGCCGTGCATTCGGACAATTTATTTTACCCGAACATTAAAAGCGCAATTTATTTTTGGTGATAATCAAAGATAAACTACCAAAACTTCGCTATTACGTGCCACGCCTGCAAAACCATGTCAACCAAGCACACACAATACCGTTAACACAAATACAATCAGCAATGCATTCTATAATATCAAGTTCTCATTTATAATGTACTGTTGCTTACAATGATAAGTAGTTTTAATAATTCCTCTCATATTGAGAGTCATGGAGAAAGAAAAATGAAAAAGATTTTAGCGTTACTCTCACTAGGTCTGAGCATCGGTTTAGTCCCATTCTCGGCATCTGCCCACGGCCCTTCACCACAAAAAGTTGAAAAAACCATTACCATCAAAGCGGATCCAGCAAAAGTTTGGGCAATTGTTAAAGATTTTGGTGGCATTCATAAGTGGCACCCAGGCGTTGCCAGTACTAAAGTTGAGAAAAAAGGCGAAGATACTTTTAGAACACTTACTTTTAAAGATGGCGGAAATGTGTATGAAAAATTGCGCAGCGTAGATGATGCATCAATGAAAATTAAATATGAAATCATCTCTGGTACATTACCGCTAACAGACTATAACGCTATCATGACTGTTGCTAAAGGCGCAAAACCAGGCGAGACTACCGTTACTTGGATGGGTCGCTTCTACCGCTTATACAAACTGAACCCACCTATTCCAGCAGGTCAGGATGATGAAACAGCAGTGAAAGCTATTACAGGAATTTTTGATTCCGGCTTAGCAAACTTGCAAAAAGTAGCTGAAAGTTCAAAGTAGCTAGCCGCCAAGAAGTGACAAAATGGTCACTTAAGAAGTTTTTAAGTGACATTTTTTGACACATTTTAGCGGTTAAATACAAAAAAAATAGATGATTTTAAGTTATTTTTGAAAAAGCGGAAATTATTTCCGCTTTTTTTATGACTTAAACTTACGCACTATATGAGACCTTTGCATGGAAGTTTTTTCAGCCCGAAAGTATTACAATTCAGCCATCCTCGCGAAATCAGCTTGCAAGTTGTATAGATGCCGAACAACTTGTTTGCCATAAAAATTATGGGCACGCACGTCACTGAATGATGTCCAGCGGCTTCATCACTTTTTAGTCCATACCAACCCAATCTTGGCGCAGCGCGCTATTGCTCTCGCTAAACTTCACGTCTCAATTTTTGAGCAACATCTAAAATCGTCAGGTCTGCCGATGATATGGATGCCAACTATAGAGAACCACTGATTGATTTTGGTGATAGCGGCTATATAGCCTTATATCATCATGATGATGAAGTCTTCTCCGAGCTAACAATACACCATCAAAAAGAATTAGAGTTTAATGAATTAAAAAGTTGGCACAGCAATTGCTTTTAAATAATCAAGCACTAAAATGTAACGACCTGTGTGAGAACACTTAAATTTTTTTATAAAGGAAATTAACATGAAACAAGTTCAAAAAGGTTTTACCTTAATCGAGTTAATGATTGTGGTAGCTATTATTGGTATTTTAGCCGCAATTGCAATTCCACAATATGGTGATTACACATCACGTACACGTGCTGCAGCAGCTTCAGCTGAACTAGGTGCAATTAAAACAAAAGCAGCTAGCTGTCTAGATGAAATGGCTGGTGTTATTACTTCATGTGATACCTTGGCTGAAATTGGTCTAGGTTCAATACAAACAACACTAAATATTTTAGCTGGTGCAACCTATGGTGCTGGTGGTGGTGGTCTTCAAATTAATGCGACTACTGGTGCTACTACTACTGCTGGTGTTGGTTTAACTTACATTGGTACTTATGCGCCAGTGCTAGGTGCTTCAGCGACTAGCTGGGTAAACACTGGTACTTCTTGCAATCCTCAACGTGGTTTCAAACCAGGTCAAGGTGGCTGCCCAGTAGTTCCATAATGTGATAGCTACTTTGATGGAATGAAATGGAATCGAGGGGTAGTGTAACAAAACCCTTGATTCTAGTTTGGCTACATCACGGTCACAGTAACTAAAACCACACCTTATAAAGTGTGGTTTTTAACTTTAGTGCGCCGTTTATCTTCAAGAAAAATTTTATTACAATACCAAGCTGAATTAGATACATCGAGATTAACTACGGATTCTATAATGAATAGATATAAAGCTGCCGGGATACATGCATTACTTAGCATTTTAATTGTCACTTCCATTATGGTTGCCATGTACTTACTATGGTATCCAAATGAATATTTCTCACTGATGGGCGGCAAGTTATTAATCACGTTAATTGCTGGTGTTGATGTGTTTTTGGGGCCGTTACTCACGTTAATTGTGTATCGACACGGCAAAAAAAGTCTCCGCTTCGATTTAGCCTGTATTGGTGTTGTACAAGTTGTAGCGATGTTATATGGCGGTTATGTAATGTTCGAATCACGCCCCGTTTTCACCGTATTCAATAAAGATAAATTTCAAATAGCTGCGGTTGTAGATATTTCGCCTGATGAATTAGCTAAAGCCAAGAATCCTCAATGGCAAATACTTTCTATTACAGGTCCAGAACTTGTAGCCATAGGCACACCAGACATAAAAGATAAAAATGAAACCATGTTTGCAAAAGTAGAAAGTGCGAGTGCTTATCGCTACCCAAGGCTTTATGATGAGTATAAAAATCACCTTGATAAAGTGATTAAATCTGGGAAACCGCTTGCGCGTTTATCTGAGGTTAGTGAAAAAAATAAATTGGCCGTTGATCAGTTTATGAGTAAAAGTAAGCGCCCAGAAAGTGATTTTTTGTATTTACCAATCACTTCAGAGTTGGCGGAAATGTCGGTCATCGTAGATGCTAAAGCAGGCGATTTTATTGAAATAATTGACGCCATAAGCGAAACCTCAATAGAATAAAACAATCAATCAGGGACAGCCTAACCCTAGTTGATTCTCGACTTTTATTATTCCTTACATCAAAGCAAGATTATTAAAAAATGAAAGGAGCATTATGTCATCCGCAACACTTACGTCTAAAGGGAAAATAACTATTCCTGCTTCAGTTCGTGCGACCATGAACCTTGAGAGCGGAAGCAAAGTTGAGTTTGTAGAAAGAGGTAAAGGTTAATTCTTAATGGTTGCGGCTACTAGCCCAGTGCAAAATCTAAAAGGCTTGCTTCGCAAACCAAATGCTCCAGTTACAATAGAGCAAATGGACCAAATGATTGCATCGCGTGGCGAAACTAGCGGTACAATTTAATGAATGGCTTAGATACTAACATCATCGTGCGTTATCTCGTACAGGACGATGCAGTGCAGTCGCAGATTTTGCTGATTGTCTCATTGAACATTCTGCCAATCACGCCAAATGTACTTACACCAAAACGTTTGACAGCAATGCTGTCTAGAATGTAACGCGTACTATTAGTTACATAGCAATTTAAAAACTTATAATTTCATCTATGGACGTTGTTTAGCCATTATTCCTTGTGCCACCCGCCAATACGAATGCTTTCACACCACTCTGTACCAATACGAAGGCAGCGGCAGCGCTACGACGACCAGTCTGACAGTAAAGTATGTACGTTTTACTTCTGTCCAAGGTACTAGCTAAGTTGCGAATTTCATTCAGCGGTAAATTGATTGCACCTGCTATATGATCATATTTGTATTCAGATGGCAATCTAACATCAGCCCAAACTGCGCCTGTAGCTACTTTAGCTTCAGCATCCTTTAAACTAATTTGCGAAATCAGCGGTGCTTTTAATAGCTCGATAAAATCTTGTTTATTTAAACGTAATAATTCACCATCAGTGCTCATCGTAATCGTTGCATTACGCTTATTGTCAGAGACTAAAGCTTCTTCGCCAAATGAACTGCCTTCACTAAGTTCTGCCAATATGACGGCAGGTTGGCTTGCATCGACTATTCGACTCACTACGGCAGTACCGCTTTGAATTAGGTAATAATAATCACCTTCACCACCTTGCTGAATAATCACCTGCCCTGCCGTTACGTTAATGCTGCTCATGCGTTTAAACATCTCTTCAACATTAGCCGCGGGCAACTGACTAAACACGCCAACTTGTAGCTTAGCGACACTGAACACCCCTGTGTCATTAATCCAATCTCCAGCACTGCGCGCATGCTTGGCTGCTACTTTTTCCTGAGGATTTTTTGCCAAGCTATCGTTAGTTGATAGCTGATCCCATGTCATCATGATGTCGAGTAAATCCATATCGATACGCAAAATATCAACATCAGTTAAGGCAATGGTATCTTTAATTTTGCTATTACTATTAATTGGGTGTTTGGCTGGCTCAGTACCCCCGCGTAATATGGTCTTATCTTCATCATTGAAACGTAGGCCTAAGTCACCTTTAATTAAATAAAGCGCTTGTGCTGCTTTAGTAATATTCATCCGCAACGGATCAATATCTTTATTAACAGTTTCTACAAAACATAAGGCAGCCAGCTCTTTTTTACGCCCCACAGAAAGCCTAGCAATTGGTTCTAATTGCTCTAATAATTGGTCGGCTATTGCCATAATTAACCCTGAAATTAAGACCTGAAATTAAAAATTAGTAATCTAGCGCAAAACCTTACAATAGCTAACTCTATTAAGTTCGACCTTGTAAACGCTGTCTATATAGCTTTAAAATTTGATTTTTTCTTAATGCTTGTATTGGCAGTTTAAAATGATTATTAGAAATTTCTTGCATAATGCTTTTGCTTTCGCCCGGCTTTAGGTGCGTAATGTAGATTTCAACAGCTTGTTGCATATTGCTTGCATCCAACTTACCCAACTCTGTAATCAGTAAAGATGGGCAAAGATGCTTAGATAATTTAGCCAATTCAAGCTCGCTATTACTAAATGCCGTTTCAATAATGAGATATTTAAGATTTTTAATCTTATTAATCTCAAGCCATAGCGCATCACATGTCGTGGTATCGCCAGTAAAGACTAAACTAGCCTCACCACTATCAACATGATAACCCACTGCAGGCACTACATGATTTGCAGGTAATGGTGTGAATTTTCGACCATTCAAGGTAAAAGTCTCACCCAATTTTACTTCATTGTAAATTAGCAATGGCTGAGTCATATCTGGAATAACGTTGAAATCTGGCCATATTTTCCAATTAAAAATATGGGTGCGTAGCGTAGTAATTGTCTCTATGGTGGCATGGACTGTTACAGGCTTAGCACGAAAACCCATCACTGTGTCGAGCAAGAACGGTAAGAAGGCAATATGATCTAAATGTGAATGTGTAATAAAAATATGATCAATAGCTAGCAACTCATCCATAGACAAATCACCTAGGCCTGTACCTGCGTCTATTAAAATATCACTATCCACTAGTATGGAAGTGGTGCGCAATTCCCCGCCAATACCGCCGCTACAGCCAAGTATTTTTATTTGTATGATCTCATTCGCATCAGTCATCGGTTTTTTCATCGACAAGCTCCAAATTACCTTTTTAGAAACTTCATCCCAAGAATTTTAATGGGTTATTTAGTTTCAAAATTAAAAACACCATCCCAGTTGCTTTCCGGTGGGTTTTTTCTAAAATGTGCAATTCTCTTTATATACATCTCATACACATAGCGCTGTGGTTCAAGCTTTTGCAAGTTAATCAACTGCATCTCTGCCAAATCCCAACTTTGACTACGGTATAGTTTAAGCGCTTCGCGATAGAGCCTCAAGCTATCTTTTGTCAATTTGTCCAATTGAGCCTCTTCACAAATTGGTTCAAAAATGGCAACTGGCTTATCTTTACCTTTTACGCGTACAACATCTAACTCACGATAAGCAAATTCTGGCACTTGCTCTTTAGTAAATTCGCTCACAATAATATGTACACCATAATTCTTTGTCAAACTTTCTAATCTTGAACCCAAGTTCACTGCATCTCCCATAATGGTATATGCCATACGGAACTCAGAGCCCATGTTACCAACAATCATTTCTCCCGTGTTAAGCCCTACACCAATATTAATTGGTGGCCAGCCTTTGGTAGCGAAGTCTTGCTGTAATTTTTCTAAAGCAACAATCATACTAATTGCTGCTTGAAGGGCATGTTTTGCATGGTTATTATCGGGCAATGGCGCACCCCAAAAAGCCATAATGGCGTCACCCATGTACTTATCTATGGTGCCTCGATTGTCATGAATAATATGCGTCATCGGTGTTAGAAACGCATTCATTAATTGCGTCAGTTCTTTAGGATCTAAACCTTCTGAAATTGTTGTAAAGCCACGTACATCAGAAAAAAGTACGGTCATTTCACGGCTCTCACCTTCCAAGCTAAACGATTCAGGGTTTTTAGCCATTTCATCCACAAGCTCTGGTGGTACATATTGTCCAAACAAACCAGCAAGTTGACGCTTGCCGCGCGATTCTACAAAAAAACCATACGACATATTAATAAAATAAATTGATGCAATCATCACCAGCAGAGAAGCCAACGGCAGCACTAAATTAGCTTGTTGCCAAGCAGATAGGTTTAACGCTACAACACAAATAGTTGTTCCCAATGTAACTAGCGTCGCCCACATCGGGCTTAGCAGAGGCAACATCACACCTAAAAACAAACCAACTAATAAGAGCAATAAAAATTCTGCGCCTAATGTATAAGCTGGGTGCTCCTTAATATTGTTATCTAATATTCCAGCAATCATATTTGCGTGTATCTCAACCCCTGCATAAATATTTTGTACAGGTGTTGCGCGCAAATCCATTAGACCCGCTGCTGTTGTGCCTAGAAGCACAATTTTATTTTTTAATTCAGATGGGTCAACTTTATTATTAAGTACGTCAGTGGCTGACACATACAGAAAACTACCTTGTGGTCCACGATATGGAATAAGTGCTGATACTTGCTCATTCACTGGGATTTTGTGATTACCCAGTTTCAGCCATTCCAAGCCAGAGTACTGCTTACCGACACCTAGACCCTCTGCATAAACTGCTTCGACTTTATTAACGCTACTCTTGCCTGGATTATTTTCGCCACCAGCCAATGCTGCACGCGCCACAGCGACTGACAAAGACTCATACATTTTGCCATCATATTTAATGAGCATAGGCACTTTGCGTGAAATACCATCTTCATCCGGATCAGGGTTAAAGTGGCCGGCCGTATTTGCGTTGTTTTGCAGAACAGCTAAATTAGCACCAAAGCCAGTTGCCTCCATAAATTTAATATTCTTGCCTTTAAAACTACCCTCGACAAAAGATGCCGGGGGTAACACTCCGCTAGCAATAGCTTCTGCATCACGTAAGAAAAAATAGCCTAAAACTACGTTACGATTTTTCAAGCTATTTGCAAACACTTGATCATAATCTAACGTTGGTCTTAATTTATCGATCGCCTGACTGAATGCTGGGTCACTTGATAGGTATTTAGCTTTAATATCTTCTAAGCTTTTAAGACCAGAACTTTCATCTTTTTCAGCAAATACCACATCGAAACCTAACACATTGACGTGGTAATCATCAAACAGCTTGTCGACTAAACTAGCTAATTTATTACGGCCCCAAGGCCAGCGACCCTGTTCTTTTAAACTTTTTTCATCAATATCTATAATGACAATACGCTCATCCACTTTGCCAGGCATGAGCATATTAAGCCGCGTATCATAAGTGAAATTTTCAAGCCGGTTTATTGACGACAAATTGATAACACCACTGGCATTAAGTAACATTAGCAGAATGATGGCCATGCTTAATGCAAAACGTACACCATGCCGCGATAAAAGTGCAATGATATTCATCAGTACTTTAATTCCAAGTGATTGTTATTGATATATTTTTAGCTTTAGCTTTAATACAATGTTATGATTTAAACTACTTTTTAACAGCATATCGCATATCTTAATTTTTTAATAGTAATGTTGTGCACGCTTATACGTCACTCGTTCCCCTAACATTCAGATGATTCCAACAATGAAATACAAATCTCCTTTAGAACTATCTAGCCCTCTCAGCAAAAACATAAACGCTAGCGTCATATGGCTACACGGCCTTGGTGCTGACGGCTATGATTTTGAGCCTATTGTAAATAAACTTGCCATAGCCAATGTGAGATTTATTCTGCCTCATGCGCCAGAAATGTCAATTACCCGCAATAGCGGTTATATCATGCCAGCTTGGTATGACTTATATGGAGAGCCTAACAATAAAACTGGCTATAGCTTAGAGGATGAAGCAGGCATTATCGCTAGCCAACAATACATTAACAAACTGATAGAAGAGGAAATTAATCGAGGCATCCCTAGTGAGCGCATTATCATCGCAGGCTTCTCTCAAGGTGGCGCAATTGCTTTATATACAGCATTACGCTATCCACAAAAACTTGGGGGGATTTTGGCGTTATCCACTTACATGCCGATTAAAGCCAAACTCAGCGCGGAAGCTCATCCAGCCAATGCGGACATTCCGATTTTCATGGCACATGGTGTTTTTGATGAGGTAATTAGCTTGGATATGTGCAAAATCTCACTCGCTGCTTTACAAATTAGTCATTTTTCAGTGAGTTGGCATGAATACAATATGGCACATTCTGTTTGTAATGAAGAGATTGATGATATTCGGCAATTTTTAAAGCAAGTTTTGTAGCAGGATTTGGTAGAATATTAGATTCTTACACTCTAAGAATTTTTAAGAAGAATTATTACGAATTATTGCTATGACACTCTCAAAAGCCAAAACCACTTCTAAATTACCTGCCGAAAGTTCAATTAAAGAACCAAAAGATTTTGAGCATGCATTTGCTGAATTAGAAAGCATAGTCGCACAAATGGAATCAGGGCAAATGGCTTTAGAAACATCTCTTGTCGCTTATCAGCGTGGCAATACACTTCTGCAGTTTTGTCAAAAATCACTTGCAGATGTAGAACAACAAGTACAAATTCTAAATGAGCGCAATCAACTAGTACAGTTTAAGTCTCAAGATGAATAATGATGAGTAGTTTTCATCTTTCTGATACAGCAGACCAAAATTTTAGTTCTTGGGCTTCAAGTATGCAGTCCCGCATTGAACGTATGCTTGATATCACTTTACCGCCGCCTGACTTATCGCCAATTAACTTACATAGCGCTATGCGCTATAGCACATTGGGTGGAGGGAAGCGTGTTCGAGCCCTTCTTTGTTATGCTACAGCCGAATTTTGCGAAACTGACCTTGCTATTGCTGACGCCGCCGCCATTGCCGTTGAACTGATACATGCATACTCATTAGTGCATGACGACATGCCATGTATGGATAACGATGATTTACGTAGAGGCAAACCAAGTTGCCACAAACAATATGATGAACCAACAGCGCTTTTAGTAGGAGACTCTTTGCAAAGTTTGGCTTTTGAGGTGTTATCTCAGCCTGAACTTTTTGAAAACGCAAGCCTACTTGTAAATAAACAAATTCACATGCTTAATATCTTAGCAAATGCATCTGGCTCAAAGGGAATGGCGGGGGGGCAGGCTATAGACTTAAGTTCTGTAGGCAAACCTCTCAGCCAAATTGAGCTTGAATCTATGCATCACTTAAAAACAGGTGCGCTGATTCAAGCCTCTATTTTACTTGGTGCGCTTAATGGCTCCATTTCACAGTTAGCAGCGGTTCGCACTTTCGCATCCAATATTGGTCTTGCGTTTCAGGTTATTGATGATATTTTAGATGTAGAAGCAAATTCCAGCACATTAGGTAAAACTGCGGGTAAAGACGCAAACAGTAATAAACCAACTTATGTGACTATTTTAGGTTTAGAAGTTGCCAAGCAGCACGCCCTGAATCTATATGAAAATGCTATTGTTGCAATTGCTCCATTTGGCAATAATTCCCTGCGATTACGAGAGTTAGCTGGATTCATTACGCAGCGTAGTTTTTAGTCATGTTTTATTTTTATTGATACAAATTATTCTTATGTCTAAGTTACACATTTTATTCATTACTTTGTCATACTCTCAACTTTGACTCCACTACTCAACAAAATAGATAGCCCGCTTCAACTGCGAGATTTAGAGCGTAAGCTGTTACCAGAACTCGCACAAGAATTGCGAACATTTTTAATTGATAGTGTAGCCAAAACTGGCGGGCATTTAGCCTCAAATTTAGGCGTGGTTGAACTCACCATTGCATTGCACTATGTATTTAATACACCTGATGATAGGCTGGTTTGGGATGTCGGTCACCAAACATACCCTCATAAAATACTGACTGGCAGGCGTGATAACATGCAATCTTTACGTCAACCCAAAGGGATTGCAGGATTCCCCCGTCGTTCAGAAAGTGAGTATGACACGTTCGGCACAGGTCACTCTAGCACATCCATATCAGCGGCGCTTGGTATGGCTGTCGCAGCACAAAAAGCTGGATTAGAAAGACGCGCAATAGCAATTATTGGCGATGGTGCAATGACAGCGGGCATGGCTTTTGAGGCTTTGAATAATGCTGGCAGCATGAACGCCAACTTATTAGTGATACTTAATGACAACGATATGAGTATTTCAAACAATGTTGGCGCTCTCAATAACTACCTTTCTAAATTACTTTCTAGCCGTTTTTATGGCTCTATTAAAAAATCTGGTAAAAAAATACTTTCTTCTGTGCCTCATGTAATGGAATTTGCTAAGCGTGCAGAAGAACATGTCAAAGGCATGGTGTTGCCTAGTACTCTGTTTGAAGAGTTTGGCTTTAACTATATTGGCCCAATTGATGGGCATGATATGGATGCAATGATTGATACGCTGAATAACATTAAACAATTAAAAGGGCCACAATTTCTGCATATTGTGACGCAAAAAGGAAAAGGCTTCACACCAGCAGAAGATGACCCTAACAAATTTCATGGCGTGGGTAAATTTGACCCTTGCAACGGAGATGCTTTAAAAAGCAACACCCAAGAAATTCTGACACCAAAAACTTACACTCAAGTATTTGGTGATTGGCTAGTTGATATGGCAGAACAGGATGAGCGCCTTGTTGGCATTACTCCAGCCATGTGCGATGGCTCGGGCTTAAATGCATTTTCTGAAAAATTTCCTGAACGTTATTTTGATGTAGGTATCGCCGAGCAGCACGCCCTCACCTTTGCCGCAGGCATGGCTTGTGATGGTTTGAAGCCAGTCGTAGCAATTTATAGCACATTTTTACAACGTGCTTACGACCAATTGATTCATGATATTGCACTGCAAAATCTGCCCGTTTTGTTAGCAATTGACCGCGCAGGCTTGGTCGGTGCAGACGGTCCAACACATGCGGGTAGCTTTGATTTAAGTTATCTACGATGCATTCCAAATATTGTAATCATGGCGCCAAGTGATGAAAATGAATGTAGGCAAATGCTTTATACTGGATTTCAACACAATGGGGTTGTCGCAGTTCGTTATCCGCGTGGCAGTGGAACGGGTGCAATCATTGAGAAAAAAATGCAAACTATTCCGATTGGGACAGCTGAAATAGTACGTCATGCAGATGCTAACGGTATCATTGACGGAAGTACCGTGAGTATAAGCATAAGGAACAAACATAAAATCGCCATCCTAAGCTTTGGCAGTATGCTTAAGGCTAGCTTAGAAGCGGGCGAACGGCTTGATGCTACAGTTGTCAATATGCGCTTTGTAAAGCCAATTGACCTATCGATGCTTGAAAAACTAGCCAGTGATTATACGCTTATTGTAACAGTGGAAGAAAACTGCATCATGGGTGGTGCAGGCTCCGCAGTCATAGAAGCATTGCAAGCGATACAAAGCAGAAATACCCAAGATATAAGCAAACAGGAAATTAAAACCCTATGCCTAGGTTTGCCAGATATGTTTATTGAGCATGGCAAGCACGAAACTATGCTAGCAGAATGTGGTCTAGATGCTACAGGAATTGTATTGGCAATTGCGAAGCGAATAACCTAGTGATATACTCAACTATTGCATATATCTAGTATCAATTAAGCGATAAAACCTAACTATCGCAAAACAGGAATCATAATGAATCAAGCCACACTGCCAAGCTCTATTGAGGACGTACAAAACACGATAGATACACGCCATATTGCGATTGATAAAGTAGGCATCAAAGCCATTCGTCACCCAGTTGTCGTAAAAGATAAATCTGCTGGCGAACAACACACGGTGGCTATGTTTAACATGTATGTGCATTTACCACAGCAATTTAAAGGTACGCACATGTCACGTTTTGTTGAAATTCTCAACATGAATGAGCATGCCATTTCTGTGGAATCATTTGAAACCATCTTGCGAGAAATGGTCAAGCGTTTGGAAGCAGAATCTGGTCATGTCGAAATGACATTTCCTTACTTTGTGAATAAAGCTGCGCCAGTTTCAGGGGTTAAAAGCTTACTAGATTATGAAGTCACCTTTATTGGTGCTATCAGTCACGATAAAATCGAGATTACAGTGAAAGTTTTAGTGCCAGTTACTAGCCTGTGTCCATGCAGCAAAAAAATATCTGACTATGGTGCACATAATCAGCGTAGCCATGTAACGGTAACGGCCTTGATTAATGATTTTATTTGGATTGAAGACATTATTGATCTCGTTGAAAAACAGGCATCGTGTGAACTTTATGGTTTATTAAAGCGCCCAGATGAAAAATTCGTAACAGAGCGTGCTTACGACAACCCAAAATTTGTTGAAGATATGGTGCGCGATGTCGCAGCACAACTCAGCGCGGAAAAACGAATCGTTGCCTACACCGTTGAAAGTGAAAACTTCGAAAGCATACATAATCATTCCGCTTACGCGCTTATTGAGCATGACAAGCGCAAACATTAAAGGGATGTGCATACCGTTATTAAGAAAAGACAGTCCGATCTCAGGCCTGTTTTTGTGTGGGTTACATTGGCAAGTTAATTAGCCTAAATTAATATTTTTTTGTTAAGGTAAGCGCAATATCTTGTTGCTTCATATCTAGTCTTTTTAAAGCACTCATCCCTAGCAATACAATTGAAGGCGAGCCTCCCTCTAATACACTTGCTTCAACCTGACTGAGGGAAACTGAACCAATTTTAAGGCTTGCAATAGTGACCCTATAAGCGGTTACTATACCATTTGCTGTGCTTACTTGCACAGGTTCACCCCGTTTATAATCAATATTGGCAAACTTGGCATCGCCACTATTGAGCGCCACGGTAGTTGCTCCCGTATCTAATAAAAATTTGAGTGTGACTCCATTAATTTGGCAGTCAGATACAAAATGTCCTTCTCTATTCGCATACAAGGTAACACGTGAAACTCCGGCACTAGCTCCACCTATAGAAGCCGCCTGACCCATGCTTAGCTTTTGGGTTTTTCCTTCAATTTGCAAAGTAGCGGCTTTGCTATCCGCTGCCAACAATTTAACCCCCTCGCTGGTTTGGCCTACACTTAAGGTTTTTGGTTTGCCGCCATTAATGATTACCACCGCTTTATTACTAAACAAGCCGACAATATTAACTCGCGTATCTGCCATGCAAACACGTGAAGACATTAGCCCAAAAAACAATAGCCCAACAACAAAAATCAATCGATTAGTTAAGGGCATTTCTATTAATTCAATCTTCGTCGTCATACATTATTACTCAAAAAAATTTATATATATCAGACATATACCGCGTCACAGTTTTTTAATAACGCCTAGTCTGACATAGAAACTTGAATTAATAGAGATACCCTTAATGCAATGGAGTTCATCCAAACATTCCTTTTGTATTCTTTTCATGATTTGTTAGCTTCAAGCCTAATCCTATCACCAACAAGCCCAAAAGAGGGAAAATTGCTGCCAAGATAAATGTTTGCTGACCACCCAAATATTGCAGTGCATAACCTCCTGCAACACCGCCAATTGTACCGCCTATGCCATAAGCCACACTATTGTAAATAGCTTGACCTTTGGCTTGATGGCGTCCATTAAAAAATTTCGCAATCACCTCAACTGAAGCGGCATGAAAACTTCCGAAAGTAGCTGCATGTAGCATTTGAGCAATCACGAGCAACACAACGTTATCAACTGCAAAGCCTATCATCGCAAATCGAACGACAGCGAGCAACAAGCTGATTAACATAATCGTTTTTAAGCTATAGCGTGCCATTATTTTTGGCATTAGCATAAAAATACCTATTTCACATGAAACGCCTACTGCCCACAATAGACCTATCATGCCCTTGCCATAACCATGATCGCTTAAATATATAGAGTAAAAATTGTAAAGTACGCCGTGCGCAGTCACCATGAGAGCACATCCAATTAACAATGCGATTACATTAGGTTGTTTTAGTACCTGCCAAATTGAAAAGTGATCTTGCTCATGCGCAAGCACTTTTGGATCTGGCAAAGTATATGAAAGTATGAATAAAACCAGCTGCACTATAAGCAAAAACCACAATAAACTTTCAATTCCAGAAAAATCAATTAAAAAACCCAAAATCACGGCCGCAACAATAAATCCGAAAGACCCCCACATGCGAATGCGACTGTAATGTCCATTAGTCGTGGCTAAGTGAGCCAGCGTAAGCGATTCAGCCAATGGCAAAGTAGAGCTGGTAAATAAACTTAATGATGCCATTACAAAAAATAACCAATAAAATCCATGCGCCCAAAATACTGCTGTAAATCCACATAATCCTAAAAATGCCGTGAGTTTAATCCATTGAACACGTTTGCCAGTATGATCCGCCAACCAGCCCCAAAAATTAGGCGCAAAGATTCGGCTGATTTGAAATAAAGACATGAGGATGCCTATATCTGCAGGGCTGAATTGTTCTGACTTTAAATACAAACCCCAATAAGGAACAAATGCCCCAACAAAGAAGTAATAAACAAAGTAAAACCGTGAGAGACGCGAATGAAGGCTTGAATGCATTCTAATGTATAGAGTCAGAGGGAATAAAAAAAGTCGGCAATTGCCGACTTTTTAAATAACCAAAGCTTAAGCTGTAATCATCGTATAAAGTTGATCTTTTAGCAACGCGCGTTCTTTTTTCTGACTTGTTAGCACTTCATCAGATACTGGTATGCCCTCGCCCTCTAAACGCTCCACATCTTTTGTGACAACATGGTAAGCGTCAAACAACTTCGCGAAATGGGCATTTTCCATTTTTAAAGTGTGTATTTTTTCGCGATGCTCTGGAAATTCGTGCGCCAAATCGTGATGCTCAATATTCATGGTGTTTCCTTATAAAATAAACAAAGTTGACTCAATATAACTTATTCTTAGCCTGTATTGAAGGTAAAGCAAATCTTTAAACGTATATTATAAAACTGCTTCATAAATTCCGCTATGATATGTATCAATCATAACATTCAAATATCAAACAATTTTTGGCGTTGTAGTCACTACGTCAGAATTTTGTGCCCGATGACGCAATGCGTGATCTATCAACACTAGCGCCAACATCGCTTCTGCAATGGGTGTAGCGCGCACTCCTACGCATGGATCATGCCTACCTGTCGTTTGCATGGTGACTGCATTACCATTTTTATCGATTGAACGACGCTCTTGCGGAATGCTAGAAGTTGGCTTTAAAGCAACATTCACACGAATCTCTTGACCTGTTGAAATGCCACCCAAAATACCGCCTGCATGATTGGTCACAAAACCTTGCGGAGTCATCTCGTCAGAATGCACACTACCGCGTTGCGCAATGCTGGCAAAACCAGCACCAATTTCCACACCCTTTACCGCATTAATACTCATCATTGCGTAGGCGATTTCAGCATCAAGCCTATCAAATACTGGCTCACCCCAACCAACTGGCACGCCTTCAGCCACCACTGTGATACGCGCGCCAACAGAATCACGCTCGGAACGAACATTATCTAAATAACTCGCCAATTGCGGCAATATTTCAATGTTAGGAGAGAAAAAATCATTATCATGATGATTAAGCGCATCCCAGCTCACAAATGGAATATCAATATTGCCCATTTGGCTCATATAGCCACGTATATTGATGCCAAAACGCTCGCTTAACCACTTCTTCGCAATTGCTCCAGCGGCAACACGCACTGCAGTTTCACGCGCGCTAGAACGACCTCCGCCACGATAATCACGCACACCATATTTTTGCGCATAAGTATAATCTGCATGGCCAGGACGAAATGTATCCATAATCTTAGTGTAATCATGGCTACGTTGATCAGTGTTGCGAATCAATAAACCAATTGGCGCACCTGTAGTTTTACCTTCAAAAACACCAGAAAGTATTTCTACTGCATCAGCTTCCTGACGCTGCGTTACATGGCGAGATGTGCCAGGCTTACGTCTATCCAAATCAATTTGCAGATCTTCTGCACATAAAGTTAATCCTGGTGGACAACCATCCACCACTCCACCTATGGCAGCACCGTGTGACTCACCAAATGAAGTTAGCGTAAATAAAGTACCGATTGTATTACCAGACATGATGCTTTCTCTTGTAAGTTTTCATGATTTTAACATACTGACATCACTATCAATACACTAGCCCTTTAATCCACTGCCCATAAACTTGCTTTGCAACTTTATTAAGAAAGAAAGTATGCAGAGGTAAATTCAGTTGCATATCATCCGACTGTTGCACGGCAGGACTTGAAGCAGAATCTGCCAATTCATCTTTACCAAACTCACACCAATTTTTCACCATATCGGCAGTGACTTCAATATGGCTTTGGAAGGCCAAATGTTTACCTATTGAAAAGGCTTGGTTCTGGCAGTGAGCGCTGGACAACAGATGCGTTGCACCTTGAGGCAGACTAAACGTCTCTCCATGCCAGTGAAAACTGTTAAACCTCTCAATTTCACCAAACCAATGTCTAGCTAATTCATTTTCACTGACAACTACTTCGCCCCAGCCTACTTCTTTCACTGGATTTACACTAACCATACCACCCAATGCCTTACTAATAATTTGTCCGCCTAAACAATGACCCAGCAAAGGGATATCTGCATCTTTTGCTTCGCGAACTAAATTGAGCAAAGGTCTAATCCAAGGTAAATCATCATTTACACTCATTGGACCACCCATAATCACTACTCCACTATAGCCTAGTATGGATGATGGCAAAGCCGCTATGTCACTGGTATTAATGATGCACCAAGGAATATTTTTTGATGTAAAAAAGTCCCCTAAATATCCAGGGCCTTCATGTGCTACATTCTTAAAAACAATCACTGGCTTCATGTTCGCAGTTTGTATATTGTCTATATTCATATAACGAGTATCTTATGCTGTCCATTCTCAATGCCATCTATCGTGTATTTGCCGATAGCATAACGAATCAATCTTAATGTAGGAAAACCTATTTTAGCTGTCATGCGCCTAACTTGGCGATTTTTACCCTCACTAATTTTAATTTCTAGCCAACTTGTTGGAATCGCTTTACGCTCTCGTATTGGTGGATTCCGTAACCATAATGTCGGCGGCTCAGGCATTAGCTTTACCTGTGCAGGTTTTGCTACAAAATCAGACAAATTAATACCTAATCTTAATGGCTCTAAATCATCATTGCTTGGCACGCCTTCAACCTGCACCCAATAAATTTTCAATTCTTTATATTTTGGATCACTTAAACGGTGTTGTAAGTCGCCATCATCAGTTAAAATAAGCAAGCCTTCACTGTCTGTGTCTAAACGTCCAGCGGCATATACTTTTGGTGTTTGAATAAAGTCTTTTAACGTAAGGTGCCCAGTATTACCATCCGCAAGCAGATGCGGACTAAATTGGCATACTACGTTAAAGGGTTTGTTGAATAAAATAATCATTTGCTAAGCTAAAATAATAGGGCTTACATTATCTTGAATCATAACGTTAGGGAAATACTTTAGGAATATAAACATGGCTACAAAAAACAATATCACAGGAAAAATTATCGTCCCAGCAACTGGAGAAAAAATTACAGTAAACGCTGATAATTCACTCAATGTACCAAATCAGCCTATTATCCCATTTATTGAGGGTGATGGTATAGGTGTAGATATTACCCCACCAATGATTAAGGTGGTGGATGCTGCCGTAAACAAAGCTTATGGCAATGCGCGTAAAATTTCATGGATGGAAGTTTATGCTGGCGAAAAAGCCACTAAGGTCTATGGTGCAAATGATTGGTTACCGTCAGAAACCATGATAGCAGTTCGTGACTATGTTGTTTCTATCAAAGGTCCTTTGACAACGCCAGTAGGCGGTGGCATTCGCTCATTGAACGTTTCACTTCGTCAGGAGCTAGATTTATACGTATGTTTACGCCCCGTGCAATATTTTACTGGCGTACCTAGCCCAGTGAAGCATCCGGAGAAAACTGACATGGTCATTTTCCGCGAAAATACTGAAGATATTTACGCTGGAATCGAATGGGCCGCAGGCACAGATGAAGTAGCTAAAGTAATTCAATTTTTAAGTGATATGGGTATGCGTAAAAAAATTCGCTTCCCCGAATCATCGGCTATCGGCATTAAACCTGTTTCAATTGATGGTAGTAAACGCCTAGTTCGCAAAGCAATTCAATACGCTATAGATAATAATCGTAGATCACTTACTATTGCCCACAAAGGCAATATTATGAAGTTCACTGAAGGTGGCTTTAGAGACTGGGGTTATGAAGTTGCTAAACAGGAATTTGGTGCTATTGAAATCGATGGTGGTCCATGGTGTAAATTACCCAATGGCATGATTATTAAAGACTGTATAGCTGATGCATTTTTACAAGAAATTCTATTGCATCCACAGGATTATGATGTCGTTGCAACGCTTAACTTAAACGGCGACTACATGAGCGATGCACTTGCTGCACAAGTAGGTGGCATTGGTATTGCGCCAGGAGCAAATTTAAGTGATACCGTAGCAATGTTTGAAGCAACGCACGGCACAGCACCAAAAATTGCAGGGAAAGACCTAGCAAACCCAAGTTCTATTATACTTTCCGCTGAAATGATGTTACGTCATTTAGGTTGGACTGAAGCTGCAGATTTAGTCATTAAAGGAGTTGCGAAAGCGATTCTTGCTAAACGAGTGACAGGTGACTTTTCAAATGAAATGGAAGGTGCTACACAAGTAGGAACTGCTCAGTTTGGTGAAGAAATTATTGCCAATATGTAAGTTTTAAGGCCACAAGCCGTTATCATATTAAAACTGTTTTAATATGATAAAAGAAGGTTTTGTTCATAATACAGCTAAATTTGCACCCAATTAGGTGCAAAGTCTTTACAAAGAAAAAACTAAAGGGCATTATTAGTTTGATAAAAATAATTGGAAAAGCTTTTTAACGCTAATTAAATATAATTTATGGCTACAGCAGCTTCAACAACCAAACTGAGCGGTCTCGCCCGCACTCTAATTCAAGAAAAATTGCTTTCTGAAGATGAAGCAACTGCGATACAAACGCAGGCAAATTCCGTTAAAAATCCATTTATTACTCAAGTTATTCAAAGCAGAAAATTAAGTGCTCAGGCCATCGCTGAGGCATCCGCTAAGGCATTTGGCTTTCCCTACTTTAATTTAGATTCATTTAATACAGATTATCTGCCTACCAAAAAAATTGATTCTAAATTGATGCAATCCAACCGCGTGATGGCATTGCAAGTTCGAAACAATGTACTTTTTGTCGCCATTTCCGACCCAACCAATTTACACGCACTTGATAGTGTTCAATTCCAAATGGGTATGGCCTTGTCACCTATCGTCGTAGAGGACGATAAGCTAGGGCGTTGGATAGATAAAATTGTAGAATCAAGCGACACCAGCATGAAATCATTAAATGTCGATGATGAATTCGATTTAGGTGGGGATGTTGGTGAACCGATTGAAGATGAAGCTCAAACCCTAGAAGTCGATGATGCGCCCGTTGTTAAGTTTCTAAATAAAATGTTATTAGACGCCATCAATATGGGTGCTTCAGATTTACATTTTGAACCTTATGAGAAATTTTACCGCGTCCGCTATCGTGTTGACGGGATTCTTCGCGAAATCACGCAACCACCACTGGCAATTAAAGAGAAACTGGCATCTCGCATTAAAGTGATTTCCAGTATGGATATCTCAGAAAAACGCATTCCACAAGATGGTCGCATGAAGCTAGTACTATCTAAAACGCGAACTATTGATTTTCGTGTTAGCACATTACCTCTCATCAATGGTGAAAAAATTGTAATGCGAATTTTAGACCCATCAAGTGCCACACTCGGCATTGAGGCTTTAGGCTATGAGCCTAAGCAAAAAGATGCATTATTAAGTGCGGTCAGTCGCCCTTATGGTCTGGTTTTGGTTACAGGTCCGACCGGTTCAGGTAAAACCGTGTCACTTTATACTTGCCTAAATATACTAAACAATCCTGGAGTGAATATTGCCACTGCAGAAGATCCATGTGAAATTCCACTTGCTGGAATTAATCAGGTAAACGTGAATGACAAGCAAGGTTTAACTTTTGCTGCCGCCTTAAAATCTTTCTTACGTCAAGATCCAGACATTATCATGATTGGTGAGATTCGTGACTTAGAAACTGCCGACATGGCGATTAAAGCAGCTTCAACTGGGCACATGGTGCTTTCTACATTACATACTAACGATGCGCCATCTACGCTAACTCGCTTATTGAATATGGGTGTTGCGCCCTTTAATATTGCCTCTGCCGTGTCACTCATTACCGCACAGCGCCTAGCTAGACGTTTATGCAAAAACTGTAAAGTACCATTAGATGTTCCAAAGGAAGCCTTACTTGGCGTAGGTTTTACAGAGGAAGATTTAGACGGGACTTGGCAACTGTATGGCCCCAAAGAAGGGGGTTGCGAACTTTGCAATAATGGTTACAAGGGGCGAGTAGGTATTTACCAAGTGATGCCAATCACTGATGCAATCAGTCGTATTATTATGAAAAGTGGCACAGCACATGACATTGCCGATCAGGCAAAGATTGAAGGTGTCAAAGACTTACGTCAATCTGGCTTGATTAAAGTAATGCAAGGCTTAACTTCCGTCGAAGAAGTTCAATCTTGTACAAATGAATAATATAGGAAATCATCATGGCAGCAAATATTAAAGCCACAAAAGAAATTATTTATACTTGGGAAGGCAAAGATAAAAAGGGTAAAAATGTAAAGGGTGAGATGCGAGCATCAGGCGAGTCGTTTGTGAATGCCACATTACGTCGCCAAGGCATTACCGTTACGAAAGTAAAAAAACAAAGTAGCTTCGCTTCTAAAGGCACGATTACAGATAAAGATATCACATTATTCACGCGTCAACTTGCCACCATGATGAAAGCGGGCGTACCTTTGCTGCAATCTTTCGACATTGTTGGTAAAGGTCACAGCAATCCTGCGGTTGCGAAACTATTGCTCGACATTAAGTCAGATGTCGAAACAGGTAGCAGTATGAGTGCAGCATTCCGCAAATATCCACTTTACTTTGACGCGCTGTTTTGCAATTTAATTGGTGCTGGTGAACAAGCTGGTATTCTAGATACCCTTCTCGACCGATTAGCGACTTATAAAGAAAAAATTCAAGCGATTAAATCAAAAATTAAGTCAGCTTTGTTTTATCCTATTTCCATTATTGTTGTGGCATTTGTGATTGTTGCAGTTATCATGATTTTTGTAATCCCTGCATTTAAAACACTGTTTGATGGTTTTGGTGCAGAACTACCTGCTCCAACGCTTATCGTAATGTCGATATCAGAAGTATTTGTAAACTGGTGGTGGGCAATATTCGGCTCTATTGGTGGTGGATTGTGGTTTTTCTTTTACACTTGGAAACGCTCGTTAAGCATGCAAGCCACTATGGATAGATTGATTCTTAAAGTTCCTGTTTTTGGTCCATTGGTCAGGAAAGCTACAATTGCACGTTGGTCACGGACTTTAGCTACCATGTTCTCTGCTGGCGTGCCGCTTGTAGAGGCCTTAGATTCTGTTGCAGGTGCTTCTGGGAATCGTGTGTATTTTGATGCGACCAAAAAAATTCAAAGTGAAATTAGTACGGGAACAAGCTTGACTGTTGCCATGCAAAATACGGATGTTTTCCCAAACATGGTGCTACAAATGACTGCAATCGGTGAAGAGTCTGGTGCATTAGATTCCATGTTAAGTAAGGTAGCAGACTTTTTTGAGGCTGAAGTAGATGATGCAGTTGATGCATTAGCCAGCTTAATGGAGCCAGTCATCATGGTGGTACTAGGTACATTGATTGGCGGCTTAGTTGTCGCTATGTATTTACCTATCTTCAAAATGGGCTCAGTAGTTTAAAGACAGTGGGTTAATTACACTCACTTTTACTTAACAACCCAAGCGATACATAAGAAAGCGACCAAATGGTCGCTTTCTTATTTAGCCACACTTAAGTGATTGGCTTGCTTACTTTTTTACTGCAGCAATCAACGCTCGCTCAATTTCTTTATAAGGTTGCGCACCCAACATACGTTTACCATCACTAAAAATTAAAGTTGGTGTGCTTGTTACACCAATTTTTCTCGCTAACTCACCAATTCTCTCAAGCGGCACTTCACAATTGCCTGTAGTTTTAGGTAGTTTGTTATTAAATATCCAATCTTCCCAAGCTTTTACGCGATTATTAGCACACCAAATAGACTTAGACTTGTTTGCAGCATCAGGATGCAATTGCTCAATCGGATATAAAAACGTATAGACAGTCACATCGGTAATGTTCGCCAATTCATTTTGTTCTAACCGCTTACAATAAGGGCAATCCACATCTGAAAATACCACCAATTTACGATTGCCATTGCCTTTTACAACTTTAATTGCCTGATCAAGTGGCAAGCTAGAGAAATCAATTTTAGTTAATTCTTCCATACGCTCGCCTGTAATATCTTTCTTAGTTTTGGGGTCAACTAATCGACCTTCAGCAATCAGAAAGGTCATTTTTTCATCGGTGTAAATGATTTGTCCGCCCATGAAAACTTCGTACAAACCTGCGTACGGCGTTTTGGTGACACTTTCCACCTTAAATTTTGGATAGGCAGCTTCAACGGCTTTCTTAACACTGACTTCATTAGCCAGAGAGAATGATGTGGCCGCGCTCAATATAATCCCTAATAATGTGAGCCCAACTATTTTCTTAATCATGAGATTCCTTAATTTATTAAAATTTGAATAACTTGCATTAAAGCGAAATTGCATTTGAAACTAGAATCTTTTTAATCCCCATTCGCTTAGTCGCAGAAAATCCCCAGTTCCTTACGTTTTTTATACCCTTAGTTCGACTTCCAAACAATTGAAAAAGTCCATCTGTTAGTAACAACATATTAAGAAAATCGGCTTTTCTAAGTCGGGTATAGTGTTTCAGCAGGCTAATGTCATTTAAAGCCTGATATTTATTTTTTTCTTTCACCACATTAACTAAATCTAACACATCTCTAAACCCTAAATTCACCCCTTGTCCAGCCATAGGGTGAACCTGATGCGCAGCATCTCCAACTAGCACCACACAGTCCTGAACAACAGCACTGGTTTTTTGCAAACTTAACGGAAATCTTAGAATTGGACTAATCAACTTCAAATCTCCCAGCGCCGCACCACCCGCAGACATCACCTGATTTGTAAATTCAATATCAGTTAACTTTAACAACAAATCGGCGGACTTGGTTGACACAGACCACACAATAGAAATTGTGTGGTCTGGTAGAGGCAACCAAGCTAAAATATTATTCGAGCCCTCAGCATCTTGCGAAAACCATTGCCTAGCAACATTTTCGTGTGACTTCTCAACTTTAAAGTTTGCTACTATTGCAGTTTGGTTATAAGACTTTTTTTGTATATGAAAATTCAGTTGCCGCCTTACCCAAGACTGATTTCCATCTGCAGCTAACAATAGAGAACTCTCCACTGTTATTTTATTGGTTAAGCGCAATGTTGCTTTACTTGGTGTGGCAATGACTGAATCACAAGGGCTATCAAAATAAGTTTTGATGCCCAACGATTCAACTCTTTTTAACAGTACTTGCATCAAAGCTGACGACTCTACAATATATCCCAAATTATCAGCATTCGCATCATCTGCTGATAAAGTTAGTGGTAACAGATTCTCATCAGCAAATATCTCCATGGCATGCATTTCAACAATGCGCGAAGTATTTAGATCTTGCCAAACACCTAAACTTTGTAACCAATATGCGTTTTTTGGGCTAATAGCGTAAATCCTAGCGTCCCAAGTTTCATGAACTTCATCTGTAGCACAATTATTTTTAGCAGGATTGCTACTATCAATAAGCGCTACAGAATAGCCTGATTGGTGCAAAGCAACAGCCGCTGACAAGCCTACCAAGCCTGCGCCAACAATTGCCACGTCAACAAATAAATCATTACCACTCATTTACCAAAGCTCATTTTTCTTACCAAATGCTTCTTGGCAGGTTTAATGACATCAAATAAACTCAGCCCCACACTTCTCAAGCTGGATAAACCTATAATATCATTGGAAAAAATATTCACTAAAAAATCTGTGAACAACAAGCCCCCTTTGGTATCCGACTTGCGATTTGTTTGATAAGTTGCAAGCATTTGTGCGGAACCAAGCGTTTCAATAGTAGCAGATGTAATGCTGTGCGCTAAAGATTCTGCATCACGTAACCCCACGTTAAAACCTTGCCCTGCTACGGGGTGCATAGTTTGTGCGGCATTACCGATTACAACTAAATGCTCAACATCCAAAGTCTTTAACTGCGATAGTTTTAGTGGGAATGTCATACGCTTCTCTACACTAAAAAATTTTCCAACCCTATCACCAAATTGCTCGTGAAATTTTACTAAGAAATCAGTATCATCCAGTAGCAATAGCGAATTTACATATTCTTTTTTACCGGTCCATACCAAAGAAAAATCTCGTTCCCCGTTGGGTAACAAAGCCATAGGACCATTAGCTGTAAATCGTTCATAAGCAACATTATTATGTGGCAACTCTGCACTTACTTTAGATATGAGCGCGTCATGGCCGTATTCTTTGATTACTTTTACTAATCCAGCAACCTCATCTAAACTGCGACCGCCGTCTGCCAGTACCACTAACTTGCTATTTAAAACCTTCGATACACCATGATAATTGTAAGTAACGCTAGCGAGAGTACTTGTGTGCTCAATGCGCTCAGCCAGCGCTTCAAAAACAAAATTTACGTTAGATTCGGTTGCAAGAGATTCATCCAGCGCTTCACTCAAAGCACCATAAGACAACACATAACCCAGCGCCTCTTGCTTATAATCATGTGCTTGTAATTTAGACCTACCAAGACTACCTTTCTGTGAAACATGAATCGTATTAATGGCGGTGGCACTTTTCGCCAAGCGATTCCAAACGCCCAATTTTTCAAGAATGCGTCTGCTGCCATAAGACAAAGCTAGCGCTCGACTTTCGTTATAAGCTGCGCCTTGTTTACGCACCTCCAGCACAGTCACCGACATGCCTTGCCTGACGAGCAATAGAGCTAAAGTAGCGCCTACTGGTCCACCACCAACGATTACAATATTATCTAGAATTTGACTCATTTAGCTCTTCATTAGAGCTTCAATATCAACAACTGATTTAAGTGCGTTTTTGGTTAAAACCTCACACTCCCCTTGCGTCACCAGCACATCATCTTCAATACGAATGCCGATGTTCCAGAATGCTTCAGGTACATTTTCAGCAGGTCGAATATAGCAGCCAGGTTCTACAGTCAGCGTCATGTTTGGCATTAGCATACGCCAATTACCTGCTTTGTCTTTATACTCGCCAGCATCATGAACATCCAAGCCTAACCAATGCCCAGTGCGATGCATGTAAAACTGACGGTAATCACCATTTTCCAGCACCGCCTCTTTACTGCCCTTGCATAGTTTTAAATCAATAAAGCCTTGCACAAGCACATTTAAAGCAGCTTCATGTGGCGCGTTCCAATGATTGTTTGGGCTTACCTTTGCAATGGCTGCAGCTTGCGAAGCCAGCACTAACTCATAAATCTCTTTTTGGGCAGCACTGAATTTACCATTTACAGGAAATGTGCGCGTAATATCCGAAGCGTACCCATCTAACTCACAACCCGCATCAATCAACAATAAATCACCATCCCTTAACTTTGCATTGTTAGAGTTGTAATGCAGCGTACAGGCATTGGCGCCACCTGCGACAATGCTGGTATAGGCTGGTGATTGTGCTGCATTCCGATAAAACTCATGCAAAAATTCCGCCTCAACTTCATATTCATTTAAATTAGGTTTAACAAAACGCATTGCACGATTATGTGCAACGGCGGCAATATTGGCTGAACGGCGCATTAAATCAATCTCGAATGGCGATTTAATTAAACGCATTTCATCCACTAGTTGACGTATATCACTCACCTCATCAGGCACATGGACGCCACTGCGAATCTGTGTACGCAAGGTATTCATCCAACCTATTACACGTGCATCCCAGCTGGTGCTTTCACCCAAACTAAAGAATAATTTAGGCTGACCCGCTAACAACTTCAGAATCACTGCATCTAACTCATTGATTGAGTGAGTTTCATCAAAACCAAATTCAGTTTTAGCAGCTTCTGCCCCATAACGAAAGCCATCCCAAATCTCCCGCTCTATGTCCTTATCGCGGCAAAACAATATGCTTCTTGGATTGTCGCCAGCTACCAGCACTACAACAGATTCAGGCTCTTTGAAACCAGTTAAATAGTAAATGTAACTATCAAAACGGTATGGATAATGACTATCTCGGTTGCGAATTGCTTCTGGCGCGGCGGGCACAATTGCAATACCTTCGCCCATAGCAGTCAAAAGCTTATTTCTGCGTTGTTGAAATTCAACTATATGACTCATCGAGTCTATTCCTTTATCATTCGTTAACTCATTCGCAGTTTTAATTCACTATCCAACATATTCAAACGTTCTGGCGTGCCAATATCGTGCCATACGCCTTGATAATACTCAGCTGTCGCTTGATTATCGGTAATCGCCTGCCTTAATAATGGTGCAAGCTTTGAAGGCTCGCCGCGTATAATATTAGCAAATAAAGCTGGGCGATAAACGCCAACACCTGAAAAAGTCAGTATTGGAGTACCTGTGTTTTTAAGCATTCCATTTTCAATTGCAAAGTCGCCGTTTAGGTGCTGTGGTGGATTATTCACTAACACAAGGTGCGCGTGTATATTGGGTCGCAGGGCATGTTTTAAAAAAGCAAAATTAATCTCAGTAAATGTATCACCATTTACAACTAAAAATGGTTCTGAACCAAGAAGAGGCAAAGCATTGGCAATGCCACCCGCTGTTTCTAGGGCTGTTTTTTCAGAACTGTATTGAATATGTAAACTCCATTGACTGCCATCACCCAGTACTTTTTCAATCTGTTCGCCCAAATGCGCATGATTAATCACAACTTCTTTGAAACCAGCTTTAGCCAATCGTTCCAAATGCCAAACAATAAGTGGTTTGCCACCTACTTTTAGCAATGGCTTAGGGATATGGTCGGTCAATGGGCGCATACGCTCGCCACGCCCAGCGGCTAATATCATGGCTTTCATGAATGGCTTCCGCTACCTAAACCACATATTTAGGACGAGGTACACGTCCTTCAAGCGCATCTAGCAGTCGTAACATTGGGCGTAATTCCACATAACGCTCACACACTTTACGTAAATAATGCATCACTAGCGGCATGTCTTTTAAATAGCCATCTTTGCCGTCACGGTGGTAAAGTCTTGCAAATATTCCAAGCACTTTAATGTGACGTTGCGCACCCATCCATTCAAAGTCACGATAGAACTCGCTAAAATCGTTGGCTACAGGCAACCCAGCTTTTTTAGCAGGCTCCCAATAACGTACGGCCATATCTATAATCTGCTCTTCATCCCATTGAATATACGCGTCTTTCAACAAAGATACTAGATCGTAAGTAATCGCACCATGCACAGCATCTTGAAAATCCAAAATGCCAGGTGTGTTTTCATGCGTTACCATCAAATTGCGTGAGTGATAATCACGATGCACGGTAATTTGGCCTTGTGACAAGACATTTCTATTCAACGCAGCAAAGGTCTTTTGCAACCAAGCTTGCTGCTCAGCATTCAGTGTTTGGCCCAGGTGTTTAGTCACATACCAATCTGGAAACAATTGCATTTCACGCGTAAGCAAGTCTTCATCATAAAATGGCAATTCATGACTCTTGCTAGCCAATTGCAACTTAATAAGTGCGTTCGTAGCATCGCCATAAAGCATTTGTGCGGTTTCATTATTTAAATGTTGTAAATAAGTGTTGTTACCTAAATCGCTTAATAGCAAAAAACCATTACTTAAATCTTGAGCTAGAACCTTGGGTACATTCAAACCAGCATTTAAAAACTGCTTGGCTATTTTTACAAACGGCGTACAGTCTTCTTGTGGTGGCGGTGCATCCATCACAATTAAAGTTTGATATCCCAAGTACGCTCTCGCTAAATTCACTCTAAAATAACGCCTGAAACTAGCATCTGCCGATGCAGTTGTGAGCTTATAATCTACATCTGGTAAGGCTTTACTTAACCAAACATTAAGTTGTTGCTGTCTATCATCCACGACTATCTATCCAATGTTATATAATGTCGTTATCTGGTGATTTTAAGCCATTGCTTTACTAAACAAGATAACGTGTTAAAGGGCGTAAATACGAATTTTTGATTGCCAAAAAGCCCAATTTATGAGATTTTATCACTGATAAAATATATCCTTAAAATATATCACTAAATTAAACTGTCCACCAATAAACTCGTGCCAATTACCTCCCCATTTAAACCCTTAGAAATTTCAGCGGCCGCTTTATGCTGAAAGCACGATTTTTAAGCGGCATGACTACTATTCTATTGGCTTGCGGCTTATCGGCACATGCTGATGACGAGACAATAGTCGCTAACAAGAGTCCGTCTGAGCCTTCTGATACACTAGTGATTGATGGTGACAAGCTTGAACTTCACCTTGATAGAAAAATGCGCGCAATAGGCAATGCAAGTATTAGTCGTGGCAAACAAAAAGTCTTAGGTGATGTAATTGATTATGATATACAAAATGATGAATTACACGTGATAGGTAATGCACAGATCAACTTGGGTAATTCGCAATTAAGTGGCACTGAGTTACGCATGCAAATGTCTGAAAGTATCGGCGAAATAAAAGACGCTTCAATTAGAATGATTGATAATGCAGTGCCAAATTCAACTCGAGGAAAAACTTTACCTAATATACGAAGTTCAGAGACATTTTCTAAAAGTTTAGGCAACTTGCAAAGCCAGCAAATTGGTGGCGCAGCCGACTATACCGACACAAATTCGACTGTCGATGGCAATCGCATTCAAAAAAACTCCGTTGATGGCGCAAGTAACAGTCTGCTACAGCATTCCTCACAAGCACGGGGCGACGCAAAAATGATATTTTTTGAAGGTCAAGATAGAAAAAGATTGAAAGATGCTCGCTTTACCACTTGCGCAGCTGATGTGAATGATTGGTATATTAAAGCCGGCGAACTAGAGCTTGATAATTATACTAATACTGGTGCGGCAAAAAATGCTTATATTGAATTCAAAGGTGTGCCACTTATTTATTCACCTTGGATGAGTTTTTCATTTAACAATCAACGTAAAAGTGGCCTGCTTGCTCCAACCTACGGTACCACATCAAGAAGTGGTTTTGAGTTAACAACGCCATTTTATTGGAATATGTCGCCCAATATGGATGCAACCCTTGCAACTCGCGTATTGAGTAAACGTGGTGTTCAATTACAAGGGGAATTTAGATATTTAGAAGATAAATTTTCTGGCATTAACAACCTAGAATATCTGCCAAACGATAACCAAAATAATCAAGATCGTTTTTATGCAAATTTAAAGCATCAACATAATCTGGGTAAAGGTTGGTCTGCGGGTTACAGCTTAGAGAAAGTATCTGATGATGAATACTTTGCTGATTTATCTACACGCATTGTCACCACCAGCCGCATCAACTTGCCACAACAGTTTAATATTGATTACGCTGATGAAACTTGGCGCTTTAATGCGCTCGCTCAAAAATTTCAAACATTAGATAATTTATCCTTTCCTTATGAGCGTTTACCGCAAATGACGTTAAGTGGCAATAAATATTTTGGTGATGTAAATACAAACTTATATACGCAACTTGTTGCATTTGACACCAATAAAAATGCGCCCTCAATCGCAACAGGGTCGCGCTTCACGCTCTACCCAAGCATTAGCTACCCTCTGTACCGGTCGTTTGGTTACATGACACCTAAAGTTGGCGTTCATCACACCACTTACAGTTTAAATAACAACGTTAACAATCAAAACTCTTTTGATCGCACCCTACCAATAGCGAGCTTAGATGGCGGTTTATTTTTTGATCGTGACTTTAAAATTTCTGATAGAGCTTATTCACAAACCATAGAGCCAAGATTATTTTATGTGTATATCCCAGATGCAGAGCAATCAACTATTCCCGTGTTTGATACCAGTGAATCTGACTTAAACTTTAGTACCTTATTCAATGAAAACCAGTTTGCTGGTAATGACCGCATTAACAACGCCAATCAACTTAGCCTCTCCCTAACCACTCGATTAATTGAATCGGACTCTGGCATACAACGCCTTTCAGCCTCTATTGGTCAACGTTATTATTTTACCGACCAAAAAGTGGCATTGCCTGGCGCACCTTTACGCACAGGAAATAGCTCAGACATCATTGCTGGATTGAGTACTAATCTTAAAACCAGATGGAACGTTGATGCTTTTTGGCAATACAACACTGATGATGCAAGCGCTGTGCGCACAACAGTCACTAGCCGCTACAGGCCAGAACCTGGAAAAACACTTAACCTCAGTTATAGCTATCGGCGTGACTTAACCGGCAACGTTATTAATGCAGGAATCAATCAGTTCGACATTTCAGGTCAATGGCCATTGGGACAAGGCTGGTATGGTATTGGTCGCGTTAACTACTCTTTACGTGAAGGTCAACTCGTCGAAACACTTGCTGGCTTAGAGTATGATGCAGGTTGCTGGCAAACAAGAACCGTGATGCAACGCGTCAGTACCGCGACGGCTGAAGCCAACTATGCGTTATTTTTTCAACTTGAGCTTGGCGGATTAGCTTCTATTGGCGCCAACCCATTAACAGTCATTCAGCGTAATATCCCTGGCTATGTCAGCACTGGGCTTATTCCTGACACTTATCAACAACCTTATTACGAGTAACCATTTTGCGCACTTTAATTAAACAGCTTATTAAACCATTATTTTTTTCAGGTCTGCTAACCATGGCTTGCCAGCTCAACGTGCATGCTGCCGATGTAATTAAGTTAGATCGTATCGTGGCTATCGTTGATCAAACGGTTGTCACCGAACAAGAACTAGAAAGCCGTATTGCGACCGTCACTACCCAATTTAAAAAACAAGGCACAGAACTGCCCGCAGAAAATATCCTACGCAAGCAAATTCTAGAACGCCTAATTACAGATACGCTACAAATTCAATACGCAGCACAAACTGGACTTAAAATTGATGATAATCAGCTCGATAAAACTGTCGAACGTATTGCAGAACAAAACCAAATGACACTGACAGAATTTAGTGAAGCGCTCGCTAAAGATGGCGTTAGCATGCGTAAGTTTAGAGCTGATATTCGTAATGAAATCACCATTGCAAGACTTCGTGAGCGTGAAGTTGATGGGCGCGTAAATGTGAGTGAGTCTGAAATTGACAATTTTTTAACGAGTCAAGCCGCCAATATTGAAAATCAAGATGAATTTGAAATCTCACACATTTTAATACGTACGCCAGAAGAAGGTGCTACTGAAGACATACAAAAAGCCAAAGTGAAAGTTGAAGAGGCGGTTAATCAGTTGAATGCAGGAACTAGTTTCACTAATGTTTCGGCAAGCTTTTCAGATGCCCCTAACGCATTGGAAGGCGGAAATATAGGCTGGAAAAATGGTACACAAATACCAGCTTTATTTTTAGATGCTTTAAAAACTATGAAAATTGGTGATACTTCTCAGCCACTACGTAGCCCTAATGGCTTTCATGTACTTAAACTTACCAATAAGCGCGGTACCAACTCACCACTAATCATTCAACAAACACATTCACGCCATATACTTATCAAGCTCTCGGAAATTATGTCTGAAAAAGAAGGTAAGTTAAAAATAGATAGTATTAAAGAACGCCTAGATAATGGCGAGAAATTTGAAGCGCTTGCGCGTCAATTCTCAGAAGATAGTACCGCTTCAAATGGCGGGGATTTAAGTTGGGTGAACCCTGGAGATACCGTACCACAGTTTGAAAAAGTGATGAATGAGCTCAAAGAAAATCAAATCAGCGACCCAGTTAGAACTCAGTTTGGCTGGCATATCATTCAAGTGATTGAGCGCCGCTCGCAAGATATGAGTAAAGAATCTGCTCGCTTAAAAGCACGCCAAGAGATTCGCGCTCGTAAAGCCGACGAGGCTTATCAAGACTGGATTCGAGAGTTACGTGACCGCGCCTATGTGGAACTGAGACTTGAAGATAAGTTTTAAAATACTCCATTTAAAACAACTCAAGCTCAACTTCACTGCAATTTGTGACCAACACTCTTCCCAAAATAATCGTTACGGCGGGCGAACCTGCAGGCATAGGACCAGACCTATGCGTCATGCTGGCACACAAACCACTTGAGGCTCATTTAGTGGTGATTGCAGATACCATCATGTTGCAATCACGTGCCAAGGCACTTGGTTTAACGATTCAAATCCAAGCTTACAACCCCGATGTAACAGACGTTCATTTCGGCAATGGCACACTCATCGTACTTCATCAGACCGCTAAAAACGCGGTTATTGCAAGTCGCTTAGATTCAAGCAATAGTCAATACGTGCTGGAAACACTGAAAGTTGCTGCGCTGGGCTGCATTTCAAAACAATTTGATGCGATGGTCACAGCGCCAGTGCATAAAGGTATCATCAACGATGCTGGGATTGCATTTAGCGGTCACACCGAATTCTTAGCCGAAATTACTAAAGGATCTCAAGCAAATACACCACAAGTAGTGATGATGTTAGTGGGTGGCGGCTTACGCGTAGCGCTCGCCACGACTCATTTAGCTCTTAAAGATGTGCCTGCAGCCATTACAAAAAATAGCTTAGAAACCACTATTCGTATTTTGCATCATGATTTAGTGCATAAGTTCGGCTTAACAAACCCTCGCATTCTAGTTGCAGGCTTAAACCCTCATGCAGGTGAAGATGGTTATTTAGGCCGTGAGGAAATCGACATCATCAACCCAGTGCTAGAAAAATTGCGTACGGAAGGTATGCAACTGATAGGCGCGCTACCTGCAGACACCCTATTTGCAAAGCATCATTTGAGCACAGCAGACGCAGTGCTCGCCATGTATCATGACCAAGGTTTACCAGTACTCAAGCATGCCAGCTTTGGCGAAGGCGTCAACATAACATTAGGCTTACCTATCATACGCACCTCAGTTGACCATGGGACCGCACTGGATCTAGCAGGAACAGGTAATATCGAAATTGGTAGCATGCTAGCCGCTATTGAATTGGCAATCACGTTAGCCAACAACAAATCTAAAAGTTAAATCCATCAATGAAACACATCGCAAAAAAACGCTTCGGCCAAAACTTCCTTACCGACCAAGGCGTTATCACTAGCTTGGTAGAAGCCATTTCACCCAAAACGGGTGATTTAATGGTTGAAATTGGCCCTGGCTTAGGCGCGCTCACAAAACCATTATTGCAAAGATTAAAGCTTTTACATGTGGTAGAAGTAGACCGCGACATCATCGCTTGGATGCAGACTGAATACAGCAAACCAGCTTACACCAATAGTGCTATCAATATTCACAATGCTGATGCGCTCAAGTTTGACTTTACCAGCTTGGGTCAAAATCTGCGCGTAACGGGCAACCTGCCTTACAACATTTCAACGCCAATTTTATTCCATCTGCTAGATAATGTATCCAGCATCACTGATATGCACTTTATGCTGCAAAAAGAAGTTGTAGAACGTATGGTCGCAGAACCATCCACGCCTGCATATGGAAGGCTTAGCGTAATGCTGCAATACCGCTTAAAAATGGATTATTTAATCACCGTGCCACCAGAATCTTTTGAACCTGCACCAAAAGTAGAATCTGCTTTTGTTCGCTGCGTGCCACATGCCGTGCTGCCCTTCGAAGCAAAAGATGAAGCTATCTTCGCTAGAGTCGTGTTAGCTGCATTTGGACAGCGCCGCAAAACCTTACGCAATACACTTAAAGAGCTATTAAGTGACGAAGGTTTCACAGCACTGAATATTGACTCACAACAGCGCGCAGAAAATTTAGCCGTTTCAGATTTTGTCGCTATTGCAAATTACCTAAGCTGATATAATTTAGTCATAATAAAATTTAAATAAACTTAACTATTCATTGGGGAAAATTTTGCGAATCATTCTATTAGGTGCACCAGGCGCAGGCAAAGGTACACAAGCCACTTTTATTAAACAACACTTTAACATTCCGCAAATTTCAACTGGCGACATGCTACGTGCAGCTGTTAAAGCAGGCACACCATTAGGCTTAGAAGCAAAGAGCTTTATGGATAGCGGCGGCTTAGTGCCAGATACAGTCATTATCGGCATGGTAAACGAGCGTATCAAAGAAGCGGATTGTGCAAACGGCTTTTTATTCGACGGCTTTCCCCGGACTATTCCGCAAGCTGAGGCCATGAAAAATGCAGGCGTAACGATAGATTACGTTGTAGAAATCGATGTGCCAGACAGCGCGATTATGGAACGTATGACAGGCCGACGCAGCCACCCAGCAAGCGGCCGCACCTACCACGTAAAATTTAACCCACCAAAAGTTGAAGGCAAAGACGACATTACAGGTGATGAACTTGTACAACGCGCAGACGAAGCCCCAGACGTAGTGAATAAACGTTTAGTTGAATACCACGACCAAACCGAACCATTAGTTGAATACTATGGTAGCTGGGCAAAAAGCGGTGCAGTTGGCGCACCAAAGCATGTAAGAATAAATGGTTTAGGTGAACTAGAAACGATTAAAGCTAGTATTTTTTCGGCTTTAAAATAGTTAAACCCATATTTTACGTTGGACAAATTTTTCAATGGGAGCCATTAGCGCAATTGATTGATTTGTAATAGGTTTAGGGTATGTAACTTTGGATAATCTTAAAGTTTTGTGTATTGTCAAATTATAAGTAATGCTACAAGGTAGATAAATTTCGTAAATTAATATTGATTCTACTTTTTTGAAAGTCTGCTTTGTGGCAAGCTATTTTATGGTCAAAGGGCAAAGCACGAACCATTCCGGAAGTTCACCAATTTTCAACAGGTGGCAGAAACATCCCCTTAGTAGACATTTAGTTAAACAATCTAAACTGCTTAATTCTGCTCATTTTTATCCAGAGTCTCTTCTGAGAGTGCATAAGATTTTAACATTTTGTTTTTTGCGAAAATTGCATTTTTCCCCGCACACATGTTGGTCTCAAGTAAATAAGCAATTAGTAGCGTGCAAAACAAGTCATCATGACTAATTGCAATATGTTTATAAGGTTTAATGTCGCTTAAGTTGTAATCGAAATATTTACCTATCCAAGCGATGACTGGTACATGCGTTTGTTCTTTGGGAGCAATCATATATGGTGCGGCATGCAGGTAAATGCCATGTTCACCTAAGGACTCTCCGTGATCAGCCACATATAACATTGCAACCCCATATTTCTCATCATATTTCTTTAAGAAATTGATGACTTCAGATAAGAAGTAGTCTGTATAAAGGATTGCATTGTCATATGCGTTATCTATTTCTGCTTGAGTACAGTCCCTTAACTCACCAGATTGGCAAGCTGGTTTGAAGCGCTCGAATTCCTTAGGATAACGGCGATAATACTCAGGTCCGTGATTGCCCATTTGATGCAGAACAATCATTATGTCTTTATTTTTATTCTTTGCTATATATTCGTCTAAGCCACTTAACATCCCAACATCTCTACATTCGCCATTGCAAACTGGGTTTAATGTTGGGGTTTTGAAGTCCTCATATTTAATGCGAGTCGCTACGCCTTTAGAATTAGAGTTATTGTCGCGCCATAAAACTTCAACGCCGTGTTTTGCAAGTACATCAAGTGCATTTTCTTGATTTAACGCTTTTTCTTTATCGTACTTTGCACGACCTAATGATGAGAACATACAAGGCACAGAGACACCGGTAGATGTGCCACAAGAGCTGACATTGCTAAAGCTGACAATATCTTGTTTGGATAACTCTGGGTTTGTATCACGTTTATAGCCGTTCAATGAAAATCTATCGGCACGTGCAGTTTCACCTACTACCATGATGATCAACTCTTTTTTACTGGTGGATGGGTCTAAAAGTACAGCATCCTCAGCAGTTCTAAGTAATGGCAAGTTATGAGCATATATACTCGATTGTTGAGTTGTGTATTTAATCGCAGAATATACCGAATAGGTTGGATTTGAATAGGATCTCACTATCCTGTGCTCGCGGATAAATGAGGTGTAATCTGCAGTAAACGGAATAACCAGTACAACTGTTGCTATTAAGAACAATAATATTGACCACAGTCTAGATTTCAGCTCGCGTTTAAAACTAAGAGGCTCGGGGCAATATTTCAATATTAGCCAAGCGGGAATAACTCCCAAAATAAATGTTCTAAGAATCAATGTTGAGGTTATTAAGCTGGCAAACTCACTTTTATTCGTTTGCATAATATTGTCAATCATGACTGTATCGATGATAACGCCTAAATGATCCATGTAATGAGCCGACTGAGATGCAATCAACAGGAAAGCTGCAAGTATCCAACGCGTCCATCTATCGTGACTAATGAGTAACAAAAATATTGCTGTGAGTGATGTAAAAAATAATGCTAAGGAGATGAGAAACGGAAGGTTGTGAAGAGTCAACGGATAGATATTTAAAATGCCATGGAACAACGAAAAGTTGCCTGTCAGCATAATAAATATAGCTACTGACAATATGGCGAACGTTTGAGTTTGTAACTTATTTTTAAGATGGAGTGGCTGATATAAAGGATTTAAAAAGGTGGCTGGCATAGTTCCTCTAAAGCTATTTGTAAGTATTTCTTCTAGCTATAGAGCAAGTTATATAACCAATATATAACTGAACTATTTATATAGTTAAATAAAATTTATTGAGAGTTTATTGTGCAGAAATTGTGGTGCTAATGTAATTTACGTAATTAGGTTTTTTCCATTTTTGATAAATGGGAATTTAAATCTCGCCATATCTCTGAATTGCACCGTTAATAAATTCATCTTGGCCTGACTCCAAATACTTAAAACATTTTAGTTATCCTGAGACTTTCTTTAATCGTCTAATTTTATTGGGTTTTATATCTGACGTATGTTCGTTGTCGCACATATTCGATTAACTTTTATGCGATGTAACTTATCGATTCTAAAGATCGATAAAGTATCTTAAGAGTGTTTATTTGCACTCTAAACAACATGCAGACTTGGTCAGTGAGGCAAAAAATATGCTCGAACGTTTGAGTGTGATTGACGAGATGCCAAAATTAGATTCCATTAGGAATTGGCTACTTAACCATATTGAATATTCTGACAAGCAATTGGCTGAATTCTTACTGCAACATGGGGTGAGTTGAGAAATCTGAGCGGCTGGTTTGTCCCCCCCGTTGCCGTCTCTGATTCTTAATTCTGAGTAACAACAAATGATGCTTGAGTACAAATTTGTGAACGGCAGCTTTTTGGCAATCAGGTTTTAGCACTCCCAATTGTAACGAGTCATACAGTAATTAAGTATGTCTAACTGCAACATCCCCATTGCTGCCTGACAATTTTAAATTGAGCTTGCTAAAGTAAAAAATACTTGCCCCACTTAACATACTTTTGTAGTATTTTATTTAAACGCAAATCATATTTTTATTTTTATGCAAAATGCAATAAAAATTCCACACTTCAGCTACATACTTAACTCACCTCATCATCAGCACTTTAGGTGCATAGTGGCTAATGATGATGTGATTGATGTAATTAATAAGGTTGATGAGTTTTATAAAGTTTTTGGCTACACAAATGAGTTGGCTAAAGAAGGAATTGGAGCTGACGAATTTATTTGGGACAACTACGTTAAAAAGAAAGAATTTGACGCATGTTTGCAAATGCATATTGTCGAATATCTAAACAAACATTCACTAAAATTTAGAGAGCTATATGGTGAGCAATACGAGGGCTATGTTAAAAGTCATGCATTAGCACGTGAAGCAAGAGGCTGTGAATGCTGCGCTTGCCAGCATAAGCCGTTTTGACGATAAAAATTAACTATCCCTCTAACATCATCCCAAATAAATACAACAAAGGGGATGATGACAATGAACAGTGTGCCTGATGCTTCGAAAAACCCATTACCCCCCCAATGGCTGCAAAGCCCCCCCGTTGCCGTCTCTGATCCTTCATTCTGAGTAACAGCAAATGGAGATTGAGTAACAGTTTGTGAATGGCAGCTATGTGGCAGTCAGGTTTTAGCACTCCCAAGTGTAACAAGTCATACAGGAATTAAGTATGTCTAGCTGCAACATCCCCATTGCAGACGGTCAACTTCTACCTATCACAGAAAACGGTCAATCCATAGTTGTCGCTCAACCTCTATTATTGCTTCCCAACAAAAAATGATACATTTTTTTAAAACCTATGTACGATATCGCACAGAACGTCATATGAAATTAATTTATCTTTACTTTGGTATTTAAAAAATGGAAAGTATTTGATGAACACATCTTCTTCGACAAACGTCGAACAGTTAGCTTCTTTGAAAAGTGCCTATTTTGAGGCATTAGCCTCTTACAATGAGTCGTTCACAGACGAAGCGTTAGCGAGACTAAATGCCTCCGAGCATGCCTATATGTCATTCATTGAGGTGGATGATGTCCGTAATAGTTTTAGGCTTAAAACCTTGGTAAGACAAGGTGGGTAATGATTTGCATCATATCTCGCACTCCCAATCGCAGATCATCTAGTATTTAATTTAATAACAGCCACCCAGCACAAAGTCATTCAGTTATCAATGATGCAAAACTTTTTACTTAGGGACTTCTAATGATACATAACGAACAATTACCTGAATTCAAATGCGATTTGAGTCATTTTTCTGGCAGAAAATCTGGATGTATTATGGCGAATGAAGAAATTATTCACCAAATTAAGGATACTCATGATTTCTATCAGGCATTAGGCTTTACAGATAATATTCACAATAATGGGGAGTTGCCCGAAGAGTTCATCTGGTCCGAATACCATAAAGATGATGCGAAAAGGTCAGATGTTTGCTTGCAAGCTAACATTATCACTTACTTATGTAATAACGTAGGGGGATTCAGATAACGATATCAAACTGCCTACAGAAACTGGATTGGCTCATGCACATCAGAAATGATGAATGACAGTAACAATTGTACAGCCTGCAAAAAGCATCCTCAAATTACAGCAATGGCATGAGGTATTGACTATCCGCAGGATAGTCTAAATTTTTATTGTTCATTATGAGTGCTATCGAACAGTATTTTTGAATATATTTACCTAAACTGCATCATGAAATTCATATCCTTTTGGTATTCACAATGATAAGTAACAACGATATTCTTAATGCCAAAATTTTAATTGTAGACGATCAGAAAGCGAATGTGAACCTCTTAGAGCAAATGCTTGATGAAGAGGGGTATCAACATGTATGTTCTACAATGGATCCATTCTCAGTTTGTGCTCGGCATCGTGCTAACCAGTACGACCTGATTCTACTAGACTTAAAGATGCCAGGTATGGACGGCTTTCAGGTGATGAAAGAATTGAAAAAAAACGAATCTGAATGTTATCTTCCGATCCTTGTTATTACGGCACAAACAGATAGTAAATTAGAAGCGCTAAAAGCGGGAGCAAAAGACTGTATCAGCAAACCCTTTGATCTAATGGAGGCGAAAGTCAGAATTTACAACCTATTGGAAGTCCGTTTGCTTTATAAGCAACTTGAACAATACAGCCACTCTATGAAAGCTTGGGCGATGCATGATGCGCTAACTGGATTACCTAATAGAAGACTTTTAAATGACAGACTTACGCTAGCAATAGCACATGCACGCAGAAAAAAATGCACCACGACAATTATATATTTAGATTTAGATGGGTTTAAACAAATTAACGACAGACTCGGTCACGCTGCTGGCGATATTCTTCTTAGAATAGTTGCAGACAGACTAGTAGCCGCAGTGCGTCAAGAAGATACGGTGGCACGCTTTGGCGGTGATGAGTTTGTTATTGTCTTGTGGGAATTAAATGATGCCTATGAAGTACCTGATTTAGTGTCAAAAATACTGATGGCCGTCTCACAACCGTATAATATTAATAGGCAGACTGTTCATATCACTGCTAGTGCGGGGGTGAGCATTTACCCTACACACAGTGAAGACAAAGAAACATTGATTAATATAGCTGATGCTGCTTTGTATGAGTCAAAATACATCGGCAAAAATGGCTATCAGATTGCATCGTTAAAAGATAAGTTGACTTGTATCTCATAGGCCATTCAAAAAATGGCCCTCACGCGACTAATCTTCAACGCATAGATGTTGAATTTTATTTTTGTGGTATATCCTTGCGCTTCTTAAATTTAGTAACGTAAGTTACATGCGTTAACGCATGTACCTATCTCTTAGCAGGGACAATTATTAAGGTAACTAAATAATTTATCTGTTCGATAACGCACATAGCGTAAAATTAAATGATATTTTAGGGTGCAGTCATTGAAGGAGTTATTCCTATATGTTCGATAGCGAACATATAAAATATATGATTTGTAGTAGCATGTGCTCATCTTCATTACTTTATGTTCCTTATGGCGCTCCCCTCTAGTAGTCACATGCAAAATCATCTTCTCAATGCGCTTAAAGGCAAAGATATTAATCGCTTTAAAGAAGATCTTGAACTTATTGAAATGCCATTAGGCCAAGTACTTTATGAGTCAGGTGAAAAATTAGATTATGTTTACTTTCCAACCACTTCTATCATCTCTCTGCTTTACGTCATGGAGAATGGCGCTTCAGCTGAAATCGCGGTAGTAGGCAATGAAGGAATACTCGGCATATCAATTTTTATGGGCGGTGAAACAACCCCAAGCCGGGCAATTGTTCAAAGTGCGGGTTATGCGTACAGGTTAAAAGTACAATTATTGAAAAATGAGTTTGATCGAGCAGGCCCAACCATGCGACTACTGTTGCGCTACACGCAAGCGCTTATAACACAAATGTCACAAACCGCAGTATGCAACCGCCACCACTCAATTGATCAACAATTATGTCGTTGGCTACTGTTAAGCTTAGATCGACTAGCATCTGATGAATTAACCATGACACAAGAACTTATTGCTAACATGCTAGGTGTTAGGCGTGAAGGCGTGACTGATGCGGCAGGAAAATTACAAGAATTAGGTCTCATTACCTATAGCCGAGGAAAAATCAAAGTTCTGAATCGGAAGGGCTTAGAAAATAAATGTTGTGAGTGCTACCAAGTTGTTAAATTAGAATTCGATCGCTTGCTTCCAGCCATTAAACAATTGGAAATAATTGATTAAGTGTTTTGCACTAAGCTAAACACTATATAATGCATCGTTTTGATGCATCGCATGCAAGATAGACTGATTTAAAATAGCAAATTCTGTTTTCAGTTACCGTACATTGAACTTTACTGTGAGCCTTACTAGCAAAGCCCAATCGCTGTTTTTATTGGGAATTCATTACATAATGATTGTTATAAGGCAAATATTAATTGCATAACTTTGTCTCCCCAGTAAATAAAAATCGATTAATCAACAAGTTACCATTGAGTGAATTGGCACAGTTTCTTAAAGCATGCGACCTTGTAACATTGCATGCTCAGGAAATTCTTAATTCTCCAAATAGCAAAATTGAGTACGTCTATTTTCCTATCAACAGTGTGATTGCGTTATCGCTGACTACAGACGGAAAAAGCATAGAAACGGGGTTGATAGGCAATGACGGTATGCTTGGAATCACACTCTTTCTTTGCGTCCAAGAAGCGCCTTGCACGGCTTTTGTACAAATTGAAGGCGAGGCTTATCGTATTCAAGCCTCTAAATTTCTGGATGAAGTTAACAAAAGCACAGCATTAAGAAAAATACTTAGTCGCTATCTATTGGTATTGATGAACAGACTAGCCCTCGCCGTTGGATGTCATCACTTTCATTCCACAGAAAAGCGGTTAGCCTATTTAATACTGATCATTCATGACACTACACATTCAAAAAGTTTAAATATCACTCAAGAATTACTCTCAAATTTACTTGGGGTAAGGCGAGTAAGTATTACTGAAGCGGCAAGACATCTCCAGCAGAGACATATCATCCAATATAGCAGGGGCAGAATTACTATATTGGATATGCCCTTATTAGTAGCGGAGTCATGTAGTTGCTTCAACACCTACCACAATTACTATCATTGCATAGATGACTTAATCAACTGAAAAGTAATAGCAGTATTTTAATTAAGTAGCTAAGTATTCTCCTTGTATTGCATAGTTACCGACATATAAAGACGTGCTGTGTAAAAATGTTTTTCAAATTTAACAAGTGGAATTGGCTATTCAAATGCTGTCTAATTTAATAAGAGTTGTATATTTTAAATGCCAATTTAATTGCTTTTAGTGGGGAATATTTTAATGGAAGTGCGGTTATTTTGCGTTTTTACACAGGATGGGGATGTTGCAGTTAGACATACTTAATTACTGTATGGCTCGTTACAATTGGGAGTGCTAAAACCTGATTGCCAAAAAGCTGCCGTTCACAAACTTGTACTCAACCACCATTTGTTGATTCTAAAAAAAGAGTCTAATTGACCTCATCGGCACAAAGCCGTCGGTCAAGTTTGGTTGTACAGCTTGACGTAAATTAATTATGGAGAGGATTTAGCCTATCAACCTATAAAAAAATGCCTTAAAACTTTAATTTAGGTTATGCTTTTCCTAAATCAAATCAAACTTAGAACGTAACCATCTGCTTTATATGAACTCAATCGACATTTTTCCATGGAATGACAGTTTCAATACTGGAATTACGTTAATTGATGAGCAACATAGAAAACTGGCAGACCTAATTAACCTATTAGCAAGTCACGTTGCCTTCAACGCAAATATCCCCTCACTAAATGTTATTTTTGATGAACTTGCCGAGTATGCTGTTTATCACTTTGATACCGAAGAAAAAATTTGGCATGAATATATGCCAGAAGATTCTTTTGAAACTGACCACCTCAAGGTTCACAGCAGCTTTCTCAATGAGGTACTTAGGCTAAAGAGTGAAGAAGAAACCAAGCCTGTTAGCAAAGTCATTGAAGATGTTCTTGCATTCCTTACACGCTGGCTAGCCGCTCATATATTAGAAAGTGACAGGGCGATGGCTATGGTTGTTATAGCGATGCAGTCTGGAATGCCGTTAGAAGCTGCTAAAAAAAATGCTTCTGAACAAATGAGAGGTGCCACTAAAGTTCTGATTGATATCATCCTTTCAATCTATGAGAGCCTCTCTACTAATACATTGCATTTAATGCGTGAGCTTGCAGAGCAAAAAAGAATGCAGATGTTGCTTAATGACCAAGAACGTCATTTTGAAGTGTTGCTTTCTACAACTCCTGTTGGCATATTTGAAAGTGATATCAACGGCAAATGTGTCTACGTTAATGCGCAGTGGTCGAAAATCACAGGGTTATCAATTGAAAATGCAAAGGGTGATGGGTGGGTTAAAGCGCTTCACCCAGAAGATAAAGATAAAATTATTACTGAGTGGATGACCTCAACCGCAGAAAATAGACCATTTCATCTTGAATATCGATTTTTACACCCTAACGGCAAGACTATCTGGGTTTTGGGGAAGTCTGCCATTTATAAATCGCAGCTCAATGATCAATCTGGTTATGTCGGTACCATCACTGACATTTCAGAACTCAAACAGTTAGAGACGTCAAATCAAGAATCACTTGCCCTCCTCCAAAAAATTGCGAATCAAGTACCTGGGGTCGTATATCAATATCGATTGTACCCTGATGGCCATGCGAGATTTCCCTTTGCCAGTGATGGTATTCGTACCATTTACCGACTTAGCCCAGAAGAAGTGCGCGAAGATGCTGCTAAAGTATGGGCAATTCTTCACCCAGACGACCTTGAGGGAATTGTTAACAGCATAGAGAAGTCTGCGCAAGAATTGACCCTATGGAATCATGAATACCGTGTGAAGTTTGACGACAACACGGTGCGTTGGCTTTTAGGTAGCGCCAAGCCAGAAAGAGAAACAGATGGCTCTGTGCTTTGGCATGGCTTCATCACAGATATCACTGAGCGCAAGAAATCTGAAGAAGCCTTAAAAGACAGTGAGTTCCGTTGGAAATTTGCAATTGAAGGCTCAGGTGATGGTGTATGGGATTGGAATATACAGACCGATGAAGCGCAGTACTCCAAACGCTGGAAAGAAATGCTAGGGTATCGTGATGAAGACATATTGCGTACAAATGACGAATGGTCTAGCCGAGTACATCCTGATGACCAGTTATATGTAAAAAATGCAATGCAAGCCTATTTAGAGGGCATGACTGAAATTTATGTTGTTGAATACCGATTGAGATGCAAAGACGATAGTTATAAATGGATTCTTGGTCGCGGGATGATCGTTAATCGTAGCGAGGATGGAAAACCTCTGCGTATGATTGGTACTCATACCGACATCTCTGAGCGTAAACACCTTGAATTAGAGCTTACTAGACAGGCGCATCTTGACTACCTTACAGGTTTGTCCAATCGACGTCATTTTATGGAACAAGCCGAAGTGGAGATGTCACGGGCAGTACGCTATGACACGCCATTATCTTTATTGATGATAGATATTGATTTATTTAAAAACGTAAATGATACCTATGGGCATCAAGTGGGTGATATCGTTCTGCAAGCTCTGAGTAAAATCTGTCAAGAAACACTTCGCCAAGTTGACGTGGCTGGACGCTTGGGCGGCGAAGAGTTCGCAATCATGCTACCTGAAACTGATTCTAACGAGGCTATTGAGGTTGCAGAGCGATTTCGAGAAGTTGTTGCCAAGACAAAAGTAACTATACCCACCGGTTTGCCGATACATTTCACGGTTTCTATTGGCGTCACTACGCTTCAAAATAAAAACGTCAACATTGATATGTTACTTAATCAGGCCGATAAAGCATTGTATGAAGCGAAGAAAACTGGGCGCAATAAAGTTTGTGTTGTGTAAGTTTTAGCATTGCTGTTACAATTTTCTTACCGAACCCGACCTTCAGTTTAGGGGATTTTGCTCTCATCAAGTTAAATCAAGCTAACTTGCGCAAAGGGTCAAAACTTGTCCCATACACCTGAATTAGCTTGCCACAAAGCTGCCATTCAAATATCTGCATAGCTTTAAAAAATGGTCAGTGCCCATGAGAATCGCTGGTCAGTTCGAATAATTGTGCTGGTCAATCATGATGAGTATTAATGGTCAGTTGGTATGAGTATATGCAGGTGCAATACTAGCCGGGCACGACAGCTGGCGCGACCATCTCTACCATATGGCTGTAAAACCCTCTTTAGTGCAGATTGGTCAAAGCAGAAAGTCTCCCAGTGAATTTTGCCGCTAACCAGCCTTAATTTACGTAATATCTTTGCACGATCCATGCCCCCTTTTAACTGCAGCTAAAAGTAACTTTTCAGCTATCAGTGGCCTGCTTTAGCTTCGGGGTCATGTCGCTCAACACCTATTCCTAGATTTCCATAAAATTCTACAATTTAATTTCCCGCATTCCATACGTGAGATTGCGTTAGCCATTTTCCGTCATTATCTTGCTCCAATACGCTCATAGTAATGCCTCCAAAAGTGGGAATATTCCCATTGGATTCAGCTCCATTTGCATTCCATTTGGATATTTGGTAAATTATTTTCTCATCCCCACCCACTTCTATAACCTCAAGGGTATGGTTTTGCACCCCGTTATCAACAAATGATTTGAATAAATGTTCAATTTCGATACGCCCAACTCGCGTCTTTCCATCTCCTGGGGATAGTATTGCTCTTTCACCATATAGTGCTACCAGTGCCTTTGTGTTGCCGGAATTTAGCGCTTGATTCCATGTCAAATTGGCTGCTTCGATGATAGATTTAAAATTAATGCTAGTCATTTTAATTTCTCCTGATATGTGCTTCTAACAGCACGGTTGTATTTCTAGTCTTTAAATAATTTATTTGATTAGGCGGCTAATTAAATGGTGAAAAAATGTTACTCAAAAATGTTGCTTTTTTCTTTCAACCGCATCAACTGAGAGAGAAGAATTTCTCTGTGATTAGCAGGTATAGTGCTCATTAAAAGCTTCACTCTCTGATAATAATCGGGCATCACTTCATCTAGCTTATCTTGACCAGCTGCAGTTAACTTAATTGAATATTTTCTGCGGTCAATGCCATCCATCAATCTAGCAACAAGGTTTTCTCTTTCTAAACCATCAATAAGACCAGTCATTGTTGCTCTACTAACCCCTGCTTTTGCAGCAAGCTCAGACGGAGTAGAGGTTAAAGTATCCTCCCGCATTAGTAATATTAATACCCACCATCTACCTTGTAGTAATCCTCGCTTACTTAGAAAATTATCAAGAGCATCCGATAAATCTGAACCGATACGAAGGATGTTGAGGAACTGAATCACAGAATCTGCATCCGCTTCAGCATATCTGTCTGTAAATTTTTTGAGTACTTTTGCGTCTGGAAGGTTTTTTAATTGAATCATAATAAGCCACATTATAGTTAGCCAGCTAACTATGTCAAGCGCTGATTTAGATTAAATAAATTTTAGAAATTCATGTCGCTGGATTATTAAATTCTTGGCGTTTTATTTTATTGATTATTTGGGAAGGATGTGTGAGACCTTTCACAAATAGTCTAGTAAAAACGACACTTTTAGAATGTTATTTACGCTATCGTACAGAACTTCTAATCAAAGCGGTATATCGTATTATTTGAGGTTCAAATACATTTTTTATTTTTGAAGATGGACTTCTTTCGACTAGTACGATGGTTGCTAACATATTGATTATTAAATAGTTAATATAAAAATGAACATCATCATGATGAATATTACTAATTTTTTAGCTACGTTAATCGTTAGTATGTCCGTACTTTCTAGCGCAACTTTTGTATATGCTGTGGAAGGCCATACTGGTGATGCGATATACGTCAGTGGAGGTATTGGTCAGGAAGAATCGAGTTAAATGCGTGCTAACGCTGGCAACTTTAATTTACGCTTATATTTATCTGAAGGCATACATGGACACTCTATCACTGGCGCACAAGTAACCATTATCGACAAAAAAGGCAACATAATATTAGACACGTTAAATGGTGAACCAACGTTGTTTGCACATCTAATCAATGGCAGTTACACTATTAACACAATTTATAAAAATAGCTTAAAGACTAGAAAAGTTATCGTTAGCAACCATCGCGGCGTAAATGTTCACCTTAATTGGAAAGCTTTAGATAGCGAAGAATAATACGATGAATAATCTCAATAATTGCAGTAGCTTTAAAAAAATTAAAAATGCATTTACAAACCGGATCTATGTTGGTTAACGCACAGATGCCTTTACTACAAACGATTATCCTTAAATTGCATCTGTTTTTTAACTACATATTGGAAAATTACCATGAAAAATCATATCAGCATTAAATCTTCTTTACTTGTGATTGCATTAGCCACCAGCACTCAAGCATTTGCTATAGACGACCTAAGCGAAGTTAATAATAGCGCTTACACAACAGCATTTAAAGCTTTAGATACTAACAACGATGGTACATTAACTAAATCAGAAGCAAAAAAAGAAAAGTTATTCGCAGAATATTTTTCAGCTGCTGATAAAAATAAAGATAGTACCTTGAGTGAGCAAGAGTATACGAATTACAAATCGCAAGCCGAACAAAAGAACGTTAAACGAGCTCTTAGTGACAGTGTTATAACATCTAAAGTAAAAGGTAGCTTACTCAAAGATGAGGGCCTGAAAAGCTTGAAAGTAAGCGTTAAAACCAATCATGGCATTGTGTTATTAAGCGGATTTGTAGAAACTGAAGATCAAATTCAACAAGCTGGAAAAATTGCAGCCGATGTTGAAGGTGTTAAATCTGTTGAAAATAGCCTGTTGTTGAAAAAAGAGTAAGTCTAATTGAGCTGGCAGTGCTTATGCGCGCCAGTTTTTTTACATCTTCCATTTGAGCCGACTGTAATAGCGCGTTCATCTGACTGGCTTTTCCATAGATGTTTATGGTGTAAAACGGAAACCAAAACACGACTCGAAAGCTCTTTTTTCTTTTTAAGTAGCAATTCATTTTTTAAATAAGGATTTTTATCATGACTAAAAGAATATATTTATTACTGCTCACTACAATTTTCCTATCTGGCACAGTGGTGACGCTTGCTGCCTGCAATACCATTGCTGGTGCAGGACAAGATATAGAGAAAGGTGGTAAAGCAATAAAAGACGAGGCCAATGAGCATAAATAAAGTGTGTCTTACTCAGAATGTTTAGTTATTAATGAATGTGGAGTTGTCATGAAAAAATTGTTACTTATTTTAAGTTGAGTAGCGGTTGGTTTGAGTGGCTGCAACGCGAGAGGTCATGATGACATTTCACTTAGAGACCGTGATCATCGCGAAGATAAAGAACGTCAAAATGGGCACGAAGATCATCGAGATAAGCACGGCGGAGAACATAACGATTGTGATAGGTAGCATAAATGCCCTAGTGTTCTCATATCCTAGGGAAATTTCTTAAGGTCTGTCAGGTTGTGAAGAAAAAATCAGGTGGCACGTAGGTCAAGTGCAACACTAATTACTAATGGGATAAATGCCCCTATGCAGGCCGCAATCACTACATCCATCGGCCAATGAACTCCTAATACTAAGCGCGACATTGCGACCAATGATATCCATAACATTGCTATCGATAGGGCTGATTTATGCCACGTAGGCCAGATTGTTCTTACACAGAGTGCTGTCGATGTTGCAAAGGCAGCAACAGCTAAAGTATGTCCGCTCGGAAAACTTGAGCCCCAATACCAGGCAGTATCCCACAACGCTGGTCTAGGCCGACTGACTAGACTTTTTATCAGGTAAATAACAATTACGCCTCCAATAGAAGAAGCCGAGACAATCATTGCTTCAATACGATATTTTTTATAAAACAATGTGATGGCTACTATGGTCGCAAGCGGGAATAAAACCATAGCTGATCCAGTGTAAGTTAATGCTTCAAAGAACCCAGTTAACGAACTAGGTACGTAGCCATGTATGAATATCAAGATAGCCTTGTCGATTGAACCGGTCTCACCTTCAAATACATCTTCGCTTATTTTTAGCGTCGACACTACGAGGACAAGCACTAACAAAGCAGTGAAGCGACGCTTATCAAGTGGCTTAGACCATTTTGGCTGATAACATCGTATGTAAAAACCTGATATCAGATAGGTACTAGCAACAATAAGCGCCAGCTCCAAAGCTTCTTCGACTATTATAAATATCACATGCGTCTATCGGTAACACAAAGTTAAGAATTCTATACCCAAGGCCAATTAAACTTTTTTTTCGGAAGCATTCTCAGCATCGTATTGTCTCGCACAAAATAGTGATGAAACAAGCCAGCAGCGACATGAAATCCGATGAGAAAATAGCCCACGGTACCACCAATTTCATGTATTTCTTTGATTGTGTCAGCTACGCTTTTATTCTCACTAATGAGTGCGGGAAGATGTAAACCAAAAAATGGGATTGGCTTTCCCGATGCACTTAATAGCAACCAGCCTAGTATCGGCATGCTTATCATTAAAATATAAAGCGTAAGGTGCATTGCCTTAGCTGAGAGCATTTGCCATTTTGGTGGTTTAGGTAAAATTTGAGGTACTTTCCCAATAATAATGGATACTAAACGTATCCAAACTAACACAAATACAGAAAGACCAAGCATAAAGTGCCAAGTTTTAAGGGCTTCACGGGTATAGCTACCCTTGGGATAATATTCACGTAAATCAATACACGTGTACACCGCAATTATCAAAACCAACATCAGCCAATGAAGCCAGATGGAAAGTGAGCCATAACGTTCTATGTTATTTTGCATACTCATTTTATTTCTCCAAAAATTAAATCTATATTTGTTACTTTCAATCAAATTTTGTCTACATAACTATAGTCATTCAATGTCGCCATCTCAAAAACTTTGTTAACTGGCGAGTATTTATTTCGCATCATCCACCATCTTAATGATTTTTTCTTCAACAGCTTTAGCCACTTCAACCAATCCAGCATCTTGGGATAGCGCAGAAAGCATTTGCACAGGCTTAATCAGCCCAATCTTAGTTTTACCTTTTTCTGTATATACAGAGATTCGACATGGCAACGCCATGTTCAGGCTCATATCGGTAGCCAAAACCTTTGCAGCTTGAACGGGATTGCAAACTTCAAACACTTTGCACTCCTCATTGAAAGCTACGCCTTTTGTGCGCAGCGTGTTGCCTAAATCATGAATGTGCATCACGCCAAAACTATTACGAACAACGGCTGATTCAAGGTCTACAACTGCTTGACTAAAAGATTTATGCGTTTCAACAATGTAATACACGGTTTATTCCTCTGTTAAATATGAATACCATAATTTTGCGTTACTTTTTGATGCTCACCTCATGATGGATGCTATGAACACCTTCAATGCTACGGACTATTTTGTCTACTTGGTCAAGTTGAGTCTGAGTGTCAACAACACCAGTAAGTCGGACATCACCCTTAAGTTGTTACCGCGGTAATGTCATATCCCTTGATTGTTTCATCGAGAAGCAGTGCGGTTTTTACTTTCCCAGTCACTTCTACGTCTTTAATATCAGCACTTATTGTGCTATCAGCCTTTGTAGCACTAGTCAAATCATATAGTTTATTACAGCCAGCAAGCATAGCCAAAAGCGTTGTACTTAAAAACATTAATTTATCGTGCGTTTCCATTTGGATTATCCTCCGTTGCGATGGACAACAATTGGTGTCTTTAGCTTGGACTTTCTACTGTTTTTTCATATTAGTCTGTGCGCTAACAAACATACTCACCTCAGTAAATTCAATTGCAAAATGTAAGGCACAGCTTTGCTATCTGCTTAATGTGTGCTGGCGCACAGAACTTATCAAGGCGAATTGACATAATGATTATCCTACGTCAATTTTAAGCACATACTAGTTGCGTATTTCGGGTAGTTTTATTTGCGTACCAAAAGATAGTGCAAAAGAAAGCATTTTATTTTGTGTGATGCGTATATAACAGTATGGGAGAAGCGCGTAGTTTATTGCGTTATTAGCTTGACTAATTTAGCACTTGAAACGCTGTAAGCAATCAGGAACAAAAGTCTACCATGTCCAGAATCACTAAAATTGAGTCAACATCCGAAGAAATACTAAATCTTCAGGAAGATACGCAACTAATACTTAATGAAATTTTCTTTGAGCAAAAGGTTAATTACTCTTGAAAATCTTACATAAATTTTCAATCTTTGTTTTTGGTGCCTTAGTCCTTGTGTCCTTGGCTATCGTTATCTCGATATGGTCTTTCAACAAGGTTCAAGAAACTTCGGATGCGCGAGAGCAAAACACTTTTGTAATGGACAAAGCTAACGCACTGCTGTCTTCATTAAAAGATGCAGAAACAGGTCAACGTGGCTATTTATTGACTGGTGACGAGACCTTTCTACAACCATATTTGACTGTACGGGATAGCATGTCTGGAAAAATAGCTGAATTACATACAGCAACCAAAATAACTGCTGCAGGTAAACATCTAGACAAAATGGAGCCATTGATTGAGGCCAAGATGACAGAGTTAAAGCGCCTTATTGAGTTGCACCGTGATAATAAGACGACTTCTATAGCATCAGAAATACGCAAAGGGCAAGGTAAGCGATTGATGGACTCTATTCGCAGTGAAATGTCGTCCTTCATGCAAATACAGCAAGATGCGCTGATTCAGAAAGATGAAGCGCTGAAATCAAGCATGAGCCACATGTTTAATATTATTCTATTTGCTGGCTTATTTTGGATGTTGTTTGCACTAGCATTTATTTATCTAATCTATCGACAATCACAGCAAAAGATCAAGAATTTAATCCATCTGGAAACACAGCATTTGCTTGAAGTACAGAAAGATATCAATAAGCAATTGCGGCAAGTCAACATTGCGCTGCAAAACAGCGAAGAAAAGCTCGCAGTGACACTCAACTCGATTGGAGACGCAGTTATTACTACGGATAAGGAGGCGCGTGTCACGTTGTTAAACCCGCTTGCTGAACAATTAACAGGTTGGAAGTCAGCCGAAGCCACAGGTCGCCAAATTGCTGAAATTTTCCCTATCATTAACAAAGAAACACGTTTAGCAACCACAATTCCTGTGCTGGAAACTTTGGCTAAAGGTACGATACAGGGGTTGGCCAATCACACTGTGCTAATAGCGCGTGATGGTAGCGAGTGCGATATTGCTGATAGCTGCGCGCCAATTCGTAATCATGACGGACAGGTTGCTGGTGCAGTTTTAGTTTTCCGCAATGTCAGTGAAGAGTATGCTGTGCAACAAGCATTGCGGGACAATTCGGCACTGATACAGACTATTTTGAATACAGTTGCTGATGGCATTATTACATTACACGCAAGTGATGGCATGATTGAAACTGTGAATCCGGCCGCTCAAAAAATGTTTGGTTATAGCGCTACAGAGCTTACAGGCTTGAATTTCAGTGTGCTCATTCCTGAACTTGATCAAGACCAGCGCAATAGTTCCCTTCAACATTATAGCGCAAGCGATGAAGCGCGTGCTGTGGGTATAGGTCGAGAAGTGATTGGCTGGCGCAAAGATAACAAGTCTTTTCCATTAGAAATAGCCGTCAGTGAGATGTGGTTGGGTGGAGAACGTTACTTTACTTGTATCTTGCGTGATATTACTGCCCGCAGACTGGCTGAGGATGCTTTACTGAAAGCTGGCGCATTGCAAAGTGCGATTTTTAACAGCGCAAACTTTTCTAGTATTGCGACTGATGCTAAAGGTGTGATTCAGATTTTTAACGTGGGTGCTGAGCGCATGCTAGGTTATAGCGCTGATGAAGTAATGAATAAGATTACCCCAGCTGATATTTCAGACCCAGAAGAAGTGATTGCGCGCGCCAAAACATTGAGTGTTGAACTAGCAGCGACGATTTCTCCAGGTTTTGAAGCCTTGGTATTTAAGGCCTCACGTGGTATTGAGGATATTTACGAGCTGAACTATATTCGTAAAGATGGCAGCCAATTTCCAGCGGTGGTGTCTGTGACGGCGCTACGCGATGCGCAAAATATTATTATTGGTTACTTGCTCATTGGCACAGATAATACGGTACGTAAACAGATTGAAGAAGAACGAACAATACTGAATGAGGCGCTACAGCTTAAAAATGTTGAGCTTGAACACGCAACGTTTGTGGCAGAAAAAGCCAATTTGTCGAAGTCTGAATTTTTATCGAGTATGAGCCATGAATTGCGAACACCGCTGGGTGCGATACTCGGCTTTGCGCAGTTAATAGAATCAGGCAAACCTGCGCCAACAACTTCTCAGAAAAAAAGCATTGATCAAATTTTAAAAGCAGGATGGTACTTACTGGAATTGATTAATGAAGTGCTTGACCTTGCGCTGATTGAATCTGGCAAGCTCGAATTATCGCTTGAACCAGTATTACTGAATGATGTAATGAATGAATGTGAAGCCATGATAGAACCGCAGGCACAAAAACGTGCTATCAAGGTTATATTTACGCCGCCTGAGCTTCCTTATTGCGTCAAGGGTGATCATACACGCGTTAAGCAAGTGCTCATTAATCTGCTATCCAACGCGATTAAATACAACAAAATAAACGGAACCGTGACTGTTGAATGTAGCAAGACCCTTCAGGATTCCGTTCGCATCAGTGTGCATGACACAGGCGCTGGTCTAACACCCAATCAATTGACACAGCTTTTTCAGCCATTCAACCGGCTTGGTCAAAATTCCAAGGAAGAAGGTACGGGTATCGGCTTAGTGGTTTGCAAGCGTTTGATGAGTTTAATGAAAGGGGAAATTGGCGTAGAAAGCAGTGTGGGAAAAGGAAGTGTGTTTTGGATTGAACTTGGCCTAACTCATGTGTTAGAGATGACTGCGCAATCCGACTCCGACTCCGACTCCGACTCCGACTCCGACTCCGACTCCGACTCCGACTCCGACTCCGACTCCAACTCCGACTCCAACTCCGACACATTAATGTACACATTATTATACGTTGAGGACAATCCAGCGAATTTGATGTTGGTTGAGGACATCATTGCGCAGAGACCTGATATTCGTCTATTAAGTGCGAAAAGTGCGAGACAAGGCATTAAACTTGCTCGGGCTACTTTGCCAGACGTCATCTTAATGGATATTAACTTGCCTGGCTTCAGTGGTTTTGAAGCATTTGATATGCTCAGTGAAGACCCACAAACAGCTCATATCCCTGTGGTTGCATTGAGCGCGAACGCAATGCCACGCGATATTGAGAAAGGTCTAGAAGCAGGGTTTTTCAGATATCTGACAAAGCCAATCAAAGTCAAAGAATTTATGGAAACGATAGATTTGACACTAAAATTTGCAAAAACTAGTAAGCATTTGGAGTGAAGTAGGAATGATAATTATTGAACCGGAAATTCTTGATGCAAATATTCTGATTGTTGATGATCAGGAAGCCAATATCAGCCTACTTGAACAACTGCTAAGCGAGACAGGTTACACCTCGGTTACTTCAACCATGAATCCAGAAGAAGTTTGCGAGTTGCACCGCATTCACCACTATGACCTGATTTTGCTTGACCTGCAAATGCCTGTAATGGATGGATTTGAAGTCATGAAAGCCCTAAAAGTAAACCATGATGATGCCTATCTACCAGTGATTGTACTTACTGCGCAACCAAGCCATAAACTTCGGGCCTTGCAAGATGGCGCCAAGGATTTTATTAGTAAACCGTTTGACTTAGTGGAAGTTAAAACGCGAATCCACAATATGTTAGAAGTCCGTCTGTTGTATAAAAAACTTGAGAATTACAACAAAGTTCTAGAACAAACTGTACTAGAGCGAACCGCCGAACTACGTAAAAGTGAAGCACGTTATCGCAGCTTGACTGAATTGGCTTCAGACTGGTATTGGGAACAAGATGAAAATATGAATTTCACTAAGGTTTCAGGTCCAGTTCGAGAGATGCTTGGTATCCAGATTGACGATTCAATGGACCGGGCTAATATTGAAGAATCTAGCAGCATTCATTTAACTGGTTGGGACGAGACTAAGCGTAAAGAACTGCAAGCAATCATAACTGCACGGCAACCATTTTTAGATTTTATATTCCATCGCACCAATACAGATGGTTCGCAAAGAAGATTTCAGGTGAGCGGTGAACCGATGTTTGACTTGCATTGCCGATTCATTGGCTACCGTGGCATTGGGGTAGAGCTGACAGGGAAATACAACCTGCAAGATAGTGTTAGTTAATTATGTCTATCATTTTTAATGCTAAACAATCTAGTTCTTATCAATCCAACCCAAATCAAAACCATCTTCTTGCTGCATTACCAAATGCTGAATTTGAATTTTTGGCGCCACATTTAGAACTTATTTCTATGCCTCTAGGTGAAATGGTTTATGAGCCCGGCAAGCAGTTGCAGCATGCTTATTTTCCAACCACATCGATTGTTTCATTGCATTACGTCATGGAATCTGGCTCATCCGCTGAATCCGCAGGAGTGGGCAATGAAGGAATGGTCGGCATATCGCTATTTATGGGCGGTGACACCACTTCAAGTTCTGCCGTAGTGCAGACGGCAGGACATGCGTACCGACTAGAACGTCGCATACTGAAACGTGAGTTTGACCGCGGCGGTCTGTTGCAAAAGCTGCTATTGCGCTACACCCAAGCATTAATGACACAAATGTCGCAAACTGCCGCGTGTAATCGACACCACTCGGTTGAACAACAATTATGCCGCTGGCTTCTACTAACCCTAGACCGCATGCCGACAAATGACCTGATTATTACGCAAGAATGGGTGGCTGGCATGCTCGGCGTACGTCGCGAGGGTATTACCGAAGCCGCAGGAAATTTGCAGCGTGCAGGCTTTATCAATTATCGTCGTGGGCACATTTCTGTACTTGATAGAATAGGTTTAGAAAAGCAAGTTTGTGAGTGTTATGCCGTAGTGAAAAAGGAAATGAATCGTCTCCTATCAGATGCCCAGCATCGCCAACAGGCCTAGTTTCTTTGCGCTTCAATCCGCCGACACCTGAGTCGGTGGATCATATAAACCACGACCACTACATTTATTGTGAGCACGGCAATATTAATAATGCTGGCGTGCTTAAGCAAATGACTAATCTCGATAGGTAAGTAAATTGATCCTGAAACTGCTGCTAACCATTCTGCCCATATACGATTTCTCCATAAGCCATAACCCTCAATAAAGCGAATAACAGCATAGGTGCAAGCCATTAGCACTAAAATGTGTAAGTCGTCATTACTCAGCAGGTCGGTGTAGTCAAATAGCGTTTTGAAGTAATGCGCATCAGAATCCAGATGAAAATAATTAATCAACAGTGAGGTAAAGTGACGCACATTTTGATGCGTCATATTTAATATTCCTATGCTTGCGATAATTGCAGCTAAGCCTTTTATTACCTGATAAATAGCAATAGTGCGAAGTAAATTAAGTTGGTGCAGGCGTAAATCTACATTTTTCTTGTCAGCGTTGATTATATTTATAGGCATTATCTAGACATCACAGCATTAGGTGGTTTGAGTGGTACCGTCACCATTTTTTAGTACATTTAAATTTGCATTATCCGAGGCGATGTTGCCATCAACCAGCTCAATGATGCGGTCACAGCGCTGCGCTAGTCTTGGATCGTGCGTCACAATCAAGAATGTCGTGCCATTAGTTTTGTTCATATCCCGCATTAAATCAAAAACACTATCAGCAGATTTGGTGTCTAAATTGCCAGTCGGCTCATCGGCCAATACCAGCGCTGGATTCATCACAAGTGCACGAGCGATGGCCACACGTTGTTGTTGGCCGCCTGATAGGTCATTTGATTTGTGCTCTATCCATGGAGTGAGTCCAACCTTATCTATCAGTTCTGCAGCACGCTTTCGCATAGCTTCGTCTGGATGACCTAGCGCAGCCAGTCGCGGCAACATAACGTTTTCAAGTGCGGAGAAAGCAGGCAGCAAATTGTGAAATTGAAATATAAAACCAATCTCACTTGCACGTAGACGCGTCAATTCAATATCTTTCAGCTGCTCTGTTGTTTGACCTGTAATAAAAAGGTTACCTTTACTAGGTTGATCAAGCAGACCAATAATATTGAGCAAGGTGCTTTTACCAGAACCAGATGGACCTATCAATGCGGCAAATTCTCCACGTTTTAAAACTAAGTCAATGCCGTGCAATACTTCGGTTTCAGCTGGCGTGCCAACGCCATAGGCTTTGTGTATGCCTTCAAGGCGCAAGGTAACAGAATCATCATGCTCAACCACGAATAGCCACCGCAGGGTCTAATCTAGCTGCGCGCAAGGCGGGGAATACAGCCGCAAGTGTTCCAACAAGTGTTGCGCCAACGGCTGCATAGAAAAACAGCATTGGGTCAAAGTTGATAACGAACAATGGCGTGCCATCAGCGTTCTTTGCAATGCCTCGCCAAAGGCTAAGAAATCCCCAGCCCATCAATGAACCAACTACAGAGCCCATCAAACCCATCAATGCACCTTGTAGTAAAAATATCCGCAGAACTTGCCGTCTAGAAGTTCCTGTTGCGCGTAATAAGCCAATTTCTTTAGATTTTTGCACCACAGATACCACCAGTACACTGGCAATCCCAAGCGCAGCTGTTAAGCCAACAAAAAAACGAATGATGGTATTTGACATCGACTGTGCAGCAAGCGCGCTAAAGAACTGTGCGTTTGTGGAAATCCAGCTTTCTGCTTTGAGTCCTGTTTGCGCCTGAATGTCTTGCGCTACGGTTTCAGCTGAGAAAGGGTCAACTACATTCACCTCAAGGCTACTGGCGCCACCAGCCAAGTTGAGCAGACTCTGTGCCGTTCGAAATGACACATAAACCGAGCGTTGATTTTGACCCTTGTTACCAAAGTCAAAAATACCGCTAATCATCAACGTGGCCGTGCCACCAGAGGCGGTTCTTAGCGTTAATTTATCGCCCATAGCAACGCCCATGTCTTTGGCTAGCTCAACGCCAACAAGAATGTCTAAGCTTGTTACGTTTGCGCTACCTGCAATTATTTTTTCTTTAAGTGCAATCAAACGTAAATAACTTTCGGGTTCAATACCTGTTAGGGTAACTGCTCTATTTGCATCAGCACGTATCACAAAACCTGCGCCTGAAACGACTGGGGCTACAACCGTGACATTTTTCATTTTTAGTAATTGGTCACGTACTTTTTGCCATTGGTCTACTGAGCGTAATCTCTGCGCACGCGGTTGTACTAATACCGCCGTTTGCTTATCAGCCTGTTGCTTACTTGAATCGCGCAATGGTCTGGCGACTTCTTCAGGTGGCAGAATAATAATCTGCGCTTGAAAGTCTAAAGTGCGACGAAATAAATTGCTTTGCAAGCCGCTAATAAGTGCCGAGATAAAAACAATAACCGAAACGCCAAGCGCAACGCCGCCTATAATCAAAAGCGTTTGCATTCTACCTTCACGCATAAAGCGAGTTGCCATAATCCATTCAAATGGGAAAAGTGGATTCATTGAGTTTTAATAATGTTTGCACGAACATGCATATCCGCTTTAATGATACCAACGGCTGTTAATATAACTCCTTCGCCAGCTTTTAGTCCGCTCAGCACTTCAACGCTATTGTCACCACGCAAACCAAGTTTCACTGACTGTTTAACTGTATGGTTGTTGCGCACAACCAGCACCCAAGGCGCAATGCTTGATGCATCATGTAATGCGCCTGTTGGAATGACCAATGCACCAGAGCGACGTGCGGTTTCAATATCCACTGAAACAGTCATATCTTGACGTAAGTAAGCGGGCGGTTTGGCTACGGTCATCTTCACCTCAACAGCACCGCGAGTTGCATCTATCCCAGGATTGATATAGCTCACAACCGCATCAAAACGTTGGTCGGCATATGCATCTGCAGAACCTAATACCTTTTGACCTAAAGCTAACTTTGCAAGGTTTTTCTCATCAAGCTGAACCAGAATTTGTGTTTCACCATCTGCTGCAAGCACCATTAATTCCTTACCTGGTTGAACAATGTCGCCAGGCTCAACGCTGCGGCTGATAAGAGTGCCATCGGCAGGCGCAAGAATTGCATCTTCATTCAATTTTACCTGCGCTAAATGTAAACTTGCATTTGCCTGTGCGACAGTCGCAGATGCTACGGCTAAATCGCTACCATCGGATCGATTGGTTTCTACCTGCAAGCGCGCTGCATTAACTTGGCTACTGATTACATCATAGTTACGCTTTGCTTCATCTAGCTGTGCTTGACTTATGAAGCCGCGTGCTTGTAAATCTCTAGTGCGTTCATATTGTTTACGCGCTTGCTCAACATTTGTTTGTGCTTGTTTTAAGCTTTGCGATGCCGCGGGAAGTGCGACTTCACGTAATTGCCTTAACTTAGCTCTCGCTTGGCTAACAGCTGCAGTGGCTTGTGCCAAGCTTGCACGTTCATCTTGGTCATTTAATTGAATCAGTAATTGGCCGCGTTTAACTGTTTGGCCTTCTGATACAGGAATTTCATTAACTCGCCCAGTCGTTTCGGCGGCAATTGTAATGCGTTGAGGTGTCATTACCCGACCGCTGGCAACCACCGTTTGTACTAATTCACCTATCGTTGCAGGGTAAGCGTCAACAGGTTTGCCTAGTATCAAGTTGCGCGATAAGTATGCACTGACAGAGAACACGACCAATAAAGCGATTGCAATCTTAATCCAAGATCTAGGATTTTTATTGGAGGTCGCAATTGGCTTTTCCCTAATTTGTTGCTGGGTGTTTTCTTTGGGTAATTCGCTGTTCATGGGTTTATCAAATCTTGAAAAGAACTTTGTTTTAAATTACCAGGAGATACATCAGCCAAAAAAAATTACCTAATCCAGCTGCCAACGTATCCAAGTAAATAATATATTTCCATTACCTTCGCCACCAAAAATGTAAGTTGATTGCACGGCTAGTTTTTTATATGCAACTGAACATAATGGTGCTATGACTGGAATAGGAAGGTAGTGTTCATCTTGACGCAATGTCACCCCAAGTGTATAGCCGACACCCAAACGGACATCGCCAGTTGGGCGCCACACTTTTTGAAAAGCGTAACCCGCGACGGGTTCAATCTCAGAATTTGAATCCGAAAATGCAATTGCATAAAGCGCGTGCCAGTTGCCATCATCATCGAATCGATATTTGCCAATACCTAAACCCCACGGGCGCTCGTTGTACTCATCAATTTTTTCTTGTGTGTAGAAATGACGGTTATGCCATGTGTTGATGGGAATATACAACTCGTAATTTTGTGACTGCCATGTTTGAGACAACGAATCTTTAACACCTGACCACCAGCCTTGCTCATCGGCATCCTCTGCAAACGCGGTGGATGAAATCATAATTAAAATGATGAATGAGATAAATCTAGATTTCAATTTTATTCCAATTTCTAATTTACAGAGTTAGAAGCTTCATCTGTCGCACTGCATGCTAATAGCGTGAAAAATACTAAAAAATCAATAGTGTACTTAAACGCTACTGATTAATTTAAAAATAATTTTTTTAAACAGGCTTTAAACCTAATTCGTTATATTCTGCCCAATAATACTAACACAATCAGAATAATAACGACTAAGCCAAGCACACCACTTGGTCCATAGCCCCAGTTTTTACTATGGGGCCAGCTAGGAATCGCACCTATTAGCATTAAAATCAAAATAATCAGTAATATCGTACCTAAAGACATGATGTACTCCTTAAAATAGTTAATGGATAGAATTAGTTTGCAGGTGCAGGTGGCGCAATAATGACTGTAGTGCTATCGCCAGTTTCACCTGTTTCACCAGCCTGTCCAGTTTCGCCTTGAGTACCATCATTACCCTGAACCCCAGTATCACCCTTATCTCCCATATTGCCTTTGCTACCATCAACGCCTTGCTCACCAGTTTTGCCAGTTGAGCCAGCTGGACCAGGCACTCCAACAGTTTCAGCAGGAACGTTCACTACAATAGGTGTTTTATCACAAGCGGTTAAAGTTAGCGCAACAGCTAATACGCCTACTAATATTGAGTTATTCATTTTTAATCCTTTAAAATTTAGTGAAACACGGCGAATGCTGCCACCATCAAGCAGAAGGTTAGATTAACTGTATATGTGCCATAGTTATGTACGCTGTCGCACACAAGTAGCTGGCAATAATAAAATCTTTAAGTACGCTAATTTATTTTTTTCGTATAAATTAAAATATTTGAAATCGACAATAAAAAGCGGTACAGACTACGTGAGTCTGTACCGCTTTTTAAGGGCGACCACCAACCTATTTCTTGTCTTTGTCGATTTGATTACCAATAACGCCACCGATTGCGGCACCACCTATTGTTCCTAGTGTGCCACCACCTGTAAGTACCGCACCAGCAACACCACCAACACCAGCGCCAATAGCGGTATTTTTATCTCGGGTAGACATTCCGCTACATCCGCTTGTAACAACCAACCCTGCCAACAAAATATAACTTACTGCAAATTTATGTATTCTTTTCATAATAAAATCTCCTTCATTGACTTTTGAAATATTAGTTCATATCTTGACCTGTTTACGTATGATTAAACTTGTGTAGTTTAACCATACATAACTATCCAGTTTAATTTTATTGTGGTCTGTACGTTAAGGCACTTAGATCATAATTATTCACTATCCTGACAGGTTGATAAGTGTTGTTACATCACCAAGCTTGTCATCTCTTTTTTCATGTTTCCCATAAGCGAAGCTAAGTCATCTGCATGCTCTTCTTCCATAGCCAAAATTTCTTTTAGCATTTTCTGTGTAGTTGGGTCCGCGTCTGCCAAATACGCAATCATTTCACGATAGCTTTCAATGGCGATGCGTTCGGCGATTAAATCTTCTTTAATCATATCATTGAGTGTGTCGCCTGCTACGTATTCAGCGTGGCTACGTTCACTGAGCCCATCTGGTGAAAAGTCTGGCGCGCCACCTAGCTCAGTAATGCGCTTAGCTAGAAGATCGGCATGCGCCATTTCTTCATTGGCATGTTGCAAAAACTCAACTTTGATGGACTCTGAATGAATGCCTTTTGCCATAAAGTAGTGGCGTTTATAGCGTAAAACGCAGACAAGCTCGGTAGCTAGCGCTTCATTCAGTAGTGTAATAACGACTTTTCTATCAGCCGCGTAGCCTGAAGTGACGGCGCCTTCCTCAATGTCTTTGCGAGCTCGTGCACGCAAAGTTTGTATGTTGGATAGTACGCGTAATTTTTCGCTTGAATTATCTGAAGTAATGTTATCTGTAGTTGGTTGCATATTAAAACTCCTCATCGTTAGACTCATAGCTTTGGCATATTGCAAATAATTCACAATATGCCAAAATTTAGGCTATTTATCTTTATTGCGCAAAACGTGACTTTGCATCAATGATGCACTTATCCTTAACATTGCCTGCAAGCGCATCGCATTTCTCTTTAGCAACGGCGTAATCAGCATCACGTTTTTCTGCCGCAGCATCCTTGCGAGCATCAGTTTTTGTTTCTGATGCCTTAGCATTAGCATCTACTGATTTCTCATTAGCGACAGCCTGTGCATTATTGGATTTTTCATTGGCTTCTACGTTAGCATTTTTAGATTTCAACTGAGTTTCCGCATCGGCAATTTGATGAATTTTGGCTGATTTAGCCTCTTTCACACAAATGTCCTTTTCATTTCCAGCTTTGTCATCGCATTTCTCGTTTGCGACAGAATAAGTGGCATCTGCTCTAGCAACGCGTGCCTTATATTTCGAATTTTCCGATGGCTTATAGCTTGCATCAAGATCAGCTTTGGCAACACTCATCTTGCCCTTAGCTTCGGCTACGCATATATCTTTAGCATTTGCTGCAAATGAATCACAGCCAGCTTTAGCCGAATTATATTCAGCCTCTATGCTTTTCTCGTTCGCTTTGAATTGATTTTTTGTCATACTTCCTGCCATTGCATTAGTGCTAAAAGCAAGACTAATTGCGAGCGCAATTGCGCTAATATTTAAGTTTTTCATGTATTTTCCTTTTTTTAAATTTAATTGCTTATATTTCAAAACCAGTTAACCCGCTGCAAGTAGGTATGTTCCGTTTTTCGGTAGAAATTATTGACTTCTGATAAATTGAATTGTTTATTTCACTTTCATCACCTATTTGCTTGTCGCTAAATAAATCTGAACTGTAGCTCATTGATCCTTGTCGTTTAGCTTGACCTTTTAATTCCGACCACCTTTCCATGCGATTCCAGCTCATTTGCGTTCCTCTCTAGATGTTTGCAATGCAATTTCAATCAATTGTTAATATTCTGCTTTTATTGCTAGTGCAACAAAAGCACACAAGATAAAATGTTTATATTGCCGTCACTTTTAGATTAATCGTGACTTTTTGAAAGCAGGGGTTAAGTCATCAATCATCGGCATATCATTCGAATTGGTTGACCTTTTTTTTTGCAATGTTTCAGCCTTGGGTAACGGTATCTTCATCTGCGTACTAGCATTATCAATCTCTTTCTGCCTTGTAATTTTTGCATTTTTCTCGCGCATTAATTTATCAGCACTGGCTTTGCTATTACACTTCTGCATTGCGAGCAAATAATCCGAGTCAGCTTTCTTGATGAGTGAATCCGATTGAGCATTGAAAACACCTCTGTACTTTTTATCTTGATCTGTCTTGGATGCAATTCTTATAAAATCTGCATCAATATCATTTTCAAGAAATTTATATTCATCTGCCGTCATGCATTTTGAATTGGCGAATGTGACAAAAACTAAACCAAAAAACAGTGTCAATGCAAAATTATTTGCGTTGAGAACCATTGAATTACTGCTTCTTGGTTTCTTTGCTGCAGCAACTAGACTCTTTTTGCATCGCTTGCCATTCAGTCAATTCTTTTTCCACTTCATCCGTGGCTTTTCCATACACTTCTTGAATCTTGCCAGCAAGTTGCTCGCGCTTACCTGCAATCACGTCAATTTGATCGTCAGTTAATTTGCCCCATTGTTGTTTCACATTACCTTTTAATTGTTTCCAATTTCCTTCAATTTGATTCCAGTTCATTTTCATTCCTTTGCGGTTGGTTGTGTAACAATTAAAAATTATTACTAATGCGGACAACAAATTATTAGTTAAATTAAGTTGTTAATTTGTTATGTCGTTATTCGTAGATTAAGTGGATATGAATTTATCTTCTGTCTGTTAACACACATTAAAAAATTTAATTGCATATTAGGGATTTTTGATAAGGTAGAAATAGCTCACATTCAATTTCCAATAGCTCTTCAATCGTGCTATCAGAGCGCTCAAAGCATCGATTTGCTTGATCCCAGTCTACTATTGACCACCAAGCTTTTAAGTAATCGGCACGCCGACTTTCATATTGCAAGTAATAGGCGTGTTCCCAAACATCATTGAGTAATAATGGAAAGCGATTCTGCATCATCGGGTGGTCGTGGCCATTGGTACATGTTATTTCTAACTTGCCACCATTTTGCCGAGTCCTAGTCAGCCAGACCCAACCTGAACCAAATAACTTGGCACCTGCTTCTGCGAATTTTGATTTAAAATTTGCCAAACTTCCGAAGTCGCGCTCAATGGCTTCTCGAAACAAACCTTTAGGCTCACAAGAGCCACTAGGTTTCATAGCACGCCAAAAAATGCTGTGATTAACATGACCACCAGCGTTATAGTGAACCTCAAGCCTAATTTGTTCTGGCAGTTTTTCAAGATTAAGTAATAACCACAAAGCTGAGCAATCGTGAAACTCAGGATACATTTCCAAAGCTTCATTGAGCTTTTTAACGTAGCTTGCATGGTGATTATCGTGGTGAACTATCATCGTCCGTGAATCAATACATGGGGCTAACGCAGCATAGTCATATTTCAAAGGCGGAAGTACATGCTTTCTTAATTTTACGTTTGCTGGATGTAAGTCTTCATTCTTCATTTGATTCATGGGTATCCTCAAATTTACAGTTAGATTAGCCGTTGAAAAAAGTAAAAATTCATGGTTATAAGCGACTAAGAATACTTTTGGCTAATTGCATAGTCTGTACGTTTGCGTACATTAAACTTGCTATAAAAAAGACATCCAGAAATTACATTCTCGCGTATTAATTTACATACGTGCGTTAACGCACAGACTGCAAAACACACTAAATGTAAATTGGACTTGTCGCTGGATTATTGCCCTTTCTCAGTGACCTCTGACACAAGCATTTACTCCCCTAGGTGCTTGTGTCACCTCTTTTAGATATTCTGATATATTGATAAGTTGGGCGCAGTTCGACCAATCCGTTCTACCTATGAACGGTTTAGAAAGCGTTTCTTGCAGTAGTTAAAAGAAATAAAAAAATATTTACAGACTAATGATGCATAAATAAATAAATATGATTTAAATTATGCGACTAGAAGCGACGTACTAACTTTTTATTTATTTCTAAATTAATTCAAAATCTGCCATGCCATCCAGCCTCTCCGGTACCATTTTCCGATTCCACTTGGTCTAGCTATTGATAGTAGGGCCGCACCTCCGCCAGCGATATAAATTGGGTGGTGTTTTATATATCGTAATGCTGCCAGAACTTTATCTATCATAGCCAAGGGTTGATGCCATGAATGTGAGTCGTGAGCTAGTAACAGTCGTTGCGACGCTGCTTGTGCAATTAAATACTGTCGTCGATCTGCTAATTTTTGCAATTTATTGTTCATTTAATTGGTATCAAGATGTTGACGGTCTTTTATTAACTCCAGCAAACTTGCTACAAACATTTTAGGTTTGTTTTTGGCCTGGCGGATTGCCGCTAAGCAAGTCGAAACACCAACTATTAAAAATACTCCAGCGATTGAAGCTAGCACAAGTACGCGATAACTATCCCAAAATGCAACTATGAGCGTTATTGTTATTAGCACCACCGCTATTAATAAACTAAAAATAGCGACTAGAGACAACATGACAAGTGACATCAAGCGTTCTCTATCCTCTTCTAAATCAGTTGAAAGCAACTCTAGCCGTGTGTGAGCAATCGCCACTAATGTTGAAGTCAGCGCTGTAATAGATTCAAACAATCCTTTGCTACTCGTAGACGTTATATCGGTCATGATTTATTAGGCTTATAAACTTGTACTAGCGACGGCTAATCAGCAAACCAACCACTACACCAACACTGGCAGCAAAGCCAACAGAACGCCATGGGTTTTCATGCACATAATCATCTGTGACTTTAGCTGCTGCTTTAGTTTTGGCAATTACTTCAGTTTGAATATCCATGATTCTTGCTTTTGCTAAGCTAATTGACTCTTCGGCCTTTGCGCGCAATTCTGACAGTTTAGCGTCACCTGTGTTTGCAGTTGCTTTTAACATGGCTTCTGCGTCTGCAACCACCACTTTAAATTCATTGATTAATTGATCTTTGTTGAATTGATCTGATAATTTTTCCATGTTTTTCTCCGTTAACTTCAAAATTAAATAACTGCTAATAATCTTTTATATTTTTCGTACCTGAACTGAAATTGCTATTTGCGCGCAACTAGCAAAATCACTCCGGCGACCATCGCTACTACACCGGCCCAAATTGGCACGTTGACTCTCTCGGTATCTTTTACTGAAAGTTCTATTGGGCCAATCTTGGTTTGATGCGTCTCTTTGGTGTAACTAAAACCACCGTACATCAAGCCAAGACTACCGGCAACAATCAAGACCACCGCTAACATTTTGACTGCATTCATTTAAAATTCTCCAAATGTAAGATTGGTTAATGTGAGCTTGTTTAGTCAATCAAGCCACTACCGCCCAATGAAGCGCACTAGTATCATCACAATGGCAATTACCAAGAGAATGTGGATAAATCCACCCAAGGTATAAGATGACACAAGACCTAGTACCCAGAGAATAATTAATATAATTGCAATTGTTTCAAGCATTTTTTTGCTCCTTGTTAGACATGCAGTTTAAATACTGATTTCTGAGCTATTTAGTCTTAAGATGCATATCATTTTTGACAGATGTCACACCTTTTACATTACGGGCTACGTCTGCAGCTTTTTTAATATCAGCTTCGGAATTTACAAAGCCACTAAGTTGTACTACACCCTTGTACGTTTCTACATTTATTTCGGCAGATTTTAGAGCTGGGTCATTTAAAACAGCAGCTTTTACCTTAGTAGTAATAACAGTGTCATCAATGTATTCGCCAGTGCCTTCATGTTTTGAAGTTGAAGCACAACCTAACATTGCTGTGAAAGCCACAGCTAAGATAATGGTTGATACGCGTTTAAGTTGTTTCATTGGAACTCTCCATAATAGTTTTAAAAATTGGCAGTACTCAATTTAATGCTGAGTAACAAATACTTGTCAGCCAGTAAGCGCATCATGCGATTTTTTAGAAGAACAATCTGTGCGCAAACGTACATATCGCATATAGATTTTTTCAAAAGTTGGTTTAAAAATTGCCGCTAAAAACGTATTCCTCCGCGTCTTAAATAAGATATGCAGTAAAAATGTTACAAATAATTAATGGTTATCGCGGCCGTGCTCATTGCTTCGGTGATCATTACCATTATTACCTCGGCGGTCGCCTCCGCGCTCGTCACGACGATTATCCCTTTGGTTGCGATGTTGCTCTTGGTAGCGTGGCGCATATTCGTGGTTGTACCAATTATCTTGTACAAAGTAGACGCGTTCGTTACAGGCATTGTATTTTCTGCAATGCTTTCTCCAATTTTTTGCATGCCCAGGCGGCACACGCATATAAATAGGTTCGCGCGATTCGTAACCTCGTTGAATAACTCTGGGCTGGTCATAAATCACTTGTGGCTGCGGATAACCACCTATATCTAGTCGTCCATAAAAGCCTGGTTGACCTATACTGACCGACACTCCCACATCTGCCGCAAGTCCTGATGTGCTAAGGGTTGCTGCTACTACAACTGCTACTATCATTAAACGTTTCATGTCAAATCTCCTTATTTTGTTAATAATTAAAATACTTATTGTTCTGGTGCTGCATGTTGTTATCTTTATGCATTTGTCAAATTTGTCTCATTGCATCAATCATTGCGATCTTTTTTTCTTTCCTGACCTTGCTCTTGTCTTGGTTGTTTTTCAGGATTATTGCTTTGATTCTTTTGTTTCTGATTCTGCTTAACAGGCTGCTGTTGCTCATGTTGCTGAATGGCTTTCTGTTCTGGTCTCTGATTAGGTTCTTTAGCCCTTAAATCTCTTTGCTGTGGGGTGGTTGGCGTTGCTTTCCGGTTATTCATACTTTCATTCTTAGGTGATTTCTGATCATGATTTTCTGATCTATCTTGCTGAGGCGGCATTGCCTGTTGAGATGAATCATTACGTTGGTTAATTATCGGCTGAGTACCATCATTACGATTTATTTCTTGCCTACCCTGTTTAGGTTTCTCATGCTGAACATCTGTTCTTGGTTTCTTTTGTTCAGGATTTTGTTCACGGATATTTCGTGGGTGTTCATTTTGTTTACGCACCACAGGGTCGCGTGATTGGAATCCATAATTTTGTTGATGAAGTTCTCTTTGGTGTTCTATTTGCTTAGGATACTTATTTCCAAAGTAGTTTCTTTGATAAACTGGCAATGGTGCAGGTGCTGGAATTGAACGATGATCCCATCTATCCCATCCGCTTCTACGCTGATTCCAATCACGACCCCAATGATTGCCCCATCGAGGAGCCGCATCAAATTGCCAACCGACAAAATAAGCAGGTGGCATACGGTAATAACGTACAGGAACTCTTAATAAAAATAGCGGCACATCGTATGGATCTACAAGCCACCATGGCCCGTTATACCAAGAACTTTCGTACCAGTTATCGTCTTGATAAATCCAATATAAGCCATCGTAAAAGAAAAAATTGGCTTCCATTCGTGGGGCATAATAAACGGGGTAGCCCGGCACAATGACAAACTCTGGATAAGCTGGCACATTGATACCTATACTCACATTGGGGAGTCCTATACCAACACTCATTTGAAGGTCAGCGGAGGTCGACGAGCTAAACAGCATCAGCAACACAATAGATACTTGACGAATTTTTAACATTTATAACCTCCAGTTTAAAATTCATAAGAGCTACATGGCTATCCATAGAATTTGATGACCACGCTAGCTAACTGCATATTACTAACCGGAACTAAGCACTTCCGTTCGTTATCGCACATACGCATATAACTGCTATACATTACACTCGGATTCAATGCACATATGTCCCCAATAATTTTTGTATCTATCCAGATGATTGTTTGAAGGTAATATTGATGTACATAAAAAAACTTGAGTGCGTTATCTTTTCAAAATTGCTAGTAATGCTAGGTTTAGCCTTGCTTGCAGGGTGTACATCAATCCCTACCATGGTGCCAGATATGGCAATGAGACAAGCGCATCCTGTTAAGTTAAATGGGGCGAACGGAGAGTTGAGCGTAGAGCAAAGTAAAGCAATTCTCGCTAAGCTCAAAAAGAATGGTGACGATACCAATATATTTGATAAACACTTAGCGTTGGAAGCGGAAATCGTTGGTAGCCCGTTAGTGGTGGGCAATAAGGTAGAGTTGTTGGTAGATGGACCCATTACCTATGCGGCTATGTCAGTGGCCATAGAAAATGCAAAAGATCATATCAATATGGAAACCTACATTATTGAAAATGATGAAATAGGAAAGCATTTTGCCGAACTATTAATTGGTAAACAACTTAGCGGGGTTCAGGTAAATTTAATTTACGATAGTGTTGGGTCGAGTAGCACACCTAATGAATTTTTTAAGCCGCTTAAAGAAAGCGGTATCAATGTGTTGGAATACAATCCTATCAATCCACTTAATGCGCGTAAAGGCTGGCAAGTCAATCAGCGTGATCACCGTAAATTGCTGATTGTTGATGGGCAAGTGGCATTCGTGGGTGGCATCAATATAAGTAGCGTATATTCCAGCGGTTCATTTAAAAAATCAAAATCCAGCAAAGATAGCCAACCTTGGCGGGATACTCATTTACGCATGGCAGGCCCAGTGGTCAGTGAGTTTCAGAAGTTGTTTATGGCAACATGGAGTCAGCAGAAAGGCGATCCGTTGGCCGCGAAAAATTATTTTCCTAATTCAATAAATCGAGGCAATGAAGTGGTACGCGCCATCGGCAGCTCACCTGAAGAACCTTACAGCCAGATATATGCAACATTAATTTCTGCTATCAATAGTGCTGAAACCCAAATATTTATTACAAATGCCTATTTTGTACCTGATCCAAAACTACTGACCGCTTTGAAAGAAGCAGTTTTGCGTGGTGTTGATGTGAGGTTATTGTTACCCGAAAAAACTGATTCAATCCTAGTGTTTTATGCCTCGCGCTCTTATTACGACGAGTTACTGAGTGCTAATGTAAAAATATATGAGCGACAAGAAGCTTTATTACACGCCAAAACTGCACTGATAGATGGCGTTTGGTCGACCATAGGCTCTACCAATCTTGATTGGCGAAGTTTTACCAATAATCAAGAAATTAATGCGGTAGTGCTGGGGCAAGGTTTCGGTAAGCAAATGCAAACTATGTTTGAAAACGACCTAGCATCTTCTAAACTTATTACATTAGAATCATGGAGAAGTCGCTCAATTGGCGCTCGCATCAAAGAGCGAGCAGCGCGTTTATGGGCGCGTTTTTTATAAATGAAACTTGACGCTCACATTAAAGAAATTTGTAGTCGCATTATTAGCCATAGCCAAATTTTAAAAATCAGTCAATGGCGCAGGATGTCAGTTATTGGCATTATTTTTTGTGGATTAATATTCAGCGAAAAAACTTTAGCTGCTGATGTCTATGCAGTAAATTCTTCTGTGGCCGCATTAAAATCCAAGTACACAGAGCTTAATAATCAGTTACAAAATAACCAGTTTAAACGATCTCTATTTCTTAACTCTGCAGAATCTTCGCACAATCTAAAGGGTGAGATTTATGCGGTAGTTGACTATTCTTTTACCACTTTCAATACCGCATTCAATAACCCCGCGCATTGGTGTGATGCACTAATACTAAATATCAACATCAAGTACTGCCATATGGAGAACAGTAAAGTAGGAAATGTTCTGATGCTTAATATAGGTAAAAAATATCCTCAATCTTTAGCAGACACATATCCCATTAAATTCAAATATAGCGAAATGGTTTCAACGTCAAATTACTTCGCTACTGAGCTTGATTCTAAAGAAGGCCCTTTAGGCACTTATGATTATCGTATATTGATTGAGGCTATGCCACTTAAGGATGGATATACATTCTTACATTTTACTTATGCCTACTCCTTTGGCTTAGCCGGTCGACTCGCTATGCAAACTTACCTTGCAACTATCGGCAGAAATAAGATTGGATTTACCATCACTGGCAAACAAAGCGATGGTCAACTGACTTATATTAAAGGTATCAGAGGCGTTGTAGAGCGTAATACCATGCGCTATTACCTAGCAATTGATGCGTATCTTGAAGCGCTGACTGCACCCAAGGATACTCAGTTTGAGAAAAGCTTGCAGTATTGGTATAGCAACAGTGAGCAATATGCCAGCCAATTACATGAGGTAGAGCTGGATGAATATCTTGATATGAAACGTAAAGAGTATCAGCGCCAGCAGACGCCACAATAGACTTGATAAGCTATTGATGACTTCGATATGCTGATATGTAAGCTAACCCATAGAGGGATTGTTAAAGTTACCATAATTTAATCATTAGGACGATTCTAATACTCAATGACTCCTATGAAACTACATTATTGAGGTTCGCAGACCTAATCAATAAGCGGATTGATTTCCGCATCAGAATAATTATTTGTTAACAAGCTAAAAATTAAAGAGATATAAATAAAAATTATCACGAGAATGGACGTCACCCGTTTCACTAAAAGAAGATTACATTTATAAGAAGAACTCCACTATGTGCTGAAAGTACTTATTGACGTTGCAAACCTTTGTGGCTATTTTGTCCCACTTAGTTGCCGATTGGTAAAAGTTAGCAACAGTCTCAAATGGGCCCTAAGTTTCAATTATGAGCATCCGCTATAGGAAGCTAAATCTCAATAATCAAATAAATAGGATATCTCAAAAGATATAAAATCAACACATTTGAAGTTTAAGTATAATCTTCTTAAAACATCTAATACAAAACACGTTACGAACACCCAATGAACTGATACGCCCTGCCATTTAAAATTGCTTGAGCATCTACAAGCGATTTAGCTTAATTAAGCCTAAATCGATGCCTTCAAGGTATAATTTTGGAATTGAATTTATAATTAAAGAATACTCAGCCATGCAACAGCAGTACCCTTTCAAAGAGATTGAACAATCAGCCCAAACCTATTGGGAAGTCAACCAAACTTTCGCCGCTTCAGAGCAATCAGATAAACCTAAATACTATTGTTTATCTATGTTTCCATACCCTAGCGGACGACTACATATGGGGCATGTTCGCAACTACACGATAGGTGATGTACTAAGTCGTTTTCATAAAATGAAAGGCTTTAACGTCATGCAACCTATGGGCTGGGATGCGTTTGGTTTACCTGCGGAAAACGCCGCAATAAAAAACAATACCGCGCCGGCAAAATGGACGTACGAAAATATTGAGCACATGAAAACCCAACTAAAACAATTGGGTTTAGGTGTAGATTGGAACCGTGAAATCGCTACTTGTAAACCTGTATATTATAAATGGGAGCAATGGCTTTTTACTGAGTTATTTAAAAAAGGGCTTATCTACAAAAAGACTTCAACAGTTAATTGGGACCCAGTTGATGGTACCGTATTAGCGAATGAGCAGGTGATTGATGGTCGTGGCTGGCGCAGTGGCGCGTTAGTTGAAAAACGCGATATTCCGCAATATTTCATGAAAATCACCGCTTATGCGGAAGAGTTGCTCAATGATTTAGACAAGCTAGATGGCTGGCCTGAGCAAGTTAAAACCATGCAACGTAACTGGATAGGAAAAAGCTATGGTTGCGAAGTGGAATTTCCAATAGCTGGTAAAGACGGTAACTTAAAAGTTTACACCACCCGCCCAGACACTCTGATGGGCGCAACTTATGTGGCCGTTGCGGCAGAGCATACTTTAGCGACGCAAGCCTCGCAAAACAACCCTGCATTAGCTGACTTTATCGCAGAGTGTAAACGCGGTAGCGTGGCAGAAGCAGATGTTGCTACCGCTGAGAAAAAAGGCATGGCAACGGGTTTATTTGTAACACATCCGTTGAATGGCGAACAATTGCCAGTTTGGGTAGCGAACTATGTATTAGCGAGCTATGGCGAAGGCGCGGTAATGGCTGTGCCAGCGCATGATGAACGTGATTTTGAGTTTGCAGGTAAATACAACCTACCCATTAAAGCCGTGATTAAAAACACTGATAATGACACATTACCGATGACTGAACATGGCGTGTTATTTGATTCAGCTGATTTTAATGGTTTAGATTTTGATGCAGCAAGCGCCGCAATCGCCACAGCACTATCGACTAAAAACCTTGGTAAACGTCGCACCCAATTTCGCTTACGAGACTGGGGAGTTTCGCGCCAACGTTATTGGGGCTGTCCTATTCCCATCATTCACTGTGCAAGCTGTGGCGAAGTACCTGTACCTGCTGAGCAATTGCCAGTGGTATTGCCTGAAGACGTGGTAATGGATGGCGTAGGTTCTCCAATTAAAAAAGACCCTAGCTTTTACGTAACGACTTGCCCTACTTGTAGCGGCAAGGCAACGCGTGAAACTGATACTTTAGACACATTCTTTGAGTCTTCATGGTATTTCGCACGCTACGCCAGCTTTGATAGCACAACGGCCATGGCAGACGAACGCGCCAATTACTGGTTGCCAGTTGACCAATATGTGGGCGGTATTGAACATGCAATTCTGCATTTGCTCTATGCGCGCTTCTTTAACAAGCTAATGCGCGATGTGGGCATTTTAAAAAATGACGAGCCATTCACCAACCTACTCACTCAGGGCATGGTACTTAAAGATGGCACGAAAATGAGTAAATCTAAAGGCAACACCGTTGACCCGCAAGAGTTGATTGATACTTATGGTGCAGATACCGCGAGGCTATTTATGATGTTTGCTGCGCCGCCTGAGCAAAGCTTAGAATGGGCTGATAGCGGTGTAGAAGGCGCAAATCGATTTTTACGCAGGCTTTGGAAAGCGACTTACGACCACGTTGAATTAGGTCAAATTACCGCTTACACAGTTGGTGATTTATCTGCAGAACTTAAAGCAATCCGCTTGCAATTGCACAGCACCATTGAAAAAGTAGCCGATGATTACGGTCGCCGCCATAGCTTTAACACTGCCATTTCATCTGTAATGGAAATGATGAACGCGTTGGCAAAATTAGATAGCTCAGATGACGTGACACGAAGTGTACGACAAGAAGTATTACAAAATGTAGCTTTACTACTTTCACCTATCGTACCGCATATCTGCCAAGCGATTTGGGCTGAGTTATGTCCACAAAGTCACATTTTGGATGCCGACTGGCCCGTGGCAGATCAATCTGCAATGGTGCTAACAAGCGTAGAATACGTGATTCAAGTAAATGGTAAATTGCGTGGTAGCATTACCGTGGCAAAAGATGAAACTAAAGAGGCTTTAGAAAAACTGGCATTACAACAACCTTTTGTACAAAAATTCATTGAAACTGGCATGACTGTACGAAAAATCATAGTCGTGCCAAATAAACTCATTAATGTTGTTGCGGCTTAGCAGGAGAAAAATGATCATGAAAAACTCTGGCTCGATAAAAAAACTTTTTTCCTACATAGCGTTACCTAGCATTTTAAGTTTGTTAGTGGCTTCTAGTTTAGCTTTATCTTCATGTGGATTTCATCTTCGTGGTGTTGCAGAGCTTTCTTTTAAAACCGTCTTCGTTCAAGGCCGTACACTGAGCATTTCCAGAGAACTGCATCAGTCATTCAAAAATAATGGCATTAAGGTCGTTGACAATATAGCTGATGCAGAGCTCTTAGTTGAAATGATTAATGAAACGAATGAAAAACGCATTCTGTCATTAAGTGGTGGTGGCGTAGTACGTGAATTCGAACTCAATTATCGAGTGAATTTTAGAACGCGGGAACCTGCCAACCCGCTTTGGAGCGCACCACAATCGGTGCAGTCTCGCCGAGACTTTTCATATAACGACAATGCTTTACTTGGCAAGTTAGATGAAGAAGCCAAGTTAAACACCGATATGCGAAGTGATGCGGTACGTGAAATTATTCGCAGATTATCTGCAATTAAGCTGATGCCTAAGTAATTATTCTGAATGCAATTAGCTCAAACGCAACTTGAAAAACATCTTAGCCTAGACCTACAATCACTCTATGTGTTGGTAGGCGATGAACCATTAGCACAACGTGAAAGTTTGGATGCTATTCGCGCTGCCGCACGTGCGCAAGGCTTTGATGAGCGGAATAGTTTAATGGTTGATCGCTATTTCAATTGGCAGCAGATTCAATCTTATGGTCAATCAATCTCATTATTTGCTAGCCGTAGATTATTAGAAATACATATCCCTTCAGGCAAGCCAGGAATAGATGGCGGAAAAGCACTGCAAGCTTTAGCCAGCAAGGCAATCCCAGACACGACTGTGGTCGTTATTCTACCAAAATTGGAGCGTGAAGCTAAAAGTAGCGCTTGGTTTACTGCGCTTGAAAAGCAAGCCGTAGTTATTGTAATTGATGAGGTGAATGCTTCGAATTTACCAAAATGGATTGCATCTCGATTGGCAAAACAAGGCCAACAAGCTAGTCAGCAAACATTAGAGTTTTTAGCGCATCAAGTAGAAGGCAATTTACTCGCAGCCAACCAAGAAGTACAAAAACTTGGGCTTTTATATCCGCATGGGGAATTGACAGATGCCGCGGTGCGCGATGCTGTGCTGAATGTATCACGTTATGATGCCTTTCAACTTGGAGATGCTGTACTTGCTGGTGATGCCGCTCGAACTGTGAGAATTCTGCAGGGCCTGCAAGACGAAGGTGAGAATGCCGTTGCAGTCATGAATCCGCTGATGTGGGTATTGCGCCCTTTGGTGCGTATTAAACAAGCTGAAATGCGTGGTGAAAATTTGATGGTTGCCATGACGAATGCACGCATTTACGGGGACAAGCAATCATTAGTAAAAAGAGCTTTGGCAAGATTAAGCTTACGTCAATTAGAAGCCGCAATACAGAAGCTCGCAGACATAGATAAAACAGCCAAGGGCGTGATGTTAGGTGACGCTTGGCTGGAGATTTCTCGACTTTGCTTTGGGCTGGCACGGGTACGTGGGCGCTAGTACATTACATCAATTAAAAAGTATAATCGCTTATGGACATTAAAAACTACATGCAACAAATGGGTGTCGAAGCGCGCAAAGCTTCGCGCTTGATGGCAAGCGCCGATACCAACATCAAAAATATTGCGCTAACGCATATTGCAAAAGCAATTTTGCGTGAGAAAAACGCTCTCCTTGCGGCAAACAGATTAGACTTGAGTGCAGCACGTACAAGTGGCCTAGATGACGCCATGTTAGATAGGCTCACCATTACTGAAAAATCTATCAACACCATGGCTGAAGGCTTAACGCAAATTACTAATCTTGCTGACCCGATTGGTGAAATGACTGATTTTAAATATCGTCCTAGTGGCATACAAATTGGAAAAATGCGTGTGCCGCTTGGCGTGATTGGTATAATTTATGAAGCTCGCCCAAATGTAACGGTTGACGCCGCTGGTTTGTGTATCAAGTCCGGCAATGCAGCCATTTTACGTGGTGGTTCTGAAGCTATTCATTGCAATCAAGCACTGGCTAAACTTGTGCACGAAGGCTTAGCCGCAGCGGGCTTACCGACTACAGCTGTGCAAGTAGTAGAAACCACGGATCGCGCGGCAGTCGGTGAACTCATTACGATGAAACAGTATGTAGACGTAATTGTACCCCGTGGTGGCAAAGGTTTAATTGAACGCATTTCAAATGATGCGCGAATTCCTGTGATTAAGCATTTAGATGGTAATTGCCATGTGTATGTAGATGATGAAGCGGACTTTGATAAAGCTTTACGCATTGTAGAAAATAGCAAAACACAACGACTTGGCACTTGCAATACGGCGGAATCACTGTTGATTGCTCGCTCTGTTGCCAAAACCATGTTGCCGAAAATAGCAGATATGCTGACCTCGCACGGTATTGAAATCCGCGGTTGCGCAGAAACTTGTACTTTGGTGAAACAAGCCAAATTAGCAACTGAAGAAGATTTTTACACTGAATATTTAGCAGCGATTATCTCTTGCAAAGTGGTCGGTGGTTTAGATGAAGCGATTGCGCATATCAACCAACACTCGTCACAGCATACTGAGGCAATTATTACTGAAAACTATACGAAAGCACGCAAATTCCTGCGTGAAGTTGATTCAAGCAGCGTAATGGTGAATGCCTCAACTCGCTTTGCGGATGGTTTTGAATATGGCTTGGGCGCTGAAATCGGAATTTCAACCGATAAACTACATGCTCGTGGCCCAGTTGGTTTAGAAGGCTTAACTTCGCTTAAATATATTGTGTTGGGCGACGGTCAAGTTAGAGCTTAAATGCAGTCACAATCTATTGTTAAGCCGATTACAAAACAGGTCATTGGACTTCTGGGTGGCACATTCAACCCTATTCATTTTGGGCATTTACGCATGGCGCAAGAACTGGCGGAATCACTCAATTTAGATGAAGTCCGGTTTATTCCTTCTGCTAGTCCGCCACATAAATTAACACCTCTTGTTTCTGCAGAACAACGTGCGGCTATGGTGCAATTAGCCATAGCCAACAATCCACTCTTTAGATTTGATGGCCGCGAGTTGCATAGAATGGCATCCAACAATATGCCATCTTACACAATAGATACACTGCAAAGCTTACGTAACGAACTTGGAGAAAACATAAGCCTTGTACTGTTCATGGGTAGCGATGCCTTTAGCAAATTCAATACTTGGCATCGATGGGATGAAATTATTAGTTTATGCCACATTGCACTGGTTCATAGACCTTTACTATCAATTAAGGAACCTTTATCAAAGGTATTAGAGGCTTTTTTACAGATGCATTACACAGAAAATGTGAATGATTTACACGAAGCCACAGCAGGCTATATCACGATGCAACCCATTACACTACTTGATATTTCATCTACAGTCATTCGTAACAAATTACAAAAAGAACAGTCTATGTATTATCTAACACCTGATTGTGTAATTAATTATATTGAAAGTAACGCGCTATATCATTCAATGACTCAATAACTTAACTATATTTTACTTTTAGGCTAACAAAAAGTCATTACCATATTGGACTATGCTTTTACCAAAGGAATATCATCATGCTCATACAAATATATTCTAAACACTTAATATTAATCTCGCTGACTGCGGTCACATTATTCACTTCTGCATGCGGAACGAATCCCGTGACTAAAAAAAGAGAGTTTCAAATTGTCTCTGAATCTCAAGAAATATCCATCGGTAAAAAAAATTACGGACCCGCACGCCAATCACAAGGTGGTGATTACATTATCGACCCTGAACTCACGGCATATGTGCAAAGCGTAGGAGATAAGCTTGCAGCAGTTGCTGACCGAAAACTCCCTTATGAATACGCGGTACTAAATGATTCTGTACCCAACGCATGGGCGATGCCTGGCGGAAAAATTGCCTTTAACCGTGGTTTACTTTATGAATTAAATAGCGAAGCTGAGCTTGCCGCCGTGATGGGGCATGAAATGGTGCATGCCGCAGCAAGACATGGTGCAAAAAGTATGGAACGTGGCATATTCATGCAAGGCGCAATGATTGCAGTGGGAATCGGCGCGCAAAATACTGACTATGCAAACCTGATTGTAGGCGGTGCGCAAGTAGGAGCACAACTTACCATGAGTAAATATGGACGCGATGCAGAAAGTGAATCTGACTTGTACGGCATGCAATATATGAAAAAAGCGGGTTACGACCCTGCCGCTGCTGTAACCTTACAAGAAACTTTTGTGCGTTTAAGTGCTGACCGTACAAGTAATTTTATTCAAGGATTATTTGCCAGCCACCCACCATCACCTGAACGTGTGGCTGCCAACAAAATTACGCTCGCTAAAGTCGGCGCTGGTGGAGAGTGGGGTAAAGAAATTTATGCGCAAAAGGTAGGCAAACTGAAGTCTACTCAAGCCGCCTATAAAGCGTATGACGAAGGCGTGAAAGCACTTGCTGCTAATGACGCCACGAAAGCCACCTCACTAGCGAAACAAGCTATTGCAGGTGAGCCACGCGAGGCGCGCTTTCAAGAGCTGTTGGGAGACATTGCTTTAACGCAGAAAAAACCAGAAGAGGCTTTATCATTTTATAATAAAGCCATCAAAATGCAGCCTGATTACTTTAAACCACATATACAAAGTGGCATTGCGCTATTCAATTTAGGGAAAAAAGCCGAAGCAGAGCCTTTCCTTAAACGGGCTAATGAACTTCTTCCCACAGCCCCAGGCCATGCGCTGTTAGGCCAAATCGCTGAAGAGCGTGGTCAAATAGATGTAGCATTGCAACATTATCAAATTGCTGCAGATTCAAATTCAAGTATTGGCAAAGAAGCCACAGCGCGTGCCGTACACCTAGATTTACCACGTAACCCAGCGAAGTATATTCAGGGAGGGGCACAGGCGGATAATGCAGGTAATTTATTTGCCGTCGTTCAAAATAGCACCGCAATTCCAGTTGGCCGCGTTCAAGTACGCGTAGTGAAATATGATGCCAAAACAGGACGAGTAGTGTCACAAAGCGCACCTTTAATCATTAAAGGCGGTGTAGCCCCAGGTAAGCGCAATCAAGTGGCTGTCGGCACTAAAGTAGCTACAGAAAAAGAAGTCCAGTTATATAAAGTGGTGGTAGAGGCTGCCGAGTTAGCACAATAGACTCTTGATAACAAGGTGAATAGTGCCTTTGCATAGCAATCTTTAATTTGTTTTAGGTTCGTAAACCAAAGAAGTTGCTGATTTTTGTTAGCATGTCAGAATTTTGTTGTGACATTTTCTCAGCATTATTTTCGACATCTAAGTCATGCTGCAAGCTATCAAGACCAAAGCGACGACTAACGAGGGTATGCGAAATCTCTTTAGCTAACTCTGGACGATTTTTAATAATATTCTCAAATGCCTCTTTATCTAACTGATAGCAGCTGGCATCTTTTGTTGCAATGACGGTTGCCATGCGTGGAGCACCAGTCATCAAGCCCATTTCCCCAAAATAGCTTCCAGGAAGCAATGTCGATAACTTTCGACGCGACTGACCAGTAGTCTCCAAATAAACTTCAGCTTCGCCTTCTATTAGCATGTATAACCAGTGCGCTATTGCACCTTGGTGAGTAATAATGTCACCTTTTGCAAACTGGGCGTGCTTAAGCCCTCGCGCAACTGCAATGAGCTCATCTTCATGAAAACTATTAAACAGTTCAATCTTATGTAATGCGTCAATTCTCTCCTGAATCCGCTTTGTCTGTTTGGACAGCTCACGTTTTTCACTCTCTTTGGTCATGTACACGTTATGTTCAGGTAGAGCTAGTCGAATATCAGCACGCTGCAATGCAACGTAGATGTGATCACGCACCTCAGAGTCTGTGCTATCATCATACTGCAAATCAGTTAGCCAGTAGCGCAATGCATAGCGACCATAGCTGACATCAAAATCCATCAGTAAACATTGTGCGGAGGGTTGTTTGGCAACACGACTAATATCAGCTGCGCGAACTGCGTTCTGTACTGTTTCAATTACACGTGATGGCGGAACATTATAGGCCACATTAAACCAGATCCAGCGACGCCATTGCACTGGGGATTCGCCATGGCGCCCCAAAACTGAGAATTTTAACTTCATCAATTGACTATTGGGAACGATGACGGTTTCCCAATTACGCGTCTCGATAGCAGTGTGGCGCCATCGAATATCCACGACCTTTCCAACAAGATCATCAACCTTAATCCAGTCGCCAACTTCTACAGAGTTATCTAATTGCAATGCCAAGCCACCTAGTATATTGCCTAAAGTATCTTGCATAGAAAATGCAATGACTGCTGTAATAACTGCTGAAGTGGTGACTATTCCTGATAAATCCAAGCCTGCATGATGTAGACGGACAAAGCCCCAGCCAAGATAGGCAATAAAAATGAGGATATCTTCCATTATGCTTGGTGGTTGCAATCGAATCAGTGGTAATAACAGGCGAAAGATGAACATTCCGCAAAGACGAATAACAGTAGCGCCTTCTAGAATCAAAAAAGATTCATGTAACCACATACCCAAGGTTGCAAAACCCATTTGTCCAATCACACCACTCGCGATCTGCCCTGCCAAGCTTGCAACAAACGCCGCCATGGTTAGCATAGTGGAGCGTCGAGCTCCATGCTTGAAACGCGCCAATAGTGTTCCTACAATCAGCATAAATATGAAAAGTACGACTACATCATCATGTAGCGCAAAAATATTGGTACTTTGCCGGAACGTATCTATGAATTGCATCGGACTATTCTTTTAAAAATTAATTTGAATTGTGTTTCATGTTATTTAGTTTTTCTTCTAGGCGTTCACAAACGATACGTAATATTTTTATACGTGCATAGTCTTTACAATTAGCCTCAACCAAAGTCCAAGGAGCCAAGCCAGTACTTGTACGATCTATCATGTCAGCAACTGCAGTCTGATAATCATCCCATTTATCCCGATTACGCCAATCATCTTCAGTGATCTTAAAACGTTTAAATGCAATTTTTTGCCGTTCTTCGAAACGCTTCAATTGCTCTTCAGGGCTTATTTGTAGCCAAAACTTAAGTAGCAGTGTATTGTTCCGCATCAATTGCTCTTCAAAGTCGTTGATCTCCGCATAAGCGCGCATCCAATCTTGCTCGCTACAAAAACCCTCTACTCGCTCAACTAAAACGCGTCCATACCAAGATCTATCAAAAATAACCAAGCGACCCTGAGTAGGAACATGTCGCCAAAAGCGCCATAAATATGGCTGGGCGCGTTCCTCATCGGTAGGTGCCGCAATGGGAATGATGCTATAGATTCGCGCATCAATAGCCTGTGTAATACGGCGAATCGCACCGCCTTTTCCCGCCGCATCAGCACCTTCAAGTGCGATGACGACTGATAGCTTTTTGAAGTTCTCATGACGTGTAAGTAAATTCAGCTTACCCTGATACTTCTCAAGTTCATCGTTGTATTTTATTTTAGAAATAGACTTACCTAAATCCAGAGTATCCACGATACTCAATTGATCTATTGACCTAATTAATGCTGGCGCAGAAGATTTTCTAGCCTTCGTGGCGGGTGATAGCAGGTTAGATTTAATCGACTCTAATACATATTTTCCCGCTGTAAGATTGCGGTAGTTAGCGTCAAAACCTTCAATAATAATCCATGGGGCATTGGCTGTACTAGTTTCCCTGACTACATGTCCAGCAATGCTAAGAAATTTGTCATAAAGCTTGAGGTGTCGAAGGTCTAAATCAGTAACGCGCCAGCGTGTTTTGACGTCTTTTTGCAATGCTTTAATGCGACTCTTCTGCTTTTCTTTAGATAAATGAAACCAAAATTTAATAACAAGAGCACCTTCATCCGTAAGCATGCGCTCAAAACGAACGATTTCCTCCAATGAATTATTAAGCTCAATTTTGCTGGTTTCGCCATAGCATTTTCTTATAATTGGCGCTGAATACCATGAACCAAAAAATATCCCCACATCGCCTTTAGGGGGAAGTGCTTGCCAAAATGGCGACATTGGAGGTTTCTGAGACTCGATGCTTTTTGGCAAATCGAATACATGAGTATGAATCCTGCGCGGATCCATCCATTCATTGAGCAAATTGGCAATTTCGCCTTTACCTGCACCATCTACACCAGCAATAATTATTACAACTGGAAATGATTTATTTTCCGCCAAATCATATTGCACATTTAGTAGCGCTTCACGTAGCAGTACTGCTTCTTTTTTATAGACCTCTTTAGAAATATGATGCCCTAATTCTGCTGATTCGAACATATTAATAACCCTAATTAATGTTTAAGTTCATGGCACAAGGAATATGCGCCATAAGCACCCTCCATCAAAAGTAGTTGTCGGGATTCTTCGTTATTGTGAACCATACTCTTTGTTTGCGCTAGACCTCATCACATTACTCATAGCAGCATTCATTATTCAACAACAGATGCAAAATCTCGGTCACACACTTGCGTTCTTGGAAATGGTATATAAATCCATAGCTGAATTGTATTTAGGTGTTTCACAATGGTTTTCTCAGACATGCGAAATAAACAATCAAATTCCTGCGCAACCAGCTCAGACTTGGATGATTCTGCAACATATAATGCAGCATAATATCCAAACTTGCCCTGCTGTGAAATCAAGTCTAACTCAACATGGTAGCCAATGCGCTTTTGCTCATTATTGTAAGCGTCAGTGAGTGCTTTAAGCATGTAGTTGTAGACAAACCACGCACAACCAAACGTATGAGCCAGTATTTCCTTTTCCTCAATTTATAGTCTCTTTGGAAGAAAGGAAGCTGGATTAGGTGATGCTTCGCATCACGCGCCATTCCTCACCGCCTTAAAGGGCAGTGTTTCCCGCGCGATTGGATGAAATAATTGCTAAAAATCACCGTATAATCTGATTATTATTATAAAAAATAAACACTATGAGCAATCAAGACAACGTCAACATTCCTTATAACGCTACTCAACGACACTCCTTAGCCAACAGGTCTACTTGGGTGAGTGTTGTGGTGAATACGGTGCTAACAATCGCCCAGATTGTTGCTGGCATACTTGCTCATTCTCAAAGTTTGATTGCAGATGGCATGCATTCACTTTCTGACTTAGTGTGCGATTTTCTTGTGCTTGTTGCCAGTCATCACAGCAAAAATCCGGCTGATGAAGGTCATCCTTATGGCCATGGCAGGGTCGAGACTGCCGCCTCATTTGTATTGGGTGCAATTCTGGTTGCTACAGGCTGCGCCATCATGGTAGCTGCCGCAATCAAACTACAGAACATTGAAGACCTCCAACCCGTTGCCCCATTGGCATTATGGGTCGCATTGATTGCACTCGTTACCAAGGAGGTTTTATTCCGCTATATGTTGAATATAGGTCAACGGTTACGTTCCCCCATGCTCATTGCCAATGCATGGCATGCACGCTCTGATGCCGCTTCTTCACTGGTAGTCGCGGTAGGCATAGGCGCCAACTTACTGGGATTTATTTACGCCGACTCGGTGGCTGCAATCTTGGTAGGGTTTATGATTGTACGCATGGGAGTTGTATTCGCTTGGGATGCTTTTCAAGAACTCATTGATGCTGGACTTTCAATTGAAGAAGTAGACAGTATTCGCCAGACCTTAATTGACACGCCCGGAGTTGAAAGCCTACATGAACTACGTACCCGCCGCATGGCACATCGCGCGCTCGTGGATGCGCATATTTTGGTTGATCCACGCATTAGTGTATCCGAAGGACATAGCATTGCAGAGCGCGCTCGTGGGCGTGTACTAAAAAATCATCAAGCAGTCTCTGATGTACTGGTGCACGTTGATCCTGAAGATGACATTGACCATGACAATAATGCCGAAAGGATGCCTGCGAGAGATAGTCTATTAAAGCACCTAGCACCTTTGCTAGACAACCTGCCTAAGCCTGAGCGTGTAGTATTCCATTATATTGGCGGAAAAGTTGAAGCTGAAGTTTATTTAACTTATGATTTTTTTGCGAGCGGATCCGCTTTTGCGGAGGCCGAAGATAAAGTATCTAAGCGCCTTGTAGGTAATCAATACTTCAGCTCAGTATCACTTAACTGCATGGTAATACCCAAGTAGTGAGCTTCTTGTATAACGTCTAGATCGCCCACATTTGCAATAAACATATTTACCATATCTCGCCTTTGAAGAAACTCCTGATCTGATGCATTTAAAAAAACTCATACTAACCAACAAATGCAAATTATTAATTTATTCTAATCATAATTATTCCATTAAAACCATATAAATATTTGACAGTTTTCTTAATCGTTTTAGTCACTTCTAACTTCACTAAACATTTATACGTGTTCATAGTATTTGTCCTCACACTAAATCAATAATAGTAGTGTTTTTCTGTGCATTTTGCCTACCTCTATACTAGAGAATGCTAGAAACTGGACAAACAATAAAATTCGCAAGGCAAGAATGCAATGGTAATTGTCTCTAGCCAACGATTGCAGAGTCTAGGGTTGATGATGCAGTGAAGTGAAAGGCTGGATTCTAATTGCGTAGATAGATGACATTTATTTACGAGCTAAGTGTTGAAGGAAAAATCCTAAATAGCCCCTACATGAACCTAAAATGGCTAGATTTAAAGAAGATAAACTACATGTAAGCCATTGATTATATTGGTACCCCCGACACGAATCGAACGTGTGACCCTCCCCTTAGGAGGGGGATGCTCTATCCACTGAGCTACGAGGGCAATAAAGCTGAGGCTATTTTCTCACATTTCAAACCAAACCGTATGGCTGACAAGATAATTATCCGTCAAAAAAAAATGCTAAAATCATTGATTGTAAAATTCATTAAAATCAACGAGCTTGATTAAAAAGAAATGACACTTAAGTTGCTTTTTTATATCACAGTTTTACTGATAGCAATCATTGGCTATCGCTATAGCGCAACGGCCTCATCCCCGCTAAAAATTGGTGATGATGCACCTAGTTTCGTACTTAATGATGCGCAAGGTAAAACACACTATTTATCCGATTATTTAGATAAATATCTAATTATTTATTTTTACCCTAAAGACAACACGCCAGGTTGCACAAAAGAAGCTTGTAATTTTAGAGATGATTTTAGCCAACTTGAAAAACTTAATGCCAAAATAGTTGGAATTAGCTTGGACGATAGCGAATCTCACTCAGCTTTTGCAAAACAATATCAATTACCTTTCCCGCTTTTAACAGATATTAATGGGGCCGTGTCCAACAACTACAATGCGCTGTATAATTTTTATGTGATAAAAATTGCCAAACGCCGCACTTTTTTGATAAACACTGAAGGAAAAATAGTTAAAATTTATAGAGACATTGACGTATCTAGCCATTCACAAAAAGTCATTGATGATCTAAAGTTAATCCAAAATAAACAATAAGTTAATTCAGTAAAATTAAAGTTAAGAAATTTTCCAACCGAGATGAATTACATACAACACTTACCTCTCATCCTTATTACTTCAAGCATACTAATGCTTTTAATTGCCGTAGGTATTTACTCTGCCGTTAGATTAAAGAAAAGTGAGGAGCTTTGGAAGTTTGCATTAGAAGGTGCAGGTGATGGGGTTTGGGATTGGGATATTAAGAATGATGTCGCTCACTTTTCTAATCGATACAAGGAAATGTTTGGGTTTAGTGACAGTGATATCAATACCAGCATACGAGAGTGGAATAGTCGCATTCATCCTGAAGATGCAAAGTCAATGAGTGATGCTGTGAATAGCTATTTAACTGGTAAATCAGAAAAATATATTAATGAACACCGCGTTATTTGTAAAGATAAAAGCATTAAATGGGTGCTTTCACGCGGCATGATTATTAAGCGTGACCGCAATGGTGAGCCTTTACGCATGGTAGGTACGCATACCGACATCACTGAGCGTAAGCTACTTGAAAAAAGGCTTGAAAATCTGGCTCACTTTGATGCTTTAGCTAATATTCCAAATCGCACATTATTTAACGACAGGCTTAAATTGGCTTTGGCGTATGCCAAACGTGAAAAAAAACAGCTGGCAGTGATGTTTATAGACTTAGATTTATTCAAAGAAATAAATGATTTATATGGTCACGAAACTGGCGACATAGTACTCAAAAAAGTCTCTCGGCAACTGGTTTCATGCGTTCGAGAATCTGATACAGTTGCTCGAATGGGTGGCGATGAGTTTGTTGTGCTATTACCAATTATTGACAATGAGACCGATGTTATCTTAGTGGCTGATAAAATATTAGATTCTGTGGCAAAACCTATTAAAGTCGAAAAATTAAATCTACATGTGACCTGTAGTATTGGCATTGCCATCTACCCACAGCATGGTAAAGATGAAAAGTTGCTTGTCATTAATGCCGATATGGCGATGTATCAAGCAAAAAAAGGTGGTAAAAACCAAGCTAAGTTTTTTGATGAAACGATGAAAGAGTGAAAGAGTAACTTATACCAATGATTTAAAAACTGCATCACCCTGCCAGCGAACCACGCTGATACACGGTGAAGAAATACGTTGCTGCAAGCTACTTAAATTCTCATCAAACATATTCATGTCTGGATCAATTTCGTTCGCAACCCAACCCGCTAGGGTTAAGCCACGAGTTTCAATCGCCTCAACAGTTAGTAGCGCATGGTTTATGCAACCTAGACGCATGCCTACCACAAGAATAATAGGAATATTAAGTTTAATAGCCAAATCAGCCAATGTTTCTGAGGCGTTGAGTGGCACACAAAAACCACCAGCACCTTCAACTATCAAAATTTCCGCCATACCCTTTAACTGTTTAAATGCCAAGTTAATCACTTCTAAATTAATCGAAATGTCAGCTTGTTCAGCTGCTATATGTGGTGCAATCGCTGGCGCAAATCGGTATGGGTTGATTAAATTGAGTGGCGCTTTGACATTACTTTCAGCAGACAATGCAACAGCATCTTCGTTGATTAGGGTATTAGTTTGATCTAGCTCACAGCCAGATGCTACAGGCTTCATCCCTATGGTTTTTAAACCGAGTTTAACAAAATGTCGCACTAATGCACTGGCAACATAAGTCTTACCAACATTAGTATCTGTACCAATAACGAAGTAGGATGCAGGCATGTCTATTTATTCTAGGTTTGTTTCTTTAAAGCTTATTTATTTCTAGGTTTAAATGTAACGGGCGAAACGCCATCGTCAAACTTTGGTTTATCTTGTCCACGCCAAGCATGTCCGTAGACAACTTCAAAAGTAGCTGGTAATTTTCCGCCATCTAACTTTTCTCCAAGTCGAAATTGCTCATAACTTGCTTCTAATTTTGTCAAGAAGCCACGGCCTGACAAACCACGAGCTCGCCCATCTGTAGCATTATGTGCGCCGATACTTTTGAGATCGCGCATAACACTTTTTACATCATCATAAGTAAGGGTGAATCTTTCTACATCTAGTACTGGTGAACTAAAGCCTGCACGTACTAAGGCGTCGCCTATATCGTGCATATCAATAAATCTACTCACACTTGTCACGCCAACTTGCCCACTGGTTGCTAGGCGCAATTCTTTTAAGGTATCAGGCCCAAAAGTACTAAACATCAACAAACCTTCAGGTTGCAACACACGATGAAATTCTTGCAAAGCAGCATCTAAATCATTGCACCATTGAATAGCTAGATTAGACCATACCAAACCAATACTTGCATTTGCTAGCGGTAAAGACTCAATATCAGCACATAGTAAATTCTGTTTTACACCACCAAGTAGATTTTTAACTTGATGCAATAATCCCGCATTTCTCCCAGTACTTCGTGTTTTCTGTAGCATAGGCAATGCAAAATCAAGCGACACCACTTGTGATTTTTCAAATCTTTGTTGCAGGGCATGGCTAGCAATGCCTGTGCCGCAACCTGCGTCCAGTATGGTATGTGGGTTTAATTTCACTAAATCAAGGCGATTAAGCATTTCTTCACGGACTTGTTTCTGCAATATTGCGGCTGCGTCATAAGTATTGGCTGCACGTCCAAAAGAAGCACGTGCACGCGCTTTATCAATGAAGTAGCTATCATTTAAATTAGCCTGCATGATTTTTATGTTGGCTCTAAAAACTGAACTACTGCATCCACAAACTGCTCTTGATGCGACAAGAAAGGCGCATGAGAGGCGCCTGCCATCACTCGCAAGAATCCTGCCGGTAAATTTTGCATCATCCAATGTGCGGCTTGCACTGGTGCCAGCGTATCTCTATCACCATGAATCAGTAAGGTTGGTTTTCTTAATCGCGCGATTTCTGAACGTAAATCTGTATCCAACAATACATCTAAGGCTCTTTGCAAAGTTTGTGTTGTCGGTGCTGGTCGCTCTTCAAGTTTTTTACGTAATAGTCTGACCGTCAATCTGGCACGCACATCTCCCATACATTGCAGAGTTAAAAACTGCGTCAGCGTTTTATGATAATCATTATCCATACTGGTCGCAAAGCGTCTGAATATCTCAGGTGCAATACCAGCATTCCACTCTTGCTGCGTACTATCATTATCTTTATTTACAAAACAAGGTGTTGAGCCAACTAAAACAAGTCTGCGAACCGCGTCAGGCTGATCTATTGCAATACGCATCGCCACTTGACCACCCCATGACCAACCGACAACATCAGCATTTGCCGGCAATATCTCTGCAACTTTTTCTGCAATGATATGCAAGTGATATGGCTCAGTTGGCCGACTCAAGCCCATGCCTGGCAAATCAACAATATGTAAGCTAAACATTTTGCTTAGCTTTTTAACAATCGGCTGCCATACCGCGCCACTCATACCCCATCCGTGGATTAGCACAAGGTTAGGCCCACTTCCCGTAGTTTCTATGTGAATGTTAGCTGGAGTGATATTCATAGCACTTGCTCTGCCTGATGAATTGCTGAAATGAGTTTTTTAACATCGTCTAATGAATGTGCGGCAGAAAACGAAATTCGTAATCTTGCTGTTCCTACAGGCACAGTAGGTGGACGAATAGCTGGCACTAATATGTCCAAGCCCTGCAAATACTCACTTAATGCCAACGCATCAAGATTATCGCCTACCAACAAAGGCTGTATGGATGTCTCTGAAGGCATCAACTGCCATGGTTTGATTTTACGTCTGCATTTTAAATTGTCTTTAAAATAATTAATCAAGCTACATAAATGTGCACGTAAATGATCACCCTGCTCAATCAAACTAACAGATACAGATAATGTTGCAGAAAGCGCGGGGGGAGCGGGCGTTGAATACACATAGCTTTTAGCAGATTGAATTAAGTAATCAATCACAACACTTTCACCTGCAACAAATGAACCTGCCACGCCAGCTGCTTTACCTAATGTTGCCATCATAATGATGCGGGGAGACTTTAACTTGAGATGATTAAGCGAACCTTGACCATGCTCACCTAGCACTCCAAAACCATGCGCATCATCGATGTACAAATATGCATCGTACTTTTCGCAAAGCGCTAAGTATTTAGCTAATGGAGCAATATCACCATCCATACTAAATACCGCATCTACGGCAATCAGCTTATGTTTTGCGGTGCTGGCTTTAAGTAATTTCTCAAGCGCAGTTACATCGTTATGCGCAAAGCGGTTGAACTCGGCTAGCGAATAGTAGCTACCATCATTCAAACAGGCATGATTTAATTTATCAGCAAATATCGCATCACCACGTCCTAATAACGCACCCAGCACACCAATATTTGCCATATAGCCCGTAGAAAACAATAGCGCCGCTGGCATATTTACAAACTTAGCTAATTGCTTTTCTAAGTCATCATGATAACGGTGATGCCCAGTCACAAGCCCAGATGCGCCACTGCCGACGCCTGAATCGCCAGCCGCCTTTTGCATGGTGGCAATAAGTTTTGGGTTGTTTGCTAATCCCAAATAATCATTACTACAGAATGACAAGTAAGGCTTATTATTCGCAACAATATACTCCGCCTGCGGAGAATCGAGCAAACGCCTCTGGCGCAATAAGCCATCCGCTTTGCGTTTATCTAACGCGAGTTGTAAAGAAGCCAGCATATTAGACTTTCATCTTATATTTTATTGATACCTAGTTTTTCAAATAGTTTTTTATCACTAGAAGCCTCGGGATTAGCTGTCGTCAATAATTTTTCGCCGTAAAAAATGCTATTCGCACCTGCTAAAAAACACATAGCTTGAATACCTTCGCTCATGCTTTGGCGGCCTGCAGACAAACGCACATAGCTAGTTGGCATGATGATGCGGGCTGTGGCTATTGTGCGTACAAATTCAAGTGGGTCTAACTCTTCAGTGCCATGTAATGGCGTACCTTCAACCTGCGTGAGTAAATTAATTGGCACGCTTTCTGGTGGACGTTCCATATTAGCTAATTGCGCCAACAGGCCTGCACGTTGATTGCGCGTTTCACCCATGCCGATTATGCCACCGCTACAAACATGAATATCTTGGCTACGCACACGATCCAATGTATCTAAACGGTCTTGATAAGTACGTGTGGTAATCACATCACCGTAAAATTCTGGTGCGGTATCCAAGTTGTGGTTGTAATAATCTAAGCCCGCTTCTTTTAACTGCTCAGCTTGACCATCTTTAAGCATACCCAAAGTCGCACAAGTTTCTAAGCCCATTGCTTTTACTTCTGCAATCATTTTTAATACAGGCTCTAAATCACGTTGTTTAGGTCCACGCCATGCCGCGCCCATACAGAAACGGCTTGCACCATTGTCTTTAGCTTCTTGCGCGGCGGCAACTACATCATCTAGCTTCATCAATGGCTCGTCTTCAACTTCGGTGTGGTAACGCGCCGCCTGTGGGCAATAACCGCAATCTTCTGAACACCCCCCCGTTTTAATCGATAACAGCGTACTAACTTGAACCGCGTTAGGATTAAAATTTGCACGGTGCACAGTTTGCGCCTGAAACATTAAATCGCTGAAAGGCAATTCAAATAATGCGACAATATCCGCCACGCTCCAACGGTTTACTGTATTAGTTTCGCAAGAGTGGTTAAGATTGGCTTTTAAGCTATCAGTATTAATCACAGCTTGTGTGACGCCTTGTGTAACGGATGGCTGAGATGTTTCGAGCATGTGCAGTTTCCTTTTAGAAGCTTGATTTATAGCGAGATTATACCTTGTCAATGAAAAGTGATGCAAACCTTGAACATTAGATTAAAATTTAAGCAAATTGTATCAAAGGGCATATTAAATGGTTTATTCAAGCAGCCCTTTTGCAGGGTGTAGCATATGATGCTAGCGAACTAGGTATATCTAACACTTGCTACAAAGATTTACCTTGGCACATCGTGCCACACTGTCTGCAATACTGCTTAAATTCCAGCATCTTGGTTTGCGGTAGCTGCCTAAATTCACCGCCAGATTTTGATGCAACGTTCTGCTTATTTGCTTACGACTTTTCACTAGACGCCATGATGCAATGCTAAAAATAAGGAAGCAAGCTCAATATAGGCCACATTTTTGGAAAATTGCTTATTATTAAAATCCATTTAGATAATATAGATTTAATCATTCCCATGCCTATGCACCCTATAAGGTCATAAGAGCGTATAAGAATCATTAAATCCGTATTAAAGTCTCTGCCAATTTAAACGGTAAATACATCGTCATTGTGGATGACATGATGACCACTTGCGCCAGCTTGAACGAGTTAGCGAAAACATTTAAAAAGCAGGTACAACCCATGTAGAATGCTGAATAATCGCAAGAATTCTTCCCAAACACTAAAACCAAGCATTTATGTTTAACATCGTCCTTTTTGAACCTGAGATACCCCCAAATACAGGCAACATAATCCGCCTATGCGCCAACACAGGGGCGGCTCTGCACTTAGTTAAACCTTTGGGATTTAACTTAGATGACAAACAGCTTAAACGCGCTGGTTTAGATTATCACGAATATTCAACTTTGAAAGTGCATGAAAATTGGACAGCATGCAAAGCCGCGCTGACTGGGAAGCGTTTATTCGCCATCACTACCAAAGGCAGTACGCGACATAGCGATATTCAATTTAAAGCGGATGATGTGTTTGTTTTTGGTCCAGAAACACGTGGCTTATCTGAAGAAATACGTGCGGAATTTACTACTGAGCATAGGCTGCGCTTACCTATGTTGCCGGATAGCCGCAGTTTGAATTTATCAAACTCTGCCGCGGTTTTGTTGTATGAGGCTTGGCGGCAGATAGATTTTAAAAATGGGATTTAAGGACGCCATATAAGCGTCCTGCTTTTTCTAGATTTTTTAGTAACTAAAAACCTTCTGCTTTTTGCTCACGCCCGAGTAAATCCACCACTGCATCTTTCGCACTCTTACCGTGCGATAAGGCCTGATCCACCTCATAAGTAATTGGCATATCTACCTGCATAGTATTGGCTCGGCGCATAACTTCGGCTGTGGTATTTACGCCCTCGGCTACATGGCCCAGACCTTGCAAAATATCTGCCAGTGATTTCCCACTAGCCAATTGTAAGCCGACTTCACGGTTTCTAGAATATTGGCCTGTGCACGTAAGAATTAAATCACCAGCACCAGCCAAGCCCATAAAAGTTTCTGGGCTTGCTCCTAACGCCACACCAAAGCGTGTCATTTCGGCCAGTCCACGTGTAATCATGGCTGCACGTGCATTGTTGCCAAAACCCATACCATCGCTAATGCCCGCAGCAATCGCCATCACATTCTTTACCGCACCACCAACTGAAACACCAATCACATCTGTCGTATTATAAACACGTAAATTAGCACCATGAATGAGTAGCGCAGCATAATTTGAAAAAGCCTCATCACTTGCAGCCAATGTAACTGCCGTAGGCAAACCTCGAACTAATTCAGCCGCAAAACTTGGACCAGAGAGTGCGCCCCAATGCTGGCCTGTCAGTTTTTGGTCGCCCAGTTCTTCTAAAGCAACTTCATAAGGCAGTTTAGCCGACTTTGGCTCCAAGCCTTTATTCGCCCAAATAATGGGTAAATTGCAACCTAGCGCCTTGATTTCTTTTAATATGGCTCTAAAGCCCGCGGTAGGCACCACAGAAAGTATCAAATCCGCACCGTCAAGCGCAGTACTTAAGTCATCTTCTACCTGTAATTGGTCATTAAATCTGAAATCACCCAAATATAACGGATTTGCTCGCGCTTTGCGCATGCCTGAAACATGGCCAGCATTTCGAGCCCAAAGTGAGACTTTGTGACGCTGGCTAATATTCATGGCAAGCGCCGTACCCCAAGCACCTGCGCCTAACACAGCTATTTTAGCCATTTATTCGAAATCCCCATTTAGTCAAAACCCCAGGTTGATGTCAATAAAATATACCCCACAACGCCATCTTGATGCTTTACTTTAAGCCAGCCGTTTGTCAGTGTTAAATCTGCAACTTCAAGCACTACATCTTTTTCTATCGTGGCGATTAAAGTGGAAGTCGCCACTGCATTTTGCCTGATTTCTGCTTGGGTGGATGTTACCATTACCGTACGTTTCTTAGACAGGTGTTTTGCCTCTACCCAGCTTAGACTACCTTGAGCATCGCGCACTTTCAACCAATCACCCAAGTTAACAACGACTTCAACTGGGTAATTGTGGCTGAGCAACAAGATTTTTTTAGCCACACTAGAAGGCGCATCATAGAGCACCGCTTTAGATACAGCAACTGAACGAAAATCAAGCGCTAAGGCCATAGCTGGCATCAGCGCAAAGCATGTTGCTAATACAATTTTTTTGCTGGCAACTGTTATATCAATGCATTTTTTTTCGAAACCAAGCATCGCAAACTAGTGTTTAGCTGCAGACTCTGCGGCTTCAGCTTGCTGTTGTTTTTGTTGAGCGAATAGCGCTTCAAAGTTGATTGGATTGAGCAATACTGGCATAAAACCACCGCGTACGACCAAATCAGACACCGCTTCACGTGCATAAGGGAATAATATGTTAGGGCAAGTAATGCCAATAATCATTTCTAGATTCTCTTCTGGCACATTGCGAATCTGAAAAATTCCTGCTTGTTCAACTTCAACTAAAAATACTGTTTTATCGGCGATTTTTGAAGTGACAGTAACTTTAATCGCTACTTCATACACGCCTTCATCAAGCATTTGTGCACGATTACTTAACTCAATGCCGACTTGTGGCTGGGTACGATCCGTAAAAATTTGTGGCGCGTTTGGAATCTCCAATGACGCATCCTTAACATAAATTTTCTCAATACTAAAACCTGCTTGCTGCGCCTGAGCTTCATTGTTAGAACTTGCTGCTGCGTTGTTATCTTCTTGTGCCATGATTTTTCTTTAGTTTCTTTTAAAATATAAAGGTTAATAAATTAGATGCTACTTGTAATGATGCGCTATTTTATCAGAATTTAGCTAGCTAACAGCGTATCCAATTCACCTGCTAAATCCAATGCACGCAAATCATCAAAACCTCCAATATGACGGTTATCAATGTAAATTTGAGGTACTGTACGACGGCCCGTTCTTTGCATCATTTCATCGCGCTTTTCAGGCTGCAAATCGATGCGGATTTTATTAATCTCAACGACACCCTTACTGACAAGTAGGCGCTCCGCGTTAATGCAATAAGGGCATACTGCGGTGGAATACATCGTGATATTAGGCATTAAACCACTCCGTTTTCTGCTGGATTTTTAGGAGAAGATTCTACAAACTCCGCTTCAATAATGGCTTCTTTTGGCGCTTTTTTGCTTGCTTTACTTTTCACAGATTCACCCTTATTTACTGTATTCTTACTCGCCGAAGACTGGGTAACAACAGGTAATTTAGCATCTACCCATGCAATTAAGCCACCTTGCAAATTATGTACTTGAGTAAATTCTGCTTGTCGCAAAATATCACACGCTTTGGCAGACCGCATGCCACGCTGACAGTTAACCAAAATTGTTTTATTTTGATATTTTTTAAGTTCAGCTATTCGACCTGCTAAATTAGCCAATGGAATATGTACTGCCTCTGCAATGTGTCCGCTGGCAAATTCAGCATCATCTCGAACGTCTAACACCAAAGCATTCGAGCGATTAATTAGAGTGACGGATTCAGCCGGGCTAAGATTTGGCACACCACCCGCCCCCTTTTTAAGCAACGGCAATAACAACATGAAGCCTGAACCTAAAGCTAGGCCGATTAACAAAATATTACTTTTAATAAATTCCATAGATTTCCTTTCAAATTTTTATTCCTATATTATGAGGGCGCAATCGCTAAATTCAACACATGTACCCTATAAATTTATAAGGCGATTTTACGTGTAAATGCGCTAAAATAGTGTCATTACACTTATATTTTTCAAACAAAATTTTAAGGCAAAATATTATGTCAGTGCCATTTAATATAACCCCTGTAAACCTAACGCCAGTCTGCTTACTTATTTTAGATGGCTTTGGTTATCGTGAAGAAACTGCCAATAACGCAATTGCACTTGCTCGCAAGCCGAATTTTGATGCGCTTTGGAACAATAAACCACACACACTCATCAATGCTTCAGAACACTATGTAGGCTTGCCAGATGGTCAAATGGGTAATTCTGAAGTTGGTCATCTAAATATCGGCGCAGGCCGAGTAGTGTTTCAAGATTTTGAGCGTATCAACAACAGCATTGCAAATGGTGACTTTTTTGAACATGACGCTCTGAAATTCGCTTTAATCAACATTAAGAACAATAACAAAGCATTACATATTTTTGGCCTTTTATCCGATGGTGGCGTACATAGTCACTATTCTCACATTTTTGCCATGCTTGAAATGGCTGCAAAATTAGGTTTAACTAAAGTATATGTTCATGCCTTTTTAGATGGTCGTGATACGCCACCCATCAGCGCCACACCATATTTGGAAGCACTTGAAGTTAAAATAAAAGAACTCGGTGTCGGTAAAATCATCTCTGTCAGTGGTCGCTTCTACAGCATGGATAGAGACAAGCGCTGGCCACGCGTGGAAGCCGCTTACGCACTGATTACAGAAGGCATGGGTGAATTTACCTATGCAACAGCCAATGAAGCATTGCAAGCAGCTTATGCGCGCGGTGAGAACGATGAGTTTGTTAAATGTACAGCCATACGACGTGAGGGTGAACCGCATACACACTTAGAAGATGGCGACTTAGTGGTTTACATGAACTTTAGATCTGACCGAGCACGGCAACTTACCCATGCACTATTAAGCGAAGAATTTGATGGATTTCATCGACGCCATGTACCAAAATTAGCGGGCTATTTCACTCTCACTATGCATGATGTAAAAGAAACAAAAGCAACAGCAATATTCCCACCCTTTGCTGTTAAAAACACTTTCGGTGAGTATTTGTCCAGCCTAGGGCTAACACAATTACGCATCGCCGAGACTGAAAAATATCCGCACGTCACCTTCTTTTTTAATGGCGGTGAGGAAACCGTGTTTTCAGGGGAAGATAGAATCTTAGTACCATCTCCGCCTGTTGCCACCTATGATATGCAACCTGAAATGAGTGCTTTTGAACTGACAGACAGGCTAGAAGAAGCTATTTTGAGTCGCAAATACAATGCGATCATTTGCAACTATGCCAATGGTGATATGGTCGGCCATACAGGTAGTTTGGACGCCGCAATCAAAGCGATTGAAACCTTAGACACTTGTGTAGCCCGTGTGGTTAAAGCCATGCAAAGTATCGGCGGAGAAGTAATTATTACTGCTGATCACGGCAATGCAGAAACGATGTTTGACACTGAAAACAATCAACCACATACGCAACATACGACTAATAAAGTACCGCTTATGTATGTGGGTCGCGATGCAACGCTTTCATCTGATGGCGCACTTTCTGACTTAGCTCCCACTTTGCTGCATATGATGGGGGTCTCTCAGCCCACTGAAATGACAGGTAAAAATCTTGTTAACTTTAAGGCTTAATGGCAATTAACTACACTATTTTCCCTGATGAATCACTCCAGCCTTAAGCGAAACATCACTTACACAGCATTGCTAGTGCTTTTGACAGCACATGCTTCATTTGCACATGCCACAAAAAAAATCGAACAGTCAAAACAGAGCCTGAGCGATGTGCAGCAACGGTTAGAATCACTTAAAAAAGAACTTGATAGCTCGCAAGAAGCACACAAAGATGCAGCTGACGCACTGAAGGAAAGTGAGGTGGCGATTAGTAAGGCTAATAAAAAGCTTTTTGAAATTAACCACAAACAACGAGAAAATAAAAATGCACTCACTAAGTTGGCCTCAGATTCCATCGAAACTAATCATGCTCTAGGTGAACAGCAAAAGCTTCTCGGCAATCAACTATATCAGCAATATATTCATGGGCAACAGAGTTATTTGCAGATGATCCTACAAAATGAACAACCTAGTGCCATGGCGCGTGATGTGCATTATTTCTCTTACATTGCCAGAGCGCGGGCTGAATTAATTACAAAAATGCAAGGTAACTTAAGTAAAATCAATAAACTCAATGATGAGACCGCGTCTGCACTTAAAATCGTTGCCGAGCTAAAACAAAAACAAATCGAAGAGCGGCGTGTTTTACAAAACCAACAACAAGCTAAATCTAAAGTTGTTCGCACACTGTCTAAACAGATTGCCATGCAACGAGGGGAAATTAAGAAATTAAGCCGCGATGAAAAGCGACTTTCACATTTAGTCGAACGTTTGGCGAGAATTATTAAACCATCAACTAAAAAAACATCCGTCAAACGTGGCGCTACATCAAAAATAAATCAGACACAATCTGCTGAAACAGCTAAACCTGCAAAAGAAATAACAGCGAAAAATACACTTTCGAATGATGTTGAACCAAGCGCAGAGTATAACTCGGGGAACTTCTCCACGCTTAAAGGTAAACTAAGATTGCCTGTGCGTGGCAATGTCACTAATCGATTTGGAAGTAGCCGTGAAGACTCAGGAATCTCTTGGAAAGGTTTATTTATTAGCGCCAGCGAGGGTGCAGAAGTTAAATCTGTAGCGACTGGTCGTGTGGTTTTCGCAGACTGGTTACGCGGCTTTGGTAATTTAATCATTCTAGATCACGGGAGCGGTTATATGAGCTTATATGGCAACAATCAAGCCGTATTTAAACAAGTTGGTGATAATGTAAATGCTGGCGATGCGATTGCATCAGTGGGTAATAGTGGTGGGAATGAAACGAATGGCCTTTACTACGAATTAAGAAGGCAAAGCCGCCCTTTTGATCCCTTAAGCTGGAGCAGATTAAATTAAAGGTTATCACCACTAATCTAAGCCGGTAAAGTGGCAAGATTGGCGCGAATAAGTTAGGCAAGGCGCAAATAAAAACGGGCATCCGTATTCCGTGATTGAAAAGACCTAAATCTCACCATTTTCAATCATGGGTATTTAAGTTGATGTATAAGAAATGATTTCTTTCGAGCAACCTGGCATAACGATGAAAGTTGAATTGATACTGACGCCCTTAAGTTCGCATGAAGTTTAGCTTCGGATACATTTTGATATTTTAGTAATTAAAAAGCACGCTTGCGCGTGCTTTTTAATTTGCTTTGTTATTCAACTTAAGCCATCTTTGAAATGTGCTTGGAAAAGTTTAAATACTATTCTGCCTTAGGTGTTGCTTCAGCTGCTGGAGCAACTTCTGAAGCAGCTGGAGCCGCAGCCGCATCTACTGCTGCCGCATCAAGCGTAATACCTGGAACACGTTCTTCAGCCGTAGGAACATAACCACCAGGTTCAGCAGCAGGTGGAGCTTCAGCAGCAGGCGCTGCCACTGGCGCCGCAGCAACAGGAGCAGCTTCAACAGCCACCTCTTCTTGCTTTTCGCCACAACCAACCATTAACAAACTTGTAACACTTAACACTAACATTGAACGTAAAAGTACTGACATATGATTATCCTTTAATATTGTTGAAAATAATTAATTTCGGCCATTTAAATTACATAGCACTATTTTAACTTAACTTTAATTCTTTGCAATTAAATAGTTAACATACTACGTGCAAATAACACTTAAGCAGGAATTCGTAGTGATTGGCCTGGGTAAATTTTATCTGGGTGGCTTAACATTGGTTTATTCGCCTCAAAAATCTTCATATATAAATTTGCATTACCATACTGTTCTTTTGCAATTTTAGAAAGCGTATCACCACTGACTACCGCGTAAAAAACTGGCTCAGCAGCTACTTCTACCACGTCCAACTGGTCTTGTACGTTCTCAACACCTGCGACGTTGCCACAACATAGTAAGATTTTTTCTTTGTCTTCTTGCGTGGCTGCTGTACCTTGCACAATGACTGTAGCAGAAGCTCCATCAAAACCAATAGCTAAGTCCTGCGCTGTTAAATTCATTTTTGCTACATAAGCCGCTATCGCATTAGCAGCCGCCTTATTTGCCGCGTCAACATTTACTGGTGTAGGATTTTCTTTAGCAACAACTTCTGCCGCTTTTGCATCACCAATACCAAACAATTTTTCACCTGCATTTTTAATAAATGAAAACATGCCCATCAGTAATTCTCCTAAACGTAAGTAGTGCCTTAAATAGTATTGAACTAAAAGGTTACAGTGTTCAATCTATCTTTTTAAGTAAGCAGGGTCAACGCTAGAATTCCAAATTCACACTTTTTTACACTTCGTACTTTATGGGCTTGGCAACATCAAGTATGAATCGCATATAATTTTTCACGAACAAATTTACCTTTGGCATACGCTTCAACTTCATAGGGATTTTGATTGTAGCCATACCGCGCAGCCCACAAATATTTAAAAAACGTCATGCCGGATAAGTATTGCTCAACATGTGTAAGCTCATGGGCTAATAATTCAATACCCCTATGGGTGTTAGCTTGATAAGCCCCCTCGAGAAAGTAAATGTGCTGGCCTAGTACAACCGCACACATTTTTTTAGCAAGCCAAAAAGGAGTTTGACCTTCAAATACACGTACTAGATGCAAGGTGCGCGCTTGAAAATAAGGCTGAAAGTAACGATGCTCATCGGCATTGAGTTGGCGTCCTTTGCTTGAAGACTTTCTAAAAATAAACTTTTTCTCTGGCACTAATACTACTCACCCATCAAATGTAAAATAACTTTGCGCACACTTTGCACATGGCGATGCTCGTATAAAAATATTCCTTGCCATTGCCCCAAGGCCACATTGCCATTGAGAAGTGGTATCGATAAATGTGTTTGTGTCAGCGCGCTACGCACATGTGCAGGCATATCATCGGGACCCTCGATTGTATGGATAAACAATGGGTCACCATCGGGTACTAAACGATTAAAAAATGACTCGATGTCCACCAAAACATCATGATCATAATTTTCGTTAATCAGCAAACTTGCTGAAGTATGTTGAATGTAAAGCGTGATTAAACCTGTGCGAAATCCGCTGTGTTTCGCCCAGGAAGTTACTTCCGCCGTGATGTCGTAGAGTTTACGACCGTGTGTACTAATTGTAATTTGATGTGTTATTTGTTGCACTTGAACATATCTAATAAGTGAATATTAAAAATCGCTACTAACGAGAATGGCTCAATCTGCGAGCACATAATGACTACCACCAACCAAGTGGATGGCCAAAACCACCGCCCCAACCAAAGCCTGGACCAAATGGACCATATCCAAAACGACCAAACCTAGGACCCATCCAGAAAGGATCATATGCACGCATTAAGCGCTGCTCACGCCTGATCCTTTCCACCTCTTCTACTTTCTGTCTTTCACGTTTATTGATTTCTTCAGCGACATTATTACGCACTTTCGCATCATGGCTACTATACATATAATCTAGCACCTCACTACTCACGCCTTGCTTGCTTAACTCAAGCGTTTGAGTAGGTGAAAGCGGATAATAAGAATTGCTCGCTTTGATTTTTTCTATAATTGCTGCAGGAGCTACTCCTTGGTTAGATAGCACTACAATCTCCTCTAAACTTATAGCTGTTACGGGCTTTACCATAATGCGCTGCAGCTCTTCTTCCGATATGCGTTCAATATGCGGGGGCTTCTGCACAGATTGTGTGGCGCAACCTGCAAGCACAGATATGCATAAAAGCAAAAGTATCATTTTTTGACAATATTGTTTAAATAGCATGATGCTTATCCTTCGAGATGACCCATCTCAGAACTTAAATTTTACTTAGCTTGCTTGTTATTCTACTCCTACTACCGGACTTGTCGTTTGACATTAAGTTCCCTAAATACTGGTGAAGGTGCAACAACACTTGCATCAAACGGGTGAGTTTTAAATGGATAGCGTGCTTGTACTTTTTTAACGTATTGACGTGTTTCTGCATATGGTGGAATGCCCTTGAATTTATTCACAGCTCCCTCTCCAGCATTGTAAGCAGCTATCGCAAGCGTTACATCTCCCTTAAAATAGGCTAATAACCAACGTAAATAAGCTACGCCTCCCCTTATATTTTGGCTAGCCTCAAAAGCATTTTTAACATTAAAGCGTTCTGCAGTATCGGGTATAAGTTGCATTAATCCATGTGCGTCTTTATGTGACTTTGCTTCATTCAAAAAATTAGATTCGACCGAAATAATGGATAACACCAATTTCTCATCTACTTTGTACCATTTAGAGATAGTGTTCACTAAATGCAATACCCAACGCTTATTTTTGGGTAATTTGGCAATATATTGATCAATTTCAAGCGTACTTTCGATAAGCGTTACTTTTGAAATAGGTGCTTTTTCTGGCGCTAAAGACTCAAGCACGCACGGAGGTGTATCCAAAGTTTTAATTTGAATCGTTTCGAGCATTTGTTGTGCTTCATAATGCCCATGGTTAGAGGCGATACCAAACAAGTTTGCTGCATAGTTGCGACGTTCTGGGACACCTCGCCCAAACGCATATAGCATACCTAACCTATAGACGCCCTCTGCGCTACCATGCCGAGCCGCTTGACAATACATACTAGCAGCCTTCCAGCTCGCTTCTAGATCAACTTCGTCACTTAGCAGCACATTCGCCCGCATCAATAAATCCTTGGTAACCGGCGGTTCATTATCAAATGTTTCTAGTTCGTAGCGACTAAATTCGGCATTGGCAGAACTAACTGTCATTAAAAGCACAGCGAGCAAAACCCAAAAAAAATTGTATCCGAAAGAGTCTCTTAGCAAAAAAATCCCTCACCAATGCCGCTATAAATTAAACCACTTACTTTGAAAACACTATCTTACCTGCCTTCACATCAACCTTGATAATATCTTTAGCGGCAAAAGTACCTGTTAATATTTCACGGGCTAATGGATTTTCAATTTCAGACTGAATCGCACGCTTAAGTGGTCTTGCACCATATACAGGATCAAAACCAGCGTTGGCAATTTCTGCAATAGCTGCATCGCTAATTTCCATCTGCATGTCCATTGCAGATAAGCGTTTAGCCAAATACTGCAGTTGAATAGCCGTAATTGATTTAATGTTTGACTCATCCAATGCATGAAAAACGACTACTTCATCAATACGGTTGACGAACTCCGGCCTAAAGTGTGTTTTTACCTCACCCATCACTGCCAATTTGACTACTTGGTAATCTTGGTCTGACATGCTTTGTATCATTTGTGAGCCTAAGTTACTGGTCATAATAATGACAGTATTCTTAAAATCTACTGTCCGACCTTGGCCGTCAGTTAAACGACCGTCATCCAGAACCTGTAGAAGTACGTTGAATACATCTGGATGGGCTTTTTCAACCTCATCCAACAAAATCACACTATATGGTTTACGACGTACGGCCTCGGTTAAGGTTCCGCCCTCTTCATAACCAACATAGCCAGGAGGCGCACCGATCATACGTGCTACCGAGTGTTTCTCCATGAATTCACTCATGTCAATGCGAATTAAGTGATCTTCACTATCGAATAAGAACCCCGCCAATGCTTTACAAAGCTCGGTTTTACCCACGCCGGTTGGGCCTAAAAACAAGAAGCTACCATAAGGACGGCTCGGATCGCCTAAGCCAGAACGTGAACGACGAATCGCATCCGACACAAGTCGCACGGCTTCATCTTGCCCAACCACTCGCTCATGCAATTTAGTTTCCATAGTTAGTAGTTTTCCACGCTCACCCTGCATCATTTTAGATACAGGAATACCCGTGGCACGACTGACGACTTCGGCAATTTCATCTGCACCCACTTCTGTGCGCAGCATTCTGTTTTTTGTTTGCGTTGAAGTTGCTTCGGTGCTTGAAGCCTGTTTCAACTGAGTTTCAAGCGATGGTAGTTTGCCATACTGCAACTCTGAGACTTTTTGCCACTCACCTTTACGGGTGGCTTCTTCCATTTCAAATTTAACTTTCTCAATGGCTTCTTTAATATGTGAAGAGCCTTGGACTTGAGCTTTTTCAGCCTTCCAAATATCTTCCAAATCCGCATATTCTTTTCCTAGCTTAACAATTTCTTCTTCAATCAAGTCAAAACGTTTTTTACTGCCTTCATCTTTCTCACGTCGAACTGCCTCTAGTTCGATTTTAAGCTGAATCAAACGGCGCTCAAGCTTATCAAGCACTTCTGGCTTAGAATCAATCTCCATCTTGATGCGCGAAGCCGCTTCATCAATCAAATCAATCGCTTTATCAGGTAAGAAACGATCAGTGATGTAACGATGTGAAAGTTCTGCCGCAGCCACAATCGCTGGGTCGGTAATCTCAACGCCATGGTGCAACTCATACTTCTCTTTCAAGCCACGCAAAATCGCAATGGTCGCTTCAACGGCCGGTTCGTCCACCAACACCTTTTGAAAGCGACGTTCTAAAGCCGCATCTTTTTCAATATATTTACGGTATTCGTCTAAAGTGGTCGCGCCTACACAATGCAACTCTCCGCGCGCTAAGGCAGGCTTGAGCATATTGCCTGCATCCATAGCACCTTCCGCCTTGCCTGCGCCAACCATTGTGTGAATTTCATCAATAAAAACTATGGTTTGGCCTTCATCTTGCGACAATTCTTTAAGTACCGCTTTCAATCGCTCTTCAAAATCACCACGGTATTTGGCACCTGCCAGCAAAGCCGCCATGTCTAAAGATAGGACCTTTTTACCCTTGAGTGAATCAGGCACTTCACCATTCACAATACGTTGCGCTAAACCTTCTACAATCGCTGTTTTACCTACACCAGGTTCGCCAATCAATACCGGGTTATTTTTGGTACGGCGTCCAAGAATCTGAATCACACGGCGAATTTCGTCATCACGCCCGATTACCGGATCTAGCTTGCCCAGTTTTGCACGCTCGGTTAGGTCTAGCGTATATTTTTTGAGGGCTTCTCGGTTAGATTCAGCATCAGACTCATTTACATGCTCACCACCTCGCACCTCGTTAATGGACTGCTCTAAAGCAGTTTTAGATAAACCATGCGTTTTAAGTAGTTTCCCCGCTGGACCTTTATCATCAGCCAAAGCCAATAAAAACATCTCACTGGCAATAAACCCATCGCCACGTTTTAATGCTAATTTATCAGTAACATTGAGTAGATTATTCAAGTCGCGAGAGATAGACACCTCTCCTGAACTATCAGATGATTTTGGCAAATTGGTGATGGCGCTTGTAAGCCCTGTTTTGAGCGGTGCCAAATGTACGCCAGCATGTGCTAATAGTGAATTCGTGCCACCGTCATCCTGCTTGAGCAAAGCATCCAGTAAATGCAAAGACTCAATAGTTGGACTGTCATTTGCAACAGCAAAACTTTGAGCATCGTTAAGCGCTTGCTGAAATTTAGTTGTTAATTTATCAAATCGCATCATTCACTCCAATTCAGTTGTTATAAAACTAAGATGGGGTTGAATACTTGTTTTTCAATACAGACAATTATAGATGTATTTTTAGTCTACCCTCTTGCTTCGTCTTACTTTTATTTGAAATCCTTTCGCATTGAGATTTTCTAGATTTGAATGGATAAAATTCCATGGAATCCATATAAATAAAGGCTTGTAGGGTGACTCGAGTAGGAATAGTTTATAAAGAATGTTTAAATTTTCTAAAGTTTTTGTAACCAAGTCCAAGCGCCATTACCAGCAACACGCCCACTTGCAAAGCTGGCGGTGAGCAAATAGCCGCCTGTTGGCGCTTCCCAGTCGAGCATTTCACCAGCACAGAATACACCAGGCAACTTGGTCAGCATTAAATCTTCATTCAAGTCTGCGAACATTACGCCTCCCGCACTGCTAATGGCTTCATCCAAGGGGCGTGTGGAATTAAGTTTTAAAGGCAAGGCTTTGATAGCGTTGCCAAGTTTCACTGGGTCGGCAAACGTTTCAGAAGAGAGCACCTCTCTAAGTAGTGCAACTTTAACTCCCTTCAAATTCAACCGACTTTGAAGATGGCTTGACAAGGATCGCGCGCCCCGTGGGTGTGCGATCTCTTGAATGACGGCATCAGTATTTTTATGTGGAAGCAAATCAAGATACACCAGCACATGGTCATTGTCTTCAATTTTGTCGCGCAGTGCTGCTGAAATAGCATAAATCATGCTACCTTCAACGCCATTTGATGTGACCATAATTTCGCCAGTTTTTTCATGCGTGACATTATGTTTGTCCTCATATTTGATGGTAATGCTTTTAAGCGGTGAGCCAGCAAATCGCGTTTTAAAGTAGTCGCTCCAGTGAACATTAAAGCCGCAATTTGCAGGTTTGAGTGTTGCCACATTGATGCCTTGTTGCTTGAGTAATGGTAGCCATTTCCCATCAGAGCCAAGTTTAGCCCAACTGCCGCCACCTAGCGCCAGAATAACGGCATCTGGCTTGGTGGTATATGCACCTTGTGGCGTGTGAAAGCATAAGTTTTTTTGCGCATCCCAACCCTGCCATTGATGACGCACATGAAAATGCACACCTGAATGACGTAATCTATGTAACCATGCGCGCAATAAAGGTGCTGCCTTCATGTCCGCAGGGAATACACGCCCTGATGATCCGACAAAAGTTTCAATGCCTAGATGATGCACCCAATCACGCAAGGTTACGGCATTTAATTGCTGAAGCAATGGGGCAATGTAATCTTGTCTTGTACCGTAGCGAGTGATGAATTGCTCTGCAGGTTCAGCATGAGTGATATTCATGCCGCCTTTGCCAGCCATCAAAAACTTACGACCAACGCTGGGCATTGCGTCATATACATGAACGTCAATAGATTGCGCACTGAGTGTTTCTGCAGCCATGAGGCCAGCAGGGCCAGCGCCTATGATGGCTACCATGTAAGGAATATTGTTGTTCAACGCAGTTTTATTGTAGAAATGTATTTTCAAGTATGCCAGTGAATAGTGCTAGCATATTATAAATCTAATTACTGCATAGCTAAAAATTACAGTATTATTTTACTTGAAGGCATATTTGCCATTTAGGAACCATCATATGAAAAATATACTGATTGCAAACTCTAAAGGTGGCTGTGGCAAGACTACGCTAAGTACTAATATTGCTGGTTATTTTGCATCACTAGGCGGACAGGTCATGCTAAATGACCTAGATCGTCAACAGTCCTCTTCACAGTGGTTGCAACGCAGACCCTCAGAAATGCCTTTGATACATAGCTACAATTCTCGCAATAAAACTGCTAAAGAGTTTGAGTGGGTCATTACCGATTCACCAGCGGGATTTCGAGATGAAAAACTTGCTGATGCGGTCAAGCAAGCTGATTGCATCATTGTGCCGATTCAGCCATCCGCTTTTGATATGGGCGCCACAAGCGACTTTCTCGATAAACTTGCTGAAGAAAAGGCAATTCGTAAAAATAAAACATTTGTTGCTTTAGTTGGCATGCGGGTGAACAACCGTACCCATGCTGCGGCTGGACTTGCTGATTTTATGGAGCAGACTGGTTTTCCGGTACTTACTTATCTGCGTAATGCACAGGTTTATGCAACGGCTGCAGAATTAGGGATTAGTCTTTTTGATATGCGCCCATCACTAGTTGCACAAGATATTGAGCAATGGGATCCTTTAATACAATGGATTAACGAAGCAACCGATGCTTAATGCAGATGACCCCAAATTGCAGGGTGAATTTTGGTAGTTAATCTTTTTCTTTTTGTTCTTTCTTACCTTCTTTGGCTTTTAATTTTTTAGCTTCTTTTTCTTTCATCTCACTCATATTTTTTCGCCATTCTGCAAGTTGCTCATCATCAATTTGAAGCTGAATCGCTAAAGCCTCTATTGTAGAAACTTTTCTATCTTCGAATCTACGGGCAGGTTTTCCGCGCAATCTGCTTAATAGTCTTTCAGTTTCTTCTTCAGTTAGTTTCGCTGCTTTTTCTAAGTACATCTCATTGCCAATTTTATTTTTCATTACAAGTCCTAACATCAAAGTAATTTTATGTAGGAGAGAGTATAGATTGTCCCAAATATTTTGGTGTTACATATTTATGACAAATCGTAGAATTCACAAACTAAGTAGCGTGCTGTTTTAAGGTATTAAACAAAAATACCAATTAGCTAATTTTTACTCAAACTAAATGACTTAAATCAATGTCAATAACAGACAAAGCTCTATAAAATAGAAGCGGCGTCACTTGATGAAAATTGCCTCATTGCCAGCATATTTTCGAAAGCAACGACAAATTAACTACACTGCATGGAATGAATTTTGCTGACAAATACTTTAGCTACTGAAGACATTTCGCCAAATCCTTCTTGGACAATTCTGGATACCCAAGAGCAATGGCAACGCTTTAGCCAACCCTTTGGCGATGACCCCTCTCAAAAACTCGTGCAGTCGAGTCTATTGCTAGATGATTTACGTTGTGCAGCGTGTTCAGGTATTGTTGAACGTGGCTTGAGTGGGTTGCCTGGCATTATTAGCACTCGCGTGAGTATGTCTAAAAAACGTGCTGTGGTAGTGTGGTCGCCTGAATTAACGCGACCTTCAAGTATATTAAGTGCTATTCAGGCACTAGGCTACAGCGCTAGCCCTGCCTCACATAATGAAAATCAGCTTAATTCTACAGCTAAAAATCGTGCTGCCTTTTGGCGATGGCTGGTTGCTGGATTTTGTATGATGCAAGTAATGATGTATGCCAGTCCAAGCTATTTTACCAAAGCAGGTGACATTGAAAGTAATATCAACCATTTACTAAACTGGGCCGCTTGGCTATTAAGCCTTCCTGTCATGCTGTTTTCTAGCAGCACATTTATGACTAATGCGTGGCGTGATCTAAAGTTTAGACGTATCAGCATGGATCTACCTGTAGCATTGGGCATCGCGATTACTTTTATCGTGAGTTCTGCTGCAACATTTGATCCTAGTGGCTGGTGGGGAGATGTCGTTTATTTTGATTCACTCACCATGTTTGTGTTCTTTTTATTATCTGCGCGTTTAGTTGAAGTAAAACTACACAGTAGAACACTAGGCGCAATGGAAGCCCTAGTAAGCCGTATCCCAGAAAATATTGAACGACAAAATGTAGATGGAACTTTTAGTCGCGTCTTGAATAGTCAACTAAGTGTTGGAGATGTCGTTAGAGTTCATATAGGCGAGGCTTTTCCTGCAGATGGCAGGTTAACATCTGGCCCCACCAAAGTAGACGAATCACTTCTTACAGGTGAATCAACAGCTATTCATAAGAACCTAGACGATAAAGTCATTGCTGGTAGTTACAACTTGGGTATGACCGTAAATGTTTCACTTGAAACCATAGGCGAGTCTACACAATATGGTCAGATTGTTAATTTAATCAATCAGGCCGCCATCGAAAAACCAAGGTTATCACAATTGGTTGATAGAGTTGCCAGACCATTTCTATTGTTCGTGATACTAAGTGCGGTTGTTGCAGGTGCTTTACTATGGGATATCGACCACGGGCGCGCCTTAATGACCGCCGCAGCTGTATTGATAGTGACCTGCCCTTGCGCTTTATCATTGGCAACACCTGCTGCCATGCTAGCCAGCGCCAGTGCATTTGTGAAACGCGGCATTTTAATCAGGCGTTTGCAAGCTATTGAAAGCATTGCCAACGTAGATACGGTTATTTTTGATAAAACTGGCACGCTGACTAACAATCACATTGAGGTAAAATCTATTCATGATAAAGATGGCTTAACCGAGATTAATGTACCTTCAGAAAGTACAAGCTTGTCTGAAAATACTAGCCTAACTGAAAGTAAAAGCCTAGCAGAAAATAAAGCATTGGCACTTGCGGCAGCTATCGCACAACACTCAATGCATCCAGTTTCACGCGCCTTAGTGAATGCTCGCCAACGTGACCTATCAAAAAGCCTAGCTATCGAATTAGCCGACATTCAAGAGCATGTTGGCGCTGGCATGAGCGCCACATTAATAAATAATATGATTGATATAGGCCAATTAAAACTCGGCTCTGCAAAATTTTGTGGGCTTGAACTTAATGAAAGCACAGTCAAGAATGAGCGTTATCAACAAGTTTTTCTAGCTGATGAACATGGCTGGTTAGCCACATTTAACTTGCAAGAAGCGATCAAAGTAAATGCTGCAGAAACAATCAAACAGTTAAAAGATGCATACCTTGATGTCGAACTTTTGTCAGGTGACCAATTGCACACCGTCGAAAATACTGCAAAAGTGGTTGGCATTGCACAATTTCAAGCGGCATGTAATCCAAATGACAAACTCCTGCGCTTGCAAGCACTTAAAGAACAAGGTAAAAAAGTACTGATGGTTGGAGACGGTTTAAATGATGGTCCTATTTTAGCCAGTGCGCACGCATCAATTGCCATGGGTAAAGGTGTGCCTCTAACACTGGCTCACGCAGACTATGTATTATTAAGTGGCGATATTGGTCAAATTCCACAACTTATTCGACATGCTAAAAAGACGATGACTATCATTAAACAAAATATCGCATGGGCAATTGTTTACAATTTCAGTTGCATTCCTCTAGCGTTTTTTGGTCTAATAACGGCCTGGCAAGCAGGCCTAGGCATGGCCATTAGCTCTCTTATTGTGGTGGCAAATGCTTTACGCTTAACCCAGTTTTCAAACTCTGATTTAACGAATGACTTACTACCTAAGGTTAATTAATGGACATCCTCTATATACTTATTCCACTGTCTGTCGTCATGGCGCTTGCTGTGCTAGGTGGTCTTTGGTGGGCAGTCTATCGTGGTCAATTTGAAGATATTGAAGAAGAGGCTAGAAGAATTTTCGAAGAAGATATAATTGAAGAACGTGAGTAAATTTTTCGCATTCAATTTCAATTATTTAGCATACATACAATCTTCAGCTAACATTTACTCCTTTAACAATATTCATGCAAACAGCTTTAATTTATAGCGCCCTACTGATGGGCTTGGCTGGTGGACCACACTGCGTAGCAATGTGTGGCGCGGCTTGCACTTCATTTACACAATCCCCAGAAAAGCCGCATGCTATTTATCTATATCACTTGGGAAGATTATGCGGCTATGCTTTATTAGGGGCAATTGCCACGTTTGCAATTCAAAGTATCGCTTGGGCTTCTACCTACAGCGCAGTACTTCATCCATTGTGGACATTCTTTCATGTACTGGTTTTTTTCTGGGGTGCACTGCTAATCATCTATGCGCGCCAACCCATTTGGGTTGATCAAGCAGGGCGAAGAATTTGGCACCAAGTAAAAAAATTAAGCTTAGTTAATGGCGGTCACTTTTACATTGGTATGCTTTGGGCATTGATGCCTTGCGGCTTACTTTATTCAGCGCTCATTATTGCATCTTTTAATGGCGAGCCATTAGGTGGCGCTCTCAGCATGGCGGCGTTTGCAATAGGCTCTAGTTTATCTCTGTTTTTTGCACCCTGGCTATGGTTAAAACTTAAAACTAACTTAGTAGAGCCCTATGGCATGCGCCTTGCCGGCTTACTATTAAGCGTGGCAAGCGCTTGGGCCATTTGGATGGAATTAAGCCACAATTCTAAAGTTTGGTGTATGTAACTGTAATCCGTTGAATTAAGCTCAAATTCCCACCCTAATTAATCTATGAATTTTTTACCTTAAGCGTATATTCTTTAAAGGTTTGTAAATCCCTGCCGATAACGAATGATAACCATTTATTCCTATATAAATAGTAGTGGTTATCATTACGTTGTATTTATATGCATTAAGCTATTTAAATAGAGATAATTTACGTAAGTGAAAAAGCTAAAACACTTAAAACCAGTGCAGTCAGACTCTGATCAAAATACCGATCTTAATAGCTTCATTGCTAATGAGCTGACGCTTGCATGGCATTTACTGAGTTCGCTTCAAGGTGTGGCTATCATCACTACAGACGCTAAATGCCACGTTAGCTATGCCAACCCCTACGCGCGCGAAATATTCAATCTAGATTTACAGCAAGTAGCTGCTGGAATCGGTCATCTACCTAAAGCTATTCATAAGCGAATAGCTGCTGAATTAAAAAACCCAAGCACAGAATTTGTTTTGCAGTACGCCTCTGGAGATGAACTTCGCACACTAAAAGTATTTACTTCTAATAACACGGTGCAAGATAATAAGCAATCTGGCTATGTGTTCCACATGCATGACATCACGGACCGTGTAAATACTGAATTGCAATTAAGAAATACAGAAAAACTATTACGGAATCTAATTGATGCAAGCCCTGATTTTATATGCTTTAAAGATGAAAAGAATCGTTGGATTGAAGCTAACACTAGTGGTCTAGCACTTTTCCAAATCAACTCTGAAGACTTTCGCAATAAAACAGATACTGAGCTCTCCAATTTATTAGACCCCTCGTTCAAAGCGGCTTTTCGACACTCAAAATTATCTGACGATAACGCCTGGCGAACAGGCATAGCCGTGAGAAATGAAGAGGTTATTTCACTTCCGCAAGGTGGTGAAAAAGTACTAGATGTTATTAAAGTTCCTCTATTTAATGACAATGGAAGTCGACATGGTCTAGTAACACTTGGTCGTGATATTACCGAGCGAAAAGCGGCTGAAAATGATTTAAGCGACCGAAGTGCAATGCTTGACGGCCTCATTTCATGTGATTGGCTTCTACATTCAGCTGACTCTTGGGAGACTGTTGCACCCATGGTGTTACAGCAAATATGTCTCACATTACGTTTTAGTCGCGCTTCAATTTTAAAAAATATTAATTCTACGGATACCTGTTTCCCTGCGCATTCCAAGACCCTATTTAAATGGTCAGCACCTGGCTTAATGACTTCTGATAACAAACTTGAAGCCATAAACTTTAATGATGAGCGATTGATTCGCTGGAAAGATGCTCTTCAAATTGGCAACCCTGTTTTTGGTGACATTAGCGACTTGCCGACTGCTGAGCGAAAAATACTAAAACAATTTGCGACAAAATCAATCGCAATCGTCCCACTTTTTTCAGATAAAGAATGGTGGGGGAACATCATCATTGAGCGCTGCCATGAATTAATTAAAACCACGCCACAAGAACTTGGCTCCTTAATGGCTGTAGGTAGATCATTGGGTGTAGCCATTCAGCGAGACAACACTGGCAAACGACTACACCAAGCCAAAATAGCTTTTGATAGCGCCAGTGAAGGCATTATGATCACTGATGAAAAAGTTAGAATCGTGGGGATTAATAAGGGTTTTACTGAGATTACCGGCTATACAGAAAAAGATGTTCTAGGATTTTCTCCAAAAATATTGCAATCTGCAAACCAGGATGAAGATTTTTACAAGAAAATGTGGAACACACTAAAACTTGAAGGTCGCTGGCATGGTGAAGTGTGTAATAAGCGCAAAAGTGGCGAGAGTTACTATGAATGGCTGACGATTACTGCTGTCAAGAATTCTGAAGGCCAAGTACTTAACTACGTAGGTGTTTTTGCAGATATTTCTGATATCAAGCATTCGCAAAATAGGCTACATGACCTTGTTAACCATGACACCCTGTCTGGGCTTCCTAACCATCATCTTTTAAACGAATTACTGGATCATGCCATTAAGCGCGCTGAACGCGAAAATAACCAAATTGCACTGCTATTTATTGATCTCGACCGCTTCAAAGCAATTAACGACAGTCTTGGCCACCAAGTAGGTGATAAATTACTGTATGAAGCATCTAGAAGAATCAGCCGAACTGTGCGAGAAAGTGACATAGTCGCCCGACTGAGCGGTGATGAGTTTGTCGTCATGATGGACCAAATAGAAAATCCAGAAAAAGCTGCAGTCGTGGCAAAAATGATTAATAAGGCGCTGGAAATTGAATTTATCATAGATGGTAAAGAAATTTTTATCAGTGCGAGCATTGGTATTTCCATGTTCCCCAAAGATTGCAACGATGTTGATGGATTAATAAAAGCAGCCGACATTGCAATGTACCAGGTTAAAAATAAAGGTAAAAATGACTACTGTTTTTATTCCGACGAACTGAGCAAAAAAGCTGTTGAACGATTTACTATGGAAACGCAACTTCGCCGTGCGCTAGAACGCAATCAATTTGAAGTGTATTACCAGCCTCAGGTATCCCTTATTTCTGGTGACATTATTGGCGCTGAAGCTCTCATACGTTGGCATCATCCTGAATTAGGCTTGGTTTCTCCAGCTAAATTTATTCCTGTTGCAGAAGAAACAGGTCTGATAGTGCAAATTGGTGAATGGGTGTTGCGTCAAGCAGCATTACAAGCTAAGCAATGGATAAATGATACCAGCAAGATGCGGTGGATTTCTGTCAACGCCTCTGGTGTTCAGATTATGCGCAGTAACTTCGCAGACACCGTTTATGGGATTTTAATTGAAACGGATTGTGACCCGAATATCTTAGAGCTTGAAATTACCGAAAGCACGGTAATGCAAAATACTGAACATGTCATTGACACTTTAAACCGCATCAAGCAGCTTGGTCTTAACTTAGCCATTGATGACTTTGGTACAGGTTACTCATCACTATCAAACCTTAAACGATTGCCGCTAGATAAAATCAAAATCGACCAATCTTTTGTCCGTGATTTACCCAATGATTTAGATGACGCTGCTATTGCGAATGCTATTTATGCAATGGCAGGCAGTTTAGGATTTAGCGTAATCGCTGAGGGCGTAGAAACATTATGCCAAGCTAAATTTTTGAAGGATATGGGATGCAAAGAAGCTCAAGGCTATCTGTACAGCAAGCCTTTGACAACTATAGAATTCACTCAATTACTAGCAGCAAGTAAACAAAATTTATAAAACAGAACATGCCAGAGATAGGTCATTAAAATGCAAACTAATCAACCACATGTAATTGCTGTAGAACAATTACAAATCGGTATGTATATTCACCTCGACTTGGGTTGGATGGATCATCCATTCACAGTCAGTAACTTTAAAATTAAAGATGCAGAGCAAATTGATAAAATCAAAAAAACAGGTCTAAAAAGACTACGTTATGACCCAGCTCGTAGCGATTGTCTGCCATTACCGATGCCTGCAATTGTTGCCACCACCACCGCTACATCCGTCATCACCAATCATACTGTCTCAGAAGACGATGCAAAATCACAAGCCACGGTCAAAAATGCGCGGCTAAAGCAACTACACCGTGTTATTGATGAAAATGAAAAGAAATTCGTCATCGTCAGTGATATGACTCGGCAGATTTCACGCAATATTCTTTCATCACCTCAAGCATCTATAGAACAAGCCGAATTTATTATAAATGACATGGTGGATACTGCCCTAACAGAAGGCGACATAGCTGTTCACGCACTTAATGGTAATCGTTCAAGCGATGCCAATTATCAGCACCCTCTCAACGTCACGGTACTTGCACTTATTATGGCCAAGGCTATTGAAATGTCTAAAGAAGATGCGAAACTTCTGGGCATGGCTGCACTGTTTCATGATATTGGTAAAGCAGAGATTACAGATAAAATTTTAATGAAGAAAGATCCGCTAACAAAATCAGAACAAGCACACTATGAGCAACATAGCGAATTTGGCGCAAGAATAGCCAAAGAAGTTGGTCTGCCTATGCGTATCGGTAAAATAATCTTGCAGCATCATGAATGCATTGATGGTTCAGGTTATCCAAAACATTTGAAGGCTGAACAAATAGACCCGCTTTCCAGCTTGATTGCGCTAGTCAATAACTATGACAATCTATGCAACCCTAACAACTTCTTGCTTGCTAAAACTCCCTATGAAACCTTAGCTTATTTATACGCACATCAGCGCTCAAAATACGACGATTCTTTATTAAAACGTTTAATAAAATCACTCGGCATTTACCCACCAGGCAGCATCGTTCAACTATCTACTGGCATTCATGCAATTGTTATATCAGTGAACCCTAACAAGCCTTTACGACCATTTGTAATGTTGCATGACAAACAAGCCACACGAAAAGAACCGTTGATACTTGATTTACGTGAAGAGCCAAGCGTGAGTATCAGCACCTGCTTACGGCCAAACCAACTTCCTCCAGACGTATTAGATTACTTAAGGCCGCGCAATAGAATCAGCTATTTTATGGATATTGACACCTCGGAGAGTCAATCTGCAACAAACTAGATTATGCAATTAACTCTAGCAATTACAGCCCTAATATCAGAAAACCATCTTTAGCAGTATTCCAAGCTAAATATGGCTGCTTATCTTTAGCTATCAATAGTGGATAATCAGCCTTATCTGCTGTACTGGCAATCATTTTAGCCTCACCCCAGTTTCTACCACCATCGTCTGAAAATAGCATCATAATCGTGTTGTTTTTAGCTTCGGTTTCACGCCAAACCAGCCAAACTTGTTCACCGATACTTAGCAACGACGGGTGGCCCGCCTGTTTTTTATGACTACCAAATTTTTTAGCAGGTGAGGGAACCCAAGCTTCGCCGTCCATACGCGCATAAAACAAACTGGCTTTTTTTCCTGAATCATCATTACCACCATCAAACCATGCCATGTGGTAACCCCACCAATCTTTACCTTCACCACCACTAGTCAATGCGGCACCGTGATGTGGGCAACCATCTATCTTCCAGCGACCAAAAGTAGCACGTTTGATAACAGGTTTTTTGTCTGTGCTGAGTGGGATTTCAGCAATCATATGATCGCGTTCACTACCTTCAAACACATGCCGCCACATTGCAACCACCGTACTATTTAAATTTGCACCATCCGATTTGTTTGTAAGAGCTATGCGACAACATTCACAACTACTATCGGCAAGCTTTTGTTCTAGCGCAAAGCTTACGCCTTTATCAGTTGAAACTGCATAATAAATTGCTGCGCCATCGTATGGCTTGCCAGATGCTTTAGCGGCAATTAAATCACGCTTATCAACCCAAGAAATAGTGATGTTTCCATTAGGCGACACATTAAGCGTTTCAAATCGATGGGTAATTTCAGTGCGATCCTGATGTACGATATAAGGTTTCTCAAAAGTTTCACCATGATCTATCGACCGTACAAACCAAATGTAACCTGAGAATGGTTTTTTTAGCGGCTCGGTCCAAGAGAGGTAGATATTACCTTCTGGGCCAATTGCAATTTTTGGTCTAGCCTCACCATCTGCAGCAATTTTTTGTGGTTTCGGGTTAATTTGAATTGGTTTAGAGAAGCTTTTGCCTAAGTCGTGGCTAACATCCACCACTACAAAATTATTTTTAACACTAGCACGCCACAACCCCCCTTGCGCATCAAAAGCCACACTAATTGCAAGTTTAGATTTTAAGGGTTTAGTATGTTCTTCATGTGCAAAAAGCTGCGTGCATGCCAATAATAGTATTAACTTAACTAAAGTTTTCATGCACAAAACATTATACTGGTCTTGGTGAATTTAAATGTTGGGGCATTGAAGATTGCTGGCTAAGTGCTACTGACTAAGTGAAGGATCAGTCACAAAACCAATTTTAACTAAACCAGTTTTAGCTGCTTCAGACATCACGATTGCTACATTTTCATAATGCGTCAATTTATCCGCTTTGATATGCACTTCAGGTTGCGGTTCTTTTTTTGCTTCAATGGCAAAGCGCTGTGCTAGCGTTTCTTTTGTGACTAACTCGCCATTCCAAAACAAACTACCGTCCGTTTTAACACCAAGTTCCACATGGTCTGGTTTAGTAATATTGGGGTTACTTGACGCTTTTGGCAAATCAACTTTGACTGAATGCGTGAGTAAAGGCGCAGTGATAATAAATATCACCAATAACACCAACATCACATCCACTAGCGGCACGACATTAATTTCCGCCTTTACCGAATGCTGTTGCTGTGAATTAAAACTGCCAAAGCTCATGATGCTTCGCCCACAGACTTGAGTTCTGGTTTGCTTTTTTCTTCAGCATGACTCATCGTCAACATCACAAACAAGTCATGCGCAAAGGCGTCTAACTTAGCAAGCCACATACGATTTCGGCGATTAAATGCGTTGTAGGCAAACACCGCTGGAATCGCCACAGCCAAGCCTATCGCAGTCATAATTAACGCCTCGCCTACAGGGCCAGCTACTTTATCCAACGTACCTTGGCCTGAAAGACCTATATTCACCAAGGCATGATAAATTGCCCAAACCGTACCAAACAAACCAATATATGGTGAGGCAGAGCCAGCAGACGCTAATATAGTCAGTCCATTTTCAGTTCGTGCTGTTTCTTGGTCAATACCATTACGCAAAGCACGTGTCATAAACTCAGACATGCCACCTGCATCGGAGAGCTTTTGAACACCATGGCTACGAGCATGACTTAGCGCTGTTAGTCCCTCATCTGCCAAATTAGCGAAAGCGTTATTCGGCTTAACTTTCTTAAAACTATTAGCCAAAGCTTCTAAAGAATGATGTTGCCAAAATTGAGCTAAAAATATCTTAGCACGGCGCGCTTCCAGCCAATTAGCTAAGCCTTTGGTAACAATTAAATACCAGGTAGCCACTGATAACACTAATAAAAATACCAATACAGCCTTACCAACGGTATCCACATTTGCAATAAAGTTTGCAGCGCCCAATTCTTGTGACATATCAACCTACCTTTATAATCAAAATCACTATATTTAAATTAATTCAAAATAAAATCAAATGGTTGCAAAGCGACAGCACGCACTGCCTTACCATCACGTGTTGCTGCATTACACCGCCAACTTTTAACAGCCGCCAAACCTGCCTCATCCAAACGCTTATAGCCAGAGCTCTCGACCACCCGCGCAGAAATAACCCGTCCAGCTTCATCCAGCTCCACTTTCAGCTTAACCTGTCCTTGCTCACCTAATCGACGAGAAATTGCAGGGTAATTCGGCGGATTACGGTCTGGACAAGCCAGAGACAATTCTGAAGACATCACAACAGGCCCTACTGGCTTTGCCGGCTCTTCTATCACGGGGGCAGGTGGCTCTTCAATGATGGGCTGCGGAGGTGGAGCAACGGGCTCAGTCGCTGAAATCACAGGCGCTTCAGCCACTAATATTGGCGCTGGTTGCGGGCGAACGATTGGCTTTTCTTTCACCAACTCAACTTTTTTTGGCGGCGGTTTAGGTGGCTCAGGTGGTGGAGGCTCTTCTTTTTTTTGTGGCGGATTAATCAGATTCACAAACAAAGTCACCGCTTCTTGCGGTGGCGGAATTAGCTTATAGCTCATCGCCGCATATAGTAATGCGCCATGTATGGCTAATACAAATATTAATCCAGATAATTTATCCCAGCTTATATTGCTAAAGTACTCAGACATTCATATCACATTCAATGTTGTTGGCCACAGATAATTGGCGTAAATGGATGTGTATTATGCCTCAAAAATGCAATTTTTGATAAGAACGCAGACTTGAAATTTTTTTTATTCTGTAAATCATCCCAACTCATCAATGCTGTTTGCACACCATAACTTGGAGAAACGCCTGTCCATGCAAGCACCAATCCTGAACCATGCGCAACCATCTGTGGCACGCCAGTATCTCTGCCTGCACTAATTTCTAAAACATGCTTTATCGAATCAGACCTGCCATCCATATTAATGGTTTGAAGTGCCAAACTTGATTTTTTACTCACACTATCAGTTGCAGTCATCCAAGATATAACCGCCGTATTATCATCCTTCCAACCTACGCCAATCCGTCCAAGTGGTGAAGCTTCATCAATATCGACTGGCTTACTAAAGCTTTTCCCACCGTCTTTAGAAAAGGCTGCTCTTACGCGTGAACGGTCACCCTCAGCGGTAAACCAGGCAGCAGCCACTTGCATACCACGCGCTGAAACTGCTGGGCCATTAACAGGACATCCTTCAATCTTCCATCCCTCTGCACCTAAGGCTGCAGGAGTCGACCATTTCCCATCACGCAAAAGTGCCACGCGATTGTCACGAATCTCGCCATCGGTGCGTCCGCGCCACGCTACCACTGCCCCTTTTGGCGTGCTAGCAACAGATGTCCAACAGCAGGTACAAGTATTGTCGTCCAACACTTGCTCTGCTTCCATCGTGCCATCGCGGTGAATGCGGGTATAACGCAAATTAAAATTTCCAGACTTTTCTGGACGAATGGTTTTTTTAAAACCTGCAACCTTGTCTTCTTTTTTGACATATTCTCTGCCATCCAACCACACAATGCCAGCTTCTCCAGCATCAGCAAAAATTGTCGCAAAGCCATGTTCCGCCGCCACACCTTTATCACGATGCGGGTGACCAATCTCTCGCCACGTATTACCTGCATCATTTGAAATTGCCAACGCCACATCGTAGTCAAAATTTTTGCCTCCTTGCTGCTTAACTAACCAATGCGCGACCCAAAATTGCTTATCAATCGCAACCACAGATGGATAATCCGCCCAATTCACAAACCAATTTTCACCTTGCGCTACCTCACCTTGCTTAATCCAGCTACCATCATGCAATACGCTAAATTTCAGCACATGGCCTTTACCTTTGGGCTCTACCCAGCTCATTAGCACATCACCATTCGGCAAATTTCGCAAACGAGGTAATCGGCTACCAGCCATTGCTGGCGCTTGGCCTGATTGCATCTTCAGCTCAGCATTACTGTCAGATGCTGTATTTTTCAGGTCCGCGCTACAAGATAAGCCTGCCAAACAAAGTAATACAATAAAATCCTGATATTTCAAACGTTATCCATTGTTTAGTAGGTAAATTAAAACTTGGCGTTCCAAGAAATTTCTGCAGCTCTTGGCTCACCCAACATAAATTGATTGGCATTATTATAACTGCGGTCAGCATAGAGTTTATCGGTTAAATTACGCATAGTGAGCATCAACTCACCTTTACCTAATTTGTAACCTAAGGTTGCATCATAAGTAGCATAACCATCCATATATTTGGTGGGAGTATTGGCATTATCGCCACTACGTTTACCAACAAAATGCGAGCCTAGACTAATTCTCCAGTCTGCATTAGGACGATAAGTAAGCCATAGATTGGCAGTTTTTTCAGGCACATCTGGCGGCAAATTGCCTGCACGCGACACTGCAACACCACTTACACTTTCATAAAATTTATCAAATTGTGCATCTAATATTGAAGCATTACCTTCAATGGTCCATTGGTCGGTTGGACGTAAAGTCGCTGTAAGCTCTATGCCGCGTGAGGTTTGCTCGCCAATTTGTATGGATTGCGCTGGATTGAGCGGGTCACGTGTTAAAACATCAGTGCGGTTAATATCAAACAAAGCTACCGTTACTTCACCCAAACTATTTGGCAAGTTACCTTTTAAACCGATTTCTTTTTGCTTAGCACGCCCTAATTTAAAGTTTCTTTGTGCGAAAGTTAGTGTTACCAACTGCGAAGCTGGCTCTAGTGCGTTAGCCCACTGCCCATACGCAGTTAAGTTAGGCAAAATGTCATACACAACACCTACGCGATATGAATTACCCGAAAAATCTTGACTGAATGTTGCTGGGTTAGCTGGAGTTGTTGCACGTAAATTATCCGATTGCAAATCTAGATAATCGCGTCTGGCAGAAAGTGATAATTTAAGCTTTTCAGTTAAATTTAAATAATCTTCAATAAAAAATGCTTTTTGTACCAATTCAGTTTCTCTAAAAGGTAAATAGGCTGAATTTGTAATAAACACTCCATTATCTGGATTATAGAGGTCAACCGAGTTTGCAGGACTTGTAAAAGGCGAGTTGTTAGTGCGCAAATGCTTATTACGTGCAATATCAAAGCCCGCCATAAAACGATTGCGCATACCTCCCAACTGATGATCAAAATTTACTTCTGTACGATTTCCGTAAAGCTTTTGGTCGTGCTTAATATCATTAAAATCACCTCTATTCACTCTACCAGTAACAGCGTTATATGTGTAGATCTCAGAATTTTTCCAAACTCTATTTTCATTATTGTAATAAGTTTCGTTGCGCACTTTAATATTGTCTGTGGGTCTCCATTCAAGGTTTAGCCGCGTCCAGTTCGCTTCTTTATCCATTCTGTCATCTTCTACATTGTAATTATTATTGCGCGTACCACTTACGATGCGACCATTGATATGTGGGGTGCCAAAATAGCCTTCACCTTTATCGATGTAATACTCTTCTGACAGAGTAATCTTAAAATTCTCGGTAGCTTGGAAAGCTAGCTCTCCAGTAAAATGTGCATAATCATAAGATGAATCATCCACCCAACCATAAGAACCCTTATTAGCACCCTTGTAGCTAATATCTGCGCGGTAAGCTAACGAATCTGCGGCTTTACCACCGATACCTAATCCGATGGTTTTGGTGTTCCATCTGTCATAAGCCAGCAACACTTCCTTTTCTTCTCGACCATCTGCTACTTTAGTGACAAAGTTAACTGCACCAGCCACTGTACCTATGCCATGCTGCATGGAGGACAAGCCTTTAATCACCTCAATACGGTCATAGTTAAAGGTTCCACGTGGCGTAATAGCTAGCCCAGGATAACGCAGACCGTTATATAAAGGCTGCAGTACACCTGAAAATCCACGCATTGATACGCAAGTGACGCCAAAACATTGCGAAGCAACTACACCTGCTGAATTTGTTAAGGCCTGTTGCGTAGTGGTATTGCCGCGCTCACGCATCAGCTCACTTGTAATTACATCTATACTTGCTGGTGTTTCTTGCATGGTTAACCCCAAGCGACTGCTAGCCGAAACAGGAAAATCTAGTGGAATAGCCGATTTGTCTGTTTCAGCACGAATTTGTATAGGCATTAATTCTGTTGCAGAGGCCCCTTCTACTTCTGCCAGATTGGTTTTTGCCTGCTCTGACAGGCGCTCAGTTGAGGCATCCTCCGCCATTAATAGCCCGCTATTACAAGCCAAAAATACTGCAAATGCTATTTTTTTCACTTCATCCGCCCCTTGAATATAAGAGTTATTTTTAATATTTCGCGATTGTATTAGAGAAATTAATTAAGCGGAATGTGGTATATTGTCGCGCGACAATATGCCACAGGTGAATATTAGACAGGCTTAAGGTATTATTTTCATTAACGTTTTATAATGTAGTTCTTTACTTAATCTGTTAATTTTACTGATTTAAACTAAACGCATGCATACACTGCAAAAACCAATATCAAATGCAACTAGACTAAACATGCAGCGCTTAATTATGCTGCGTGGCGTGGTAATGACTTGCCTAAGCTTGGTTATTTTCGGTTTGTATCAAGCTTCCATTCCAATACCATTTATGCCACTAGTATTGGCAATTACTGGACTAGCATTGCTGAGTTTGATTGCTTGGTGGCGGTTAAGAAAAACTTCGCAAACCACACCTCGTGAATTATTGATGCAGTTGTTTGGCGACATTATTGCTCTATCGATACTTTTTTATTTTAGCGGCGGTTACAGCAATCCATTTATATGGATGTTTTTATTGCCAATTACGGTAGCAGCGGTAGCCTTGCGGGCTGCCTTTGCTTGGCTGATTGCCGTCTTAAGCATTGCTTGCTATACATTGCTAATGTTTTATCACGTTCCACTTTCACATTTACATATGCATACAAACGGCGATGCAAAGCTAGACATTCATCTTGTTGGCATGTGGATAGGCTTTGTCATTAGCTCGATTATTGTGGCCATTTTTATTGCGCGTATTGGTCAGAACTTGCGTGATTACGATAAAAAAATAGCTGAGGTACGTGAAAAAGTGTTGGAAAGTGAACGCATGCTGGCATTAGGTACGCTCGCTACCAGTGCCGCACACGAACTAGGCACGCCGCTTGCCACAATAGCAGTAGTGAGCAATGAACTGACGCAGGAGTATGCGAATCAACCTGAACTATTACATCAACTTGTTCTTTTGCAAAAACAAGTGTCACGCTGCAAAGAAATATTATCTAGCATCACTCGCAATGCTGGGCAGGCACGCGCAGAAGCTGGGCAAGGTTTAACCTTGCGAGAATTTCTACAGGACTCCATTCAACGTTGGAGAGATACGCGCCCAGCGACCGAACTTGTAGTGAATATAAAGAACAATGCATTTGACCCGATGATTGTGATGGACAGAACGTTGACGCAAGCCATTCAAAATATGCTGGATAACGCTGCCGATGAGTCACCAGAACGCGTTTTGTTTAATGCCGATTGGGATGAGAAAGTATTAAAAATACAGATAAGAGATTTTGGTAAAGGCTTAAGTGCTGAAACAAAAGAAATGTTAGGCACGCCGTTTTTTACTTCAAAAAATGATGAGGGCATGGGCTTGGGTGTCTATTTAACACAGACATCATTGGCGCGCTATGATGGTGAACTAAGTTTGAATAACCATTCTGAAGGTGGCGTGCTAACCAGTGTAAAGTTACCATTAAGAAAATTACGCACTCAATAATTAAAGGTCGCACTATGAATACTCACTTAGCAGACGAAAAGCCTACCTTACTTTTAGTGGATGACGATACAGATTTTTTAAGCGTACTCGCCCCAGCCATGACTAAGCGTGGATTTTCAGTCCGCACGGCAAATAGTGCTGAAAACGCTTTCGAGTTAGCCCAACAAGATGCACCTGAATTTGCAGTGGTGGACTTGAAAATGTCAGGTAATTCAGGCCTAGTCTTAATCCGCCAGCTCTCCAGCTTACAGGCGGGAACTCGTATTGTGGTGCTAACTGGCTATGCCAGCATTACTACCGCGATAGAAGCCATTAAACTTGGCGCTACGCATTACCTTGCTAAACCCGTTGATGCAGACGAGATTGTGAACGCGTTTACCAAACAGTACGGCGATACAAACGTTGAGTTATCGACCAACCCTCTTTCAATTGATCAGCTTGAATGGAAGCATATTCAACGCATTTTAGCTGAACATGATGGTAATATTTCGGCCACCGCTCGTAGTTTGAATATGCATAGACGGACATTACAAAGAAAATTAAGCAAAAATCCCAGTAAAATACTAAATAGTTAATTAAACTTTAAGGAAATAATATGGCAGCAGGTAGTTTACTCGCACTTTTAGATGACATTGCAACCATCTTAGACGACGTTTCTGTCATGACCAAAGTGGCCGCAAAAAAGACTGCGGGGGTGTTGGGCGATGATTTAGCACTTAATGCACAACAAGTTTCAGGCGTACACGCCGAGCGCGAACTGCCTGTCGTATGGGCTGTCGCAAAAGGTTCGTTTATTAACAAACTCATTTTAGTGCCTGCTGCATTAGCGATTAGTTATTTTATTCCATGGCTCATCACCCCACTATTAATGATAGGTGGCGCCTTTTTATGCTTTGAAGGTTTTGAAACAATTGCGCATAAATTTTTACACACTACACATGAGGATAGTACGCACAACGCTGAACTAGCTGAAGCTATGGCAGATACTGATGTAGATTTAGTTGTCTTAGAAAAAGATAAAATTAAAGGCGCAATTCGTACCGACTTTATTTTATCAGGTGAAATTATTGTCATAACGTTAGGCACAGTGGCAACAGCATCATTTAGCAAACAAATTGCGGTAGTAACTGCCATCGCTATTATTATGACTGTAGGTGTATACGGACTAGTCGCTGGTATTGTAAAACTCGATGATCTGGGATTGCACTTAATGCTTAAAAAGGGAGCGAGTTTATATAGGCGAATTCAACGTAAAATTGGTGAAAAAATTTTAGCATTTGCGCCTATTTTAATGCGCACTCTGTCGGTAGTCGGGACTGCTGCTATGTTTATGGTAGGCGGTAGCATTATTGGTCACGGCGTTCCTATGCTTCATCATTTTTCAGAACATCTCGCCCAGTCTTTGCAAGGCATGGCTTTGATTGGATGGTTACTAGCAGCAATATCGCCGATTGTGGTCGATGCAATTATAGGCCTAATTATTGGTGCAATCTGTGTTGCAGTATTTGCAGTAGCCAATAAAATATTAGCTAAAAAAGCCTAAGCTAATTTTTTGAAAGCAGCTACATGTCATTCTGCAATTGCTAGATTAGCGCATAAAGCACTTGCAGAAATTAATGGGGGTACTATAAATTCAAGTTTTTACCAGTTCTTGGCACCACCACTGCAAACTGGCTAAAGCCAGAACAGTGGTGCGATGAGCCAAACAAGGCGCGAGTATAAAAATAAGAGAGCGCATATGTTTGATTGTAGGGAATATTTTTTCTTGCAACGCAGTATGGCAACGGAAATTGAATTTATAGTCCAGCAATAACACGAACCAATTTCATAGTAGCGCCTTATCCTTACGTTTTATTTTAAAACCACATCTAACTTACGTTTGATAGAAATTGCTCCGCGAACTTCGCCAACACTGTAGCCTGTCGCACTATCTTCTGGGTATTCCTTTATCAGCAATGCTTTCATGCTAGTAGTAATGTCAGCAGGTTTTCCGTGGCACTGCAGGCATTGCGCTTGAGTAGGAATCGCCTTCATATAGCGAAACCAACGGCCATCAGAATCCATGCTTACGGTAGATACTTCCATCTTATCTATAGGTTGACCTTCACGTTGCTCTTTATCAAAACGCTCTAGCACTTCTTTTTCCCAAGCATCGGGTGAGCCTAGCGCTTTGTTACGAGCTTTAAGTGATACTCGCTTGAGATCACGCCCATCCTTGGAATATTCCATAGCCATTGCTGGCGCCACTACCTTACACACTGGAATGGCATGCTCGGCTCCCACACTTTCTAATTGGGATTTTTGCACGCTCATCAGCTTTGTCCTGAATTCCATTGCAGTGTTGCGGCTTTCATCCAGATACTTAGCCATTTTGGCTTCATTACTAATTTTAGTAGCACAAGCTGGCACTGCCAGCACTAGCAAAACTAATACCATTTTCAAGATCATGTTATTCATTTTTTTCTCCTATAATCTAGATTTCGTAGTTGCCAAGCCGTCTTTATCCCAAGCAATAATCCCGCCCGTCAGATTGTAAACTTTAGTGAAGCCTGCATCTTGCAATGTACTGGTGGCCTTTTCTGAGCGCTTACCACTGCGGCATTGCACCACCACATTGCTGTTTTTATATTGTGCAAGCTCACTTAGCCTGCTTGCAACTTGTGCTAAAGGAATATGTATCGCACCAGTGATATGCTGCTGTTTCCACTCAATGTCTTCACGTACATCGACAATAATGGTATTTTTATCAGAGAGCATTGTGACAACCTCTTTTGGGGAAACTGAAGGTATATCAGAAGGCATGCACCCTACCAAAAATAGCACAGATGAAGTCGCCGCTATCATTATCCATTTAGAAAAATATAGATTCATATTTTGTTTTATCATGATTCGAGAACCTCTTAGCAACCTGCACGTACACCAAGTTTGCGCATAATATTTTCCATTAGACACCAGTTGGTTAAGCCACTTTGAAAAAGATTTATGCCGATAAAGGCTGTGAAATATAGCCAATACTTGCTAACAAATAACGGGCTTTCCGAAACGCCCAGCGCAAGTGATAACAAAATCAATAGTCCAGCAATAACACGAACCAATTTCCATGAAGTCATGTGTAAATCTCCTAATATAATTTATCTAATTAAACTTATGTCGATATGCCACGAAATAAAGCAGCGGAATCACGATTAAAGTCAGCACAGTTGAAACAAAAATACCGAATATCAATGAAATGGCTAAGCCATTGAATATTGGGTCATCCAAAATAAAGAATGCCCCTAGCATCGCAGATAAAGCAGTAAGTACAATAGGTTGCGCGCGAGTAATAGCAGAATTAACTACAGCTTCTTTAAACGGCTTGCCAGATGTCACTTCTAAGTTGATAAAATCAACTAAAAGAATAGAGTTTCTGACAATAATACCTGCCAGTGCAATCATGCCTATCATCGAGGTGGCGGTGTATTGCGCGCCAAGCAATGCATGGCCTGGCATTACGCCAATAATGGTTAGGGGGATAGGCGCCATAATAATCAAGGGCGTCAAATATGAACCGAATTGTGCAACAACTAAAAGATAAATCAATATCAAACCAATAGCATAGGCAGCGCCCATATCGCGGAATGTTTCATAAGTAACTTGCCATTCGCCATCCCACTTCAGCGCATAAGAACGTTGGTTATCATCCGGTTGTGAAATAAATGTTTCACCTAACTTACCACCTGGCACTTTAATCCTGCTCACAGCTTCACGCATACTAAACATGCCATATAAAGGGCTATCTAGCTTGCCTGCCATATCACCAAACACGTAATTTACCGGCAATAAATCCTTGTGGAATATAGGTTGTTCACGCAAGGCATCTTCAATCGTTACCAATTCTCGTATCGGTACTAATTTTCCTGTTGTAGTACTGACCGATAACTTCAGTAAACCCTCAATATCACCTTGTGCTTCAACTGGTAAACGTAAACGTGTTCCAGCAGGGTATTTACTTGCATCGTGCATATAGGTCACATCTTCGCCGGCTAACCCTGTACGCAAGGTGCCAACGATTACCGCCTGTGACACGCCTAACAAAGCAGCTTTTTTCTTATCAACCACTAACTCTATTTTTTGAGCATCTGCAATACCGCTATCATCAGTATCGACAATCCCTTCAGTGCTATCAAATACGTGATGGACTTGTCTAGCTATATTCAATCTCTCGGCATCATCTGGGCCGTATATCTCAGCGACGATAGGTGAAATGACTGGTGGGCCTGGTGGTACTTCTACCACTTTTACTTTTACGATATAGTTACCCTCACTCATTTTTTGAGCAATTTTTTGCAACTCAGGGCGCACGCGACTAGCAATTGCGTGGCTTTTTTCACTACGAAGATGTTTATCAACTAAATTCACTTGTATGTCACCGACTTCACCACCTTCTCGAAGATAGTATTGGCGTACCAATCCATTAAAATTAATCGGTGCAGCAAGTCCTACATAAGCTTGATAATCAGTAACTTCTGGAACTCTGGCCAAATACGACGTCATGGCATGCAAAACGCTGGCTGTTCTTTCTGGCGGCGTTCCTGCTGGCATATCGACTACTACCTGAAACTCAGATTTATTATCAAACGGCAGCATTTTCATTACTACTAATTTTCCAACTGGCAAAACGAGTGAAAGCAAAATTAAACCAATGACAAAAAAACTTAACTTACGCCTATTTTTTTTGCCGTTTTTATCATCCAAAAACGGTGTAAATAGTCTTGTAAACACAGGGGCAATGCATTTAGTTACTGTATCTTCATGGTGAGAATGACGCAACCAAAGGCGTGACAACCAAGGTGTAACGACAAATGCCACAGCTAATGAAATCAGCATACCCATACTGGCGTTGATGGGGATTGGACTCATATACGGACCCATCAATCCACTCACAAATGCCATCGGCAATAATGCGGCGATAACAGCCAAAGTCGCTAGAATTGTAGGCCCGCCTACTTCATCTACTGCAGTCGGAATAATATCCGTTAAACTTGCCGCAGGATTTAGTTTCATGTGTCGATGAATATTCTCAACCACTACGATGGCATCATCCACCAGGATACCAATTGAGAAAATCAAAGCGAATAATGAAACGCGATTTAGTGTAAAACCCCAAGCCCATGAAGCAAATAATGTTGCCATTAAGGTCAAGATAACTGCTGCTCCAACGATTGCTGCTTCACGACGACCAAGTGCGAAAAATACTAAAAGTATCACTGCAGAGGTCGCAAATATCAACTTCTGTATTAGCTTTTTGGCCTTATCATTAGCCGTTTCGCCATAATTTCTGGTGATTTTTACTTCAACACCAGAAGGAATCAGAATATTCTTTAAGCTATCAATTTTTTTGATCACTGCATCAGCTACAGCTACAGCATTTTGGCCGGGTTTTTTAGTCACACTAAGCGTAACTGCTGGATATTCTTTTGTATTTTCACCCGCCTCACCATACCAAACATAACGCTCCGCTGGTGGTGGCCCTTCATTAACTTCGGCAACTTCGCCCAAATAAACTGGGTGGCCATCATGCAAACCAACCACTAGTTCAGAAATATCTTTAGCATCAGTAAAATACTTGCCTACTTCAACTGCGATAGACTGATTGTTATTCGTTACTACACCCAACGGTGCGCCTAGATTTGCTGATTGCAATGCACGTCGCATATCTGTGATAGTAATATTTGCGGCAGCCATGCGTACTGGGTCAACATCAATATTTACTGCACGGCCTGGCCCACCAAGCGTTACAACTTCACGCGTACCTTTTACATGTTTAATTTCTGCCTCTAACGCATGCGCCACGCGCTCAAGCTCAAAAGCTCCATCTTGATTATTTTTGGCGTATAGAGTGGCGGTTAAAATTGGCACATCATCAATGCCTTTAGGTTTCACGATAGGCTCGCCCACGCCTAGATTTTTTGGAAGCCAATCCTGATTAGATTGTATAGTATTGTATAAGCGCACCAAGGCTTCTGTGCGCGGTACACCTACTTGAAACTGTACGGTAATCACCGACATACCTGGGCGAGAAACCGAAGTGACATGTTCTATATCGGCAATTTGCGAGAGCACTTGCTCTGCTGGAACTGAAACCATTTGCTCGACATTTTTAGCTGAAGCGCCAGGGAATGGAATGAGCACATTCGCCATCGTTACATTGATTTGTGGCTCTTCTTCACGTGGGGTGACTAGTACTGCAAATAAGCCTAGCAGCAATGCTACCAACGCAATCAATGGAGTTATTTGGGCTGATTGGAAGTATCTTGCGATACGGCCAGATGCACCTAATTTAGAGCTTCCTAACAGAGGGTTGCCTAATTTAGTGTCTTCGATTTCATCTTGGCTAGTAGTCACAAATCTTCCTACTTAACATTTGCAGCTATGATTGGGTCTAACGCGACCAACTCACCAACACGTAAACCAGCAAATATCTCGACATTCTCACCTTGCTTACGGCCTAGTCGAACTTGCCTTAACTGAGGATGGCCTTGCTTATCTACGACATAAACCGCTACTAATTCACTACGTCTGATAATTGTTTTAAAAGGTACCAATATTTGTGATTTACCTTTTACAGCAGTGATAGGCAACATGGCGCGTGCGAACATTCCAGGTTTAAGGCTAGACTGATTTTGAGGCAAGGTTATGCGCACCATCATCATATTGCTAATAGCGTCTGCCGTAGGCAACACGATCATCTGAACGCTCGTTAAATTTCGTTCATTTAGAGTGGCTGCAGGAATCATTACTTTTATATTGGCACTTGCTTTCAAATTAGCCTGCTGGCTTTGTGGCACATTCACAGTCACACGAAATCTGCTTGGATCATATAGCGACAATATTGGTTGACCTGGCATCGCCATACCACCCACCTCAGTCATCACTTCTGCCACTACACCAGCATAAGGCGCATAGATGGTATGCAACCCTGCTGTAACATTCGAAATGCCAGCTTGTGCAAGCTGTGCTTTAGTTTGCGCTTCTGCAGTTTTAAAATCTGACTCAGCACTATCTAGCGCCGCTTGGCTGATATATTGCTTTTCATACAATCTGTGTTTGCGCTCATATTCTTTACGAGCAGCGCTTAATTGCGCCTGTGCAGCTGTTACTTGCGCTTGATTAGTGGCCGCCTGTTGAATTGCCATACGCGTATCGATGCGCGCTAACAACTGACCTGCTTTAATAATATCGCCAGCTTTTACTGGTAAGACTGTAATACTTCCTGTTACCTGCGGCGCAATCACACTACTTTTTACCGCCTCCACAACACCTTCAGCGGTAAAGGCAACATCTTGACTCGACTGTTTAACAGCCACAGTAGCTAGACCTGCCGCATCTGCAATTGGCAAAAAGCCTGCGCTGAATATGCTAAAAATTGAAACCAATAGCCATTGATATTGTTTAATCAAACCAAATTTTCCTCAGAATAATGCACACTTTATACTTTTTTACTCGCTAATATTTAATTACCATATTACCATATAGTTATATAGTCAATAAATTAATATGGTGTATAATTTATTTAATAAAGAACTAAGTAGGTTTAAAGCATGAGCAAACTTGATGATAAAGCTCTACAACACGTCGCTAAGTACTTCAAGGCACTGGCTGAGCCTATGCGCCTCAAAGTACTTAATGCGCTTCAAGATGGTGAAAAAAATGTAAGCCAATTAACAGAAATGTCTGGTGGTACTCAAGCCAATGTTTCCAAGCATCTTTCGCTGCTTGATCGATATGGATTAGTTAAACGTGAATCTCGCGGCACGTGTGTTTTTTACAGCATTGCCGACCCAAGTGTATATGAGCTTTGCGAGTTAGTGTGCGGGCAAATAGGGGCGCGCATGTCGCAAGAAGCAGATATCAGCAAGCTATTTACTAACGCTACACATAGTGGCGCTAAATAAAGCCCCCTAAAGAACTGTTGCTTGACAGTTGATGCCCTTAATATTTCTCGGGCTCTTTATACTCTTCAATCGTTTCCACCTGAATTTTGTAACCAGCAGAGCCCATTGAAGTGTTGGATGACACGGTTTCAAGAATACCAACAATTGTAATAGGTCCTTGAATTAAGGCTGCACTTTTAAGATACTCATTTTCCTGTTTACTGTCTATTTTAAAGTTAAATGCATGCACCACTTGATTACTAGGTGGCGGTGGCACATGAATACATGCGCCAAAATATGGAACTAGCAGAAATTCTTTTACCTTCTTTTTATTAATATCTAGAGGCACTACAAAGCCAGCAATTTTAACGCGCTGACCGTTGAGCGCAGGGATGATTGGTGCATTTTTCCAAGCTTCACCAACGGCAATCAAAGCGTCTTTTGCACGCGGATCGGAATCTTTCAATTTATCCAAATCTAGACCTTTTAGTGACTTGATTGGGTCCCAGTCAGCAGGAGTAAGCTCTTCCCAGTTAAGTTTTTTGTAGGGTTCATTAGATGAAAGTGCAATAGCGCTTTCTTTTTTTAAGGTGTCACCCGTTTTATATTTTTGATTCTCAGCAGAAAATGTACTAGAAATACTCAGTGCTAAAAGGGTGATAATAAAAGCTAATCGCTGACTAATGCGCATTCAGTCACTCCAGAATTAAGTACTTATGGTACAACATCGGCAAGTGGCTTCACAATATCTGCTTGCATTTGGTAACCAGCTACACCGATGCCTGAATTAGAATGTGCTACTTTGAGTGTACCACTCACCGTTACAAACGAATCCCAATTGGTAAATGGAATGCCACTACCAGCGATATGCACATGAATGACTTGATTGCTAGGCGGCGGTGGCGAATGAATACATGCGCCAAAATAAGGCACTAATAAAAATTCTTTAACGTGTTCTGCATCGCCATCTAGGGGCGCAACATAGCCATTCATGGTGATAGTTTTACCATCTAAGCTTGTCACCACAGGTGCATTATTCCACTGCTCACGTACATCTTTTAATAACGCAAACGCTTTAGGATCATTATCTTTCATTTTGCTTAAATCAATGTCTTTTAAAAGTGAATTAGCGTCCCAATTGACAGGCGTGAGCTGGCTCCAGTCGAGTAGCGGATATGGTTCTGAGGTTGCGGTTCTTGTTGTGCGCTTTGCCGTGTCCATTTCAGGTTGACCGCATCCTGAAGTAAGCAAAGCCATCAGTACAAAGAGCATGGATCTAAGAAATTGTACTCGTAACAATTTAGATCTGCCCATTAAATTCTTGGCGTTAGCCCATCCATTAAGGAAAGTTTATAGGCGCGGTAACCAGGCACCAAGCTTGCCAGCAAACCCACGCCAAGGACGATTGCGAGCAGTATAAGCTCATCTAATGAAATTGCGGTGGCACTTAATGCAATACCATAGCGCGATTGTGCAATGGGCGCTAAAGAGATTGCTAAGACAGTGAGTAAAGCAACACCTAATAGAATGCCCGCAATCGTCACAAATAAACCTTCACTTGTGAGAAGCGTAAATACATCACTTGGTTTCGCACCCACGGAGCGTAAAATAGCCAGCTCTCGCCTACGTTCATTTAAGCCCGCTAGCACAACTGCAATTAAACCGCATAAGCCGACCACAACCACCATGCTTGACACCGCCATTAAGGATTTTTCTGCGACATTCACCACTTGCCAAAGCTGCTCTAGGGCTACGCCTGGCATCACGCCCAGCAAAGGCTCTTTGGAATAGTTATTCACATCACGCTGCACTTTAAATACGGCCGCACGGTTTTTTAAGCCGATTAAAGAGGCAGTGATTTCTTTGGGTGCTAAATCAAATTTCTTTACATATTGTGCAGGGATTGAAAAACCTGGCATCGGCGCGCCGCTTACCCAATCCAAATGAATCGCGTTAATCGCTTCTAGGCTGATATGCACTGTTCGGTCAACAGGTGTGCCAGTAGGTGCAAGAATACCCACTACCGTAAAAGGTTTGTTTGCATGTTCAGGGCCGTTGGTGTTCATGCCGTGGCTGAGTGTAATCGCATCGCTAAGTTTATAGCCACGCTGTAAGGCCACTTCATAACCTAACACCACATCAAACGTATCTTTGAAAGGCTTGCCTTGCGAAAATGACAGCGCCTGTGCATCGCCATAATGAAAGTGTTCAAAATAACTGATTGTTGTGCCAAGTACAGGAAAGCCGTGGTGCGAATCGCCCAATGAAATAGGAATAGACCAAGCGACCAGTGGATTGCTGGCAATTTCTTGGTAGGAAACCCATGTCATATTATTGGTTGCTTCACCCATTCTGAAAACCGCATATAACATCAACTGCACGGGGCTTGTTCTAGCGCCTACTACTAAATCTGTTCCAGTAATAGAATGGCTAAAACTTTGATGGGCTTGAGTTCGCAAGCGTTCTACACCGAGTAACATGGTAACGCTCAGTGCAATCGCCATCATGGTTAGGCTTAATGTAAAGCGACGATTCCACGCGCTTTTAATGGCTAATGACAAAAGGTGTTTCATGCGGTTTCTTCAGTTAAGGCATGGTTGGACGCTTGGTTGATGCTAGTTAAATCAATTTCTCGATTAAAAGCACTGGCTAATCGGCGGTCATGGCTCACAAATAGCAGCATCGCATTTGCATCCGCACACTCGCGTAACAACAATTCAAGGAAGACTGTTTGTCTATCCGCATCTAATGCCGAAGTTGGCTCATCAGCAATAATAATTTCTGGTTTACCAATCAGGGCACGGGCGGCAGCTACACGCTGTTGCTGGCCCACACTTAGTTTTGTGACTGGTTGATGTAAAAGCGACGGATGTAAATCTAGCTGAGATAGTAAACGTTCAACCTCCGCTTTTAAGGTGCTGCCGCCAGCTAATGCTTTGCTAAGGCGAACCTGAGAAAACCGACATGGCAACAAGACGTTATCAATTACAGAAAGATAGGGAATGAGATTGAACTGCTGGAAAATAAACCCAATATGGTCAGCACGCACGCGGTCTCGCTGCGTTTGCGATAACTTACTAAAGTCATTACCCAGCATTTCAATTGTGCCGCTTTCTGCCTTAAGTACTCCACCCAGTAAACCTAGCAAGGTGCTTTTACCACTGCCACTTGGGCCATACAAGAATATGCGATCGCCTGCATCAGCATAGAAAGTTGGGATATCCAAGCATGGGGATTGCATATTTGGATAACGAAAAACCAAGTCGGTTATAGCTATATTGTTAGTCATGTGCCGCTACCAGAATGCTTGATTGTTTTTAGGCGTTAATTTAGTGGCTGATTGACCGCGCTCACTGACAACTTCTACATTTAACTGATGCAAATTAGGAAAAGCCTTAAACAAATTGATTTGCAAATCACGTAAGCTTTTTACGTTATTACATCGATAAACCAGCTCAGCATCTAGGTCGGCATGGCCAGCGTCCTCTTCATGACCATGCTGCCTAATGCTTGCTGGCTGAGGTTTTTTCTTAATCACTACTGACTCTAGATTGACAGTTTGCAATTTGCATTGCGCGGCTTTGGTAGGAAAAAACAGATTGGTTTTATAGAATTGTTTAATCATATTTTGCACTTGCCCGACTTCTGCTTGGTTGTGTGCCTTACGTTCAAAGCCAAGAATATTATCCAGCGGACTAGAGAAAAATAGCGTCAACGTTTGCTTATCTACCGCCACTTGTAATGTGGCTAGGCCATGCATATGCGCCTCTAACTCTTTTGCAACTAGGTATAAGGGAAGCGTGCTGCTAATGCAAAGTGCAAGCAAACTTAGTAATTTTTTCATGTCATTAGCTCTTCATCAATTTTTGCATTTTAACCCTTTAAGCGTTAGTTCAAGAGGGTAAGCATTTAAACTTGCAATTCTTTAAACTAGGCACATTTCCAAGCCTTTCTCAAATGCATTACGCGGCAATTCTTTACCAATAAATACCAGTACAGATTCACGCTTTTCATTAGGTTTCCAAGCACTACCTTTCTCACCGCCCATGAGCATGTGTACACCTTGAAATACCGTTTTATGATCGTCACCCGCAATATTTAATATGCCCTTGTAACGTAGTAACTGTGTACCGTAGATTTCGAGCAGACCGCCCATAAAAACCTCCAGCTTTTGTAAGTCAAACGCACGTTCACTACGGAACACAAATGAGCTAATGTCATCATCATGCTTATGACTGACATCTTCTAAAAAGTCAGGTTCAATTTTTAGTATTTCATCTAGTGAAAAACCACTAATATCGAGAATGTTGGCAATGTCTGCTTTGCCAAAATGCACTGCTTTAATGGGTGCACGAGGGTTAATTTGGCGTAGTCTTGCAGTCATGGTTTGCACGGCTTCGGGGCTTACCAAATCGGTTTTTGAGAGCAAAACACGGTCAGCAAAGCCCACTTGTTCTAATGCCTCGTGGTGTTCATCCAATTGTTGCATCCCATGCACTGCATCCACTACGGTAATAATCGCGTCAAGTTTGTAATTGACGCGAATATCTTCTTCCACAAAAAAAGTTTGAGCGACTGGAGCAGGGTCAGCAAGACCAGTAGTCTCAATAATCACACGATCAAAACGTAACTCACCGGCAAGATTACGCTGTGATAAATCACCCAAAATTCTCACTAAATCACCACGTACTGTGCAGCAAATACAGCCGTTATTCATTTCTACAATTTGCTCTTCACCTTGAATCAGCAAGTCACCATCAATGCCTATTTCGCCAAATTCATTTTCAATGACGGCGATACGCTGACCATGTTGCTCGCTTAAAATGCGGTTTAGCAAGGTCGTTTTTCCTGCGCCCAAAAAACCCGTCAAAATGGTAGCGGGAATGCGTGTGTCTTTTGTCATGATTAATCTCCTAATGTTCTAATAATTTGGCGAATCCTGCTACACTGAGACCTAAAATCATTAAACTCAGTTGAAAAAACATATCGCGTGGTTTGCGATGCTGGTGTAACTCAGGTACTAGATCCGCTATAGCAATATAGATAAAGCTTGCTGCGGCTACGGTCAATACGTAGGGAATAACCGGATGGGCATTACTCAGACTCAACCAACCAACTACGCCGCCCAATGTCATAGCAACACCTGAAAGTGCATTCAGAAATAGTGCCTTTCTTTTTGATACACCAGCATCTAACAGCACTATAAAGTCTGATATTTCTTGCGGAATTTCATGCGCAGTAATGGCTATCGCGGCAGCCCAGCCTAACTTCCAGTCCGTCAAAAAAGCAGCAGCCAATAAAATACCATCGACAAAGTTATGCATGGAGTCACCAATAACAATCATGGCAACAATCGGTTTATCTTGCGTATGTCCTAATGAAGTCGCATGATCATGTCGCCATAAAGCTAACTTTTCCAACAGAAAAAACCCCATGATTCCTCCCACAAGCACCCACCCTAGCGTTGTAATATCTAAGCCAAGGTGAACCGCTTCAGGTAAAAGATCAGTAAATGCAAAACCAAGTAATACACCAACCGCAAATGCCACCATGCGATTGGCAAACTTAGCTAAAAATGTTAACGCAACGGTAGCGGCTAGCAATACTGAAAATACACCGCCAATAAGGGTGGCCAAAACAATTTGTAATAAGGTCATGTAGCTTTGTGTTTCAGAAAATATTTAATGATTAACAGTTCCATGCTTAAAACTGCATTAAGGCTTTTCTTATGGCTAGCTCATCTAAACCTTTACCAATAATGACAATACGTGAAAGTGGCTCATCTTCGTCCCAGCCTTCAAGCAGTGTAGGTGGGTAAGGTGTGAAATGTACGGCATGAATGGCCAAAGGTGAAGGCTGATCTTCAGCATGGATAATGCCTTTTAGGCGTAGTAGTTTTTCACCATAGTTTCGGCAAAGCAAAAAAATAACGGGCTTGAGGTTTCGCCAAGTAAGCGGTTTTGGCATCATCACAGTAAAACTTACAATTTCATCGTCATGCACTTTTTGTGGAATTGTGCCTTTAGGCAACTTGCTTTTAGTGGGCGCACGTAGCCAGCGCTGAGGTTCAGCTTGCTTAGTTGCAATATCAAATAAACCTACATCAATCACAAATGCAGGTGCTAACTCGCCATTGACTATTTGATGCTGCGTGGCACCAGGGTTGATGCTAGTTAATCTTTCACTCAAGGCGTTTATTTGCTCACTACTGGCTAAATCTGCTTTAGTCAGCACCAATACATCCGCCACAGCCACTTGTTTTAGTGCTTCTCTGTTCGCTTCAATTTGTTGTAACCCATAAATACTATCGATGGTGACGACTACGGCATCTAAGCGATAGGTTGATTCAATGACTGGTTCATTCATCAGGTTGGCAAGAATTGGTCCAGGGTCGGCCATGCCTGTGGTTTCGATTACCAATCGCTTAAATTCTGGAATAGCCTTTAGTGCACGCTTAAAAAATAAATCGCGCATGGTGTCTGCCAATTCGTCTTTCAGGCTGCAACATAGGCAACCTGAACTTAATAGCACGGTGTTATCGGCAATATGGTCGTTTTCAATATTTTGCGCTAAATTACTATTGGCAAAAATTTGGTCTAGCCCTGCATCGCCCAGCTCATTAATGATAATGGCAGTGTCATGCATTTCTGCATGGTTAAGTAGCTTGTTGAGTAAGGTAGTTTTACCCGAACCTAAAAAGCCAGTAAGAAGTGTGACAGGGATGCGGTTGTCCATAAATTTGGCTCAATTGGTTCGAAAATGAGGGATTGCTTTAAACACTTGCTGGCTAAACGGCTGTTCGTTAAATAAGTACGGGTAGAAATAATTTCTAAGTTGCTCATGGTAGGTCACAATTTTTCGCCTATGCTCTAGTAAATGCGTCACATTACTTTGGGAGATGGATTCTAATTTTGATTGCACCCAAACATTTGGTAGAAAAATGCTTAAGCGCTCAACCAATAGATTGCGCTTAATTAGGACCTCTTCTCTTTTTGCCACATGCAATTGCACAGATACATCAGCTAAATGTTGGAATGCGTAATACCATTTCCAGTGAAAACGCCCAGTAATAGCAGGTGAACTCTTCCATTGTGGGTAAATCTTATAAAACTCTTGCATGGTAGTTTCTTTAGGCTTATCCCAAGCGCTATGCACTTTTTTTCGATGCTGTATTGCAATCTCACTTCCCTCAAGTAGCGGTAAGTGTTTATGAATGATTGTTTGAGCAATATTAGGAGCAATGATCGTGACAATTATCCAAATAAACAACAAAAGCATTGCACTTTTGGTTGCTGAGGCTTGCTTGAGCTTTAAAGTAACCACTGTTGAAATAAATGCCCATAATAAAGTGTAAGCCATGACAATATTGAGTATGTAAAAGCTAGTATTGGCATCTAACATCTTTAGTGCTGAAAATAAACCTAATGGGATAGCAAAGCTCAGAAAAATAATACTCCATCGCACCAAGCTTCGTTTTAACCATAAAGTAAACATCGAGTTGCTTAAAGACCGAATAAGTCCTAAACGCTTAGTTTGCTCCTCTGCTGCTTTTAAATCATGCATGAGGGCTATGCTAAGGAGTGGGCTTAAAAAAATAATGACAAAAGAAAAGTCTAATGCCCCCATTGATACATATTCAGGGTTGTGCGACTCTCCATCGTATAATTGGCCTTGCAAGCCAAGCAATCTAATGCGTTGTATATGAGGTGTCACCAAACGATTACCGATGGCTATAAAGCTAAATTCGCTGGGAGTGTCATATATTAGGTGAAATACATAATACCCAACCTCACCCGCGCCGCCATGCTGAGCATAAAATTTTGCTTGCTCCTTTAGTCTTATTTGTTCCTGATGTTGAGCTTGATAAATTTCATTGTGAATATTCTCTATACTTTGCCAGCCATTCATTAGACTCAGCCAAGTAATTAGCATTGTTATAGCACATGCATAAATAACAAATCGTTGCCTGAGTACTAAAAGATATTCATACTTAATCATTTCAATCATTTTTTATTGCTCATCATATAACTCGTTGCAATAAGAAAAATGAGTGTAGTAATTAAGCTAAAAAAAGCTAAAATAAGTTTAGATCGACTAACATCAAGAGGTGCGAGCTGAATAGGTTTTCTTGGAGCCTCTTGCCATCGTTTGACGGAAAGACGCTGGTTTTTATCATCATCATGCTTAATTTCATGCATGTGTAAATGATTTAAGTATTGAATAGTTGCATAACGTCGATTTTCAGCATCACCTATAAACCTCAAGTGATGGTTGAGATCATTACCACTGGTCGCGAAAGTAATGATTTGTAAAGCAAGTGCTGGACTTAACCAAACCCATTGGTCTATAAATTCCGCTTGTTTTATCACTTGTAACGTATGTTTTGTTTGTTGCTCTTGATAGACATGAGTAGTAAGTCGTTCGCCTTCTTGCATAAGTAGGCCATTGTAATTAAAGGGCAAGTCCTCTATACGCGTCACCTTATTTTGCGCTAAAACTTTCGCCTTAAATTCAGCAAAATGTAAGTCATCTGGATTGTGACTATCGCCAATTTCCTTTAGTTTTTCTTCTGCTTGAAACTCCGCTATTGCTTTAGAATGGGTTGGGTAAATTGATTGCGCTAGGTTAGCCAAGCCCCTCGGCACTAAAACACATGTCATAAACCAAATAAGTAATAATGCTAGAAAAGCGCTATACGGACGCTTGCATAAGCTGGAAACTAACAGCACAATCCAACACCATAGAGCGATATACAATAAATGAGCACAAATCATTAGTCCAAGGCGGATGAATATCTCTTGCGCATGAAAAGAAAAAATAAAGCTTAAGCTCTGTAAAAAACAATAAAAAATAGCAACTGGTAAGAAGAGTGCACACCACTTAGCAAACAATATGCGCTTGATTGAATATCCTGAGCTCTTCAATATCGCTAGTGTGCCCTGTTGTCGCTCTTCAGTGATGCTAGAGTAACCGATAATAATCAACATCAAAGGAAGTATGAATTGTAAAATAAATGCAGGGGTTAGTTGCTGAAAGCGTGACAGACTGGTACCTTCTGAGGATGGGTTGAAGTTATCACCATTTAAGCGATGAGCTTCCAAAAAGATTAAGTAACCAGATTGATTTAATATACCCGGTTCAAAGTAGCTTAATCCATGTATCGGCTTTACAACGAAATCACCGAAATGCGCGACTCTATGAGGATGGCGGTCTGGTTGCTGTTGCCAATCTTGATTGCTCATCTTTTCGGCGCTAGCTAGGGCATTTTGACGAAGTTCCATTTGCTTATAGGCATTGATAGTAGCAACTCCAATTAGTGTTGCCATCACAAAAAGCAACATTGTAGGCAAGCGCGCTTCCCACATTTTTTTCCACTCATTGCACATCAATAATCGTAGCGCAAACAAGATTCTTATTCGCTTAAATAAAGTTGCTGTAAATCATTGAGGCTGGCATTATTTGCATTAATTTTCAGTAGGTTAAGCTGACATTGTTTGAGCATATAAAGACGATCTGCAAACTTAAGTGCTGAAAGCACATCATGTGTAACAACAAGAACACCCATTTGCCAACGCTTGCATGATAGAAGCAGATTGTTGAGTTCCTCGGTGGCTTGTGGATCAAGACCAGAGTTTGGCTCGTCTAATAACAACAATTTGCTGTTTTTAGCAATCGCCAAGGCTAGCATTACTTTTTGGCTCATGCCTTTTGAATAGTGCTTACACTTTTGATGCCAAGCAGAGGTTTGTAATCCGGCTTTATTTAATGCACTTTCAATGTGCTCTTTTGATGCTGGTTTTCCTAAACTCAAACCTAAAAAATATGCTACGTTTTCAAACCCTGTTAAATGCTCATAGACGGCAGCTTGTTCTGGTAAATAGGCAACAGCATTTCGATCTTCTATAGATGATTGGCTCAGAGTCTTGCCGTTAAGCAAAATTTCACCACTTTTGTTACTAAGTGGAACTTGGCCCAAAATCAGTTTTAACAAGGTCGATTTTCCTGCACCATTACTTCCCAAAATTGCAATCACCTCACCAGCATCTAAGCTAAGAGAGGTGTTATTTAAAATAGTCTTATCTTGATAACTAAACGAAACGTTGCTGAGTGATAAAAGCATATAGTAGTGAACTAAAAATCAACCGCAGCTGAAATCGTAAAGTTTCGACCTGCGCTTGGTGCGTGAATGGTATCAATGCCTGCGTTGCCAAAGTCGAATACGTATTCGTAAAATTTATCAAATAGGTTGTTGGCTTGCACACTCACTTTACCCCAACTTGTTTTGTAATCTGCATTGGCATTCACTAATGTGTAATCGCCATACTTCCCACCTAAGTTCGCCTCATTTACGTAGTATGCGCCTTGATTGTCAATATGCATGCGTAACGTTAAATCGTTAGACCAACGATAGTTAGCACCAATTGAGGCAGTGTGATCAGGAATCCCTCTTAATTCATTGCCTTTAAATGCGGCATTAGCGGAAGAGGTTTTGTTAATTTTCGTATAAACCTTAGATACATTTCCCCAAATATTAAATGCATCAGTCACATCATAATCTAGACTTAAATCAACGCCATTACGCTTGGTTTCACCCACATTTTGCGCTGTACCATCCACCACTACAAATTCATCTTTAGCTGTTTGTTGCCAATAAGAAATACGGGTGTTGAGCTTATTTTTAAACTGGCTTTTTAAGCCCAACTCCCACCCATCGTTAAGCGCAACATCACGCGCTTTAGTATCGCCTGCTGTGTATGCGTCTCGCCCAAATGGGTGCTGAAAGCTGCGGCCATAATTGGCAAAAATAGTTTGATTGTTGGCAATGCTTAAAAACGCATTGAGTTTTGGTTGAACAATTGTGCCAAAGTCATATATTTTGCGTGGCGTAGCAATGCCTGCGGCATTAAACTGCTTGTAATCGCCATCGATACGGTCGGCTCTAATAGCAGCATTCCAAGTAAAATAATCAACCGGTTTATTCTCAACTTTTAAGTAAGCACCTTTGGTATCAAATTCGTAATCAAAATTTCTATTCACATTAGCCGAATTGCGCACTCGCTGTTGGCCAATAGTACCAAAACGTTGCTCAATCACATCCTGGTTTTGGGTATCTAAGCCTGATTCAACGCGCCATTGCGGGTTAATTTGCCAATTAACTTTTGCAATAAAACCAAATATATCTTGGTCATCCACACGCTCTTGTAAGCTACCTGCTTGACTAAAACGCACCCAGCGTTGCCGCTCATAATTTTGCCAGTACCCTTTTAAGCTAATATCTAGATTATCGTTAAAAAAGTAATCATAGTGTACGTCTATTTGCTTAGTCTCTTTATTACCACCATCCTCGCTGGCAAAGCTGGCAGAGCTTCTTGGATTATCTCTCGCTTGCTGCTTGCTTAAATAGCCTGGCGATTGCGCGTTATACTTACCATAGCGCGCACTTAACGCCAGTGTACTTTTGTCAAAATCGTACTGCCAGCGGCCTGATAAGGCAATTTTTTCAATATCGGTTTGATCGCGATAGCCGCCTGCATCGCGGTAGCCAAATGCATAATTTTGAGTCAATTCACCCGTTTTATCGCCAAAATAACCCTGTAATTCTTTGGTATCAAAACTACCAAAAGTGGCTTCTAATACTTTGCCAGTATCTTTGCGAGTTTCTACACGATAGTTACCAGCGGTAGCAAATAGTCCAACAGATGGATCGCTAGTGCCTTTAAAAATTTGAATAGATTGAATGGCGGTAGGGAACAGTTGATCAAGTTCGTTGTAGCCGTTATGTAAATTTGATGGGATACCATCTATGAGTAATTTGGCATGCGGCGTTTCACCATCGCCAGAAAAACCTCGAATGCTGATATCGGTATTGTTAATTCCTTGGTTATAGCGCGATATTGTTACCCCTGGCGTTTTATTGAAAAGCTCTAATGTGTCACTCACACGTTCATATTCAAGCTCATCTCGCGTGATGACATCGACTGAGCCCGCTAGATCTTTATCGATAGAAATAGGCGACGTGCCAATCACTACAACTGAATCCAAACTCATTGGCGCACTGTTAGTTTCAGCAAATACTAGACTTGCTTGAGAAAATAATAAAGGTATCAGTGTAAAGATGTACTTTTGTTTCATAGTATCCCTAATGATTAAGTGTAATTTATTTAAAGGCTTAATGCTGTCAACCAGCAGTGGTTATGCAATAGTTTCTTCTTCATGCTGACGCCATGCTGGGAAAGGATCATTAAAGACTTTCCAGCCTTCCATATATTCACCCATTTCTCCTAACAACATTTCACTTGGCGTGAGTAAGCAACGATCAAATTCGGCAATTAGTGCTGGCTTGTCCATATTAATACCAATCATCACCAGCTCTTGCTGCCTGTCACCAAAAGGTTCTCGCCAGCGATTAGCAATGGTTTGTAATTGGTCTGTATCCTGTGGCCAATATTCTTTAGGCGTCGCTTCCCACCAGAATCCTGCTAATTCATTGCGTGAAATTGCGCCTGCTTGCGACCAGCTAATACAGTATTCAGGGCGAGATGCTATCCAAAAATTACCTTTTGAGCGGATTACACCTGGCCATTCTTGGCCGATGTAGTCAAAGAGTCGTTCCGGGTGAAATGGGCGACGTGCTTTATATACAAAACTTGAAATACCGTATTCTTCACTTTCTGGCACATGCTCACCACGCAATTCTTTTAGCCAACCTGGTGCATCTTCGGCAGCTTCAAAGTTAAATAGGCCAGTGTTCATAATGCGTCCTAGTGGCACTTGACTAAATTGGCTATGCACAATTTCTGCACGTGGGTTAAAAGTTTTTAAAATGCCTTCTAATCGACCTATTTCATCTGCGCTTAATAAATCGGTTTTATTGAGTACGATTACATCGCAAAATTCAACTTGCTCCACCAATAAATCTACGACCGTGCGCTCATCTTCCTCTCCCATACTTTCACCGCGTTGCGCAATAAAATCACGTGAGCTGTAATCTTTTAAAAAATTATAGCCATCAACGACCGTCACCATCGTATCTAACTCGGCCACATCCGATAAACTTAAACCATCTTCATCGCGAAACGTAAATGTTTCCGCTACTGGCAGTGGCTCTGATATGCCCGTTGATTCGATTAAAAGATAATCAAAGCGATTCTCTTTAGCTAAACGCGTTATTTCTATCAATAAATCTTCACGCAAGGTACAACAAATGCAACCGTTACTCATTTCAACTAATTTTTCATCACTTCGAGATAACTCGGCACCACCATCTCGAACCAGTTGCGCATCTATATTAACCTCAGACATATCATTGACAATCACCGCGACACGTTTACCTTCGCGGTTATTCAATATGTGATTTAATAAAGTGGTTTTACCTGCCCCCAAGAAGCCTGATAAAACCGTCACTGGGAGTTTTTTAAATGACTTTAATTGAGACTGCTCGACTATCATTCCTTGTAATTCCTTGCGACTTATTGATTAGAAAAAGTTATTTTGCAACTCGGTTGCATAATAACGCTTTGAATCAATAAATGCAACTAAGTTGCAATTATGTTGGTGGTGAAGGCTTTAAGGTTTTGTTAAAAGCTTAGGGATAGGACTTGATGATAGCTTTTGGCAGTTTGCGCACTTGCCCTTAATGTTGAGTTCGATTGAATCCACAATAAAGTCGGCAGATATATCTTTGCTTAATTTTGGATGTACGTCATCTAAGCAAAATACCTTGCCGCAATTGCCACATTGAAAGTGAGCATGAGCATGTTGGTTAAGTGTTTTGTTTTTAGATAACACCGTGCTTTTGCTATATTGGGTGTTATTGATATTACTTGCACTGCCGACATTAAGCTGAAAGCGCCACGCCCGATCATCACCTGCGATTCTATGAATCACTTTATGCATTAGCAACCAATCGAGAACGCGGTACAGTGTGACACGATCGAAGCTATCGGGAAGCTGTTTAAGAATATCATGATGAGTTAAAGGGTAGTTGTTCTGCGCAAGAACTGCCGTAACTTCTAAACGCGATGCTGTACTTTTCAAACCTGTTTGTTTAAAAATGAGTTCTGCGGTGCTCATAAGATTAGTTTTGATTCAATGAAATATCTTGAAAATCATAGTGAGTTATTGCTTTATTTGAGATTATCACACCTAATGCAACATTGTTGCAATTTTTGCATAAAAGTGAAGTTAATATCAATCACGATATTGCCTATTCATCTTTATACTTAATGCTTATGTTTGTGGCTTTTTAAAGCTATCTACCAATAACAAACCCACACCCAAGCAAATTGCGCTATCAGCCACATTAAATGCAGGCCAATACATTTTCTGATAATGGAAATTCAGAAAATCCACCACGTAACCTAATGTCACGCGGTCATACAAATTACCGATTGCACCACCCAACACTAAGGCTAAACCTACACAAAAAAGCTTCTCAGTACGATGCTTATGCAACAAATAGCTAATGACAACAATCGCAATCAATGAAACGCCACTAAAGAACCATTTTTGTAGCCCGCCCGCTTGGGCTAAAAAGCCAAAAGCAGCGCCTTCATTGTGATAGCGCACTAAATCAAAAAAACTGGTAAGAGTGAGCATTTCACCGTACACAAACGCGCCTTGTATTAAATGTTTGGTGTAAATATCTAGCGCCACTACGACTGCACTAATTGCTAGCCAATTACGCATATTTACGCACCTCGCCACGTCCAAACAAGTTACTAACACAGCGCCCGCAAATGTGTGGGTGTTCAGTATCAGAACCTACGTCGGCACGGTAGTGCCAGCAACGGTCACATTTTTTATAAGCACTTGGATTTACTAAAACTTTCTGCTCTGCATCACTCGCAACTTTATAAACTTTTGCGCTAGAGGTAATCATTGCTAAACGTAAATCATCACCTAAACTATTTAGAGCATCAAAAAAGACTCCAGGCAAATAGAACTCCAATTCAGCTTGCAATGATGAGCCAACCTGACCAGTTGCGCGTAAAATTTCGATTTCTTTTGCTGCTAGACTACGTGCGGTAATAATAGCTGCCCACACACTGATGCGTTCTGAACTTAAATCGTGTGCTGGCAAGTCATACCAAATATCTTCAAACACCGTTTTATCTGCATCAAGGCCTAACGTTTGCCAAACCTCATTCGCAGTAAAACTCAAAATCGGCGCCATTAATCGCATCATGCAATGCGTAATGTGATGCAAAGCACTTTGTGCCGCACGGCGTGCTGGAGCGTTCTCACCTGCTGTATAGAGCCTATCTTTGAGAATATCTAGATAAAAACCACCCAAATCTTCTGAACAGAAACTCACGAATTTTTGTACAGCCAAATGAAATTCATATCGATCATAATCGGCCAATATCTCGATTTGTAGCTTTTGCGTCAGATGCAACGCGTAACGGTCAATTTCTAGCCATTCACTGACTGGCAGCAGGTCTTTATTTGCATCAAAATCGGCAATATTTGCCAATAAAAACTTCATGGTATTACGAATACGGCGATAGCTTTCTGCCACACGTTTCAAAATCTCATCTGATATCGTCAATTCGCCAGAGTAATCAGTAGAGGCTGTCCATAAGCGCAGAATATCTGCACCATAAGTATCCATCACCTTTTGCGGCGCAACCACGTTACCTTTAGATTTACTCATTTTGTGGCCTGCGCCATCCACAACAAAACCATGGGTAAGCAAGGCATTGTATGGCGCGCGACCATCAATCGCGCAGCCCGTTAATAAAGAGCTTTGAAACCAGCCACGATGCTGATCTGAACCTTCAAGATACAAATCAGCAGGAAATGCCAATTCAGTGCGACGCTTTAATACTGCCGCATGTGTTGCGCCAGAATCAAACCACACGTCCAAGGTGTAAGTGACTTTTTTGTATTCATTATTCAATACTCTGCAAGCCGCACTGGTATTAGCTTGCAGGAAAGCATCTTCATCTAAACTAAACCAAGCCTCAACGCCTTTTTGTTCCACTAATAGCGCGGCAGCCTCAAGAAATTCTAAGGTTTGTGGATGTGGCTCACCCGTTTCTTTATGCACAAAAAACGGCATAGGCACGCCCCAATTACGTTGGCGAGATACACACCAATCTGGGCGGTTTTTAATCATCGCCTCTAAACGCGCACGACCCCATGCTGGAAAGAATTCAGTCGCATCCACCGCTTTGTTTGCATACTCGCGCAAACTGATACCAACAGCGTCTTGCTCATACATACCAATAAACCATTGGTGCGTGGCCAATTGCATCAAAGGCGTTTTGTGGCGCCAGCAATGTGGGAAACTATGATTCAAGCGCGTACTTGCAAGCAATGCCCCGCTTTCTGTCATGGCGGCTAAAATCACCTTGTTGGCTTCTTTGCGCTCTAAACCACGAATCGCCGTAAATTCCACCAACTCACTATTAAAAAACTTGCCGTCACCACCCATTAAAATGCGCGGTTTCTCATTAGGAAAATTGGCTTTCATGACTAACCAGTCATCGTTACCGTGCGCGGCAGCGGTATGGACTAAGCCTGTACCAGCATCTGTTGTGACGTGGTCACCACAGATGATAGGCACTTGGCGATTATCGAAAGGATGTTTCAATAAAATTTCACGAGGGGTCCAATTGTCACCACTAGCATCACTTGACTCGCCTACAAACAATGCCCCTTCGCATGAGGCAATAACTGTCGTATCAAGTTCACCGTATCGATCCAATGTCGCTTGGGCTAAATCATGCGCTAAAATTAATAATCCTTTGCTTGTTTGGATTAAATCGTAAGTTAAATTGGCGTTCACCGACACAGCTTGGTTGGCTGGTAACGTCCATGGTGTTGTTGTCCAAATCACCGCATAAACATCACCTTGAATTGTTTCTGATAGACCAAAAGCTTCGCTTAAAGCTACGTTATCAACCACCTTAAAACCCACATCAATCGCAGGCGAGTTCACATCCTCGTATTCGACTTCCGCTTCGGCCAGCGCAGAACCGCAATCCACGCACCAATGTACAGGTTTGCTACCTTGGTATAAATAACCATTTTTATAGATTTCACCTAAAGCGCGCATGATGTCAGCTTCGGTTTTAAAATCCATTGTTAAATATGGGTTATCCCAATCACCCAACACGCCAAGTCGAATAAAGTCTTTCTTTTGCTTTTCAACTTGTTCTGCCGCATAAGCACGACATAACTCACGGAATTTGGCAGGATCAATATTTTTACCGTGCTCTTTTTCCACCACCAACTCAATTGGCAAGCCGTGGCAATCCCAACCTGGCACATAAGGCGCATCAAAACCGCTTAAGGTTTTTGATTTAACAATAATGTCCTTCAATATTTTATTAACAGCGTGGCCAATGTGAATGTCGCCATTGGCATATGGAGGACCATCATGCAGAATGAATTTTTTTGCGCCCTTGCGCACTTTTCGAATACGTTCATATAACTTTTTATCTTGCCATTCTTTCAGCCAAGCAGGTTCCCTTTTGGCTAAATCACCGCGCATTGGAAACGTGGTTTCAGGTAAGTTAAGTTTATATTTGCTAACTTCTTCGGTCATTTTAAATCTCTAATCAATCTTAATCGTCATTCCGACGAAAGTCGGAATCCAGCGTCTTCACTACTTATTCAATTTGAGACGGAGCGGCAGCTTCAAAATAGCTTTTTGCCGCCACAACATCTTTTGCAATTTGTGCCTTGAGTGCATCTAAGTCATCAAATTTTATTTCATCGCGTATTTTATGAAAAAATTCTACATGCACATGTTTACCGTATAAATTTTTATTAAAATCAATAACATGAACTTCAAGCATCAATTTTGATACACCAGAAATAGTCGGTCGCATGCCTAAATTAGCCACACTATTCAAACCGTCTAATTTTACCGCATACACGCCTGTCAGGGCGGGGCGCTCATGTCGCATATGAACATTGGCGGTAGGGAATCCTAACTGCCGACCTCTTTTAGCGCCATGTACAACTTTTCCGCTGATACTATAAGGACGATTCAACAGCAGTTGAGCCATTTGTAAATCACCCGCGGCTAAAGCATTACGTACGCGCGTGCTAGAAACTCTTACAGCATTTAAATCTATTTGTGGCAAGCTAATCAGATTAAATTTAGCCTCTATAAAATCTACAATAGATCCCGCACGCATCGCACCAAATCTAAAGTCTTCACCGACTAAGATAGAGTTTGCATTGAGTGAATTTCGCAAAATTGTTTGCATAAATTCTTGTGGCGTTAATCCGGCAAGTCGTCTATTAAAACGACATACATAGGTTTTTTCAATTCCAGCTTCAGCAAAATACTCAAGCTTTTCACGTATTGAACTAAGGCGGGGTGGTGCGCTTTCTGGCGCAAAAAACTCGCGTGGATGCGGTTCAAACGTCATCACAGCAGAACTTATGTTAAGTTTTTTTGCTGTCTCAGTTAGTTGTCTCAATAGGGCCTGATGCCCAAGGTGCATACCATCAAAATTACCTATTGTAAGCGCACACGGAGACTGCAACATCGTTGGCATGTGTCTAAAAACTTGCATTTAATGTATTACCCTACGGATATAATCACGTGGTTTAAAACCTAACAACATCAAGGTTAAAAAGTAGCTAACGCCGCCAAGCGCCACTAAGCCGCCAATATAAAGCAGGCGCTTAATTAGGCTGAAACTTAACCATGCATTGGTATCCCCTTTAGCATAATAAAGCGCAACACCCATGACAATCAAGGCAACTGTCAATTTTAGTAAAAAAATAAACCAGCCAGGTTGCAACTTAAAGAAGCCGGATTTTCGTAAATGATAATACAGCAAGGTAGCGTTAATACATGCGCCTATGCCAATAGCAAGCGCTAGTCCTGCATGTTTTAAATCCAAACCAAAAACAAACACTACATTCATTAATTGCGTAGCGACTAACGTAAACACAGCAATCTTAACAGGTGTTTTTACATTCTGCCGAGCGTAGAAGCCGGGCGCCAAAATTTTAACCAAGATTAAGCCCAACAAACCTATACTATAAGCAACTAGAGCCTGTTGCGTCATTAATACATCCAACCCAGTAAATTTTCCGTAATGAAATAAAGCAATGACTAACGGCGCAGCCAATATAGCCAAAGCTAACGCGGCAGGCGCGGCTAATATAAAAGTTAGGCGCAGGCCCCAATCTAACAATTGTGAGTATTCAGTATCGTCTTTACTTGCATAGGCTTTGGATAAACTTGGTAGCAATATCGTACCCAAAGCCACGCCTAAAACTCCAGTTGGGAACTCCATCAAACGGTCAGCATAATACAACCACGAAACGCTACCAGTTGCTAAAAACGAGGCAAATATTGTGTTAATAATCAGCGAAATTTGCGCGACTGAAACACCCAATATCGCCGGACCCATCAGTTTTAATATCCGCCAAACCCCTTCGTCATCGCGCCTAATTTCAAATTTTGGCAATAAGCCAATTTGCTTTAAAAACGGGATTTGAAATGCTAATTGTAAAAATCCACCAAAGAATACCGCCCAAGCCAACACTTTGATAGGCTCATCAAAATGGTCAGCAAAAAATAAAACAGACACGATCATGCTGACATTCAGCCACACCGGCGTAAATGCAGGGATGCCAAACTTGTTATAAGTATTGAGAACGCCACCAGCCATTGAAACTAATGAGATAAAGAAAATGTATGGGAAAGTAATACGTAATAGCTCAACTGTCAGCTGCATTTTGGCATGGTCAGCAGTAAAGCCCGGTGCAATTAAGGCTACGACCAAAGGCGCTGCAAGCATACCAATCAATGTAACGCCAACTAAAATTAGACCTAGCCATGTAGCTACGCGGTTAATTAAACTATGTGTTTCATCAAAACTACGCTGACTTTTATATTCTGCCAAAATGGGCACAAAAGCCTGACTAAAAGCGCCTTCAGCAGAAACGCGTCGCAATAAATTAGGGATTTTAAAAGCCACTATAAAAGCATCGCTCAACATACCTGCACCAAACACGCGTGCAATCAGTGTATCTCGCACAAAACCTAATATACGCGACACAAAGGTCATACTACCGACTTTAGCCAGTGCTTTAAGTAGATTCATGCTTTATATTTTTTGTTCGAATGGTTGTATAACGACATAATGCGCGATTTTATCATGCCAACTATTATCTTGCGGTAATTACCGAGGATATTTACTCGATTTTAACTTGCAATAGTTTTATAAAATGGCTATTATTATGGGCTTCGTATTTTGAATAGCTTTTAGGCAACTTTTAGGAAATAACCACAGATGGCAAATACCGCACAAGCAAGAAAACGTGCTCGTCAAGCAGTTAAGCAACGCGCTCACAATGCAAGTTTGCGTTCTACTTTGCGTACAGCGATTAAAAAAATTATTAAAGCAGTAGAAGCTGGCGATAAAGCAGCAGCTACAGCCGCATACAGTGAAAACGTAAGCGTGATTGACCGCATTGCAGATAAGCAAATTATTCACAAAAACAAAGCATCGCGTCATAAAAGCCGCTTAAACGCTGCAATTAAAGCAATGGCAGGTAGCGCGCCAGTTGTTGCTGCAGCTAAAGCTAAGGCCGAGCCAAAAGCTAAAGCAACACCTAAAGCAAAAACAGTTTAGTAAAAAATAGTATAGTAAAAAAGCCGAACACTGTTCGGCTTTTTTAATGTGCATCAACTTTAAATATGGTGCTCAACATTACAATCTGAGCATTAAAAGCCGAATTATTTCAATTCGCCAATATTTAAATCAGCACGCACCTGCATAGCCTGCTTAATAGCCTCATCTCGACTCACATTAATCATCGTAAAATGTCCCATTTTACGGCCCGGTCGCGCCTCGTGTTTGCCGTACATATGCATCTTAAGTTGTGGATTATTCAGTGCATTTTGCCACTCAGGCGACGCTTCCCCTTCAGGCCAAATGTCACCTAACAAATTCACCATCACGGCTGGACTATGTTGCCTAGTGCTACCTAACGGCAACCCTGTCATCACACGCACTTGCTGTTCAAACTGATTTGTTATACAGGCATCAATAGTGTAATGGCCAGAGTTATGTGGCCGCGGCGCCATTTCATTCACCAACAACTCGCCGTTACATACAAAAAACTCAACGCCTAACACACCTGTATAAGATAATTTTTCTGCGACTAAAATTGCCAACTTTTGCGCTTGGTGACTAATGGCATCACTACCACGTGCTGGAACTATTGATACATCCAGGATACCATTCAGATGACTGTTTTCTGCCGTGGGGAATGTAGCAACATTACCATGAACGTCACGGGCAAGTACGACAGATACCTCGTAATCAAGCTTCAACATTTTTTCTATTACGCACTCTTCGCGCTCAAATTGCATAAATGCCAATTGCGCTTCATGGTGATTTTTAACGCGCGCCTGGCCTTTGCCATCGTAGCCAAAACGCGCCACCTTTAAAATTGCTGGATAAATGTCGCTATCATCTGCGGGCAAATCTTCAATTTCATTGATCACTTCGAATGGAGCAACAGGTAGCCCTGAATGTTTAAGAAAGTTTTTCTCACTTACTCTGTGTTGCGCAATGGCTACACTATAAGCACTTGGTCGAACAGGTTTAGTTTCAGCTAAAAAAGAAAGGGAATCTGCTGGTACATTTTCAAATTCAGTGGTGATTGCTTCGCAAGTATTGGCTAACTTTAATAAAGCCGCTTTGTCATCAAATGACTCACAAATATGCATATCCGCAATTTTCCCTGCTGGGCTATTTACATCAGGATCTAATACCGTTACTTTATAGCCCATTTCATGTGCTGCAATCACGAAGAGTCTGCCTAACTGACCACCACCCAGCATACCCAGCATTGCAGGTGGAAGAATTACTACATCTTGTTCTAAATTTTTATTCATATTATGGTGTACTTATGTTTTTAATTTACATCGTATGTCTATACGAACGACTATTATGGCTGCTCAGCTAATACCATTAACTGTACCTTATCTGTCTGCTTTGCGCGAAACTCCGCTAGCTTTTGCGCTAAGTCGGCATCATGAATCGCTAATACAGAAGCTGCAAACAAGCCAGCATTGGCGGCTCCTGCCTCACCTATCGCAAAAGTTGCGACTGGAATGCCTTTAGGCATTTGTACAATAGAAAGTAATGAATCTTGGCCTTGCAGATGTTTAGATGGCACTGGAACACCCAGTACAGGCAAAGTAGTTTTAGCTGCCACCATGCCAGGCAAGTGTGCGGCGCCGCCTGCGCCTGCAATAATCACTTGGTAACCTTTTTGCGCCGCAGTTTCGGCAAAGCTAAACATTAAATCTGGTGTACGGTGTGCTGAAATAACCTCTGCAGTGTAGGCAATATCAAAGTCCGCTAACATTTGAGCGGCTGATTTCATAATAGGCCAATCACTATCAGATCCCATAATAATGGCTACTAACGGCTGTTTATTCATCGACATTCCTTTTTGTTTTATTCTGGCTCGGCATTTAAAATATGTCGATATTAAATACCTGTCGCCAAAACTATAGCAATACCAAATTATCTCTATGTATTAACTCTGATTCTTCTACATAGCCCAATATCTTTTCAATCTCAGTGCTAGATTTGCGCATAATTCGTAAAGTCTCACCAGATGAGTAGTTCACTAATCCACGCGCTATTTCAATACCATTATCGTCACAACATGCAACTACTTCACCACGTTCAAAATTACCTTCAACACCTGTGACACCAATAGATAATAAACTTTTACCTTCTTGTTTAATTACTTTTACTGCGCCTGCGTCTAATGTTAATTTACCACGTAATTGCAAATGATCGGCTAACCACTGTTTGCGAGCAGCAGTTTTCATCTCTAGCGATTGCAAATGTGTACCAATGACCTCACCTAGAGCCAAGCGAACTAGCACGTCCACTTCGCGACCTGATGCGATCACTGTATGGGCGCCACTGCGCGAGGCGCGCTTAGCTGCGAGAATCTTAGTTAGCATGCCACCAGTCCCCACGTTGCTACCTGCACCGCCAGCCATTTGTTCTAGTTTAGCGTCACCCGCTGTGGCGTGCTGTATGAATTTAGCATCTTTATCTTTGCGAGGATCTGCAGAATAGAGCCCCTGCTGATCTGTTAAAATTACCAACACATCTGCTTCTATTAAATTAGCCACTAATGAACCTAAAGTATCATTGTCACCAAAACGAATTTCGTCGGTCACAACTGTATCATTTTCGTTGATGATAGGAATCACTTTTAAGTCTAGCAATGTGCGTAGCGTGCTACGTGCATTTAAGTAACGTTTTCTATCCGCCAAATCATCGTGCGTAAGTAGCACTTGTGCTGTATGAAACTGATGCTGACTAAAGCAGCTTTCATACATTTGTACCAAGCCCATTTGACCTACTGCTGCTGCTGCCTGTAATTCATTCACGGCGGTTGGGCGCTTTTTCCAACCCAACCGTTGCATACCCTCAGCTACAGCTCCACTAGAAACCAATACTATTTGCTTACCTTGCTGCACCAGTTTGGCTATTTGCGCAGCCCATGCAGCAATCGCGGCTTGATCTAAACCGTTACCATCGTTGGTCACTAAGCTTGAGCCTACTTTTACCACGATTACTTTTGCGTCTAATAGTAAAGATTTCATTACTTTAAGCTTCTTTGCTCTAAATTTCTTTTTTTGTCGCTGTAATCATTGCTGCACCTTCATTGATTAAGCCACTATCATTTAAAGCATCTTGCTCTAAAACCAAATGCCTATTTTCATCAATATGTTGCATGATTGCGTATGTCAGCTCTTTGCAACCAATGCCGCTAATAGCTGAGATTACAAATACAGGGCCTTTCCAGCCATAATCTTTCACGAACTTTTTAGCAACACCGGCTGAATCTTGTAGCATGTCAATTTTATTGAGCACTAGCCAGCGCGGCTTGTCATATAATGATTCATCATACTTTCTAAGCTCCTCAACAATCGCTTTGGCTTCATGAACAGGGTCAACCGCCTCATCAAACGGGGCAATATCTACAATATGCAACAATAATGAAGTCCGTTGCAAATGACGTAAAAACTGATGTCCAAGTCCAGCACCTTCTGCTGCGCCTTCAATAATGCCTGGAATATCGGCAATCACAAAGCTACGTTCAGTATCTACCCGTACCACACCTAAATTTGGGTGCAATGTCGTAAACGGGTAATCTGCTACTTTTGGTTTTGCTGCAGAAACAGAACGAATAAAGGTGGATTTACCTGCATTTGGCATACCTAGCAAACCCACATCAGCCAACACTTTAAGCTCTAAATACAGCTCAAACTCTTCACCTGGGTCGCCCTTAGTACACTGGCGTGGCGCACGGTTTAAACTGGATTTGAAATGCACATTACCCAAACCGCCCTTGCCGCCCGCAGCCATTTGTGCACGTTGACCATGCTCACTTAAATCTACCAACATTTGCCCACTGGCTTTATCAGAAATCACTGTGCCGACTGGCACACGTAATAGCATTTCCTCACCTTTCGCACCATAACACTCAGCACTACGGCCATTTTCACCACGTTGCGCACGAAACACGCGTGAATAACGATAATCCACAAGTGTGTTGATATTACGATCTGCTTCTACAATAATTGAGCCTCCACGCCCACCATCGCCGCCACTAGGGCCTCCCAGCGGCTCGTATTTTTCACGACGAAATGTAGCAACGCCGTTACCACCGTCGCCTGCGTATATTTTAATCGTTGCTTCGTCTATGAATTTCATATGTAGAGTTTACCAAATAAAAAAGCCCCATCAATCGATGAGGCTTTAATAAAATCAAATAACTTAAGCTGCAACAATAATGCTTACAGTATGACGTTTTAATGCACCTTTAATTGCAAAAGCCACTTTACCATCTGCTTTAGCATACAAAGTATGATCTTTACCCATGCCTACGTTTTCGCCAGCATGCATTTTTGTACCGCGTTGTCTAACAATGATACTACCCGCTGTCACTACTGTTTCACCAAATGCTTTAACACCTAGTCGTTGTGAGTGGGAGTCGCGACCGTTACGTGAACTACCGCCTGCTTTTTTGTGTGCCATGATTTAATCCTTAAGTCTTATTTATTGCTTCAATTATTCTGCAGCTTTAGCAGCTTTTGCTTTTGCTGGTTTTGTAGCAGCTTGACCTGCAGCTAAAATTTCGCCGATTTGAATTTCAGTAAAACTTTGGCGATGACCTTGTGTTTTACGATAATGTTTACGACGGCGGAATTTGAAAATCATTACCTTGTCACCACGACCATGTGAAAGCACGGTTGCTTTAACAGTTGCGCCGTTAATAATCGGTGAGCCGATAGTAGCTGTTGTGCCATCTGAAACCATTAAAATTTGATCTAACGTCACAGTGCCGCCAACTTCAACTTCTAATTTTTCTACTTTTAATCTTTCGCCTGCAACTACGCGATATTGCTTACCACCAGTTTTAATTACTGCATACATGATTTTAGCCTTAAATTACGCTTTCTAAAGAACTGGGCATTATACGCACATAATGATGCAAAGCAAACCATAATCGCAACCAAATTCAAAAAATTACAACTCTTGCACGAATGGATGATTATCTCACTATTTATTAGCCGCTGTGAGCCTAATTGCAAAGCATATTACCAACCAAAAAATTGACTGTGCTAAAATATTCGCAACTTCTTAAGGTTTATTATCTTGATGCAAAACAACCCTACAATCAGTTCATCTCCAATGGACGCAATACAATCTTGCATTTTGGATGATATTAAGGCCGTTAATACGGTAATTCAACATTCGCTCCATTCCGATGTCACCTTAGTCAATCAAGTCGCGCACTACATTATCAATAGCGGTGGTAAACGTTTACGCCCAATCTTGGTGCTACTTTCTGCAGGTCTGTTAGGTAAAATTAGACCTGAGCATCACCAACTTGCCGCAGTGGTGGAGTTTATTCACACGGCCACTTTACTTCATGATGACGTAGTTGATGAATCTTCGAAGCGGCGTGGGCAAAATACGGCTAACGCGCTATTTGGTAATGCCGCTAGCGTATTAGTAGGCGACTTCGTTTATTCACGGGCGTTTCAAATGATGGTGTCTGTGCAGAATATGCGTGTCATGGAAGTTTTAAGTAACGCAACGAACATTATCGCTGAGGGCGAAGTGTTGCAATTGTTGAATGTACATAATGCTGACATTGCCGATGAAGCATACTTGCAAGTGATTCATTACAAAACCGCTAAATTATTTGAGGCTGCAACACGCTTAGGGGCAATTGTCAGCAATGCATCTGAAGTAGACGAAGAGGCCTTAAGTAAATACGGTATGCACATAGGCACTGCCTTTCAACTAATTGATGATGTACTTGATTTAAGTGGCAATGCGCTAGAAATTGGGAAAAATCTAGGTGATGATTTAAGTGAAGGCAAGCCTACATTACCCCTCCTGTACGCAATGCGCCATGGAACTTCTGCAGAAACTGAAACTATCAAGCGTGCTATTGAAAACGGTGGCTTAGATGATCTGCCTACGGTACTTAATGCGGTTGAGCGCACTGGGGCATTAAAGCATGTGCGTCAGGTTGCTAGAAACGAAACAAATCTAGCGTCTGCAGCAATTTCGCATTTTACAGACTCACCCTACAAACAAGCTATGCTTAGCTTAGCTGAGTTTTCGGTATCGAGAAATTATTAATCAGCACAGCGCCCTGCCAATTAATTTAGCGTTATCTTCTCGCCGCTATCGGCGTGGTAATAAGTTAAGTGCGCAAAATCGCTAACGCCTGAAGTTAATGATCCATCAAACAAAGATCTACCATCTACATCAACAATAGCATAGCCGTTATGATACAGCGTCACTTCAGCAAGTTTCGACTCTTTCTCGGAGCCTTGACGCATAGCAAAACTGATGCAGTTATCTTCCTCTGCTTCTGAATATACCACCCAATCACGACCTCCTGTCAATTGAGAAAGCCAAGCAGGCAAGTCTACCTCAACGCGACAAATAATAGGCTCATCCCATTCGGGCCGATTTAATTCAGCCGATAATAACTCAATTGCATTTTGTCGATTTGTATCTACCATTTACATTCTCTCTTGCTTATTGTCATCATTATATCTGGTGCATTTAATTTCTATTTACTATTTGTGGCCTAATTTAACAATTTCAAGAGGCTCAATTTCAGTTTTTATAGACTTACCCTCTAGGTCACTTATAAAATATCAGCCATACATTTAGTTGCCACAAACATTTAACGATGCGATGATGCGTTTAGTTTACAAATTGTTTTAGCATGACGCTTAAACCTTAAGGATTGCTATGTTCAGCGGATTTTCAGATATTTCAAACATATTGCAACAAAATAGTATTATTTTTATCACACTCTCTGTCATTTTTGGCTTAATGGTTGGCAGTTTTTTAAATGTGGTGATTCATCGATTGCCTAAGATGATGGAGAGCGAGTGGCATAACAACTGCCTCGAACTGCAAGGCAAAGACATTCCAGAGGCCGTCAAATATACACTAGCTAAACCCCGCTCTGCTTGCCCAGCATGTGGGCACATGATTACTGCGTTAGAAAACATTCCTGTTCTTAGCTTCCTTTTTTTAAAGGGAAAATGTAGCAACTGCAAAACCTCTATCAGTATTCGCTATCCATTGATTGAAATGCTGACAAGCCTCTTAATTGGCTTAGTAAGCTGGAAATTTGGCTATACCAGCATCACGATTTTTGCTTGGATTTTCACCTTTGCACTTATCGCCCTCACTTTTATTGATTTTGATACACAACTATTACCTGATGACATCACGTTGCCACTATTATGGCTAGGCTTACTTTTTAACTTGAATAATGGCTTTGCCGATTTAAAATCTGCCGTCATTGGTGCAATTGCTGGTTACCTTATTTTATGGTCTATTTACTGGCTTTTTAAATTAGTGACTGGCAAAGAAGGTATGGGCTATGGCGATTTTAAATTACTTGCAGCTATCGGCGCTTGGTTTGGCTGGCAATTATTACCTGCGGTAATTTTACTGTCATCCGTTTTAGGTGCGGCCATCGGTATCAGTCTTATTGTATTCACAAAACGCGGCCGTGAAATACCTATGCCTTTTGGCCCATTTTTAGCTATCGGCGGCATCGCGGCTTTGTTTTTGGGGCCGCAACTTGCTAGCTATTATCTTTCATAAATAATGATGATTATCGCACTTACTGGTGGCATCGGATCTGGTAAAAGTGAAGCAGCGAGGCAGTTTGCAGCGTTAGGCGTACCTATCGTTGATGTAGATGTAATTGCACATGAGCTCACTTCCAATGGCAATCCAATACTGAATGATATTAAACATGTTTTTGGAGAGGCGTTCTTTCATCAAGATGGCACATTAAACCGTGCAGAACTTCGCAAGCATGTATTTGAACAACCTCAAGAACGACTTAAACTTGAAGCCATCCTACACCCAGCCATTCACGCACGCGCTCTGAAACAACTAAGAGATAACGAAAGTAAATTACAACCGAACTATCAAATTCTAGTCATTCCACTTCTTTTTGAAAATAATCGCTATGATAATGTGGTCGACAAATCATTGGTCATTGACTGTGATGAAAATCTACAAATTAAGCGCGCCATGGCAAGAAGCCAGATGTCTGACGTGGAAGTGCAAGAGGTGATGAGTACGCAAGTAGATAGAGCCGTGCGACTAAGACTTGCAGACACAATCATCAATAACAATGGCACACTTGCTGAATTACAAGAAAAAGTTGCTAAAACTCACAAAAAGTTCATTAAAACTTGCATAGTTAGCAAATAAATTTGATAATCCAGTTCAACTTACACATACAGTGTTATTCATGATGAATGCCGCACTGTTATGCTAATAATTTAACGGGACATATTATCAAACGTATAGTCAAACATGCCTAGTTACGATTATCCATTCAATGAGCGCATACGCACGTTACTTCGTGTGGAAGACTTGTTCGCCAAATTATTATATAACATAGAAGCAGGTCATGAATATCACCACCATAGCGCTTTAATTACCCTATTACAAATCTTAGATGTCGTTGATCGTGCCGAGCTTAAATTAGATTTATTGCAAGAGCTTGATCGCCAAAAGTTAGCAATGAACTTGTTGGTAGGAAATCCAGCCATTGCGGCAAATACGTTAAAAAACATTCTGAATGATATTGATGTGGCTTCAGATGCACTGCGCTCTGAAAACACCAAGCTAGGCCAAACTTTGCGTGCAAACGAATGGCTAATGAGCATTAAACAACGCGCCAGCATTCCAGGTGGCGTGTGCGAATTTGACCTGCCTTCGTACCACTATTGGCTTGGACTTAGCGAAGAGAACCGCAGAGCAGATTTTAAAGGCTGGCTAAAGCCACTATTACCGATGCACGATGCCATCGCCATTATTTTACATATTCTGCGTGGTAGCGGAACTACCAGCAAACTTATTGCGTCTAGTGGTGCTTACCAACAAATGCTTGGTGGCGTAAAGCCAGCACAAATGTTAAGGATTGAATTGGCCAACAAACTCCATTGCTTTCCAGAGGTGAGTGCCAATAAATACGCAATTAACATTCGATTCAACATTCTTGATTTCACGCAAAAGCCACAAAAGTTTGATGAAGACGTTAGCTTTACACTAACACTTTGCAACTTATAACTTTTTATCACCCCAAGACAAAAATTTGCACTATGTTAGGTTCTGTATTATTCAAGCTTTATCATTAACGTAATATGCAACCAGCTCAATTTCTAAATACCGATATCAAATATGGAATCTATTAAAAAACGTTTAGTTGCCTGTCCAAAATGCAGCAATTTGTCAGAATTTTCGCCCAGCAATCCTTTTCGACCTTTTTGTAGTGAACGTTGCAAGCTCATTGATTTGGGGATATGGGCTAGCGAAGGATATACTATTCCAGAAGAGATCAAACCTGATGATATCACCAATGACTTCACAGGCGGATTTGATGACAACGCATTTAAACAGGGAAATTAAATATGAAAAACTCATTACACAAAAATTTACGTCAATACATATTACTTATATTGCTTTCATTCACTTCCGCTTCCGTTCAGGCGTTAGACGTTTCATTATCTAAAGAACTTGTTTCAATAAAAGATGCGTGGGTACGACCAACTAATCCAGGTCAAGAAGTTGGTGCCGCTTACATGACTTTAACCAGCAAACGCGATGTTAGCCTTGTGAGCGTAGAAGCTGATGCAACTAAAAGTGTAGAAATTCACAATATGACCATGGATAATGGTGTGATGAAAATGCGCATGCTTGATGTACTGCCACTAAAGGCAGGGAAGCCTTACAAGCTTGCGCCTGGTGGCTTTCATTTAATGTTATTCGATTTAAAAAAACCGCTGACTTTAGGTGAAGAGGTGAATTTTGTGCTCACCTTTAAGAATAAAAACAAACAATCATTTAAACAAAATATTAGAGCTGTAGTAAAAGCGCCGAACTAACGCCAAAAGTCGCGCAACATAGCGACACCATGTGCCCCATGCAATCTGGCAGTATTTAAATCTGCCATTTGCATTCCTCCCAGGGCATAGACAGGTAACGAGTAGCCTCTAATTAAATCACTAAACCTCTCCCAACCTAGTGGTACGGCATCTGTGTGGCTTAGTGTTGTTTTTACGGGTGATAAGGTCACGTAATCCAGACCTAAGCTCTCTGCTTTTGCTAGTTCTTGGCCATTGTGGCAAGACGCGCCGCACCACATGTGGTCAGGCTTCACTTGTAGTCGCATTAAATCCTGCGAAGTAAAATGTATACCTGGTACGTTTAAGTCATGGACTAAATTTAAGTCTGAATAGTGAGAAGTTGAATTAACCATCACTTTAGCTTGATAAGGCGCGGCCATATTCATAACACGCACCATGAACAACCTTAAATCTGCTGGCGTGAGCTGCTTTTCTCGTACCTGAATCATCATTAAGCCTTCGTCCAAGGCTTTGTTTAATCGCTTAAAAAAGATAGCTTCACCTAACTCGCCTAAATTGGTGACAGCATACACAGAAGGCAAATTTAACGCCCTCAATATAGGGGTGTTGGCAGGTAGCATTGGCGACACAGTTAATTGATCAGGCCACTGCCAACTAATCACTTGATTCTCTAGTCCAGATGGTTCACCAATCCATGCACTTACAATAAAGAAATGTAGCTTGACGGTTTTTTCAGGCGCCTCCAAGTTACCTAAAGCATCATATTTTGCAGGATAATCAAATGATCGTGTGAGCCACGGATAGAATGATTTGACAATAATACCTAGCTCTTCCTGTAATTCACGCTTTAGAGCAAAGTCAGCTATCTCACCCTCTTCTACTTTACCTCCAGGAAACTCCCAATAGCCCGCCCAAGCCTTACCCAATGGTCTCTCTGCCAATAAAACCATACCATCGTTGCGTTGAATAACCCCTACAGCAGCCTCGGTAATATTAGTCATTAAATGTCAAAAAAATCATTATTGAATATGTTTACTAGCTTCTGCTAGTTTAGCTCTTCCTGAATAATCCCTTGCGAATTGATATGCAACTCTTCCGCTTCTGGAGCCACGCGTATGCGACCATTGCAATGCAGCAGCACGTTCAGCTTCATTAAATACCGAAATACCGTAGTGACGCAACCACTGTGCCGCTATCACCAAATATTCATCTTGATCAAATGAATAAAACGATAGCCACATGCCAAATCGATCGGACAACGATGTTTTTTCTTCTACCGTATCTCCAGGTCGAATTTCGCCTCCTAAATGTTGCGTTTCTAAACTTTCAGCCATGAATTCTGCAAGTAAATGTCGACGATTAGAAGTCGCATAGACTAAAATATTATCTGCAGTTGTCGCCATAGATCCATCCAAAACCACTTTCAACGCCTTATACCCAACATCACCCGCCTCAAAAGATAAGTCATCACAGAACACAATAAATCGTTCTGTTCGTGACTGAAGTAAAGTTGTAATTTTAGGTAAATCAATCAAGTCCTGCTTATCGACCTCTATGATTCGTAGCCCATCTTTTGAAAACTGGCTCAACAAAGCTTTCACAATAGATGATTTACCAGTTCCCCGAGCGCCTGTTAACAATACATTATTGGCGGTGAAGCCCATTACAAATTGTTTAGTATTTCGTACGATTTCTGATTTTTGCTGATCAATATTACGTAAATCATCTAATTGAATAAGATGCGGGTGGGAAATTACTTCCAAATAACCTTGGCCTTTGTTGTGTTGCCAGCGCCATGCATTTGCAGACCAATCAGGAGCATTAGATGCGCTTAGAAAAAAACCTTCCAACCTTGCCAACAAGTCTTCTGCTCGCTGTGTCAATCGGCTCAAATCATTCATCTATGATCGATAGTCCGCATTAATTTTGACGTAATCATAAGAAAAGTCACAAGTCCAGACTGTGCAAGTCGCATTGCCACGCGCCAAATCTACACGCACCAAAATCTCTGCCTCTTTCATCACTGCTGATCCCTGCTCCTCTTGGTAGGCTGATGCTCTGCCTCCCTTTTCGGCTACCAATACATCGCCTAAATATAGCTTGATAGCGTTTACATCCAGCGCATCAACTCCTGCATAGCCAATTGCAGCTAAAATACGACCTAAATTTGGGTCAGATGCAAAAAATGCAGTTTTAATCAAAGGTGAATGTGCAATCGCATATGCCACCTTTCGACATTCAGTTTCATCACGACCACCTTCAATTTTGACGGTCATGAATTTAGTGGCGCCTTCGCCATCCCGCACAATCGCCTGCGCTAGTTCAATTGCCACATCGGTCATTGCATCGCGCAAGGCAATATAATCGGCACTCGTTTCAGTCACTTCCATATTACCAGCAAGATTGGTTGCCATTAAAATCAAGCTATCATTAGTCGAAGTATCACCATCTACAGTAATGCAATTAAATGATTTATTTACAGCATATTTGATGATACTTTCAAGCGCAGATTGGCTCACAGAGGCATCCGTCGCAATATAGCCCAACATAGTCGCCATATTCGGGTGGATCATGCCAGAGCCTTTACTGATACCAGTAATCGTTACTAATTTACCACCAAGCTGAATTTGACGGGATGTACCTTTAGCAACGATATCCGTCGTCATAATCGCCTCAGCGGCATTCAACCAATTATCTTCATTTAGATTTTTAATTGCTGCTGGTAAGCCTGCAATCACCTTATCTGCTGGTAAAGGCTCTAAAATGACACCCGTTGAGAATGGCAAAATTTGGTTTGCTTGCAAATTCAACAGATCACCCAATGCCTCACAAGTTTGTTTAGCTCGATTCAAGCCATCTTGTCCTGTTCCAGCATTTGCGCAACCTGTATTCACCAATAAGGCGCGGATGCCTTGCTTATTACTCTTGCTCTGCTCAAGAAAGTCTTTACACAAAAGTACGGGGGCCGCACAAAACTGGTTGAGTGTGAACACTCCAGCGACTTTGCTACCCTCAACTAAAGTCATCACCAACACATCTTTGCGATTCGGTTTGCGAACATGCGCCTCTGCAAAGCCCAACTGAACACCTCTGACAGGCAATAGGGACGAGGATTTTGGGGTAGCTAATTTTACTGGCATAAAGAAACTTTCATTATTTTTTAGTGTGGATATTATAGACCTTAGGCTCGCGCATCACCCCAGCGATGGTGACAGCGGTCATCACCCACATAGTAAGTTTCGCCTGCGCGATCCACACAATATGTCGCTGATACAATCATTTCAGAGAATTCCACGTCGGAACTAATACGCGTATATTCAAACAAAATAGAACGAATCACTTTAGAATTTGCACGAATGTGAGAGCCGTGCGATATCCAGCATGGCCCAATAATCTCTGCCCCCGCATCAATTTGTACGCTTGAATCAATATATACAGGGCCTTCAATTTTAACGTTAGCCCAATCAATCTTAGTGTTTAGGCCCACCCATACGCCTGGTTTAACCTCTTTTCCTGGCATGTCCATAAAGCGAATCTCACCACGCAAAACGCGCTGCAAGACTTCCCAATAATCTGAGATACGTCCGATATCGATCCAGTTATAAGATCTTTTTTGTGCGTAAAAAGGCAAGCCTTTCTCTACTAGCATTGGAAATAATTGGCCACCAATGTCAAACACTTCACCCGATGGGATTAAATCAATCGCTTCTGGTTCAAAGAAATAAATACCAGTACTGGCAAAATTTGAGCGCGCTTCACTAGGTTGAGGCTTTTCTTGGAATGAAATCACCCTGCCTTCTGCATCAGTTTCTACCACTCCATAATTACTGACTTCTGAATTTGGCACTTCCATCGTGACAATACTTACTAGGGCTTTTTTCTGTTTATGCTCAAAAAGAGCGGCACCAATATCAAGATCAATCAACGCATCGCCACATAAGACAATAGTAGTTTGGTCAAAAAAACCACCAAAGTCTTGAATATACTTCATGCCACCGGCCGAGCCTCTAGCTTTAGGCATCAGTTCACCGTGCTCAAAATGACCTTCGTAGGAATACCCTATTTGCACATCTAAACGCTGGCCATTACCAAAATACTGTTCAATCTTACGGTTAAGATGCGCAACGTTTATCATGATTTCTTTTACACCGTGCCGTGCAAGATGTTCAATCAGATATTCCATCACCGGCTTACCTAAAATAGGAATCATCGGCTTTGGCATATCTTTTGTTAGGGGGCGCACACGTGTACCTTGGCCCGCGGCAAGGATCATTCCTTTAAGTTGCACTGACATTGATATCCATTTCCATTTATTTACAAAAACAACAGCGATCCAAATTACTGCCCATTCTAAATTCAATCAAACTGTAGCACCATTTGCTCAACTCCATTTAAAGTTAAATTTTGCAAGACCAGAAAGCCTTATTATTCTAATCTTAAATGAACAATTTAGGATGATCACCTAGAAAACCTATATTTTAGCTTAACGCGACTCACCTAGAGCACAAGAGCGACAATACGGAGCCGCAAGAGGCTCGCCTATAAATACGCCCTGCGTTGGCCAAGCCACACTCTTCCAATAAGCCTCAATAGCAGTTTCACCTGACAGATAATGATCAAGCAACACCGCTGAATTAGGAAATTTTTGCCAGTAATTACAAGGCTCCGAAACAGTACCATAGCTTGCGGTAGCTCCTGCGTCCAACCAGCGCAGACTGCTCATCTGACCATGCCCCAGCAAATCACCACCGTAAGATGTAAGATGGTCCGCAAGTGCGCCTGGGAGAAACTCCAAGGTATCCAGCTTAGTAACACTCGCGCCCCCTGTATGATAAAACATAATACCTTTCTTCCGTTCAATACGGTCAGCACGTAACCTGATCAATCGCAATTTTTTTTCAGATAAATATACAGATTTGGGGAAAAACTGTGACCTTGTGTTATGAATAGAACTTGAAGTGATTAGAAAAAACCCATTAGCCGTGTTAAGGTTAAATCCGCTTAATACACCTCGATCTATCAGTGCTTTTGAAGACTCTACTGATTCAGTGGGTATCAACATAGAAAGGCGAAGACCATGCTCTGATGGTAACCTTGCCGGACTGTTGAAATAACGGCTCATAGGCGCTGGATCACAAGACTTTGCGCACAAACTAGCATGAAAACCCAAAGTCAGCGCAGAAGTAATTGAATTGCATTCAACTGCATAAGGCGCAGTCCACACCAGCAAAATGACTTGAATTTCTGGACTAAGCTTTTCTGTGATTTGCTGTTTTAACTTTTCAAACTGAGCAGCAGAAAGCTTTTTTGGACTATCAGGAATACTGACTCGAATTAAGTTCTCCTGAGGCACTCCTCGTGCTTTGAGATAATATTCACCGATTTCTACACTATTCATGTTCGCAGTATTTACTACCACTGCAACATTCTTAGGCCGAATCATCGAATCATCTGCAAATGCAAGGCATGAAAATAAAAACAGCAGCAGGTAAGGCAAAAGGAATTTAATATGCATATGATTATGAAAATGTTGTGCGAGGTTGGTATCAGCGACTATCTTACATTTTTTTGATGATTAGAATCATTCAAGCAAACTTATTAATGGGCATTAACTCATCAGGTCTTGGATAAATCGCATCACGCCCTACGCTCCCATGCCCAAGCGTGCTTAACAATAGACTCCAAATCAGCATACTCAGGCTTCCAACCAAGTTGAGCGCGTGCTCTTTTAGAATCCGCAATTAATCTCGCAGGGTCACCATCTCTTCTCTGCGCATCTACTACTTTTACTTTACGGCCCGTCACCTTTTCAACAGCGTCTATCACTTGCTGCACAGAAAAGCCTTCGCCATTACCAAGGTTAAAACGCTCACTGACGCCGCCGTTGGTTAAATGCTGCAAAGCTAGCAAGTGGGCTGAGCATAAATCTACAATGTGAATGTAGTCACGCACACAAGTGCCATCAGGCGTATCGTAATCACGGCCAAATACTGAAATTTCAGAACGACGGCCTGATGCAGCCTGTAAAATAAGCGGGATTAAATGCGTTTCAGGATCATGCCGCTCTCCCAGTTCACCGTCAGGATCAGCACCCGCAGCATTAAAATAGCGTAAACAAACTGACTTCAAGCCAAATGCGTGATCATACTCAGCTAGAACCTGCTCCACCATCCACTTAGAGCGTCCATAAGGATTCACTGGTCGATTAGGATGCGTTTCATCAATCGGCACATAGTCTGGCTCACCAAATACTGCTGCAGTCGATGAAAAAATGAAATGCTTCACATTGTGTGCCACCATGGCATCTAATAAATTAAGCGTATTAGAAAAGTTATTGCGGTAATATATATCTGGCCGACGCACCGACTCACCCACCTGAATGAATGAAGCAAAATGCATTACCGCCTGTGGTCTATGTTGAGCAAACACAGCTTCCAGCGCAGCCTGATTAGCCAAATCGCCCAGCACGAACTCGCCACCCAATACAGCATCCCGATAACCGCCGGAGAGGTTATCAAATGTAACGACATCATGCCCTTTGGATAGCAGCATCTTCACCATATGAGAACCGATATAACCTGCACCACCTACTACTAGTACTTTCATTTAATTCCCTAGATATCAGCTTTAATCAGCTAGATAGCTTAATTCTACTAGCTAATATAGCGCCAATGTTAGCTAAACTTTAAAAAAGAAATTCCATAGCGACATCTCCTGTCTGAGTGATAGCCCCAATGGGCTATTGTGAAGTTAATGACTATAAGTAGAATTATTTTTACTAAATTAGTATTCATTTCTACTGGTATTACCAGCAATTAATTGTGAGGTAAATATGAAAAAAAATTTATTGATTAGTTTAATTATCGCTCCACTTATGTTGGCAGCATCTTTAGCTAATGCCTACACCTATGGATTCGACAGAATTACAAGTAACGCCAACACCAATATAGCAAATCAACTGTCATTAAATGTGACAGAAAGCGGCGGCAACGTTCTATTTAAGATTTCCAACACAGGTTCTGTTGAATCGGTCATTACCGGTGTGTATTTTGACTTTGGCACAACTACTTTCTTCTTAAAGCCAGATGGCATCAATTGGAGCGCTTCAAACTCGACGACTTGGAATGCTGGTACAAATGCTGTCGTTCTATTTTCTGATAAGGATAGTGGTGGAAATTTAATTGGGCCTGCTTTTAACGTAGATGACTGGGCAGACGCTGATAGCCCAGGTCCTAAGAAAGGTGTAGGTATAGGCGAGTTCGCAGGTTTTCTTGGTACATATGCACCTGATGGCAACTATGTCTCATTAATTAATGCACTTGATAGCGGCTTGTTCCGTATCGGTTTACATGTGCAAGCAATCGGTCAGGACAGCGATAAGTTTATAAATAGTACACAAGCACCCAATCCTGTTCCATTGCCAGCAGCAGCATGGTTATTTGGTTCTGCACTTTTAGGATTTGCTACGCTATCCAATCGCCGCAAAAAACTAGACTAATCAACTTTTACTCTAATTTCTACATCTAAATCTTTAAAAGGCATCTGTATTCAGATGCCTTTTAAATTTAAAACCACCTATGCATCTGTTTGTATCTATTTCGGGCTTATAACCTAAATCATCACGCCAAATTCGGCTTTATCTTTCAGTACTTCATCAATCAGATTCTCGTCTATCTTTTCACTTTCAGATGCAAAACCATAAACCAAAGACATATCCGCCAAAATGTTAATCCTTCTTGGAATGCCTTTTGTAACTTCAGCAATACGCTCACAAGCCAAATGTGTAAAAAGCGGCTCATCCCTACCAGCTACTTTTAAACGATGGTTAATATAAATCGCTACTTCGTAAGATTCTAAAGGTGGAATAAAAAAATCCACGGCCACCCTTTGCCCGAACTGTTGCAATTCAGGCAGTCTGAGTAAATCGCGCAACTGGGGTTGACCAACGAGAATAATCTGTATCAACTGATCTTTATCGGCATTGATATTTGATAGCATGCGCAGTGATTCAAGTGCACTTGGGTTCAAGTTCTGCGCTTCATCAATAATCAGCACAACCCTTTTTCCTTGAGCATAATTGTTGATCAAGAACTGCTGAAATTTGTCATAAAGCGCAATATCTGACATACCCTCATATGGTTGGCCAAAAGACATCATGACCCAGTTGAGCAGACTGTTTAATTCTTTATGGGTATTGTAGACAATACCCACTGTTAAATCTTCTTCAATGTGGTTTAGCAGATGTCGAATTAATGTGGTTTTACCACAACCAATTTCACCACAAATTACAGTAAAACCAGCCTGACTTCTGACGCCATACTCAAGCATGGCAAAGGCCATACTATGTTTACGCCCAAAAAACAGGAAATCCGGGTCTGGCTGAATAGAAAAAGGTCTTTCTTTCAGTCCATAATATTCTTGATACATAGATACATTTTCAAATAGATTTAAATCACAGCTCTTTAACTAACTGGCTTACTTCATCATAGTACTCAAAGTTGTTCTTTTGAGTTGCCTTTAATACAAATTCGAATTCTTTTTTAGCATTAGCTTTATCAGATTTGGCTAAATAAATTTTACCCAAATGATAGTTAAATATAGGAGCATTTGGCATTTTTTCACTAGCGCTCTTCATTAAGGCAAGTGCCTCATCATATTTACCTAATCGATAGGACGCCCAGCCTAAGGTATCCTTGAATTGAGGTATCTCTGAGTTTTTAAAACGCTGAGCAATCTCGTAAGCCTTCTCATAGCTCTTTTTATCGGTTTTTCTGTCAGAAAGTAAGCTTGCATAGTTATTCGCTACCACCTCTGCATTTGGCTGTTGTTTTAGCATCGCCTCATACAAAGTAATTGCTTCATCGTAACGACCACTTAATTCATACAACCCAGTAAGTGACAACTGCAGGGCAAAGTTATTTGGCACTTTAGCCAGACCCATCTTAAGGACTTTTTCAGCCTCGGTCAGTTGATTATCTCTTACATGCATCATCGCCAACTGTTGATAAGCCTCTACACTCTCGGGCACTTCTGTCATCAGCTCATTAAAATACTCTGTTGCTTTAGCTTTATTGCCGCTTGCCACTAGCAACTGGCTTTGTAGCAACTTTGCATTAGCATTTTTGGGATTATCCTTTAGCACGCTCTCTAAGAATGCACTAGCTTCTTTAGTCTTACCTGCGAGCAAATAAGCCTTTACCAGTGAAGAAATCGGTTGCATATCATCAGGAGAAGCTTCATATACGCGTTTGAATGATGAAATACTTGATGCATAGTCTTTCTTAGCTGCAAATATTACTCCCATGATCTTTTCTGAGAGATTTTTGTCATTGCCAAATCTACGTATATCGTCAGCAACCTTTTGTGCGCCGACTAAATCACCCTGCGATAATTTAAATTGAGCCAGTAGCTGCAATGCCGGCATGTCGCCAGGGTGTTGAGTTAAAACATCTTCAATCACTTTTTCTGCACGAGCCAACTGATTATTTTTAGCAAGATATTGTGCATAAGGCATGCCAAACTGACTAGATAACTTGCTGGATTGGAATGCCTTTAAATAATGCTCTTCGGCTAGTGCCGTTGCCCCAGCCATCTCGTGCGCTCTACCAAGCAACAACAACGCACGGCTCGAGTCAGGCGTTTCTCGAGTGACGATACGCAAAGCGGAAATGGCATCATCGACTTTGTTTTCCTCTAACAGGATACCTGCTTTCAGAAGAAGAGCTTGCTCATTGTTTTTGTCTTTACTTAACACCTCATCAACTAGTTCAATGGTTTTCTTTTTATCGCCTTTTTCAAGCGCCATGGTAGCAAGCATGGTTTTTGCCTTACTGCCATTTGCGTTATCTACCTCTTTTTGCGCGATGTCATTTAGCATTGTCTCAGCGAGTTGTTTTTGATTAGTCTCATTGTAAAAATTTACCAGAGAAAATTTTAAATCAAAGTTCTTAGGGCTCTTGCTAACCTGAGATTCCAACTCTTTCTTTGCGCTTTCTGCACCTTTAGTTGAATAGAGAAAGCCTACCAAATTGGTCGCAAATTTAATTTCATTAGGATTAAGTTTCACGATTGAACGGAGTATTACCTCGGTCTCATTCACATTACCTGCCTTGAAATAAACATCAGCCAGACCCATTTTTAACTCGTTTGAATCTGGATAAAACTCAATCAGCTTTTTATAGATGGCAATCACATCATCTGTCTTTTTAAGATTTTTAAGCGCTTGCACCTTCATTAACTGCATCGCAATGTTTTTTTCGTCCTTAACAATCCCTTTGTCCAAAAATTCAAGGGCATTTTCAGAGTCGCCTGCAGTAATTCTTTCCATCGCAAGAATCATCAGCGCCTCAGAATAATTAGGATTAGCCACCAGAATTGAATTTGCAAGTTCTACGGCAGCCTTAGGATCATCCAGTTTTAATAAAGTAGCTGCTTTTAGTGATTGCACTGCAGGGTCATTTGGCGCAAGTGCAAGTGCAGCGTTGCTTATCTCTAAAACCTCATCAACCTTACCACCCACTAACAACAAGCGGCCTAGTTTGACCTTAGCTTCCACATGCTTAGGATCAAGCTCAACAACCTTGTTAAGCATACCGTAGAGCTTAGGAAAATCACTCTCGGCCTCAGCAATCTTTGCCAAGCCATACCAAGCAGAAACCATTTTGGCTTTAATCTGCACGGCATTCTGGAATTCGACCCTAGCCTTTGCCAACTCACCCTTTTCCAACAACTTCACACCATTCTGATAAAACTTTTCAGCTTTTTCTGTGGGCGATGAACAGGCTGCCAGCGATGCAAAGACCAGAGCCAATACCACAGATTTACCATACACACTTAAACGCTGATTAAATTTTGAAAACATGATCAATCCTTGAACTAAATTTACTGGGTTATTCTGGAACGTATAATTTCAACTTGGGCACTGCTGACTGCAAAAAATTAGCCAGTCGTTCATCTGCGGATTCAAGCGATTCATTACTGCCTAAAAGCGTTGTCACACGAACCAATGCACCATCTGTTCTATTCTTCGCGAGGCTATCCGTTAACAAATGCCACTTCATCCAGTATTCACTGGAAATTTTTCTGCCTCGCTGATCAAACCAGTAATACACTACCTGCTTGCGGTGTTCACGCTCAATGACTGCTCTGTTGACCACAAACGGCGACATTCCAGCCACTTTGACTTCTCTACCTTGCAGCGAGGTAATTACCCATCCACCACCAGGCATACAAACCTGTGGCGAATGTGGAGAAACGCCTTTCCGCTGCGACTTATAATAAGCTACATAAAAATTTACACTACCATCCCGACCCACATCATCAGGCTGAGAATAATCAGCCAACACATAATCATCCAACCCCAGCGCGGTCTCTACTTGTTCACTCAATGCTGACTCTCTTGCACTCCATGCATCCAAGGTCAAAGGGAAAGATGAAAGTGGCAATCTTGATGGATACTGCTCTGCACGCTCATTGAATGAATACACAAAAAATGAAGCCATTACCAACATCAACAAAGCCAATATCTGTGATTTAGAAGGCTGGCTGGATGCCGAAAAAGTTGAGCTAACCCTAACCACAGGTACATCGATCGCATAAGAAATCGATCTTTTTGCACCAAAATGCTCAAACAACTTAATCTCCGCAAGTAACATCAGCAGGCAGGCCATAAAAATGATCCAACCTTCAAAGTAATGAAGAAAGCCATCTGCCATTTCATTACCCCACTCATTGACGAGCAAGCCAACCACGGAGATTCTCAAACTGTTCATGAAAATCGTAATCGGGATAGTTGAGAGAAAAATAACTATTTTCTGCCACAATTTACCCAAATACATATAACTTATTAAAGCACCAATGCTAAGTAATGGATATAGATAACGTAAACCACTGCAGGCATCCACCACCTGTAACTTATAAAGCCCTAAATCAATGACATTGCCCTCTAAAAACACAGGAGCACCGAAGAATCTCAAGATACCTACGCCAATTTGCGAAGATAACAGCTGTAATTTCCATGAAAGTTGCGCATCAACAAAATAAGGCAGTGGTATTGCAAAAATGAGAAACAAAATCGGTGCAAAACTTACTTTAGCCAGACTAAAACCGCCAGACACTAAGACCAGCCCGATTAAAGCAATTAAAAACCCATATTGAATCAATATATAAATGGCGCTGATTTCACCAACTATCAGCATTGCGATTCCCATTAGAACTAAAAGCAAACCAGAGGCTGAGCTACTACCCCATGATGCTATTAGCGCTTCTTTGCGCTTCCATAAAAACCACAAAGTAATGGCAGGGATAAAGTATCCATGTCCATATTCTTCTTGCTTATCCCATCGAATCACTAATTCGGTAAGACCACCCCAAAAAGCAATAATTAATAATACAACTGCACCAAGAAGTAAGTATTGAGGGCTTTGCCTAAACTTCGCAATTGTAATCATTAAATTATTCATGTTGTTAGCCAGTTTTACACTTCAAAAAATAGTAATGCGCATAAACGCAGACTATACCTAACATTCTTGAAATTAAATATAGCCCAATGAGGTAACACTATGATTAGCCTATCACTTTAAAATAGCGGCCCTAAAAAGAAATAATGGATTACCTATCACATATCTTTTAAAAAGTCGTTTAGGCTCACAAATAAATCTGTATAACCACTCTAGTCCAAATTTCCGCATCCATTTAGGTGCTCTTGTAACTTTGTTACCCAGAAAGTCAATGATAGCCCCTCCGCATATAATCAAAGAATTCTCACAAGACTTTCTTAATTGGTTTGCAAGTTGTTCCTGCTTAGGCATCCCCATTCCCAATAGAATTAGATCAGCTTTTACTTTTTTAGATAATTCAATATAAAACTCTACTGATTCAAATCCGTCATGTATTGAAACAACTTCGATGTTATAACGTTGCTTGATAATTGAAACTGCATCAATCAAATAGGGATATCGTGTACCCCATATCGCTATTTTCCTACCCCTGTTTTTTTCTAGTACTTTGGGGATAAAATCGGTGCCATTCATATTGAGGCCAAAATCAATACCCATAAACTTATACAGCATAGTCATTCCTGAGCCATCCCTGAGCAAATAATCTGCCCCTAACAAAGACTCTAATAACTGTTCATTTTTCACTACTAGATTCATCGCATGCGCATTTACAAAAGCAAGTACGCACGACTGATTAAAAGACGACAATTCATTAAGCAGGGCAGCTTCATCGGCAGCATCATGAACAACATTTATTTTGCTCACAATTTCTATCCAAGCCTCTTTCCAATCAGGAAAACTCATTCTTTATCCCTATTAGAACGCACCCATTCAACTTGCCTATTCAGTATAAATTTCAGATACAGCGGGATTTTGCGCAGCACATAAAATGGCACATACAGCAACCCTACAAGAGAAATCACATCCCGGCCAAACTTTAACCAAGCACCAAAAACAGCCACTCCAAAAAATATTGATATACTTAAAGCGAGCATCAAAGGATATTTACCAGCAAACACGTAAAACCAGCCAATCGAAATAAGCAGATATAAAAAAATCATCATTGCAAGCAAAGCGAGTGGTGGCACAATCATATCGAGCACCATGGCAAACAAGTTAAAGTTTTTACTTTTTAGTGCGTCCATGATTAAACCCGGTGCCGCTTTAATCATCATTGCCAAATGACCATGTTCCCATCGCGTTCTTTGCACATTCAAACCAGACTCAGACTCAGGAAACTTGCTCTCAACCATCACGTCCACGCAAAATAAAGGTGGTGTATTCAACTTTGCAAGATTTAGCCCAAGCTTTAGATCCTCAACGATTTCGCCACTCGCCACATTTACCTTACTTAAAGCCTTCCATGGAAAAGCCATCCCTGTGCCCATCAACTGACATGGCAAACCTAAATTTGCATAACCTAATGCCCTGACCTTATTTTTGAACAGCCATGCGAATGCAGCCATTTTCACTTTCAACCCTGAGTTTTGATGCGCATGCATCATGTCAAGCGCCTGAACTGGTCTCTGATAATAATCACAGGCCTTAGCTAATCGGCTTAACAAATTAATATCTGACTGGCAGTCAGCATCAATAATCATCACAACCTGAGGAGGATTTGGGGACAAGAATTGAATCGCACAATCCAAGGCATAACCTTTTCCGCGTCGCTGAGTATCACTTCTTTCAATGACTTCTACACCAGTTTGCCTCGCAACATTTGCGGTTTGGTCACTGCAATTATCCGCCACTACCACAATTCTATCTTCAGGGAGCAGTTGAGGTATTAGACTGGCTAACGTAGCCACAATGCCTGCCTCCTCATTGTGGGCGGGTATAATGACAGCAACGCAGAGTCTTTTGCCATCCATCAATCGCCTATTTTTTAAAAAAATAGCTGCAACAGTTTGCGTAAAAATCAGCAATGATGGAATCAACAAAACACAACCAAGTACTATCAAGCAAATTTCTAATAAAATCATCATTAGTATGGTGCTGGATAGCACACAGCCATCTCATCTATTAATAAGCTAAGTGCTCTGTTACGATTTTGGCATACATTCAATGTCCTATTTTTTCCCACCACTTCAGTGATAATCAATTTTGTTTTCCTCAGTATGATTATTTTGCATTTTTTATTCATTTTAAAAATGCTTTATAAAATTATTAATCAGCAAATACTATGCCAATACATTTAAGCGGAATTGACTGTTTTAACATATTGATTTAATAAGTATTTATAAAAATAGATGCCTAATGATGTGTTGAGAACTTAATATCTGTGATGAGTTATCAGCAAATTTTTAGAATTAGAAAGGCTGGCATATCCATGGTGTTAGTAAAAGACCTTTGCACGGTAACCAATAGACCGAGTGACAGTTTTTTATATAATTTGTTTATTATCAATAAGTTAGTTAATAAATCATGAGTTTTTCAGAATATAATGTTGACAGTCGCTCACGCATAAGAAACTGTTAATTTCAGTGCAACATTCCAGTCGGTGAACGTATCTGTGGTAATAAAGGTTACGCCAGTGCGACACAAAGCGCACACCTTAAAACTAAGCATCTTAAAAATGCTATCCAAGATAAAACCGTCAGAGGAAAGCCGCTAAACGCGAGACAAAAAGTGCTCAACAAATGCATCACTAGAATACGCTTTGTGGTGGAAAGAATCTTTGGCGGACAAGCACTTTGATTTGGCGGTAAGAACTTGTGGTATGTAGGGGTGGATAAAGCGCATGCATAGCACATCTCATCCTGCAGGCGTTGGCTTAAGACTTGAAACGGTTGCCTGTGCTATGGGTGAGAACCTCTCACCTAGGCAGTTTCTGTGCACATAATGGAAGAAGTGGTAGGGGGAATCCGACCTACTACCCCACATAACTGCGTCAAGCAGCGTGCAAACCATTCCAATATGGACGAGAACACCAGCTAATCACGATATTCCAGGAGATTATGGGCAATCAAAGGGGCTTTTTTAATATAGCTGCTTTTGCAAAGGTCTTATCATATAGATTCACTAAAAAGCAGGGCAAGTTTAGTGGCCTCGCTATCAATCGAGTGCCGTTCAATCACTCGAGCATAACCCGCCTCGCCCATTTGCATCAAAGTTTGTTCAGGCGTAACTAAAAATGTCTCAATTGCCTGCATTAAACTCTCAACAGAACCTGCAGGAAATAACCAGCCATTTTCACCATTAGTCACCAGTTCAGGTATACCTGCAATATAAGTCGTCAGCACTGGCCGCTTTAAAGCCATTGATTCCATAATCACCACTGGCAAGCCTTCGGCGAAACTAGGCAAGACCAGTGCACCTGAAACTAAAATTTCATTTTTCACTTGGTCACTACTTATCCAACCAGTAATGTGTACTTGCTCAGTCAAGCCATACGCTTTAATTAACCCTTCAATTTCTGAGCGTAATTCGCCATCTCCAGCAAGCACCAATTCAAAGTCTATTCCTTTTTGTACTAGTTGATTCACTGCCTCAAGCAATAGCAACTGGCCTTTTTGTTCACATAATCTGCCCACACAGACTAAGCGTTTTTTATTGGGGATAATATTTTCCGTCACTTTATAAAAACTTGACTCAAGTCCACAATGTACCACTTTCACTTTGGCCCATTGATTGTGTTCTAACCAACGATATAGTTGACTCTTACCAAATGAACTAATAGCTACAACAAAGGCAGATTGCTTGATTTTTTCAGCTAAATGTAAAGCTTGTGGTTTATCAAACTCTTCTGGGCCATGTACAGTAAAACTATATTTTGGAGCCCCTAACTGATTAGCCAGCATCACCACTTCGGCAGAATTAGTGCCAAAATGTGCATGTACATGTTGCGCTCCAAATGCTTTAATCCATGGCACTATTTTGCATGCTTCAGCCAGATAGATAAAATGATACACAAGCGGACGCTCAGCACGCCAACCCATTTTAAAAGCCAAAAACAACGCAGAAATAAATCGAGATGGGCTTACAAAGAACTGCTTCATTACAGCAGCTAGCAGTGACACCAAACCTTCCTGAAGGACAAATTTTGTAATACGCTGCTCATTAATATCATCTTTATCAACCAGCATCTCATCCCAACCACGTAATGCAATACGTAATACTTGAATGCCCTGTCTTTCTAATGCAAGGATTTCGCGCCGAATAAAGCTATGACTTACTTTGGGATACTGATTGATAAAATAAGCGACTCGCATGAATTCAGCTACCCTAAAATTATTGCTGGAACACCAACAGCCGTCTTTCCTGCTGGCACATTGATTAATACTACCGCATTAGCACCGATATTGGCATGCTCTCCAATGACGACATCGCCCAAAACCTTCGCACCTGCTCCAATATCAACATGGCCACTTATTACAGGTGGCACTTTACCTGAGACTGTGCCAATTGTTACTTGCTGAAAAATTAAACAATTAGGGCCGATTAAAACATCAGGGTGAATCACAATGCCATTGGGATGCGGCAACAACAAGCCGCCGCCAATATTGCAATTTATAGGAATATCAGCACCAGTCACCACACTCCAAAAACGATACCGTAACACAGCCACTTTTTTAATTATAAATTTGAATGGATTGGTTGATTTTCCATACGCTTGATAAGAACGAATACTGGCTAGTAGTGAACGTGATGGATTCCAACTCAATAAAGTTTTATGCTCGCGAGACCAGTCGGGAATACTTGATGATACTTGATTAACTTTTAAATCATTTATACTCAATGAGCTTACCTCTTATCTTAAAAAGTAAATGCCAGAGGAACTTTATTTGGCCCATCAACTCTGGAAACTTGCTCAACACCAAGAAAAAAGCATTCCACCATTTTTCGACACCCTGATATCGACCACGCAGGGCAATTTTCATCAATTGCATCGGATATATCAGTAGCATCCATAACAGCTTAGGGCTTACGTAAATGCTAAGTACAAAAATAATCAACGGAATAAACAAACCCCAAACCCAGGCACGCTTAGATTCAACCACCCAATGTCTCTCAATGGAGCTCCCATGAAGATAAGCCCCCAATGCAAATGCATAGCCCCCTCTAGTTGTTCGCCGCCACCACTGCTTAAAACTGGTCATGGCCGCATCATGCAGCGTCATTTCCGCTTCTAGCCTGTGTACTTTATACCCTGCAAATCTGAGCCGTATACATAGCTCTGGCTCTTCACCCGCTATTAAATCCCCACGAAAGCCATTCACTGACTTAAATGCATCACAACGCATTAGGGCATCGCCACCGCATGCTTTGGCATCACCGATCGGGGTATTCCACTCAATATCACATAAGCGGTTATAAATTGACGCATCCGGAAAGCGTTCACGTCTTCGTCCACACACAACAGCTACTGATGGATGAGTGTTTAAAAAGATTATTGCCTGATCAAGCCATCCGTTTACAACTTCACAATCACCATCTACAAATTGAAAATAATCGAGTGAGTCGTATTTCTGAAGTAAATAAAATGCGCCCGCATTTCTTGCCCGTGCCGCAGTAAATGGAATAGTGACATCCAAATGCACAATATCAACACCCGCATTTTGAGCAAATACAACTGAATCATCCGTGGAACCAGAATCGACATAAACGATATGTTTTACCTTGCCAACAAGCGATTGCAAGCATTTAAGCAACCTCACGCCCTCATTACGACCAATGACTACAACCCCAATATTATTCATATGCATAAAACTTTAATTTAACAGTTTTCTTTTTATTTTTCTGAGCCATTGCACCACATCGCGCACAATAACCACGCGGTCATACCAATTCAAATCATGAATATCAGTGCGAGAGGAACGTTGATGCCCTAGTTCTGGCTGTGCAATAAAAGTAATATGATCAGGATGAGCACGCCTAAACCAACTATAAGCACCATCTACGTGCATAGGGCCACCATCTACAGCACCTGGTGGACGCCTCAGCATAACCTCAAAGTAATCAACCAGCTCTGCAATTGCATTACCCTGAATAGCCATGAAATGACAAGTCATAATAGCTTTAGATGAATCAATCGTGTCAATGATTTCATTTGATTTTTCTTTCGCATTTAAAAGTTCATATCCCCCATAAAAAACGGACCATGCGTGCTGTTTTAAATGGCTGAGCGTTTCAGCAATACGTAAATTAAAATCCGGCACAAAATCTAGATCATCTTCAAAAACCAAGATTCTGTTATAGCCTGCCAGCTTTGCATTGCGCAACACACCAAGGTGACTCATAAAACAGCCTCTCGTACCAATAGTCGGAAAGCCGTCTGCACTTTCAGGTCTAATGGCAGGAAACAATTCGACATTTGGCGAATCAAAGTTTAAACCGATATTTTGAAGTTGTTGCGCCATTTCAAGCCTTCTGTCGGCGCGAAATGGCAAATTGATGATGAAAATTTTGTCAAAGTAATCCATAGCGTTGGCAGTAACAGTTTGCGTCATTTATCTTTCCTCGACTTAATCTGCGCAGGCACACCTACTGCTATTGAATTATCCGGTACATCTCTTATTACCACAGCATTCGCACCTATCAGTACATCATTCCCCACAGAAATTCTACCTAGCACTTTAGCGCCGGAACCAATATCGACATTGTTACCAATAACTGGCGCGCATGGCTCATTCACATTAGCCAGCCCTACCACTACACCATTTCTAATACGGCAGTTATCCCCAAACTTGGCATAACCACTAATAACAATGCCTCCAAAATGGTCTATCACAAAATTACGGCCAATCTCAACCTCACACGGCAACTCTACCCCAGTAAGAATTTGCACGAACTTATATAAAAACTTGTAAATCAACGAAAAGAGCTTTCTTAGCAATAGAGGCCTTACCCCATAACGCCAACGACCAAAACGGTACACCAACATCACCCAAAAGCCCTGCGCACCCCAATTCCCCTGATACACCTGCAAATCCGCACGAATATTGTTAAACATATTTATCGAGTCGCCTTATTGCCAAAATGCGTTTCAAAATAACTTTTCCAAACCAGCAATACCTGTTGCCCACAGAATAAAAATGGAATTGGCCTACGCGCTTTTAATAAAGATTTAGCCAGCACAATCGCACTGGCTAAAGTAGTGAGAATTACATTCATAAAAACAGCAAAAGCCCCATGATTTTTTCTAATATAGAGTAACTCACTCTCCACCTGCAATGCCATTAACTGGTGACCACTTGATGTAATTTCCCCATCACTCTTTGCACTCTCACCACCAATATGCACCACTGTGGTATCTGGATAATAATGCACCTGCCAGCCAGCTTTTTTAGCCGCAAAGCAATGATCAACCTCTTCATAATACAAGAAGTATCTTGGGTCAAACAAACCCACTTGCTCAACCACTTCTCGCCTAATTAAATAATAACATCCAGGCACCCAATCACACGCCCTAACCGACGCGTGATCCCACTGCATATCATCCATCAACCTAGTAGATTTAAAGAATTTTTGTAATCCGGCACGCTGAACAAACAAACTCCAAGGGGTGGGAAAATAGCGGCAAGAAGGCTGCAAATCGCCATCACGCCCCAGCAACCTAACGCCCAAGATGCCACATTCAGGGTTAGCATCCATGTGCGAGATTGTTTTAGTTAAGGTATCACTAGACACAAATGCATCAGTATTCAGCAACAATACATAGCGCCCTCTTATTAAGGATAATGCTTGATTATTCGCCCGACCAAAACCCACATTGGCTTGGTTAAAAATCAGCTCGCAATCAGTCATATGCTCGCGCATATACACTTCAGAATCATCTCTAGAAGCGTTATCAACCACAATGATTTGAAGCGTAATATTTGTTGCAGCTAACTTTAAGTCACTGAGCATTTTTGGCAATAATTGCTCAGTGTTGTAATTAACGACAATTACAGAAACATCTGGTTTTAAATTTTCATCTATAAAAGTCATTTTTATCTAACTCACTGGGGTCTTTGTACGAAGTAACTGCTACCACTTAAACTCAATGTTTAAATAAATACTTCACTGCCAAATAAACTGATCTACAAAAATATATAAATTGCTGTTTGGGTGCCATATAGTTAAAATTTCCGTCACCAGAAAATCCTTTAAATTTAGCAACCATTTTAAACTCAGTCTGTATATTCGCCCCTTCTTTTGTACTCAACAATGGTGTTAACTTGTTAAATAACCATGTTTCTATAATCAAGCCTGGCAGTTCGTGAAATCTACCATAAATATATTTTTTATAACCTGCAATACTAAATGCAATTAAACGGGTATCCACATGACCACGACTGCATCTAAAATCAGCACATAGATCAAAATAAGCACTACTTAACTTGATGATTTTTTTAATGGTGGTCACTTGCAGCCTACCTGTCACCTTCCAAAATCTATCATCCTCTTTCATAGCTTGCATGATTTTTGAGTTCAAATAGGCATACTCAATCAACTTAAGCTCTCCATAACCCCTGCCATATTCAACAGGATAATCTAGTCCAAAAAAAGAGAGTATTTCAATCTGCTTACTACCCAAATAATCTTGGGCAATCAATCGGAGCTCCTCAAGAGAATGACCAGAATTATCAACAAAAATTACCCCATCAATATAGCTATTTTGCTCATCTAAATAGAATTTTAAAGCCTCGGTATAATCTTGCAATCTCTGTGCAGGAACAATTCTAGTAAGTAATAGTTCACCTGCAGGAGGTGTTACCGTTGCAGTCATGAGTAAGTAATTTTTCATCTTACAATTAGAGGTCTTTGAACAAAATCACTATAAACCTTAAAAGTAACGTTCCCGTCATACCAGCCTTGCTGGAATGATGGTTTTTTGTACGTTTCTTTGAATGGAAGCGTTCTCTTATTTGTGCAAACATTACAATTAGTTATCTGGATAAAAATACTTTACCCTCATTTTCACTAATTCGTGCTCCATTTCAGGGTCAAAAGCACCTTGTCTTTTTTGTATTAGATGCGCCCATGGTAATTGCGCTGTTTTCTCAATTAATTTATTTGCCAAATCATCCGTTCTACCAATCGGCTTGGCGGGTACACCGCCCACAATATCACCTGGCAGCACATCTTTATTAACCACAGAACCTGCCGCCACTATTGCATTTGGCCCTATGGTGACATTAGGCAACACAATCGCGCCATGCCCAATAAACACGTTATCTTTAATATCTATTTTCCCTACAGAGTCAACTTTGATTCCGTAAGCATTATTAAGCATGGCTACTACGCCATCATGCCCAATAAGATTACATACTGACAATGTTACATTGTTGCCTATGCTTACATATTTTGGATCGGGAATATTTACGTAAGGGTTGATCCTACACATAACTCCCATATACTGAAAATCATTATGTAATTTCAATAATGACCCCCAATCTTCACTGTTTGGGCGACAAAACCTACGGTACAAGCCAAAAAAACGGCCATATTTAAATGCTAAAAATCTAAGAAGATTTTTTAGAAATCTCATCAATTAAACCTTTTAATTGGACCGTGAAAAAAGCTTGAACTGTCTGATTTAAGAAATTTCACTAAGTCTCTACATACTAATCGTTAAAACGTCGTTTACTATTTTTTAATTGCAAATCCACTAAGGTGCATCATACTCAGATACCATACACACATCAAATAATAAGATTGAATTATACCTACTCAGAAATTCCACCATGCCAGAACATTACCGCTCGCTCATTGTAATTTTTATTCTTGCAACATTTACATTTACATACTTTAAAAAGTATATTTTATTGATATGTAACGACCAAACATATAAAACTTGGCGTAACTATTGGTTCGCGTTCACCTTTGCAGCATTTTTGTCTAATAATTTTTGGATATTCATACTGTTAGGGGCGGGTATGCTATTAATAATCTCTCGCAATCATAATCGCATAGCACTTTTCTTTTTGTTACTTTTCGCAGTTCCACCATTTGCTGGGCAGATATCTGGATTAGGCCTAATAAATTATTTTGCAGAAATGGACTCTATACGCCTACTTGTATTGGCAATACTCGCTCCTGCATTCTTTACACTTCGCCAGCTGCCATATTACAAATCTTTTGGTAAGTTACTACCAGATAAAATTCTATTAGGTTACTTGTGCCTGATTATTACCCTGTACTTCAAAGACACAAGCGTGACAGACGCTTTACGCCAAACTTTATATTTACTGATTGACCTATTTTTACCTTACATGGTGATTAGCCGCTACGTGAATACATTGCAAAAATTTAAAGAAGCCCTACTTGCTTTTGTAATAGCCGCATTAATCATGGCGATTATTAGCATGTTTGAGCTAGTACGGCACTGGCTATTATATGCTTCACTAGATCCTGCACTAGGTGTCAGCTGGGGGCTCTCTGGCTACCAAGGGAGATCAGACCTCTTGAGAGCAAGTGCCTCAGCTGGACACCCCATCGTGCTAGGTTACATTATGACTGTGGCAATTGGTTTTTATCTTTTCTTTCAAAACATTATGCCTAAAAACCTAAAAACCAAAGCTGGTGGTTTAGCGTTATTAGGTGGGCTAATTGCGCCGCTATCACGTGGGCCATGGGTAGGTGCGGGTATCTTAGTTGTAACATATATTATTACTGGGCGTAATGCTCTTAAAAAATTAGTGCTGATATCCTTATTGTCGCTAATATCTCTTCCAATTATCGGCGTTATGCCTGGTGGAAATAAAATTATTAATCTACTGCCCTTTGTCGGCCAAACTGAAAAAGAAAATATTGAATATCGAGAAAATTTATTGGATGTTTCAATTTTAGTCATCAAAAAGAATTTGGCTTTTGGCTCAGTTGATTTTTTACAAGCTCCTGAAATGCAAGTGATGATTCAAGGTCAAGGAATCATAGACATAGTCAATACATACATTTCCATTGCGCTTTCATATGGATTAGTTGGCTTGGCATTATTTGTTAGCTTCTTTTTTGTCATTCTAAAAAATATTCACTCAGGCATGAAATTTGAAGCAAATAAAGACAGCGAGTATTATTTACTTGGCAGGACGCTACTTTGCACTCTAATCGGCATATTGGTAATTATATTTACAGTAAGCAGTATATCTTTTGTGCCTATTGTCTATTGGTCTGTTAGCGGACTGGGGGTAGCCTATTACCAAATGATGCGCAACTTAAAAGAGGCTAAATAATGAATATTCGTCAACTTGTGCTCGTGCTTATGCTTCTGGTTACGGCTCAACAGGTATTAGCAGCCCCACAATTAATTTTAAGCGTTAATGAAAAAGAAGGCTTGCCAGAAATAAATTATGGTGGCATGCGCATACTCACAGCTGACTTTATTTTTTTTGGTAATAATTGGGCATGGGCGCACCAACAAATCAACTTAAAAACTGAAGCCCCATTTAAATATTCAATTCAAGGAAAAAATCAAACTTTAGGTTTTAACCTTGAAGCAGGTATCAATAAAACCAGTGACAACAGCATGCGATGGGACTATACACTCAACGCAAATGAACAAATAAACAATGTGGTTGGCGGTGGCATCAGCTTTAAATTTAATGCTGATAATTTGATGATGCAAACAATGGGACAGCCAGAAATTTTAGCTGATAAGAGCGGATGGCGTTGGGGTCAGGGTGATAAATCGTTTGAAATGCGCTTTACACCCAAGCCTGCTGAGCTATTCTTTGAAGGCGGCGGAAAGACTGAACTACGTGCGTATTTTTATAGCGGCTCAATCACTAAAGGCGCAAAAAGTTATCAAGCCACCATAACAACTAGCGATAAAATTAGCATAAGACCGACCACTTCTGAACGATTTGGATTTGACAATAAAAACAGTTGGCAAAAGGATAATGTCGATTGGAAATACTCCCCAGTAGATTTATCATTTTTGAATGACAATGAAAAGCCTGCTGGCAAACGTGGCTTTGTAAAAGCGCAAGGAGAGAATCTTATCTTTGAAGATGGCACTCGCGCTAAATTTTGGGGGACTAACTTATCGGCTTATACACTTTTTCATACTTCAAAAGAAAATGTCAAAATACAAGCAAAACGCCTATCAGCGCTTGGGTTTAACCTAGCACGCCTACACCACCACGACTCCCCTTGGGTTACACCTAACATTTTTGGCAACAACCCCAAAAACACACTTTCACTTAACGGCGATTCACTAGATAAATTAGACTGGTGGATTAAGTGCCTTAAAGATGAAGGTATTTACGTTTGGCTAGACATGCATGTTGAGCGAGCCATCACCAAAGATGATGGCATTTACGCATTTGATGAAATTAGCAAAGGTAAACCGCAAGCAACGCTAAAGGGTTACAACTACGTCAACCTGACCATACAAAATGCCATGAAGACATTTAATACCCAATATTTACAACACGTTAATTCATACACCAAAACAGCATATATTCATGAACCTGCAGTTCTCGCTATATTAATTACTAATGAGAATGATATTACGCATCACTTTGGCAACGCCTTATTACCAGATAAAAAAGTCCCTAAACATAGCCAGCTCTATATGCGCGAAGCAGAAGTATTTGCCAAACAAAACAACTTATCCGTAAATAAAACCTGGCGCTCTTGGGAACACGGCCCATCCAAGATATTTTTAAATGATTTAGAACAGCGCTTTCATCAAGAATCAATTACCCAACTAAAAGCAATAAGCGCTAAATCACTCATCGTGCCAACAAACACATGGGGAGGCAATCCTGTTAGCTCACTACCATCCCTTACCGTTGGCGACATGATTGATGTACATGCTTATCAAGGCTATGGTGCTATTGAAAGCAACCCGACCATCACAGCAAACCTCACACATTGGATCGCCGCAGGTCAAATCATTAGCAAGCCACTAAGCGTAACAGAATGGAATGCAGAACCATTTCCTACACATGATAGACATACACTGCCGATGTATGTCGCCGCACAAGCAAGTCATCAAGGCTGGGATGCGATGATGCAATATGCTTATGCGCAAATTCCCCTAAACGATGCTAGCAGACCTTCTAACTGGGAAACTTTTAATGATCCTAGCTATATCAGCACACTGCCAGCTTCAGCGCTCATGTATCGTCAGGGGCATATTTCAGAATCAAAATCTCTTTATGTGTTTAGCCCAAGTAAAGATGATTTATTTAATGAGAACATTAACGCTAACTCATCTGCCGCAATTCGCACAGCCAGTGAGCTGGGCAAAGTGCAAATTGCCATGCCCGCTGTGCCAGAGTTGCCTTGGTTAAAAACAAGTGTAATACCCAGCCAAGCTAAGCTTATTAAAGATTACAAAACTAGCTTAATAGGTCAAAATGTAGGTGAAGCTACTTCTGATAGTGGAGAATTAACCAGAAATTGGGACAAAGGCTTCTATCAAATCAACACACCAAAAACGCAAGCAGTCATGGGCTGGATTGGTGCAAAAAAATTTACACTAGATGACGTTGAATTTGAAATTACTACAGCCAATGCCACTGCTTCTGTTCAAAGTTTAGATGATAAAAAAATTAATCAATCAAGCAATATACTCATCAGCCTAGCTAGCCGCGCCCTGCCAGATTCTGGCAACAAATCACTTTATAGATTTCAACCAGCTCTAGGGCGCATCTCCATCAAAGCGCCTATTGGGTTAAATCTCTATAAAAACGGAATTCTAAAACAAAAAATACAACTTAAACCTGAATATTCAAATGGTAGATACTTAATTAATGTTAAAGACAGCACCAACTCAAACTGGCTAATTTTAACAAACAAGAACAAGAGTTTATAATCTGCATCAACTTTACTTCACCACGCAATTTGTAATAGCTCAGTTGGGTCAAACTTTGCTGTTACAAAAGCCACTACCTATTGAAGGCAATCAAATAACATGCGAGATAGATTTAACAGCTTAGATGGCTGGCGTGGAATAAGCATCCTTTTTGTTCTTGCAGGCCATTTATTACCTATTGGGCCTAAAATATGGCTTCTCAATGGCGCGGTAGCTTCGGCAGGGATGGCTTTATTTTTTATACTTTCTGGCTTTTTAATTACGAATTTACTTATAAAAGATCAAAACATATTCAACTTTCTTATAAGAAGGTTCTTGAGAATCCTGCCTTTGGCTTGGTTATTTATAGTTGTTACGTTCATTATAATTGGCGCGGATTCTGCCACTTACATCGCTCATCTTCTATTTTATGCAAACTGGCCACCTATGGCGCTAACGTTGCCAACAGCTCATTTCTGGAGCCTTTGTCTTGAAATGCAGTTTTACGTAGGGATAGCACTGCTGATTTGTTTGCTTAAAAGACATGTTTTTCTTGTATTGCCTATATTATGTCTTTCCATCACTGCATTTAGATACATAAATGGAGTGGAAATGGCTATAAACACTTATTATCGTGCGGATGAAATACTTGCTGGCTGTATTTTAGCAATAATGCTAAACAGTAATCATGAAAAAATTAAATATATACTAAGCAAACTGAGTATATTTTATTTGCTCCCATTGCTAATTTTGTCAGCACATCCTGCTAGTAATGAACTCAACTACTTCAGACCTTATATCGCTTTGGCCTTAGTAGGAAGCACACTAACGAAAGAAAAGTATGGCGAAAAATGGTTAAAATGTAGTTTTTTATCTTACATGGCAAACATTTCGTATGCTCTGTATATCATCCATGGTGGCTTAATGCATACATGGCTTGGCTCTGGCGACACTTTAGAAAAATATATGAAGCGCCCACTTTTATTAATTGCTACTTTTGCATTAGCGCATCTTTCTACCTTTTATTATGAAAAATACTGGATTAATTTAGGTAAAAAACTAAGCAAAAAAACTTACACATAATTACTTAATGACTTTTTCACAAAACAAATAATGGTTCGATTTTCAACCTAAACTAAATATTGGAACAACAATTGCGTTCGCTTTCAGGCTCATCTCTTCGTAATCGCATTCTCCGTTCAGGTGCATGGTCACTTTTTGGTCATGCCACTAGTCAAGCCATCAGATTAGGCAGTAGCCTCATCATGACACGTTTATTGATGCCAGAGATGTTTGGTGTGATGGCTATCGCTAATGTCATTCTATTTGGTATTGCGCTTTTCTCAGACTTAGGTTTAAGGCAAAACATCATACAAAGCCGTCGAGGTCACGACCCAGTTTTTCTCAATACGGTCTGGTCTGTGCAGATTATTCGGGGGGCTTTACTTTGGTGTATTGCCGTACTCATTGGCTTAATGCTGTATTTCTTAAACCAAACGCACATTCTCCAGCTTAATGGCGTTTATTCGGAACCTATATTACCTTGGGTGATTGGCACTCTGGCTTTAAGTGCATTAATTAGTGGGTTTGAATCAACAAAGCTTGCTTCTGCAAGTCGAAATCTATTACTGGGTAAAATAACACTCATTGACCTTGCCAGTCAAATAGGTGGGTTACTGACCATGCTGGCTTGGATATATATAGACCGCTCTATATGGGCGCTAGTCGCTGGAGGAATTTTCTCAAGTATAGTCAAAACTGTACTAAGCCATACTGCATTACCTGGCGAGAATAATAAATTACATTGGGATGCAGAATCTTTTTACGAAATATTTCACTTTGGCAAATGGATATTTCTCACTTCTATTATGGGTTTTTTAATCAATAGCATTGATCGACTTTTACTTGGTGGGCTAATCTCTGCTGAAGCACTTGGGGTTTACTCTATAGCAGTCTTACTTTCAGGCGCTTTTCAGGAAGTAGTTTCTAAATTAACAGGGAGTGTCGCTTTTCCTGCGCTTGGTGAAATTAAGCGATTACAGCCTGATAGAGTCAAAGAGCTATACTACAAAATAAGATTACCGATTGATACATTCTGTCTTTTTTTTGCAGGATTTCTTTTTCTGACAGGTGAAATAATTGTTTCATTTCTATATGACAGTCGCTATATTACAGCTGGAAAGTTACTTGAGATTCTCTCCCTCAGTTTATTAAGTATCCGTTATAATGTTGTCGATCAGTTTTATATGGTGCTAGGTAAGCCAAAAATCATGGCTTTTATTATAGCAATTAGGCTAGTCTTTTTAACGTTATTTCTACCTATAGGGTATTGGCTATTTGCTTTAGAGGGTGCAGCCTGGGGTATAGTCATCGCATGGATGCTAGGTTCGTTAGTTACTCTTTTCCATATTAAGAGAAAAATTGGACTCTTAGATTTATCAAAAGAATTAAGAACGCTTATTATTTTCCCTATAGGTCTTTTAATTGGCGAGGCGGTCAAATTTCTGTGGAATACCATACTCTACTGAAAGAGGAAACCTTTAAATATCGAAAATATTAAACTTCTGGCTTGCGTGTTAAGGGGCTACTAGCCAGATGCCATGTCTAATCAAGTAGTAAACGTTAGTCCTGATTTGCTACCTTCATTAATGCAAACTCAAACATTTGGCATGATGCGTGCCAAGAGCAGTTCTGAACGGTATTAAACGCATTCTCTGATAGCATTTTCCAAGCTTCATTTGTAGCCAATAAAACTTGAGTAACCACAACCGTTAATTCATCTACGTCATCTATTTCAGTTAAAAAACCATTCATACCGTTTACAATCGCTTCAGCTGGCCAACCTGTTTTTGTCGAAACAACAGGCGTTCTGCACGCCATTGCCTCCATTGCTGGTAAATTAAAACCTTCAGTTCGACTGGCGGTAATCCAAACATCGCATTGAGCATATAAATCACGGATTTTATCTTGTGCAGGTGAATGGTAAAACTCAATACCTCTATCAATCAACACATTATCATTAGGTGAAATTGCCCCGAAAGAAATGACTCGGAGCTTGGGTATTACTAGCTTTAGCCTATCAATCACTTTAAGTGTTACATCAACACCTTTCAAAGCAGTGGATGAGTATAAGAAACCAATTGTTGGTAAAAGCTGTTTATGTCTAACTGGTGCATAAAATTGATTTCTATCCACACTATTGGGGACGATATCAACATGATCATCCCCGTATTCACTCCTCATCACATCTGCTAACCATTTCGCCACAACAATTTTATGCAGTGGCAATCTGTAGCTTGCTTTACAACGTTCTACAGGCAAAAAGTCAAATATTTCGTAGCCTTGAATAAAATAACATTTCTTACCTTTTGCTGGATTTAGTTTAGCCACCCATTCGGCTGTCTCCCACCAAGTAGCAACAACAATATCCGCATCTGGAACATCGCTATCAACGACAGGTCGATAGCGAGAAAGAGTGTGATGATTAAGGCCTAATCCATCGAGATGCGAAGCAATATGACTTATTTTTGGCCAACCTCTTCCTAATAAAAAATCTTTAATTTTTCTTCGAAAGAACTTTGATGGATACGGAGGTGAAATTAGGAATACTTCGTGACCTTTTTCTACTAAAGCTTTTGCATACAATGCTAAAACCTTAATGCCACCACTCATACCAACTGGTGGTAAAACAAATGTAATTTTAATGGGCATTTAGCTTTAATTTAATATTTCAGTCATAGTAATATGAACTTGGCTGAACCTCTGCTTTGTTCAACACAACACCCAATAAATTAATGCCGGATAATAAGTGCATCGTTTCTTCAATCTCAGATTGAGATGACATGCCATTGCCAACCACGAGCAATGCACAATCAATTTTAGGCAAAATATAGATTGCATCATCTGCGGTTAACACAGGGGGTAGATCAAAAATCACGATTCTAGATTCGTATCTTTCACGTAAATCTTTGATTAGATTCTCTATCTTTTTTGATGACAACACTTCAGATGGCTTACTTACAGGTTTTGCTGTGGGTAACACTACAAATCTTGGTAATTTTGGGTTAACCAACACCTCTGATAAGTCTGCAGTGCCATCTAAATAATCATTAAGCGACTTTGGCATAGACAAACCCAAATACGCACCCACGCGTGGCCTACGAAGATCTAAATCTACTAGCATGGCTGTTCTTTGTGATTGCTGTGCAATACTGATTGCTAAATTAATTGAAGTTAAAGTCTTACCTGATTCTGGTGTTGGCGAAACAATTGCCAATGTACGCCAACCTTTATCTTCCATCATCTGAAGAACTTGCGTGCGAATGCTATCAATAGCCCAACTGGCCATATCGTTTTTATTGAGTGCAACAATACGATTCTTTTCCAAATGCGCCAAATTAAGCTCTACAGTGCGTGTTTGCACATATTCAAGATTTTCCAGTTCTTCACCTGTTATTATTTCCTGAAGTGGCGTCTGACTGACATTTGAAGTTCTTGAAGCAGTTGATGAAGTTCTACTGTGCTTAGATTTTTCTATTGCTGCTTTGATTTTTTCCATGATGAGATACCTTTATTCTAACTTAGCCATTACTTTATAAACCAGCATATCAAGCGGCATCCACAAAAAATGAACCAGAATAAGCGCAATAATTAAAAATACAACGACACCTAATGCAATGTACTTGTAGCGACCCCTGTTTTGATTTAACTCAGCTTGCGTTTTGATGTAAGGCACAATGCCAATTGGCCGCATGCCAACAACAGAGGTCAAAAACTCAACACCACGCACGCGTTTATCTAATGTCTCCATTAACATGACTAACCCAAATGCAGCTGCAATTGCAAGGAAAAAGCCCATGACTAACATTTTCTTTCTATTTGGCTTGATGGGTTTATCCGGCATCAGCGGCGCTTCAAGCAATGAGAAACGTTCTGCTTTGTTTTCCTGCTCTAAGTTCTCTGCGATTTTTGCATTGTTTTGTTTCGAGCGAATCTCGTCATACTTGGCTTTAGCATTTTCATAATCACGCTCAAGCGTCAACAGTCCTCGCTCAATTTGTGGCGTGAGAATCACCTTACCTTCAAGCTGCCCCATTTTTCCTTTTAAGCCTGATTGCTGTTGTGCTAAAGACTGTAAACGTGCCTTAGATGATTCAATCTGCGCTCTAATCTTTTCAACTCTCAGGGCCGCCTCTGGATCAGAAGCATTACCAACCGAGTTGGTAGTGCCACTTGTACCTGGTGATTGCGAAGCGAGACTTTTCTCAAGTAATTCAATTTTACGTTTAAGTGACTTTACTACAGGGTGATTTTCTTTATAGGCAGCAGAGGCTTTAACTAAGTCATTCTTTAGTTTATCTAACTCAGTCTCGGGGCTAACATGTTGTTGCGAAACTGACCTACCACCCACGCCTGCTTTAGCTGCTTCCAGCTCGATTTCCTGATAGCGCAGCTCTTCTTGCGTACTTTTATACTCACGCTCCACATCTTTTAACTCGGACTCTGAGCGCTGAATCATGCCCATATGCAACTCCAGATGCTCAGGCAGAGCATTGGCGTATTGTTGCTTGTAAGTTGCCACCTTGTTTTCTACTTCTTCTAATTCTTTTTTAAGACGATCAGCCTCTTGCATTAAAAACTCATTGGTTTCAGCGGCGCGCTCTGTTCGGGATTTTGCATTTTCATCTAAAAACAGGGTGACAATCTCATTTGTGACTTTATGCGCAAGATCAGGATAACGATAATCAAATGAAACTTGAAACGCAATGGTCGTTTTGCCCCTGCCGCTACCTTTGTCTGCGCTGAGTAGGGATACCGAAATATCTTTACGCATCTCTTCAACAATTTCAGACGGTTGAAGTTTTGCTTGAGCATCTTTATACAAATCATATTTATCAATAATTCTCAATAAATTAGCCCGTGTCATCACACGCTGTTTGATAACCTCAATACGCTCATCGGCAAATGAATTTTCTGATGACTTGACCATTTCAGTCGGAATCTGCTGAGACTCTACTAAAATTGTACCGACTGATTGATATACAGGTGGAATAAGCAAAGCGACAGCTACCGAAATAGCCAACACGAGAGAGAACACGCCCGCAATGTGAAATTTTCTTCTTGTTAATATAGCTAAATAATCTCTTAGCGTCAGTTCGTAGTCTGTGGTCATGGTTTGCGCGATATAAAATGGTTAAAACTTGGGGTTAACATAATTCAGCGTAAAGCCTAATAGTTTTCCAGTTGCGGTATTGTCAAAAGCATCTGTTCTGGATCTAAATTGTGTATTTACTCGCATATCCCATTCAGGGTTAATTGAATAACGATAAAACAAATTAAGCTGACTGAATTCAGATTTATCCAAGCCGTTCACTTTTCGGATAGCAAAATCTGAGCCGAGACCACTTCTGCCTGTTAAGTCATACGCTACTCCAGCTTGCAAGGTATCAGACTCAATAAAACCACCAATACCAGAAGGGGCAATACTACGGGCCAAGCCCACAGTTGTAAGATATCGCTCATAAAGATGTTTGAGTCTAAACTCACCTTGAAAGCCGGTATCGTTTTGCCCTGCTTTGATTCTATTCATACCTGCGTTAAAAGTTAAGTCCAGTCGATCAGACCATTGCCAAACTGCGCCTGCAACAGCAGCTAAATAATCAGAGTCCGGCTGCTGATTGCCAGGTTGTTGATTGTCAGGCTGAAACTTAGAAAATGATACTTGAAAAAATGGCTTCAAAACGTCACTGTACTGATAGTCCAGCATCGTTGATACAGATGGTTGCTGACTATTAACCAGCGTACCACCTGAATACCTAACTTGCGTGTAGCCACCATTCAAAGATAGAGCCAACCGGTCAGTTAAAAAATGGCTATAACTCGCGTTTAAATTTTGGTTTCTTCTTGTACCTTCTGCTTGAACCAAACCTGTATCTGCCAACTCAGAAACTAGTATAGATGTCTGATCATAGCTTGCCCTGAGGCTCATAGAACCTCTAGGAAATTCAGTTCTCCATAATAAGGCTAAGGAAGGATCATCACGATCTAATCGTACACTTTGGTCTGAAGATCGTTCAATTGAAAATGCGAAATCTGCACTCATTTCGCTTATGCCGTTGCCTGATATAAGTTTATATCTTGGCGTAGTGATGGATCGGGTTACAGAACGTGCATTTGAATTGACAAGCGTTGCGTTAGTGTCATACTCCACTGCCATAGGCAAGCTTACTGTCTGCTCAATCACATCCGCAGACGCTTCTTGCATTGCTAATATCAAAGATAAGCAAACAAGCAGTTTTTTTAACATGAACACAATTCAGCTATCACAAGAAAGAGAAAGATTTAAACGTGGTTTTTTAATTATGGCACCACAATAGTATCGCCTGCTAGCAACTGAATGTTACTGGATAAATCTTCTCCATTAAGAAGTGATTCATATTTAATTGATATGACTTGTGTCCCACCACCAACTTCACGCAACACTTTAATGTCATTCAAATGCGCAAAGCGATCAAACCCACCTGTCGCACTTAATGCCTGCAAAGCAGATGTAGGGCCAGTGAGTAAAATTGCACCAGGCTTGAGCACTTTACCCACCACAAAGATTTTATTACCCTCTATACTTGAAACAATCACCGTCACTTGTGGCTCAGGTAGAAATTCTTTTAACTTTTCTGCAACTTGCTTTTCAACTTCTGATGATGTCAGATTAACGACGCTCAACCTTCCAGCAAGTGGAAATGTAATGCTACCATCTGGCAGTACACGCACTTCTTTTTGCAAGGTAGGCTCCTCTCCAAACACTGAAATAAAGACTGCGTCACCTTGCTTTAATTTATATTCGTCATCGCCAGCATAACTAAAACTTGAAAAAAAGACCGCGATAGTTATTGCGATTAATCTTAATGAATTCATAATATTCCCAACTTTTTAATTTACTGGATTTTACTGTATTAAATCAATCTTGATGATACCATCATTTACTTCTCATTATTTCACAACGGAGGCAACCTCTAAAATAAATTGATACTTTTCAAACGCTTATACCATAAAAAAACCCGCCGGAGCGGGTTATTTAAAACTACGCTACTAAGACTTGCGACGGTTTGAAAAACCAGCAAAACCAAGCAGTGCTGAACCAAACAACCAAGCAGCAGCAGGTAATGGAACTGCATTTACCGCATGATTATCAGTTTCAAAAGCGTTTGATGTAGAGAATAATTTTATCGTGTTAAAATATTCCGTTGGACCAGCAGCAAAAAAGTTCCAATATTCACCAATTGATTGGTTACCATTAGGACTAAGGTTTGCAGCTTGCGCTAATTGCGTACCAGTGAATTCTGCAATCAGGCTTGAACCTGAATAAAATGCAACTTTGTTGTAAGTATCTGGCGAACCACCAAAATATCCAAAATAACTGGCAAGCGCACCCAAAGTAATCGTAATTGGAGAAGGCTGATTAGCATTTGCTCCTACTGTCATGTATTTAGAAGTGTCTGAAGGTGGCGCAGCATACTGACCTGACACAGAGCCTGATACAACAGCACCACCTGTATAAGTACCAAATTGGTTAGCAGCATCAAAAGTGTTTTCCATGTACCAAGCCTGAGATGAATGCAAGCCAGTTCCCGGAGCGCCAGCGACACCACCTACGGTCACAGAGAACGCTGATGCTGTTGTTGCTGTAAGCAAAACTGCTGTAGCTAGAACCGCTTTTAGCGCATTAAGTTTAGTACTATTTTTCATAATAATTTCCCTTGAATAACTTTAAACTTGACAAAAAATTCTTTTAAAACCATGGTCGTATTTAACCTTTTGTGCAGATTCTCTGCAATAGCCCAAATGGGTCATGGCAATACACCCCAAATTAATAATCTGTCATAATAAGTTCACATTTAGCTAATCGATGTTTAATCTCATCACGCTATTTACAACTTTTCCTGCGCAAGACTAATAGGCGTTCTTGCCACTTAACGCAGAAAAAGTTCTAAGTAGTATCAAAAAGTCGAGCCATATTGACCAGTTATTGATATATTCAATATCCGATTCCACCCTGAGCATCATTTGCCCAATCTCTATGGTCTCACCTCTATGACCCCTCACCTGTGCCAACCCAGTAATGCCGGGTTTGATATTGTGGCGAGCAAAATAGTTGGTGATCTTTTTACTATACTCATCATCATGCTGGGTTGCATGTGGCCTAGGGCCAACCAATGACATCGTGCCCAAAAACACATTGAACAACTGCGGCAACTCATCCAAACTCGTTTTACGTATAAATTTTCCAACTCGCGTAATACGCGGGTCACCTTTCTGCGCCTGCTTAACTTCACCATGGCTTTCTTGATGAATATGCATGCTGCGGAATTTAAAAATCTCGAATACCTTGCCATTCCAACCAGTACGTTTTTGTTTAAAAAACACAGGGCCAGGACTATCCAACTTAATCAGCAGGGCGATTAGCAGTAGCAAAGGGCTTAAAAGTAGAATAAGCATCCCTGAAAGCGTGAAATCTTCAATGTTTTTTGCCAGTAGCGATGTGCCAATTAATGGGGTTTCAGACAACGTTAGAACTGGAACACCTGCAATTTCTTTGATGCTATGATTAATCAACCGCAACGAGAAAATATCAGGCACCCAATGCACCGCTACATTCTTATCGAGCAAACTAAAATATATAGGCTCAAGCATTTTAGATAACTCTAACGACGTCACAATATAAACAGTAGATATATTGTGACGCCCAATAAGGGCAACTAAGTTACTTACATCTCCTAAGTTTCGTGGCGAATTTTCATCTAATGCTGCGCTATCTTGCGATATCCAATCGGATGTCAGGCTCACGCTCCCTACTACATGCTGGCCCATCCACGGGTTATTGTTGATTCTATTGTTTAAATAATTTGCAAGTACGCCCTGACCGACAATAATAACTTTCTCCACATGATCTTTATTGGCAAGCAATTTCTTTTGCACCATTCTTACGAATAAGTGCAAAGCTATTTGCGCCACAAAACCAAGAACATACAGCTCAGCCAGCAGGATTCTTGAGTAATTTTCTCCAGTTTTTGTTAAAAAACCTAACAGAATCACAACCAGAAACGTAATCGACCAACCCTTAGCTAAATCAATCACCTTGAAAGTAAAGCTGGAATTAGATCGATAAATAGCCAACCTGTCATAAACTACCGCAAGCGTGCCAAGCAGTGCCAAAAGCAGTACAGTGTATTGATAATCTAAATCACCAATATTCCAACCAATCAAACCTAATGCAATGAATACTACCGCGGCACCATCCATTAGCGCCTGAAGCACTGAACTAACCTTACTGTGTCGACCTATGCGAGGCTTTTTTCTTGATGATTCGGTAAACATTACATTCCTGATATTATTGTGTGCGCGCATTCAATCAGCCACATTCAATTCTGACGGCTTTGCATGGAGAATTTAGAGACTGCTTGAGCGCGGGAAAAAACGTTCAGCTTTTTAAATATTGTCTTAAGATGATTCTTGACAGTGTTGTGGCTGATTGAAAGAATTTCACCAATTTCATAATTACTTTTACCTTTATTTACCCAATCCATAATCTCCACCTCGCGATCACTTAGCGATGGATACTCTTCTTCAGGTTCTGTTGAAGCGAAACCTTTGATTCGCCTAAGAGCTCCAACTAGATAAGGCATCAGCATGCCAATAACATAATGATCAACCACAATGGATGGCTCTTTACATAAGAATATATATAAACAAGCATCATCACGCGATTCTTCACGTACACCATAGACTAAAACAGATTGGTGCTGTAATGACTGAAACTCAGGATTACCGTCAAAATGAATTTGTGCGAAAAGCGGGTCAGCATAATTCAGCATAAACCAACGAGAGTTGTTTGAAAGCCACTTATCGTAAAGTGCTTTAGCGGCCTCATTAAAAACCCGCGTGTCCTTAAGCGTAGCCATTTCTTTATTGGAGTTAAATAAAGTAATCTCACGCGTTAAGGCTTTGCTTCGAAAATCACCCCAATAATGCACCATCATCTGGTGAGGCAAAAATATAGTTAATTTCGTCTGCAACCATACCCCAAATTGGGCATAATCATTTACTGATAAACACGCTCTCACCACTTCAAAAAAATCTTCCCAATGCTTTTTATCCATATCAAGTCTCTTTGATAATCCCGATGCTAGGAACACCAAAATTCACAATATTAATTTTAAAAAAGTTTAACTAAGCGTTAACAAGCAAATTCGATGCCACATTTTTTATGGAAGGGTTGTGTGACAGGGTATTCAGATTGTTATTTTAAAATTACTCTTTGCAATTTATATAAAAAATCACTTATATTCATAATGTTATGATTTTTATTTGATAATTAATATGTTAAACAGCAAGCTAAAATATAGCGTAAATTTAATCTTTATTGATGGAAAGTATAAGGAAACTGCTACTATTTACTCTAAGGATTTAAAGAATCAAGGGGGAAATCTATCGAGCAAATGACATTGCTGACGAAAATCTGTGCTGGTGATACCAATCAACCTAAAAAGCTTTTCATCCAGGAGAAAATAAAACACATCTTTCGATTTTCAATTTTCAACCTCACCTATTGTGTGT
>JAUYAL010000077.1 GCA_030693535.1 Methylotenera sp.
GAACAGACTTATCTGTACACTCGCAAGCTAAGTTAAGTGCAGTCGCTAGGCAGCTAAATGAACGCCCTCGTAAAACATTAGACTACGAGACCCCAGCAGAAAGATTTAATACATGTGTTGCATCGACCGGTTGAACTCACACCCCCGTTGCTGTCGGTCGAGCTTGATTGATGAACTTCTGGTTTGGGCCCGTTTTTGCCCTTTGACCTCTGAGTTAGCTTGACGCAAAGCTGCCATTCATAAATATTCATGGTTTTTAATTAACGGTCAGTGCCCACGAGAATGACTGGTCAGTTAGAATAATTGTGCTGATCAATCTTGATGAGAATCAATAGTCAATTTGGTATGAGAATATGCAATACATTTAATTAATCATGTCGAAATCCATAATTTATTTATTTCAGACTAATTCAACATAATTCTCCAATAACTTGAATTATTAGAACACTGGAGTAATAACTCTGTGATAATTTTAAAAGCACTGAGTCTGCTTTAGTAACTTATCGATATAATCTCTTTGTAAGCTTGAATGCGAGCAAACAAAGCCATCTCCTTCAAGATATAGGATGAGAGGACTGAAATTAAGTAAGCCGTTTTATTTTCGCTAGTTTTCATTCAGTTATGGAGTTTATATGAGCATGCCGCACGAACACACAAGGGCAATAATCAATACATATGAGTTTTTAAAAGAACTAATGGAACGTAGTGATATTCCAGCAGATATAAAAGAATCAGCAAACTGGCTTTTGAGACATTACCCAGCCCCATCAACAGTCCAAAGTGTTGGTTATGCCATTATGCCGAATAACGGTCAAAATCCTTTTGCAACTAGTGATGATTACGAGCAGCATGTTAAAAATTTGGATCAATTGAGAAGGTTAACCACTCAGAAAGCCACCAATTATGTTGTGGCGGAATAAAAATAATCAAAATATTTACAAAGTTATTCATTTAAAGTCAGATGTTTTTGGACTTCTTTATTTAGTCTAAGAATATATTAGCTATGTTATGGATAGATATTACAGCCGATAATTAGGTAAAATCCATTGCCCGCGAGTTCTCTGCCACCCTTTAATCGACTCACCACCCTCAAAATAATGGGTATTAAAAATGTCTCTCCATATATTTTTTTCGAGCCAGTTGAACATTTCCTCATAAATTGATGCAGTCCATGGCGAAACAGATATTGGCCCCAGTGTTTTGACTATATTGTCTGCAATACCTTCAACAACTCGTCTACTGTGATAAAAGTTATCCATTCTAAGTATCATCAGTTGGATGCTTAGGTGGTCGAGTGATCTAATCATGTCATCATCACGGTCTATCCATATTGGCAAACCAATGTTTTCTGCAAAAGATTCAAATATATCATCCAAGTCTTTAGTTTCAAGGTCAATATAATATCGACGAACAAACGGATCGAAATAATCCAATAACTTAACAGAGTCTCTGAAACCTAACTTTTCGTTTCTCATTATGTTCCATATAGGATGTCGATAGATTGTCAGTGAATCTAACGATCTATTCCCTGCAGCTATAACTGGCCCAGCCATACCATTAGACCTGAATCCATCACTTGGAAGCCTAGTGCCGTCACGATACTTACGCCATGCTCTGGTTGTTACGTTCTTTCCATCCAAATCTTTTTTTATTTTCTCTGGCTGAATAAGTTTTTCTAGCTGATCTGGCGAATAACAATCAAGTGACTTAGCTACAGTATTAAACCAACTGATAGCTTGAAATTTAGACACCTCCGACTTGATGGTTTTCTCGCCCAGTGTCTTAATACTTTTTGTATTCATATTTTTCATTATAAATAAGTGTTGGGGGGTAGTGAATTATTTTATTAGCGCCCCTATTGTGGCAAGTACAACAAACAGGAACAATTAAAAATGACACAACGAATAAGAGCCATGAACATGGAAAACGAACAAAGATTAATAGATTTAACAGAGCGCTATGGGGAGTTGGTTGGCGGCGTTTTGTTAAGCAAAATACTTGGATTCTCCTCATTGGATGCAATGAAGCGGTCTATTGAGCGAGGTAGTCTTAACATCCCAACGTTTTTTGTTAAAGGTCGTCGCGGACGGTTTGCATTAACAGTTGATATTGCTCGGTGGTTATCAGAATGCAGAGCTAATATTGATTTTAAAAATAGAGAAATGCCAAAGCAGTTTAAAAAGAATACTGAAGGGAGTGAATGAAGTTATTGCTTGGCGCTTTAAAAAGTAATTAACAGAAATTTATATTTTTGAAACATTTATCAATGGAGATCTAATTTAACGGAACATGCAAGATAAAAAGCAAAAGAGCCAGCAGGCGGCAACCTGTTGACTCTTCTAAAGCGCTTGTTCGATTGAAGCCTGAACAAGCTCCACAATAAACCTCCTTCTTTTGTTTGTCAAGAAGGGGCTGTTTTTGTGTGCTTTTAACACCAGAATCCAGAATCATTGCTGGGTGCTGATGGCCTAGCTTTGCCCATGAATTAGCTCCTTACTTTGAGGAGTTGTAAAGATGGCGCAACATTTTTTATTATCACCAGAAGCACGTGGCGAAAAAACTCTTTTAGAAATTGCAAGAATGTCTAACGAGGAAGCTTTTAAACTACTCTGCGAGACTAGGTGGGGAAAAGATGGAAGTCAATGCTGTCCAGAGTGTAGTGTAATTAGAAAGCATCACTTTATTAAAGTGCGGAAACAATTCCGATGTGCAGAAAAGACATGTGGACATACATTTTCAGTAACTTCTGGAACAAAGTTTGCATATCATAAAAAATCTTACCAGGATATTTTGTATGCAATTGCAGAGTTTGCAAACGGAGTTGAAGGAGTAGCCGCTCTAAGAACTTGTATCAAAATGGGCGCTAATCACAAAGCACTGTTATTGTTTTATCATAAAATTCGAGAGGCTCTTTTTCAAAGCCGCGATTTATCACCAATGAATAATGAAGTTGAGATTGATGGTTGTTATTTCCATTACTATGTTCGGCCTGCAAACAAACGTGCAAATAGAGTAGATAGAAGGATGGCCTTTAATCTCAATCCGAATAAACGCGCTGTTTTAGCAATAAGACAGAGAGGTCTGCCAGGTCAAGGAGCCAAAAGAACCATCGTAACTGTCATCAAAAATGAAAATGAACGAGAAGTGTTTGCATTGGCTAAAAAGTACATTGAGCCTGATACGACTATATATACGGATAACCACTCTTGCTATACATCTTTGGCTTCTGACTACACTGTGAAGCAAGTCAATCATGCCGAAGAATACAGCTCAGACGAAGGAGTCAATGAGAACCAAGCTGAATCTGTATTTGCTAGAATGAGAAAGCAATTCTCTCATATCCATAAATGCGATCCTAAATTTCTCATATATTACGTAAATGAAATTGCTTGGCGAGATGACAATAGACGACAATCATTTTACTGGCAGCTTTTGGAACTTGTTAAAAAATGCTTACAAACTGGCCAATCTAGATTGTGGTCTAAATACTGGCAAGGGAATCGCGTTACAGAAGATTGTTTATTTGTTGCTAACTAGGTCCCATAGTCCTTCGGTCTCCTTAGTATTTTCGTAACCACGAATAACTTTACCACGATTTTTAAGTCGCTTAAGGCAGGCTCGAACGCAACAAAATACAGTTGTTTGTGCCCTTCGATTCTCAATACTTATTTGGCCGTGAAAAATTACATAATTAGTAATATCGCGAATATGAACTGGATGCACTTCAGAAGTTTTCATAGCCTCCATAACTAAAATGCTTAATCTGTTCCAAGGAAGTCCAAGAATCTTAGGGACAGTTGAGATTGCTTTTACTGAATTAGGTGTGAAGTCAGGTTCTCTCGATTGTATTACAGCCAATAGCGCATCTGATTCACGCTCCATTTCTAATACAACTTTTACGAGTTCACGTAAGTCTTTTCTTACAGCTTTAATGTTGCCTACTTTTCGCTTGAAGTCCTTAATTAATAACGATGTGTATACTGAAGTTCCCATTGAAAAATCCCTAATCTAAAATGATAGATTAGGGATTTTTAATCACAAAATATATGTGCATTTGCTCCATAATGTCGTTATAAAAGCAAAAAGCCACAATTATAAAGCGTGGCTTTTTGCATATTTAACTATTTAAATCATTTCGTCGCGTCATCTATTTTGTGATCTTTCATTTTACATTTCTTACCCATTTTACTCTTCATGCCATATCTCTCGTCTTGGTCGATTTTGCCATCTTTATTTGCATCCATCTTAGTAAACATTTCATCAGACATTTTTTGATGATAAGCACTAAATTCCTCGCGGCTTAAAGCACCATCTTTATTTGCGTCAGCATCTTGCATAGTATGTTTTCGGTCACAATGCATGCCATCTTTACTATGATTGTCAGCATATGCCATTTGCGTTAAACCTAATGCCAAAGCCGCCATTATTATAAGTTGTAAAATTTTCATAAAATATCCTTTATTTAAAAAAGTGCTACATTACACATGACATTTACGTAGACATAAATCTTTGTGTTGAAGTTCATTGTAAAAGTAATCACTGGGATTGCTAATTTCATCATTACATTGCGTAAAATTTCTTGCCGCAATTACACTATCTGCTTGGAGTAAGTTTTATGAAGGTGCTATTAGATGCAATGAAAGGGTCAGATAAATTCCGATTATTAAAAAGATGTTACCACCTTGCGGTCTAAAAAGAACAGTGTAATATTACTGAGCAAGTTGCCAATACGTCCTCTTTGACAAGCGATATTTTGTTTGCGACAACTGGAAGTGGCTGGGTGATAAGCATCAAATAGGCTGGACTACGCTTGTAGCTTCATTAATTGATGAATGTTGGCAATAGTTGCATTGGAGGAAATAGAAATGATAATACTGGCTGGTGACATTGGTGGAACAAAGACAATTCTTCAGTTATCTCGTGTTACCGAAGCAGGGATGGATGTGCTATATGAAAAGCGATATGCAAGTGCTGACTATGGGGATTTTCTTTCATTAGTTTCTAACTTTGTAGAAGAGTCAGATAAATTGACAGGAACTCGTGCCTGTAAGGCCTGTTTTGGTGTGGCTGGGCCAGTGAATGGACGTAAAGCGAAGATAACTAACTTGCCATGGAACATTGATGCGGATGTTTTAGAATCATTGCTGGGAATAGATAAAGTTCGCCTAATTAACGACTTTCAGTCTGTAGGCTATGGCGTTGAGGTGCTTAAGCATGATGACATCGTTACCCTCCAGCAGGGGGTTGAGGTGCTACATGGAACAAGGGTAATTATCGGGGCTGGTACAGGATTAGGTCATGGTTTTTTAGTCTGGCAAGAAGATCATTATGAGGTTGTGGCTTCTGAAGGCGGGCATTCTAATCTAGCGCCAGCTGATGATTTGCAATTTGATTTACTCAAGTATTTGCAAAAGCGGTATAGATGGGCAACATGGGAAAGAGCTGTGTCAGGTCAAGGTCTCGTTGATATCTTTGAATTTTTAGTGAAGCGTAATGATGCACAATTAAGTGTGCCGCTGATTGAGGCCTTAAAAGAAAGTGATCATGCAGCTGTGATAAGTAGCTTCGGCATGGCTAAATCTGACCTAACAGCAGTAAAAGCGCTAGAATTGTTTGTTGCTCTTTATGGCGCACAAACTGGCAATCTTGCTCTGATAGGGTTAGCAACTGGTGGCGTTTATGTTGCGGGTGGTATTGCGCCAAAAATTATTGATAAACTCATGGATGGATCATTCCTCCATGCTTTTAATGATAAAGATCAACGCATGCAGGCATTGTTAAAAGCTATGCCAGTTAAAGTCATCATGAATCAAAATGTTGGCTTGCTAGGGTCTGCGGTTGCCGCATCAAGGATTTAGTTCATTTTTTAACAGGTAGAGCAACAGTTGGATTAGATGTTTTTAGTTAACCCTTGGTATATGCATATGTAAGAGAATTCATTTTAGACGTAACCGATATTTGATATAATTCTTTGATAGCTAGTTTAGAGTTCATAAAAAGTAGTTTAGTGCTAAGTAGTTTGGCATGCTGATTTGAAGATTTAAGAAATTGGGGTGTTAGCTCAGCTGGTAGAGCAGCGGACTCTTAATCCGTTTGTCGCGAGTTCGAACCTCGCACGCCCTACCAAAGAAAGACCGTGTAATATAAGTAACAAATTTTTTGCGAAGCCGATATCTAAGTATTACTTAATAAGTGGCTATTATCATATGGCTAAGGATTTCAAATTTACCCATTCTTTCCAGATTACTTAATATGCTGACAGCGCAGGGCTTAGCTTGCTTGCGTGGCGATCGCTTGTTATTTAAAAATGTCGGATTTGAGCTTAAATCGGGTGGTTTGCTCTACGTGCTCGGAGAGAATGGTAGTGGTAAAAGTAGTTTATTAAGAATGTTATGCGGACTTTTGATGCCTGAAGAGGGTGCGATTTTTTGGGATAGTAAAAAAGTTAATGAAAACGCTGAAAACTATCTGCCAAATTTGACGTATATTGGCCATTTAAATGGTCTTAAAGATGATCTTACTGCGCTAGAAAATTTACAAATTGCAGCTCGCTTAGCCGGTAATGATGCAGGTGAAAAAAAAACGTTGGCGGCTTTAACGGCTATAGGCATTGCACGTTGCGCAAACTTGCCAGCACGCGTGCTTTCGCAAGGTCAAAAAAGACGTGTAGCACTCGCTACACTTTGGATAGCGCAAAGTAAACTATGGATTTTAGATGAGCCGTTTGCTGCGCTAGATGCAACTTCAACGGAAGTATTGGCATCTCGGCTTGGCGAGCATATGGCTAACGGTGGAATGACCATTATTACTACGCATCAAGATGTTTTGATTAGTGCTGTATCGACCCAAACATTAAGGCTTAGTAATTGAAAGCCGCTTGGCTGACAGTCTTAAAGCGTGATCTTTTGCTTGCTTTACGTAGGCAGTCGGATATTGCTACCACGTTATTCTTCTTTGTTATTGTCTCTAGCCTCTTTCCGCTAGGTATCGGACCTGAGCCAGCTGTGTTAAGCAGTATCGCGCCAGGTGTGTTATGGGTCGCAGCATTATTGGCTGGCATGATTTCCCTTTCACGATTATTTGCAGCCGATTTTGCCGATGGTAGTTTAGAGCAAATGTTACTTGCACCTCAGCCTTTAGCATTATTAGTGACCGCCAAAATTTTTGCGCACTGGCTTGTATGTGGCTTACCTGTTGTGTTGTTGGCGCCATTAATTGGCTTACAGTACGCATTGCCAAATGATGTAATTTTGGTGTTAGTGTATTCGTTATTACTTGGAACGCCAGCATTAAGTTTAATCGGCGCCATTGGAGCAGCACTTACGCTAGGTGTTCGTGGAAGTGGCTTATTAGTTGCTTTATTAGTATTGCCTTTATATATTCCAGCACTCATATTTGGGGCAGGTGCAGTGGCTGCTAGTCAGCATGGTATGAGCGCGCAAGCACACCTTTCATTGTTGGCGGCATGTTCACTTTTAGCATTAGTATTGGCGCCCTTGGCAACCGCCGCGGCATTACGTATTTCTGCAGAGTGAATCTTCACTGAGAGCATTTTACCTTTAGAAAAAAGTTGCAGGATAAAACTGCTTGTAAAACTATTAAGTAATCGCTATTCAAGCGTTATGTGAAATGTTTGCCCAATAAGCTTTAATGATTCTGAGCTATCCCATTGTTTCGAACCGAGGATTTTTCTGACTACGCGTCCATTTGCATCCACAAGAATAGTAAGTGGAATAGTATTGGCGCCTAACATACTTTCTAATATCACATGATGATCAAGATAGTTTGTAAAAGTCAGTTTGGATTGTTTAATGGCGGTATCGGCAGCACTTGCGTCATCATCCGTTGAAATGCCGATAACATTGAACTGTTTGCCACCAAAGCGCCGAGAAAGCCGTTCAAGCGAAGCCATTTCATCTCTACATGGTCCGCACCAACTCGCCCAAACATTAATGATGAGTGGTTTTCCGCGATATGCAGAGAACTTTCTGATGCTTCCCGTGAAGCTATTCATTGGCACATCGCGAAGCTTACTGCCGACTTCGATTTCACCTATTGCATTCGCAAATGTATAGTTAAATATGCTTAAAAGACAGAAAATAGTGATAGCGATTACTTTCATAAGCTATATTTACCTTTAGAGAGATTTGAATCTGAATTAAGTGGTCAGGCAAGCCATTAGAATTCTACTGCAATTTATAGTAATGCTTAGCACCGATTTACTGTCAAATTTTTAAGTATCTCTGTAAAATGCGCGAAGTGTAGAAAAAGTTAAAAAATGAGCAAAACTAAATATGAGCATTAATTGGTTTAAATATTCTTCCCCACAAAAATTTTATCCTTTAGCGGGAAAAATGATTCCTTGGTTTGTATGGTTGGCAACTATTTTTACTGTTGTTGGGTTATATATTGGCTTTGCTATTGCCCCTACTGATTTTCAGCAAGGTGAGGCTTATCGTATTATTTTTGTGCATGTGCCTGCAGCTTGGATGTCTATGGTCATTTATATTGTAATGGCTACATGGGCAGGCATTGGCTTGGCTCTTAATGCAAGGCTATCGGCTATGATGGCGCAGGCATTGGCGCCAACAGGCGCAATGTTTACATTACTAGCGCTTGTGACTGGTTCTCTATGGGGCAAACCTATGTGGGGCACTTGGTGGGTATGGGATGCGCGTTTAACTTCTGAACTGATTCTACTTTTTCTTTACTTAGGTTTTATTGCTTTGCAGTCGTCTATTGATGATCCTCGCCGGGCAGATCGAGCCGGCGCACTCTTGGCTTTGGTGGGTGTGGTTAATGTGCCAATTATTTACTTTTCTGTAAAATGGTGGAATACCTTGCATCAGGGTTCGAGCATCAATATGGGAGCAGCGCCAAAAATGGCTGCTACCATGTTGCTAGGTATGCTTATCATGGCAATAGCGTTTTGGATGTATACCGTTGCAGTTGCATTAATGCGGGTGAGGTGCATTATGCTGGAACGTGAACGTACTTCTGACTGGGTGAAAGAGTTGTCACTGAAAGAATTATCGGTGGGAGGTATAGCATAATGCAATGGGCGAGTTGGTCTGCTTTTTTTAATATGGGTGGCTACGCATTTTATGTGTGGTTTTCTTTTGGTTTTACGGCACTTTGTATGGTTTGGGAAGTCATAGCGCTACGTAAACGCAATGCACAAGCGTTGCGTCTGTCTAAATTATTAGCTCAAGGTTAACTATGGTTCTTAAAGCACGTCATAAACGATTTGTGTTAATTGGTATTGGTTTGGCACTTATAGGCTTGGCATCAATGCTTATTTTGAACGCGTTTCAAAGCAATATGGTGTTTTTTTACACACCCACACAAGTTGCAAAAAGTGAAGTGCCACAAAATACAGGATTCCGTATTGGCGGCTTGGTTGAGGTTGGAAGTATAAAACGTGGGGATGATGGCTTAACCATCAACTTTGTGATTACTGATACGGCCAAAACTGTACCGGTTGTGTATAAAGGTGTTTTACCAGATTTATTTAAAGAGGGAAAAGGTGTGGTTGCACAAGGTAAGGTTGGTGCGGACGGTCTATTTGTCGCTAGTGAAGTGCTCGCTAAACATGATGAAAACTACATGCCACCAGAAGCCGCCGATGCCTTAAAACAGGCGCAAGCACAAAGTAAAACTTTAGTCATGCCAGCAAAATAGACAATCTTTTTAATGTGCCTAGCTAAATGGAAGTTTAGCGCACGGCATTTTAGCTGTATTTATTTCAACGTAGCTAGATTAATAGTAGTGACCGTTTCATAAAGTCTTGACATAAAACCGAGTATAAACAAGATAGATTTAATATTGTAAGGACGTAATCGTGATTCCTGAAATTGGCCATTTTTCTTTAATTTTAGCTTTGTTAGTCGCCATAGTGCTTGGCAGCTTTCCTATTATAGGTGCTAGTCGTGGCAACACAGTGTGGATGGGACTCGCTAAACCCTTAGTCCGCGTGCAGTTCTTACTTATTGCATTTGCTTTTATTTGTTTGGCTTATGCGTTTGCAACTAATGATTTCTCTGTGGTTTACGTTGCTAATAACTCCAACTCCAAATTACCTTTAGAATTTCGTATAGCCGCAGTATGGGGTGGACATGAAGGTTCATTGTTATTATGGGTACTTATCTTAAGCGTTTGGACTGTTGCGGTAAGCTTATTCTCTAAGCATATTCCAGATGATATGCGTGCACGAATTTTAGGTGTCATGGGTTTAATTAGCGTTGGATTTTTGTTGTTTATGTTGTTTGCATCTAATCCTTTTGAACGTTTATTGCCTTCGGCTATTGATGGTCGTGATTTAAACCCGCTGTTACAAGATCCTGGAATGATTTTTCATCCGCCAATGCTTTATATGGGCTATGTTGGATTTTCTGTGGCGTTTGCTTTTGCCATTGCCGCTTTGCTTGGCGGTCAGTTAGATGCAGCGTGGGCGCGTTGGTCTAGGCCTTGGACAACCTTAGCATGGGTTTTCCTGACTCTTGGAATTATGCTTGGAAGTAACTGGGCTTACTACGAGTTAGGTTGGGGTGGATGGTGGTTTTGGGATGCCGTAGAAAATGCCTCATTTTTGCCTTGGTTGGTAGGCACAGCCCTGATTCATTCATTAGCTGTTACTGAAAAACGTGGTAGCTTTAAGGCTTGGACAGTCTTGCTTGCCATTTGTGCATTTTCGTTAAGTTTGCTCGGTACCTTTCTTGTGCGTTCTGGCGTTATCACCTCAGTGCATGCTTTCGCATCCGACCCAACCCGCGGTGTATTTATTTTAGCGTTTCTAGTCGTGGTGATTGGTGGGTCTTTAGTGCTGTTTGCTTGGCGCGCGCCAACTATGGGACGTGGCGGTAAGTTTGACGTAGTATCTAGAGAAAGTTTTTTACTGGCAAATAATGTGTTGTTAGCTGTGGCTGCTTTATCAGTTTTACTTGGCACCTTGTACCCATTATTTTTAGATGCACTTAATTTGGGTAAAATTTCAGTAGGCCCTCCATATTTTGATGCGGTGTTTGCTCCGCTTATGGCGCCAGCGTTGTTCTTAATGGGTATTGGTCCAATAGCTCGCTGGAAAGATGCCTCTCTTCCAGAGTTGGCCATGCGTTTGCGATGGGCTTTTGGTATCAGCATTGCAACTGCAATCATTTTGCCATTGATGCTCGGTAATCTTACGCCGATGATTGGCTTTGGATTATTTTTAGCTTTCTGGATTTTTGCAACTAGCGCTGAGTTAATCTATCAGCGCCTGCGTAAATCTGAGCAGCCATTAATCGCACGTATTAAGTCTAACTCACGTTCTTGGTGGGGCATGGTGATTGCGCATTTAGGTATTGCTGTGTTTACCTTGGGTGTGACAATAGTGAAAGGTTTTGAGTCTGAGATTGCGGTCAAAATGTTCCCAGGCGATGTGGCGCATTTAGCAGGATATGACTTTACCTTTGATGGTGTTAAAAACATTCAAGGGCCAAATTATGAATCAAGTCTTGGGCAAGTTCATGTGACTAAAAATGGGATATTACGCACCATACTTGAGCCTGAAAAGCGGCTTTATACCGTGACTAATATGCCAATGAGCGAAGCTGGTATTAGCCCTCACTTCATTCATGATTTATATGTATCCTTGGGTGAGCCGCTAGAGGATGGTGCTTGGAGTGTAAGGATATACTATAAACCAATGGTTGAATGGGTGTGGGGCGGTTGTTTAATGATGTCATTTGGTGGTCTTTTAGCCTTATCTGATAGACGCTATAGACTTAAAAAACGTGCGGAAAATATGGAGAAAAACAGCACTAAAGAGGTTTCAAAATGAAACGTGCACTAATCCCATTAGTGATATTTCTAATTGTGATAGGTTTCTTATTTAAGGGTCTATTTCTTAATCCACGTGAAGTGCCATCGCCTTTGGTGGGTAAGCCAACACCACAATTTAATTTGCCGCGTTTAGATAACCCTGAGAAGACTTTTTCACCTAAAGAAATGCTAGGTAAGGTTTGGCTTTTCAATGTGTGGGCTTCATGGTGCCCAGCTTGCAGGGATGAACACCCCATTTTAGTAGATTTATCAGAAACAGGATTTGTGCCAATTGTGGGGATGGATTATAAAGATACACGGGAAGAAGCGCTGCAATGGCTTCAAAACGGCGGTAATCCTTATACAGTCACTGCCGTAGATGCGGATGGTCGTGTTGGCATTGATTATGGCGTTTATGGCGTGCCTGAAACGTATGTAATTGATAAGGCTGGCGTGATTGCATACAAGCAAATAGGCCCAGTTACTTATGAATCCTTGCGTGACAAAATTATTCCTTTAGTCAAAAGGTTACAAGTACAATGAAGCTAAGATTCACATTTCAACTAATTGCCGCTTTGTTAATGTTGCAGTCATTGAATATTTATGCGCAAGAAGCGCAGCCCTTAGAAACTAATGCCGCGGTGGAAGTGCAAGTACAAAGACTTTCAGAAGAACTACGCTGCCTAGTTTGTCAAAACCAAACGCTAGCAGATTCACATGCGGGTCTTGCTGAAGATTTGAAGCAAGAAATACGAGTCATGGCAACTAAAGGTATGACAGATCAAGCCATTATTGACTATTTGGTGGCACGCTATGGTGATTTTGTGCGCTATAAACCGCCACTAAACCCTTTGACAGCGTTACTTTGGATAGGCCCTTTTGGACTATTGTTGGCTGGTGGTATTGGCCTATTCATTATGTTGCGTGGACGTCAGAAGATGGCAGTCAACGTTCCGCTTAGCGCTGAAGAAGAAAGTAAAGTCAGTGAATTATTAAATAAGGAATCGTAATGCTAGTATTTTTGGCAGTCGTAGTTTTTTTATTGGTGATTGTACTCACCTTCATGGTAGTGCCTTTATTTAGACCAAGTACTGCGCTAAGGGCGGAAAGTAGCGTTGAAAAGCGTGATATTTTTCGACAACAGTTTGACGAGATTGAACAAGATAAAATAAATGGCATGTTAGACATAGAGCAATATGACAACGCTAAAGTTGAGTTAGAGCGACGTATGTTGGACGAGTTAGGTATGAGCAACACCACGGAAGTAAATGTTAAGCCAGACCGACTTTTGGCTTTTATTTTAATCATATTATTTCCAATCATCGCAATTTTTATTTACGTTGTCATTGGTCGACCTATCGCAATCATTATGCCCTTAGTCGCGCCAATCAATGCGACAGAAAATACGAGCATTTCGGCGCTAACTGCTTCTTCGGCCAGTCTGAATGGGACGGTTACCATCGCTAAAGCGCTAGCTGGCAAGTTAGATCCTGACACAACCGTATTTGTGTTTGCTCGTGCTGTCGCAGGCTCTCCTATGCCACTTGCTATTAGACGTATTACAGTGAAAGACTTACCTTATAATTATCAATTAGATGATAGTAATGCACTCATGCCAGGATTAATGCTTTCGCAAGCGAGCGAAGTCGTATTAGTAGCACAAGTTTCTAAAAGTGGTGATGCTAAGCCTCAAGCAGGAGATTTTCAGGGAGTATCGGCTTCTGTGAAGCCGGATGGGCGCATTATTGATGTAGAAATTAATCAAGTAGTACCTTAATAAGCAAGCTTGATTTCTTGCTTTTAAAATGATTTAATTAATTTTTATTGAAGCGATAGATCTTGTGACAGCCATATAAGAGCCTAGCCAACCCACAAAAATTGAAGCAATGATAATGCTGATGAATAGTGAAAGGTTGAACCAAGCTACGCTAAAGTCACTGCTGTATAGACTAGATAACTGTATTACTGACTGATTGTAAAGTTGAACAATTATAGTCAATATCACTATGGTCAATAGCCCACCAAACAGCCCGTAGAAAATGCCAGCATACAAAAATGGGGTTCTGATAAAACTAGTGGTGGCACCAATTAATTTACTAACAATAATCTCATCTTTTTGCGTCAATATTTGCATGCGAATGGTATTGCCAATAATAATTAGTAAAGCTAGGGCGAGTAAGGATGCTACAAATAATATAATTTTCGTGCCCAGTGACAATATAGTAGATAGGCGTTTAGCCCATTCGCTATTTAACAATACTTGATCTACACCAGAAATGCTTTGCATTTCATTTTTAAGAGCTTCAAGTGCGATGGGGTCTGTTGACTTTGCCTGAATAAAAAATGCGTCTGGTAATGGATTTTTTTCTAATTGATTCACTTTTCTGTCAATTTCATTATTCCCAGCTTTAGTCACAGATTTGTATTTAAACTCATCCCAAGCTTGGTCTTTAGGCACAAAATGAAACCGTTTAATTGCATCATTTTTTGCTAATTCCGCATTAATTTCAGACACTGCATCTACATTTGCATCGAGTTTAAGAAAAAGACTAATCTCAGTTTCATCCTGCATATGATTAGTCAGCTTGGATAAGTGATCTACGCCCACATAGAATAAAGCTGGGATGCACATGGCAACAGCAATGACCAAAGTGATCATAAATGTAGGTAGTTTATTATTGCACATGCGGCCAAGCACTAGCTTAATGGCTTGTATGTGTTGATTGAGCCAGTTATTCATGGTGGACTCCAGTAACACTAGATTTAGTCTGAGTCAGCTGACCGTGGTTAAGATGTAACACCCGATTTTGTGTTGCACTCATACCTAGCGCGTCATGTGTAGCAACAATTACGGTGACCCCCACTTGATGAAATGCATGGAAAATAGCCATAATATCCGCTGCATAACTTGCATCTAGGTTGCCCGTTGGCTCGTCTGCTACCAAGATAGAAGGACGGCTTACGACTGCGCGAGCTATGGCTAATCTTTGCTGCTCCCCACCTGAAAGTGAAATCGGCATGGCTTTTTCTTTGTGCAACAACCCTACTTTATCTAGTGCGGCACGTACGCGTTTCGCAGCCTCAGAACCTGATATACCATTGATATGTAATGGCAGAATTACATTCTCAAAGCAGTTACGGTCATATAATAACTTATGGTCTTGAAAAATTAAGCCAAATCGACGGCGCATGTAGGGGATGGCAGAAGGTTTCAGTTTGCTAATGTTTTGGTTAGCAATAAGTACAGTTCCACTAGTAGGACGTTCAATGGCTGCAATAAGTTTTAGTAACGTGCTTTTCCCTGCACCAGAGTGCCCAGTGACAAATACCAATTCGCCCGCTTCGATAGTAAAGCTGACGTTTTTTAATGCCTCATTGCTACCTGGGTAGCGCTTAGTGACTTGGTCAAATTTAATCATTACATTAGATTATATAGCAAATGGGTTTAAGTGGATGAGCATGCTGGCCTGAATGACTGAGCATTTTTTGTTGTAGTTTTGCGCTTGGCGATTGAACTGAATAGATGGCAAATAATCATTTGAATGGGTCAATGGTCATTCTGATGATGATTAATCAATCAATCATTGCATCAATAAATTCATTTGCATTAAACGGCCGTAAATCATCAATGCCTTCTCCTATGCCTATGTAACGAATCGGAATCGGACGTGCTTCTGCGATTGCTGCTATCACACCACCTTTTGCTGTGCCGTCGAGTTTGCTGAGCACCAAGCCTGATACACCTAACGCGTCATCAAAGGTTTTAACTTGAGATACTGCATTTTGGCCTGTGTTGGCATCTAAGACTAGGAGCACTTCGTGTGGTGCGCCAGGCAAGGCTTTATCCATCACACGTTTTACTTTAGCAATTTCATCCATCAAATGCATTTGCGTAGGAAGTCTTCCAGCGGTATCGGCTAATACAATATCAATATTTTTTGCGATAGCTGAATTGATTGCGTCAAACATCACTGCGGCAGCATCGCCACTGGTTTGAGAAACGACATGCACGTTATTGCGCTCACCCCAAATTTGCAATTGTTCACGCGCTGCTGCTCTAAAAGTATCACCTGCAGCAATGAGAACTGATTTACCCTCTGCTTGAAAAGCATAAGCGAGTTTACCAATAGTAGTTGTTTTTCCTGCACCGTTGACACCCGCAAGCATAATAACAAATGGCTTGTGACTGCTTGTATCTAATGGTTTTTCTAGGGGCGAAAGTAGGTCCGACATTGCGGCTTTGAGAGCAACCTTCAGCTGCACGGTATCATCTAAACTTTGTGCTTTTACAAGTTTTTTAATGTCGTCTAATAAATTCTTGGTTGCGTTTACGCCAACATCTGAGGTGATAAGAATGGTTTCTAGCTCTTCATAGACATCAGCATCAATTTTTCCCCCACCAAACAGGCTGGCGAGTTGATTGCCAAATTGTTTGCGCGTTTTGCTAAGACTTTGTTTTAGACGCTCGCTCCAGCTTTTTCTTTGTTCTGAATCAGATGTGAGCGTTGATTCAAGAACCTGTTCAGGGCTTGACGGTTTGTTTTTTTTGAAAAAATCGAACATAGCTACTTTATATCTTTGACTAATTTAACAGCTGTCATTCTAACTTAATTTTAGGATCAAACTAAGAAGATGCATTGTTGTTTACCTAGGCGCTGACTCAAGGCTCTATTTACGCGGACTCTCAAGTAACTCAAAGATGCCCATGCCAACTAGCATTGCAAAAAGAAAAACGATGCCTTTGATACTACCTGCGCCAAGCAATACAAATGCAGGTGCAGGGCAAATGCCGACTAAACCCCAACCTATGCCGAAGATGATGCCGCCAACGACTAGGCGCTTATCAATAATACGTGATGTTGGTATGATTATTGGTAGACCCAAAAAGCTAGTACTGCGCATTCCCGCAATTCTAAAGGCGATAAAACCGATAGCAATCGCACCACCCATGACTAGACCTAATGTGGGATCCCACAAGCCAGCTAAATCCAAAAAATCCAAAACTTTGTCGGGATTTGCCATGCCAGCTAGAATAAGTCCAAAACCAAAAATAAGGCCCGAAAGTAATGCAAAAGTCAGTGTAGTAATGATACTTAAGCGTTTTTTCATTATGATGCTCCAAGCAAATGTCGCATCACGTATACCGTTAAGAAGCCTGTGCTCATAAAGGTCAGAGTGGCGACAATGGATCTAGGTGAAAATCGTGAGATGCCGCAGACGCCGTGACCACTGGTGCAACCTGAGCCGAGGCGGGCGCCAAAGCCAACGATAAGTCCAGCAAACGCTAGCAGACCATAACTTGCATCAATTTTTATTTCAGGCAGTGCTGCGAATAATAGCCAGATAACTGGTGCGATGATTAAACCAGCCGTAAAGGCTATACGCCAGCCAACATCGTGCATAACGGGTCTGAATAAGCCCCCGATAATGCCAGTGATGCCCGCGATACGCCCATTAATCAGTATGAATAATGCTGCAGAAATGCCAATCAATGCGCCACCAGTCAGCGCAGTCCAAGGGGTGAAGTTATTCCAGTCAATTAACATAGTTTGTGGTTGCCATTATTTAGATAGCTGTAAATGAAAAGAAGCCGCACACATTTTAGTGCGACCTTATTTTGCAAAGTATAACTTAAATTAAAGCTGCCAACCGTAGGCAATGCCGAATGAGTCTTCATACATTTTTAGGTTGGCGTTGCCACCGCCGAAGCCAGGTGGATTTCCTGGAGGAATAGAACCGTTGCCGTTAACTTTTTCTTCAAATGCGTGCATGTAAGCAAATGATAATTCTGATTTATTTGCTAAAACCCAAGTTGCGCCTAATGTTGCATGGTCTTGAACGACACCAGGTGCTAAGAGATTAAATAAAGTTTCACTGTTAAGAATTGGCTGGGTTGAATGGTTGTAGCCTGCCCGTACAGTTAGGATCTCATTACAGGCATAACTAGCCCCAATTTTAAGCGCAGTCACATCACGCCAAGCAAAGCCTGGACCATTGTTTGAACCAAGTGGATTGCGATTAACCAGCAGATTATTAATTGAATTGCCAACTGAAGCGACGTCGCTGTATTCAATGCGTTGTAAGTCTGCAGCTAATGTAAGTGCAGGTGTAGCTTTTACTGCAATACCTAAGCCATAACTTGCAGGAATATCAAAATCGCCACCTTCAGCAAATAAGCCCTTGTATTTATCAAATTTGCTCATGTAGGTTTTGCTTTGGTAAGTAGCGCCTAAAGTGACGTTGTTGTTAACTTGCCCAATCCAGCCGATGTGAACACCCGCGCCATAAGATGAGTCGTAGCCCTTATTGGTTACATTATTCGGTGAGAGTGATGTTTGTTGAGGCGACCCCACAGGAGCAGTGAAGTTTTGCAAACCTTTTGCTTTAAAACGTTGATAAGCCATGTTAATTGAAACACCAATTGTATTTGAGGGTGTAACATTCCATGTAACGGTTGGTGCAATAAATAGTTGAATTAAATCAATGCCAGCAGGCGTTGTGCCTAGTAGTGGGATTGCTTTTTTATAGTCTGTATTCATGCCACCATTACCATATACACTCACGCCTAAAGTAACTTCAGGGCTAATTACTCGGTTGTAGCCGAACTCTGGAATTAGGAAGTTTTCCGTATCATTTGCATCATATTTACCATCAACGCCTGGAAAAATATTTCCTGAAATATTAGATTCACGTTGTGGTCTAAACCAAGTCATCCCAAAATCAACGCGATTCCCAATCAAGCCCATCCCTGCTGGGTTGGTAGCAGCAGCTAGTGCATCTTGTGGTAAAGCAATACCCACACCACCCATGCCTTGAGATTTTATGCCATAGCCGTGTGCAAAATAGCCGTCAGTAGCACTTGCATCTGCAGAGGCAATTAGAACAAGTAGAGGTAAAAGTTTTTGTGAGACTTTCATTGAGATGCCTTTAATTTAGTAACGATATTTTTTTGAGGTGAGCACTTTATCAAGTAACACTAATAAGTGAAAATACTTTATTGCTATAAGCTTATAATTATTGAATTGCGGACTAAATTCCCTCATCATTCGAATGATAAAAAATAAGACATGAACTAACAAGTTAACTTCTATGTCACATGGCTAGTTTGATAAAGTGAGCGACTGGATATTATTTGTCGAGATATAATTCGTGAAGTTAATGTTTAATAAAAATATGGAGTAGTGAAGCATGCGTATTGAAAGTTTATTGATTTTTATGCTGGCAATGCCTATCACAGCCTTTGCAGATGTATCAATTCAGGAATTTAAGCTTAACAACGGCTTGAAGCTTGTGGTGCAAGAGGACCACCGTTCGCCAGTTGTTGTTTCCCAGGTCTGGTACCGCGCTGGCAGCATAGATGAAGTGAATGGCAAGACTGGTGTTGCTCACGTGTTGGAGCACATGATGTTTAAGGGTACAAAGAATGTGCCCTCTGGACAATTCTCACGCCTGATTGCGGAGGCAGGAGGTAAAGAAAATGCTTTTACCAGCGCGGATTACACGTGTTATTTCCAGCAACTTGAAAAATCAAATTTACCGCTAGCATTTAAGTTAGAAGCTGATCGTATGATGAATTTGAACTTAACTAAAGAAGAGTTTGAAAAGGAAATCAAAGTCGTTATGGAAGAGCGACGCTGGCGCACTGATGATAAGCCTCAATCCATGGTGAATGAAGCTTTTCATGGCGCGGTTTATCGTGCACATCCATACGCTCGACCTGTGATTGGTTTTATGAACGACCTAGAGAATATGACTTATGAAGATACGCGCGAGTGGTATAACCGTTGGTATGCCCCAAATAACGCAACGATAGTGGTTGTAGGTGATGTAAAAGCACAAGATGTCTATCAATTGGCAAAACAGCATTTTGGTAAACTTAAACCAAAAGTATTACCAGCAAGAAAGCCGCAAGTAGAGCCAGCACAAATTGGTGAGCGTCGCGTTGTGGTAAAGGCGCCTGCAAAACAATCTTATTTGCTCATGGGGTATCATGTGCCATCGCTTAAAGATGTCAATCAAGATTGGGAGCCTTATGCGCTCGAAGTGCTCGCAGGCGTACTGAGCGGAAATTCTGCTGCTCGGTTAAATCAAAAACTAGTGCGCGAAACGCAATTGGCGGTAGATGTGAGTGCGGGTTATGACCTGCTGTCACGAGGACGATTAAGCTTATTTGCGCTTGATGGTACTCCAAGTGAAGGTAAAACTGTCGCTGAACTTGAAGCGGGATTGTTGCAGCAAATTGAAAGAATTAAAGAATCAGGCGTTACAGTAGAAGAGTTAGACCGCGTAAAAGCTGGTGTAATTGCGGCCGATGTTTATCAACGTGATTCTATGTTTTATCAAGCGATGCAAATTGGGACGGTGGAAACGATAGGATTTCCCTGGCAAATTTTAAATGATTATCCACAAAAATTACGGGCAGTAACACCAGAGCAAGTGCAGGCAGTCGCTAAGAAATATTTATTAAAAGACAATTTAACTATCGCCACACTAGATCCGCAACCGATTGACCCAAATGCTAAGCCCCAAGGCAAACCCCATGTACATTAAGTGTAAATCTCAAATTGCGTCGCAATACGTTGTCGTGAAAAATCTCGTGTATAAATACGTAAACGTCGGCTTCCCACGCTTAGTCTCGCTTAGCAATTTGAAATTTACCTAGGTCATCAATTTTTAGGCCCGTCATTCCAGTGCAGGCTAAAATCCAGTTAAGGTAGTTAAATGAAAAAAATTCAAATTTTAATTCTAGTAGTAAGTAGCTTAGTTGCATTTAACGTGAATGCTGCCGTCAAAATTCAGCAATGGCAAACATCCACAGGCGCCGAAGTTTATTTTGTTGAAAATCATGATTTGCCAATCGTTGATTTAAGCGTAAGTTTTTCTGCTGGCAGTGTTCGCGACACTGCGGAAAAATCTGGCGTAGCAGGTATTACCAAACACCTAATGACACTTGGTGCAGCAGGTATGACCGATGAAGTGATTGCCAATAAGATAGCTGATATTGGAGCAATTTTAAGCGGGAATTTTGATTCAGACCGTGCTGAGTTTAAGCTACGTACTTTAAGTAGCACGAGTGAGCAAAAGCAAGCTTTAGACATATTTGCTAAAGTACTACAGCAGCCAGATTTTCCTGACGCGGTATTAACGCGTGAAAAAGCACGGATTATTTCTAGCTTGCAAGAATCTGCAACACAACCAGAAAGTATTTCAAATAAAGCCTTTATGTCGGCGATATACGGTATGCATTCTTACAGTTTAGATGAAAGTGGTGAAGTCGACACTGTAAGTAAAATCAAGCGTGAAGACCTGCAAGATTTTTACAATAAACATTATGGCGCAAAAGGCGCTGTGATTGCCATGATTGGCGATTTAACACGTGAGCAAGCAAGTAGTATTGCTGAAAATGTCAGTAGTAACATGCCTAAATCTGCTGAACTTGCCTCTATTGCAAACGTTCAGTTGCCCGTCAAACCAATAGCGCAGCGTATTGCGCATCCTGCATCCCAATCACACATTTTGTTAGGTTATCCTGGCATAAAGCGTGGCGACCCTGATTTATTTCCCTTGTACGTTGGTAATTATATTTTGGGAGGGGGCGGATTTGTATCGCGACTAACTGAAGAAGTCCGTGAAAAGCGGGGCCTTGTATACAGCGTTTATAGCTACTTTATGCCTATGGCTGATCTAGGTCCTTTTCAAATTGGTTTCCAAACAAAAAAAGATCAAGCAAATGATGCGCTTAAATTAGTGAATGAGACTTTAGATAAATTTCTTAAGCATGGCGTGACTAAAGCTGAATTGAAAGCAGCAAAAGCCAATATTATTGGTGGATTTCCTATGCGAATAGACAGTAATAGTAAGATTCTAGATTATCTGGCGATTATAGGTTTTTATAAGTTACCACTTAATTACTTGGATGAATACAACAAAAAAGTCGCTGGAGTGACTGCAGAACAGATTAAAGAGGCATTTAATCGCAGACTGAAACCTGAGAATTTTGTTACAGTAATAGTGGGAGACCCAGACGCCAAATAATTGATGGTAATATTACGCTAGGATTGACGTCCTTGTCGCGATTTACACAAAGGCTTCGCGACAAGGATGCCTCTACCACAAAAAATGTAAAGAAGGTTTATTAGGCTTTGGCAAAACCATCCGATAAAAAGTTAAATGCCATCCGCATTAACGCTGGCGTTTGGCGCAGTCGCTTAATCAAGTTCCACGATGCAGAGGGTTTGCGCCCCACGCCAGAGCGCGTGCGTCAAACTTTATTTAATTGGTTAGGACAAGATTTAACAGGAAAGGCTTGCTTAGATTTATTCGCAGGCACGGCAGTTCTAGGTTTTGAGGCGTTATCGCGCAATGCGAAAGATGCCGTCATCATAGAAAAAACGTCTGCAATTTATAAGACTATTTTAGAAAATAAGGCGACGCTTAAAGCCGATAATGCGCAGGTGTTGAACATTGATGCAATCACATTTTTAGCTAAAAACCAACAAACATTTGATGTGATTTTTTTAGACCCACCTTATCACCAAGGCTGGCTAGAACAAGTGTTGCCACTGTTGCCAGCCCATTTAAATGTAGAAGGTTTGGTGTATGCAGAGGCTGAGTACGCGCTGCAAAGCGCAGACATTCTAGGTGCAATTTGGCAGGTGGTAAAACAAAGCAAAGCAGGCAATGTTTATTATCATCTGCTAAAATTAGTGCATGACTAAAACTCCCTCCAGCGCAAAAACGCGCATTGCCGTCTATCCTGGTACTTTTGACCCCATCACGCTGGGGCACGAAGACCTAGTGCGTCGTGCTACCTATTTATTTGATGAAGTAATCGTGGCGGTGGCGGGTAGCACCAATAAATCCACTTTGTTTGATTTAGACGAGCGCGTAGCACTCGCCAGCGGCGTATTTGCGAGCTACCACAACGTAAAAGTTGTGGGTTTTGATGGTTTGTTGATGCAGTTTGTGCAAGACCAGGGTGCTAAAATGGTGATTCGCGGTTTGCGTGCAGCTTCAGATTTTGAATATGAGTTTCAATTAGCAGGCATGAATCGTAAACTTTATCCGCAATTTGAAACATTATTCTTAACGCCCTCTGAACAGTTTATGTTTATTTCTTCAAGTCTGGTGCGTGAAGTGGCAACGCTTGGTGGCGACGTGCAAGCATTTGTGTCTCGTACAGTCAATGATGCCATTCGTCAAAAGCTAGGGAGCTAATTTTGGCATTAATGATTACTGATGAATGTATTAATTGTGATGTGTGTGAGCCAGCTTGCCCGAATAATGCTATTTTTCAAGGTGAAGAGATTTACGAAATTAATCCAAACTTATGTACCGAATGTGTTGGGCATTATGATAAACCTCAGTGCCAAGAAGTTTGCCCGATAGACTGTATACCATTCAACCCTAAAGTGGTTGAAAATAAAGAGCAGTTACTCAAAAAATACTATCAACTAACGGCAGCTAAATAACAAGGATCTAATATGCGTATGCTACACACAATGCTTCGAGTGGGAAATTTGGAGCGCTCCATTAAATTCTATACTGAAGTTTTAGGGATGAAAGTGCTACGTCAGCATGATTTTCCTGAAGGAAAATTTAGCTTAGTTTTTTTGGGTTATGGCTCAGAAAGTGAAAATACAGTATTAGAGCTTACTTATAATTATGGCGTTGAAAGTTACGAGATGGGTAAAGCTTACGGACATATTGCATTAGAAGTAGATGATGCCTTGAAAGCCTGCGAAGCCGTCAAAATCGCTGGTGGCAAAGTGGTGCGTGAGGCTGGGCCAATGATGCACGGCACAACGGTGATTGCCTTTGTGGAGGATCCGGATGGTTACAAAGTTGAATTTATTCAGGCAGGTACTTTTTAGTTAAAGCATCGACATCAATAAGTTCATGACATGGTTCTTATATTTATTAGAATGCAATAACGGCGCATACTACGCGGGCATTACTAATGATTTAGATGCTAGGTTTATCGCACATGCGTCAGGCAAAGGTGCACGCTACACTCGGGCCAATCCGCCCATTAAAATCATTGCTTCAAAAGCATATCCAGATCGTTCAACTGCAAGTATCGCTGAAGCTCAATTAAAAAACTTACCAAGAAATAAAAAACTTCAATATTTTAATGATTTATTGGAACTTGTTATCTAAATGTTGATTCGTAGTCAGATATCAGGTTTAACTTGGCCATCTATTCCATTACCCGCTGATGCGATGTTATTAGCTTTGCAGTTTCAATTAGAGCAAAGTCAGTGGTGGACATTAGAGCAGATTCAACATCATCAACTTTTGCAAGCTAAGTCATTGTTGGTTCATGCTGTAGCAACGGTCCCATATTACAAACAGACAATTCCACAAAGTATGATGGAATCAGTAGATGATTTAGATTGGGCACTTTGGCAATCTATTCCAATTTTAGAAAGAAAAGATGTACAAGAGCATTCACAAAATCTTATTAGCAAAGCGATTCCACAAAGTCATCAGCCAGTAGGAATAGGCATGACATCAGGATCCACGGGCCGGCCAATAAGTTTGATGCGTACTAAAATCACCAGCATTATGTGGGATGCATTTACATTACGTACACATCTTTGGTACGACCGTAATCTATCCAAAAAAAGAGCTGCCATTAAATACTTCGAGAGTGGCGTAGCTATCGCACCTTTAGGCGCACAGCAGTTGGGTTGGGGCAGTGCTTCAGATATGTTTTTGCCACAAGGTGAAGTAGTCGCCTTAAATGTTTCTACCCCTATTCAAGAGCAAGTGCAGTGGTTACTCAAAGAGCAGCCAGATTATTTGGTGAGTTACCCAAGCAACTTAACGGCGATTGCAGAGCACTGTATTCGGGGCGGTATTGCGTTGCCAAATTTAAGAGAATTAGCAACGATTGGCGAACTACTTTGTGACGAGCAAAGAAATGTTTGTCGTGAAGCTTTTGGATTGGAAATCATTGATACCTATAGCGCAGAAGAGGTTGGCTATATTGCTATGCAATGCCCATTAAATCAGCATCTTCATATGCAATCTGAGAATGTATTAGTTGAGGTGATTGATGATGATGGTAACCCATGTAAGTCAGGTGAAATTGGGCGAGTAATAATTACTACATTACATAATTTTGCTAAGCCGCTAATTCGATATGCTATTGGTGACTATGCCAAAGTTGGTGAGCCATGTGAGTGCGGACGTGGTTTGCCAGTGCTAAAAAAGGTGATGGGTAGGGCTCGCAATATGTTTGTGAAACCTGATGGCTCATATTTCTGGCCAAGTTTTCCTAAAGTAGCCCCTGAGTTTTATGCTCAATTGCCTAAAGTGCGGCAATATCAATACGTGCAAAAAGCAATTGATTGGATAGAAATAAGGATAGCAGTGAATGCAAGATATTCTGAAAGTATTGAGCAGGTCTTCGCAGAAGCTACAAGAAAAGAGTTTGGGTATCCTTATAGAGTTACATTCCTTTACCTAAATGAAATTGCGCATTCAAAATATCAAAAATATGAAGAGTTTTTATCTGAAATATAAGGCTTATTTCAGTTGAATAGTAAGTGATCTAGGCCCTCTAAATAATAGGTTTTTTCGCATATCAACATCTTTAATATGCCATGTAATAGGCAATCTACGTAATAAAGTTTCAAAAGCAATTCGCATTTCAAGTTTTGCAAGATGAACGCCAAGACAATAATGTATGCCATGCCCGAATGCCAATTCTGGCCCTGTAAAGTCTCTCTTAATATCAAATCTATCGGGTTGTTGAAATCTTTTTGGATCATGGTTGCAAGCACCTAGTGCGATAACAACTGAATCGCCTTCATGAATTTTTACGCACCCAACATCAAAATCTTCAATAGCAGTTCGAATTCCAGAGAATTGTATTGAAGTGTCATGTCTTAGCATTTCACTTATTAAATTATTCGGTATCAATTGACTTTTAGTAAATTCAGGAATCAAATCAGGTTTCTTTCGTAATAAAAGCAGGCCATTGCCAATGCTATCTGATGCAGTTTCTTGACCGGCAAATAAAATTTGTAAGAATAGTGAGATTAACGCTACGTCAATTTCATTGTCTAAGCGCTCAGAGCCAAGTAAATGTTTAAATAAAGTATGGCCGCCAATTTCATTTCTGCTAAGCATCTGCTGATAAATGAATCTATTTAATTCTGAGACTGCAGATAAACTAGGCTGATAATTGTGTGGCTGGTTTCTAAAATCCAGCGTGTTTGCTAACTCTTTTGTACAGTTCTTAAACCATGGTATATCAGGTGTTTTTGACCCCAGTATTTGGCAAATAATGCGTAGCGTTAAAGGGTAGGCAAAATCCCACATGGCATCAAATGTATCGTTTAATAACGCATGATCTAAAAGCTCGTTAGCGATATCTGTAATAGCTTTTTCAAGCTTTAAGATGGGGATTGCTCTAAAAAAACTTGCAACCATAAGTCGTTTCTGAGTATGCTCTGGCGCATCAAGAAATAATGGCCACTCAGCTACCTGTTGCCAAAATTTTAATGGTTCCCCTGAAAAATTGGCGAGAGGTTTTGCATGGCTTACTTTACTTCTGTCATGCACAAAAAGGTCGCTTTTGAGGATCTCTATTGATTCATAGTAGCCACTAACATACCAGCATTCAGGAAATTCAGGCATAGGCGGGGTTCCTAAATGTACGGCCCCTTCTGTATGCATTTTGGCATAGGTTGGATATGGATCAATCAGGAATGAAGGTTCAAAAGGATTGAAACGCAACGTTAATCCCCTAATCTCTTATAAAAGCCAATTGCATAGCCTCCAGATTCTAAATCTTCTGGCATAAAATTAGCGATTGGCTCTGTGAATTTACAAGCTAAGGTGCGGCTATAAAAATTGAGTACTGGATCGAGTAACCAAGAAGATTGATCTAAAGGGTAGTGATTAATCGCATGACGAATAGTCAGTTGTAGGCTTGTATTCTCAGAACTATAGCTTGGACAGCGACTAGCACCAACCAAGTATTGACAATGATTCTTAAGTAGTATTTTCGTACCTTCGGCTATCAAATTAGGGCCGATTCTACCGTTTCTTATTTCGGGTAACAGCGCAAAGTTATATACGAAAGCTGCATTGCTTGGCGTAATATTTGGCTGATTACTAAAATGATTGAAACTTTGGGGCATCGTACTGGTATTGTCAGGATCAAACTTGCCATATCGCCACGATGCAATGCCAGATAAATGATTATTACGGAAGGCTCCAAGCATAGTGTGCCCCCATAATAGTCGTTTTTCTAAACAATCCTTACTGGCTCTTAATTGCGCTGGCCAAACATTGGATTCTAAATCAACAATATCGACTAGGTCATCTATTGATAGACGACGATAAATAATTATATTATCTTTATCTTTATCTTTAGTCATTTAAATATTACTAAACTTGGTGAATTTAATAATAGCATGCAGATACAATGCGAAACTGACAATTAACCATTATTATAATATGAATCATAATCTTAATATTGCTGTAAATGCTGCATTATTAGGTGATTGGCATAGTGCCCATCACATCGTACAAAAGTACAATGATGCCAATGCTAATTGGTTGCATGCCATATTACACAAAATGGAAGATGATGAGTGGAACAGTAAGTATTGGTACGCTAAAACCGATGGCAAGCAATATGAAGATTATGCGGATGCAAATATGGAGTTAATTGCTATTCAAAATTGGCTCGCAAGGCATTCTTAAAATGGCTTTATTGCTTTGGCTCGATGATATTTTAAGTTTGTTCGCGTTGAGCTTTTCGAAATGTGAATAGATACAACGCCTTCGACAGACTCTGGCCGAACGGATATTGATGCTTCATCGAACCATATTAAAGTTTTAAGGTTTATTTGGAGGTGGGGGTGATGGTTTTGCCATGGACTTAGGTCTTCCTCTAGGTTTGAAACGTGTAAATTACCGTTTTTTATTGATTTTCCCAGACTGAAATGCTACTGATGGCTGGAATGTTGAAGTGCGCCACTGTCTGATTGATTGACCACATATACTGACGATATGCTCAATCACGGAACGTTTGAACACTGGGGAATACTCGGTACTAGATCTCCTACTTAATGCTTCTGCACCATGAAATCTATACAAACTAACCCACTTAAGCACTGTACTTTGTTGAACTTCAAATTTCTTTGAGGTGGATGTAAAACTATCTATATTTTGAAGGTAATGGTCAACTACTGATAACTTAAATTCATATGAATATTTAGCCATAAAAAACTGCACCTTAATAAGTTAGACATTAATGTCCAACTTTTGGGGTGCAGTTCAATTTACGAGCCTTTCATGTGTGTAGTGAAAACTAAATAGTTTATTCAAAAAAATCTTTTACTTTATCCATCCAAGACTTATTCCTCGGGCTATGCTTTCCTGAATCAGCCTGCGTACTTGTTTCAAATTCGAGTAACAATTCTTTTTGCTTCTCGGTTAGTTTAACAGGTGTTTCAACGACAACGTGCACCATTAGATCCCCATGGTCAGATTGACGCAGTGGTTTGATGCCTTTGCCACGTAATCTAAAGACGGCGCCAGTTTGAGTCTCTGCTGGTATTTTCATTTTGGCTGAGCCACCCAAAGTAGGCACTTCAATTTCACCACCTAATGCGGCCGTGCTAAAGCTAATAGGCATTTCGCAATGTAAATTACCACCTTCACGTTGAAAAATTTCATGTTCTTTTAGGTGAATCACAACATACAAATCACCTGTTGGCCCACCATTAACGCCAGCTTCACCTTCGCCTGTCAAACGGATGCGATCACCTTCATCCACGCCAGCGGGAATTTTGACAGAAAGTGTTTTGTTTTGTTTGAGGCGACCCGCGCCACTGCAAGTTGGGCAAGGGTCTTTGACCATTTTTCCGTTGCCATGGCATTTTGGACATGTTTGTTGTACGGAGAAAAATCCTTGTTGCATACGTACTTGGCCATGTCCACCACAAGTGGTACAAGTGACTGGCTGAGTGCCTGGGCGTGCGCCAGAGCCTTTACAGGTTTCACATGTTGCTTGTACGGGTATACGAATTTTTGTTTCCGTGCCTTTAGCTGCATCTTCTAGGCTAATCTCCATGTTGTAGCGCAAATCTGCACCGCGATACACGTTGTTACGTTGCCCGCCTGTACGTCCACCACCAAAAATATCACCAAAAATATCACCAAATGCATCACCAAAACCTGCACCACCAAAGCCACCTGCACCTGCGCCTTGTTCTACGCCAGCATGGCCGTATTGATCATAGGCCGCACGTTTTTGATCATCACTTAACATTTCATAGGCTTCTTTCGCCTCTTTGAAATGCTCTTCAGCTTTCGGGTTATCAGGGTTGCGATCAGGATGATGCTTCATTGCCAGTTTTCGATAAGACTTTTTAATGTCTTCCTCTGAGGCATCTTTGTTTACGCCAAGTATTTCGTAATAATCTCTTTTAGTTGCCATAATTTAGCCGTTAGTTTGTTGTCGTTAGTTGGCGGTAGTTAATTGCAATTTTTTAGTCGTTAGTTATTAGCGCAAAAGTCGTTAGCACCACTTGGATGCTAACGACTATCTACTAACGACTAATGGCTGCCGTTAGTCTTTTTTCACTTCTTCAAACTCCGCGTCCAGTACATCGCCATCAACAGTTTTTTCACCTTCTTGGCTTGGTTGCGCACTTTGTGTGTTGGCCTCAGCTTGCTCTGCAGCGTACACTTTTTCACCTAGTTTTTGCGAAGCTTCTGTTAAAACAGTTGTTTTTGCTTCAATTGCTTCTTTATCATCTGATTGCAATACTTCTTCAACGCCTTTAATTGCAGATTCAATCGCTTCTTTTTCAGACACATCTAACTTGTCGCCATGCTCAGCTAACGATTTTTTTACACTATGTAACATGCCGTCAGCTGCGTTGCGCGCATCTACTAACTCGCGATATTTCTTGTCTTCATCAGCATATTTAATTGCATCTTCTTCCATTTGCTGAATTTCTGCTTCAGATAAGCCAGAGTTGGCTTTAATGGTAATTTTATTTTCTTTACCAGTTGCTTTGTCTTTTGCGCTTACATGTAAAATGCCGTTAGCATCAATGTCAAAAGTTACCTCAATTTGAGGCATGCCACGTGGTGCAGGTGGAATATCGCTTAAGTTAAATTGGCCTAGCGACTTGTTTGCAGCCGCTTTCTCACGCTCACCTTGCAACACTTGGATAGTAACCGCATTTTGGTTGTCATCAGCTGTGGAGAATGTTTGAGAAGCTTTTGTAGGAATCGTTGTGTTTTTCTTGATGACTTTAGTCATCACACCGCCAAGTGTTTCAATACCTAGTGATAATGGTGTGACATCGAGCAACAACACATCTTTTACGTCACCTTTTAATACACCACCTTGAATCGCCGCGCCCACAGCTACAGCTTCATCAGGGTTAACGTCTTTACGTGGTTCTTTACCAAAAATCTCTTTAACTTTCTCCTGCACTTTTGGCATACGACTTTGACCGCCAACTAAAATCACATCAGTAATGTCGTCGATAGAAACGCCTGCATCTTTAATCGCAGTGCGGCATGGCGCCATCGTGCGCTCAATTAAGTCCTCTACTAAGCTTTCTAATTTAGCTCGAGTGATTTTTACCACCAAGTGTTTAGGGCCAGTTGCATCAGCTGTGATATATGGCAAATTAACTTCGGTCTGTGTAGCGCCAGAAAGCTCAATTTTTGCTTTCTCAGCTGCTTCTTTCAAGCGTTGTTTAGCTAATAAATCATTACGTAAATCTAAACCGCCATTTTCCTTTTTGAACTCATCGGCCAAAAAGTCAATTAAGCGGTTATCAAAGTCTTCACCACCTAGGAATGTGTCGCCATTGGTTGATAGTACTTCAAATTGATGTTCGCCATCAATACTTGAAATTTCAATAATAGAAACGTCAAATGTACCGCCACCCAAGTCATACACCGCAATTTTTCGATCGCCTTCTTGTTTATCTAAACCGAATGCCAATGCTGCGGCTGTTGGTTCATTAATAATGCGTTTAACATCTAAACCTGCAATACGACCTGCATCTTTGGTCGCTTGGCGCTGAGAATCGTTAAAGTAGGCTGGTACAGTAATTACTGCCTCTGTCACTTCTTCGCCCAAATAGTCTTCAGCAGTTTTCTTCATTTTGCGTAACACTTCGGCAGAAATTTGCGGTGGTGCCATTTTTACACCACGAACTTCTACCCATGCATCGCCGTTATCGGCTTTTGCGATGGTGTAAGGCATCAATCCGATATCTTTTTGTACTTCTTTTTCGTCAAAACGACGACCTATTAGACGCTTAACTGCATAAAGCGTATTTTTCGGGTTAGTCACCGCTTGGCGTTTTGCTGGTGCGCCAGCTAAAATCTCACCATCTTCTTGATACGCGATAATAGAAGGCGTAGTGCGTGTACCTTCAGCATTTTCAATAACGCGCGGTTTTCCACCTTCCATCACAGCTACACATGAGTTGGTTGTACCTAAATCAATACCAATAATTTTTCCCATAATTTCTATTCCTCTTTACTGATTAATATGCTGTATTACTCAAAGGCAACCAGCAGTGTTAAATTTATACCTTGAAGTTATTGTGGTGATTGTTTTTATTATTTCAAGTGGCCAAGTTCAATTGATTTAATTGAAAATAAAACTATTTAGCCACCATCACTAAAGCTGGACGTAATACACGATCATTCAGCGTGTAGCCCTTTTGTAAAACGGTAGTCACTGTGTTCGGTTCTCCGCTATTTTCTAACATGCTGATTGCTTGATGTTTATTTGGGTCAAACTTTTCCCCCACTGGGTTTATTTCAGTAATATTGAATTTATCAAAAACTGAAGCCAGTTGATTTGTAGTAATTTGAACACCGTCTTTGTAACTTTGTACGTCAGTTGATTCAATCAGCAAGGCTGCGTCTAAACTATCTTTAACTGCCAATAATTCGTTTGAGAATTTTTCTAAAGCAAATTTACGAGCTTTTTCAATATCGTCCATTGCACGACGACGTATATTTTCGCCATCTGCTTTCACATATAAAACTGCAGCTTTTGCTTCTGCAAGCTGCGTTTCTAATTCGCTAATACGATCATCCAATGAGCCCGCGTCAGCATTTTTCTGTAAATCGTCATCAGTTTGCATTGCTTCATTTTCTGAAATTTGATTTTCTTGTTGCATGAATTACCTCATTTAAAAATTTGAATTTGAATAATAATGGATTGAAAATGGGGATGACCGAATGTATTTCAAGAGTGGATAGTAAAATTACTGTAATTTATAACGGTTTTAATTTGATTTTGATAAGTTAAGAAAGGCTTCAAAAACTTCAGAAACAGAGGATATTTTTTGAGGACCACCTAGATTGATTGCAGGGGCAGAAGCCCCTGCATAAACGCCAGTCATTTTTGGGTCAGTGTCTGTATAGATAGCAATTGTTGGTATGTTGAGAGCAACTGCCAGGTGCGATAAGCCAGTATCAACACCAATAGCAACCTGAGCTTTACTAATTACGGTAGCTAGTTGTGCGATTGTTGATTTTGGTAAGACGATGACATTTTTTATAGTCTTAGCGATTTGTTGCGCACGTTGAAGCTCTTTTTCGCTCGCCCAAGGTAAGACGAGGTCTAATTGATGCTCAGCTAGTTTGTTTCCTAACTTAATCCAATGGTCTGTAGGCCATAGTTTGGAATCGCGACTAGTGGCATGTAATCCGATAACATATGGCTTGTGTAGGTTTATTTCAATATCAGTCTTCGCTTGAATACCATAATTAGGTAGGCTATTCGGTATCGGGTAATTAACAGCGAGCGCTGCTAAAATTCGGTTACGCACTACAGCATGTTGTGTTAGTGCCACGCGGTGCGTTGTGTCATAAAAAAAACTGGCAAGCGGTTCGCGTGCAGAATTTTTATCGTAACCATGTTTGTGTCCGATGCAAAAATAAGTCATCAAGCCACTTTTGAGCAAGCCTTGCGTATCCAAAATGATGTCGTAGTGTTGTTTTACAAGATATTGTTTTAGGGTGCTTATATCTCTCCAAGTGTTCCTGTTAAATATTGCTTTACGCCAACGTCGAACGGCAATAGGGATGACCTGGTTGACTAAAGGATGCAGTTTTGGAATATCAGCGAAGCTTTCTTCTACTAACCAATCAATTTGCACGTCAGAATAGTGTGCATGAATATCTGCAATAATCGGCAGATTATGAATTACGTCACCCAAAGATGATGTTTTAACGATAAGCAATTTCAGCATAGTGTCGATTTTCGCATACAATTTAGCTTTTAATAGCGAAAGTGTGCAATTTTGAAGTTTGCTATCTTGATTTTCAAGTACTTTCCATATGGTGGCATGCAGCGCGATATGCTGCGAACTGCCAATGAGCTTGTAAAGCGTGGGCACGAAGTTGAGATTTTCACTATGCTTTGGGATGGACCAATGCCCTATCAAGGCTCGTGCGCCGCAATCAAGGTACATGTCTTGCCGCAAACGGGGTTATTCAATTATCAGCGTTATCAAAAGTTCATAGAGGTTGCTTTTAGCCACATTAAAGCGAATGAGTTTGATTATATTTTTGGGTATAACCGCATGGCGGGGTTAGACGCACATTTTGCGGCAGACCCTTGTTTTATTGAGCGTGCGCATAAACAACGCAGCTTTTTATATCGACTTTTACCTAGGTTTAAATGGTTTGCCGCCTGTGAAAAGGCGATATTTTCACATGATAAAAAAACAGAAGTGTTGGCCGTTTCACTTACTGAAAAGGCTCATTTTCAACATTGGTACGGTATGCAAGATGCGCGTTATCACTACATACCACCATTTTTGTCGCCAGAACGCTTTTTGCTGCAAGATAAACAAGCCATGCGCGCTCATTTGCGTCATGATTTCGGGTTCGGTCTGAATGACTTTGTTTATTTGCTGACTGGATCAGGCTTCGCTATGAAAGGTTTGGACCGTGCTATTCTTGCATTAGCTGCATTACCAGATGATTTACGTGTCAATACAAGGTTGGTTGCGGTAGGGCAAGATAACCCAAAACACTTTAGTAAAATGGCGAAGAAGCTAGGATTAGTGAATAATGTGGTGATATCTAAAGGTAGGCTTGACATTCCACAGTTGATGCAAGGAGCAGATGCGTGTGTGCATCCTGCATATCGAGAAAACACCGGTTTAGTAATTTTGGAAGCGTTGGCATGTGGAGCGCCTATCTTGGTTACGGCTAGTTGCGGTTATGCGCATCATGTTGTTGAAGCCAATGCTGGTATTGTTAATGCGATGCCATTTAATCAGCTTAATTTTAATGAACAGTTTTTAGAAATGCGGCTAACTAGTAAAAAGCAATTGTGGTCTGAAAATGGATTAAGTTATGCAAAGAATATCATGCAGGCAAATGATGGTAGTGCTGAAGCTAACATTTTGATTGATCTTGCATTGCGTAAGAAAAACGCGCCATGATTAAATGCTTACTGGTTGTGCCAAGTGAAATTAGGCAGTCGTTGCATAGCGATGATACTTTTACCGCTATGATGCATTTAACTGGCAAAGTCTTCCGAGAGGTGCGTGGACGCAAAACAATGCAACTTAATTTGCATAAAAAAAGTTATTTTATTAAGCAGCATTTTGGTGTTGGTTGGCATGAAATCATCAAAAATCTATTCAGCTTTAAAAAGCCGATTTTAGGCGCGATGACTGAAGTGAATGCCATTAAAAAACTCGTTGAAATCGGCATTGCAACAACACCTCTCGTTGCTTATGGTCAGCGCGGCATCAACCCAGCTAATGTTCAATCCTTCGTGCTAACAGAAGATCTGGGTAACATTATCTCCCTTGAGGATTTATGCGCAGACTGGAAAACTAACCCACCAAATGAGCAATTTAAGAGAAGGTTAATTATTGCGGTAGCAAAAATAGCGCGGTTATTGCATGAAAATGGTATCAATCACCGTGATTTTTATATATGCCATTTATGCTTAGATGCCGACTTGCTTACACAAAATAAAATTAAACTATATTTGATTGATTTGCATCGCGTATTACTACAAAAAAAAACGTCAGTGAACGATAATATGAAAGATATTGCGGCGCTGTATTTTTCAAGCTTGGATGCTGGATTGACTCGGCGAGATTATCTTCGGTTTAAGCGATATTACGCATCGGGCTTACAAGGATGTACGTCAGCTTTTTGGGGGGATGTCGAAAATCGAGCGAATAAACTTTATGCTAAATTTCACAGTGATAAATTTCAGCAAAGACTCTTAGCTGAAAAATCTGCAATACATTAATTAGCGTCAATATTTTCTGTGGGGAGCTGCTGGCTTTTTGCACTTCTTCTGACTTTGTAACGCGGATAATTCCATAAATATTGGCTTGGTTTTCTTTTTACTTGTTGTTCAATCGCATGATTTAATAGGGTGGTCGTTGCAATCGAGCCTTCTGCTAATGGGGTAAAGTGTATGTGATAGCCGCTGCCATTTGCTAACCGTTCACCAAACACCATAATTACAGCAGCCCCAGTTTTGTTGGCTAATTTACTTGCTAGCGTCATGGTGTAGGCGGGTTTATTAAAAAATGGCGCCCATTCGCCTTCCCCTGCTGATGGGATTTGATCGGGCAAAATACCAACGGCTCCAGCTTTTTTTAATGTTTGCATGAGCTTGCGCACACCACCAGCATTTGCTTCTGCTAATGTGATGCCAGTGCGAGTGCGACCTTTTTCGATAATAGGTAGCAACCATTTCATTTTGGGTGCGCGAAACAAAACGGTAAGAGGTTGTTTTGCACCAATATAAATAGAAGTAACTTCAAAGCAACCCAAGTGAGGCGTTAAGAAAATAACTCCTTTGCCTGATTGCAATGCGGTTTCTACATTGCTCCAACCTTGTACTTGTTTGACTAGAGATAAAATTTCCCTTTCACTTTTTTGCCAGATGGCAAATGATTCAAGTATAGATTTCCCAGATTCTAAAATACTCTGCTTAACCGCTTTTTTTAAACTAATTTCATCATTAAAAAGATCGCTTTGAGTTAAATTTTCAATGACGAGTTTCTTAGATTTTGGCATCAAAAAATAGACAAGGTTCCCAATTAAAGACCCCAAGCAATGAATGGTAGGCAATGAAATTGTGGATAATGGTTTTAATAAAAAACTAATCATGCGTAAAATCATAACATATGAAAAGGCCATTCACTTAGCCACGGCGATAGCTTGGACTGATATAATTTAATAATTAATTGATTTGGTTAAGTAATACAGCATTTGTATCTAAGGGGTTTTTTTGACAAGAATTTGGATTGTGATGTTAAGTGTTATGTTGACAGGCTTGTTATTTGGCTCGGCGGGCAGGGCAGTAGATAAAATTCAAGAGTCAAGAATTGCTGAAACAGCGCGGGAAATGGTTGTTCAAAATGAATGGATGGTTCCACATTACAATGGCGAATTGCGGCTACAAAAGCCACCCCTAACTTATTGGACGACGGCTGTCAGTTATAAAATTTTTGGCGTAAGTGCGTTTTCAGCCAGGCTTCCTTCTGCTCTCTTTTCATTATTGACTGCGTGGCTGATATTTACTTGGGCCAAACGTGAAATTAACTTAAATGTCGCTTCCAATATTGCTTTAATACTCATGACAAGTTTTATCGGTTTGCGCTACTTTAGAAGTGGTGAAGCAGATACAACATTCATATTTTTTATTTCTTTAGCCTGTTATGCGGGGTTTGGATTATTTGAGTTAACCAACAAGCGTCCTGTATGGTTGTTAATGTTGGCTCTAGGGTTGGGGTTTTTAACCAAAGGCCCAGCTGCGATTGCAATTCCTCTTGTCACAATCGCGGTTTATGGATTTTCAGTCAAGAAGTTATCAGACTTGAGAGTTTTGACAAATCTTACAGGCCTCATTATTTTTGCAATTACTGCTTTTGCCTGGTATGCATGGATTTTGTTGATTATGCCGGACATAGCACAAAAATTTTTTAGTCATCAAGTAGATGAAACTTTTATTAGCGGTACACATCTGCAGCCTATTTATTGGTACTTAGCGCATGCATTAGAGTTTTTTGCGCCGTGGAGTCTTTTGCTTATTTCTGCTGGAATTTGGTGTTATAAAAACAAACCATTGCCAAAATTAGTTCATTTTTCTTTGGTCTGGATAAGTGTGGTTTTTGTGTTACTCACATTAACGGTCAATAAGCAAACACAGTATGCACTTTTACTTTTACCGCCACTTGTAATTGTTTTGGGTTACTACCTGGATGTTGCAACAGGTAAATATTATCAATTTAATAGTGTCATTTTTTGGCTTTTATGTGTTGCAGCCATCGGAGTAATTGCTGTTGCCATTCACAAAAAAGGTTTGGAGGTTTTTTTTGCTACAGATAATTCGGTTGTTTGGTTGTCGATGTTACTAGTACCATTATTGCTAAAGAAAATGTTGAAAGTAACATCTCCAAAACTGCCAGTTTTAATTGCGGCGGTGCTTGCCACTTTCATGTATTTATTTTCTGAGCAATATTTAACTAAAGATGATGGCAAGTCGGATATAAAAACACTTATGCAAATAGCTATTACAAAGCCATCACTCTATCAAGCCATGCCAGGCAACGGCGCGGTGTCATTTTACGCAGATCGAGCAATTAAACCTTTAAACGAAGAGAAAATTCAGTTGTTAATAGATGCTCAGCCGGAGTTATGGTTGGTGAGTAAACATAAGCCCAAATTAACAAACATCCAATTAAGTTTAGAAGCCCAAGTAGGTGATTGGACGTTGTGGAAGTTGACTAAATCGCAATGATGCTCAATTTTCTGGAGTTGTCTCAAGGTGGGCAGCAAGCCTGTGAAATAGCTTTACGCGACTCATCCCCTTTGCAGGTTGAATCAATAGTCAGGCGTGTAGCTAATAAGCGCCTAGTATGTCGTGGCGTTTGGAATAATCGACCGGTGTACGCCAAAATTTTTATTGGGGACGATGCTGAAAAATACGCGCTACGAGACAAGCGGGGAGTCGAATGGTTAATTAAAGCAGAAATTACGACACCTGCTTTGTTGTCTGCATGCACAGCCAAAGACGGTGAGGCTGTGGTGTTGATTTTTCAGGCGATAGAAAAATGCGAAAATGCGGAAGTGTTTTATGCAAGCCAGTTAAGTCAAGCTTTACGTTTTGATATTGCAAAAAAAATAGTGAGTGAAGTCGCTAAACTCCACACGGCAAACTTATTGCAAACTGATCTATATCTTAAAAATTTTCTGATTAAAAATGAAAGGGTGTATACCCTAGATGGTGATGGTATTCGAAAATATGACAAAATCAGCAAACTACAAGCACTTGAAAATTTAAGTGTTTTGCTTTCAAAGTTTGATGTACTAGAAATTGAAAATTGGCAGTCCAGCTTAGTGAGAATTTATGCGGAAGTTAGATGTTGGAAAACAATACCTGATTTAATCGGCATTAAAAATTTGGTAAATATTCACCGTATCAAAGTAGCCAGTCAATATGCTGAAAAAAAGGTGTTTCGCCAATGCACTGATGTGAAGGTACATCAACAAGACAATTATTTTTTAGCTATTTCAAACTACTTTTCTCTTAAAAGCCTACCAAAAACATCACAAGATTGTGATGCTCTAATTGCCTCTCAGCAACCGATTAAGAGCGGCAATACCTGCACAGTGGCTTTGGTAAAAATTGACACCATACGCGTTGTTATCAAGCGTTACAATATCAAAAGCATTGGACATCACGTAAGTAGAGCATTGCGCCGAACTCGTGCGGCAACTTCCTGGGCAAATGCTCATCGCTTAAAACTGCTAGGGATTGCTACAGCAACTCCAGTGGAGCTAATTGAACAGCGATATTTTGGTTTAAGAGGAAAAGCTTACTTTTTAAGTGAGTATATTGATGCTCCAGATGTCGCGGAGTTTTTTTTACGAACTAATGATGAAAAGCTTCGGGCAGAAACAGTTATAAATATTGCAAACTTGTTTTATCGATTATATAGACTGCAAATTTCACACGGCGACATGAAGGCTAGCAATATCAAGATTGTTGATGTAGCACCGTTACTAATAGATTTGGATAGCATGCGGCAACATCAATTTACTTGGGCGGCCCTTAATGCACATGTCCGTGATCTGCAACGATTTATGCGTAATTGGAAAGAATCACCAGCACTGTATAATGGGTTTGTAGAAACATTTAAAGAGGTTTATGTAGATCATCAACCTTTGCGATTAGCGCATATTGTTAAGTAGTTTTTTTTTGAGATTCCCACATGATTGTTTTAGGTATATCTGGTGCCTTAGGGCATGACGCTTCAGCAGCAATTTTAGTCGATGGTAAAATTATTGCCGCCGCTGAAGAAGAGCGTTTTATTCGTGATAAGCACGCTAAAAATAAATTCCCATATGAGGCTGCCAAGTTTTGTCTAAAACAGGCGGGTATTAATCCAGAAGATGTTGACATTGTTGCATTCCCCTATGCGGAAATCCCATTAAGTACTGGTGCTCGCTGGCATTACGCTATGCGGCATTGGTATGCGCCTGACCGTGCATTAGATGCAATATTTAACGGCAATCGTCGCTTCAGGCGCAATCGTGACAAATCTCTTAAATTGATGGCGGATTTAGGCTTAACTAGAGCGAAGTTTGCTCCAGTTGAACATCATCTTGCTCATGCTTCTAGTGCTTACCATTTATGTGGCTTTAAAGAAAAAACTGCAATTGTCGGCATTGATGGAAAGGGTGAATATGCCACGACGTTTTTCGGCTATGGCGAAAATGGCGTCATCCATAAAATCAAAGAGTTTTATGATCCAGATTCACTTGGCGGCATGTATGGTGCGATTACCGAGTATCTCGGTTTTGATATGCTAGATGGTGAGTTTAAAGTGATGGGCATGGCGCCCTATGGTGATGCCAGCAAGTATGACTTATCAAAATTAGTCACCTTTGAAAAGGGTGAGTTGCGCATCAATACCGAATATGTGAATGTCGTTGGTTTACGTCGATTTAAAGATAATGGTCGAGGACATTATTTTTCACCTAAATTGATTGAATGGTTAGGGCCTAAACGTCATGGTGATGAGATTGATGATCCTTATATCCATTATGCAGCTTCAGTGCAAGCTTTGCTTGAAGATATTGCGTTGAAGATGATTGATTATTATCTGGGCGATATTATTAAAGAAACTGGCCGGATTGCGATGGCAGGTGGCGTTGCGCTGAATGTAAAATTGAATCAACGAATTATTGCAATGCCGCATGTGAAAGAGCTTTTTGTACAGCCAGCTTCAGGTGACAATGGCACTTCATTAGGCGCGGCAACTTATGCAGCACATTTGGCGGGTGAAGTTATTCAGCCTATGCAGCATGCTTACTTAGGTCCAGCTTATACTAGTGAAGAGTGTATATTCGCATGTGAGATACACCCATCTAAACCAAAATTCACTCGTGTTGATAATGCGGCACAAAAGGGCGCTGAGTTGTTGGCCAGTGGAAATCCGCTTGCATGGCTGCAAGGCCGCATGGAATTTGGTCCTCGGTCGTTAGGCTGTCGTAGTATTTTGGGTGATCCGAGTTACCCAGGCGTGGCAGATCGTATCAATTCACAAATTAAGTATAGAGAGCGCTGGCGCCCATTTTGCCCAAGCATATTAGATCGTGTAGCGGTGGAGTTGCTGCAAACCAATCATCCTGCACCTTATATGACTTTTACTTTTAATGTGGCAGAAAACTGGAAATCGCGTATACCTGAGGTGGTTCATGAAGATGGTACGGCGCGCGTTCAAGTGGTCACGCATGAAACTAATCCTCGTTATTATGAGCTGATTGAACATCTTGAAAAGCTACGTGGTGTTCCTGTAGTGTTGAATACTTCGCTCAACCGCCGTGGTGAACCTATGATTTGCTCACCAACAGACGCACTCAATATGTTTTTTGGCTGTGATTTAGAGTATTTAATGATGGAAGATATTTTAGTCACCAAGAAATGAGCTAGGTAATAACATTCTGAAATAATCTCATGTCGAATTAAACATACAGCTTGGTAGCTACAAGCTTATCAAAATCTCTGAACAGACCGCTGAATTAGCGGCTTTTGTTTGACGATATGACTTAGTTTAGAGATAATCAATCCTAGTATTATTTTACTTAGTAAGAGTTTTTATTAAGGTCCGCCATAAGTAAGTTATCTTAGTAGAGTGAAAAATCATGAAACAGTCCCATTTAGAAGTCACTGAACGTATCATTGAAATGAGTCGTCCCACCCGCACGGCATATTTACATCGCTTAGACGAAATCGCGAATCGACAACGCGGCGCAGATCGCTTGGGTTGCGCTAATGTGGCTCATGCTTTCGCAGCGATGCCTGCTAATGATAAGTTTCGAGTTGTCGTAGAAAAAGCCCCTAATATTGGTATCATTACGGCTTACAATGAAATGCTTTCTGCGCATCAGCCGTATGTAAGTTATCCTGATATTATTCGTGACGAAGCGCATAAGCATGGGGCAACCGTGCAAGTGGCTGGCGGCGTGCCAGCAATGTGTGATGGTATTACACAGGGCGAGCCCGGTATGGAACTTTCGCTTTTTAGCCGCGATACTATTGCTATGAGTACGGCTATCGGGCTTTCGCATGATGTATTTGACGCAGCGCTACTTTTAGGTGTGTGCGATAAAATCGTGCCGGGACTATTGATTGGTGCATTGAAGTTTGGTCACTTACCTTGCGTTTTTGTGCCTGCTGGCCCAATGAGTACAGGTTTAGATAACACTTCAAAATCAAAAGTACGTGAGCAATATGCGCAAGGCAAGGTGGGCCGTCAAGAGCTATTAGATTCTGAGTCTGCCGCTTACCATGGTGCAGGTACATGTACGTTCTACGGAACTGCAAACAGCAACCAAATGTTGATGGAGGCAATGGGCTTGCATGTGCCAGGTGCGGCATTTGTACATCCTCACGATAGTATGCGTGAATTGCTCACAAGAGAAGCAGTTAAAATGGTGTTAAAAAATACTAAGAAAGACCACTTTACACCGATTGGTCGATTAGTAGATGAGCATGTAATTGTGAATGCTATGGTGGCTTTACTAGCCACTGGCGGCTCAACCAATCATCTCATTCATTGGGTAGCAATTGCGCGTGCGGCAGGTATTATTATTGATTGGACAGATTTCTATCACCTAGCTAAAACCACGCCTCTATTAGCGAGCGTATATCCAAATGGCAAAGCGGATGTGAATGAATTCCAGTCTGCGGGTGGTCCAGCATTTATTATTCGTGAGCTGATAGACGCAGGTTACATGTTCCCAGATGTATTCACTGTTGCTTATGGTGGTTTGCGTGACTATGGAAAACTGCCAGTCAAAGAAAATGACAAACTTGCGTGGAAAGACCTGCCGAAAGATAGCCCTGATGAAACCATTGTGCGTACAGCAGCGTTCCCATTCAACGAATCTGGCGGGTTACGTTTGCTAAAAGGTAACTTGGGACGAAGTGTTATTAAAATTTCTGCTGTGCCAGAAGATCGTCATATCATTGAGGCACCAGCGATTGTGTTTGATGCACAAGAAGAATTATTAGCAGCCTTTGACAGAGGTGAGCTAGAAAAAGATTTTATTGCTGTGGTGAGATTCCAAGGCCCTAAAGCCAATGGTATGCCAGAGTTACATAAACTTACCCCGCCATTAGCTGTTTTGCAAAACAAAGGTTTCCGAGTGGCAATTGTCACAGATGGACGCATGAGCGGGGCATCAGGAAAAATCCCTGCGGCAATTCATCTCACGCCAGAAGCCTCGGCAGGTGGGCCTCTAGCTAAAGTAAGGACTGGCGATATAATTCGCTTAAACGCAACGGTGGGCATGGTTAACGTGTTGGTAGATGAAGATGAATGGGCGGAGCGTGAAATTGCTGAACTTTCAGACATCAAGCGACATAGCAATGCACATGGATTTGGTCGAGAATTATTTGGCGGTATGCGTAAAAATGTACTATCAGCCGAAGAAGGCGCAATCACTTGGTTGTAAACTTTGAAAATCAACCGATAACGTCGTTAAATCTCGCTTGCCGTATAGCTCATGCACCTCGTTTTCGGTTGATTATCAAAGTTAAGTGACCATTTCTTATATGCAAAAATAAAATTAGCGACCACTCATCCTTTAAGGTGTTAGCAGAGACTTGGCTGATGTAATTTGTTAGCCTAGTTGGTTGCTTAGTCGTTTTATCAAAAGGTTAGCGTGAGGGTAAAATCTCATTCGATAAATAAAATTTAAAATATTCATTCACATTAGGTAGAAAAATATGAACACATTAGATTTAGCCAACTATGGCCCAGTTATTCCAGTTATCGTAATCAATCGCGTTGAGGATGCAGTGCCAATGGCCACTGCTTTGCTTGAGGGTGGCATTCGAGTGCTTGAAATAACGCTAAGAACATCATGCGCCCTTGCAGGCATGGAGGCCATTGCTAAAGCTTTGCCTGAAGCCATTATGGGTTCTGGTACTGTCCGTAGTCTTAAGGATGCACAAGCCTCTAAAGATGTAGGTTGTCAATTTGCGGTAAGCCCTGGCTACACAAGCGAGTTAGGTCAGGGCGCACGTAAAATAGATTTGCCTTTATTGCCAGGCGTTTCTACTGGATCTGAAATTATGATGGCGAATGCTGATGATTATTTCTTCTTAAAATTGTTTCCGGCAGTTGCTGTAGGTGGCATCAACTTACTTAAAGGTTTTTCAGGACCATTCGGTGATGTTAAATTTTGCCCTACAGGCGGCGTAACAGTTGACTCTGCACCACAATTTTTAAGCCTACCAAACGTTGTAGTCTGTGGCGGCACTTGGTTAACACCTGCTGATGCTGTAGCACGTGGTGATTGGGCATATATTACTAAATTAGCTAAGGAGGCAAGTGCAATTAAAGCGGCTTAATTAAGCAAATTATTAGCTCTTGAAGTTATAATAAGGGTTTTGACTTTAGAAAAATCTAAAGTCAAAACCCTTTTTTAATTACATGGATTCTTTATAGGTAAGATGGCTTAAAATAAAGCTTGGGATTAATAGTGAATAGAAAAATACAAGAATATAAATCTATTGTGTTTGATTGTGATGGCGTAGTGCTGGATTCGAATGTAGTAAAAACAGAGGCTTATTTTCGAACAGCAAAAAATTTAGGAGCAACTGATTCTGAAGCGCAAGCTTTAGTAGACTATCATGTTCGACTAGGTGGGATTTCTAGATACCACAAATTCGATTTCTATTTACGTGAGATATTGCATCAAGCCGCTACTGAAGATAAGGTTCAAGTGTTGCTTGATCAGTTTGCCCGCGAATTAGAAGTGGGCTTAATGGAGTGTGATATAGCCGAAGGTTTGATTACACTGCGAAACGAAACGAAACAGGCGAATTGGATGATACTTTCTGGGGGTGATCAGCAAGAAATAAGGACGTTATTCGCCAACAGAAATCTAACTCGTTTTTTTGACGGTGGATTGTTTGGCAGTCCAGATAACAAAGATACTGTGCTGGCCCGTGAAAAATCCAACGGCAACTTGCAGTTTCCCGCATTGTTTATTGGGGATAGCAAATACGACCATGAAGCTGCAACACTAGCAGGTTTAGATTTTGTGTTTTTGAGCGACTGGACAGAAGTTAGTGACTGGCAGTCTTTTTGTGCGGACAACAATATCTCTGTGCTTAATAATATTAAGCAACTTTGCTAACAGAATGCTTTACCAATTTGGAAAACTAAATATGTCTAATTTTACGCAACCTCAACAGTTGTCAGTTGTCGTTCCCGTTCGTAATGAGCAGGATAATGTTGAAAGCCTAATTTCTGAGATTAATGTTGCATTGCAATCTGTCATTCAGCATGAGATTGTCTATGTAGATGATGGCAGTACCGATGGCACCTACGCTAAGCTCAGAGAGCTTCAAAATCAATATTCACAATTACGCGTTGTACGTCATGCAAAAAGTTGTGGACAAAGCACCGCGGTGCGGACTGGGGTTAAGTTTGCCCAATATGATTGGGTTGCAACGCTTGATGGCGACGGACAGAATAATCCTGCAGATATTCCAAAGCTCCTATCCTCTCTGAGTGAAGGCGTTGAGTTGGTGGGAGGTAATCGACGCCAAAGCCGACGTGATACATGGGTTAAACGCATGTCCTCAGTCATTGCTAATACCGTTCGTTCCAATATGCTGAGAGATGACACACCAGATACAGGCTGTGGATTAAAGCTGTTTTCTCGTGCTGCATTTCTAGATTTGCCCTATTTTGATCATATGCACAGGTTCTTGCCTGCATTAATCAAGCGCCGCGGAGGAAAGGTGGTCTCTGTGCATGTGGGTCACCGTAATCGAGAGCATGGCAAGTCTAACTACGGCACACTTGATCGGTTAATGGTTGGTGTCGTTGATTTATTCGGGGTGGCATGGTTACAGCGTCGTGCGAAAATTCCGCAGGTAATAGAAGATAAGGCAGCTTAGTCATGCAAATCGTTAATGACGGCATAGGTCTGTATTTTTCGCATATTATCAATGTGCTTAATAACTATATTCTTGGTATGCCGACTTCAGATCTTATCTGGATTGGGGTTGGGCTTGTTGGGCAATGTCTGTTCATGATGCGTTTTATCGTGCAGTGGATTCATAGTGAACGTCACCAGCAGAGTCTTATTCCAGTCAGTTTCTGGTATTTAAGCCTTTTAGGCGGCATGATAGTTCTGGCTTATGGGATACATCGTGTTGATCCTGTAATTATTCTAGGGCAACTTCCAGGCACGATAGTCTATGTGCGGAATTTAATGTTAATTCATCGTAATGGCAAGTAGCCAATTCAAGTCACAATAAAAACGCTACATGAATACATCTAAGACCAACAAATATAAACGACTTTTGTTTGCCACATTTGTTATCGGCGTACTGATTTTATTTTGGGGGTTAGGGTCGGTAAGCTTAACTTCATTAAATGAGGGGCGGCGGGCGCTGGCAATCAAGGAGATGTTTGAAAGCGGTAACTGGTTGTTGCCTACGCTCAATGGAGAACTTTATCTCACCAAACCACCTTTACTGTACTGGATTTCGTTGTGTTTCTCAGGTTTGGTTGGCGTGGTGAATGAATGGACACTCAGATTGCCTTCAGCTTTTGCCGCGCTGACCACATTGTGGATGGTGTACCGCTATACATTGAAGAAGTTTGGTGAATGGCCAGCACTTTTCAGTGTTCAGATTTTAATGGCAAATCTAGGATTTGCGATGCTGGCTCGACGTGTTGAAATTGAAATGCTACTCACAGCCCTCTGTGTGGGGGCGTTGTTGTCTGCACTCAAGTACTTGGAGGCGCCAGCGAGACGCATTTGGATTTATCTTAGCTACTTCTTATTAGCGTTGGCGGTTCTTACTAAAGGACCTGTCGCATTATTGTTTGTTACCTTGCCGCTTATTGTGGCTGCTATTTGGACTAAAGACCCTTCTATAAAACAGATTCTAACAAGTTTTAAAGGTTGGGTTATATTTTTTATCGTCGCTTTATCTTGGTACCTAATTATATCGCTGCAATTAGGATTTGATATTTGGTCAATGATAGCCAAACGTGATATGTTGGGAAAAATACAGGCTGATGAGGTTGCAAAGCCAATATTAAGCTACTTTGGATGGATAATCGTCGACTTTTTATTTCTGGCGGGCTTGTTACTCGTCCGCTCAAAGAGTTTATTTAAAAGCTTAATGGGCAGACGTGACTGGATGGTTTTACTTATGGCGATTGCGGTACCGCTATTAGTATTTTCTTTTTTCAGTAATAAGCATACTAAATATTTACTCCCGATTTATCCGTTCATCTCAATTGTATTAGGTGTGCAGCTTGCTAGGTTGTTTGATATATCAGCCAATAAATATAAAAGGCTAATCCTCACGTTAGGTATTTTGTTACCTTTAATACTGGCATGTTTTTATATGTTTGCTGAAAAACACATATTTTCTTATCGCACTTCTGCTTTTTCACAGTTTCAAGATTGGGAGAAAACGATTGCACCGAATAAGCTTTTCGCTTTTGGCAAGACTGACAACCGTATCATTTACTATGCAACTACTCCAATCAAAAATCTTGAAACAGGTGAATTGAAAGTTTTTATTGATGATAATAAATCATTTCTTTTAATAGCAGAAAATGACGATGCAAGTAAGTTACAAACATTTGCAGGATGTAAAATTAAAGAGTTTAAACCCTACCTGAAGATGAAAAAATCTTTGGTTGTTTTTGGTTTTGGTGATGTTTGTTACAAGGTCTATAAATAATAAGTTGAGTTTTAATATATGAAAATTACAGTTATTGGTACAGGGTATGTCGGTTTGGTTTCAGGAACGTGCCTAGCAGAAGTAGGTAATGATGTACTTTGTCTAGATGTTGATCCAGCTAAAATCAAGATTTTAGAAGATGGGGGCATTCCTATTCATGAACCGGGTCTGCTAGAGATGGTGCGGCGTAACAGGCAAGCTGGGCGGTTAAAATTTACCACCGATATTCAGAAAGCTGTTGATTTCGGTGATGTGCAGTTTATTGCCGTGGGCACACCGCCCGATGAAGATGGCTCCGCCGATTTGCAGTATGTGGTCGCGGCAGCTAGAAATATTGGTAAGTACATGACATCGCATAAAGTTATTGTAGATAAATCTACAGTACCAGTAGGTACGGCAGATAAAGTTAAAGGTGCAGTAGCAGAGGAACTCACACTGCGTAAGACAGATATTACTTTTAGCGTAGTTTCGAATCCAGAATTCCTAAAAGAAGGCGCTGCAATTGAAGATTTCATGCGTCCAGATCGCATTGTTATTGGCGTAGAAGATGCGCCGAGTCAAGAAGTGATGCGTACGCTCTATGCACCTTTCCAACGGAATCATGAGCGACTAGTTGTGATGGATGTGCGTTCAGCTGAATTAACTAAATATGCTGCAAACGCGATGTTGGCAACACGTATCAGCTTTATGAATGAACTTGCCAATTTGGCTGAAATTCTAGGTGCCGATATCGAGCATGTGCGTAAAGGTATCGGATCTGACCCAAGAATCGGTTACGATTTCTTATATCCAGGTTGTGGATATGGAGGGTCATGCTTTCCTAAAGATGTGAAAGCGTTGATTAAGACAGGCAAAGCTAGTCACTACGATTTAAAAGTACTGAATGCGGTAGAAGAAGCCAATGAAATTCAAAAACATGTGTTAACTGAGAAAATAAAAACTCATTTTGGAAGCAGTCTTGCAGGTAAGCACTTTGCGCTCTGGGGTTTGGCATTCAAACCAAATACAGATGATATGCGTGACGCTGCAAGTCGCGTGCTTATTCAAGATTTACTGGATGCAGGCGCAACTGTCTGCGCATATGACCCTGTGGCTATGAATGAGGCCAACCGTATATTTAAAGGAACTCAGGGCTTGAGTTTTGCAAAAACACAGAATCAGGCACTTGATGGTGCGGATGCGCTGGTGATTGTGACTGAATGGAAAGAATTCAGAAGTCCGGATTTTTATGAGATTAAGCAAAAAATCAAAGAGAAAATCATTTTTGATGGACGCAACATGTATGAACCTAAAGTCGTTAAAACTGCTGGAATTGAATATCGTCCAATCGGGCGTTTAAGTAAGTAATTTGATATATTTAGATTAGGTAATGATGAAAGTATTAGTGACTGGTGCAGCAGGATTTATAGGCTTTCATGTGAGCCAAGCCCTTCTTGCGCGTGGTGATACGGTCATTGGATTGGATAATCTGAATGATTATTACGATGTCAGCTTGAAAGAAGCGCGGCTTGACGAGATCAAATCGCATACAAATGCTGATAATTTTACTTTTATAAAACAAGACATTGCCAACGCTCAGTCACTATTGGATTTAGTCGCTACGCATAAGCCTCAACGCGTGGTGCATCTTGCGGCACAAGCTGGCGTTCGATATTCTATACAAAATCCAGCTGCTTATGTTCAAAGCAATTTAGTAGGTTTTGCCAACATACTAGAAGCATGCCGTCATAACAATATTGAACATCTGGTTTACGCCAGTTCTTCCAGTGTCTACGGCGGCAACACTAAATTACCATTTAGTGAGCAGGATAATGTAGACCATCCTGTGAGCTTATATGCGGCAACAAAAAAAACAAATGAATTGATGGCGCATACGTATAGTCATCTTTATCAGTTGCCCACTACCGGTTTACGGTTTTTTACAGTGTATGGCCCATGGGGACGCCCTGACATGTCTCCATTCTTGTTTGCAGGTGCAATCTTGTCAGGCAAGCCGATACAGGTATTTAACCATGGCGATATGATGCGTGACTTCACCTATATAGACGATATTGTTGAAGGAGTCATCCGTGTGCTGGACAAATCGGCTGAGCCAGAAACCCCAGAAGCAGGCAGTATTGCAGAAAAAGCACCTTATCGTATCTTTAATATTGGTAATAGTCAGTCTGAAAAGCTCATAGATTTTATTGCCTATTTGGAAAAAGCAATTGGCAAGGTTGCACAAAAAGAATTTTTACCTATGCAACTAGGCGACGTGAAGGCGACGTTTGCTGATACTTCTGCATTAGAGAGTTGGATCAGCTTTAAACCAAGCATGCCATTGCAAGAGGGTGTAAATAAATTTTTGAAATGGTACTTATCGTTTTATAAACATAAGTTGAACAATAAGGTTGATGCAGATTGACTTTAGACAGTATCAAGAAAACGTTAGTAGCGACTTCTTATTCGCAGAATCTACATTTCTTCGTCATTTGGCTTTGTTTGTTAACTCTAATGCTTACTTGGGGGCAGGTGTACCGATTTCTTGCTTACGTTAATCTGATCTTTGTATTGGGTTATGGTTTCAGTGAATTAAAGAAGGGGTATCCTTTAAAAAGTAATAAATCGCTCTATTATTTGCTTGCTATTCCATTCGCATTTATAACAGTTCATTTCTTAGCGGTAGAAAACCTAATATTTATCAGAGAAATCAGACATTTAGTGTTGGCTGGATTTTTGGCTTTAGGTATTTGGCTTTTGGCAAAAAAAAATCCTACGTATATTAAGAAAAATATTTTAGGATTTACGATAACGTTAGTATTTATTTATGTGGCGGTTCAAGCGATTGCGCTTTGGTGGTTTGATAGACCATATGGCACCACTAAAAATCCGCATTATCTAGCACTTTACAGCGCGGTTGCATTTATCATAGCGATGTATTGTTTTTTTAGAGTGTCTGTGAGAATAAAATTCTTAATTGGGATTGCTATCTTGTTGTTGGGGGTGATTCTTTTGCATACATCGTCGAGACCTACTTGGATAGGTCTGATTTTCTCAGGTGTTCTGGCATTGCTATTTCTAAATCGACAATCAAGACGATTTTTCGGACTTTCGATTGCTATAATTTTAATTGGACTGACGCTAACAAATGCAGATAATTTTGCCAGTCGCTTTGAGGCACTGCTATTTAATTTAAATATTGAAGAGCGTGTGGTTATTTGGCAGGATACTTGGGAAATGCAAACTCAGAGTTCTTATAGCCAATGGCTGCTAGGGCATGGTCTGGATTCTTTTGAGGAGAGATTTAAACCTTATTCTCACTATCATTTACAGAATATAGATTTCAATAGCCCGCATAATTTTGTTTTAGAGTTGCTTTTTATATCTGGTGCGATTGGGTTATTACTCGCTGTATGCATGATGTGGCTAATATATAAGAATCTATTAGCTGGCATTAATAACCAAAATCAATATAAAAATATCTATTTAGTTTTATTGGTTGTAATTACCTCAAATCTAATTTTAGTTGGCATCACACTTCCGTTCTTCACCAGTTATAACTTGAATATCATAGCGATTGTCACTGGTAGCATGTTATATCTGAGAGAAGTATCAATTGGGCAGATGCAATGAACCCCCCGATTACAGTGATTATTCCGAATTACAATGGCGCAAAGTTGCTACGTAAGAATTTACCCTCGGTTAAAGTGGCCTGTGAAGCGTATAGTGAACAATGCTTAATCATCGTCGTAGACGATGGTTCTGCTGATGACAGTTTATTGGTTTTGCAGCATGAGTTCCCCGAAGTCGAAGTGATTGTCCATGATAAAAATAAAGGTTTTGCAGAAGCGATTCATTCAGGTGTTCATTTGGCAAAAACAGAACTGCTTTTCTTATTGAATTCCGATGTGGAAGTGCAGGCTGATATATTTGCACCATTGGTTTCTTATTTTGATGATCCAAGCACGTTTTCAGTGAACCCACTAATCTATGATGAGCAGGGCGAGGTTAAAAGACATTCCTGGAACCTTCGCCAATTCAAAGCGGGTACATTGAAACTGATGCTATGGGATTTGAGTGATGCTTTGAATAGGCGAAAGAATGGTGAAAAGTTAGCCTCGGCATATGCGCATGGCGGTTCTTTTATGGTTAGAAAGTCTATGTTCCAAGCATTGAATGGATTTCACCCAATTTATAAACCATTCTATAGTGAAGATTATGACTTAGGTTTACGTGCTTGGCGCAGAGGTTGGCCGAGCTACTTTGAGCCAGGCGTACATATTGTTCATCAAAGTTTAGGGTCAATTCGATCCAACGTAAAACTCAAGTATATTAAGTCTATTAGGCGTAGAAATCGTTATTTTTTAGAGTGGATGCATCTTTCTCCTGCACAGTTGCTATTGAGTAATATTCCTTCATCAATCTTGCAGTTGTTGGGAGAAATATTGCTTTTAGATTGCGTGAATTTAAAGGGTTTTGGATTGGCTATATTAAAGATGCCTGAAGTGTTTAAAGCACGCCAAGAGATAAAGTCTGGTCAGAAACTTTTACTGAGAGATATGCTTAGTCGACTAAAGTAGAAGATTTTAGATCTATGAGTGTCAATAATATTAGGATTAACAATGAATGAGAAAGTAGGGATTCACTTAGACTTGGGTTGTGGTAAATCGCCTCGAAATCCCTATGGTTTTAAAACTCTTCATGCGCTCGATATTTATGAGCCTAAAGACTTGCTAATCAACATTACCTTTACAAAGGCGAACTTGACTTTGCAGCCAATCCCATATCCCGATAATACGTTTGATTCAATATCAGCCTATGATTTTATAGAGCACATACCGCGCATATTAGCGATTAACCAAGAAACAACGAAACTTCCGTTTGTTGATTTAATGAGCGAAATATGGCGTGTACTCAAGCCTAATGGAATGTTTTATGCGCTAACGCCTGCATTCCCTAATGGTGCTGCCTTTCATGATCCAACACATGTAAATTTCATAACTGAGCGTACTCATAAATACTTTTGTGGCTCAGAAGCATATGCAATTGATTATGGTTTTAAAGGACAGTTTGAGGCGGTCAAGGTAGAGTGGATTCGCGGTGATGAAGCTTTTCGAGAGGTGGATGCTCTTGAGCAGTTTAGAAGATGGTATCGAAATCATTTCAAAAAAAGAAAAAACTCACACCTCATTTGGGAGCTTAAAGCGATTAAGTAATTTAAAGTGAATATTGCCCCATTTTGTTATTCATTCCATGCCACCAGCCTTTAGCAATAGCAGCAAGATTATCCAGTTTGTGTTGCTCAAAAAGTATAATGATAAAGGATTGTCGTATGCATTTTTTTAGGCTTTTAATTGCCCACCAACCTAAGATGTAATTTCCATATTCTCTTTGTATCGCAACATAATTTCTTGCATAATAATAGCGACGAATAGCCGTATGGTTTGTCGCCCAGATTGTTTTGCCAAACAAGAGGTGTTTACTTGGATATCCAATTGAGTGCAACATTAAAACTCTGTTGCTTCTTAGTATGCTATAGCCGAGCTTTCTTGCCCTCATACAGTACTCAATATCAACTAAATCAATAAAAAAATCCTCTCTAAATGGACCTATTTTCTGGTATGCAGTGAATGATAACAATGAGCCTGATGTAATTACACGCTTTACTTCATGCCATTCACATTTGGCGTTTAGTTGATGGCTAGGTTTTTTTTCTGCATTTTTGAGAACATTATCGTAGTTTGCACCGATTAAAGCTATTTTTTCTGTATTTGGATGGGCTGAATAGATTTTACATAAATTGGCAGCAAGATCTTTATTGGGTTTGCTATCTTGATCAAACAATATTGCAAATTGATAGCCATTTTTTTCTGCTAAAGAAATCCCGATATTTAATGCTTTTGCGATGCCTAGATTTTCGTTATTAAAAATAATGTTAATGGATGGGCTTTGGTTAATATTCCTCAACATTTTTTCTGCATCACGATTAGAACCATTATCAACGATAAATACATTTCCAACTTGAGATGATATTGCCAAGACTCTTTCGTAAAATAGTGAATCAGGATGATAAGTCACAATAATTGCACACATGTCACTAGGTTCAATTTTTTTTAGTAGCATATAGTATTGAAGTGAAATGAATTATGATTTAGCGGTTCAATACTAATTGAATGACTGATTGGGTTTTAATATCTTTTAAGCATCTCAGGTGAAGTTCTCCGATCTGAAGTGGACATACTCTTTTAAAGCATGGGCTGCATTCTAAATCTAAGTACATAATAGTAGCCTTGGCGCTCATCGGGGGAGTATGGTTCGGGTCACTAGAACCATAAATTGCAATCAATTTTTTATCAAGCGCGGCCGCTACATGCATAAGGCCAGAGTCGTTACTGATGACAGTGTCGCAGAGTGACATTAAATCAATAGCTTCACCTAATTTAGTTTTACCGCCAAAATCTACGCAGCGGTTTTGTGTTTTCTGGTTAATGAGTGAGGTCACTGGGACGTCTTTATCTGAACCAAACAACCAAACCTGCCAACCTTTTTCAATAGCGGCATTTGCTACCTCAGCATAATATTCAGCTGGCCAACGTTTAGCTTCGCCGAACTCTGCGCCTGGGCATAGGCCTAGTATTTGAGTGTTGCCATGAGCTACACCAAGATTGCTAAGGACTGTTTGTGTATTTATTTTATTGGAAATTATTGCTGGATTTTGTATCGTTGCTGGTAAGTTTTTGTCTTTGGTTTGGCCTAGATTGACAAATCGCTCAACTGTTTTTTTGAGTTTGGTTTTATCCAGCGCACGTATGTCGTTAATTAGTCCATAGCGCATTTCACCTAAATAGCTGGTGCGTTTCGGAATGCCCGCCGCCCAAGGCAATATGGCGGATTTAAACGAGTTGGTCAGAATAATAGCTTGTGCATAACTTTGGTTTCTTAAGGATTTTCCAAATTTAATGCGGTCAAAAAGTGCTAATTCACCGTGCTTAAAAGGTAGTGCTATTTTTCCAGACACTTCTGGCATGCGCTCCAATAGTGGCAACGTCCATGCTGGCGCAGCAACATCAATAATACAATTAGGGTTGTTAGCTTTAAGTGTTTTGAATAAGCTTTGCGCAAGAACCATATCACCCACCCAAGCAGGGCCAAGCACTAATATTTTACTTGTTGTAGCAAAGGCCATGCGTACTAAGACCCTAACTTTTTGATGATGTTGCTCGTGCTACGCCCTTGCACTAAGGGTATTAACTTAACACTTCCGCCCCATGATTTAACCTCACTGCCACCCACGACTTGCTCTTCAGTGTAATCATCACCTTTCACAATTACATCTGGGCGTATTGCTTCAATCAGTAGTAGTGGCGTGTCTTCGTCAAACAATATCACAGCATCAACTGAAGCTAGGGCTGCTAAAACGCGAGCTCTATCACCTTCATGTACAACTGGGCGCGTTAGGCCTTTTAGTGCGCTTACAGAGCGATCTGTGTTTAAGCCTAAAATCAGTTTATCTCCAGTTTTCTTGGCGGCCTCTAGATAGGTCACATGACCAGCATGTAATAAATCAAAGCAACCATTGGTGAAGACGATTTTTTGATGATTAGTCTTCCAGAGTTTTACTAATTCAGTTAATTGAGCTTGGTCACAAATCTTATCAACTTGAGATTGCCCATCTTCACTGACTAATGCTTTCAATAACTCTGCTTGAGATACTGGCACCGTGCCAACTTTGCCAACGACAATGCCAGCAGCAATATTGGCAAGTTGCAAAGCATCATGAGGATTTAAGCCATGCACTAAGCCTGCCGCTAGAGTGGCAATTACAGTGTCTCCTGCACCTGATACGTCGAATACTTTTTTTGCAGTTGCAGGAATGTGCTGTATTTGCGTGTCATCAATCAGCGAAATACCTTCTTCACCACGCGTAACTGCCAGAAAGTCTAATTCAAGCGACTTTCTAAGTAGTGCAGCAGTTTTAAGCAAAGTTTCAGTGTCGTTGATGTCGACACCACAAGCTTCTGCCGCTTCTTTTTTATTTGGTGTGAGTGTTGTCGCACCTTTGTATTTTCTGTAATCACGACCTTTAGGATCAGCGATGACTGGGATATTTAGCTTATTACAATGCTCAATGATAGCTCTACATGTTATTTCGCTTAATAAGCCTTTAGCGTAGTCAGACAAAATCACCATTGACGGCTTAGCTTCCAGCGCTTTAGTCACAGTGGCTAACAATTGTTTGTTCTCATCTGCACTAAACGCCGTTGCGCTTTCATCATCGATACGCACGATTTGCTGATTACCACTCATTATTCTTGTTTTTGAGACGGTTGGTCTTAATGCAGAGGTCATCGCATTGCTAATGCAAATGCCCAAGTCCACGATAATTTTTTTCAGAATTTCGCCAGTTGCATCTTCGCCAAAACAACCGATGATTTTCGTCGGTAGACCTAACCCGCTTAAGTTAGCGGCTACGTTTGCTGCACCACCAGCACGATCTTCTGACTGCTTTAGCAGCACTACAGGTACAGGTGCTTCCGGTGAAATACGGTTAACGTTCCCCACTAGGTATCGGTCTAGCATGATGTCACCAATGACTAATATTATTTTTTTACTATTGGTAAACTGGCGAACAATTTCGATTAAATGTGCATTCATATTTGGGTTTTAATTTAGACCTAATCTGCTTCTAGCATGCCACATAGGCTGTGACCAATGAAAATGTGTGCTTCTTGAATGCGCGGAGTATCGCTACTTGGCATCACTAAATTGAATTTACATAATTCGGATAATTTACCGCCAGTACCACCAGTTAACCCCACAGTGATTGCGCCGATTGAATTAGCTTCTATGATGGCATTCACTACGTTTTTGCTATTGCCAGAAGTTGTAATACCAATGACTAAGTCTTCAGGTCTGCATAGCGCTTCGATTTGACGTGCGAAAATGTAGTCATAGCCATAATCATTGCCAACTGATGTGATGATAGAGGTGTCAGTAGTCAGTGCAATTGCCGGCAAACCTCGACGTTCTTTTTTATAGCGACCGACAATTTCAGCTGCAATATGCTGGCTATCTGCTGCGCTACCGCCATTGCCCATAATTAAGATTTTACCGCCACGTTGCATAGTCGCACGCATTTCGTTTGCAACCGCATTTAGCTGCGGAAATAGGCTTTGTAATTGCGCAAACATTTCCGTGTGCGCTTGTAGTTCACTCAGCAAAAATTCAGTTTGATTGGTCATATTTGCTTTCTTCAAATAGCTGCTTATTAGCAGTAAGAGTCATCATGCATTAAATAATTTTGTACGTAATCTTGGACGCCTTCTTCCAAACTACAAAAATCTTGTGTGTAACCGGCATCGCGCAGTTTAACTGAAGTAGCCTCGGTAAAATATTGGTATTTACCCTGCAAATCTTCAGGCATATCAATGTAGGTGATATTTGGTGTTTTGCCCAAGCTGGTCATTACGCAGGTGGCCAAATCTTTAAATGATCGGGCTTTACCAGTACCAATATTGTAGATGCCATTGGTACATGGCTTGCCACTCAGTGACATATTTAAAAAATGTACAACGGCAGCTGCGGCATCTTTTACATAGACAAAATCACGCAATTGCATGCCATCTGAATAACCTTCTTTATGACTTTTGAAGAGTTTAACTGTGCCAGTTTCTTTGAACTGGTTAAGGCTATGAAACGCTACGCTAGCCATCCGCTCTTTGTGATATTCATTCGGACCATAAACATTAAAAAACTTAAAGCCAGCCCATGCTAATGGTGTGGCTAACCCCTTGCTTACTTGCTTTAAAGCCCATTGGTCAAAGAAATGTTTTGAGTAGCCGTAACCATTAAGCGGGCGAAGTTTTTCAATTGAAATATCATCATAACCATGCACACCATCACCATAAGTGGCAGCGGAACTTGCGTAGAAAAACGCTGCATTATTATTTGCGCACCACGTCCAAAGGTTTTGTGAGTAATGAATATTGGTTTCAACCAATTTGTTAAAATCGCGCTCTGTTGTCGCGCTGATAGCGCCCATGTGAATAATGGCTTTAATATCCTTACGGGATTTATTATTCTCGCCCTGCAGCCACTGCATGAGTTGGTCTTTATCCAAATATTGCACGTACTGGCGCTTAACCAAATTTTGCCATTGGTTTTCATGCGTGATTCGGTCAACAATCACCATGTCATCACGTTGGAGTTTTGAATTGAGATGCCAAGCGATGATAGAGCCTATCATCCCCGCGCCTCCAGTAATTACTATCATAAGTTTATTGAGTCTGCTTAAAACAAAAGTATAACGCTTATTGATTGGCGCCCATAGCTTGAGCACGTAATTTAGTCATTTCATTGTCTTTTTTTGCCGTCTCACTATCCCATTCAGTAGAAATCCAGCCTTGCATATTTTCAAGGGCAATCGTCGTCATCGCGTGTATCCAAGCCTCATTCTCATTGAGAGCTGGAATGTAGGTATATTCACCACCGCCATTGCTTTGAAAGATATGCTTGCCTTCTATTGCGATTTCTTCAAGTGTTTCTAAGCAATCGCTACTAAAACCTGGGCAGATAATATCAATGCGTTTGGTGTTGTTTTTCCCTAAATCTTCTAATGTGGCTGCAAGGTAAGGTTTTAGCCATTCTTGCTTACCAAAGCGTGATTGGAATGCGATTAAAAACTCATCTTTATTTAACTCTAAAGCTTCAGCTAATAATCTGCCAGTTTTGTGGCATTGGCAGTGGTAAGGGTCGCCATTAGTTAGGTGTGCTTTAGGCACACCATGGAAACTCATCACTAATTTACTTGGCTTACCATTGATTCGCCAGTGTTCACGCACGCTGGAGGCTAATGCGACTATGTAAGCTGGGTGACTATAATAGCTACGTATGCTACGAATGGCGGGTTGGTTACGTGTTTTTAGTAATACGCGAAAAACTGCATCCATGGCTGATGCTGTACTGCTTGCGGCATATTGTGGATACAAAGGAAACACTAAAATGCGGTCGCAATGTTGTGCTTTTAATTTTTCGATGGCGGATTGCATGCTCGGGTTGCCATAACTCATACCTAACTCAACTGCAAAAGGCGACGTGATTTTTTGACTTAAAAATCCACGCAACAAAGTGGTTTGCTTTTGCGCATGTGTCAATAAAGGCGAACCTTCTTTAGTCCAAACTTGTGCATATTTCTCTGCCGATTTTTTAGGGCGAATTACTAAAATTATGCAATTTAAAATAAACCACCAAATGACACGCGGAATTTCCACCACACGCGTATCGCTTAAAAATTGACGTAAATATGGGCGTAAAGCCTTTGCCGTAGGTGCATCTGGCGTACCTAAGTTGGCTAATAAAATGCCAACTTTAAGTTGGTCGCCGTGTTCGTACTTTGGTTCTGAGTTGTAATAAGCCATTTTTTTGATGAGTTTTTCTATGTATATTGATTATTTAATTACTAGCAATGAATCTTAGCAGTTTAATTGTTTGATAAAGCGTTTGATAAAAGTTTCGCTGTCACATCGACAATTGGTATTACACGTTCATAAGCCATGCGTGTTGGCCCAATTACACCTAGTGTTCCAACCACTTGCCCATCGGCTTCATATGGTGCGGTAATCATGCTGCACTCGTCTAAAGGTAAGTACCCACTTTCGCCGCCAATAAATATCTGTATGCCTTCAGCGCGTTGACTATTATCAAGCAATTGCATCAACGAAGTTCGGCGTTCAAAAATCTCAAACAGTTTGCGTAGGCTTGCGACATTGGTAGATAACTCATCTACTTGTAGTAAATTACGTTCACCAGCAATCACTACACCATCTTTTTCATTGACTGATTCTTTGATAGTGGCTTCAAGCGCGGCAGACATTAAACGATTCATATCTGTTTGCATTTGCTTGAGTTCAATGTGCAGTTTTTGTTGTACCTCTTCAAATGTTTGTCCGGAAAAATTAATATTAAAATAGTTGCTAGCCTGCGTAAGTTCGCTTGCTGCGTAAGGTTTGTCGGACATGATAATACGATTTTGCACATTACCATCATTCGTGACAATGATGACTAATATACGCTTGTCAGATAATGGTAAAAATTCTAAATGTTTAAACGTAAAGCGTTTGCGTTTTGGAATCATGACCACTCCCGCAAATTGCGTCAATTGGGAAAGCATGTCTGCTGCACTTGTAATAAGGTCACTCGGGTTCGGTGATGATAGACCGATTTTAAGCTGTTCAACCGCCCGCAGATTCAAAGGCTGAACTGTTAGCAAGGAATCAACGAACAAGCGGTAACCTTTTTGTGTGGGAATGCGACCAGCAGATGTGTGAGGGCTCGCGATAAAGCCTAGGTGTTCCAAGTCGCTCATCACATGACGAATAGTTGCGGCGCTTACATCCAAGCCTGAGTGTTGCAGTAGCGTGCGCGAACCAATCGGCTGACCATCACTAATGTAATGTTCAACCAAAGTCTTGAGTAAAATTTGCGCACGCTTATCCATGTCACTATATTTTGCACGATTTACATCAATCATCATACTGTTAACTATCAAACTTGCCAGCATATTACGCTTTTACTTTGAACAAAAAGGCTTCTGTGATTTAATTTCGCCATGAATGAATCTTTTAAATCTATTGCCATTATTGGCAAGTACATGAATCAATCTGCATTGCAGTTAATGCAAACGGATTTGGTCGAATTAGCACAACATTTATCTAATAAAAATATTCAAGTATGGATAGAAGAAAATACCGCGCGCTATGCCGAAATAACTGGATATCAAACTGCACCTCTAAAAAATATTGGTGGTGAAGTTGATTTGGTGATTGTCATGGGAGGTGATGGCACCATGTTGAGCGTGGCGCGAAGCCTTAAAGATGTTGATGTTCCTCTAGTTGGGATTAACCGAGGTCGTTTTGGATTTTTAACTGATTTGCGTGTCGAAGACATGCTGTTACAAATAGATCGAATTTTAGCAGGTGAATTTACTAAAGAGCCGCGTGTGATGCTTACGGCACAGGTCATCCGAGCTGGACAAGTTTTCTATGTTGACTATGCGCTAAACGATGTGGTAATTAAAAGCGCGTTACGTTTAATAGAGTTGGAAGTGACTGTTGATGAAAAATTTGTGCATAAACAACGTGCAGATGGCCTAATTATAAGTACGCCAACTGGCACTACAGCATATGCCCTGTCTGCTGGTGGGCCAATCTTGCATCCTAATTTGCATGCAATTTCATTAGTCCCAATTTGCCCGCATACCTTAAGTAATCGCCCAATTGCGGTGCATAGCGATAGTCAGATTGAAGTAACTTTAATGCAATTTGATGAAGCGCAATTAAGTTTTGATGGGCAGTTCCAAGTAGCGCTTGAAGTTGGTGATAAAATTATTATCAATCGTGCGGAGCAAACAGTTTCATTGTTACATCCAAGTGATTATTGCTACTTTGATATGTTGCGTAACAAGCTTAATTGGGGTTGATTTTTTAATATGCTTCAAAGCTTATCCATACGCGATTTTGTTATTGTTAATCAACTCGATTTAGAGTTTAACTCAGGGTTCACGGTGCTTACCGGTGAAACGGGTGCCGGTAAGTCTATTTTGATCGATGCCTTGTCTCTTGGTTTAGGCGCGCGCAGTGAGGGTGGCGTTACGCGTGCGGGTTGTGACAAAGCTGAAATAAGTGCTATTTTTAACATTGCGAACAATACTGATGCTAAGGAGTGGTTAGTTGAAGCAGAAATCAAAGTTGATAGTGATGAACTGATATTACGCCGCGTAATTTATGCAGATGGCCGGTCACGGGCATTTATTAATGGCGCCACAGTAACAGTTTCTCAGCTAAAAGAACTGGGTGAGTTATTGGTGGATATTTACAGTCAAAACGCGCATCACTCTCTGCTAAAACCAGCCACGCAACGCAATGTGTTAGATAGTTTTGCAGGACTATCTAGTTTAGCTACACAAGTTCTGACACATTACAAAGTCTGGTTTCAGCTTAATCAACAAAGAGTCGATGCAGAAAGAAATGCCAATCAATATGCAGATGAGCTTGCTGAATTAAGCCATAACGTACAGGATTTATCTCAAGCGACTACTACAGCCACTGAGTGGGATGAGTTACAACAAGAACATGCAAGACTTTCAAATGGCGCGGATTTAATTACGGGCAGTGAAGAATGCAGAGCATTGTTGAGTGAAGGTGAGTTGTCTGCCATGCATTTGCTCTCACAAGTGCAATATAAGTTACAACACTTACGTGAATATGATGGTGCTATGACAGAAGCCGTAGAAACTTTAGATTCGGCAATGATTCAGCTTGAAGAAACTGACCGTTTTTTAAATCGATACTTGCAACGCGTAGACCTCGATCCAGCAAGGCTTGCAGAGCTGGATGAAAGAATACAAAATATACATAATCTTTCACGTAAATATCGTGTGCAACCAGAAGAGCTAGATGAATTGCTGACTAAGTCGCAGGCGCGTTTGGCTGAACTTGCTTTAATTGCCAATGATGATGGGTTGGTTAAGCAAGAAGCACAAGCCTTGGCAGACTATATGCAGCTGGCTAAGAAGCTCAGTGAAGGCCGTCAATTAGCTGCAGTTAAATTGAGCACACAAATCAGTGTTGAAATGCAGCGCTTATCACTAAGCGGTGGTAAGTTTGAAGTGGTATTAAGTGAGCAGCCGCCTACGGCAAATGGTTTAGAGCAAGTTGAGTTTTTAGTTGCAGGTCACGCTGGCGTAATGACACGACCTTTGGCTAAAGCTGCATCAGGTGGTGAGCTTTCAAGAATTAGCCTAGCAATTCGTGTGGTCACTGCACAAAAAGATAATATCCCTACCATGATATTTGATGAAGTCGATGTTGGTATTGGTGGTGGCGTGGCTGAAGTAGTCGGGCAGTTGTTAAAGCAATTAGGTGAAATGTTGCATAGTGGCAACGACAGTACCAGCTCTGTTACATCTTTAGGCCGCCAAGTGCTAGTGATTACGCACTTGCCACAAGTGGCTGCATTAGGGTCACATCACTTACGTGTTAGTAAAGCCTTAGTAGGAGAACAGACACTGAGTACAATTGCAACGTTAAGTGCGGATGATCGTGTGCATGAAGTGGCGCGAATGCTTGGCGGTATTGAAATTACCGAGACAACCCGACAACATGCCAAGGAAATGTTGGCTAGGTGAAATTTAGCAATGCTAACTTCCAGAAATTTTAATTCTCTTTAAAAAAGGATGTAATGTCAGCCGCCAGTTTTCATGTTGACTTGGATGAGCAGGGTCGTAAACATTTGCGACTTGTCGGGCAGTGGTCGCTTCGTGCGCTGGAAAATGATTTTGCACAACTGCAACAGATTCTTACCCCGTTTTTTTCTGACCCTTTCGTTCATTGGGATTTGCAAGGTGTAGAGCAAATCGACACAGCTGGAGCTGCGATATTGTGGGAGGGATGGGGTGAGAAGTTGGATAGCAACATCACACTAAAACCTGAACATGTTGGAATTTTTTCAATGTTAGGCCAACTTAACCATCCAACAGAAACCAAAGTCGCCTTTAAATTACACAATACGCTCAGTGAGATTGTCGCTCGGTTGGGAAAGGCGTTCTTAAATTTTACTTCTCATCTCGTGGATTTCGTTCAGTTGCTTGGCTTGTTAGCGCTGGAGTTCATTTATCTAATTAAGCACCCCAAAGATATTCCATGGCGCGAATTATCAGCTAACGTCTATAAAAGTGGCGTCATGGCGTTACCCATCAGTGCATTGCTAGGCTTTATGATAGGTGTGGCGATGGGTTATTTGATGTCCAAACAGTTGCGAGTTTTTGGCGCAGATATTTTTATTGTGAATATTCTGGGTTTGGGAATTATCCGTGAACTTGGCCCCATGTTGATGGCAGTATTAATAGCGGGTCGCTCAGGTTCGGCAATGACGGCACAAATTGGTGTGATGCGTGTGACTGAAGAGATTGACGCGCTTACTACTATGGGCATTTCAAAAATTCTAAGAATTATCATGCCTAAAGTGATAGGGTTGACTTTAGTTGCACCGTTTCTGGTGCTTTGGACTTCATGCTGGGGACTGTTAGGCGGAGCTCTGTCCGCAAATATTGAATTGGGAATTAGCTTCAGATTCTTTTTTGAGTACTTGCCACAAGTAGTTATGCCAGTAAATTTAACATTAAGTTTGGTTAAAGCCTTGTTATTTGGTTTCGTTGTTACCCTAGTTGCCTGTCATTTTGGTCTGCGTATTAAGCCTAATACGGAAAGTTTAAGCGCTAGCACAACATCTTCGGTGGTGGCTTCGATTACAGGCGTCATATTAATTGATGCTGGATTTGCCATTCTTACTAGTGGTATTGGCGTATGACCGAAACAAAAGCCGTAATCTGTGAAGTTCGCAACTTAGCTACTCAATATGACGATGTCGTGATTCACGATAATCTAAATCTAAAGATTTATGCGGGTGAAGTTATCGCGCTTGTAGGCGGATCTGGCAGTGGTAAAACTACGTTGCTCAGACATATTGTCGGCCTAACAGAGCCTAGTCGCGGTGAAGTGTTGTTATTTGGTGAAAACTTACACAGACTTGAGCGTATCAAAAAGCAGCGATTGATGAATCGATTTGGTATGTTGTTTCAGCAAGGGGCATTATTTTCAGCGCTTTCTGTGTACGACAATATAGCCTTTCCTTTACGTGAACTTAAGCAATTTAATGAATCGACTATTCGTAAATTGGTGATGCACAAATTGTCACTAGTTGAGTTAGAGCCTCAGCATGCTAAACTTCTACCAGCTCAACTTTCTGGCGGAATGGTTAAGCGCGTAGGGCTGGCCCGAGCCTTAGCGCTGGAACCGGAGTTGCTAGTGCTTGATGAGCCAACAGCGGGACTAGATCCTGACCGTAGTGAGAAATTTGTTACGCTGATTAAGCAGATTAAACAAGCGCTTGGTTTGACCGTATTGTTTGTAACACATGATTTGGATACGCTTGTTTCTTTGACTGATCGAGTTGCCGTTTTGGCAGACAAACAAATTGTTGTGGCTTGTTCACTATTAGAATTAGCCGATGTGGCGCATCCTTTTGTGCGTAATTTTTTTCAGGGTGTCAGTACCCGTTTAATGAGAGCTTAGCTTATGGAAAATAAAGCACATGCCATTACGGTTGGTTTATTTATAATATTACTGAGTTTTATGCTATTAGTATCATTTTGGTGGTTGAGCGGCTCACGCGAGACGCTAAGTGAGTACACTATCATATCCAATATGCCAGTGACAGGCTTAAGTGCAGAATCCACAGTTAAATTTAGAGGTGTTGACGTAGGTAAGGTCACGCGAATTACGCTAGATCCTAAATCCAAAATCAGAATATTGGTGGATATTGAGGTACCACAAAGTCTTCAGCTAAGTAAAGGAAGTTATGCCGAACTTAAAATGCAAGGCGTGACTGGCCTAGCTTTTATTGATTTAAATGATTTGAGTGTGACGGCTCCAAAATTGAATGCTGGTGATTATATTGCCATGCAAGCTTCTATGTTAGATAAACTTATTGAAAAAGGTCCTATGCTGGTTTCGCAGATAGAGACACTACTACAAACAAGTAATAGAGCGCTAGCAACTTCAAACCAGTTTATCAGCAAATTAAATGGCGATGACCTCAATAAAAGTCTAGCCAATATAGCGCAAGCTTCACAGCAACTCATGCCGTTAATTAACAATGCAAATCAGGCACTGAGCCAGGTTTCTAGCATAGCTTCTGACGAAAATCAGACGCAATTGCTACAAACACTGAGTAGTGTGCAAAAAACAGCAGATAGTTTTCAACCATTAGTGACCGAGCTTGATGGAACTGCTAAAGAATATCGAGCGCTAGCGCGTGATTTAAAAGCGGATAGTAGTCATTTGCTAAGTACACTTGAGAATGAAACGTTACCTAAAATTCATTACCTTACCAACAATGTTAATCATGGTGTGAATCAGATGGGAAAAGTGTTGGAATTGCTGGAAGAAAATCCGCAAAGTCTAATTTTTGGTAATCCTGAGATTAAACCTGGTCCAGGGGAAGAGGGATTTACAGAACAACCGTAAAGTTGCAATAGCTAAAAATATATGGGTGAAGTATATGAATAATAGATTGACGCGAAACGTAATGATGATAGGCCTTATTCTGACACTTTGTGGATGCGTTGGCGTTGGTAAAGGTAATTCATCTAATGCGGTGTATGATTTTGGTTTTACTATAGATAAATCAAGCTTAACATCTGTTGTGTCGGTGCAAGATATTGGTAGCAAAGTGCCGCTGGATAATAGACATATACGCTACCGTTTAGCTTATGATAATGTAGCGAGGGTTTATTTTTATGCTGACAGTCACTGGTCAACAACCCCAGCGGAGTTGCTCACACAAAAGCTTAAAGAGATTGCAGCTAAGCCAACTCAAGGAAATTGCAGCTTGCAAATTGAATTAGAAGTTTTTGATCATGTGTTTGATACCAAGCTAGAAAGCAAAGGTGTTGCACTACTGATGGCGACACTGATGCAAAAAAAAACCAGAACAGTGATTGCTAGTCAACTATTTAAAGAAGAGGTGACTGCAAATGCTGCTGATGCCAGAGGTGGTGTAGCGGCTCTCAGTCAGGCGGGCTTGCAAGCGATTAACAATATCATTATATGGTCTAACCAGCAGGCGCAATCATCAGGATTGTGTTTGTAGGGTACTGTTAAAAATTCGAGTTGCTTGGCAAAACAAGGTGTGAGTAAAAAGATTATGACGACGCATATATTTCATATGTAAGGAATAATTTTTTCTGATCAACGCAGTGTGGCGACAGAAATTGGATTTATAGAAGTGCCCTCTAAAATTAGTAGTTAGATTACTAGCTAAAAACGAGTCAATCAATTAGACCTTTATTTGCAATCTGCCAGCTTCTTCTTTTGGCGTATTTGTGACGCGCTTGTAATCGCAGGTCGGTAAGAATAATTTCTAGAGTCTCACCAAGCACCATAACAATAGCCAGTATTGGAATGACTAGCATCAGACCCGCAATGCCAGCAATTGCTTCGCCAACCATAAACATTAATAGCGTGAGTAAAGGATGGATACGTAGGCTTTTACCTACAATTATCGGTAAAAATATGAAGTCATCCAGTATGCGCACTAGTGCAAACAAAGCTAAGATGCTGTAGATGACATTCAAATTATTAGGTATGTCAGTAGAAGTCACTATGATGACAATACCGCAGCCTAATAGCGGCCCAAGGTAAGGAATCCAAGCCAATATAGCAGCAATGATCCCTAGTAAAAGCGGGTTAGAAACGCCAAGCAACAATAGACCAAGTGTTATGATGCAGGTGTCTATTATTGTGATTCTAATAAGACCAACAAAATAAAGTTTTGCTGTTTTATCTAATGCATGAATCAAATACAGTGTTTTCTCAAAGAAAGCATTCGGTACCGCGCTACCCACCATTTTTCTAAGTTCTGCACCATCTTTGAGCAAGAAGAACGTCATTAGTGGCGCCAGCAAAAGTGATGGTAGCCATGCCGATACAGTCATTACGATATTACCTAAGTGCTTCTCAGAAAAGTGTTCAATAAAGTCCGTAAATTCCAAATAAACAGCATTGCCAAAATTAGCATTTCTCAAAAATGTAAAATGGTTTTGAAGTGCATGGAGCAGGTTTTGTAATAGTGTGGCTCCGCCAGAAAGATACTGACTTAAATGATTTTGCCAATTATCCATATTGGAAATAGCCAGCGGATAAAATAGTGTGACTAGCAGTCCGAATACAAGTAGAAATGCACTACTGAGACCAATGGCAGCTAATGTTCTGCTTGTGCCGGCTAAAATTAAACGTCTACTAATAGGCGAAAGTAGATAATATAAAATGAGTGCAAGCAGAAATGGAACGACTAACCATAGCAATTTTTTAAATATAAAGATAAGTAGGCAAGTAATACCAATGATTCCCATCCAGGTAATGGGGCCTGGTGAGGTTTTTGTTTCAATGTTACTTAATTGGCTATTTTTTTCAATTTCTAATGGTTGATTGGCTACTCTTAAGCTGCAATGCAGGCTAATTTTTTCAGCAATTTCAGGATGCGTTTGTAACAAATGCAGAAAGTCTTCTCTAAATAATACTGCTAGTAAACATTCTGATTCAGCCTTAGCTTGGGCAATACGAGGGGCATCCTCTAATAAGGCGCGCTCACCAAAAAATTGCCCAACTTCAAGTTCTGCTATTGCTTTTTGAAAACCATCTCGGTGGATACCTACTTTGCCAGATAAAACAAAATAGATGGCTTGCCCTTCTTCATTTTGGTCGAAGATAATCTCTTCACGCAGATAAGTACGCTGGTGCAATAAATCACTTAAGGCGAATAACTCATGACGGCTTAGGTCATGAAATAGCGGTACACTTCTCAAATCTTTAATGTGAGAAGGTTCTGAGTGAAGATTCAAATAACGCATTGGCATAATGGCGTTTGATGTTATTGGGTTTTAATTGTTAATATCTTAACAGTTGTAAGCGTCAATATTAATTTTTAAATTTACGAACTAAATTTTTTATACCCTTACGACCAAACTTACGTTTAAAGGCTACTTTAAAGTCGTATAAGTAGAATTTAAGTTTTACTTCAAAATTAAATTCTCTACCTGTATTCTTGAGGTATAAACCTATGAAAATCTCACGATTTACCCAGTCAAGCTTATTACAAATGCGCGCAAGATCTGAATAGCGCTCATTGAAAGGCGATGGATAAGTATGGAAGCGAGCACGCGCAGTGTCAATAAGTGAAAAATGTAACTGTTTTTTTTCTTGCAATTGCACGAGCACATTGCCACCAGATAAATCTCGGAAATATGAACCAGATTGGTGCATGTGAAACAAAAAGCGGGCAAGTTGCTCATAGGTTTCTTCTGCGCTGATTAAGCAGTTCTTATCAACAAAGTAAAACTCTTTATTGCCTTTGGAAAAATGTATGAACATTTCGCCGACTGAGCAATCTGCTTTTACGTAGTCACAGATATAAAAGTTTTGCTTTAGTGTGGTGTCATTTTCTTTTTCAAAAAATGCGACAGGATGTGCCGTATTCACGCCTCTCCGCAACAACTCAACAGCACCATTCCAACTCCGCTTTGCTTTGCTGGGCTTGAATCTATCTAGCAATGCTTTGTGAGGATACATTTTGACAGGCTGTTTAACTGTCACTTGATTTTCTGGGTTGCGTGGGTCTGGCAATGCCCAAATGGCGTTACGTGCATGCCGTAATGATACATTTTTTTGCGGGCTAGTTAGGCTGTCAGGATGCAGCTCTTTGCTGATGATTAAGGCTTCTTCAACACTTTTTGCCAGTACTAATCCAAACCAGCCATCTTGAAGGAAAGGGTAGTATTGCATGTTTTTAATATGCGCATGTATCGCCAAGTCTTTGGCTAATGCTAATAGACTTTTGCTGTTGATTGAGTAGCCTTTTGGCCAGCAGATATAAATCGGTGATTCACTGATATGGTTGACGGTGACATCAAATTTATTACCATCTCTGTCAATGATGTCGGCCTGTAGCAAAGTGGAAGCATCATAAAAATCAGATAAAAATGCTATTTTTCCGTTAATTGTCCATAGGGCATGCACCTCATGCATGGCGGTTTGGAAATGATGAATTTCTAAGCCATTTGTAGTAGCAAGTGCGTTTATGTATTGTGAGCCTTGCAACAGGCTGGCGACCGTTTTGAAAGCTTTAAAACTGGCATGACGCCTAAAATTTTGCAATTGCCCATCTACATTTGCATAGTGCGACACTCGTTCTAATGCTGGATATTCTGCATCACTTAAACCGTCGTCGATTAATCCTTCTCGATGACAAATCAGCGCACCCCAAAACACTTGGTCAAGTACGCCTGAAGCCGCAGTCAGTATCATGTAGCGCGCGGTATAGTCAGCCTGCTTCTGCTCGCCATCTTTAAGCAGGCGCTCTATGCGATAAATAGCCCAAAATGCGACAGGAGAAATAAAATGGTTTACACCAAAGTCAGTGCCAATTTTTTTTAATAAGCGTGCTTTTTTAATTAAGTTAAATTTTAAGATTGTTGCCCAGCGATATTTGAAGACTCGGTGATCAAAACGCTCAGGCTCTGACACTCGCTCTGAAAATAAATTATTGGTATGTACATCAGGCAACTGTTTTTTTGCCTGAAGCATGCTCAGCACGCCAATATTATAAATCGGTTCAAAATCAGTCACGTTTGGACCAGCAAGTAAAATATTACGCTGTTTTGCTGCAATAAAAGCAATTTCCCAAGCGCGTAAAAAACCTTGCATGGTGTAGCCTGCCCAGCGCTTGCGGTTAATGGTGGCGCCGATTTCAATACGTGATATATCGGCACCAAAACGTGTTAGCGTTGCTTCAATGAAAGCCTGCCATCTATTTTGTTCGTCCACATTCTCCATATTTCTTGCCGCGTTAAAGGGCTGAACGATGTGCAGGGTTACATTAAACTTTTCTGAGATTAGTTGTGTTAAAAAACGAGCATTAAAATGCTCTAAATCACCGTAGGTAAAGTCAAGTCTGACCTCTTTAATGTTAAGTTCACGTAGTTGTGTGATGACATAGTCATCCATGCTTGCATCTTTAGAAGAGGCAACACATATGCCAATAAAGTTTTCTGGAATATGATGGTTTGCAGGAGGTAAATGCCCATGCCTGATGTAAAATCTCCCACTAAATATATACGCTAAGCCTTTGCGGATAATCGTGCCAGTAAGCATACTAGGCTGGTTTGCAGAAATAGGTGTCATGATTACGGTAGGTGATAGCGTTGTTCGTTATAAAGCAAATCTGGCAGTAATACATTTGCCAAGGCACGTTTTTCTAAAACTTTTGCATTGGCTGGTGGGCTAGTTACGCTTAGATGTTTAGTCTGAGTGTCGTATACAGCGTGTGCTGGAGATTTTCCTGAACGAAGCACCACCACATTTTTAGCCGTTTTAGTCTCTTCCATCCAGCCAAAGTTATCGTTATATTGCATCATAGCGCGACCTAATGTGTCTGGCAAAACGCTAGATAAATCTCGCCCAGTCATTGGGTGCTGGCCTTGTATGCCCATGAGCGAAAGCAATGTAACGGGCAAGTCAATTTGACTAGCAATACCTGTGTAACGTAATGGCTTAATGTCTGCGCCTAAAATAAGCCCTGGAATATGAAAACGCTCGATAGGAACTAATGAGTCACCGCGCACGCGTATATCGTGGTCCGCAACAACTAAAAAAACCGTATCTTTCCAGTATGGGCTTTGCTGTGCTTTTTTGAAAAATTCGCCAATCGCATAATCGGCATACTTAACTGCATTGTTTTCAGTCGCTTTGGGTTGTTCATACAACTCAATGCGGCCATCAGGAAATTCAAACGGCGCATGGTTGGATGATGAGAACGCTAATGTAAAAAATGGCTTGCCAGCTTTGTGATGCGCTAATATCTGGTCGTGTGTTTTATTGAGTAAGTCTTCATCAGAGACCCCCCAGCTGCCGACAAACACTGGGTTTTTATAATCTTTTTGTTCGACAATATGGTTAAAACCATTGCCAGTAAAAAATCCACGCATATTATCAAAATGTGATTCGCCACCGTAAATGAATTCGGTGTTGTAGCCTTGTTTTTCTAGCAATGTAGCAAGGGTGAAAAAGTTCTTTTGCGATTTTGATAATTTAACTATGCTATCGGCAGGCGTTGGTTGAAAGCCTGCCGTAACTGCTTCAATACCACGTACAGAGCGAGTGCCAGTCGCGTAGAGTTGCTCAAACCATATGCCCTGGTTTTTCAGTTTTTCTATGTTAGGTGTGACAGGCACGCCACCTAGAGATTCAACAAAAGTTGCGCCTAAACTTTCTTGCAGAATAATGACTAAGTTAAGTGATTTTTCACGTTGATGGCTTGGTTTTAGCGTGGTTAAAGTAGGGATATCAGATTCTTGTGCACCTGTAATTTTAAAGATTTCTTCCCGCGACATTTTGCCGTAAATTTCACTGGATTTAGTTTCTTTAAGTAAATTATAAGTAGCGTATACCACAGAATACCCAGAGTTAAGTACAAGGCTATTGACCATGCTGTCTGCTGTGATTGCAAATAATGCAGGGTTTGCAGGACGGTGACCAAGTGAAGAGCGTATGCCGAATGCTAATAAAAAGAAGACAAGTGGCCAAGTAAAGAGTGTTTTCTTGAGCGACCAAGTTGAAGTGATCTGAAGCCAAGGTTTCATAAAGGAATGCATCAAAAAAAGCGCTATTCCGACAAATATGAGTGCTGCAAAAATGTGGACACGAAAGCCTATCCACAGCATACTCGCAACTTCATGAGGGTATTTAAGGTATTCAACAAAAATACGATTGGGGCGAACATCATATTCATTGATAAACCCTGGTGTGGCTACTTCTAGAAATACTAGTAACACAATCGCTAATGTGACCCAGCTATAAGTAAACCATTGCCAACCACGCCAACATTTAGTAATGGTGAATATAGGCATCATTAATAGTGGAATTAAGCTCAATAAACAAAGCTGAATGATATCTACGCGTATGCCTTGCAGCAATACTTCAGCAAGTTGGCCCGTGTTGCTGACTCGTTCAAACTTCCAAAGAACTAGCCCAAATCGTGATGAAGACAGAACGATAAGTCCAATGATAAACATTGCTATAAGCGGCGCATATGCATCAAACTTTTTCACTAAGCACCATAAATTTTGTGCGAGTGCGTTTAATTTCAAGTTAGGGCGGAAGCTTATCATTCGTTTGTCTCAAGCCAAAATTGCGTATTATATCGCCTTTAGTAATGCGAAAAAATCTTTCATTTATGAGTAGGTGCTTAACGTTAAAGATGTGATGCTACAGATGTTGGCATCAGTAGAGTCGATGTTTTAGAGCACAATATCTAGTTGAGTTTATTAACTTTTATTTAAACAAGGCTGCTTTTCACAAATGCCGTAAATCGTCAATGAATGGTCTTGCATTTTAAAGCCAAGTTTGGCGGCTGCGCTTTCCTGCCTTTTTTCGATTTCAGCATCAAAAAACTCCTCAACACGACCGCATTTTACACAGACGACATGGTCATGATGTCCGCCAGTATTAAGTTCAAATACAGCTTTACCACTTTCAAAATGGTGGCGTATTAGTAAGCCAGCTTGTTCAAACTGCATGAGAACGCGATAAACTGTCGCTAAGCCAACGTCTTCTCCCGAGTTAATCATTACTTTATAGATGTCTTCAGCAGATAAATGACGCTCTTTACTATTTTCAAACAAGCTTAATACCTTAAGTCTAGGTAACGTGGCTTTAAGGCCTGCGTTCTTTAAGTCTTTTTGATCTTGCATAATGATTTGCTCTTATTAGTGGTTTACTCACAATTAACAGTGACAGTGTTTTTGCTTCGCTGTCTACGTGGTATATTAACGCTAATTCAAACTAAAGTCATAATATGTGTAATCTTTCTATTTTTCGTTACCCAATTATTTTGTTGGCGATTCTCTGCGCTTCATGTGGTGCGGCATTGCCGACAGTTAAGCCTTATAAGCTAGATGTGCAACAAGGCAATGTGGTGACTTCTAAAATGTTGTTGCAATTACGTCCAGGGATGACGCAATCTCAGGTGCGTTTTATTATGGGTACACCACTTATTCAAGATAGTTTTCATGGTAAACGGTGGGATTATGTTTATCAAATGCGTGAGAAAGGGAAAATCATTGAACAGCGTCGCGTCATCCTTGATTTTGAAAATCAAGTGTTGAAAACTGTACGTGGAGACGTTGTTCCTAAAGGTAGCGAGCTTGTAAAATCGGCTGAAGATGCTACAAATACTGGCCCCCGCGTAATTAATCCAAATGCAAAGCCTGAAGAAAAAAGTTTTTTGAGTAAGTTGAAGTTTTGGGAAAAAAATGAGTCGGAATTGGCTGAAGAGGCTGCAGTCCTAGAAGCAAAAGAGAAGGCGGATTTGGTCTCTAAGAATACGACAGAATTAGCAAAAGAAAATATTACGACAGTTGATGATAGCGCTAAGCCGCTGATGGCTGTCCCGTTAGAGATTTTGCCTGCAGTGGAATCTCCAGCAATTATTGCCGAATCTTCGGCGGTCGCTCCTGCTGGCTTAGATGCCTCACCAATAAATGATATCAAAGAAAAAGAAAAAGAAAAAGAAATTGTCCATCCTTCATTGGCAACTACAAATCCGCCAGCATTGCCAGCGGCCGAGCAACCTGAAACGGTGGTTAGTGCGATGCCAGAGGCAAAATTGTCGACAGCATATCATTCGCCATCTGGGATGCAGTTTGATAGAACACTTAGACTTGCGCCAGAGGATATCAAGCCATTGGCTAAGCCTGATGTAATTGCCCCACGTGCTGGTAATAAAACGATACCTAAGCCTAAAGATTTACCCGCAGAGAACTCACCCAGTTTTTTTGATAGGATGCTAGAGAAAATTGGTTTTTAAGGCTCGTCTTTCCAATCTAGGATCTTCAGTAAATATTTAGGTGATAGGTATTAAAGTTATGGTAAATCCGTTAAAAATTGTAATTGCTGGTTGCTCAGGTCGCATGGGTCATGCTTTGCTTGAAGTAGTGTTCGCTGATCAAGATTTGTTGCTTTATGGTGCGCTAGATAGAGCTGGAAATGTACAAATAGGTCGTGATGCTGGGGAGCTGCTAGGTAAAGTTTCTGGTGTAAAAGTCACGGATAGCATAGATGATGCTTTAAAAAATGCAGATGTGCTGGTCGATTTCACTCGCCCTGAAGCCAGTATGATGTATCTTGGGGCATGCCAAAAACATCAGGTAAAGATGATTATCGGCACGACAGGTTTTTCACCTGAGCAAAAACTTGCTATTGAATCTGCCTCCAAAAATATTGCTATTGTATTTGCGCCAAATATGAGTGTTGGCGTAACTTTATTGATTAACTTGGTAGAGCAATCAGCTAAAGTGCTTAGTGAAGGTTATGATATTGAAGTGCTGGAAATGCACCATCGTCATAAGGTTGACGCACCATCTGGCACGGCGCTACGTTTAGGCGAGGCTGCCGCAAAAGGATTAGGGCAAAATTTGGCAGATTGTGCAGTCTACGCACGCGAGGGTGTTACTGGTGAGCGTGAGGCAGGAAAAATTGGCTTTGCCACGATGCGTGGGGGTGATGTGGTTGGTGATCATACAGTCGTGTTTGCGGGTATTGGTGAGCGTGTTGAAATTACACATAAAGCAAGTAGTCGGGCGACCTTTGCTATAGGTGCTCTTCGGGCGGCTAAATTCTTAGCAAGTAAGCAATCTGGTCTGTTCGATATGCAAGATGTCTTATCCCTTCGTTAAGCTAAATTAAGAAGTGATGCAGACTAGAGTGCGCTTGTTCTTCTGCCTACTCGCTCCGCTGAGTGTTGTTTTTGTCTGGTCTGCAATCAGGCCACATGATTACTTTATTTGGTTCCTTGAAGCATTTCCCGTACTCATTGCGCTACCGCTCCTTGTGGCAACTTATCGTAGATTTCCGCTGACATCCTTGGCGTATCTCCTAATTTTTCTGCATGCTTTTATTTTACTTGTGGGTGCTCATTATACGTATGCGGAAATGCCGCTTTTTAGCTGGTTACGTGATTATTATGATCTTGATCGCAACTATTACGACCGACTAGGTCATGTTGCACAGGGTTTTGTGCCTGCAATCGTGGTGCGGGAGATATTGCTACGCAAATCTCCTTTGCGACCGGGTAAGTGGTTATTCTTTATTGTGGTCTGCATTTGCCTAGCAATAAGTGCCTGTTATGAATTCCTTGAATGGTGGGTGGCGCTTGCTTCAGACAGTGATGCGGTCGCGTTTCTTGCGACCCAAGGTGATATATGGGATACGCAGTGGGATATGTTTTTAGCGTTGCTGGGGGCGATATCGGCACAACGCATATTGGTAAAAGTGCATGACAGGCAGTTGATTCAAATGCAACTTTCACATTGATTAGTTGCTTTATTTTCGCTATAATTCGTTAATTCTGAAACGGGAAGAGTATAAGAAGCTCCTCCCGTTTTGCATATCTGCCATCTGTTCATGCTGGACAAAGACTAAATAATTATTAACGATGTAAAACAAGGAGTTACTGTGTCACAAACCCTGCCCGCAATACTCGTACTTGCAGATGGAACTGTGTTTCGTGGTACATCAATTGGTGCTGCCGGCCATGTTGCTACCGGCCAAACAGTCGGTGAGGTAGTATTTAATACCTCAATGACGGGCTATCAAGAAATACTCACAGATCCATCCTACACCAAACAAATTGTAACGCTTACCTATCCACATATTGGTAATTATGGTGTAAATGCTGAAGATGTTGAATCTGGTCAAGTTTACGCAAGTGGCTTGATTATTCGTGATTTACCACTTATGCATAGTAACTTTAGAAGTTCACAAACATTATCTGAGTACTTAATCGCTAATAATGTAGTGGCAATTGCTGATATTGATACCCGTAAATTAACGCGTATATTGCGCGAAAAAGGAGCACAAACAGGCGCTATTGTTGCCGGTGAGGTTGACGAAGCTAATGCGATTGCACTGGCTAACAATCTGATTTCTGGTTTTCCAGGCTTATCAGGGATGGACTTAGCTAAAGTGGTTACTTGCGCTAAGCCATATGAGTTTGTGGAAGGCGAATGGGTGTTAGGCGCAGGGTTTGCTAAAGCGCCAAGCGCAAAATTCCATGTGGTCGCTTATGATTATGGCGTTAAGCGTAATATCTTGCGTATGTTAGTTTCACGCGGTTGTAAGGTGACTGTGTTGCCAGCACAGACTTCTGCTACTGAAGCGCTAGCCCATAAGCCTGATGGAGTATTTTTGTCAAATGGGCCTGGAGATCCTGCACCTTGTGATTACGCGATTGCTGCGATTAAAACGATTGTGGAATCAGGGGTGCCGACCTTTGGCATTTGTTTAGGACATCAGTTGTTGGCTTTGGCAAGTAATGCCAAAACACACAAAATGAAGTTTGGTCACCACGGCGCAAACCATCCCGTGCAAGATATTAAAACTAAACGTGTTTATATCACCAGTCAGAATCATGGTTTTGCAGTAGATGCAGCAACTTTGCCTGCTAATATTGAAACTACCCATGTGTCGTTGTTCGACGGGAGCTTGCAGGGCATTGCTCGCACAGATAAACCAGCGTTTAGTTTTCAAGGTCATCCTGAAGCAAGTCCAGGACCAGCTGAAATGAGTTATTTGTTTGATAGCTTTATTAGTATGATGCAAACAAGAAAAACCGCAGAAAGAAAGGCAAGCTAATGGCTAAACGTGAAGACATAAAAAGCATTTTAATTATTGGTGCAGGGCCAATTGTTATTGGTCAGGCCTGTGAGTTTGACTATTCAGGCGCGCAAGCTTGTAAAGCGTTGCGTGAAGAAGGTTACCGCGTGATTTTGGTGAACTCTAATCCTGCAACCATAATGACTGACCCAGAGATGGCCGATGCTACCTATATTGAGCCGGTGACTTGGCAGGTGGTAGAGAAAATTATTGAGAAGGAGCGTCCGGATGCTTTGCTACCGACGATGGGTGGTCAGACGGCTTTAAATTGCGCATTGGATTTGGATAAGCACGGCGTACTAAAAAAATATAACGTTGAAATGATCGGCGCTACCAAAGAAGCAATCGACAAAGCCGAAGACCGTCAAAAATTTAAAGAAGCAATGACCAAAATTGGGTTAGATTCTGCGCGATCAGTTATTGCACATAGCATGGAAGAGGCGCTACAGGTGCAGGCTGGCATTGGTTATCCTTCGATTATTCGGCCATCATTCACAATGGGTGGGAGTGGTGGTGGTATTGCATACAACCGTGAAGAATTTATCACCATCTGTGAGCGTGGCTTAGACGCATCACCTACAAAAGAGCTATTAATAGAAGAGTCCATGCTCGGTTGGAAAGAGTACGAGATGGAGGTGGTGCGCGATAAAGCGGATAACTGCATCATCATTTGCTCTATTGAAAATTTAGATCCAATGGGTGTGCACACGGGCGACTCTATCACTGTTGCACCAGCACAAACTCTAACGGATAAAGAGTATCAGATTATGCGTAACGCTTCTTTAGCGATATTGCGTGAAGTGGGTGTTGAAACAGGGGGGTCAAACGTCCAGTTTTCGATTAACCCGGTCGATGGTCGTATGATTGTGATTGAAATGAACCCGCGCGTATCACGCTCATCAGCGTTAGCCTCCAAGGCGACGGGCTTCCCGATTGCAAAAGTTGCGGCTAAATTGGCCGTAGGTTTTACTTTAGATGAGTTAAAAAATGATATTACAGGTGGTGCTACACCAGCATCTTTTGAGCCATCAATTGATTATGTAGTAACAAAAATCCCAAGATTTGCTTTTGAGAAATTTCCGCAGGCGGATTCGCGCTTAACTACGCAAATGAAATCAGTAGGTGAAGTGATGGCGATAGGTCGCACTTTCCAAGAATCATTTCAAAAAGCCTTACGTGGTTTAGAGGTTGGTGTTGATGGCTTGGATGAAAAAACTACAGATTTAGATGTGATTACCAAAGAAATGGGTGTGGCTGGGCCAGAGCGTATTTGGTATGTAGGTGATGCCTTCAGAAATGGTATGACGGTAGCCGAAGTTTATGATATTTCGAAGATTGATACTTGGTTCTTAGTGCAAATCAAAGACATTATTGACCGTGAGTTAGCGTTAAAAGGCAAACAAATAGCTGATTTAGATAAAGCAGCTTTGCTAAAACTTAAACGCGCAGGTTTTTCAGATCGTCGCTTGGCAACTATTCTGAATACAGATCAGCATGCTGTGCGAGCCTATAGACAGGCTTTGCAAGTACGCCCAGTTTATAAGCGTGTGGATACCTGTGCGGCAGAGTTTGCAACCAACACAGCTTACATGTATTCGACCTATGAAGAAGAGTGTGAAGCAGCGCCAACTAATAACAAAAAAGTGATGATTTTGGGTGGTGGGCCTAATCGTATCGGTCAAGGTATTGAGTTTGATTACTGTTGCGTACATGCTGCCTTTGCCATGCGTGAAGATGGATATGAAACAATTATGGTGAATTGTAATCCTGAAACCGTTTCTACAGATTATGATACTGCTGATCGTCTGTATTTTGAGCCTGTTACCCTAGAGGATGTGCTTGAAATTGTGGCTCTAGAAAAACCACTTGGCGTGATTGTTCAATATGGAGGTCAAACGCCATTAAAATTAGCACGAGATTTAGAGAAAGCTGGCGTGCCAATTATTGGTACTTCACCTGATGCAATTGATAAGGCAGAAGATCGTGAACGTTTTCAGAAAATGTTGCAAGAATTAGGCTTGAAGCAACCGCCTAACCGCACAGCAAGAACACCAGAAGAAGCGATTCGTCTAGCTTCAGAAATCGGTTATCCATTAGTGGTTCGCCCATCTTATGTACTAGGCGGCCGTGCGATGGAAATCGTACAAGAACAAAGTCAGCTAGAACGCTATATGCGTGAAGCGGTTAAAGTTTCAAATGAATCGCCAGTCTTATTGGATAGATTCTTGAACGATGCGCTTGAAGTCGATGTGGATGCGCTTTGCGATAACACGGGAGACGTCATTATCGGCGGCATTATGGAGCATGTAGAGCAAGCTGGAGTTCACTCTGGTGATTCAGCTTGTTCATTGCCACCTTATAGCTTATCTGCCAAATTACAAGATGAATTGCGTGAGCAAACTAAACAAATGGCGCGCGCTCTAGGTGTGGTAGGCCTGATGAATGTGCAGTTTGCTATACAAGGTAAAACGGTATTTGTTTTGGAAGTTAATCCGCGTGCATCGCGCACAGTGCCTTTTGTTTCTAAAGCTTGTGGCTTGCAATTAGCTAAAGTGGCTGCACGTTGCATGGTCGGTACTTCACTTAAAGCGCAAGGTGTGACGCGCGAAATTATTCCACCGTTTTATTCAGTAAAAGAGGCGGTATTCCCGTTTATAAAATTTCCTGGGGTAGATACTATCCTAGGTCCTGAAATGAAATCTACGGGTGAAGTGATGGGCGTTGGCGCCACGTTTGCTGAGGCTTTCCTTAAATCGCAACTTGGTGCTTCTACTAAATTACCAGAAGGCGGTAGGGCGTTTATTAGTGTGCGCAAGGAAGACTACAATAAAGTGGTTGAAATTGGTCATGCGCTACATGACTTAGGGTTCGATTTAGTTGCCACTAAAGGTACTGCGATGGCACTTACCGCAAATGGCTTAAAAGTAAAATCAGTGAATAAAGTGGCTGAAGGTCGTCCGCACATAGTTGATATGATTAAAAATGGCGATATTAGCTTTATTGTCAATGTGACTGAAGATAAGCGTGCCGTGGCAGATTCATATGAAATTCGCCGAAGTGCTTTACAAAACAAAGTGACTTACTATACGACGCTAGCTGGTGCTAAAGCCGCATGTGTTGGTATGGCGCACATGCAAGAATTAACAGTGGAATCACTACAAGACTTGCATAAAAAGCTACATTAAAATACACTGATTTTAATTATTCAAAACCACACTCAGCTTGGGTGTGGTTTATTTTTTATAGATTGATAGCAGTAAATTGAAAGAAAAGGTTTAGCATTATGGCAGTTATTCAAGTTCCAGTTACAGTTAAAGGCGCAGAGCTGCTTAAAGCAGAATTACTTCGCTTACGCAGTGTTGATCGCCCCGAGGTGATTCAAGCGATTGCAGAGGCACGTGCGCAAGGCGATTTATCTGAAAATGCAGAATATGAAGCTGCAAAAGATCGCCAAAGTTTTATTGAAGGCCGTATTAACGAGGTAGAAGCTAAGCTATCTAACGCCACGGTTATTGACCCAACTACACTGCATGCAGATGGACGTTGTGTGTTTGGCGCCACGGTTAGAATTGAAGATTTAGAAAGCGGTGCGATGATTACCTACCAAATTGTAGGCGATGATGAAGCTGATATTAAAAATGGTAAAATTTCAATTAGTTCGCCTATTGCACGCGGATTAATCGGTAAGTCGGAAGGCGATATTGCTGAAGTGATGGCGCCTGGTGGCGTTAAAGAATATGAAGTTTTAGATGTGAAGTATATTTAAAAAGTTTAGCTGTCGCTCATTAATTGAGATTAACATGAATAATTGGTCAAATAAATTTAGCTTGATTATTGTCACCCTGTGGGTCGGTGCGTTGTGGACTACAGGTATAGCAGCTTATATATTATTTAATGCGCTACCAGATAGCCAATTAGCAGGACAGTTGGCAGGTAAGTTTTTTACTTACGTATCTTATTTAGGATTATGTTCTGCATTCTTTTTATTGATACATCGCTTGTTATGCTACGGTACGTCTGCGCTAAAGCAATCTTATTTTTGGGCCGTGCTGGTGATGTTATTGTTAGTATTAGCTGGACATTTTGGTATTCAGCCAATATTGGCACAGTTGAAGACAGATGCAATGCCGGCAGACGTCATGCAGAGTGTATTTGCGAGTAGATTTAAAACTTGGCATGGTGTGGCTAGTATCGCTTATGTGATGCAGTGTTTGTTGGGCTTTGTGGTGGTGCTTAAGAAATAGGATTTATGTAGTAGCGACGACTCGTCGCTACTACAATAAAACTGTTATTTAGTCGGAACAACAATTTTTGGTTTAGTAGATTGGCGATAAATTACTAATTGTTTGCCGATGTGATGTACAGCGACCGCACCAGTTTGCGCACAAATATCAACTAATATTTGTGCGCGTAGCGCTCTGTCGTCACCCATGACTTTAATTTTAATTAACTCGTGTGCATCTAAGTTAACGTGAATTTCTTTCACAACGCTTTCAGATAAGCCTTTATTGCTAATAATGACAACGGGATTTAAGTTGTGGGCAAGTCCACGTAAGTAGCTAATTTGTTTTGAATTCACTTTGGTTTCTTCTTTGAGTATCTTTTTTTGAATATGTTGTTGATTTATATAGGCAGGCAGTTTAACAGATGAAGCTAAAACCTTCCAGCAAAGCTTGGATGCATGAGCATATCAATGATGAATTTGTGAAGAGAGCACAAAAAGAAGGCTATCGAGCTCGTGCCGCGTACAAACTGACAGAAATTGATGATAAGGATAAGCTGATTAGACCTGGTATGACGATAGTTGATTTAGGAGCAACCCCAGGTAGTTGGTCGCAGGTAGTAGTGCAGCGTTTAAAAGGACGGGGTCGAATCATTGCTTTAGACTTGCTGGAAATGGAGCCGATTAAAGGGGTAGAGTTTATTCAAGGCGACTTTCGTGAAAATGCAATATTAAAATTATTAGAAAATAGCTTGAATGGTAAGCAAGTAGACCTTGTAATTGCGGATATGGCACCCAATATCTCTGGTATTACTATTGTTGATCAAGCTGGCGCGGCTTATTTGACTGAGCTTGCGTTAGAGTTCAGTAAAGAGTGGTTGAAACCAAGTGGTAATTTTTTGGTCAAGGTATTTATTGGCGAAGGTTTTGACGACGTTGTAAAAAACATGCGTACCTTGTTTGATAAAGTCGTGACGCGCAAACCAAAAGCTTCACGTGGTAGAAGTAGTGAAGTATATTTACTTGGCTTGGGCCGTAAATAATGTGGTTTGGTATTGGTAAAGTTGCTAAATATCACTTTATTTACTGACTATAAGCTAAGATTTAAGCATAAAATATAAGTTGAGTTTATACCTTTTAAAAGGAACAAGATTTTGAATAACATATTTAAGAATGTTGCCATTTGGTTAGCAATTGCTATGGTGTTGCTGGCCATTTTTAACGTGTCAGGTGTTAAGCAGGGCGCAGATAGTCAGGTGGTGTATTCTCAGTTTATTCAGGAAGTAAAAGATGGTCGAATTGCTAAAGTGCAGATCGATGGACGAGTGTTGCGTGGAACAACGCATGATGGTAAAAAATTCAATACTTATGCACCTACAGACCCTTGGTTAGTTTCAGACTTACTCAAAAATAATGTGACGGTTGAAGCTAAGCCTGATGAAGAGCAATCGTTACTCATGAGTATATTTGTTTCATGGTTCCCAATGATATTGTTGATTGGTGTTTGGATATTTTTCATGCGTCAGATGCAAGGCGGTGGCAAAGGCGGAGGACCGTTCTCTTTTGGCAAAAGCAAAGCGCGCCAATTGGACGAAAGCAATAACCAAACGACTTTTGCAGATGTTGCTGGTTGTGATGAAGCCAAAGAGGAAGTGACTGAAATTGTCGAGTTTTTACGCGACCCGACTAAATTCCAAAAATTAGGCGGTCGTATTCCGCGTGGCGTGCTAATGGTGGGTCCTCCAGGTACAGGTAAAACATTGCTTGCACGTGCTATAGCAGGTGAAGCTAAGGTGCCATTTTTCACTATTTCTGGTTCTGATTTTGTGGAAATGTTTGTTGGTGTAGGTGCATCTCGCGTTCGCGACATGTTTGAGAATGCTAAAAAAAACTCACCTTGCATTATTTTTATTGATGAAATTGATGCAGTAGGTCGCAGTCGAGGATCTGGCACTGGTGGTGGTAATGATGAGCGCGAACAAACCTTAAACCAATTATTGGTTGAGATGGATGGCTTTGAAGGTAATTCTGGTGTGATTGTAATTGCTGCTACGAATAGAGCTGATGTGTTAGACAAGGCATTGCTTCGCCCGGGTCGTTTTGACCGTCAAGTCATGGTTTCATTACCTGACATTAAAGGTCGTGAGCAGATTCTGATGGTGCATATGCGTAAAATTCCAGCTGATGCAGATGTGAAAGCGGACATTATAGCGCGCGGTACGCCAGGCTTTTCAGGCGCAGATTTGGCTAACCTAGTGAACGAAGCTGCGTTGTTTGCCGCACGTCGCAATAAACGCACCGTGGATATGCAGGATTTTGAAGATGCAAAAGACAAAATCTACATGGGCCCAGAACGTAAATCTATGGTGATGCGTGAAGAAGAGCGGCGCAATACGGCTTATCATGAATCTGGTCATGCCGTTGTAGCCAAATTGTTGCCAAAGGCTGACCCTGTGCATAAAGTAACGATTATGCCGCGTGGTTGGGCACTAGGTTTAACTTGGCAACTTCCTGAGTTTGATCGCATCAGTAATTACAAAGACAAAATGTTAGAAGAGATTTCAATCTTGTTTGGTGGCCGTATTGCTGAAGAGATTTTTATGCATCAAATGTCTACAGGCGCTTCAAATGATTTTGAGCGTGCGACTAAATTAGCGCGTTCTATGGTTACTAAGTTCGGCATGAGTGACGCGCTTGGTATTATGGTGTATGCAGGCGATGAACAAGATTCATTCTTTGGTAGTATGAGTTCAAAGACAGTTTCTGAAGCGACACAGCAGAAAGTCGATGCTGAAATTCGTCGTATTTTAGATGAACAGTACGGCATTGCTCGAAAATTATTAGAAGATAATCGCGATAAAGTGGAAGCAATGACGGCAGCCTTGATGGAGTACGAAACTATCGATGCCGATCAAATTAACGACATTATGGCTGGCATAGCTGTTCGACCGCCAAAGCCAACACAAAGCAAGGCTAACCCGCCTAAAGATACGGGATCAGCAGGCGTTGATGCTAATGTTACGCCGCAACCAACGGCAAAGTTGTAATGGTTTTGTAGGAGCGACGACCTCATCGCGATTGTTACTTAGCTCCGCGACGAGGACGTCGCTCCTACAATAATTCACACATTCAATTTAAGCTATGATTCATGTTTTTTTCTTGCGGCAAATATCAGCTTAACCTCAACCGCCCACACGTGATGGGTATCGTAAATGTTACGCCTGATTCATTTTCTGATGGCGGAAAGTTTGCATCAACCAATTTAGCGATAGAGCACGCCCTAAAACTTATTGCAGAAGGCGCTGATATTCTAGATATAGGCGGTGAATCTACGCGCCCCAATGCAACGACAGTAAGTTTAGATGAAGAGCTAAATCGCGTGATTCCAGTAATTGAAGCCTTGAGTAAGCTTTCATCAGTACCGGTTTCAATCGATACTTATAAACCTGAAGTGATGCGACTTGCGATTGCAGCAGGTGCTGATATTGTGAATGATATACGCGCATTGCAAGAGTCAAGAGCGTTAAAGATTGTTGCTCAGAGTAATGTTGGTGTTTGTTTAATGCACATGCAAGGCACACCGCAAACCATGCAGAACGAGCCTTATTACAAGGATGTGGTGAGCGAGGTTAAGCAGTTCTTAATTGATAGAATGAATGTAGCAATATCGCATGGCATTCCTAAAAATTGTATTTTGATAGATCCTGGCTTTGGCTTTGGCAAAACGCGCGCGCATAACATTGCACTTATTCAGCATTTGCATGAACTTAATGCAATTGGTCAACCTTTATTGGTTGGCTTGTCGCGCAAATCAGTACTTGGCGCAATTGCTGGTGGCGATGAAAGCCAGCGTTTGCATTCAAGTATTGCTGCATCAGTCATCTCTGCCATGAAAGGCGCTAAAATAGTGCGTGTACATGATGTTAAAGCAACTGTAGAAGCCCTAAAAGTAGTGGAGGCAATACAATGAATGATACAGCGGGGTTGAGTGAGAGTGCGATTGTCGCACTCAAGCAAGGCCGCATGATAGAGGCCATTAAGCTTACTAGAGTTGCGAGTAAGCTAGGCTTAAAAGAAGCTAAGGATCAAGTGGATGCTTATTTGCTACAGCATCCAGAAATAATTTTGCAAAAATCGCAATTGTCACAAGAAAGTTCTATGCACATTATCATTATCATTATCTTAATCGGCGTAGCATTGCTGATTTGGCTTTTTTATCAACACTAACAATTTTAATCATATGACAAAAAAATATTTCGGTACAGATGGCATACGTGGCAAGGTGGGGCAATATCCTATTACACCAGACTTTATGATGCACCTGGGCTATGCCGCAGGTAAAGTTCTGACTTCTGTCAGTAGCAATCTAGCAAAAGGTTCACACCCAGCAGTGTTAATTGGTAAAGACACGCGTATTTCAGGTTACATGCTAGAGGCAGCATTAGAAGCTGGATTGTCTGCCGCTGGGGTTGATGTGTTGCTGACAGGTCCAATGCCCACGCCAGCTGTGGCATATTTAACCCGAGCCTTACGTGCGCAAGCGGGCATAGTGATTTCTGCATCGCACAATCCTTATTATGATAACGGGATTAAGTTTTTCTCTAGTGAGGGTGCTAAATTAGCGGATGAGATTGAGTATGCCATTGAAGCCGAGTTAGATAAACCTATGCAAGTAATGGAATCAGCCCAGCTTGGTAAGGCACGTCGTATAGACGATGCAGCAGGAAGGTATATTGAATTTTGCAAAAGTACATTTCCTAGCAACATGGATTTACGTGGTCTAAAAATTGTATTGGATTGCGCGCATGGAGCCACTTATCACGTTGCGCCAGATGTATTTCATGAATTAGGGGCTGAAATCATTGCCATTGGCAACAAGCCTGATGGATTGAATATCAATGAGCAAGTGGGTTCTACGCATCCACAATCCTTGCAAAAGGCCGTGCTTGAACATCAAGCAGATTTAGGTATAGCATTTGACGGTGACGGTGATCGTGTGATGATGGTAGATGCTGAAGGAAATTTGTTGGATGGTGACCAATTACTTTATATTATTGCTATGGGCTTATACGGAAAAGGAAAATTAGAAGGCGGTGTTGCTGGTACTTTAATGACTAATCTTGCATTAGAGCATGCCCTTAAAAAACATCAAATTCCATTTGCACGAGCAAAAGTAGGTGATCGTTACGTGCTTGAATTGCTCAATGAAAAACATTGGAAATTGGGTGGTGAGAATTCAGGACATATTTTAACGCTAGACAAACACACAAGTGGTGATGCCATTATTGCCGCGCTACAAGTTTTGCAATCACTTAGACTTAGCGGCAAGTCGTTTGTAGAACTTGGTGCTGGCTTGTTGCTATATCCGCAAGTGCTTATTAATGTGACCACTGCCAAGAAATTAGATCTGGCGCATCATGTTGATATTCAAACAGCGGTAAAGGCGGCGGAAACAGAGCTTGCTGGAAGTGGCCGAGTGCTACTTAGAGCTTCAGGCACAGAGCCAAAAATTCGAGTGATGGTAGAAGGTGAAAACGTCGAGCAAGTACAAAAGTTAGCGCAAAATATTGCAGATGTTGTTACGCAAGCAACGCGCTAATCGATTAACCTTAAGTTAGCCAGCTAAGTAAGATAATTTGTACAAATTAAAGGCGTTGATAAATTTATTGCAAATTGCTTGTAGTTATAATGGCATATCTTCAAGTAATTAAAACTGAGAAGAACTTGTTTACTAAACCAAATATAATGAATGATTTGAACATTGCGCATGCGCTGACTTGGCGTTATGTTCTAGCGCTGATTTTGGTTGCGGTACTTTCGACAGCTGCATGGTTTAGCTTGCAATTGGTGATATCTAAGCAAAAAAGCACTGCCGCTATTGTTAACATTAGTGGCCGTCAACGTATGTTAAGTCAGCATACAGCATTATTCTCAAATTTATTGGTTCATGCTTCAATCGCTGACCGACCTCGTTTACACCAAAAGTTACAAGAGTCTATTGCTCTTATGAAGCACTCACACCTTGCTTTGATTCATGGCGATATGGAGATTGGACTGCCTGCATCAATGTCCCCGACAGTTAGTGCCATGTACTTCAATGGGGATAATCCACTTAACAAGCAAGTAGAAAGCTATATTCAATCAGTACAATCCTTACTTTTACTTGATGTTAATGCACTTACGATTAACAATGCTTCGCTGAGATACATAACGAATACTGCAACGACATCCCTGCTGACATCGCTTGATAAAATGGTGCATCAGTATCAAATTGAGGGTGAAGCTTCTATAAAAAGTTTAGAGAAAATAGAAACAATATTGTGGTTTTTTACCATGCTGCTACTAATGTTAGAGGCCGTTTTAATCTTTCGCCCAATTGTAAAGCATATTGAAAATGTAATTGGAAAGCTACAGATAAAAACTGATGAATTACAACTGCATAAAGAGGGGCTTGAGGCAACGGTTGAACAGCGCACCGCAGACCTTCGCATTGCATCAATCGCTTTTGAGTGTCAAGAAGGTATGGCGGTGACTGATGCTAATAATTACATTCTTCGCGTAAATCATGCGTTCACAAGAATAACAGGATATAACAATGAGGATGTGATTGGGCAAACGCCACGATTATTCAGATCTGGTAAACATGGAGATACATTCTACAGTGCAATGTGGGATAGTATTAATAATAAAGGTACTTGGGAAGGCGAAATTTGGGATAGGCGTAAAAATGGTGAAATCTACCCTGCGAATCTTACCGTCTCGGCTGTAAAAGATGTTGTGGGTAATGTTACTAACTATGTTTCAACTCTAACTGATATAACCTTAAGTAAAGCTGCTACAGATGAAATTAAGAGTCTCGCATTTTACGATCCCCTGACGCAATTACCAAACCGCAGATTGTTTGTTGATCGATTGAATCAGGCATTAGCTGCTAGCGCTAGAAGCGGTAAGAGAGGTGCGGTACTTTTTCTAGATCTAGATCATTTCAAAACGCTCAACGATACGTTAGGCCATGATGCCGGTGATTTATTGTTACAGCAGGTAGCTGAGCGTTTAACTAGCTGTTTAAGAGAAGGTGATACTGTAGCAAGAATTGGGGGTGATGAGTTTGTCGTATTTTTAGAAAACTTAAGTAGTCAACAGTTTGATGCCGCAGCGCAAACTGAAGTGCTTGGAGAAAAAATTCTATATTCACTTAATCAACCATATCAGCTTGCATCAGATAAATATTACAATTCTACAAGCATAGGCGCCACGCTGTTTCTTGGTCAGGACGTGGAAATGGAAGAACTGCTAAAACAAGCTGACATATCTATGTATCAAGCCAAAAAATCTGGAAGAAATGCCTTACGTTTTTTTGACCCGGTGATGCAAGAGGCTATTAATCTACGTGCAGCTACCGAACGGGATTTACGCTCAGCGCTAGAAAATAAAGAGTTCCAGCTTTATTATCAGATCCAAGTGGATAGCACAGGGAATCCCTTAGGAGCAGAAGCATTAATTCGTTGGCAGCACCCAGAACGGGGATTAATAACCCCTGTTCACTTTATTCCACTCGCAGAAGACACTGGATTAATCCTACCAATTGGGCTATGGGTGCTTGAAACTGCCTGCGCACAGCTTAAAGCTTGGGCGCAACATACGCTTACTTCTAAACTTACAATTTCAATCAACGTCAGTGCCAAGCAATTCAATCAGGCTGATTTTGTGCAACAAGTACAGGCTGCTTTGCAAAAACATCAAATCAACCCAGCGCTACTCAAGTTAGAGCTGACTGAGAGTATGTTGCTCGACAATATTGAACGCATCATTTTAACGATGGTTGCATTACAAACTATTGGGGTACGCTTTGAATTGGATGATTTTGGTACAGGTTATTCATCTCTACAATATCTAAAAAAATTACCATTACAGCAGTTGAAAATTGATCAATCGTTTGTGCATGACATTGCAGAAGATAAAAATGATCAAGCAATTGTCCGTACAATTATTGCGATGGCACGGGGTTTGAGTATGGATGTTATTGCGGAGGGTGTTGAGACGGATGTGCAATTAGCTTACCTCGGAAATTACGGATGTAATCATTTTCAAGGATATTTGTTTGGTAAACCCTTATCAATTATTGATTTTGAAGATGCGTTAGAAAGATAATTTTTTAAAGAATGATAAAAAGCGAGTGGCGTTTTAATAATCCATCACCACAAGTGAAGTTAAAGCATTTATAACAATGGGTTAAGAAATTTATGGGCTAGTTATCTAGGAAAACCCCCACATTAATGTTAAATTAAAATTTCTGCGAGCTAATCACATTATTTGATTGGAGAGTTAAATATTCAGCTCTCCAAAATAGGCACCAAAATGTAGTGTATATCTGAACTCCTAAATTTTGTTTTAAGTGACGCTACTAAAACCTTTAAATCAATTACAGCAGCATGCATCATAAATTGTATGCGTTGTTGCCTACCTGTAACTTGCTCCACAATGCTAAGTGACTCGCTTTCTCCCCTCAGGGTTCCATGACCACTGACTTTACTGCTTGTGAAGCCAGAGATTTTGTCTTGCAATAGTAGAATGTCTACTAACATTTCTTCTAAAGTTGGCGGTACGATTAATATTAAAAGCCCTTGTTGCTCTATAGATTGTAAATCTGAAATTCCCGTCAAAATTCTACTCCTACTTAAAGAATCTACGATAAAAAATTGGCAATAAAACCAAGGTCAGTGCCGTTGAAGAAATCAAGCCACCAATCACCACAATTGCTAGAGGACGTTGAATTTCAGAGCCTGGTCCTGTTGCAAATAAAAGTGGTATTAATCCAAAAGCAGCGATACTTGCGGTCATTAACACAGGCCTTAATCTGCGTTTTGCGCCTTCAATTACGATGTTCAGCTTGCTCATGCCTTGCGCTTCAAGTTGATTGAAATAGCTGACCATCACTACGCCATTGAGTACGGCAATACCTAGCAACGCAATAAATCCGACAGAGGCCGGTACAGAAAGATACTCTCCTGAAATCCATAAGCCAAACACGCCGCCTATCATGGCAAATGGAATGTTAGATAAAATAAGTAATGCTTGCTTGATTGAGCCAAAAGTCGCGAATAGTAATAAGAAAATTAATCCAATGGCTACTGGCACGACAATGGCTAAGCGCGCTGCTGCTCGTTGCTGATTTTCAAACTGGCCACCTAACTTAATAGAATAGCCTTCACCTAGTTTTACTTCAGTGTTGATACGTTGCTTTGTTTCCTCGACAAAACTCACTAAGTCACGGTCACGGATATTGGCTGTTACTACAACCATACGTACACCACGCTCTCTATCGACCTTAACTGGCCCTTCTTCACGTTCAATTTTAGCTACAGCTGAAAGCGGTACATTCGTACCATTTGATAGCGTTAGTAAAAGATTACTGAAGTCTGCAGGTGAGGCACGCAAATCTTGGTTGCCTCTTATTAAGACTGGAGTTCGCCTTTGACCTTCCTGCACGATACCCATCTGCTTGCCTTCAAGCTGTGCAAGTAATACGTTTTCAATCTCGGTAATACTTAACCCGAGGCGACCAGCAGCTACTCGGTCAATTTTAACTTGCAGATATTGGACGCCGCTATTTTGTGGCGTATAGACGTCCTGACTACCTTTAATAGATTCTAGAATATTGATAATCTGTTGAGCTTTCGCATCAAGTACATCTAAGTCTGAACCAAATATCTTGATGGCCAAATCGCCACGCACGCCCAAAATCATCTCGTTAACGCGCATATCTATTGGTTGTGTAAAGCTATAAGCTAAGCCTGGCATTTGTGTCATTACTTTGCGTAGTTCGTCTATTAACTCCTCTTTAGTTTTCATTCGCCATTCGCTTGGAGGTTTAAGAATCAGAAAGTTATCGGTTTGATTCAAGCCCATCGGGTCTAGACCTAACTCATCTGAACCAACTCTAGAATACACACCCTTGACTTCAGGCACTTGGTTTAGAATTGCGCGTTGAACGTTCATGTCAGTAGTCATACTTTGTTGCAGATTAATCGATGGGATTTTTTCCACGCCGATAATAATGTCGCCTTCATCCATCGTTGGCATAAAGGTTTTACCTATTTGCGTATAAATCACGCCAGTAATCGCTAGCATGATAAATGCACCAATCACAATAATTTTGGCATTATCCAATGACCATTTAAGAACTGGTTCGTAAATTCCTAGGGCTTTTCTCACTAACCAAGGCTCTTCATGGCTAACTTCTTTCAGTAAGAAAGAGGATATTACTGGGATAACTGTCAATGATAAAAACAGAGAGCCAGCTAATGCAAACATGATGGTAAGCGCCACTGGAGTAAATAATTTTCCTTCCAAGCCTTGTAAGGTGAGTAGTGGTAAAAATACCGTGATAATAATTAGAACGCCTGCGGTAACGGGCACACTGACCTCACGAACGGCACGATAGATAATATGCATTCTAGGTAAATTATTGTTGTGTTTAGCATCGACAAGATGAGATACAATATTTTCAACCACCACTACTGCGGCATCCACCAACATACCAATGGCGATAGTTAAACCCCCCAAGCTCATTAGGTTGGCAGATAGGCCAAAATAACGCATTAGCAAGAATGTGAACAAAGCAGACAGCGGTAATATAAAAGCAATGGTAAGTGCCGCTCTAAAATTTCCTAAAAACAGTACGAGTAAAATCAACACTAAAACTACGGCTTCGCCCAAAGCTTTAGTAACAGTATGTACTGCACGTTCTACCAAGCTTCCACGGTCATAAAATACATTGATAGTCACACCTTTAGGTAGGCTAGGGGAAATCTCTGCTAATTTAGCTTTAACGCCATCCACAACTTGTTGCGCATTAGCTCCACGTAGGCCAAGCACTAAGCCTTCAACTGCTTCGCCCTTACCGTTACTGGTGACCGCGCCGTAGCGGGTAATGGCGCCGACACGTACATCAGCGACATCTGCAATTCTGACAGACATGCCTTGCTCACTGCGAACGATAGTGTTTTTTACGTCTTCAATCGTCTTGAAGCCACCTTCAGCACGTACTAATAATGAACCTTCGCCGTCATTTAGTCTGCCAGCGCCAGCATTGCGGTTATTGTTTTCTAGCACCAGTTGCAAGGTGTCAATTGCCACGCCACGTGCGTACATACGGGCGTTGTCTGGGACAATCTCAAAGCTACGGACGTAACCACCTAAGGCATTCACATCAGCCACACCTGGCACTGTTCTGAGTTGCGGGCGTATTACCCAATCAAGCAAGCTTCGTTTTTCTTGCAGGCTAAGCGTATCGCTTTCTACGGTGAACATAAACATTTCACCTAAAGGCGTTGTTAAGGGTGCCATGCCACCAGAAATGTCAGTTGGTAAGTTAGCCCAAACTGCGTTTAATCTCTCAGCCACTTGCTGGCGTGCCCAGTAAATATCGGTGCCATCAGCAAAATCCACAGTAATATCCGTGACGGCATATTTAGCCACAGAACGTAATCCTGCTTGATTTGGAATGCCAAGCATCTCGACTTCAATCGGTGCTGTGATGCGTGCTTCAACTTCTTCTGGCGTCATGCCAGATGCTTTTATGATAATTTTAACTTGAGTTGAAGACACGTCAGGGAACGCATCAATTGGTAATGATTTATACGCAAGTGCACCAGCTGTAGCTAATCCTAGCGTAAGGATTAGCATGAGCAAGCGCTGGGTGAGCGCGAATTGAATCAGTTTAGCTAGCATTATTCGCCACCTAAGCCTAACCAAGTGCCTTTAATGGCTGCAATCCCAGAAACAGCAATGCGTTCATTGCCTTTAAAGTTTGCGTCCACAACTGCCTCATCACCTTGTTCAAAAATAACTTTTACTTTTAAAGGGTGAAATCCAGTTTTATTTTGCACAAAAACTAGCGCGTCAGCACCTTGTCTTGCTAGTGCAGATTTAGGTACGCTAAAGTTTTTTTGTTGTGCGCCTAGACTAATTTGAGCTTCCACTATTTGACCAGGGGAAAGTTTTTCAGTGCCTTGTGTAATTTCAGCACGTAAAAGCATGGTCTGGTCTGCCCTGTTCACGCTACGAATTACGGTAATCAATTTGCCACTAGCCTGAAGTTTTGGTACTTGTACTGGCATACCTATTTTCACAAAAGGTAGCCCTTCAAGTGGCGCATGAATTTCTAACCACAGCGGATTTAGCTTTGCAATTTTATAAAGAGGCATGGCCATATCAACGCGTTGGCCTGCCGTGACCATCTGTTCAAGTACATGGCCATCAATTGGTGCTGTCAAAGTAATGCCACTATTCATGCCAGATGTTGAGTTCATCTTGTTGATTGCACCATCGCTCATTCCAGCTAAACGCAATGTTTGTTTTCGTTGCGCTAGAGAAGCGCTGACTTCATCATGTGCGCTTTGTGTTTCTAAGTAGCGACGTTGCGGAATAATGCCATCTTTAAACAGTTCGGCATCGCGAGCTAAGCTTTTAGTTGCAAGATTTTTTTGAATTAAGGCTTGCAAGTAATCACGTTGTAGGCCTAGTAAATCAGGACTTGTTAAATGGGCAATCGCTTGACCTTTTTTGACTTCTTGTCCTGCAGCCACGAATAGCTGATCTAGTAAGCCAGGCTGTGGAGCACTGATGACTCGATTTTGACCAACTGGCACCATAATTTCAGCGGGGAAACGGCGACTGCTTAACATGGTATTTTTACCAATAGGCGTTACTGTTACGCCCAAACTTTGTTGCTGAGCCTTGGTCATGATGATGTCTGCAGCTTGCACATTACAAATTAAGGTCAAAATAAATAAAGATGATAAAACTAACTTCATGGAAGAACTCCTACAGCTTGGTTATAGCGGGCAATATCCCACTGCACTTGAATTTTACGGGAAGTATAAGCACGCTCTGCTTCATAGGTTTGAGCTTGAATTCGAATTAGGCTCACAAGATCGGTCTCACCTAGTTGAAAAGCCTTTTGCGCAAGCTTGCTGCTTTCTTTGGCAATTTCAAATTGCTTGTTCACAATTACTAATTCTATACGGCTTACATTTAGATTATGTTCTGCTTCATGCATCATGGTTTCTAAGGCATTGCGAAGTGCTTCACGCTCAGTAAGTGCCTGCCCAACACCTAGTTCAGCGGCAGCTTTAATAGGCGCTGCTCGTGATTCTCCACCAAAGGGAATACGGACTTTTACGCCCACGCTTTGATTTGATAAGTCGTCAAACCCACCTTTAATACTGCGTACGTTTACCAAGAGCTGTAGATTTTCGCGACTCTCAATCTGTGCAAGAGAGCGTTCAGTTTCAGCTAAACCAACTTTAGACTGTGCTTCAGTCCATATAGATGATTGGCTATAGTCTTCTAAAGCTGACTGCTGTTCCTCAAACTTGGCAGGAATCTCGCGCAGTCCAGTGAGCAAATAATAGCGATGTCTTGCATGCATTAGATCGGCTTCGGCGCGTAACTGATCCTTCTCAGCGCGTAAAGTTTCTTGTTGCGCTAGCATGGCGTCAGTTTTAGCCATCTCACCTGCTTTGTAGCGCTTTTCCACATCTTGCTGAAGTTTGTTGGCAAGCTCGTATTTATTGATAGCTAGTGCATGACTATTCTCGGTAAGTGCAACATCCCAAAGTGCATCGCGAAGTAGCCCAGCCACTTGTAACTTTAAGCTTTCACGGCCTGCACTTAAATTGGATTGCGTTGCATCTGCAACTTTTAGGCGGTTGTTACGTTGGTTGGGTAACCAGACTGGCAAATCTAACTCCGCTTGCCATTCGCGCTCACCACGAGCACTACCCAAGGTATCGTTTTGATGTACAACATTGATTGCTGGATTTGATGGCAGAAAAGACTTTGCTACTAGGTTTTTAGCGCTCACTACAGAGTCGCGAGATTGCAATGTAGTTTGCATGGGATTACGTGCAATGGTTTTTTCTAATACATCATGCAATTGCAAGTTTGAATTAATTTTCAGGTCATCAATATGGCTGATATGTAGCTGAGGAGAAGATTCAGCTAGTGAAAGCGCAGGACATAACAACAGTAAAGCGATGGCTAGATTTGATTTAATGTGCATTGAAGTTCCATTTTTAAGTTAAACGATGAATTCGAAAGATTCAGTTTTGGACTTGTGATCTGGTACAAAAAAGCTAATTCCATTCATTAACCGAGATTATCCATTAGCGGTAAAAGGATTCCTGCCCATGAATGAGGGAATATATGGCTAATGAATAACTTGGGATTAATATTTTAAGCATCATCAATTCTGTCTTAAATATAGATGTGAAGAATAATATATTAGTCTTAAGGATTTCTTAAGGTTTATTTTCCACTTGAATTGATTGCAGTCTTCCTCTATAGGGTGTGTTTTTTTAATATTGTTTTCATACATCCATCCTATAAAAAAAGTTAGTCGCAGATGCTCGCAGATAAGCACAAAAAATTTAAGTAGTTGCAAAGAGTTTTATAATAACCTTTTGGCTGGCAATAAAATTTACAATAACATCATATTCAATTTGTGTTTATCAGCGTGCATCTGTGGCTAAATGACGTTTTCAGGCTAACACGCTTAAGTAAAAAAACCTTCACCCATCATTCATTAATCTGTCATATTTAAATGACACTCTAGCTTTTATTATCAATACAGAAGTGATTGAAATGAGAGGTGATGATGTCATATAAAATGCGTTTGTATTTAAATCGCATGCATCGATTAGATAGTAGTCTTTGTGTTGCTGTGAGCCATACCAGTCAATATAGATTGATACGTGATTTTTTTAGAGTGATTAGTCGATTGGGTGATGGTGTACTTTGGTACACGCTGATGGTTGGAATATTAATCGTAAAAGGTACTGAAGGTACTTTTCCGGTAATCCATATGCTACTTGCTGGTTTGGTAGGAACTTTGCTGTACAAATGGTTAAAAGGCAAAACCTTGCGACCACGCCCTTATGAAGTGCATCAGGATGTTTGGCTGACAGGAAAGCCACTTGATAAATTTAGCTTCCCTTCGGGCCACACGCTACATGCCGTGGTATTTAGCCTAGTAGTGTTAAGTTACTACCCGAGCTTAGCCTGTATCATCGCACCCTTTACGTTAATGGTTGGTCTATCTCGTGTTGTTCTTGGTTTACATTATCCAAGCGATGTATTGGCTGGCGCTTTGATTGGGTGCTTAATTGCAGGATTTTCCTTCTTACTGATATAAGCAAATGGTGCTAAAAGTTCTGGTTTAATTTGCCGGTAGTTCTAGGAATTTTAAAATATTGAATTGGCAGTGGGTGCAGTAGATGTAGGTTTTTTAAACACTGTTCTCGCCAGATATTTAATTGTTCCATATCTAGGTTCTTTAATTCAGGCTCATATAGAGGTCTATTTCCATTGAGCGCAAAGCCTATATCCTCAATGGCTACTTTTGTTCTAGCCAAATAATAGACAAAGTGCTTGAATACCCGTTTATCAAGAAAACTGACCAATCCGTAAATGGCATGAGGTAATTTTACGTAGCGCAATATGACGTCCCAAAACGCAAGGCGTTGAAGAGCAATATTTGTATCGTGCGTTGTACATTTAAAATATACGCTAATAAACGCTGCAATCATTATTTTATGCTTCAGTAATAATTTTTTTCGTGTAGTGTTTATTAGTTGAATTCACTGCGCTAAATGGGCATCCATCGCCCACTCAGAAATAATGTGTGTTAATACTTTGTTTTTATGCCACATTGCTTCATGTACGGGCACAAAATGATGATGAGCAATCACGTCAACATACAAATGGCTTGCTTAGCCAATGGCGATGGCTAACTCCTCGTCTGACCGCGCTACTAACATTAGTTGGTGTGCGTTCTCCCAAAGGTGTGTGTAACGGTAGCGACGACTTACAACTGCAAGGTCAGGTAAACAAGCTCCTGCCATCACTAACTCAGGAAGTCTTTTAATGACTTTTTGCAAACGAGGGTCTAGTAAAGGCATTGCCCATAGTAAAGATTGTGCAAAATAAAGATGTGTGACTAATCCCCAAGCGTAGGCATCCATAGAATAAAGGAAAAATGGAATCCACCAATAATATTTTTTCGTAAATGTAGGTAGTTGCATACGCTTAATGTGACAAGTGCATATGTTAAAACCGTGACATTTACATGTTTTTTTTATGACAATAGATTCTCTAAATTTCATTAAATCGTCATAAATCCTCGTTATCGTTCTATACAACGAACTTATTGAGCTATATTAAAGAAATGAAAATTCTATTTATATCAGATGTTTATTTTCCTCGTATCAATGGCGTTTCTACCTCCATTCGCACGTTTGTTGAGCAGATGCAGAATATGGGTCATGAAGTGCATTTGATGGCACCAGATTATAAAGTGATAACGCAAGATGAAGCTTGGATTAAACGCATTCCAGCCCGAAATATTTATTTTGATCCTGAAGATAAACTCATGAAATATGGCATGGCTATGAAGTTACTACCTTTGATTGATCAGGAAAAATTTGATATTATTCATGTACATACGCCATTTATCGCGCATTATCTAGGGCTGAAATTTGCATCTAAACTTAATATTCCTTGTGTAGAAACTTACCATACGTTTTTTGAGGATTATTTACATCATTACCTACCTTGGATGCCAAAATTTTTGGCAAAAGGCTTGGCTAGATTAATTTCAAAGCGACAATGTAACTCGGTTGATGCGATTGTGGCGCCATCAAACCCTATGTTGGAAGTTTTGCGTGGGTATGGTGTCAATATAGCTTCTGAAGTTATTCCTACTGGTTTACAAAGTGGCAGTTTTAAATCAGCAGATGGCGAAGCATTTAGGTTGCAATATGGTATTCCCTTAGAACGCCCGACTTTACTCTATGTAGGTCGCGTGGCGTACGAGAAAAATATTGAATTTTTATTGGAAATGACCAAACTGCTTATTGAAAAGAGGCCAGATGTTCTGTTAGTAGTTGCTGGAGAAGGACCAGCAGAAGCAAGTTTACATAAGCTTGCTATAACGCTGGATATAGAAAAAAATGTTAAGTTTATTGGTTACTTAGATCGTAGCAAAGAGCTGAATGCTTGCTACGCATCGGCTGATGTTTTTGTATTTTCATCTAAAAGTGAAACACAAGGCCTCGTGTTGTTGGAGGCAATGGCACAAGGCACCCCTGTTGTCGCTATTGCTGAATTAGGTACAGCGTCAATTTTAATTGAGGGAAAAGGTGCTCTAATTGCACCAGATAATGCTCTGCAGTTTTCTGATAAAGTTTATCACTTACTTATGAATCCAGAGCATAGATTTGAATTAGGTAAGCAAGCAACAGCCTATGTACTGGATAAATGGACGGCAGCATTGCAGGCAGAGCGCATGATTAAATTCTACTTTAAGATCATCGCAAACAAGCAAAGAGTCAATGATTATGATAAACACCAGGCAGAATCCCTGAGAATTGAGTAAGCCACTAACTGACAGTTAAATAGAAAAAGGCAGCGATAGCTGCCTTTTTGGGAGAATTTAGAATGGAGTATTAAGATTGTTTAGTTACTTCTTCCATTTCTTCCATACTGATATGTCGCACATCTTTACCTTTAACCATATACACCACGTATTCAGATATATTTTTTGCATGATCACCAATGCGCTCAATCGCTTTAGATACAAACAATACTTCGAGCGACATTGAAATAGTACGTGGGTCTTCGAGCATAAAAGTAATCAACTGGCGAATAGTTGTTTGATATTGTTCATCAACTTGCTCGTCCATTTGTGCAATTGGCAGCACTTTGGTCGCATCTGAGCGGGCAAAGGCGTCTAGCGACATATGTAGCATCTCACGTGCTAAGTTTGCCATCAATTTAATTTCGGCAAATCTAGGTTTCCACATACGGTCAGTTTCAATAGTTTTTTGCGAAAAACGAGCAATTTTTGCAGCTTCATCGCCAATTCTCTCTAAATCAGTAATGGTTTTAATCATCATCAAAATAATGCGTAAATCACCCGCAGCCGGCTGGCGGCGCGCAATAATATGGCTACAATCTTCATCTATTTGCACTTCAAGTGCATTCACCATATGGTCTTTTTTAATGACAGTCTCAGCAAGCTTTGTGTTATGTGTAACCAATGACTCTAAAGCATCTACAATTTGTTGTTCAACAAGGCTACCCATTTCAAGCACTTTGGCACGTACCGCTTCTAGTTCGTTATCGTACTGTTTATAAATATGTTCAGATGACATTACTTAATCCTTTTGAAATATGACTATTTATTACCTAAATTTAAAATATAAAACTTTAATTAACCAAACTTACCGGTAATGTAGTCTTCGGTTTCTTTGCGTGTTGGGCGGGTAAAAATCGTGTCTGTATCACCATACTCCATCATCTCGCCCAAATACATATAGGCGGTGTAATCTGAAACACGCGCAGCTTGCTGCATATTATGTGTAACAACCAAAATAGTGAGTTTATTTTTTAGTTCACTCATTAACTCTTCGATATTGGCAGTGGCAATCGGGTCTAGTGCTGATGTAGGCTCATCAAACAACATAATCTCTGGGTCTGTTGCTAAAGCGCGAGCAATACATAAACGTTGTTGCTGGCCGCCAGATAAATTAAAGGCTAAATCTTGCAAACGGTCTTTAACTTCATTCCATATCGCAGCACCTTTAAGGGCTTCTTCGACTTTGTCATCCAGCATACGCTTATTGTTTTCTCCACGCACGCGTAAGCCATAGGCAACATTTTCGTATATGGATTTTGGGAACGGATTGGGTTTTTGAAACACCATGCTGATGCGCATGCGGACTTCAATCGGGTCTACGCCTTGTTCTAAGATGTTTGTGTTGTCAGGGTGCATCACAATTTGTCCTTCGTATTTGTTACCAGGGTATAAATCATGCATGCGGTTAAAGCAGCGCAAGAATGTCGATTTCCCGCAACCAGAAGGGCCAATCAGTGCTGTAATTTTATTTTCATACAACGGCATGGAAACATTTTTAACTGCATGGTTTCCGCCGTTATAAAAGAAGTTCAGGTTACGTGTTTCAGCTTTGAGTGACTGCGTTGTTGTATTCATGAAAAGTGTATTCCTGTTAATATATATTCAGTTTAATTCATTCATTTGGTTTAATTATTCATTACCATTTGATGTTTTGACGCATTTTGTAACGCATTCTGATGGCAAATGCATTCATCAGTAGCGTGACAAAAATAATAAGCACACCAGCTGCCGCAGCATTCACATGGAATGCCTCGCTTGGTCTGGATAGCCAGCTAAACATTTGGATAGGTAGTACTGTAAATCCTGAAGATAGCCATTCAAAGTTGATAAATGGTGCGGTCTCTGTTATAGGCGATGGTGGCAAGAATGCAATAAAAGTGAGCGCTCCAATGGTGATAATGGGTGCGGTTTCACCAATGGCGCGTGCCATACCAATAATTACACCAGTTAAAATGCCACCGAAAGAGTATTTGATCACATGGTCATGTACCACTTGCCACTTTGTAGCACCTACCGCATAAGCTGCTTCTCTGATTGCAACTGGAATACTGCGTATGGATTCACGCGTTGCAACAATCACGACTGGCATAATCAGCAAGCCTAGTGTTAACCCAGCAGTTAAAATACTTTGGCCAAAGTCGAGTATGTAAACAAAAAGACCTAGAGCCAGTAAACCGTAGATGATTGAAGGTACGGCTGCTAAATTTGAAACGTTGATTTCAATTAGATCAGAGAGCCAGTTCTTTTTGGCGTATTCTTCAAGATAAATAGCTGCCATGACGCCAATTGGTACAGCAGAGACAAATGTTACCAGCATGACTAATGTCGAGCCTACTAGTGCTGAAAGCAGTCCAGCGCCGGCCGCACGGCGTGATGGAAAGTTTGTATAGAAGTCAACTGACAGTAACTTAGGATAGCCACTAAGAATCAGGTCAATGAATAGGATGAGTAAAGTTAACAGGCCAATCATTACACATACCATACCAATAGCAGAAAAAATGTAATCATTGAACTTATGGCGTTTAATCATCGCGCGCACTTCGTCTAAGTTTTTAAGTACGTTTGCTTGTGGTTGATTCATTTTAATATCTCTCACTGTATTTTTTACGTGTGATGTGGCCAATAATGTTAAGTGTCAATGTCATCAGCATGAGCACTAAACCCGCAGCAAAAATACTTTGATAACCAATGCTGCCATGAGGTAAGTCGCCCATTGCTACTTGCACGATATAGGCAGTAATCGTTGCAGCCGCATCCATTGGATTGAAGCTCAGGGTTGGTTGCTGCCCAGCGGCAATAGCCACTACCATAGTTTCACCAATCGCACGTGAAACACCTAAAATATATGCAGCCACAATGCCTGAAGTTGCTGCTGGCGTAATGACTTTTACGGCAGTTTGAAAGCGTGTTGCTCCCATTGCGTAAGAGCCCTCACGCATGCTCATTGGTACAGCGCGCATCGCATCTTCTGATAACGAAGCAATGTACGGAATAACCATAATGCCAATCACAATGCCCGCGCTCATCATATTAAAAGTTGGCAAGCCTGGAATAATTTTTTGTAAAAGCGGGGTAACTAAAAGGAGTGCAAAGTAACCAAATACAATCGTTGGTACGCCAGCAAGCAATTCTAAAATTGGTTTTACTGTTTCTCGCACTTTATGGGATGCAAATTCAGACAGATAAATGGCGCTGATAGTGCCTATTGGAATGGCAATCAGTAGGGCTACGCCAGTCACTGTAAGTGTGCCTGATACTAGCGGCAAAATCCCATAGCGGGGGTTTTCAAATAAAGGTGTCCAAACAGTGTCTGTTAAAAAGTCAACAATCGAGACATGCTCAAAAAAAGTATAGGACTCATAGAGTAAGATTCCCATAATTGCAGTTGTAGTAAGCACCGCAGAGAGTGCAGCAAGCAATAATACAAACTCAATAAAACGCTCTTTCAAATGACGTGTAAAGTTTTTTGAGAGACGATCACTGATTTGTAGATCTGGTAGATTTAGTGGATTATTTATCAATTGATTAACCGTATTCACGTTATGTACACCTTTGACATTGTATCGTGATTAGCAATAGCAATATAGAGTCATGTAAAAAGCAATTTGGGGGCACTTTTAAAACTGAGTGCCCCCCAATGGATTGGATTGATGCGCTTACTTGATTCTAGCTAATAACTCTTCAATATCAACGCCTACTTCTGATTTTCCGCCAAAACCAGTACCTGGTAAAAGCTTTTTCCAGTGAGCAATCACTGCATTATGTGCTTTAGCTGGCAATGGAACATATTTTACTTCTTCAATCAATGGTCTGCCTTTTTCTAGGTAGAAATTGACAAATGCTTTAACTTCCGGCTTGAAAGCAGCAGCAGTTGCATTCACATAGATAAAGATTGGGCGTCCAAGCGGTTGGTAAGAGCTATCTTCAATCGACTCTTTAGACGGCAATACAGCTTTTGAACCAGGCTTGTTAACAATAGCCACTGCTGCCAACTGACTAGCACTTTCCGAGTAGTAGGCGAAACCAAGGTAACCAATAGCATTCACGTCACCAGCAACACCTTTAATAGTGATATGGTCATCTTCAGTCGCTGTGTAGTCACCGCGTTGTGATTTTGCTTTACCTACAATCGCTTCTGTAAAGTAGTCGAACGTACCAGAGTCAGAACCTGCACCGAACAGCTTTAATGGCACATTAGGCCATGCTGGGTTAACTTGATTCCAAGTTTTTATTTTACCTTGAGCAGCAGGCGCCCACATTTTGTTTAGCTCGGCCACTGTCATTGTTTTAGCAAATGTATTCTTTGGGTTGATAACAACGGTAAGCGCGTCGTAAGCAACTGGAAGTTCGATAAACTGAACGCCAGCTTCTTTACAAGCGTCAATTTCTTTTTGCAAAATTGGACGAGATGCATTTGAGATGTCTGTTTCACCACGGCAGAATTTTTTGAAACCACCACCAGTGCCTGACACACCAACAGTTACTTTGGTTTTTGTTGCATTTTGAAACTCCTCAGCAACCGCTTCAGTAATTGGGTAAACCGTGCTTGAACCGTCGACTTTAACGATTTTATCAGCGGCAACAGCGTGAGATGTTGAGAAAACTACTGCAACTAAAGCTGCAATACGAAGTGATTTGGTTAGTGTAGTGCTCATGAAATCTCCATCTAATGTTAGGATTATTAATACAAATGAAACTATAGAATCTAAATATGACAATAATATGACAAAACTAAAGGCGCCCCAAATTGTTACGGTTTTGTTTCAATTTTATTATTTGATTAGTTTAACCTTCAGCGATTAAATCTACGATAGATAATGGCATAAAAGTAAAAATTTATTCCGATATAATCTATAGCTCTAAAATTATTTTTATGTTGAAAAAATGCATACACCTAATACGCAGCAAGTATTAAATACAAAACCAACAATTGGTTCCTTTGAAAAAAATCTTTCTTGGTGGGTGCTCGGTTGTATCGCTGTTGGTATTGCCTTGGGTGAAGCATATCCTGTGTTTTTTCAAATGGTGGGGAACTTAAAGATTGCGGAAGTCAACTTGCCGGTGGCCTTGCTCATTTGGCTCATGATCATTCCCATGCTACTCAAAGTAGATTTTGGAGCGATGAAAGATGTGCTGGTGCATAGTCGAGGGATTGGTGTCACGCTGTTTATCAATTGGGTTGTAAAGCCTCTATCAATGGCGTTATTGGCATGGATATTTATCCGACATTTGTTTGTTGGGTTGTTGCCAGTTGAGCAGATTGATAGTTATATTGCTGGACTCATTTTACTGGCGGCTGCCCCATGCACCGCCATGGTGTTTGTGTGGAGTAATTTGTGTGGCGGCGACGCTAAATTTACGCTTTCACAAGTTGCCATTAATGATGCCATTATGTTGGTGGCATTTGCCCCTATCGTGGCGCTACTTCTCGGCTTGTCCAGTATTGTTGTGCCGTGGAATACACTGCTAATTTCAGTGATGTTGTTTATTGTGGTACCTGTGGTGATTAGCCAAATATTGCGTAAGGCATTGCTCTCAAAAAATGAGAATACTTTGGATAAAGTACTTAAACGCTTGCATCCAATTTCGCTTACGGCATTGCTGGTTACTTTGGTCTTGTTATTCGGTTTTCAAGGTCAGCAGATTCTTGCTCAACCAATTATTATTGGTTTATTGGCTATTCCGATTATTATTCAGACCTACTTCAATTCTATGCTTGCGTACTGGTTGAATAAAAAACTCAAGGTAGCACATTGCGTGGCTGGGCCATCGGCTTTAATTGGCGCATCCAATTTTTTTGAGTTAGCTGTCGCTACAGCAATCGCTTTGTTTGGTTTTAATTCTGGCGCAGCACTTGCAACCGTGGTTGGTGTATTGATTGAAGTGCCTGTGATGCTATCTGTAGTAACAATTGTTAATAAAAGCCGCAACTGGTACGAAACTAACTGATATTTTTATGGAACTCTTTAAATTAAGGTGAGTAAACAAATGACAACTACCATTTATCACAATCCTTCGTGCGGCACTTCTAGAAACACCTTGGCAATGATGCGCGCCAGTGGTGAAGAGCCAATTGTGATTGAGTACGTAAAAAATCCGCCAAGTCGTGAGCGTTTATTAGAGCTGGTTGCTGCCATGGGTTGCAATGTGCGTGAAGTAATCCGCGAAAAAGGCACGCCGTATGCTGAACTAGGCTTAGATGATTTAAGTCTATCCGATGATGCTTTGATTGACGCTATGTTGCAACACCCCATTTTAATTAACCGCCCAATTGTGGTGACGGCAAAAGGCGTTAAATTGTGCCGCCCATCTGAGTTGGTGTTAGAAATCTTAGAAAATCCCAATATTAGTACTTTTACTAAAGAAGATGGCGAAGTGGTCAATAAGCTATAATGGTTTTTATGACGGCATTGACCAGCCAACCTAATCTCTCTCAAGATTTAAGCTCCCTTGTTAATGTAGCTGAAATAAATCTAAATGATGTGTTAACGCAAGTATTTAAACACGCCGCGTCGCACAAGGCAGTAGTGGTATTTGATACCGATTCTGAATTAGCAAACACCTTGACGCAAGCCTACAAACGCAGCCTGCCAGAGGCAAAATTCATTGACTTCAATCAACATACGCCTGATGCCGTGCAAGCTGTATTTGCTAGTTTAGAAGCATCTGATTTAGTTGTACTTGTGCAATCGACGAATTTTAGGCTGGAGGCTTTTCGTATTCGCGTTGAGCTGTTTAAGCGCAGGCTTAAGGTGATTGAGCATCCGCATTTAAGCCGCATGGTGGGTGATGAAGTGGCTTATTACATTGATGCGCTGGCGTATGATTCCGTGTATTTTCGCGGTGTAGGCAACAGTCTTAAAACCCTTATAGATCAAGCGAAAAGCGGCTGTTTAGATAGCGGTGGTGATAAACTTCCTGATGCACACTTAGTGTTTGGTTCGGCTTTTGAGTTGGCCAAACTCAATGTGGGTGACTACAGCGAGATGCCCAATATCGGCGGACAATTTCCCATTGGTGAAGTGTTTACCGAAGCGCGTGACTTAAAGGCAGTGCGTGGACGTGTGCGTATATTTGCTTTTGGCGATACGCAATACAGAGTCAACCGCCCAGCCAAACCAATCACTTTGATTGTTGAAAACGGGCAAGTCATTGCCACAGAAGACAGCACGCCAGCATTTGACATTGTACTCGCCAATATTCGCGCAGATGAGCAAGTGGTTTGGATACGCGAAATTGGCCTTGGCATAAATCGCGCCTTTACCAAAGAGCGAAGCGTGAGCGATATAGGCAGTTATGAACGCATGTGCGGTGTGCATTTATCATTAGGTGCTAAACACGGCATCTACGGCAAGCCCAATTTCAAGCGTGGCGATGGGAAATATCATATAGATGTATTTGCAGTGACAGAACAGCTCACGCTAGATGAGCAAGTGGTTTATCGCGATGGCGCTTGGTGCGTTGGCATAGTGTAAAAAGAGAAGCGCTTTTCGGGTATAATGTCCGCTTTCAATAGCACCACAAGTCATTATAGAAGCTGTCATGGAAGCCGAACAACTCAACATCATTAACAACCGCCTTGCCGACTTAAGCGAGCGCAACAATGCCCTTCGGGGGTATCTTTGACTTTGAAACTAAGTCGCAGCGCTTAGAAGAAGTGAATGGGTTGATGGAAGACCCGAACATTTGGAATAACGCCGAAAAAGCACAAAAACTGGGCAAAGAAAAGCGCAGTTTAGAGCTGATTGTGCATAACCTGCAAAGCTTAGAAACCAATTTAAAAGACGCGCAAGAGCTATTTGACATGGCGCGTGAAGAATCTGACGATGACACTTTGTTAAGCGTTAAGACAGATTCTGAAGCCTTAGAAAAACAAATCGCCGAAATGGAATTCAAGCGTATGTTCTCTGGCGAATTAGATAGCGCGAATTGCTTTGTGGAGTTTCAATCAGGCAGTGGTGGTACTGAGGCGCAGGATTGGTGCAATATGTTGCTTCGCATGTATCTGCGTTATACCGAGCGCAAGGGATTTAAGGTGGAAGTGCTAGAGCTTTCTGATGGCGATGTCGCTGGTATTAAGGGTGCAAGCATTAAGGTAACTGGCGATTATGCTTTTGGTACGCTCCGTACTGAGAATGGGGTGCACAGACTGGTACGCAAATCACCATTTGACTCTAACGCTAAACGCCACACCAGCTTCGCCAGTGTGCAGATTTTCCCTGAAGTCGATGACAGTATTCAAATTGACATCAACCCAGCTGACTTGCGCATTGATACGTACCGTGCTTCGGGTGCGGGCGGTCAGCATATTAACAAAACTGATTCTGCTGTGCGCATTACGCATTTACCTACAGGCGTGGTAGTGCAATGCCAAAACGACCGCTCGCAACACCGTAACCGCGATGAAGCCATGAATATGTTAAAAGGCGCGCTGTATAATTTAGAATTAAACAAACGTAACGCTGAGAAACAAGCGATTGAAGATGCTAAAACTGACATTGGCTGGGGGCATCAAATCCGCAGTTATGTTCTAGACCAAGGCCGCATAAAAGATTTGCGTACCAATGTTGAAATTGGTAACACCCAAGGCGTGCTAGATGGCGACCTTGACCCATTTATTACTGAAAGTTTGAAGCAGGGAGTTTAAGAGTGAACGACAATAATTTACAACCACAAGATGAAAACCACGTAATTGCAGAACGTCGGGAAAAGTTGAAAGCTATTCGCGAAGCGACTGGTGGCGTGGCATTCCCTAACGATTTTAAGCCGCAACATAAAGCGGCAGATTTAACTGCTGCACATGCTAATAAAGAAAATGAAGCGTTTGAAGCTGCACCAGTGAATGTGGTGGTGGCTGGCCGCATGATGCTAAAACGCGTGATGGGTAAGGCGAGCTTTGCTACGATACAAGACGGAAGTGGTGATAGTGCGGGGAGTCGTATTCAGCTATATGTGGCTAAAGACATGATAGGTGAAGAAGTTTACGAGCAATTTAAACATTGGGATTTAGGCGACTTTTTAGGTGCAACAGGGCATTTATTTAAAACTAAAACAGGCGAGCTTTCAATTAAAGTCACTGAAATTCGTTTACTGACAAAGTCTCTACGCCCATTACCAGAAAAATTCCACGGACTGCAAGATCAAGAAGTTAAATACAGACAAAGATATGTTGATTTAATTACTAGTGAAGAAACGCGTGCGACTTTTATCGCACGTAGTAAAGTGGTTTCTGCGATTCGTGAATTTATGATTCAAAATGAATTCTTAGAAGTTGAAACGCCGATGTTGCACCCAATTCCAGGTGGTGCATCAGCTAAACCATTCACCACGCATCACAATGCCTTGGATATGCAAATGTATATGCGTATCGCGCCAGAGTTATATTTGAAGCGCCTTGTTGTGGGGGGATTTGAGCGTGTGTTCGAAGTGAACCGCAACTTTCGAAATGAAGGCTTGAGCGTTCGCCATAATCCAGAATTTACTATGATGGAATTTTATGCGGCCTATACCGATTACCAATGGTTGATGGACTTTACTGAAAACTGTATTCGTACCGCAGCTATTGCAGCACGTGGCACTGCGGTGTTGGAATATCAAGGTCGCGAGTTGGATTTAAGTAAAACGTTTCAACGATTAACAATTGTCGGCGCTATTCAAAAATATGCGCCGCAATATTCGTTAGCCCAATTGAATGATGAAGTGTTCTTGCGAGCAGAAATCCTTAAGCATGGCACAAAACCGTTTGACCATGCAGGGCTAGGCTCATTGCAATTAAGTTTGTTTGAAGAGACCGCTGAAAGCCAATTGTGGGAGCCGACTTATATTATTGACTATCCGGTTGAAGTTTCACCATTGGCTAGGGCAAGTGATAAAAACCCAGAAATCACTGAACGATTCGAGTTGTTTGTTTGCGGGCGTGAAATCGCAAACGGTTTTAGTGAGCTGAACGATGCTGAAGACCAAGCTGCACGCTTCCATGCGCAAATGAAAGCCAAAGAAGCTGGCGACCATGAAGCCATGTTTTACGACGCAGACTTTATTCGTGCTTTAGAATATGGAATGCCACCTACAGGCGGTTGTGGTATTGGTATTGACCGCTTGGTGATGATGATTACCAACAGCGCCAGTATTCGTGATGTGATTCTTTTCCCGCATATGCGCGCAGAAGCCTGATGATGTAGGAGCGGCTACCTCGCCGCTCCTACAAATAAACAGCATCCTAGTATGGATAACCTCCAATCTTTTTCACTAAGCCTGTACGCAAAGAGTTAGTAATAACATAGTGTGCAGTGGTTTGAATGTCTTCATCCTTTCGAAGGCATGTTCGTGAAAGCTTCACTGCCAAATTGCTTTACCCATAGTATGCGCACTTGTTTACTTAATGCATTGTATCAGGCTGGATAATGACAGTGCTTGATTTAGCTGAAAAAGCCCATGAACATGGTCAGGCATAATCACAGATGCCAGCGTGTTTATATGCCATAATTCATCAGAATTTTTTAAAACATTCACAATAAGCCTAACATTTTTGTGATATTGAAATATCGGTTCACTGTTGAGAATAGTGGTGCTAGCGTGATAAATCTGATTTGTTTCTGAAAAACGTCCTCTACGTAAATATCTTTGATGAGGTTTTTGCTCTTGCGTGATATTCATCTTACCGCATGTTAATAGCTTTGTAATACTTAACCACCAAATGTACTAGCAACGCCCCGGCGTAATGGCTTAGACCTTGTTTTGACGTAAGACTAATAAGTTTAATTTTGCAGATTGTTATTGTTGTGAAAATACAACAGGTGTTGTTAATAATCAACTAATTAGTTCTTCGTCATCAAATTGTCATAATCAAAACCCAAAATCACAAATGTTGAAAAAACGCGGTAATGATGATTAATAAAAGGGGATTTTGGTGAATTTTAAATTACGTAATTTAGTAGCAAATGCCTTGGTCGGAAGTGCTTTATTTGGTTTTGGGGTGAATGCATCAGCTGACTCTACTACCGATATTGTGAATGCACTGGTTTCTAAAGGGGTTTTGACAGAAGAAGAAGGTGCACTTTTAACCAAAGGTCGCACTAGCGAAGTTGAAACGCAGAAGAAGAAAGAGGGTAAGGCTTGGACGAGCCATATCAAACTTAACGGTTATGTGCAAAATCGTGTGACTGATATGGTGAGTGGTGATGATGGCGCGGTTTTATGGCCAGACCCTTCAGTAGGTGACGAAACATCAGGTGATGGTAGAGGTCAAAACTTCAGAATTCGCCGAGCACGTATTATTTTCTCAGGGCAAGTGGGTGATCACTTAGGCTTCTATATTCAGCCAGACTTTGCGAGCTCAGCCGGTACTGGACAATCAAATAACGTTGCGCAACTTCGTGATGCATATGGTGATATTTTTATTGATAAAGATAAAGTACACCGCTTCCGTGTAGGTCAATCTAAAGTACCTTATGGTTATGAAAACTTGCAATCATCCTCTAATCGTTTAGCATTAGACCGGGTTGATGCACTTAACAGTGCAGTTCGTGATGAGCGTGATACGGGTGTGTTTTACTACTATACGCCAACGAAAGTTCAAGAGCTGTTTAAAGAAATTGCAGATAAGAACCTAAAGCATACAGGTAATTACGGTATGTTTGGTGCTGGTATGTACATGGGGCAAGGCGCCAATCAAAATGATTTAAACGATAATTATCACAGCGTAGCTCGTTTTACATATCCATGGAAAACAGATTCTGGTCAGATTTATGAAGCAGGTATTCAAGCTTACAAAGGTAAATTTGTAAGGTCTGCAGGGTCTTATAATAAACTTAATACTGCCACCAACGCATCGTTGTCAACAACACCAACCATAGATGCAAAATATAGAAAAAATGATGGAGCAACTGGCGAGTTTGATGATGAGCGCGTGGCAGTGAGCTTTAGAATGTATCCGCAACCTTGGGGCTTAGAAGGTGAGTGGACGTGGGGTACTTCACCAGGTTTGGATGTAAACGATGGCGCAATTACTGGTGTTGGTGCTGCTGCTCGAAGAGTAGGTAAAATCAAAAATGGTTCTTTACACGGCGGATATGTGCAAGGTTCCTACTTTGCTAATGATGTTTCTCTGTTCAACAAAAACATTGGTAATTTAAATCCATTTATCAAATGGCAATATTATGATGGCTTTAATAAAGCCGAAACCAATGCGCCTGCAAATCATGTCAATGATTGGGAATACGGTGTTGAGTGGCAAATTGCACCAGAAGTTGAATTGGCAGCTGTTTACCACCACATGAAACGAACTAATATGACTACTTCTGGACAATTTAATACAGATAATGGGTCTTACAAGACGTTTAATGCTGAAGCGTTGCGCGTTCAGTTGCAGTACAACTTCTTCTAAATTTAAGTTTTATTGGTAAGTATTTAACCCCGCAATTGCGGGGTTTTTTACGTCATTAATATCACAAGCGGTATTCATTGATGATTTAAATTGGTTCAACAAATTTGAGTTCATTGAACATGTTTTAAGATGAGGAGTGACGCTACCTACAAAGCCAGTGTGATACATTTACGGCTTGGTAATTGGATTTAATGTAATGATAAAAATTAATATTACGACTTTGCTACCTGTGGTTGCTATATTTTGCCTCAGCAGTCTGCCAACTTATGCAGATGACACACAGGAAGATGGCCGCTTTTGGTTCAATGTAAACGCCACTGGGGCAATGCCATTGGAAAACTGGCGTTGGTATGCCGAGCTTCAGCCGCGTTGGCGGCAAGAAGGTAAGCACCTTGATCAGGTGCTTGTGCGCCCGGCAGTTTCTTACGCGCTTTCAAAGCAGGCCAGTGTATGGTTGGGTTACGCATTTGTGGTAACGCACCCTGCGGGTAAGCCGGCTTTTGAAGAAAACCGCCTCTGGCAGCAGTTCTTGTACAACTTTTCTCCGATTCATTCTCTCAATATTCAGAGCCGCACGCGTTACGAGCAGCGCTTTATCGAGAATTCTGTAGATACTGGCTATAAACTGCGTCAGATGTTTCGCTTCACCTTGCCCAGCGGCCTTAGCCCTCAGTTGCAGTGGTTGTTTTATGATGAATATTTCGTCAATCTGAATGATACGGATTTTGGTGCTAGAAAAGGGTTTGATCAAAATCGAGCCTTTATAGGGGGTAATTGGGCGTTTAATCCTAATGCTAAGTTAGAGATTGGGTATCTAAATCAATACGTGAATCTGCATAAGAATAGTGACGTGGAGAATCATGTGTTATCCACTACTCTGATGATCACTTTTTAGGGGTGGCTAATGTGAAAGATCAATTAATCTTTTTGATAACAGCATTTGTTTTTTCTGGCGCAACGTTTGCAAACGAAACGACGCAGGAGGAAAAGCAGGCTTTAAGTTTGGGTGGATATCTTGAAACTTACTATATCCATGATTTTGATCACGGCTCAAGTGACACACGCCCAAGTTTTGCCTATAGCCATAATAGGTTAGGGGCGCCTAGTATCAATCTGGCAATTATCAAAGCAAAGCTGGAGTCTCAAAACATCAGGGCAAATCTTGCACTAGGTTCTGGTTCCTACATGCGAGCCAACTATGCTTTGGAGCCTAATGATTTGCAAAAAGTATTTGAGGCAAACGTTGGTTTTAAATTATCTGACCAACATAACCTGTGGCTTGATGCGGGCGTTTTGCCCTCTCATATTGGTTTTGAAAGTGCAGTTGGTGCAGAGAATTGGACGTTGACAAGAAGTATTCTTGCCGATAATTCGCCCTATTTCGAGACGGGTTTGAGAGTTTCGTATACTTCGGATGATGGTAAGTGGTATGCCAGCGGATTATTGTTAAATGGCTGGCAACGCATCCAGCGATCAGACGGTAGCACGATGCCATCATTTGGGCATCAACTCACTTATAAACCGAACTCCAAGATTACACTCAATAGCAGTTCTTTTATTAGTAACGATAAGTCGGATCAAAACCGGATGATGCGTTACTTTCATAATTTTTACGGGCAATATCAGCTGAATGATGATTGGAGCTTGATTGCTGGGTTTGATATTGGAGCAGAACAAAAAGCGAGAAGCAGTAACCACTATAATTTATGGTTTACTCCTATAGCTATTGCTAGATATAGCTATTCTGATAAGTTAGGCTTCTCGCTAAGAGCAGAATACTATCAGGATAAAAACGGGGTAATTGTTGATACAGGCACTCCCTCTGGTTTTAGAACGACAAGTTATTCTGCAAATGCTGATTTCAAGGTGTTAAGTAATATCACTTTGCGAGCAGAATTAAGAAAATTTCACAGTAAAGATAAAATCTATCTAAATAATGACAAGCCAAGTCAAAACAACTTAATCGCCACAACGGCCATTATTTTTGTTTTTTAATCCTAGGTGCAACATGCACCATTAAATACCAAACGCACTGATAATGTGCGGAATTTTCTTTAGAGGCCACTAGATTTTAGAGGCCTTTTTCTTTTCTATACATTGCCTAAATCCTTGTTTATAAAGGATTTCAGGTTAGGCTATGCCAAATTTTTACTGGTTGGAACGGTTATTGCAATGTATTGATTGTAAGTAACGTTCAACATGGTTTAGCGAGGCAAGCAATGATGAAACATTATCTTAAAGTATTTAATTTAGCCATATTAGGGTCGACATTTTTTATTGGATGTTTAGCTAATATTGCGTGGGCGATGCCTGCGGATGAAATGGTGCGTGAGTTGAATGCCCAAGTGTTGCGGGTGCAAGTTAAGCACAATAATGGGTCTCATGGATTAGGATCCGCTGTGGTAATTGCTAAAGATCAAGTAGTGACCAATTGTCATGTAGTGACCGATGCACATGATGTTGAGATAATTGTAAACGGTGTTGCACATTTGGCCACTGCTGTTAAGCCAGATTGGCATCATGATTTATGCATTTTAACGGTAGAAAATTTAGATGCGCCTATTGCAAAAATAGGGGCTAGCAAAAACTTGAAATATGAAACTGCAGTTTTCACAGTTGGATATCCTGACAAGACAACAGCACCAGTGAATACTTTTGGTGTCGTCAAGGGTATGTTTCCGATGGATGGCAGTGTTGTGATACGCGCAACCAGCACTTTCAGATTAGGTGCAAGTGGCGGTGGCGTGTTTGATGAGACAGGTTATTTGGTAGGGATCATCACCTTAAAAAGCCAAGGCAACCAAGCACAGTATTTCTATATGCCAGTTGAGTGGGTACAAGCTTTGATGAACAAACCGGCTCAGTTACTAGGAGTGGAAAGTGAAAAACCTTTTTGGGCTGCAAGCGAGAAACAACGTCCCTTCTTCATGCAAGTGGTATACCCTTATGTTTCAAAAGATTGGAAGTCTTTGTTAGCCGTTTCTCAAGCTTGGGTAAGTAACGAGCCGAATGCAGCTGAATCCTGGTTTTACTTGGCTGCAGCTGAGTATGAAACTAAAGCTTATGATAAAGCGGAAGATCACTTTAAAAAAGTACTGTCACTCAATAGTGAGCATCGTCAAGCAATTGAGTATTTAAATAAAATAGCTGAAAAAACCGCACGTGCTAATATTGCGCTGTATCAGTTGGCATTGTTAACTGAGTAAAGTATAAGGCTCGCTATTCAGCTGTGCTTTCAGGGGCTCGGTGCATATGGACAGCGGGTTTTATTGAGGCATTGAGAGACTTTAGGCGACGATACAAAATACGGGTTTCCAGTAAGTTCCACACACGCAACATCGCTTCGATAGTATCGAAGGGTTTGGTCAAAAAGTCTTTGGCACCTAGTGCCAAGGCTTTTCTCTTTGCACCAATCGTTGCATCTGCCGTTAGCACTAATACTGGCAAGTATTCATCTTTTGAAATATGACGTGACAACATTTCAAGCACGGCATATCCATCTAATTCGGGCATCATTAGATCCAGCAATATTAAATCAGGCTCAAAGGCCTTGAATAAATCCATTGCACGGGTAGAGTCCGCGGTGCTGATGATTTGATTGAAGCCTTCTCTAGCTAATAAATCTTCCAATAGTTTTAAATTGGCTTCTGCATCATCCACAATTAATATTTTGGCATTTAAAATTTCCGACTCGTTCATTTGATGTCCTGACTTTTTTCTTCCTGATTATGGATGAGTTCTCTGATTTGTTTATTAAAAATAGCCACATCTAATGGTTTTGTCATGTAATGTGCCACGCCTGCGTCATGTAAGCGATTGATTGATTCTGGCAGTGCGTCTGCACTTAGAATCATCATGGGTATATCTTTTAATCGCGGTTCGGCATGTACATAGTGCACTAGGCTCTCGCCTGAACCGTCTGGCAGATTTAGATCAATCAACAATAACGAGGGGACTAATTCATTTAAATATTGTTTGGCGTCTTTGATGGTAGAAACACAATGAATGCGTAAATCTCGCTGACGTAAAATAATCGCTTCAACCAGTGCACGGTTGCTCATGTTATCTTCTACATAAAGAATCGAATGCTTGTCTGACAGATTCAATGGCTTTAATTTTTTTATTTGTGGCGTGAGCACGGATGGAGAAACACTGGGCTTACAAGCTGCAACTTCAATCCAAAATAAACTTTTGTCCTCTGCCAGATGAATGCTACCATGCATTGCTAGCATGATTTGTTTTGATAAGGCCAAGCCTAGACCAGTGCCCTCTACTTTGGTATTTTCAGCACCTAATCTATCAAATGGTGTAAATACTCTTTCCCTTAACGTGATTGGAATACCTGCCCCAGAATCTTCTACTTCAATGATAATCTGCTCATTTTTACGATAGGCATTAAATTGTACAACCGAGCTGACAGGCCCATATTTAAGCGCGTTGGAGAGTAAGTTTAATATCACTTGCAATAACTTTTGCCGGTTGACTATGGCCCATAAATCGGGTGTTGCCACACATTTAATTTCAATGTCCCGAATTTTGCCTATTGGTGCAATGTAGTGCGTGGCCTCTTCTAAAAGACCATTAATTAGCGTGGGGGTTAGCTCTAGTGAATCCTCTCCAGATTCAATCCTGGCGATTTCTAGTACTTCATTGATTAATTTAAGCAGATGCTGGCCGGCGCCTTTAATCAACAATACGCTATTAAGTTGTTTTCCAGGAGGTAAATCTTCTTCTAGCAATTGAGCAAATCCTAAAATTGCATTAAGGGGTGTTCTAAGTTCGTGGCTGGTGCGTGATAAAAACATGCTTTTTGAAGCGCTCGCCTCTTCTGCTTCTTGCCGCGCCTGAATGGCATCGCTAATATTTTTGGCGAGGAGTTGTGATGCATGGTCTAGTTCGTCAGATAATTGGCCTAACTCATCTCGGCTGCTTGAAGGTAAGTCTAGGGCTTCTGCACGAGCCAAATGTCCTGCGCTATCCCGCAGAAGGCGGACGCGCTTTACGATCGTGCGTGAGAATATCCATACAGCCATGAGTGAGCCGATGATGCCTGCTACCGTAGCAATCAATGTAACGATGAGGTTTTGCTGCCGCTGTAAGAAAATTTCCTGTTGATCTAGTTCAACTAACAATGCTTCTTCTGCGTTAAGTGCTTCAATTTCTTTTCTCAGTCTATCTAGGGTGTCTACCTGAGATTTGAATTGTGCGATCAAGCTGTCCGACGCTATTTCGGTCTCATATGTTGAAAGTGCTTTTAAATCGGCCAAATTTTTCGCCACGAGTGGTGAAATCATCGATAGTCGCTCTTTTTGCTGATCGCTTTCTAAGTGCTGTTCCAGTGTTAGAATGATTTTTGGCAGCATTTTTTCCGCTTCAAAAAAAATGCTCAAAAAGTGTTTATCCCCTGTGAGTAAGTAATCTCTCACACCTGTGGATGCTTCGAGGAGTTGCGTGTGTACCGTTTGAATATCGCGCTGGTTTTGCAATGCATGTTTCAATTGGTTCTCGAGCTTGGTGGACTCTAGCTCACGTAAGTATAATGAGCCTAATGATGCAAGTAGCACGGCTAGGGGCAGTGTAATCACGAACACACCTTTAAATCCTAGAGGTAGGTCTTGCCAGGCTTGTGCTATCCAGTGTAGAAAACTTAAGTTTTCTCTCTTATTTGAAGTGGGCTGTTTAGTCGTCATCACGATTTTCATCAGAATTAATGATTGCTTATCAAGATCTATAACCCAGTTCAACCGCTTTAACTGCAGCCTGAGTTCTATCTTTAACACCAAGTTTATTTAGAATGCGTTCCACATGTATTTTGGCGGTCCCAGATGCAATGCCTAGCTTTGCACCTAACTCATTATTACTTAGGCCAGCTGGTAATAATGCCAAAATTTCACGCTCTCTAGGCGTTAATGTTTCTAAGATGGACAAGTCCGCTTCGGTGCGTGCTGGCCCTTGATGTTGTGAAATCGCTAGCGCAACTAATCCTGAAACCGCATGCAAAGCTTCAAGCTCTAGTTGGCTTAGCATGAGTTTCTTGCCGGATAGCGCGAGTATCCCTTTCCCATGCTGTGCTAAAGCAATTGGAATCAAACATTCATGATGATTTGCATCCCCATGCGTCCATAGTTGTGTGTTTTTGTTCTCATATACAGTAAATTGTACTGGGTTTTTAAGCATCATGGCTAATATCCCCATCATGGGGACTCTTGCACCAATAGGGAGCGTTTGTCCAATTTGTGTGAATATAACAAGCTTGCCTGAGTTTTCGATAGCCAGTAACGCATGCTGTGCAGAAATGAGGTTGCTGAGTGAGTGAAGCAGGGTGCTCGCGGCATTCATGCTCCAGCCGTGCATAAATAATTGCTGACCAAAGTTAAGATAAAGACGCAAATGCGTGTCGTTTGCTTGTGTCTCTTTCAAGCTTTGACGAAGCGCACGGGCGCTACTTGGCTGAACTAGATCTTCATGTAGGTCATTTGGCATATGCCGTTCAGTATACACCGTTATACCTATACTGGTAGATTTTTAGTTGACTAAGGACGTTCATAATGCATTCCATCAACAAAGCAATAAAAAACCTGAAACAAAAGTTAAATATTCTCAAAAGGAGAACAGAATGAAAGTGTTAAATTTAGTAGTAGTTGTTTCTTCAGCAGTGTTATTGATGAGTGGTGTAGCACATGCTAACGTTAGTTCGAAAAACAACGTACACAACCAGAATTTTATTTCTAAAAGACCGTTTCATCAAGCCGTTGAAAACAATGTTCAGAGAAAAGATCAGCAATGGGAAGGCGCGACATTGATCGCTGATCAAGCATCGGAAGATGTCATGTTAAATGATCATAAAATATTGCGCTTGAATATGTTAAGCAAACGTCCTTACTAAAAGCACTATTGAGGCATCACTTAAAATGAATTGGAGAATTATCATGAAAAGCAAATATCTAGTTACCTTACTTTCTGTAGCAACATTATTAGCTGCTGGTTCTGTACATGCAGAAGTGGACTACAAAAATATCAATCAACAGAATTTATCTAAGCGTCCGTATCAGCAAGTCGTTGAAAACAATACTCAGAAAAAAGATCAGCAATGGGAAGGCGCAACATTGATCGCTGATCAAGTATCGGATGATGCGGTTTTAAATGACCGTAAAACATTTCGCCTGAATATGTTAAGCAAACGACCTTACTAAGAAGCAGTATTTAGAAATCAATTAAAAATGAATTGGAGATTTATCATGAAAAGCAAATATTTAGTGACTTTACTTTCTGCAGCAACTTTATTAGCCGCTGGCTCTGTGTTTGCAGGCGAAGATTACAAACACATCAACAAACAAAATCTTTCTAAGCGCCCATATCAGCAAGTGCCTGATGAGTCAGCTAATAAGAAAGAAAACTTTGAAGGTGCAACATTGATTAATGAAAACGTCGAAGTTGATGCAAAGCACAAGCAGATGCGTTTGAATATGTTAGGTAAACGCCCATATGCGGAGAAAAACACTGACTAATGTCATTGAAGTGTCATATTATTGACTTAATCTTGCCCTGCCAATTTTTAATTGGCAGGGCTTTTGTGGTTATATTTCTGGTCATATTTTTGGTTAAAGCATTAATATGATTTCTTTAGTATATCCTCAAGTTGATTAGCTTAATTACCATCATTTTTATACAAGGAGTTAGAACAAAAATGAATTTATTCAAAGAGATTAAAAGTGATTTACCAGCCAGCATAGTCGTATTTTTTGTTGCGCTGCCCCTTTGCCTAGGTATTGCACTTGCATCAGGTGCACCTCTATTCTCTGGTATCGTGGCAGGTATTGTCGGCGGGATCGTGGTCGGTTTTGCAAGCGGATCACAACTAGGTGTTAGCGGTCCAGCCGCTGGTTTGGCGGTGATTGTGTTAGGTGCGATTGCAACGCTAGGCAATTGGGAAACCTTTCTGTTGGCGGTGATGATTGCTGGTATATTTCAGCTGTTGTTCGGATTTTTAAAGGCTGGTTTTGTTGCTTTTTTCTTTCCATCTTCGGTGATTAAGGGGATGTTGAGCGGAATTGGCTTGTTGATTATCCTCAAGCAGATTCCCCACGGGCTTGGTTACGATCGGGACGCAATGGGTAGTGATGCATTTATTCAGCAAGATGGTCAGAACACCTTTGAAGCAATCATGTCAGCTTGGCAGTTCATCACACCTGGTGCGGCATTGATTGTGATGGTTTCTCTGGCGATTCTTATTTTGTGGGATACTATTCTTTCTAAGAAACACAGGTTCTTTCAGGTGATTCAGGGCCCGATTGTAGTTGTTTTACTAGGCATGCTCACCACATTCCTTATGAACAAAGGCATGCTACCTTTCCAATTGCAAAGTGACCAACTGGTTAGCCTACCTGTCGCCAATAGCTTGGGTGAGTTCTTTGGTCAATTTTCTATGCCAGATTTCTCGCAGTTAACGAATCTTCAGGTATATAAAGTGGCGTTTGTAATGGCTGTAGTGGCAAGTCTGGAGACTTTGCTGTGCGTAGAGGCAACCGACAAGCTTGACCCCTATAAACGTGTGACGCCAACTAACCAAGAATTGAAAGCGCAAGGTTTGGGTAATTTAATTTCTGGCTTGATTGGAGGTCTGCCAATCACACAAGTTATTGTTAGAAGTTCAGCCAATATCACGTTTGGTGCTAAAACTAAAGCGTCGACGATTATTCATGGTTTCTTCCTGTTAATCAGTGCTATCACCATTGCCGAATACTTAAACTGGATTCCTTTGGCCAGTCTTGCAGCAGTGTTGATTATCGTTGGTTATAAGTTGGCTAAGCCCGCACTCTTCAAGCAGATGTATGACTTGGGCTGGGAACAGTTTGCACCGTTTATTCTGACGATACTTGTGATCATCTTTACCGATTTGTTGACGGGTATTATTGCCGGGCTAATTATCGCTTTGATATTTACGCTACATCACAGCTACCGTAATAGCTATCACATGAATGATGTTCAGACCATGGAAGATGGCATCGAGGTGCACCATATCGTGCTGGCGGAAGAAGTATCTTTCTTCAACAAGGCACGTATCATCGATGCTTTGGAGGCTATCCCTGCCAATTCTAAGGTGATTATCGATTGCAGCAAATCAAGATCTATTTCTTACGATATTGTTGAGTACCTGCGAGATTATCATCTACATGCTAATCTCAAGAACATCGTTGTAGAAACAGTCGGTTTTATTCAACCCAAGTATTAATTTTAAGGAGAGTATTATGTATAAACACCCGTTGTTAGACCGTGACAAAATGACACCAAAAGAAGCGCTAGATATCCTGTTAGAAGGTAACCGGCGTTTTGAGAGTAACCTTGCTTCACATAAGGATATGCAGACTCTTGTTCAGCTTACTAAGGACAAGCAACATCCTTTCGCATCTGTCTTAAGTTGTAGTGATTCTCGCGCGCCTGTAGAGATGCTGTTTGACCAAGCCTTGGGCGATGTGTTTAGCGTTCGCCTGGCGGGCAATGTAGCGAGTACACTGGCGATTGGTAGTCTAGAGTTTTCTACTAAGTATCTCGGCAGTAAACTGGTAGTTGTGCTCGGCCATACATCTTGTGGTGCTGTGAAAGCAGCATGTGATGATTTTAAAGGCGGGCATATCGGTGAGCTCATCAGTTACATCCGCCCATCGGTGCGTGAGTCGCATTTTGCGGTTCAAGATCAAAATTCCGGAAATAATGACTTTGTGCAGGAAATTTGTGAGTTGAGCGTGAAGTTGCAGATTCGTCAGATTATTAGTTCTAGCGATATTATCTACGAAATGCTTGATAAGAAACAGATTGGTATCGTGGGTGGCGTTTATGATATTGCTACGGGTAAGGTAAAATTACTGGAAAATACTATTAATGTCTAATAACCAGATAATGCTTTAAAACGCCCAGTTACGACATGAAAGTTAACGATTGATGCTTGCTTAAAAATTTTCTTAGCCTCAATAATTGAAGTTAAAGATATCTGAAAAATTGATTTAACAGAAATGTTTTTAAGAGTTGATTGTTGGTTAGTTTGTAACAAAGATGAGAAACCCGCTAGTGACACTTTGGTTTTACTAGCGGTTTTCGACTTTAGCAGTGTTTAGTGTAAAGGTTAGCCATACTTAAATAAGCCATCACGCACTTAAAAATAAAATAGTAATAACCAAGGATTATTCGAGGTAATGTTAAACTTTCTTGCGTTGAAAAAAGATTATTTTAATAAAGCCCTAACCACACAACGTTCAGAAAAAGATGGTCATGACATTACAAATAAGGTCATTAGTTTAGGCATGCTGAGTCATTTCCCTCAAAAATATTTTCTACTAACGGTGGCCCTCTTTCGCCATATTGATACTGTATTTGGGAATCTCTACTACCAAGTCATGATCACCAACGATGGCTTGACATGAGAGTCTTGAGTTTGGCTCCAATCCCCAGGCTTTATCAAGCAAATCTTCTTCGTTATCTTCAGTCAGATTAAGGCTCTTGTAACCTTCTCGTATTATCACATGGCAAGTGGTGCATGCGCATACCTTGTCACAGGCGTGGTCAATATCAATGTCATTATTCAATAAGGTATCGCAAATGGAATCACCTTTTTTTGCTTCAATTGCTGCACCTTCAGGGCAGAGTTCTACGTGTGGCAATACAATGATTTGTGGCATTTCTTATATTTTCCTTCCTCCAGCACTAGCGGGAAGGCTAGGATGGGGGTGATATCTTACCCGCTCTCTAGCTCTCCCTTAAAGGGCGAGGGGACTGTTAGTTTTACAAATCGCGAATAAACTCGCTCTTACAATTTAATATCCTCTAAATTCTTACCCGCTAAGGCTCGGCTTACGCTAGCATTCATACGTGCGGCAGCGAATGCTTCAGTTGCATGGTTTAAGCTATCAACCGCTTTGTTAATAGCGACAGCATCTTCAGCGCTGGTAATAATGTGCAGTTTTTGTATTTCAGTTTCAATTGCTAATTTTTCTTGTTCGCTAATCAGATTTCTATCGGAAACTAATGCTAAGGTAACTGAGTTGATGATGGCGCCTGCCGATACGCGTGCTTCAGCCAACATACGTGCTTTTTTATCAGATTCAGCGTTGCCAAAAGATGATTTTAGCATGAGCGTAATTTCATCTTCGCTCAATCCATACGATGGTTTAACCACCACATGCGATTCAACGCCGTTGGTTTGTTCGCGAGCAGTCACTGAAAGTAAGCCATCCGCATCTACCTGGAAAGTCACACGTATACGCGCAGCGCCAGCAACCATTGGAGGAATGCCGCGCAATTCGAATCGTGCTAGTGAACGACAGTCAGCTACCAATTCGCGCTCGCCTTGCACCACTTGTATACTCATAGCCGTTTGGCCATCTTTGTAGGTGGTGAAGTCTTGTGCGCGTGCAACTGGTAATGTGCTATTGCGTGGAATAATACGTTCTACCAAGCCCCCCATGGTTTCTAAACCTAAAGAAAGCGGGGTGACATCTAATAGTAGTAACTCATTGCCGCTACGATTGCCAACCAATGCGTTAGCTTGAATCGCCGCGCCTAGTGCGACTACTTTATCCGGGTCTAAATTCGTTAGTGGTGTTTGTTTAAAGTATTCTTCAACAGCATGTCTGACTTGTGGCATACGTGTAGCACCACCGACTAACACTACGCCTTTAATATCTTCAAGGCTTAGATTGGCATCGCGCATAGCTTTGCGTGTTGGAGAGAGCGTTTTCATAACGAGTTGTTGTGTGAGATCTACAAACTGAGCTGAGGTTAGCGTTACATCAACCAAAGTGGCATTGCTCAAACGGCAGACAATCTGTGCTTCATAATTATCAGTTAGCCACTCTTTAGCCTGACGCGCTTTAGTGAGTAGCAGGCGAGTGTCACTTTCAACAAGTGGATTAAAATTGCTACTACTTTCACGAATCTTATCTAGAATCCAGCAATAAATGCGGTGGTCAAAATCATCGCCACCCAGTGCAGAATCACCATTGGTGGCAAGTACTTCAAATACACCTTTAGTAAGCTTTAGAATTGAGACGTCAAATGTGCCACCACCTAAATCGTAAATTACAAAAGTGCCTTCTGCCGCGTTGTCTAGGCCATAGGCCACAGCTGCTGCGGTAGGTTCATTTAATAACCGTAGCACATTTAGGCCAGCCAAGCGAGCGGCATCTTTTGTAGCTTGGCGCTGTGCATCATCAAAGTATGCAGGCACGGTAATTACTGCGCCGACTAATTCGCCACCAAGCGACTTTTCGGCGCGTGCTTTGAGTGTTTTAAGAATTTCCGCAGAAATTTCTACTGGCGTTTTCAAACCTGCTCTGGTTTGCAACTGCAGTATTTTGGTTGAGTCAGAGCTATCAACAAAGTTGTATGGAATGTGCGCTCTGTCAGCAATATCTTTTAGGCTACGCCCCATAAAGCGTTTGGCTGAAGCAATGGTATTCACAGGATCGTTGCTCTGCTGTGCTTGTGCTACATGACCAACCTCCACTTCACCCTCTGGCATGTAGCGTACCACAGAAGGAAGTAGCGCATGACCGTGCTCGTCTTGCAATACAGTAGCCATACCACTTTTTACTGTGGCTACTAGAGAGTTTGTGGTGCCTAGATCTATGCCCACTGCCAACTTGTGTTGGTGCGGTGCGGCGCTCATGCCAGGTTCAGATATTTGCAGTAATGCCATTAGGTAAGTGCCATCAGTTTATTGCTATTTTAAATGTCTATTTCTTCTATTGCGCGATTAATATCTTCAGAGACTTTATCGATAAAAATAAGTTTGCGAGTGGTATCAGTGGCAGCGAAGTAATCTTTCTGCACATCTAGCAAGCTGACTAAACGCTCTTGTAAACTATTTGCTTCGACTCGAATTTCACTAAGTAACCTATCTAAAGCGGTGATATCTTTAGCCGACACAGCATCTTCCGTTGCCTCTCTCCACTCCATTTGCTGCATCAAAAAATCTGTTGGCATGGCGGTGTTGGATTCACTGATCGCAGTGATACCTTGCAATTCTAATAGATATTTTGCACGACGAGCTGGATTTTTTATGCAAATAAAAGCTTCATTAGCTAGCGTTGCTCGTTGCATAGCACCCAATTTTTCAGCAGCTGAGGCAGTTACAAATCTGTCTGGATGCGACTCAAATTGTATCTTACGAAAATTGCTTTCTAATGTGGCTAATTCAACGTTGAATATTGGTTTAAGATCAAACAACTCAAAGTAATTTAGATTCACACTGTAAAGCTTTCACCGCAACCGCATTCGTCTTTCACATTGGGATTGTTAAACTTAAAGCCTTCATTTAAACCTTCTTTGGTAAAGTCTAATTCTGTACCATCAATGTAAACAAGACTCTTTGGGTCAACAATCACTTTAACGTCGTGACTTTCAAAAACGGTGTCTTCTGGATGCATCTCGTCTACAAACTCTAGTGTATACGCCATGCCTGAGCAACCGGTAGTTTTAACTCCTAAGCGTAGGCCAATGCCTTTGCCTCGATTGGCAAGGAATTTTTCTACACGATTAGCCGCGGTTTCTGTGAGTGTTATTGCCATAAATTAGGCAACCTCTTTTGTAGCTTGTTTTGCTTTAATGTCTGCAACTGCTGCTTTAATTGCATCTTCAGCCAAAACTGAACAGTGAATTTTCACTGGTGGCAACGCTAGTTCTTCAGCGATTTCTGAATTCTTAATCGCATAAGCTTCTTCAATGGAACGGCCTTTAAGCCATTCTGTTACCAATGAGCTTGAGGCAATGGCTGAACCACAACCGTAAGTTTTGAATTTAGCATCCTCAATAATGCCTGCATCATTTACTTTAATCATCAATTTCATTACATCGCCACATGCTGGTGCGCCAACCATGCCAGTGCCAACGTTTGGATCGTTTTTATCTAATGTGCCAACATTACGTGGATTTTCGTAGTGGTCTAAAACTTTGTCTGAATATGCCATTTTCGTACTCCTCTAGTGTGCGGACCATTGAACTTTGGATAGATCAACACCGTCCTTAAACATTTCCCACAATGGGGATAATTCTCTTAATTTTTCAATTTTACTTTTCATCAAATTGATTGTGTAATCAACATCTTCTTCAGTCGTGAAGCGACCAATTGAAAAGCGGATCGAGCTGTGTGCTAATTCGTCAGAACGGCCTAAAGCACGTAATACATAGCTTGGTTCTAAGCTGGCTGATGTACATGCAGAGCCACTCGAAACGGCAATGCCTTTTACTGCCATAATAAGTGATTCACCTTCTACATAATTAAAACTAATATTCAAGTTATGCGGTACGCGGTTTTCTAAGTCACCATTCACGTAAACTTCTTCCATGGATTCTAAGCCATGTAGCAATTTGTCGCGTAAGCGGCGAATGCGCGCATTTTCCAAATCCATTTCTTCGCGAGCAATTCTAAACGCTTCACCCATACCAACGATTTGATGCGTCGCTAACGTGCCGGAACGCATGCCACGCTCATGACCACCACCGTGCATTTGCGCTTCAATACGAATGCGCGGTTTACGGCGAACATACAAAGCGCCAATGCCTTTTGGACCGTAAGTTTTATGCGCACTGAAGCTCATTAAATCGACAGGTAGTTTTTCTAAATCAATATGTACTTTTCCGGTGGCTTGCGCAGCATCTACGTGAAAAATTACGCCATTTTCACGACAGATATTTCCTATGGCAGTGATGTCTTGGATTACACCAATTTCATTATTGACCAACATCACAGAAGCCAATACGGTATCAGGACGAATAGCCGCTTTGAATTTATCTAAAGTTACTAAGCCATTAGGCTCAGGATCTAAGTAAGTTGCGGTAAATCCTTGGCGTTCAAGTTCACGTATCGGATCAATCACCGCCTTATGCTCGGTAGTGATAGTGATAATGTGTTTACCCTTACTGCTATAAAAATTTGCTGCACCTTTGATTGCAAGGTTGTTAGATTCAGTTGCACCTGATGTCCAGACGATTTCGCGTGGGTCTGCTCCAACTAATTTAGCCACTTCTTCACGTGCATTTTCTACCGCTTTTTCAGCGGTCCAACCATACGGATGACTACGAGAAGCTGGGTTACCAAAGTGTTCCGTAATGTACGGAATCATTTTTTCAGCTACACGCGGATCTACAGGAGTTGTTGCTGAATAATCCAAATAAATTGGATGCATGCTATCTTCTGCATATGTTGAAACTGGAATTTCTAATGATGCTGACATTCTTTCATTTATCCTTGCATATTTTAAGTGATACGTTTTTACAGGCTAAAGTTTATACAATTAGGCTGCAATGGCTGACATTTGCCTCAGCCTTAAAATTTCATTTCTTAATGTTGCTAAAAAATTTGTTACTTGCTCAGCTGTATTATTAGCGCCAAAACTCACTCTTACAGCACCGCGCGCTAAATCTGCTGGCACACCCATGGCCAGTAATACATGGCTAGGTTCTGTGCTATCGCTGGAGCAAGCTGACCCACTTGCAACCGCGTAACCTTTGCGATCTAAAGCCATCACCATAGTTTCGCCTTCTATGCCGTCAATCGCAAAGAAGCTGGTGTTAGGGATACGTGCTACCTTGTTACCAAAAATGCTTACATTTAATGCTTTTAAACCTTGCTCAAGTTGGTCACGTAAAGCTGCTGTTTGAGCCACAAAATTCACCCTATTACTAGTGGCTAATTCACAGGCTGCGCCAAAACCAACGATTGCTGCAATATTTTCCGTGCCGCTACGCAAACCTTTTTCTTGTCCACCACCATGCAACTGTGGATGCATATCTAATTTTTTATCCAAAATTAGCGCTGCTGCACCTTGAGGCCCATGAATCTTATGGCTGGAAATTGTCATCGCGTTTACGTTCAAATCAGCAAAATTTAAATCAAACTTGCCTAATGCTTGCACAGCATCTGTATGAACGATCGCGCCTGCACTACGTGCCATTTCGGCAATTGAATTTACATCTTGTATCACCCCTGTTTCGTTATTGGCTAACATCACTGAAACTAAGCTGGTTGCTTTTCTAAGCTGTAATTTAAATTCAGCTAAATCTACTTTTCCGTGTGTATCAACTGCAATTTGCTGATTGATATAACCATGTTGTTGCATCGATATTGCTGGCCGAGTTACACATGGATGCTCAACTGCACTCGTTAAAATTTGCGCTGAAGTGCTGGTCGGGTTAATTGCCAAAATGCCTTTTATTGCAAAATTATTCGCTTCCGTACCACATGATGTAAATACCACTTGCGAAGTATTGGCGCCGCAAGTTTCAGCTACTTGCGCTCTTGCATGCTCTATGGCATCACGCGCTGAACGGCCATAAATATGACGACTAGTTGGATTGCCTGCTTGATTGCTTAGCCATGGTAACATGACGTCCAATACGCGATTATTAAGCGCTGTGGTTGCATTATGATCAAAATATATGCTGGCCATTTGTAAGATACTAGTCGTGTTAAGCGACTACAGCTTGGATTGAAGAGCCATTTTCATTACAGGTATGACTAGCACGCGGCGTAATAGTTACTTTTTTGCCTGATGTTTGTGAGTCAACCATATCGGCCAAGCTTACGCCTGCAAGGTAATCTAGAATCTTAGTGTTTAGTGCAGACCATAAATCGTGTGTCATACAGCGACCTTCATCTTTACAGTTTTCGTGTCCACCGCATTGAGTGGCATCTATTTGCTCATCTACCGCATTGATAATTTCAGCCACTGAAATATCAGTATAATTTTTTGCAAGCTTATAGCCGCCACCTGGGCCACGAACACTACTGACTAAACCTTGACGGCGCAGGCGGCTAAACAATTGCTCCAAATAAGATAATGAAATGTTTTGGCGCTCACTGATGCCAGCGAGGGTGACGGGTTTGATATTATTTGGTATGCCACCTGCCAGCTTTGTCTGGCTATGCGCTGTGGCTTCATGCAATGCTAAGTCTAGCATTGCAGTAACGGCAAAACGGCCTTTAGTAGTAAGTTTCATGGTTAAATATCGCCTAAATAATTGAAAGTTATTTTATAATACCTGATAACTTTAGTCAACTATTAGCGCATTTAAGTTCATTTAGCTTTGTCGCTAATTAAAGCAGATTAAACTAGTGCTTCAGCTAATTTACTTGATGTTTGAAGATTTTCTTTTCGACGGTTTTTTTATATCAAACGCGGTAGCTACTTTGGTATCACCGGCTTCATCATTACTTAGTGCCTGTAATTGAAAAGACATTTCAGCTAGCTTGGCATCTTGTGTTGCGCTGTGATCTAGCAATGTTTGCAATGCTTTAGACATCGCCTCATGATTGAATTTATCGTTATCGTCAATCACGGCATAAGCGGTAAAGCTAGTATTTTTACTAGCATCCGTATTGTTGTTTTTTTCTTCCTCTAAAATGCGCGCAGGAATACCAACTGCAGTAGCATTGGCTGGTACGTCTTTTACAACGACTGCATTTGAGCCAATTTTAGCGCCAGTACCCACAGTAATCGGCCCCAATACTTTTGCGCCAGCACCTATTACTACGCCATTTTCAAGCGTAGGGTGACGTTTGCCTTTGTTCCATGAAGTGCCACCGAGCGTTACGCCGTGGTAAAGCGTGCAATCATCACCAATCACAGCAGTTTCACCAACCACCACACCCATGCCATGGTCAATAAAAACGCGGCGACCGATGGTTGCACCAGGGTGAATTTCAATGCCAGTAAGCCAGCGAGAGATATGTGAATTGAAGCGAGCTAACCAATATAAGCGCTGTGTCCAAAGCCAGTGCGACGCACGATGCATCAGCAGCGCATGGACACCTGGATAGGTGGTGAGTATTTCCCAGTGCGTTCTTGCTGCCGGATCGCGCTCAAATACAATTGCGATATCTTCTTTTACGTGATCAAACATAATATTAGTACTTGTCGTGCTTTCGTGGAGTTACAGTTAATGTAAGTATGCCACGTAACAGGTTAACTTCTTCTTTTTCCAACCTAATTCTTGCGTAAATACGCCTTAATCGTTCCATGAGCTTTTTGGGGGCGGCGGGATTTAAGTAGCCGATATGTAGTAACGTTTCTTCTAAATGCGCGTAAAAACCTTCTAAGCTATCTATTGTTGCATACTCAGGCTTTACATTTGGACTTAGATTGTCATTTTCTAAGTTTTCTTCATAAAGGGCAGCCATTCTTAACTCGTAGCACATGACTTGAACTGCGGCCGCTAAGTTGAGCGACGAGTAATCTGGGTTAGCTTGAATCATAGCTAACATTTGGCAATGATCAAGTTCAGCATTTGATAAGCCGCTCATTTCCGTGCCAAATACTAAGGCAACGGTTTGCTTATCGGCTATTTCTATGGCTTTTTCTGCAGCTGTTCGCACATTGACTAACTCATGCGATAGTCCACGTTTACGCGCGCTCATGCCTATTGCAAAAGCACAGCCAGTCAGCGCTTCGGCTAAAGTTTGAGTGACAACTGCATTTTCAAGTAAGTCGGCTGCACCTGTTGATAACGCCGTTGCATGAGCATCAGGAAATTTATCAGGATTAACCAAATACAGCTGATTTAAACCCATGGTTTTCATGGCTCGCGCGGCTGAGCCTATATTGCCAGGGTGGCTGGTTTGGCATAACACCACACGAAAATTGTGTAATGTGTGTAATTTTGTTGAATCTAATTTTGAAGTCATGACAATAACCGTTAAAATGCTATTTTATCAGTTATTTAACACGACTTTACATTTAGATTTTCATATGCATGTTTTGCAGAATGATAATCTATTGGCAAAGCACCTTCACAGATTCGAGAAAATATGCATCCTATGCTATCAAACGCAGTAAAAGCTGCACGCCGCGCTGGCGCTATTATTACACGTGCCTCAGAGGATATTGGTTCACTTAAAATTCAAACCAAAACCTATAACGACTTTGTAACTGAAGTGGATAAGGCAGCAGAGCAGGCCATTATTGATACGCTGAAAGAGCTGTATCCAACACACGGCTTTTTAGGCGAAGAAAGTGGTGAATCAAACATTGCCGCAGATTTTATTTGGATTATTGATCCGTTGGATGGCACGACCAATTTCTTACATGGCTTTCCGCAATATTGTATTTCAATCGCTCTGCAGGAACGCGGTGTGCTGACGCATGCGGTTGTTTATGACCCGAACAGAAATGATTTATTTACGGCAACTAAAGGTCGTGGTGCTTTCTTAAATGACAAGCGCATTCGCGTGACGCAACGAACCAAACTCCAAGAAACCATCATTGGAACAGGTTTTCCATTCCGTGATTTTACGCACTTAGATACTTACTTAGCAATGCTGAAAGACATGATTAAAAAAACTACTGGTATTCGCAGACCAGGTTCAGCCGCATTAGATTTAGCCTATGTTGCGGCAGGTTGGTATGACGGTTTTTGGGAAATTGGCCTGTCTACTTGGGACATTGCAGCAGGGGGACTAATTGTTCAAGAAGCGGGCGGCATTGTGGGCGATTTTGAAGGAAATGAGGCTTGGCTTAAAACAGGAAATATCGTTGCTGCAAATCCAAAAATATTTTCGCAAATGTTGCAAACATTGAGCCCACATGTAACTGACGATTTGAAAATATCGAAGTAATATGATGGAGCATCTGTTTAAGCAGCATGCAGAAGGCACTCATTGCTTACCGGAATCAACCCCCGAGTTTATCGCAAACCTAATTGCAGAAATTCGGCCGACAAAGCCTAATCAGGTTGAGGTGGCAGTTAAGGCAATTCAGTCACTTTGTTTTTTGCTGAATCACGATATAGAAAAAGCACGACGACTTCGCGAAGTCATATTGCGACTGCTAAGTGAGCATAAACCCATCTCATTATTCTTAATTGCTCGCCATTCGGCGTTTTCGGGATTCTTTACTGAGATGCGGAGACGAATTGGGCATAAGCTCTTGCCAGAAGCGATTGATAGTTCTTATCTAATTGATTTATTTTCGTACTTTTTCAACAAAACTAGTGATGAGCTATGGGTGCTGGCGGTGCCCGATGAGGTTTGGGTGCAGTTGATAGTTGCGATGCGTTTTGATGAATTACCAGCCAGCATTATTGAACCATGTCGGCAGAGCTTGCTGGCGGCTACTCAGGTGCTTTCTTATCGAATCGCTGCTTTAGGCCTAGAGCCAGAGTTATTGCGGAATCATCCAGAACTTGAGTTACACACTTCGCCATTTACTTCGCAGCAAACAGAATTAGCCAAGTTTTTAGCCTCACCTGATGCTGATAATTTCAATTCAAAAAGTAATAATGCTGACATTAAACATATCTTAGTGATGCTTAATCAGTGCAGTGAAGTGGTGATTAAAATTCGGAGAAATAGTGCTGTTATAGGCACCAGCATTCAACTGACATTTTTGTTGCAAAGAATGACGCAGCAAATTGCTCGACTTGAAACGTTGTTACAGATTCTTGATTATGCCAACATCGATGGCAACGCAAATAAAAATAATGGTTCAAATTTTAAAATAGTACAGCTTTTTAAAGAGTTAGTTTATAGCGAGTGCCATAAAAACGATTTAGGTGAACATTGGCGTGAGAATATGGAGGTAATGGCGCTACGTGTAACCGAGAATGCTAGTCGCACGGGTGAACATTACATCACTGGAAACCGCGCCGAATATTTTGCTTTAATGCGTTCCGCAATGGGCGCTGGCGTTATCATTGCAGTCATGGCGATGTTCAAAGTTACATTTGCTAAGCAACATTATGCGCCACTTACAGAGGCGATTTTATTCAGTTTAAATTATGGATTAGGTTTTATATTGATTCATATTTTGCATTTTACTGTGGCTACCAAGCAACCCGCCATGACCGCTGCCGCGATTGCCGCCAGCATTGATGCGACCGATAGTAATTCTAAAGAAATGGATAATCTGGTGGCGATGATTGCCAATACCATGCGTAGTCAGGCAGTGGCTATTTTTGGCAACGTGTTACTGGCAATTCCAGTTGCCATGGTCATTGCTTGGGGCATTTCTCACTTTAGCGGACAGCATTTTGTATCGCCAGAAAAAGCACATCATTTATTGGCGGATATTGATCCCGTTCACGGCGGCGCTTTGTTTTATGCAGCTGTTGCTGGGATTTGCTTGTTTTTATCAGGTTTAATTGCAGGTTACCATGATAATTTGGCTATTTATAACAAGATTCCGCAACGGTTACGTGCTTTAAAGTGGATGCAAAAACTGTTAGGCATTGCTCGATTAGACCGCGTTGCTCATTATATTGAAAATAACTTAGGTGCTTTAGCGGGTAACTTTTATTTTGGATGTTTGTTAGGCGGTATGACGGCGATAGGCGTGCTATTTGGTTTGCCGTTTGATATTCGGCACATTGCTTTCTCATCTGCATTTGTTGGGTACGCCGCAGTCGGTTTAGACTTTATGCTAAGTTGGCAAGCCTCTGCTTATATTACTTTAAGCTTAGTGTTAATTGGCTTTGTAAACCTTTCAGTAAGCTTTGGCTTGGCACTTTACGTGGCGATGAAATCTCGCAAAGTTCGCTTTAAACAATGGCGTTTACTTTTAAGTAATTTAGCGACAAGATTAAATCAGCACCCAGGTGAATTTATTTTTCCACCTAAAAAGTCGACTGAAATAATTGCTGCAGAAAAGCTTGCAGAACATGACTAATACTCAAGAAGCCATGAACCCTGATGAATCAGTGCCTAATCATACGCCTATGATGCGCCAGTATCTTGGCTTAAAAGCGCAGCATCCAGATATGTTGTTGTTTTATCGCATGGGCGACTTTTATGAATTGTTTTTTGAAGATGCTGAAAAAGCGTCACGCTTACTTGGCATTACATTAACGCATCGCGGAAGTAGTAACGGGCAGCCAATTAAAATGGCGGGTGTGCCCTATCATTCGGCTGAAGGCTATTTGGCTAAGTTGGCTAAGTTAGGTGAAGCAGTTGCGATTTGTGAGCAAGTAGGCGACCCAGCAACCAGCAAAGGTCCAGTTGATAGGCAAGTGGTGCGCATTTTAACGCCAGGTACTTTAACCGACACTGCGTTGTTAGATGAATCTCGCGATAACCAGCTACTCAGCGTCTTTCAAGCAGAAGGCATCATTGGTTTAGCGCGTCTAAATCTCGCTTCTGGAACGTTTATTTTAAGTGAAATTGCGGTCGGGCTGTTGAGCCAAGAGATTGAGCGCATCGCCCCCAGTGAAATTTTGCTAGTTGATGATTTTCAGCATGCGGCAATTGCTTTGAGCAAAGTGGCTAAAAAGCGATTGAGCCCTTGGCAGTTTGATTTTGACAGTGCATTTAATACACTTACCAAACAATTCAACACTTACGACTTAAATGGTTTTGGCTGTGTCAGCCTTAATCCAGCAATATGCGCTGCCGGTGCTTTACTTGATTATGTGAAACACACGCAACGCACGACCTTGCCACATATCAGTGCAATTTCGGTTGAAGTGACTAGCGCTTATGTGCAGTTAGATGCCGCCACGCGGCGCAACCTAGAAATTGACATGACCTTGCGTGGCGAAGCAAGCCCCACCTTGTATTCATTGCTCAACACCACACAAACTGCCATGGGCGCACGACTTTTGCGCCACTGGTTGCACCATCCATTGCAAGATAGAAGTTTGGTGATGAAGCGCCATCAAGCAGTCGATGAGTTAATTCAAAATAACACTTACGCCGCTATCACTCAACAACTAAAAAATACTGGCGATATAGAACGCATTACAGCCCGTGTCGCCCTAAAAACAGCCAGACCTAGAGATTTGTCAGGTTTGTCCACAAGTTTGCAGCAGTTACCATTATTGCAAGTGCAATTACAAAGCTCGAAAACAAGTTTATTGAAAACGCTAGGTTCAAGTCTAACTGCACCAAATGCAGTGATACATTTGCTAACAACAGCAATTAAACCAGAACCGAGTGTTGTGTTGCGTGAAGGTGGAGTGATTGCGGATGGCTATGATGCAGAGTTAGATGAGTTGCGCGCACTGCAAAATAATCACGGCGAATTCTTACTGCAATACGAAGCTGTCGAAAAAGCCCGTACAGGTATTAGCAATTTAAAAGTTGAATACAATAGTGTGCATGGCTTTTATATTGAAATGAGTCGCATGCAAGCTGAAACTGCCCCTGCAGATTATCGGCGGCGTCAAACGCTTAAAAATGTAGAGCGTTTTATTACACCTGAACTTAAAGCTTTTGAAGATAAAGTGCTGAGCGCGAATGACCGCGCTTTAGCGCGTGAAAAACATCTTTTTTCTGAAGTCTTAGAGCAGTTGATGCCATTTATCTCTGCCCTGCAGACCAATGCTGGTGCGGTTGCCAGCCTCGATGTTTTAAGTTGTTTTGCTGAACGTGCGGAAACCTTAAAATATGTTGCACCAGAATTTACGACTGAAGCAGGCATACAGATTTCGAATGGTCGCCATCCTGTGGTTGAAAGTATCGCCCAACCTTTCATTGCAAATGATGTGGTATTAAATCCTTATCGTCAGTTGTTACTCATTACAGGCCCAAACATGGGTGGTAAATCGACTTTTATGCGGCAAACTGCGCTCATTGTGTTGTTAGCACATTGTGGATGCTATGTTCCAGCAAAGTCGGCTAAAATTGGTGAAACTGACCGCATAATGACGCGAATTGGCGCCTCAGATGATTTGGCAGGCGGTCGCTCTACCTTTATGGTGGAAATGACTGAAACAGCTAACATTTTGCATAATGCTACGGATAAAAGCTTGGTATTGCTGGATGAGATTGGTCGAGGCACTTCAACCTTTGATGGCTTGAGTCTGGCTTGGGCAGTGGCTAAACAATTACTTGAGAAAAATCGCAGTTATACATTATTTGCCACCCATTACTTTGAGCTAACGCGTATTGTTGACGAGTTCAAACAAGCAGCTAACGTACATTTAGATGCGGTTGAGCATGGTAGTAACATTGTATTCATGCACAAAGTAGAAGAGGGCGCTGCAAATCAAAGTTATGGTTTGCAGGTGGCTCAGTTGGCGGGTATTCCTAAATCAGTTGTAGCGAGCGCAAAGCGTAAATTGCAGCAACTTGAAAACCAAAGTGTGATTGCTGGCGCATCACAAGTGGATTTGTTTGCAATTGATGCAAGTGAGCCAGAAATACATTTGCATCCATTGGTCAGCGTTTTGGAAAATGTTTGTCCTGATGAATTGACGCCTAAGCAAGCGCTAGAATTGCTCTATCACATAAAAAATTTAATTTAAGCGCTTTGTTGATGATTATGATTATTTGTTAAAGTATGTAAAAATTTTCTATTAAATTAAAATTCTGCACGATGATTACTTTAATCTAACAATTTTTTGTCACCATGCACAGCCAATTGAAACATAGATTTAATGTCCAACTTTTGATGTGCAGTTCAAAATTGAGAGCTTTTTATTTAAAATTTTAAGAACTTATCACTATTAATGATGATGACCACCAGCGCCATGTACATGTTGATGCGTTACTTCTTCTTTATTTGCAGCACGCACGGCAGTAACGGTTGCGCTAAATACAACACGCTCACCAGCCCAAGGGTGGTTGCCATCAACAACTACTTTGCCATCAGCTATTTCTGTCACTGTGTATAAAATCACTTCGCCAGTTTCGTCTTCACCTTCAAATTGCATGCCTACTTTTAAATCTGATGCTGGAAAAGCGCTTGCTGGTTCAATTTGAACCAATTCTTCATCATATTCACCAAAAGCATCTGCAGGTTGTAAATCTACAATCACAACATCACCGACGCTTTTGCCATGCATGGCTTCTTCCACTTTTGGAAAAATGTTGTCGTAACCACCGTGCAAATAGGCCACTGGCTCGGTGCTTGATTCTAACACTTCACCGTCAGCGTTTTTAAGTTCGTAAGTCATTGTTACTACTGAATTCATTGCAATTTGCATGAGGCTATCCTTATCCTATTGTTTTATAATCAGAGTGTTAAAAATTTTATGGTTAGAATTTTAATCTATTTTGCGAAAAATATTGATGTTTTAGTAAGACTATTTGTCTGCATATGCGGAGATGAAAACTTAAATCAACGACCTCGACCACCGCTCCTGTGCGTACTGTTTGGGTTGCTATTGGTTCTACCTGAATTACCTCGACCTTCATTAGGCCGCGCTACATTTTGACGATTTGGTTGATGGCGGTTAGGGCTAGGTGGTACGAATAGTGCTTGTTGTGGCATGGCTTGATGGCGCGCTGCTTCAGACATGTTTTTTGTGTTTTGATTTTGCGCAGGTTTAGGTTGGTTACCTTGAATTGGGCGACCTTCCGTGCTGAATGCTGCTTGGTTTTTACCTTGAGTTTGTACATTACGCTGACCATTACTTCTGTTTTGATTGCGACCAGCATTCGCATTCGCACCACTGCCATCATTATTTGAAGCCACATGCGCTTTACGTTGCTGTCCTTGCCCATGTCCACGTTGCGGTCTGCCATGAGGTTGAGTTGAGCGAGGTGCTTCAGGTTCTGGTTTATCAGAAGGTGTAAATCCTTCAACTTGCACTTTTGGAATCTCGCGTTTAATCAACTTTTCAATGTCTTTAAGTAGCTTCAATTCTTCACGGTCAACTAATGAAACTGCCGCACCACTGCTGCCTGCACGGCCAGTCCGGCCGATACGATGCACGTAATCTTCAGGCACATTTGGCAGTTCAAAATTTACCACTTGCGGTAATTGATCAATATCTAAACCACGTGCAGCGATATCTGTCGCTACTAGCACGCGCATGCTACCATCTTTGAATTGTGCCAGAGCCTTAGTGCGAGCACCTTGACTTTTATTGCCGTGAATTGCCGCAGCTTGGATGTCATCTTTGACCAGTTTTTCTGCCAAGCGATTCGCGCCGTGCTTTGTGCGAGTAAATATTAGCACTTGCTTCCAGTCGTTGTGCTTAATGAGATGGCTCATGAGCTCGCGTTTATGGCCTTGTGCAACCATGTGCACCGTTTGCTCAACCAGCTCAGACGCGGTATTGCGACGTGCAACTTCAACAAAACCTGGATTGTGAAGTAAGCCATCAGCTAACGCTTTGATTTCATCTGAGAATGTCGCTGAGAATAATAAGTTTTGACGTTGCTTAGGCAACATAGCGAGAATTTTTTTGATGTCGCGTATAAAGCCCATGTCCAGCATGCGGTCAGCTTCATCTAAAACTAAAATCTCAACACCTGACAAATCTACGTTCTTTTGATTGGCATGATCAAGAAGCCGGCCAGGCGTTGCTACTAATATGTCCAATGGCTTTTTCAAGCGTGAGATTTGCGGGTTAGCATTGACGCCGCCAAAAATCACGGTAGAAGTCAGTGGCAAATGTTTGCCGTAAGTTTTAACGGACTCCTCAATCTGAGCAGCAAGCTCACGCGTTGGAGTAAGCATTAAGCAGCGTGGACGTCCTTTTGCGACATCATTCAAAGGTTTTTGGCTAAGTAAGTGCAAAATAGGAAGTGTAAAACCAGCGGTTTTCCCTGTTCCTGTTTGCGCGCCTGCCAGTAAATCGCCGCCGCTTAGCACTTGCGGAATGGCTTTGCCTTGAATTGGAGTTGGTGTAGTGTAACCTGCGTCATTGATAGCACGCAAGATGGGTTCAGATAAGCCTAACTCGTTAAAGTTAAGGATTGTTTCATTTGTCAAAGTATAAAGCTCCAGCTTAGAATTTAAGCCGACCTATTACTTATGAAGCAACACCAATCGAGGTAGGCAAATGTAATAATCATTCAGGTGATTTGATAATCAAGAAGATTAAGGGTAAAGACCGCTATGCTGATTGGTTGGCATAGGGCTGATATTTCTGCGAGCATTATACGGTGAATTTCAATTAAAGCTAGAAATAGATATTGGTTTGGATTGATAGCGAAAATATATTTTTCTGAAAATCAACACATTAATTTAGATAATAATTAAATTAAATGATTGACTAATTTATCTACGCTTGTAACAAAAGTACTTTCCACAATATCTGTGGATAACTCTGTGATTATCTGTGATATAAAAGCGTAACATGGCGTTCTATAAGGGTTTTATAAAAATCGTATAAATAGTAATCGTTTAATTTTACTCTTTAAAATCAGATGGTTATGCGTGCATTGTTTTGTGGTGAAACTTGGAGTGCATTCTTAAAGTAAAACTTTAGCTAGTGTGAATAACTTAACAAGTTTTTGATTGGAATTACAAAATGACGTTTTGTAATATCAGTCATTTACAAACTATTTACTTGATTGTTACAACTTGAATTTAAATACTTTATCTTATATTTAATTCACATGCCGCCAAACCCAAGGTGGTATAGGATTTTCATTTATCCAAAGGCACAGTGTAAGGCTACTTACATTTTTTGCAGTTTCGTAAATTACAACATCGTTTGACCATTGTGGGTAATGCCAAGCAAAGCCATGCTTTACTTGATAATAGCTGACATTAATTCTGTTGCATTGTGGTTTGCCTAATAAACGTTGGTTTGTCTATGCCTGATATTTGTGCGGTTGTAGTATTCCTTTTACCTTTGCAAAGCTTCATGAGTGAACGGCATGATTTTAGGCCAAAGTCTTGAGTGCGTTTAGGCGAGTCTATGCTAGTTAGGCATAATTTGAAGCCTTATTCACTTGTACTATCATTAACTGGGCGTAGTTTGACTGCATCTGCATCATTAAGCATAAGTCACCTTGTAAATGCCTTCTTCAGCATGGCTTGTTGTGATAAAAAATAGAACTGAATGTAGGTAAAGCAAAACTTAGGCATTTAATGTGAATGCTCTTTTACATGCTCATGGTTTGTTTTATGGTTTATTTCTTGATCTAGTAAACTGTAATAATTTGATGGTTCGAGTATAGTCGGGATAGGTTCTGCTTCAGTATTGGTGTGGTCTTTGCTGTAATGCAAGCCTCGACTTTCTTTGCGAGAGATGGCGCTTTCAACAATCAATTCAGCAACTTGCAACAAGTTTCGCAGTTCGATTAAATCGTTACTTACTTTAAAGTTGCTGTAAAACTCAAATACTTCATCACGTAGCATATGGATGCGATGCAGCGCGCGGCTGAGGCGTTTGTCAGTACGCACAATACCCACATAGTTCCACATAAAGCGGCGTAATTCATCCCAAGTGTGCGTAATGAGCACTTCTTCATCTGCATCAGTCACGCGGCTTTCATCCCAATAGGGTAGTTGTGGTGAAGGTTGGCTTGATTGACTAAGAATATCTTCAGCAGCAGCTTGGCCAAATACTAAACATTCAAGTAGTGAATTGCTTGCTAGGCGATTGGCGCCATGTAAGCCTGTGCAGGCAGTTTCGCCAATCGCATACAAGTTTTTAATATCGGTGCGGCCTTTATCGTCAGTCATTACGCCGCCACATGTGTAATGTGCTGCCGGCACAACGGGAATCGGCGTTTTGCTGATGTCTATGCCAAAGCCTAAGCAACGTTTGTAGATATTAGGAAAATGCTCTTGAATAAACGAAAGTGGTTTGTCAGAAATATCCAAATGTACGCAATCTAAACCGCGTTTTTTCATTTCAAAGTCAATTGCACGTGCGACAACATCGCGCGGTGCTAACTCTTCCCGCGGGTCGTGACCGGGCATGAATCTACTACCGTCAGGCAGTTTAAGAAGACCACCTTCACCACGCACAGCTTCACTGATTAAGAATGATTTTGCATGCGGGTGAAACAAGCATGTAGGATGAAATTGAATAAATTCCATGTTTGCTACACGGCAGCCAACACGCCACGCCATGGCAATGCCATCGCCTGTGCTCACATCAGGGTTGGTGGTGTACAAATAGACTTTACCAGCTCCGCCTGTTGCTAAAATAGTATTTTGCGCAGCAATAGTAATGACCTTTCCTGTGCATTTATCCAACACATAAGCACCTAAGCAAGCATTGTTATCGTTATTTCCTCTAGATTTTTCACTGGCTGGTTGAAATTCAGTCTTTACAATGTTACCTGCAGAAATTTTTCTATTTGTAATCAGGTCAACGGCAATATGGTTTTCCATCACGGTGATATTGGGATGTCGCTTCACTTTTTCTGACAAAGTGATTTGCACTGCATGGCCAGTTGTGTCTGCTGCGTGAATAATACGGCGGTGGCTGTGACCTCCTTCGCGGGTTAAATGATAGCCAGTATTATCATGATCACGAGTGAAGCCCACGCCTTGTTCAATTAGCCATTCAACGGCCCCTTTGGCGTGCATTGCCACCATTGTTGTGACGGATTCATCACACAAACCGCCACCAGCAATCAACGTATCTCGAACATGATTTTCTATTGAATCCTCATCATTAAGTACAGCAGCAATACCACCCTGCGCCCAGTCACTGGCGGTGTCGTTAATACTACGCTTGCTCACTAGGCAGACTTTTTTATGTTCTGCTGTGCGTAGAGCAAGGGTTAAGCCTGCGAGGCCACTGCCAATAATGAGTACATCAAATTGCTGCATATTTTTGATTTAATTTCTATTAAGGATAAATTGTCTATGATGAACTTTGAGTAATGTGGAAAGTTAATACTGGAACTAATGAGAGTGTATCGCTGTCATTACAAAACACAATAGAAATGGCATTAAACGTGTTAAATAAACAGATTGTTTTTTGTATTTTTGTTAAGAGGAAAGCATAATGATACATCTTGGTAAAATAATTGAATTTACTCAACTAAATTTAGTGCAACCTGTCGTGCAAGGTTATACTTCAACTATAGTAGAGACAAGTACTTCAAAAAGAAGCTTTCAAAATAACACAAGTGAAATAAGTCCGCATGAACGCACAATTGACCATACTAAATCAACAGGAAATCTAAGCGTAGTGTCCGTTAACCCATCAACTGCAAATCGCGAGATAGATCATGAGTTGGTCTTACGTGCACAGCGTGGTGACAAGCGTGCTTTTGGGTTACTTGTTGATAAATATCAACGAAAACTGGCGCGTTTGTTATCACGCATGGTACGCGATCAATCTGAAATTGAAGACATTGTTCAAGATACATTCATTAAAGCGTATCGTGCCTTGCCAAACTTTCGCGGGGATAGTGCGTTTTATACTTGGCTCTACCGAATTGGTATTAATACAGCAAAAAATTACTTAGTCTCTATGGGGCGTAGGCCAACGGTTAGTACTGGCGTTGAAATTGAAGATGCCGAAAACTTTGAAGACGGTGACGAGTTGCGCACGATGGAGACACCAGAGTCGTCTATGATGACTAAACAAATTGCAGAAACAGTGAATGATACCGTTGCTAGCCTGCCAGAAGAATTGCGCACAGCGATTACATTGCGTGAAATTGAAGGCTTAAGCTACGAAGAAATTGCCACAATTATGAACTGCCCAATTGGAACCGTAAGATCTCGTATTTTTAGAGCGCGCGATACGATTTCACTTAAATTAAAACCGCTATTAGATACACCGGATAACAAAAGATGGTAACTAGAGCGTTATAAGCTGTATTTTCCTTATTTACAAAATAAAATACGCATGAAAACCCATATTTACATGATTACTTGGAGTTTATGATGACTGAACAAATTTCTACCTTAGCTGACGATGAAATGGATTTAGATGATACTGAGCATTTACTGACATACATACTTGCTAATAGCCAAAATGCAGAGGCCTGGAGTCGCTATCATTTAATAGGTGATGTGATGCGAGGCGGTGGCATGTTAAGCCAAAATTTTAAGAAAAACTTAATGTCCAAAATTGAGCTTGAGCCGACAGTATTGTCACCGAATGCAGCATCAACTGATCAAAAAGGTGTTATGCAGAAGACGTTAAACACACACTTTAAAATGCCCGCAGCATGGTCAATAGCCGCATCTTTTTCTGCAGTAATGGTAGTGGGTTGGATGGTTTTGCAAACACACGTGACCAATAACTTTACGCCTGTTGAAATTGCACAGCTTGTAACTACACCAGCTAAGTCGGCATTAATGGCTTCTAATGAACCAGTATTAGAGCAAGCTGTTCCTGCAGAATATCTCACGGCACATCAAGCATACGCGCCAACAGCTAGTTCTTACTATATTCAATCAGCGAGTTATTCTAAGTAATAAGCACTTCTAGAATTGCGTTTTAGGTATTATATTTTTAGAGGTTTGCAAATGAGCTTTAAGAATTTTGTTTTAACTTGCATATTGGCTAGTTCTGCATTAAGTGTTAAGGCTGCAGGCGATGAAGATGCGTGGCAAATGCTGCAAAAAGCAGCGATTGCAGCCCACGCTTTAAGCTATGAAGGTATATTTGTTTGTCAATCAGGCCAACAATCAAAATCAGTTCAAATTAAACATTTATTTAATGGACAGTTTGAATTTACACGTAACGTATTGCTGGATGGTGCCCCCCGTGAGGTGTTGAGTCAGGGTGGGGACTTAGTTATTTATAATCCGAAAAACGAAAAAATAGTGATTGAAAAGCGTCGTGGACAAAATATGTTCCCAGCGATATTACCAACAAAATTGGATGCAATTAAGGCTAGCTACACGTTAAGTGTAGGAGAAACTGACCGTGTCGCTAATCGCCAAGCGCGGATGTTAATTTTAGACCCCAAAGACAACTTACGATACGGTTATAAATTTTGGGTGGATATTGAATACGGACTGTTACTAAAGTCAACTATGTTTAATAGTAAAAATGAAATGCTAGATAGTATTGCTTTTAATCAATTGGGGCTAATGAACAACGTTGATTTGGATTGGTTTAAACCTAAAATAGATGGGAACAAGAGTTATGTTATGGAGGATGAAGTCAGCGCAACCCCTGACAATAGTGTAAGCCCACATTGGCAGCTAAAGGGGCTGCCAACAGGATATGTTAAGGTAGATCAAATGATTCGTAAGGGACATGGGAAATCTTTACCCATTACGCATGTTGTTTTTTCAGATGGCCTAGCTTCGGTTTCTTTATTTATTGAACCTATTGCAAAAGGTGTTAAACCTAGATCGGGCCGAAGCGTTGTTGGAAATACGAGTTTTTATTCTAGCGTTGCAGGATATTTGCAGTTAACTGTATTAGGTGAAGTGCCTGAAGCGACGGTTGCTCAGATTGCAAATGCCGTGGTCTTTATAAAATAAAATACAATAGTAGAAATTCATTTAACCTTCTTTAAAAAGTAACAAATAGCCATCATGATTGAAGAATATGCCGTTGTCGTCGAGAAAAAAGGTGCGCAAGTCATACTTGAAATAGAAAGGCGTACTGCATGTGGACTTTGTGGTCAAAAACGTGGATGCGGTAATGCTACTTGGGGTAAGTTGCTTGGACATAGCAGCCATAGGGTTACTGCAGAAAATCTAGTCAACGCTACTGTGGGTGATAGCGTTATTGTTGGTATCGATGAGCATGCAGTTTTACATTCAGCATTTTATCTATATGTTGTTCCGTTAATTGGACTGTTTGTGGGCACAGTTTTAAGTGATTATTTTTTTAGCAATGAACTTTATGTGGTTATTGGAGCTACTGCAGGCTTATTGATGGGGTTTTTATGGGTAAAAAGACACTTGATTGGTCATAATAAATCTGGTGTTGCTTATGGAAAAAAATATCAAGCAGTTATTTTACGCTTTGCTGATGGTGACTTAGGGGTTGAAATATCAAGTGCTGACCCAAAAGTAAGAGTAGCGGTAGTGGATTAGGGCTGTAATCTTATATATTTTTTAAAAGATAAACGAGGTAAAACGATGTTAAAAAATTTGATTGCTGTGATTGGATTAAGTTTAATCGCAACGGTGTGTACAAATGCTTACGCAAAAGATTTGCCAGACTTTACCGAGCTGGCCGAAAAACATGGTGCAGAAGTTGTCAATATCAGTGTGACGCAAAATATGCAAAGCAATGGAATCTTTCCTTTTTCTGGTTTAGAGGGTGATGAGCAAATGCAGGAGTTTTTTCGGCGTTTCGGCATTCCTAATATGCCAGGTATGCCTGGAAGGAATGGTGGAGCACAGCCAGATTACAAATCACAATCTTTAGGTTCAGGCTTTATTATTAGTAGTGATGGCTATATTTTAACTAATGCGCATGTGGTGAATGAAGCAGATGAGGTTATCGTTAAATTGTCAGATAAGCGCGAATTCAAGGCAAAAATTATTGGTGCCGATAAGCGAACAGATGTCGCACTGGTGAAAATTGAAGCAACAGGATTGCCAAAAGTAGATGTGGGCGACCCTGCCAAATTGAAAGTTGGTGAGTGGGTCGCTGCCATTGGCTCGCCGTTTGGGTTAGAAAACACGATGACTGCAGGAATTGTTAGTGCTAAAGGCCGTGCATTACCTCAGGAAAATTTTGTTCCATTCATTCAGACAGATGTAGCGATTAACCCTGGGAATTCAGGTGGGCCTTTGTTTAACTTAGCAGGAGAAGTTGTAGGGATTAACTCACAGATATATAGCCGTAGCGGAGGGTCTATGGGTTTGTCATTTGCGATACCAATTGATGTGGCTATCGATGTATCTAATCAGCTTAAATCGACTGGAAAAATTACACGTGGCTGGCTAGGTATTGCTATTCAAGACATTACCAAAGAACTCGCTGACTCATTTGGTATGAAAAATACCAATGGCGCTTTAATTGCAAGTGTTGAAAAAAACGGCCCTGCCGATAAAGGAGGCCTAGAAGCGGGTGATGTGATTACCAAATTTGATGCGAAACCGATTGTGATTTCAGCTGATTTACCTCGTGTGGTTGGTGCAACCAAGCCCGGTAAAGTAGTTGCTGTAGAAATTTTGCGTAAAAATAGTGCAAAAACACTGAATATGGGCATAGGTGAAATGCCAAATGATCCGAATGAAGCGGTCCAGCCGAATAAGACCATACCTAAAGCTGAAGCTAATAGAATTGGACTAACGCTAAAAGAACTCACAGCGCAACAAAAGAAAAAGCTGAATGGAAAAAATGGTTTATTAGTAATAGATAGTGTTGGTGCTGCCGCCCAAGCAGGAGTTCGCCGAGGTGATGTGATATTGGGTTTAAATAACAGCGAAACACAAAGTGTCGAGCAATTTAATAAGCAAATTAATGGAGTGGCAGCCGGTAGAACGGTGGCAGTGCTGGTACAGCGTGCTGAAAATACCTTGTATGTGCCAATTAAAATAGTTAAGTAGTTTTTTAAGTTAAAAACTATTGCTTATCCACTAAAAATACGGTAGCTTAAATAAATAAAATCTAATTAATTCAATTGGTTATTTAAATACATAGTTTCGTATTTAGATTTTATTTTCTTACATTTACTTGTGGCTATTGTATTTTAAGTGATACCTTTTCGCTAGTGGGCACCTCTATTAATGTTCGTTTGATTGACCAATCACGCCTAAAAATACTCTAACTAAGCCAAAAGCAATCCATGAAGCCGTGCTTTTAATGACATTTCCCTTTGCCCATTCTTTTGGAGAAACTTGAGTAGCGCCATCTTGAATGGAAAAGATGATGTCTTCACGTAATTCTGTTGAAAACGACACGTCTTTTACTATCACATTAGCTTCACGAGCTAGTAACAAACTAAATGGATCAATGTTTGAGGACCCCACAGTCGACCAATCTTTATCGATGACCGCGACTTTGCTATGCATAAAACTTTTACGGTATTCATAAATTTCAATACCATTTCTTAAAAATTCACCATAAAAGGCATGAGTTGCAAACATTAAAAAATATTCCATGCGACCTTGCAATAATAGTTTGACTGTCACGCCGCGTTTTGCCGCATCTAATAAAGCTTTACGAAATCTTCTTCCAGGAACAAAGTAAGCATTTGCAATAATTATTTCATATTTAGCGGCATTAATTGCTTCTAAGTATGCATTTTCAATATCGTTTCTATGAAGTACATTATCCCGTATGACAAATGCAGCATTTACCCCTGATGTATTGTCTTGTGGTGGCGTCTCATTGCTAAATTTATTGGAATGATTTTTTATGGATAGCAAATGTATCCATGCCATTCTCCACCAAAGTTTGTGGACACTTTCAGCGATTGCTGGTAACAAGCGACCTTCTATTCTCACAGCATAATCAATGCGTGGTGGCACGTTATTCGGTTTGCGGTTTGGCACATCAAAGTCATCAATAATATTGATGCCGCCAACAAACCCTATCTTATTATCGATGACAATTACTTTACGATGCAGTCGACGTAAGCGATTTTTTTTCAGTGACCAGGGTGATATTTTAGGGCGATAGAATATTATCTGTATTCCAGCAAGCTCTAGTGTCTTAATGTAACTTTTAGGCAAATCTTTACACCCAAACCCATCAAGTAAAATATGCACATGCACACCACGTTGTGCTGCTCTAATGAGTGCATTGCCAATACGAAAGCCGACAGCATCTGCTTGGTAAATATAGCTTTGTAGATAGATATCATGCGAAGCACTTTCAATAGTTGCCTCAAGAGCAGGGAAATATTCAACGCCACTTCGTAGGAGTTTAATTTGATTGCCACCAATAAAATTGATCATAATCTTCTTAAAGTCGCGGTGAGAATTGCATGGTCAGATAATCTAAGAAATATTGGTCCAGAATGCACTTCTACAAGTTTAATGTCAAAGCCTCGAACATAAATACGATCAAGTCTTAGTATTGGTAACCAAGAAGGAAAGCTACGTGCAGGCTTACCAGTATGTTGTTCAAATACTTCATGCAATCCTAGGCGTTCAGCAAAGCTACGTCCACTACGCATACCCCAATCGTTAAAGTCACCTGCAATTATCAAAGGGGATTGAGGGGGAATGTTTTTCTCAATATAAGCGGATAGCGCAAGTAATTGTTGATGACGCCATCGAGCTAATAAACCAAGATGCACACAGATAGTATGCAATGGCACATCCCAATGCGGAATGTTGATTTCTGTATGTAACATGCCACGCTGTTCAGAGGCGTGTGCAGAAATATCTTGGTTAACGCTTGTAAGGATTGGGAACTTTGAAAGTACGGCATTTCCATGATGGCCTGCAGGATACACCGAATTTTTACCATAGGAATAGTCATGCCAAACTGATTCTGCCAAAAATTCTGTTTGCCCAGAGGTCGACCATGCAGCAAATCGCTCGTTATGTTTAGTATGTGCATCCTGTACCTCTTGCAGAAAAATCACATCAGCATGTAGTTTCCGCAGCATTTCGCGTTGCAGGTGTAAGGAGAACTTAGCGTTAAAGTGCGTAAAGCCTTTATGAATATTAAATGTAGCAATGCGAAGTGTATTGTGCAAAATTAGCCTAAAGAATGCAGTTTGTCATGATATTGATAATACAACAATAAGCTTTTTAAGCAATTAATTACAAAATAATCAAGCATTTGTTGTAAAATCACGGCTATTGTGAAAAGGCGCTTAATTGCGCCTTAATCGTTTGTATAAAAGCTTAAAGACTAAATGAAAAATATTCGAAACTTCTCTATTATCGCTCATATTGATCACGGTAAATCAACACTGGCTGATCGTATTATTCATCTATGTGGTGGCTTAGCAGACCGTGAAATGGAAGCTCAAGTGCTTGATTCAATGGATATTGAACGTGAGCGTGGCATTACAATTAAGGCGCAAACAGCGGCTTTGGATTACAAGGCGGATGACGGTCAGACGTATCACTTAAATCTAATTGATACCCCAGGGCATGTAGATTTTAGCTATGAGGTTTCTCGCTCGCTTTCTGCTTGTGAAGGAGCATTGCTCGTTGTGGATGCTTCTCAAGGTGTTGAGGCGCAAAGTGTTGCTAATTGCTACACCGCCTTAGATTTGGGTGTGGAAGTGACTGCAGTGCTGAATAAAATTGACTTGCCGTCAGCTGATCCAGAACGTGTGAAGCAAGAAATTGAAGATGTAATAGGTGTGGATGCAAGCGACGCAGTGTTATGTTCAGCTAAAACAGGTTTAGGCGTGCGTGATGTTTTAGAAGCAGTGATTGCTAAAGTTCCTCCACCAAAAGGTAATGTGGATGGGCCTCTAAAGGCATTAGTCATTGACGCGTGGTTTGATAACTACGTTGGCGTTGTTATGTTGGTTCGCGTGATTGATGGCGTTTTAAAACCAAAAGATAAAATACGTTTAATGGCAACGCATACTGATTTTTTATGTGAGCAAGTGGGCGTGTTTACGCCAAAATCTTTACAAAAATCCTCGCTTTCAGCTGGTGAAGTAGGCTTTATTATTGCTGGAATCAAAGAGCTGGCAAGTGCTAAAGTTGGCGACACTGTTACTTTGGTTAATAAGCCAGCCGCAGAACCACTCGCGGGTTTTAAGGAAGTGAAACCGCAGGTCTTCGCTGGCTTGTATCCAGTAGAATCAAATCAGTTTGAAGCGTTAAGAACAGCGCTAGAGAAACTCAGCTTGAACGATGCGAGTTTGCTATTCGAGCCAGAAAATTCAACGGCATTAGGTTTTGGTTTTAGATGCGGCTTTTTAGGCTTGCTACATATGGAAATCGTGCAAGAGCGTCTAGAGCGTGAGTATGACATGGATTTGATTACCACTGCACCAACGGTAGTCTATGAGTTGTTGCTCAAAGATGGTGCGGTTGTTCAGATTGAAAATCCATCACGGCTACCCGAACCTTCGCGAGTTGAAGAAACGAGAGAACCTGTCATTAATGTGAATTTATTAATGCCGCAAGACTACGTTGGGCCAGTCATGACGCTTTGTAATAACAAGCGGGGCATACAAAAAAATATGCAATACATGGGTCGGCAAGTGATGTTGAGTTATGAAATGCCTCTTAATGAAGTGGTGCTTGATTTCTTTGATAAATTAAAATCAGTGTCACGCGGTTATGCTTCAATGGACTATGAATTTTTAGAGTTTCGTGCGGCAGATTTAGTGAAGCTTGATATTATGGTTAATGGTGAAAAAGTTGATGCGCTGAGTATGATTGTACATAGAGCTAATAGTGTGCATCGTGGCCGCGAAGTGGCGGCAAAAATGCGGGAATTGATTCCTCGCCAAATGTTCGATGTGGCGATTCAGGCTTCTATCGGGGCAAACATTATTGCGCGGGAAACGGTCAAAGCTATGCGTAAAAATGTGATTGCTAAATGTTACGGCGGCGATGTTTCACGAAAGCGTAAATTGCTAGATAAGCAAAAAGAAGGTAAAAAACGCATGAAACAAGTTGGTAATGTTGAAATCCCGCAAGAGGCCTTTTTGGCTATTTTACGTGTAGAGGATAAATAATGTATTTTGCATTGTTCATGGTGGCAATACTTGTAATCACTGGTTTTATTTGGCTACTAGATAGTTTTGTATTGCGCAAAAAACGCCCAGTAGGCGTAGCTGAGCCCATAGCCGTAGAGTATGCAAAAAGTTTTTTCCCGGTTATTTTAGTGGTGTTTTTTGTACGGTCTTTTATTGTTGAGCCTTTCAAAATTCCATCAGGCTCGATGATGCCTACTTTGTTGGCAGGAGATTACATTTTAGTAAATAAGTTTACTTATGGCTTACGCGTACCAATTTTAAATAACACCTTTTTTGAAATTAACAAGCCAAGCCGTGGTGATGTATTTGTGTTTCATTTTCCACCTGAGCCATCCGTAGATTATATTAAGCGGGTAGTTGGTTTGCCTGGCGACAAAATTCGCTACTTTGATAAACGACTAACTATTAACGGAAAGTTGCTGGAAGTAAGCGATGTAGGTAATTATGAGTATGTGAAACCAGGACTGAATATGGTAACGGCAAAAAAATATCAAGAGCAGCTAGGTATTTGGCGTCACGATATTTTGATTAATGAGTGGATAGGTAGTTATGACCCTGATGCGATAGGAACGAAATTTGCCAACGATGAAGAGATTGTCGTACCTGCTGGACATTATTTGGCGATGGGTGATAATCGTGATGATAGTTCAGATAGTCGCGTATGGGGCTTTGTCCCAGAGAAAAATTTAGTAGGTAAAGCATTTTTCATCTGGATGAATTTTGATCAGGGTTCCAGAATTGGCGATGCTATACGATAAAGATAATATTCATCTATGACTTAAAAATTGGAGAAAATAATGCTAAACAATAAATTAAATACATACATTAGCTTTAAGAAGCAAGCTGGAGCGACATTTATTGGTATGTTGTTTGTTGGCGCTGCAGTGGCATTTGTAGCGCTAATTGCCATGAAGGTTTTCCCTGCTTATCAAGAATACTTTTCTGTTAAAACGGTTATTAAGGCGCTGAATAAAGAGCCTTTAAGTTCCATGAGTAAAAAAGAAATTCAAGATTCATTTAACAGACGTGCAGATACTGGCTATGTAGATGTAGTTACAGGTAGCGATCTAACCATTGATAAAAATGATGCTGGAGAAACAGTGGTTTCTGTACAGTATCAAGTGATTAAGCCTCTTTTTGGCAATGCTAGTATTTTAATTGATTTTGAAACTTCGGCCGATGGTAAATAATTTAAGCCAACTGTTCTCTCGTTACCAATGACTCTGCAGATTCTCTCTAAGCGACTCCCATACAAATTTGTAGACCAGAGTCTACTATCACAAGCACTCACACACCGTAGTTATAGTGCTAAAAATAATGAACGCTTAGAGTACTTGGGCGATGGTGCGCTTAATTTTATTATTGCCAATCAGTTGTATCAGCGATTTTCCGCTTTAGATGAAGGTGATTTAAGCCGATTACGTGCGCAATTAGTGAAAGAGGCGACCATCAGTGAAATTGCATTTTCGCTAGATTTAGGTGATGCGCTCAGGCTGGGTGAAGGTGAGTTAAAAAGCGCTGGTTGGCGTAGACCTTCTATATTAGCGGATGCTCTCGAAGCCATTATCGGTGCAGTGTATTTAGATGGTGGTTTTTTAGCAGCTGAAGCGCTGGTACTGTATTTATATGCAGAAAAGCTAAGTACTATAGACCCCAAGGTGATAGATAAAGATCCTAAATCCTTGTTACAGGAACTTTTACAAGGTAAAAAAGTAGCTGTACCAGAGTATGCCGTTGTTCACACTGGGGGAGAGGCACACGCCCAAGTATTTATTGTGGAATGCTTTATACAAAAAATGGATATACGTACGATTGGTGAAGGTGCTAGCCGGCGTATCGCAGAGCAGCAGGCTGCACAACTTGCTTTGCAAGCATTAGAAAAAATAAGCTTTGGAAAAAGCCGTATCGCATCAACATAGATTGGATAGTAATAAAATATGACAGATTTAGACTCAGATTTAGCGGCAACATCTACATTTAAATGCGGAACTATCGCCATAGTAGGCAGGCCTAATGTAGGTAAATCAACCTTACTTAATCATATTCTAGGAATGAAGTTAGCAATCACTTCGCGTAAGGCTCAAACAACACGGCATCGCTTATTGGGTATCCATACAACAGAAGATACACAATTTTTATTCGTAGATACTCCTGGCTTTCAGCAAAAACATCTAAATGCACTGAATAAAGGATTGAACAAAACTGTTACGCAAGTACTCACTGAAGTTGATGTAGTTCTTTTTGTGATTGAGCCGATGAAGTTGGGTGATGCTGACCGAAAAGTATTAGCCTTACTTTCCGAAAAAACACCAACATTTTTGGTGGTAAATAAATTAGATTTAATGGGTGACAAAGGCAATGTATTGCCTTTGATTCAGGATTTTGATTTGGAGTTTCCATTCTGTGAAATCGTGCCTGTGAGTGCTAAAAAAAGTCTTAATTTGGATGAGCTTTTACAAACTATACGTAAATATCTACCAGAACAAGTAGCAATTTATTCTGAAGATGAACTCACGGATAAAAATGAACGCTTTTTAGCCGCTGAACTCGTACGCGAGAAAATTTTCAGATTGGTTGGTGATGAACTGCCTTATGCTGTTACCGTTGAAATTGAAAAGTTTGAAGTGGTTGGCAACTTACGTCGCATTTTTGTCGCGATTATTGTTGATAAAGATAGTCAAAAACCAATGCTTATCGGTAAGAATGGTGAAAAAATGAAACAAATTTCCACCGAAGCACGCCAAGATATGGAAAAGCTATTTGGTAGTAAGGTTTATCTAGAAACTTGGGTGAAAGTAAAAGGTGGCTGGGCGGACGACGAGCGAGCGCTAAAATCTTTAGGTTATTAGTGTCACACAATATGTGACTGCAAGCATAGAGTTACCCTAAACATTGATGACTTCAGTAAATTCGCATCGCCAAGACAATCAAGCAGTTTATGTACTGCATACCTATCCATTCAAAGAAACCAGTCTAGTTGTTGAGTTGTTTGCTCATGGTTTTGGTCGTGTCGCCGCTACGGCAAAAGGTGCTAGACGTCCAAGGTCGGCCATGCGCGGCATGCTACAGTCTTTTCAACCTTTAATTGCGACCTGGTCTGGCAAGCTGGAGCTTAAAACTTTACATAGCCTAGAGTGGGGCGGAGGACTGCTATTGCTTAAAGGTGAGGCGCTTATGTGCGGTTTTTATCTCAACGAATTATTGTTGCGTTTATTACCACGTGAAGATTCTCATGAAGCCTTGTTTGAATATTACAGTGCAACATTAAAAATACTGTCGAGCGGTGAAAATTTAGCAACGACACTTCGACGCTTTGAGCTGAAATTATTACAAGAATTAGGTTATGCAATTCCATTGCAATGCGATTCAAGAAATGAGCAAATACTAGAATCAGAAAATTATCGATACGAAGCTGAGCAAGGTGCTATTAGATTTAATAGCTTGTTAAATCGACAGAAAAGTGGCGTACAATTGCTTGGTAAAACCCTGATTGATATGGTTGCTGACGATTACAGTCACCCACAAACGCAACAACAAAGCAAACAGTTAATGCGCTATTTGTTAATGCATTATTTGGGTGACAAGCCACTGTACTCACGACAATTACTAATTGATTTACAAGGGTTTTGAGCCTTAGTGATTTTATAAAGTTAAAAGATAGAAAAATATATAATGATTAAATTAGGTGTCAACATCGACCACGTAGCAACAATCCGCCAAGCACGTGGCACAAAATATCCGAGTGTTGTTCAAGCGGCTTTACGTGCAGAGCAATCGGGAGCAGATAGTATTACATTGCATCTGCGTGAAGACCGCCGTCACATGCAAGATGCTGATGTACGCGCTTTACGTAGCTTATTGCAAACGCGAATGAATCTTGAATGTGCCGTGACTGATGAAATGATATGCATTGCGCTAGAAGTCGCTCCGCAAGATGTTTGCCTAGTGCCTGAGCGCCGTGAGGAGCGTACTACTGAAGGTGGGCTCGATGTTCTAGGTAATTTTGCCAACATACAAAAAGCCGTTAAAAGATTAAGTGACGCAAATATTAGAGTTTCACTTTTTATTGGTCCAGACTTCGCACAAATTGATGCTGCAAAAAAAACAGGCGCCCCCGTGATTGAATTACACACAGGAACATTTGCTGATGCTGAAAGTATTGCAGATAAAGAGCGTGAACTGAACCGTATCAAAGATGCAGTCAATCACGGATTAAAACAAGGTTTAGTAGTGAATGCTGGTCATGGTTTGCATTATCATAATGTGCATGAAATTGCCTCGATTGAAGGTATAGACGAGCTAAATATTGGCCATGCTATTGTCTCTCATGCTTTGTTTGTAGGCTGGGATAACGCCGTACGAGAGATGAAAGCGTTAATGAAAGAGTTTGCTTTTAAGTAACTCAAAGGGTGTCTCTATTAATTCAAGTTTTTAAGTCAGACAAGACGTGTGTTAAAAATTAGGACGCGGTATATGTTTATATATTAATGCATAATTTTTATGAGCAACAATGTGTGACAATTAAAATTAAATTAATAGAGGTGACCTAAAGATGATTTTTGGTATTGGTACAGATATAGTAGAAGTCACTCGTATAGATGCTTCAATTCAGCAGTTTGGCGATGACTTTGCCAAGCGCATACTTGCTGAAAGTGAATTGCTAAGTTATTCACAATCTCAAATCAAAGCACGGTTTTTAGCTAAACGATTTGCTGCAAAAGAGGCCTTTTCTAAAGCATTGGGAACAGGTCTACGCGAGCCTGCCACGTTTCATAATATCGCAGTTGCGCATAATGAATTAGGTAAACCGATTTTAGTATTAGCACCTGAATTGCTGATTTTTATGCAAATTAAAAATATCACAAAAATGCATATCAGCATTAGCGATGAAAAGAATTTAGCAACAGCATTTGTGGTGCTTGAAACGTGAATTCTTCGATGGATATGGCGCGTCGGTTTGGCGGTATATCAAGGTTATATGGAGCCGATGGTCTAACTAAATTGCAAACTATGCATATCTGCGTGATAGGAATTGGTGGTGTAGGTAGTTGGGCTGCCGAGGCCATTGCGCGCAATGCTGTTGGTACAATTACGTTAATAGATTTGGATAATATTGCTGAATCGAATGTGAATCGCCAGCTTCATGCAGTAGAGGGTGCTTTTGGTAAAGCGAAAGTAACCGCAATGGCTGAGCGGATCCGGCTGATTAATCCTGTTGCAACAGTGAATGAGATTGAAGATTTTGTGACGGTTGAAAACGTGAACGAAATACTCAATCGTAATTTTGACGGCGTGATTGATTGTATTGATGATGCAAAGGCTAAAGCTGCAATAGCTGTTTTCTGTGGGCAGAAAAACATTCCCTTGATAATGGCTGGTGCGGCAGGTGGGCGCTTAGACGCAGGCCATATCAAACATGCTGATTTAAGCCAAGTGAGTCACGATAAACTACTTGCAAAAGTACGCAATATATTGCGTCGCGATTACAATTTTACGAAAGCTGATGAAGTTGAAAATAAACCATCAAAATTTGGTGTTCAGTGCATCTATTCAGATGAGAAAGTTGTAATTCCAGATCGCTTATGTGCTTTAGAAAGTACTCCAATCACTGGACTCAATTGCGCTGGCTATGGTTCCAGTGTGTGCGTTACTGCCCCATTTGGCTTTGCCGCAACTGGATTGTTACTGCAACAATTACTGAGACGTTGACTGGATATCTGCTAAAAAATGTGATTGTTTTGATCTAGTACTTTATTTTCTAGTGTTTGATGGATCTGGTCCATTAAAAAACTTGTAGATTCACGACCTAGTTTAGATTCACGCATTGCCATGTGCCAACTTGAAATGCAACTCCTTAGATCGACTTCATGCTCACATGCTTGGATGCGTGTTTTTATACTATGTCCCATTAGTCCTAAGTAATCATTTGTAGCATCAACTAGAATGGTTTTAATTGCTTCTATTTGTATTGAATTGATTGGTGCTGTTAAACTATTTTGGAAGAGGAAAGATGGTGTAATGATTGAAGTTTTTTTCTCAGTGAGACAATCGCTAGGGCGCTGAATATAACCATTCAGTTCAAGCTTTTGAATTATATCCTCCAGTAACTCTTTTTTAAAAAACTGCTCTAAGTCTTCAGTTTTTCTTACACCATTGATTAGCAGTAATACTTGTCGTTCTTTAAAATGTAATGTGCGTTTTTCATTTACGAATTCAATATGACCGAGTTCGGATTTTTCATATACCATGATGCATGTGTAATTGATAATAATTGTTTAGTATATATTCTGTGATGATTGTTACATTAAAATTTCCTTTATGTGAAGAATGCATGAATTAATTTGATATGAAATAGCCCGTTTTTTTCATTAAAAAGTCATTAATCTGTCACAATTTTCGCATAACATCGAGCTGATATTTAAAAAAGAAAATTCTATGCGTACTGCATTTCCGCCTTTAAAGCTACTTAACCGTGACACTAGTATCCTAGCATTTAATGAGCGTGTATTAAGCCTTGCTCTAAACTCAGATTACCCACTACTTGAACGTTTGCGATTCCTTTGTATTGTTTCATCAAATTTAGATGAGTTTTTTGAAGTGCGCGCTGCACCACATGTGGATGCAATGCGTGCGGATGAGCAAAATTCAGATATTAATGTAAAAAGCTATCAGGAAATTGCAGAAGTAGCACATAGCTTAGTGGACAAGCAGTATCACATTTTCAATTCTGAGTTAATGCCTGAGCTTATTAAACATGGTGTGCATTTGGTCTCACATGGAGATCGCACGCTAGAGCAACGTAAGTGGGTTGCAAAGTATTTCGAATCTGAAGTTCGACCATTATTAGTGCCTGTGGCACTTGATCCTTCACATCCATTTCCGCTTGTTGCCAATAAAGCACTTAACTTTATTGTATTGTTAGGTGGTGAAGATGCATTTGGTCGCGACAATAACATCGCGATTGTAAAAGTGCCTAGAGTGCTGCCACGACTGATTAAACTACCTAAAAATTTAAGTGATAAACAACAAAAATTTGTTTCTTTATCAAGTGTGATTCGAGCACATTTGGCTAGTTTATTCACAGGACGAGAGGTGCTTAATTTCTCACAGTTTAGGGTCACGCGTCACTCTGATTTAGCGGTTGATGAAGATGATGTAAAAAACCTACGCACCGCATTGAGGCAAGGTTTGGTGCAACGTAATTTTGGTGATGCAGTACGTTTGGAAGTATCTCATGGATGTGATGACAAATTAGCTAAATTTTTATTGCAACAATTTGATTTGCCAAAACAATCACTATATCGAGTTAATGGTCTTGTAAATTTGGCGCGACTGATGCAATTGGCTGACTTGGCAGAAGGTAGTGACTTAAAATTCGTGCCTTTTGAACCGAAAATTAGTGAGCAATTAATTTCTAATCAATCATTCTTTACACAGTTAAAGCAGCGCGATATATTAATTCATCAACCATATGAGAGTTTTGAATCAGTCATAGATTTTTTACGTGAAGCCGTGCATGATCCAGACGTGTTATCTATTCAGCAGACAATTTATCGTACAGGTTCAGATCCACGCATGCTGAAATTACTACAAGAAGCAGTGCGTCGTGGCAAAGAAGTGATGGCAGTTGTAGAGCTGAAAGCAAGGTTTGATGAAGAAGCTAATATTAATTGGGCGGAAGATTTAGAGTCAGTTGGCGCGCAAGTTGTTTATGGTGTTGTGGGTTTAAAAACACACGCTAAAATGTTATTGGTCATGCGTCGAGAAGGATCTCGCTTAAAACATTACGGCCATGTATCTACCGGTAATTACAATCCAAGAACCGCCCGTTTATACACTGATGTGAGTATGCTAACTGCTGATCCGCAGATCACGCGTGATATGGAATACTTGTTTAGACATATCGCCAGCCAAATAAAATTACCGCGCATGCAGAAGCTGCTAGTCGCACCATTCAATTTGCATAGACAAATGTTAGCTAAGATTAGAAGTGCGGAACTTGCTGCTAAAATTGGTAAGCCAGCACGAATTATCTTGAAAATGAATGCTCTCACAGATGTTGCCTTGGTGCAGGCGTTGGTGAACGCTGGTCGAGCTGGAGTGGAAATTGACTTGATATTACGTGGCGCATGTATCTTGCCTATCGATGCGCCTGGTTTAGATGGACGTATAAGGGTGCGGTCGATTATTGGTAGATTGCTAGAGCATTCTCGCGTTTTCTATTTTAAAATAGGTGAATTAGAAAATATGTGGCTTTCAAGCGCAGATTGGATGAACCGTAACATGATGCGGCGAGTTGAAATTGCTTGGCCAATTGTGGATGTTAATAATCGAGCGCGTATTTTGCAAGAGTGTTGCCAGTTGTACTTGGAAGACAATAAAGATGCATGGTTACTAAACGCAGATGGCACTTACACATTGCACATAGCTAACTTAGCGCAATCTAAAACTAAAGTAATAGAGCCAGTGTTAAGCGCGCAGCAGCAGTTGTTAAAAAAGTACGAAAATTAATCTAGGGAAATTTAAGGTAAGGTTAGCGCAATGGCGAATTTGATTTTGTGGCGACACGCTGAAGCAGAAGACCATTACAAAACTGGGACCGATACTGACAGGGCCTTGACCAAAAATGGCCATAAAGATGCAGCTAAAATGGCTAAGTGGTTGAGTCGGCATTTGCCATTGAACACAGAAGTGCTTTGTAGCCCAGCAAAGCGATGTTTAGAAACTGTAGCTGCTTTGCAAAAAATCAATCCAATTAAAATTAAAGTGGCTGATTTTTTGAGTGTCGATAGCACGGCAGAGATTATTATTAACAAAGTCAGTAATCAAGATAACAGCAAAACAACCTTAATCATTGGACATCAACCCAACTTAGGCCTAGTTATTACAAAGCTACTAGGGATGAATGGGAATGCATGTTCAGTAAAGAAAGGCGCAATTTGGTGGTTGCGCCAGCGTGAAGTCGAAGGTGTAATACAGTTGTACCTATTCTCTGTACAACACCCAGATTATTAGAGGCATCTTATTTCTTATTAGGACGGCCAGTTTTAATTGTCGGCACTTTGCTCATGGCGACTTTCAAAGCAGCATCTGTCATTGCGGTTAATTGCATAATGCCTGCACGTAATAATTCACTCTTTTTCGCAGGTTGACCTAATTTAATTAAGCGCTCTTTCAATACTGAAAATTGCGCATACTCAACTTTAGGCATAGTGAAACTATCTCTCTCCATTTTCAATTTAGGTATTTTTTCTTTCACAGGCTTTACTACTTTTGCTTTAATAACTTTTTTAGGTGCGATTTTAGCTGAGCTATTTTTAGCTAAGGCTGGAGTTTTAATAGGGTTAGTTGTGGTGATTTTTTTAATTGCGGGTTTAGATGCAACTGCTTTCGCTACTTCAGTTTTTATTACTGCTGGTTTTGAAGCGGTAATTTTTTTAGCAGGTGTTTTTGTTGCTGTAGTTTGAGGGGGGATGATTTTTGACATTACAGTCTCCAAAATTAACGATATAAACAGTTTATACCGTTAATTTTAAATTGAATATGAATTTTTTATGACAATGTGTTAATTAGCAGCAATATCAAGACGCCAATTTATCTTTTGCCAAGCTAATACTTCCTCATCCAATAAGTAATAAGATTGTGGAAATTTCTCAGGCCAAGTTTTTGGCAGAATTAAACGAATGTTGTTTGACGCATAATGTAACTGAAACCCGCGTAAATTTGGCATTTGACGGGCGTGACATAAGATGACTGCTAATCGTAGGCAAATTAACTGCATGACAAAAATACGGTCAGAAAAATCTGCTTCTAAGCGCTTTAATTTTCCTCTATAGCCTAAAGTTAACAAACTTAAGCAATGTAGCTCGCTTTGGGAGAATCCAGCGGGTTCGGCATGCTCCAATATGTATGCACCATGCAAATTTGCATCAACTGGCGAGACTATGCAGCCAATTTCATGTAACAAGCCTGCCCATTTCAATTTTCTAGCATGTGCTTGCTGTTCACCAGGTGCGAATTGAATATTCTCACTAATTTTTTCAAATAGCTTTGTAGCAACATCAGCTACTGTTGCTCCATGTGTTTCATCTACATCAAACTTGCGCGCTAACCGTTGTACAGAGGCGTTTCTTAAATCTACCATGTCGTTTTCAGGCGCAAGCATGTCATAAAGCAAGCCGTGTCTTAATGCGCCTTTTGCGACATTTAAGGTTTCAATTTTCAAGAAATCAAATGCGCCGAGCATGATCGACAAGCCACCTGCAATCACGGCCTTCCTATCTTCCCTTAAGCCTAGTAATCGTAATTTATCAGTGTGTCTCGCACGTAGCAACTCGTCACGTAGCCAAAGCAGACCTTCTCTAGTGATGGTGTCTAAGGGCCTGCCATATTGCACTAAAATATCCGCGATTGCGCCTACTGTACCTGACGCACCGTAGGCGACATCCCAATGTTTATTGCTAAAGTTAACACCTAATGTATCAAAAATAGATTCAGCGGCAATCTCTGCTCGGGTAAATGCATTTTCAGTTAAATCACCTGTACCAAAATGTTTAAGTGACCATGCAACTGAGCCTACATGTAAAGACGCCGTATGATGGGATTTAAAACCTTGGCCAAGGATAAATTCAGTAGAACGACCACCAATATCAATCACCAAACGTCTGTCGTTAGATTGCGGTAAAAAACGGCTGACACCTTGATAAATTAACCTCGCCTCCTCTACGCCAGAAATCACTTCCACGTCAAAGCCTAATGCTTTATTAGCAAGTTTGATAAATACATCACGATTATTTGCTTCACGCAACGTTTGCGTAGCTACAGCACGCACGTGTGACGACTCAAAACCTTTTACCCGCTCACCGAACCTAGCTAGACAACGTAGCCCACGCTCTATGGATTCAGGAGTTAGATTGCGGTTTTCATCCAAATCACCTCCTTGGCGAACAGCTTCTTTAAGATATTCAATGCGCTGAATATGTCCGCTATCAAGGCGACCAATCTCTAATCTAAAGCTATTTGAGCCTAAATCAATCGCGGCTAATAAAGATTTGTCTTCTGGTATGTTTGGGATATTTTCCATAAATAGATGATATGTAATTTTTAATTTGAATGAAGTTGAAAACAATAATATTGTTTATGTTGCTATTATAGTTTGAAAGTTTGATGACAAAGATGAATTAAATTTAACAAATACACTCGACTTTAAAATATTTAGCTTGAAAAATTTAGATTCATCTCCATTGAAACTCTATTGTTTTCAATTCATTAGTTTTAGGAGCTTAATCTATGTCCACAAAGACAACTCAAAAAGAATCGCAAAGTAAAGAATCAATGCCTTTTCAGGCGGAAGTTAAGCAATTACTCCAGTTGATGATTCATTCACTTTATAGCAATAAAGAGATTGTTTTGCGCGAGTTGATTTCTAATGCATCTGATGCGGCGGATAAATTGCGCTTCGAAGCCATTGCTAATGGTGCACTTTATGGTGGTGATAGTGAGTTAAAAATTCACGTTGCGTTTGATAAAGAAGCACGTACTGTGACTATCTCTGACAATGGCATTGGCATGAGCCGTGATGAGGTGATAGCTAATATTGGTACGATTGCCAAATCTGGGACTAAAGAATTTTTTAACGCACTTTCTGGTGACCAAGCCAAAGATGCTAATTTGATTGGTCAATTCGGTGTGGGGTTTTATTCTGCTTTTATTATTGCCGACAAGGTCAGTTTAACGACGCGTCGCGCCGGCGCAACAGAAGCCGTTCGCTGGGAATCTTCGGGTGAGGGCGACTTCACATTGGAAAATGCTGATAAAGCGTCGCGTGGTACAGAAGTGATATTGCATTTGCGTGAAGGCGAAGATGAATTTCTGAGTGATTGGAAGCTAAAAACCATTATCCGTAAATATTCAGACCATATCACTTTGCCTATTTTGATGAAAAAATCTGAATGGAAAGATGGTGCTGAAGTTGCAACAGATGAAGATGAAACTGTTAATAAAGCCTCTGCACTATGGGCTCGTAATAAAAACGATATCACTGAAGGCGAATATCAAGAGTTCTATAAACATGTTTCTCATGACTTTGAAAGCCCGTTGGCATACACACACAGTCGTGTAGAAGGTAAGCAAGAATATATTTCCCTGCTCTACATTCCAAGCAAGGCACCATTTGATTTGTATGACCGTGAGCGTCGTCATGGTATCAAGCTATATGTGAAACGTGTATTTATTATGGAAGATGCTGAAAAGTTGATGCCACAATACTTACGTTTTGTACGTGGCGTGATTGATACCTCAGATTTACCTTTGAATGTCTCACGCGAGATTTTACAATCCAGTCGCGATGTGGATGCGATTAAAGCAGGGTCTGTGAAGAAGGTGTTGAGTCTGTTAGAAGACATGGCCGAGAATAAGCCTGAAGACTATACAAAGTTCTATGCTGAGTTTGGTCGTGTGTTAAAAGAAGGCCCAGGCGAAGATTATGCCAACAAAGACAAAATTGCAGGCTTGCTTCGCTTTGCCTCAACCAAAGCGGATACAGATGTTCAGGAAGTATCGCTAAAAGATTACATCGCTCGCATGCAAGTTGAGCAAGATACGATTTATTACATCACAGCCGAAAGCTTTGCCGCCGCACAACACAGCCCGCATTTAGAGATTTTCCGCAAAAAAGGCATTGAAGTGTTGTTGATGTCTGATCGAGTAGACGAATGGCTATTGGGCAGTTTGACTGAATTTGATGGTAAGAAATTACAATCTATCGCTAAAGGTGATTTGGATTTAGGCAAGCTTGAATCAGACACTGAAAAAGAAATTCAGAAGAAAATTGAAGAAGAAGCAAAAACTCTGGTAGAGAAAATTAAAAAATCTCTAGGTAACCAAGTCAAAGATGTACGTGTGACTCATCGATTAACTGACTCTCCAGCCTGCTTGGTCAGTGATGCACATGATTTGTCTGGTAATTTGGCGCGCATGCTAAAAGCTGCAGGACAAAATGCGCCTGAAGCTAAGCCGATTCTTGAAATAAATCCAGCGCATAAATTGGTTAAACGCCTTGAAAATGAAACTGCAGATTCAGTATTTGGTGACTTGGCGTTAGTGTTGTTTGATCAAGCCTTGTTGGCGGAAGGCGGCACCTTAGATGATCCTGCAAGTTTCGTAAAGCGGATGAATAGTTTGATCAGTTGATCATTGGTTTATTTCTTAATTTCAAAAACCGCTCAATTCACGTTTTGGCGGTTTTTTTATGTTAGTTATTAGCTACTCTTTTCGCGGTGATTTTAAGCTGGCCCATTTTTTGCTAGAATACACACTTAAGATTGATAATTATTGATTGTAACTAAAGGTTCCCATGACAACTCCTGCGAAAACCCCAACTAAAACTCCAGTTCCAGCTAAAAGTAAAGCAGAATCAGCCGCTTTAGAAAAACCAAAGAAAACAGCAAAATCTAAGGCTACTGCGATGCCTAAGCTATCTTCCATCAATCAGGCGTTACATAATCATTTAATTTTTTCTTGCTTCAAAACGAATGATGTTGCAACACCAAGGGATTGGTACGATGCTAGCAGTTATACAGTGCGTGATCACGTTGTCAAGCGTTGGGTTAAAACAGCTGAGTCTTATTATCGAGATGACCCAAAACGTGTTTATTATTTATCGTTAGAGTTTTTAATCGGGCGTATGTTGAGTAATGCTGCACTAAATATGGGCATTGAAGATGAATTGAAAGATGGTTTGGCTTCGCTAGGTCGTGATTTAGAAAATACGGTTGAAATGGAAACGGATGCTGCATTAGGCAATGGTGGCTTGGGTCGCCTTGCTGCTTGTTTTTTAGATTCTATGGCCTCTATGGGGATTCCAGCAACGGGTTATGGTATTCGTTATGAGTATGGTATGTTTAAGCAGACTATTGAAAATGGACAGCAGATTGAGAATCCTGACAATTGGCTACGCTACGGTAATATTTGGGAGTTTCAGCGTCCAGAAGCAACTTACAACATCAAGTTTTATGGGCATTTAGTCAGCTATCCTTCTGATGCTGGCAATATTCAGCATTGGGTCAATGCAGAGCATGTAATCGCTATGGCTTATGATATGCCAGTTCCGGGCTACGGCGGAGAGACCGTCAATAGTTTACGTTTGTGGTCAGCAAAAGCTGCACGCGAATTTGATTTGCGTCATTTTAATGATGGTAATTATGAAAAAGCAGTTGAGGAGCGTAATGAAACCGAGAGTATTTCTAAAGTGCTCTATCCAAATGACACGTCAGTGCTTGGTAAAGAGTTACGTCTGAAACAACAATATTTCTTTGTTTCTGCATCCATTCAAGATATTTTGCGCCGTTTTTTAAGTACCAATGAAATTGTAAAACAAGCCGACTGGAAGGTTTTGCCAGATAAAATCGCAATTCAACTGAACGATACCCACCCATCTATTGGTGTGGCTGAAATGATGTACCAATTGGTTGATGTGCATGGATTGCCTTGGGCTTTTGCTTGGGAGTTAGTAGGAAAAATTTTTGCTTACACTAATCACACATTAATGCCTGAAGCTTTAGAAACTTGGTCTGTAGAGCTGTTTGGACGTTTGCTACCCCGTCATTTAGAGATTATTTTCAAGATCAATAATGAATTTTTGAACATGGTGAATCACAAGTTCCCTGGGGACACTGATTTATTGACTCGTGTATCTATTATTGATGAAACGCATGGTCGACGGGTACGCATGGCACATTTAGCCGTTGTTGGCAGTCATACAGTAAATGGCGTGGCAGCTTTGCATAGTGAGTTATTGAAAAAGTTCTTATTTGCTGATTTCGATCGCATTTATCCAGGAAAATTAACCAATGTCACTAACGGCATTACACCCCGCCGTTGGTTGAATCAAGCGAATCCTGCATTGGCAAGTTTGATAGAAAAGGCAATTGGTGCAGGCTTTAAAAAAGACCTGACCAAAATTAAAAAAATCACGCCTTTGGCAAATGATGCTGATTTTAGAAAAGCCTTTGCTGCTGTTAAGCATGCTAATAAGGTAAGGCTGGCAACAAAAATTGAACAAAAAACGGGTGTAAAACTTAACACCAACAGCTTGTTTGATGTGCAAATTAAACGTATACACGAATATAAACGCCAATTGCTTAATGTGTTACACGTTATTACCTTATACAACCGTATCCGTCGAGGTGAAAAAGGAATTACGCCGCGCACTGTGATTTTTGGTGGTAAAGCTGCACCTGGTTACTGGATGGCTAAACAGATTATTCACCTAATTAATGATGTTGCACTCATTGTGAATAATGACCCAGCAGTGGGTGACCAATTAAAAGTAGTGTATTACCCAAATTATGAGGTTTCAGCTGCTGAAATTTTATTCCCTGGTAGTGATTTGTCTGAGCAAATATCTACGGCTGGTACTGAAGCTAGTGGTACAGGCAATATGAAAATGGCACTTAATGGCGCGCTCACTATCGGTACATTAGATGGGGCAAATGTCGAAATTATGGAAGAAGTGGGTATTGAGAATATCTTTATTTTTGGTTTAACTACGCCAGAAGTTGCAGAAACTAAGGCCAATGGCTATAACCCGCGTGATTACTATGACACGAATCCAATGCTCAAAGAGGTGTTGGATATGATTGCAAGTGGCTTCTTCTCAGTGGAAGAGCCGAATCGTTATCAGCCGATTGTAGATAACTTACTCAATAACGGTGATCAATATCTATTACTTGCAGATTATGCGAGCTATATCGAAACGCAAGATAAAGTGGGTAAAGTTTATCAAGATCAGGATGCATGGTTTCGCATGGCTATATTAAACGTGGCTAATATGGCTAAATTCTCTAGCGATCGGGCAATTAGTGATTATGCAAATAACATCTGGCATGTTGGCGCTAGCAAAACTGCATCTTAGTGAGTTAGATGAATGTAATTGCCAAAGCGTAAAACTAGCGCACTAAAATGTTATATTTATAATAATCAGGCCACTTTAAACGTCACTTTTTAAAGTGGCCTGATTATGTGCGTGATATGCAAACGTAAAATATTATTAGCATCGATGCACAGGTGATAATTTGCGGTAAGCTTAAACTCTTAAGTAAGACATCATTGGAGAAAGAAAATGCGTTTTTTAGCCACGGTTTTAAGTTTCATTTTATTTGCAACGCATGCTAACGCACTTAGCTTGAGTGATTTGAGTAACGCTGAAGCTAGTGGAGGCCTTAAGGAGGCATTGATTCAAGGTGCAAGCAAAGCTGTAGGCCAGTTAAGTGTTGCCGATGGGTTTTTTGGCAACAAAGAAGTGAAAATACCATTACCAAGTTCGATGAAGAAAGCTGAAAAAGCCATGCGTATGTTCGGCATGGGTAAGCAAGCGGATGAGCTGGTTTTGAAAATGAACCGTGCCGCAGAAGCTGCAGTCCCTGAGGCAAAAGCTTTGTTGGTTGATTCAGTAAAAAAAATGAGCGTTGCTGATGCTAAGTCAATTTTGACTGGTGGTAATGATACGGCAACGCAGTATTTTAAAAAAACGACATCAGGACCTATGGCAGATAAATTTTTACCTATTGTGAAAAAAGCCACAGAAAATGTGAAATTGGCTCAGCAATACAATAAATTTGCTGAAATGGGTGGTAAATATGGCTTCGTACAAAAAGATCAAGTGAACTTAGAGCAGTATGTGACACAAAAGACGCTTGATGGCGTGTATTTAATGATGGCTAAAGAAGAGGCCGCTATTCGCCAAGATCCTGTTGGTCAAGCGAGTGGCTTGCTGAAAAAAGTATTTGGTGCATTAGGCAAGTAGTCTTAGATTAGGCTTGAAGTAAAGCGTAAGGTGGCAATAAGCAATTAGAGGCTTAATTGCCGCCAATCTGATAGAATTCAGCTTTCGAAAAACGTATTTATTTAGCTGAATTTTAATGACTCAATCTAAAGATCACAATCAAATGGCATGTCTGCGTGGCAGCGCCGCTTTATCTCAATTCCGTATCGCGAAAATTCATTCACAACTGAGCCAAAATGCCGCAAATATTACGCATATTTATGCTGAGTTTAGGCACTTTATCTGGTCAGATGTTGCATTAGATGATGAACAGCAAAATACCTTAAAGCAAATTCTTACCTATGGCCCAAGCTTGCAAGCAGAGGATTCAAAAGGCGAACTGCTTTTAGTAATTCCTCGAGTCGGCACGATTTCACCTTGGGCTTCGCGCGCAACAGATATTGTTAAGCACTGTGGTCTAGAAGCGGTGCAGCGTGTAGAGCGTGGTATTGCTTATTTTGTGCAAACCAAAAATGGCGAAAAATTAACGCAAGAAGAGCGCAAACAATTGCTACCATTGATTCACGACCGCATGACCGAAATGGTGTTTGCGAGTTTGGATGAAGCCGCAAAACTTTATCATACTGATGCGCCTAAACCGCTTAGCACGGTCGATATTTTGCAGGGTGGCAAGCAGGCGCTTGTTAAAGCTAACAGCGACATGGGCTTGGCTTTGTCACCAGATGAAGTCGACTATTTGTTTGATAACTTCACCAAAATTCAGCGCAACCCAACAGATGTTGAGTTAATGATGTTCGCACAAGCCAATTCTGAGCATTGCCGGCATAAGATTTTTAATGCAGATTGGGTAATTGATGGGGCGCAGCAAGAATTTTCACTCTTTGGCATGATACGCAATACCCATAAATTGAACCCAGGTAGTACTGTGGTGGCTTATTCTGATAATTCTTCTATTGTTAAAGGTCAGCAGTCAGGCGAAAAAACCAAGCGTTTTTACCCACGTGAAAATGGAGCATATAGCTTTATTGAAGAAGAAATGCATTATTTAATGAAAGTGGAAACGCATAATCATCCAACGGCGATTTCACCTTTTGCTGGCGCGGCAACGGGTGCAGGTGGCGAGATTCGTGATGAAGGAGCAACTGGTAGCGGATCTAAGCCCAAAGCTGGTTTAACTGGTTTTTCAGTATCTAATTTAAATATTCCAAATTTTAAGCAGCCTTGGGAAGTGAATGCTTACGGTCGTCCTAGCCGCATTGCTTCGCCATTTCAAATCATGATTGATGGCCCGTTAGGTGGAGCGGCGTATAACAACGAATTTGGACGCCCCAATATTGCAGGTTATTTCCGTACTTTTGAGTTGGAATCAGTGGATTCAAATGGTAAAGCCGAGATGCGCGGTTACCACAAGCCCATTATGTTGGCTGGTGGTTTAGGTAATATTTCTGCAAAACATTCTAAAAAGAACCCAATTCCAGCTGGCGCCGCTTTAGTGCAACTTGGCGGTCCAGCCATGTTGATTGGCCTTGGTGGCAGTGCGGCCTCAAGTATGGATACCGGTAGCAACGTTGAAAATCTAGATTTCGATTCTGTGCAACGCGGCAACCCAGAATTAGAGCGCAGAGCGCAAGAGGTTATTGATCGTTGCTGGCAACTAGGCGATGCTAATCCGATTTTGAGCATTCATGACGTAGGTGCAGGCGGCATTTCAAATGCCTTCCCAGAACTAGTAAATGATGCCGGTGTGGGCGCGACTTTCCAATTGCGTGATGTGAATAATGAAGAACCAGGAATGTCTCCACGCGAACTTTGGAGCAACGAAGCGCAAGAGCGCTACGTGATGGCAATTTCGCAAGAAGATTTGCCACGTTTTAAAGCCATTTGTGAACGTGAGCGCTGCCCATTTGCTGTGGTGGGTTTTGCCACTGAGGAGCGTCATTTAACTGTAGCAGATAGTCATTTTGACAATAAGCCAGTAGATATGGAGTTGTCGGTATTACTAGGAAAACCTCCAAAAATGACGCGCGATGTAAAAAGCATTGTTCGACAATTGCTGGCTTTTGATACAAGTAAGATTGATTTAAAAGATGCCGCATCGCGTGTATTGAGATTACCTGGTGTAGCAGATAAAACTTTCCTGATTACCATAGGTGACCGTTCAGTGACTGGTTTAGTGGCGCGCGAGCAAATGGTCGGCCCATGGCAAGTGCCAGTAGCTGACGTTGCGGTAACGCTTGCGGGTTATGAATCCTACGTAGGTGAAGCATTTGCAATCGGTGAAAAAGCACCTCTAGCGTTGATTAATGCGCCAGCCTCCGGCCGCATGGCAATTGGTGAGTCAATTACTAATATTGCGGCCTGTTTGATTGATGATTTAAGCGTACTGAAGCTGTCAGCCAATTGGATGGCGCCAGCAGGGCATTTAGGTGAAGATGCCGCGATGTATGCCACTGTGAAAGCCGTAGGTATGGAGCTTTGTCCGCAACTAGGCATTAGCATTCCAGTAGGCAAAGATTCAATGTCCATGAAAACTTTGTGGAATGAAGATGGTATCAATAAGTCCGTGATATCGCCAATTTCATTGGTTGTAACGGCTTTTGCAACTACACCAGATGCACGTAAAACGCTAACACCGCAATTACAAACGGGTGGTTCAACTAAGTTGATTTTGATTGACTTAGGAGCAGGTAAAAATCGCATGGGCGGTTCGAGCTTGGCACAAGTTTATGCCACGGTTGGCGATTTGGCGCCAGATGTGGATGATGCTGTGCAACTCAAGCATTTCTTTAATACCATTCAGGAATTGAATAAAGCTGGCAAAATTTCAGCTTACCATGACCGTTCAGACGGTGGTTTATTTACTACTTTGGTTGAAATGGCATTTGCTGGTCATTGTGGTTTGAATGTTGATATTTCAAGTTTGCAAGGCGATGCGGTAAGTGCTTTGTATAATGAAGAACTAGGTGCCGTCATTCAAGTGTCAACCGCTGATGCAGATGTAATAGTTAAGCAATTTAACGGCTTGGCATCTACAGTTGGTGAAGTTGTTGCAGGTAATCAAATTGAAATTAAACAACACGGTAAAGTTGTTTTTAGTGATACTCGGGTTAACCTGCATCGTATGTGGTCTGAAACAACGTATCACATGCAAAAACTACGTGATAACCCAGCTTGCGCGCAACAAGAATATGATAATATTTTAGATGAAAGCAATCGAGGGTTATTTGCCGAGTTGACTTACGAGCCAAGTGACAATATTTCCGCATCTTACTTCTCTACTGGTGCACGTCCTAAAATGGCGATCTTGCGTGAGCAAGGTGTGAATGGTCATGTAGAAATGGCGGTATCTTTTGACCGAGCTGGTTTTGATACCTTTGACGTGCACATGAGCGACATTATTGCGGGACGTGTGTCATTGAAAGATTTTGCTGGTTTTGTCGCTTGCGGTGGCTTTTCATATGGTGACGTACTAGGCGCTGGAGAAGGCTGGGCTAAATCTATTTTATTTAACGCTCGTGCAAGAGATGAATTTTCAGCATTCTTTAACCGTAAAGATAGTTTTGCATTAGGCGTTTGTAACGGTTGCCAAATGATGAGCAACTTACAAAGCATTATTCCAGGTGCGGCACATTGGCCACATTTTGTAAAAAATAAATCTGAACAGTTTGAGGCAAGATTAGCCATGGTTGAGGTGTTAGACTCACCATCTTTGTTCTTTAGTGGCATGGCAGGTAGCAAAATGCCAATTGCAGTTGCGCATGGTGAAGGGTATGCTGAATTTAAAGAACCTTATCCAAGTTCTATGGTCAATGAGGTGTTAGCAAATAAATTGGTGACGATGCGCTTTATCAATCATTCGTCAACGCCAACCACTAGCTACCCGTTTAATCCAAACGGTTCGCCGCAAGGTATTACAGGATTAACCAGCACAGACGGACGATTTAGTATTATGATGCCTCACCCTGAACGGGTAATTCGTAATGTGCAAAACACTTGGCAACATTCTGCGGATGGCGAAGATAGTGCTTGGATGCGGATGTTCCGTAATGCAAGAAAGTATGTAGCATAGTAATTTTAATGGTAGTTTATTAACTTTGGAGATGTAGTCATATGAAATTGATTAGAACGTTACTCGCAGTATTGGCATTAAGTTTTTCTTTTAATGCATCAGCTATTACTGACGATGAGCAATTGGATTTTGTGAATGCAATTACTAGCGGAGATATAAAAGCGGTTAAAAAATTCATAGAAGCTGATGCAGCAAACGTAAATTATAAGTCGTTTGCATGGTCTCCTATTCAGATGGCTGCAAATAAAGGTCAAATGGAAGTGGCAAAATATTTAATTAGTAAAGGTGCAGAGTTGAATTACGCGCACCCACTGTCGAAAAACACAGCTTTTCACTTAGCAGCATTTGGTAACTATAGAGATATGATGACGCTACTGGCGCAAAGTGGTGCTGATGTAAATCATAAGCTTAAAGCTAATGTTTCTTTAATTCGTCCGTTTCGTGATGCAGAAAATAACAATATGATCGAATTTCTAACAGGCTTAGGTGTAAAGGATGATGGCTGTAAAGATGAAAGATGCTTTGAAGGTGGAGATTAGTATAACAATTAGTATCTAGAACGAGTCAGCATTGGTGACATAAGTCGCTAATGCTGAGCAATAAGTGCTTACAATCAGATGTGAGTAATTTTATTGATAGGGTATTCCCATGTTGCACAAAAAATACACAGCAATACCAAAAATAATTCCCTATATTTTCATAGTATCCTCAATTGTTTACCCTACGTTAGGGTTAGCGGTTGAGGATGTTGCCGCTTCTGCCGCTAGTCATTTACATTCACGCGCATTGGCTGCTTCTTGCGCGGCTTGCCACGGAACGTTTGGCAACGCGGTCACCACAAACCATGCCGATGCTAATAGTGGCACAAATGCCATACTGGCTGGGATTAACCCTGCTGATTTCAAAGAAAAAATGCTTGGCTTCAAAGACGGTAGCCGCAAAGCCACGGTCATGCACCATCATGCAAAAGGCCTGACGGTGGATGAAATCAACCTACTTGCGGAGCATTTTTCTGAGCAAAAACTTGTTGTCACAACCCCAATAAAATCACAAGTTTTGAAATCAAGTCATGAATAACTCTCGTAACTTTAATTCACACGATTTTAACCGCCGTGATTTTATTAAAGTCACTAGCGCGGCAAGTGCATTGTTACTCACCAACACTGGTTTTGCGCGCGCCACTAGAACGCCGCTAGGCCGTGTGGTTGTGGTAGGCGGCGGATATGCAGGGGCTACCGTCGCTAAGTATTTACGACTTTGGAGCTTGGGCAATATTGAAGTTATTGTGGTTGAGTCGAACGCACAATTTGTGTCATGCCCATTAAGTAATTTGGTGCTGGGAGGTAGTAAAAGCATTAACAATTTAACCTTTGGCTACGATGCACTTAAAGCTAACCACGGCATTAAATGGGTGCAAGATACCGTCATCGCCATCGATGCTAGCGCAAAAAAAATAACAATGTTGCGCGGTGAACTTAACTATGACAGGCTCGTTGTCGCGCCAGGCGTTGATTTTGATTACACATCATTACCCACGTTAGCGAGCGCTGAAGCACAACGACAAATTCCTCACGCGTGGAAAGCCGGCTGGCAAACTGTGAATTTGCGCAAGCAATTAGAGACCATGCCAGATGGTGGTGTGTTTGTAATGAATGTGCCTAAAGCGCCATATCGTTGCCCACCTGGCCCCTATGAACGTGCCTGCCAAGTGGCTTTTTACCTTAAAAATAATAAATCAAAATCTAAAGTCATTGTGTTAGATGCTAACGCAGAAATTATCTCTAAAAAAGGTTTGTTCTCAAAAGTTTTTAATGAAACATATGCAGGCATTGTGGATTATCGTGCTGATAGCGCTATTATAGGTATTGATGTAGCGACTAAAATAGTCAGCACTGATTTTGATAAAATCAAAGCTGATGTGCTGAATATTATTCCGCCACAACGCGCAGGCAAAATAGCGCAATTGGCACATTTGATTGAGCCAGATTATCCTTGGTGTGAGGTGGATTTTTTAACTTATGAATCTAAGCTTGCAAAAAATGTGCATGTGTTAGGCGATAGCGTAGCCGCAGGGCAGCCAAAATCGGCGCACATGGCGACTAGCCAAGCCAAAGTGTGCGCCAATGCGATTGTGCAGTTGATGGCTGAGCAGGTGCCAGACCCAATGCCAGTATTCGCTAATACCTGCTACAGCTTTGTAGATGATAAGCAAGCGATGCACGTGGCCAACGTTTTTCGTTATGATTCGAATACAAAACTCATGCTTTCTGCCGAAGGTGGCGGTGTATCAATGAGCCCAAGTGAGAAAGAAGGCGCTTATGCACAAAGTTGGGCGCAAAACATTTGGACTGATACGCTTACTTAATGATGTTACAAATTTAAATTGATATGAGTGTAAGTAAAATGCAGCAGTCTTTAAGGATTTGTATTTTTACAGCTCTAGTTGCCTTTGTTCTTCTGCAGATACAGACCGCTAATTCAAAGCCAGATTTGGCCGGCATCAAACTTCCTGATGGCTTTAAGATAGACGTATTCGCCGATGATAAAACTAAGCAGGGTAAGTTACTTGCAGGCGCTAGATTCATGGCGTTCGATGAGAATGGTCATTTGTATGTATCTTCAGCCAAGGGCGACAAAGTACTTATGCTGCCAGACAAAAATAAAGATGGTGTTGCAGATGAAATTATTTTAGTTGCTGACAATCTTAATTCACCACAAGGTTTGGTTTTTGTTGAGAATTCATTACTGATTGCGAATCAAGATGGTGTGGTTAAATTAGAGAAAAAAGCTGTGGCTAATGTGTCAGGCAATTCTTCAAAGCATGCATGGTCTAGCTACACGACACCTTTTATAAAACACTTGCCTTCTGGTGGACATACCCTTAAAAATATTAAGCTTAGCCCTGATGGATATCTGTTTATCAATGTTGGTTCTAGTTGTAATGTGTGTATTGAAAGTGATTTAACACGTGCAACAATATTGCGCTATACCTTAGAAGGTAAACCTGCTGGCGCACTATTGACGCTAGGTAGGCATCAGCAATCAGCAGTGTGGGCGAACGGTTTACGTAACTCTCAGGGCTATGCTTGGCATCCGCAAACAGGCGCTATGTATGCTACTAATAATGGTGCAGATAATCGCTCCGCAACTAGAAATGGCGCTGTTAATGACGAATTGCCGCCAGAGCACATCAATAAAATTGAAGCAGGTAAACATTATGGTTGGCCACACTGTTGGGGTGATTCAAACAATAGTAAAACTCAAGTTGAAGACCCAAACTTTGAGGCAAGTATTGATTTTTGTAAGAGTACGCAAGCGCCAGAAATGACGTTGACATCGCATTCAACGCCTATAGGCATTAGTTTTTTAGATAAAACAAATTGGCCTGCTGAATACAAAAAAGACGCCATTATTGCATTGCATGGATCTTGGAATCGCAAACAACTGTCAGGTTACAAGCTAGTGCGCATTAAGTTTAATAACAATCAAGCTGTCGAAGTGGAAGATTTTGCGACAGGCTGGCTAAAGAATAACGATGCTTGGGGGCGACCTGTAGATGTTGCTGTGGGAGCTGATCAAGCATTATATGTAACTGATGATAAAGTGGGTGTTGTTTATCGTATTAGCTATATGGGAAAGCTTGATAAGCCAGATTAAATAATCGACACACACTTGATATATGCGCTAATGAGCATTGTTGTGAATGTTAGTTTTGAAAGTGCGTAGGCAATGAAGAGCATGACTTAACTTAAGCTGGGAGTAGGTATGAAAGTTCTATTGAATAAAATTTATAATTTGAGTTTTTTTGTAGTGATAACTGCAATTACTGGTTCGTATGCTACAGAATCTCAGGCGAAAACACTGCTATATATCAGCCCACATGATTATAACTACAGTGTTCGTTTATTACATCCATTCTATGATTACTGGTTCGTACAAGGTCCAATAGTTGAACCTATTGCTCTTGAAGTATTGAAAGATCAAGACAGCATGATTGCTATGTGCACGTCAAATGAAACGGCAGATAATATTATTCGCATTAAACCTAGCCTATTTTACAATCCACAAATGCGTGTTTATCATAGTCGGTTGGTTGCAACGGTTTATTCTGGCGCGGGCCATGTGTTAGGTACCTATACTGGCGAAGCTCAACAACAGGGTTTTACTAGCGTAGATAGTAGCATCCAACTGCACTTAAATAAAGCGTATACCTCAGCTATGCAAGATTTAATGACAAAGTTGAAAAGTGTGCATTTTTCTGAAATGGCAAAGGCTGAAACTAAGTTGCCTTGTGGCATCATTGGCGCACAAACGGAACCAAAGATAAGTTTTTATTGAGGCAAGCCATTTATTAGAGATGCCCTTATTGCTTTCTTTTAGCAAACTCCTGTTTGTAATCTAAACGTTTAGCCAGCTGTTTTAAAGCGGTAGACGCCGCAGTCATTGGAAACGCATCCACTTCTGAGCGACCAAGTTTTGTAGCTTTACTCAGGTGAATATATCTCGGAATCGCCCCAAAGAATTCCAGCTCAATTTGCATAAAACGCTTTGCTACTTGCGCTATATTCTTAAAAACAGATTGTGCTTGCGCTTCAGTTGCGTCATCCGCAATAATGCCGAATGAACGCCTACCTAACTGAACGCAGACTTGCTTGATGAGTGTATAGGCATTAGTAATCGATTCTGGATTTCGTGAGAGTTGAATAAATATTTTGCTGTTATTCAGTGTTTTTAATGGCAGTAGTTGCTCGTTGTTCAGTATGGCATCGACCAAAACTACCTCGTATTGCCTTACAAATTCATCAAATATGTCGTTAAGTACAACGCCGGCATGACTAACCAGCGGGATATTGATTTGATTTTCATACATTAACTTAGCTACAGATATGCCTTGGCTAGTGTTTCTTATTGCATCAGACAAGGTGGCTGATTGGTTAGCAACATCAAACAATGTCGGTTGTTGATTGATTTGATAACTGGCAGCACTTGATGCATAGGAAGCATGTAAAATTAATACTTCAGATTCCTGACTGCGGATTGATGCGACTAAGTTAGTTATCATGCGTGGTTGGTCATGCGTTGGTGAAGCGGAAATGGAATCCGTGGAGATAATCGACACCACTCTTGGAATTGGGGTGGCCATGATACGGCGCAGCCTGGATGCTTGATCATTAAACTAGGTCAATAGGCACTAATTTACGATTTGCTGTTTATGCTGCTTGTCCCATAATTAATGGCAATTCATCCGGCTGAAACTGGAATGGTTTGTTGGTAATAGATCCTTGCTTTAAAGCATGTTCAATTAAATACTGCTTGTTTGCCATATGAATATCTTCTGGAACGCGCTGACCATTTGCAACGTAATAGAGTTTTAGTTTTCCTCTTATCATCACATCTAGTGCACTGCCAATTGTTGCAGCTTCATCTAGCTTGGTAATAATGCATCCATCCAAGCCTTTGCCTTTATAGGCTCTAATGACGTCGGTTAATGTTTCACCCGTACTGGTTGCATTGAGACATAACAGTTTTTTAATGCGGCTGTTCGTGTTAGAGAGCATATCCACTTGCTCTGCAACCATTCGGTCGCGCTGGCTTAAACCCACGGTATCAATCAAAATCGTGTGTTTACTTTTTAGTTCACTCAGGGCTATTTTTAAATCTGCTTCATCTTTTACTGCATGTACCATTACACCAAGAATCTTGCCGTAGATTCTGAGTTGTTCATGCCCGCCGATACGATAGGCATCAGTAGTGATAATGCCTAGGTTTTGCGTGCCATGCTTCATTACGTAGCGCGCAGCAAGCTTGGCAGTTGTTGTGGTTTTACCTACACCTGTTGGACCAATTAAAGCAAATACTCCACCTTCATCCAGAAGTTCACTTTCAGTTTCTATTGTGAGTAAGTTTTGTTTAAGAATTGATTTAATCCAAACAATTGCTTTGCTTGCATCAAGATTTGCAGGCATTTTTGCTGCTAACAATCTGGAGAGTGCTGCGCTAAATCCTGCAGATAATAGCGTATTTAGTGTTTGAGATTTTTCGGGGTCGCGTTGCTGAATATTGCCCCAAGCAATACTAGTGAGTTGAGACTCTATTACGCTACGCATATTGCGCATTTCACCGAGCATCTCAGTCATTTGTTGGCTAGCGATATCTTTTATTGGCGCTGATTTTTCTTGTATATGACTTGCTTGGGTATGTCGCGCGACAGAAGGTTTAAAGATTGCTTCTGGTTCATTAAGCGCGGCTTTGAATGGTTCTACTTGGTTAGAATGAAATCCCTCAACTTTTTGATTGAGAACGGACACTAAAGTGGAAGTTTCATTGCTACCGCTACCAGTTACGTGGCGATGGTATGATTCATTGTCAACAATTGCGTCTAACTCTTCCTCTTTGAATGCAATGATTTTATTGCCGCCATCTACTGCGCGGTTTGAAAGAATGACTGCATTATCACCAAGTGCCATGCGCACCATATTCAGAGCTTCTCGCGAGTTTTTTCCAAAAAACTGCCTTAGATTCATGCTTAACTTTCAGTGTTGCTAATAATGCTTATATATTGTGACTTAATGTTTAGTGAGCAGTGAAATGCTACATGCATATAAAGTCACCTCAATTATTTTATAACTTCCGCAGCTTGGCTTGATAATAAAAGAGATGTGTGTAAATGGGCTTGTGAGCTGTTCTTGGTATAGTTGGTTAGCATGCTGAGTATTGCGCTGTCATCAAAACGGAAGCGCGCTAATAGCATATTTGTGCCGCTGAGCTTCACCAACTGCAAGTTACTTAAGCCTTCAAGTAAATCAGCGATTTCCTTACTGACGCCTAGAAGATAGATTGCTGAGGCCTTATCTGAACGAATTAATTGTTGGGCAAGCATTAAATAGTTAAGATTGGCATCTTTAATTTCTGACATCATATCTTTTACATTCATTTCATTTCCCAATCTATTGTTTTAATTAAATATTTTAATTTTTTCTTCAGGCGTACTGTGAGCTTTTTATCGAAAATTTCCTATAGGATGTTGTCTATTTATCACGTAAGACAAAGCGTCTAATAAATGTAAGCGTTTGTCCTACATAAATTACTTACAGCAACAATGTAAGGATTCAAACTAGATCTTCTCAAAGCGCTCTCTATGATTTGAGCGAAAGATTTATGGTTAGCTAGATAGAATAAATAGCGAGGTAAATCCACCTTAGCTTGATAAATTATGACTTACTATGTTTATGACATAATGAGGCTGTTAGGTTTAACTTGGATTTTCTATGCGTTTGGTCCCCTGTAGTAATCATGTCTAATAGATACTCTCCGATTGCCATTGCGCTAATCTACGCACTGTTTGCAGGTTTGTGGATACTATTCTCTGACAACATAGTGGCGCGGATATTCATTGACCCTGCGCAAATTGCTTTGGCCAGCATGATAAAGGGTTGTTTGTTTGTCGCCGTTACTAGTGGTTTGTTATTTTTATTACTTAAAAATTGGAGTGAAAGGCAGTTTGACCAAAACACCGCGCTAGATGTGGAAAATGAGGCGCACTCAACTAGTCATCTCTCTTTAGTATTTATCGCGCTGGCGCTACTTGTACCTTTAATTAGCCTTGCTTTTTATAAACTTCAAAGCACTCAAATTGAACGTGATGCTTATGCTAACCTTCAGGCGGTTGCACATCTGAAGGCGCAACAAATTGAACACTGGTTGGCAGAGCAACGTGGCGATGCAGAGATGCTGCTTGCATCTGCAGGTTTAAATGCACAATTTCGTAAGCTTGCACAAGGTAAGGCGAATAGCCATGAAACCCGTGAAGTACTCAATCGCTTTCAAGCTTTTATTGATAGTGAAGACTATGACAGCATTATGTTAGTAGACGCGCACGGTGAAGTTTTGGCTAGTCGAGGCAATGCATTGGATATATATCAGAACGGTCGTAATTTAGTGGCCTTAGCGATGCGTAGCAAACAAATTCAGCGCAGCCGATTATATAGAGATGATTTAGCTATAGTGAATATGGATTGGGCAATACCAGTATTTGGCTCTGGCGCGCAAGGTGAGCAAGCAGTTGCGATTGTTTTGTTACGTGTGTCGGCCAATCAATTTCTATTTCCACTTATACAAAAATGGCCGACTGCAAGCGCGAGTGCTGAAACTATATTGGTGCGCCGCGAAGATGATTCGGTTCTTTATCTTAACGATTTACGCCATCGACATAACGCTGCATTAGTACTTAAGATTCCCACATATAATAAAAATCTGCCCGCAACAGCTGCAGTCAATTCAAGCAAACCAGGCAATGTGCTTGGCAGGGATTATCGAGGAGTTGAGGTGCTAGCGGCTTACCGCTCTATTAAGGGTGCAGACTGGCGTATCGTTGCAAAAGTAGACCGTAAAGAAGTGCTTGCCCCATTATGGCAAAGTTTGTATTGGATTGGTCTAATCACATTTTTTGCCATTTTATCAATAATGATGGGCTTACTGCAGTTGTGGCGACAACAGCAAAAAACGCAGAAAATGGCAATGTTGGCTTTAAAAAATAAAGATGATCAGATGTTAGTTACCTTAATAGATAGCTCGTCTGATGCTATTTACATCAAAGATTTAGAGGGCCGTTATTTGCAGGTCAATCGTCAAGCCGCGCTGAATTTAGATAAAACTGTAGAGCAGATAATAGGTAATGACGATTCAGCAATTTTCCCGCAAGAACAAGCGGAAATGATTTTCAGCAATGATCGTCGAATCATTGCTGAAAATCATACGAGTACCTATGAAGAAACGCTGACGACAACCAAAGGTGTGCGCACGTATTCAGCGACTAAAGGACCCATGCGGGATATAAGTGGTCAAGTGATTGGTTTATTTGGCATTTCACACGATATTACTCACCGAAAGTTGGAAGAAGATGCACTGAAACTGTCAGAAGAGCGATTACACCTTGTGTTGCGCGGTTCACGCGATGCTCCTTGGGATTGGAATCTCGAAAGTGGCGAATTATACTACTCTCCACGCTGGTGGATGATGCTGGGTTACGAAGACAACGAGTTACCCACAGGAGCTAGCCTTTGGGAGTATATCGTACATCCCGATGATCGATTACGAGTGAATCAGTCTTTTGATCAGGTAATTAAAACAGATTCAGAATCCTATGAAATTGAATTTCGTCTGCAACATAAAGATGGCCATTATGTGCCAGTGCTCTCTAGAGGTTTCATTTTAAGAGATGTCAGTGGAAGACCCGTGCGTGTTTCGGGCACCAATACCGACTTGACCGAACGTAAGCAAGCTGAAGCCAAAATCCAACGACTTTCACAGCTATATGCAGCCATTAGTCGCTGTAGCCAAGCGATTGTGCATTGTAAAAGTAAAGAAGAGTTATTTCAGCAAGTTTGCCAAGACATAGTGAGCTTTGGTGGGTTAAAAATGGCCTGGATTGGATTGGTCGATGAGATTAGTTTGCGTGTTATCCCTGCGGCTTCCTATGGAGATGATAGAAGGTATTTGGCCGATATTAATATTACCGTAGAGGCTGCAAGTGATTTTGGGCGAGGCCCAACGGGCATCGCCATTCGTGGCAATCAGCCTGTATGGATTCAGGATTTTGTGAATGATTTACGTACGTTGCCATGGCGTGAGCTCGCAAAAAAATCTGATTGGGCTGGATGTGCATCACTCCCGCTGCATTGTAATGGTTTGGCTGTAGGCGCGTTCACTTTATATACTAACGAAGTGAATGCCTTTGATGATCAAATTTGTAGCCTGCTTGTCGATATGGCAACGGACATTAGTTTTGCGTTAGATAATTTTGCGCATGAAACTGAACGTAAGCAAGCGGAAGTTAAACTACATCTCGCGGCAAATGTTTTTACGTATGCACGGGAAGGCATTTTAATTACAGCCGTTGATGGGACGATTATTGAGGTTAACGACGCTTTTAGTCGTATTACAGGCTACAAACGAAATGAAGCTATAGGGCATAATCCGCGAATTCTTAGTTCTGGACAACACAAAAAAGAATTTTACGTCTCTGTTTGGAGTGATTTGATTGAGAAAGGGTATTGGTATGGCGAAATATGGAATAAGCATAAAAACGGTAATATTTATGCTGTGATGCAAACGATTAGTGCTGTACGAGATGCTCAAGGTAATATTCAACAATATGTGGCACTATTCTCGGATATCACTAAACTTAAAGAACATGAAAGCCAGCTTGAGCATATCGCACATTTTGATCAATTAACAAGCCTGCCAAACCGAGTGTTACTTGCTGATCGCTTGCGCCAAGCCATGACGCAGGCACAACGGCGAAATCAAAAGCTGGCAGTTGTTTTTCTTGATCTTGATGCTTTTAAAATCATTAATGATACACACGGTCATGCTGTTGGAGATCAACTTTTAATGACGGTGGCAAACCGCATGAAGCTTGCGCTACGTGAAGGTGATACTCTCGCTAGAATTGGTGGAGATGAGTTTGTCGCCGTATTGCTTGATTTGGACGATACAAATGCCAGTGAAGTAATGCTCAATCGACTGATAGCCGCCGCCGCTGAACCAGTCTACATTGATGACCTTACTTTGAATGTTACCGCTAGTCTTGGTGTAACATTTTATCCGCAGATAGAGGATGTGGATGCAGATAAGCTGTTTCGTCAGGCGGACCAAGCGATGTATAAAGCCAAGCAAGCAGGTAAAAACTGCTACCAAATTTTTGATGCAGAACAAGATCAGAGCGTACGTGACCATAATGAAGATATAGAACGTATTCGTAACGCCTTGAAAAAAAATGAGTTTGTGCTGTATTACCAACCAAAAGTAAATATGAGTAATGGTGCGATTATTGGTGCCGAAGCTCTCATTCGTTGGCAGCATCCTGAAAAAGGACTGTTGCCCCCCGTGGTATTTTTACCTTTGATTGAAGAACATCCTTTAGCGATTGAACTAGGGGAATGGGTAATTGATACAGCACTTACACAGATAGGCTTGTGGCAAGCGGATGGACTGAATATTCCAGTTAGTGTAAATGTTGGGGCGCTACAATTACAGCAGAATAACTTTGTTCAGCGGCTTAAATCCGCCGTTGATGCGCATCCAAATGTGCCTAATGGGCATTTAGAGTTAGAAATACTTGAAACCAGTGCTCTGCAAGATGTGACTCATGTATCTCAAATCATTCAAACCTGTCGTGAGTTTGGGGTTAGTTTTGCCTTGGATGATTTTGGCACAGGCTACTCATCGCTCACTTACCTTAAACAGTTACCTGTAGGTTTGCTTAAAATTGATCAGTCCTTTGTGCGCGATATGCTGGATGATCCAGACGACCTTGCAATCCTTGAAGGGGTAATTGGCTTAGCCAATGCTTTTGGTCGACAAGTGATTGCGGAAGGGGTGGAAACCATAGAGCACGGCGCTGCGTTATTGCAGCTTGGCTGTGAACTCGCACAAGGCTATGGCATAGCTCGTCCAATGCCAGCGCAAGAGATGCCAAGCTGGTCTACTAAATGGAAGCCTGATGTATCGTGGCTAAAGCAAGTCGTGGATAGTCACAATAATCAATCTGTGGTCTATGCGATTGTAAATCACCGTGCATGGATTTCAGCTATCGTTAAACACCTTAAAGATGAACGTGAATTGTCCCCTCAGTTGGATTCAAACTATTGCCAGTTTGGTCAATGGTTGGCGACTGAGATGCTTAATCCATACAAATCAACAGCAGCCTATATTGATGTAGATACCGTGCATCAGCAGGTGCATGCGCTGGCACATGAGTTGATTGAACTGAAAAGCAATGGCCATCATGCTGAAGCGATTGAAAGAATAACTGAACTATATGCATTACGTGATGATTTACTTGAAAAACTACGTGGCATAAGCCTGTAATCGTTGAATTGTGAATTTGTTTGGTTTGATTGCGAACTAGTGTTTATAATTGTACTTAAACTTTAATTAAATTGCCGAAAGTGCCCCATGCAAAAAAGTATATTAGTCAGTGTGTTATTTATGGCTTTAGTAAGTACAAGTTGTGCAAAGTCAATTAAATCGAATCAGCTTGTCATGCAAAAAGTCACGGGCTTAAAAACACCAGAATCTGTGGTGCAGGATAAAGACGGGCGTATTTTTGTTTCTGAAATTGATGGCTTTGGTAAAGATGGTGACGGTCAAATTTCTGTGATTGAGAATGGCGTTGTACGCGTTTTTACGCAAAATTTAGATGACCCCAAAGGGTTGAGCATTATTGGTGATAATTTATATGTGGCAGATAAAACAAAGATCCTAAAAATCTCGCTTGCTGATGGTAAAGCAAATGTTTTTGCAGCTGCTAGTGCGTTTCCTGCAACGCCTCAATTTTTAAATGACTTAGAAGCCGATCCGCAAGGCAATTTGTACGTGTCTGACAGCGGTGATATTTTGGGTACAGGTAAAGGCGGCGCGGTATATAAAATTGATGCGGCTGGGAAAGTCACTCTGCTTATTGATGGCAAACAAGATGCTCGCGTAATGGCGCCTAACGGCTTGTTGGCGGATGACACCAGTAACATATTAATTTATGTGGATTTTACTTCAGGCGTGTTGTATAGCTATAATCAAAAAACTAAAGCCTTATTTGATATTGCCGAAGGCTTTGGTGGAGGCGATGGCGTTGTGCATCACTCAAACGGCACCATTTATGTGAGCGACTGGAAAACAGGCAAAATATTTAGTTTGAGCACTAAGGGCGAACTTTCTGAACTAAAAAGTGGCTATCAATCGGCGGCCGATATTGCCACGACTAAAGATGAAAAATACTTAATGGTGCCTGACATGAAGGCCGGGGAATTAGACTTTATTCCACTAAAGTAATAGGCGTATATCAGGTGGAGCTAAGGCAGCAGGCGCTAAATTTATTAGTATCATGTAGCGCTAGTGAAAAAATGATAGGCATTAGCGCGCTTAAGCAAGCTTTGCAAGCAGTGTTGTTACGAATAGACCCTAATGTTGAACTTAGACCGAATTTACCTGTTCCAGGCATTCCAACCAAACCTGAATTAGTTTCTCCGTTACAAGTTAAAAAGCGCTCTATGCGCACGGTTGAAGGTCGTGCCACGTTAATCCATGCATTAACGCACATTGAGTTTAACGCGATTAATTTAGCACTAGATGCAATTTGGCGCTTTAGTGATATGCCAGCGCAATATTATAAAGACTGGTTAAAAGTCGCATACGAAGAAGCTTACCACTTCTCATTACTCAATGCACATCTGCAAACTTTAGGGTTCACTTATGGCGACTTTTCTGGGCATAACAGTCTATGGGAAATGGTCGATAAAACCAAAGGTGATGTGTTGGCACGTATGGCTTTAGTGCCGCGCACTATGGAAGCACGTGGCTTGGATGCTTTGCCCGCCTTGCGTGCTAAGCTTGCGCAGGCTGGTGATATACTGGCCGCAGAGATTTTAGATATTACCTTGCGTGATGAAGTGGGCCACGTGTCGATTGGTAACCATTGGTTTAATTTTTTGTGTATTCAAAAAGATTTAGATCCTTTAAGTACATTTGAGCAGTTATGTAACACCTATGTAGCGCCCAAACTACGTGGACCTTTCAATTTAGAAGCTAGACGTGCAGCTGGATTTACTGAGGTCGAGTTAGCACGTTTAGTGTAAACGTCACTGATAGCTATTCCGTTAAATAATCCGATATTGTCGAAAATTATTATCCGTAATTCTTAGGTGTACTCAGAATGACGATAACTAAGGATTTAATGTTAAATTATGGTAAATTCAGCTTCCTGCAAAGGCCTCAATTAAGTCGTCAGTAAATTAATCACGCCATCCAGACCAACATGATTCAAGGCGTAAGTTGCCTGAACTTGAACAATCGGTTTCGCATGATAAGCAATGCCAATACCAGCTACTGCCATCATCTTTAAGTCATTTGCACCATCACCTATGGCAATACTTTGTGCTGTAGTAAGCCCTAACTGATTACGTAACTTTGTGAGTTCATCGGCTTTTGTTTGTGCATCCACAATGTTACCCAAAACATTACCAGTGAGTTTTCCATCAATAATTTCTAAGCTGTTAGACACAGCATAATCTAAGCCCAGCATCGTTTTTACGCGATCTGCAAAGAAAGTGAAGCCCCCAGAAACAAGTAGCGTCGTAATGTTATTTTTCTTGCAGGCATTAATCCATTCTACGGCGCCTGGATTAAGTGTCAGCCGTTCATTAAGCACGCGCATTAGGTCAGATTCTTTTAAGCCCCTCAATAAGGAGGTACGTTCGCGCAAACTTTGTGCAAAATCTAATTCACCTTGCATAGCACGTTCAGTGATGGCTGCCACTTGTGGTTTAATACCAATCATATCAGCTATCTCATCAATACACTCAATACTTATTAATGTGGAATCCATATCCATCACACATAAGCCAAATTTGTTAATCAAGAAAGTATCTTGCACGTAGCTACAATCTATATGTTGCTCTGCACAAAATTCCTGCACCTTAGGGAAAATTCTTGCTTGATTGGCTAAGTAATAAGCATGCAATGAAATTTGTACAAATTGAACACTCGTGCCGCATAGTTGATGGATATGCGATAAATGTGAATATGTGATGGCAGAGCTTTGAATAACTAAACGCATAAAATTACTTTTATTTAAAAATAATAATTATACACTTGAGATTAAAATGCAACGCTGACTGTTAAGCTAAACCAATAGAATATCAAGGCTAGTGCTAGCGCATTTGCCTGATTTGCGCGAAAATGTGAATAATCTTTATTTTGAATTATATTTTTATGAATTTGCATGAATATCAAGCCAAATCCTTGTTGCAAAAATATGGCATTCCTGTTCCACGTGGGCAGGCCATTTCGGTTGCAAGACAAACGCCAGTAGTAACTTCTGAAATCGCTAGTAATGCTTGGGTGGTTAAGGCGCAAGTGCATGCCGGTGGTCGAGGTAAAGCTGGTGGTGTGCGAGTAGTTAAATCTACCGAAGAAGCGCAAAATGTCGCGAGTGAGTTGCTGGGAAAAACATTAGTGACTTATCAAAATGCACCCGATGGTCAGCCTGTTAATCAAGTATTGATTGAAGAAACGTTACCAATAGCACGTGAACTTTATTTGTCAATGCTAGTAGATAGAAGTTTAGAGCGCGTCGTTGTAGTGGCTTCTAGTGCTGGCGGTATGGATATTGAAGAAATTGCGCAAACAAGCCCAGAAAAAATCTTGCAGGAAGTATGTAGCCCATTAAATGGTTTGGTGGATTATCAAGCACGTAATTTAGCATTTAAATTAGATTTAGTGGGTGAGCAAATAGGCGCATTTACCAGAATACTTAAAGGATTGTATCGCTTGTTTAAAGAGAATGACTTGGCGCTGCTTGAAATTAATCCATTAGTCGTGACTGCAGACGGTAAGTTATTTGCCTTAGATTGCAAAATGAGTGTTGATGATAATGCCTTATATCGGCAAAAAGCCTTGGCTGAGCAGCGCGATTGGTCGCAAGAAGACAGCAAAGAAGCTATAGCCCATCATGCGGGCTTAAATTATATTGCACTTAACGGCAATATTGGTTGCATGGTGAATGGCGCAGGACTTGCCATGGCAACCATGGATTTAATCAAGTTGCATGGAGGCGCACCTGCTAACTTTTTAGATGTTGGTGGTGGTGCAACAGCTGAAACCGTGACTAAAGCATTCAAAATTATTTTGGAAGACAGTAATGTTAAGGCAATTCTAGTCAATATTTTTGGTGGCATTATGCGTTGTGACATTATTGCAGAAGGCATTATTACAGCAGTGAAGGATGTTGGTATGCGAATTCCGGTCATCGTACGTTTAGAAGGTACTAATGTGGATTTGGGTAAAGAAATGTTGAAATCAAGTGGGCTAAATATTATTTCTGCTGATGGTTTAACTGATGCTGCAATGCAGGCAGTAAAGGCCGTAGCATGAGTATATTAGTCAATAAAAATACCAAAGTACTTTGCCAAGGATTTACAGGTAAACAAGGCACGTTTCATTCTGAACAAGCGCTAACTTATGGCACTAAAATGGTGGGTGGTGTCACGCCAGGTAAAGGTGGCGTGTTACATTTAGGCTTGCCTGTGTTTAACACTATGCGCGACGCTGTAAGTCAAACCGGCGCCAGTGCCAGTGTGATTTACGTACCTCCAGCATTTGCAGCAGATTCTATTTTAGAAGCTTGTGATGCGGGTATCGATTTGATTATTTGCATTACTGAAGGCATTCCTGTATTGGACATGCTGAATGTGAAAGCCGCATTAAATGCAAACGGTGCCCGTTTAATCGGCCCTAATTGCCCAGGTGTGATTACGCCAGATGAATGCAAAATCGGTATCATGCCGGGAAGCATTCATTTGCGTGGCAAAGTTGGAATTGTGTCACGTTCAGGCACGTTAACTTATGAAGCGGTGCATCAAACGACTGCATTAAAGTTAGGTCAAAGTACCTGTGTTGGCATTGGTGGTGATCCAATTAAAGGTCTAAATTTCATTGAGTGCTTGCAAATGTTTGAAGCTGACGATGAAACTGAGGCCATTATTATGGTCGGCGAAATTGGTGGTTCAGATGAAGAGGCTGCTGCTGAGTATATTAAAAGTCATGTTACTAAACCAGTTGCGGCTTACATTGCAGGGCAAACTGCCCCAGCAGGTAAGCGTATGGGGCATGCTGGTGCGATTATTTCTGGCGGTAGCGGCAAGGCTGCAGATAAAATTCGTGCTTTGGAATTGGCTGGTGCAGTTGTTGCAAGTTCTCCAGCAGGTTTGGGTGAAGCCGTACTAGCTGCGATAAGTCATAAAAATACGCATTAATCTTAATAAAGGTGATTACCATAATAATATGAAGACTATGCATAAACGCTTTTTTTTCACTCAAAGCTTGTTAATAAGCCTATTGGCATGCATTGTTATGTCACCAGTCATGGCGGAAGAAGATGTATCTTTCCTGCTTACAGCGGCGTCTAAAGGCGATTTGGTGATGGTAAATAGTTTGTTAGCCAGTGGTGCAAGTGCCAATGCAAAAGATGAAGATGGCATTACCGCATTAATGTACGCAGCCCGCAAAGACAAAGCAGATGTAGCATCTGCGCTGATTGGTAAAGGTGCAGGCATTAATGCTATAGATGCTGGTGGCTGGACGCCATTAATGTTTGCCGCCAAGAAAAATTACGTAGCCACCGTCAGTGTCTTATTGGAAAAGGGTGCCGATGTTAAAGTACGTGATTCTTCTGGCTGGAGTGCTCTAGGCATAGCAGCAGTTTCTGGATTCTCACAAACTGTTTATCTATTAGTTAGGCATGGCGCTGATGCGAATACTAAAAGTGATAATGGTAAAACTGTATTGATGTATGCTGCAAAAAGTGGCGACATTCCAACCATTACTGCGCTACTGGATAACAAAGCAAATATATTAGCGAAAGATAATTCAGGTATAACTGCATTAATGATAGCTGCGCGAGAAGGTCACGCGCCAGCGGTGGAGTTGCTAGCAAAGCGAGGTGCGGTTGTTAATCAAAAAGACCTCTCAAAATGGACTGCACTCACTTGGGCAGTTAAAAAGTCGAATGTTGAAGCTGTTAATGCGCTGATAGCCGCTGGAGCCGATGTGAATAATTTAGATTCTGAAGGCACGCCTTTGCTGCATATTGCTGTGGGTAATGGTAAAACTGATATTGTTAAGTTATTGCTTGATAATAATGCAAAAGTAAAAGCTAAAGACCAGTATGGTTTAACGGCTTTAGTTTATGCACTTAAAGGTCAGCATACGGAGATTATTAAACTGATCAAAGATGCAGGTGGCTCTTATTGAAAGTTGCCATTGCGCAAATTAACTGCATGGTTGGCGACATTGCCGGCAATGTAGAGAAAATTATCGCGAGTGCAGATCAAGCTAAGGCACAAGGTGCCACACTGCTAGTTACACCTGAGTTGTCATTATGCGGTTACCCTCCTGAAGACTTGTTATTACGCGCAGACTTTTTAGAAGCGTGTCATACTCAGCTGCTAAAATTGAGCATTTCTTTGAACGGCATGACGGTCATTGTCGGACATCCTCATCAAGTCGGTGAGTTTTGTTATAATGCAGCTTCTATTTTGCAAGATGGAAAAATTATTGCAACGTACCATAAGCATGCGCTACCCAATTACAGTGTGTTTGATGAAAAGCGTTACTTTAAAGCAGGCGATGACGCTACCGTATTTGAGCATCATGGCGTTAAAATCGGCGTGCTTATTTGTGCAGATGTTTGGGAATCTAACCCTGCAATTTTAGCTAAGAATGCAGGGGCAGAATTGCTTGTGGCATTAAATGCATCACCATTTCACATGGAAAAGCAATCAATCCGCTTAGAAGTATTACGTGAGCGCACTGTCGAAACTAAATTGCCCATTATTTATGCCAATATGATGGGTGGGCAAGATGAACTGGTATTTGATGGGGGCTCGTTTGTGTTGAACGCAGAGGGCAATCTAACACATCAATTACCTGCCTTTGAATCTGAATTAGCCATTATTGAGTTTGCTGGTTTACAACCTATATCAGCAGCAATCGCGCCGCATTTGAGTGTTGAAGCTTCCGTTTATAATGCATTAAAGCTCGGATTACACGATTATGTGCATAAAAATGGCTTCCCCGGTGTTGTGCTGGGCTTGTCTGGTGGAGTAGATTCCGCCTTAACACTCGCAATAGCGGTAGATGCGTTAGGTGCCGAAAACGTACATGCAGTACTTATGTCGTCAGAGTTTACAGCAAATATGAGCGTTGATGATGCTGTGGAAATGGCAAATTTATTGGGTGTGAAATACAGCTTAATTCCTATTGTCACTTTATTTAATCAGTTTAGAAGCGCGCTTTCTAGTGAGTTTGCTGGTTTACCTTTCGATACGACTGAAGAAAATCTGCAAGCGAGAATTCGTGGCATGCTACTGATGGCATTATCAAATAAATTTGGTAGTATAGTCGTTACAACTGGCAATAAAAGTGAGATGGCCGTTGGCTATTGCACTCTATATGGGGACATGGCGGGTGGTTTTGCTTTATTGAAGGATGTGCCGAAAACTTTGGTATATCGACTTAGTAGTTATCGTAATAGCCTGACTTATGTTATTCCGCAACGGATTATCACACGATCACCATCAGCAGAATTACGTGCAGATCAAAAAGATCAAGACAGTTTGCCACCTTATGAAATACTAGATGCGATTGTAGAAGCTTATGTGGAAAATGATTTGGGACGAGCGGACATCATCACCATGGGTTTTAAGGAAGTCGACGTTAATCGTGTCGTTAACTTGATTGATAGGAATGAGTACAAGCGGCGCCAGTCCCCAGTAGGGGTGCGCATTACGCACAAAAGTTTTGGTAAAGACCGTCGCTATCCTATTACCGTGAAACTGGATTTTTGAACTGTATTTAAGTTAGGCGGAAGTAATATTTCCACATTAATAGTTAATCAAACATGGGCTTGACTCAAAAAACAACTATACTCATTAAACGATTTAGCATTATATTTTAGGGAGTTCAAACAGCATGAAAAAAATCGAAGCAATTATTAAACCATTCAAATTAGATGAAGTGCGTGAGTCTTTATCAAGTATCGGCGTTAATGGTTTAACCGTGACAGAGGTGAAAGGTTTTGGGCGTCAAAAGGGTCATACAGAGCTTTATCGTGGCGCTGAGTATGTGGTTGATTTTTTACCTAAAATTAAATTAGAATTAGTCGTGGCTGATGATATCCTAGACTCTGCAATGGATGCGATTATTAAGGCTGCGCATACAGGTAAAATTGGCGATGGCAAGATTTTTGTCAGTTCAGTAGAGCAAGTAGTACGTATTCGCACTGGTGAAACTGGGGAATCAGCCGTATAAAATTTTTGGTAGGGGCGGCTATGCGTCACTCCTACCTCGTCGGTTTGCAAACTCACCGTTACAGCCATCTCCTTCAATTTTAAACGTATTCATGTGATTTTCATGACACGTTCACCTTAAAACTTTCAACAATAAACTTTGAATAATCGTTGCGATGATTATTAAAGTGTTTTAGCACTAATTCTTATAAAAAATTTTGAATCCCACATTCTTACATCAGCTATATAGCATCTTGTTAGATTAAAACATTCAACAATCTGGGTTAAACCCTTTTTTTCTGTTGGACAAATTTTTTTAAGGGAGCCATTAGCGCAATAGATTGATTTGTAATAGGTTTATGGTATGTAACTTTTATATTTGTGGAAATTTTTAGTGCATTATGTAAAGTTGTTTAGTCTGTGTAATGTTGCAGAAACATAGCTTTGTCTAATTTAGCGTCATTCCCACGCAGGAATGACGAGATATAATTGAAAATCTCAGTTAAATGAAAGTTGAATATTTTAAATAGAGTGATAAAAGTATCACTTAACTAGGTTTTGATTTTCCGATTAAACAGGAAAATGAATGCTGTATATTTTTTGGTAATCACTAATTTATTAGCTAAACATGCTTAATAGCCAATACCATGACAAATAGCAAACAATCAAAATCAGCTCTTGCACCTTTAGACATAGCGCGTGAGACTTTTAAGCAAATGGCTGTGCGTCGAATTGAGCCAACTCCTGATAACTATCTCCTAATCTACAATGAAATAGCAGGTACAACTGCAAAAGAGACTCTGGATAGTGCCTTTAAGAGAGTGCTTAAGTCATTGCCTCATGAAACTGCTGAGCAAGGAAAATGGGTTAATCGCTGGGAAAAACTTTTAAAACAGAATAATTGGGATGCATTGCCAGCGCTTTTAGGTGAAGGTATGGATACTAGTGTTAATTTTTCTACTCAATGGCCAGACGCCATTCGAGATTTGCTGAAAGCTTGGGATGCAAAGCAGACTGGATTGGACTTGCCGAGAAAAAAAGAAGCACTAGAGCGTGTATTAATTAATTTTGGCAATGATCCATTATTAGCTAAGAAAATACAGACCATTGCTAGTAGTTGGCAGGAATATGGCGTCACTACTACAATTGATTCAAAAGCAATTAAATTGGTTAGTGATGAAATGCCAGTTCTGGCTAATTTAGTTAAAAATGTACCTGAAGATCTCATTAGTAACGATGTTGGCATTGCTGTAGTTGAGCCAGATAAGTTTCAAGAGGCCTTCCGCACACTACAGGATATGCTAAGACAAGCGCTAAATCATGGGCTCATTCCAAGGTTAGATGGGTATCCTGAACTAAAAGAAGATGCGCAAAAAATTGCAATATTGGCTGATAGCGCTAAAAAAATAAAAGATTGGTATTTGGTTGCGAAACAATTCAGGGCACTTTTGGTGCGTGTTGAACTGATTGGCGCCAATGAAAATGGTATCAAGCAGGATTTATTGCACTTGCTTAAATTATTGGTAGATAACATTAGTGAGCTAGTAGCTGATGATCAGTGGGTTAGAGGTCAAATAGCAGTGGTGCAAACGATTATTACCAGCCCTTTAGAACGGGCGATGATTCAAGATGCGGAAAAGAGTTTGAAAGAAGTTATTTTCAAGCAAGGAACGTTGAAGCATAGTTTGACTGAAGCTAAACATGCTTTCAAACATATGATAGCCACTTTTGTAGATCGTTTAGGACATATGTCGACTTCTAGCGCAACGTATCAAGAAAAAATAGAAATTTTTTCTGGTAAGTTAGCTGAAACAGAAGATATTTCACAGATTAATGCACTTCTTGAAAACTTGATGAAAGATACTCAAACAATGCAAACTGACATTGTGCGATCACGAGAAGACTTGTTGAACCAACGTGATCAGGTAGATGCATCGCAAGAAAAAATTCTTAAATTGCAAGAAGAACTATCGCAACTTAGTGAAAAAGTTTCCATAGATCAGTTGACGGGTGTGCTTAATCGACGTGGTTTAGATGATGCTATGGTGCGGGAAATTGCACGTGCCCAGCGGGGTGGGTCACAGTTATGTCTTGCATTATTAGATATTGATAACTTTAAGCATTTTAATGACACCTATGGCCATCATGTGGGAGACACGGCATTGCAGCACTTGGCAAAAGTGATACAAGATACCGTGAGGCCGACAGACATTACGGCACGATTTGGTGGAGAAGAGTTTGTGATACTGTTGCCAGATACAGCTATTGAACAAGCGGTAGAGACCATTTCGCGCTTGCAGCGTGCGCTGACAAAACAGTTTTTCTTAGGTAATAATGAGCGATTGTTAATTACTTTTAGTGCTGGAGTTTCATTGTTTAATAAAGATGAAGAGCCGGTTTCTGTGTTAAATAGAGCAGACCAAGCGATGTATTTGGCAAAAAAAACAGGAAAAAATCGTGTAATGACAGAAATTGATTTATTTAAGGTTAAAAAATAATGTGTTTAAAGTATTTTTCATTTTAGGGCTCCTCTATTCATTCAATTTTGTAGTTAATACCGTAAGTTAGAAAAATAGCATATGATGCCTTGTGTTACATGATGCTAAATATGGGTATTAAAATATTTTGATATATAAAGGTCACTAAAATTGTCTCTATTGCCTGACGCCAGTTTGATATTAGATGCTCTCTTATTAGGAGTGACAGACGAGGTATATCTCATTGATGCTACATCCATGCAAGTCATTTATGTGAGTGATAGTGCATTAAAAGACACTGGATATAAGCTGGAAGATATTAAAGAGCATCAAATTGAAAGCTTGTTGGGCGTCAGCCAGCAAACATTACATTCACACTTAGAAAATCATCGTGACCATATGTATTTCATCGCATTGCCACAAGAGCAATCGGCCATTATTGGTAATATTAATCATGATCAGTTACGGGTAAAAATTTTGCAATCTGATAAACAAGATTTTATCTTAATAGTCAAAAATGATTTGGATGTTATTTCAACTAATGCATGCTTTACTTGTAAGGGTAATTACGAACAAAAATTAAGTGAGTATGAAACACGTTGTCAGGCGATGGTTGCTAATACACCTGGTGTGGTTTTTCAATTTCAGCTTGATAGCAACGGCGAAATAAAGTTTATTTATCTTACTGAGGGATGCAATTCCTTATTGGGTCAGAAAGCCGCAGACCTGATAGAAGATGCCCGCCCACTTTTTGCTATGATGAATGCTAGAGACCGTAGCGCGTTACGCAAACGTCTTGAGTTGTCTAGTGTAGAGCTTAGTCTGCTGAATTGGGAAGGCCGCGTTTGGATTGATGGCTGGCAGGATAATAAATGGCTTGATCTGCGCGCTATACCAAGAGTTCTGAGTAATGGTGTGATTCAGTGGGAAGGGATTATGACCAATATCACTCAAAGTAAGAGTGAAAAAAGTGAAATTGAAAAATCGCGACGTGAATTAGGTGAGTTAACGGCACATATACACCGGATCAAAGAACAAGAGCGTAGCGCTATAGCGCGCGAAATTCATGATGACTTGGGGGGTAATTTAACAGCGATTAAAATTGGCTTATCTTCCATGATAAATCGAATTAATGCAGATAAAGCAGTCTCTGTCGCACAGGTTCGGAGCTTAGAGGAAATTATAGATAGCACCTTTGATGCCGTGCACAGGATTTCTAGTGACTTAAGACCTAACGTATTAGATTTGGGTATAGTAGCAGCGTTAGAATGGCAGGCAAAAGAGTTTGAAGCGCAATTAGATGTTACTTGTAAATTCAGTTCCAATCAGGCTGAAATAATAGTATTGCCTGAGCAAGCAATTACTCTATTCAGAGTTTTTCAGGAGTCAATGTCTAATATAGTAAAACATGCACATGCAACTCACGTTGAGGTAGATTTAAATGCAGGCAAGAATGACATTATTCTAACAATTAGTGATAATGGTGTAGGTATTAAATCTGGTGATGCGCTTAAGACAAATTCATTTGGTTTACGTGGCATGCGAGAACGTGCGGCAGCTTTACAGGGAAGCTTTAATGTGACTCAATCTGCTGAGCAAGGAACAGTCATTACATTAACAATTCCAATAGATTAATTAGAGGCACCTTAAAGTTTTTGTATTGTAAGTTTTTACTACAATAAAAAATAGCCATATTTTCAATATACTTCGTCTGACTTTATTTCACCCCAGTAGTAAATCCCTTTTACTCCACTTGCAATTTTCCTTAATTTTCAGTGAATAAAGCCAACCCTTACTATTCATAAAAAAACTTATTAAACAATAATTTAATAAAATTTACTAGAATAAATATGAATGAAAATAGTTGCTAATTAATCTGGCACACTGTTTGCTTCTATGTATATATCTATACAAAATTCAATGCTAAAAATGACAATTTCTCGCAAAATATTTAAAAATTCATTCATTAAAAAGTTTGTATGTATTTTGGCTAAGTTCTTTGTATTTAAAGGGATTAACGCATTTTTTTTAAATATTTTTTTAGAAAAAGTGTCGAATGTTAATTGCAAAGATAAGCTATTTGTTAGTTGGACATCTTTATCCGTCACATTTCCTACTGTTGAAAAATTAACACTTATGTCGAAGGCGCTACGGCACTTTAAATCATTATGGTTATTGGCTTCACAAATAATTTATTTTGAGAGCAATGTAATATTTACATGGAATAGAGCATGATGAAAAACAATCAAATTAAAGTAATTATTGCCGATGACCATGCGATTCTAAGAGCAGGTCTCAAGCAAATTTTGGCTGAAACTGATGATATTGTAGTTATTTCTGAGGCAGAAAATGCTGCCGAAGCCATTAAGCTTGGATGCCAGAATGAGGCCGACGTATTGTTGCTGGACATTGCCTTGCCAGACAGAAGTGGTATGGATGCACTTAAATACATAAAACATGTCAACACACATATCGCCGTTTTGATGTTGTCGATGTATAAAGAAGATCAGTATGCTGTCCGTGCTTTAAAATCAGGTGCGGCTGGTTACCTATGCAAGCAGAGTGCTTCTTCTGAATTGGTTAATGCGATTCGAATCGTGGCTAAAGGGAAAAAATATATTACCCCAGAAGTGGCAGAAATACTGGCTAATCAAGTAGGTATCGAAAGTGTTAAAGCACCACACGAAACTCTCTCAGACAGAGAATTCCAAACTCTCACTATGATTGCATCAGGTTTTTCTGTTGGAGATATCGCTGAGAAATTATCACTTTCAGTGAAAACCATCAGTATGTACCGCACACGGATGCTGGAGAAAATGCAGTTACGCCACAATGCTGATATTACACATTACGCGATTAAAAACCATCTTGTTGATTAAATAAATCAATCTCAGTTTGATTTTTTCTTATTAAATACTTTTCACCCCTTAAGTAATCCTAGATAGCTAAAAACTAAAGTAGGCTAGTTTTAGCCCTCTGTTTTCTGCATTAATCCCACCGAATTTTCTGATAATAGAACTATTGTGACATGCGCACTCTGTCTAATCATGACGTTGCTCAAAGCCATTCCATAATTTAGCTAGGTAGCTATGTTTTGAGAGGTAAGATTAATAAGGATTAGTAATGAATTTCCCAGCAAGCTGTAGAAAATCTAGTCTAGATAAAAAATCAGGTAAGACACAGTCTAAAGCTATTAAAAGTAGTAATACTAGTAAGGTTTCGGTTAATGCGCTACTAGAGATGGTAAATAAAGGCTACTTAAACGAGGCGTATCAGCTTGCTACAGATTTAACAAGAATCCAACCTGAAGATGGATTTTCTTGGAAAGTACTGGGGGTTGTTTGTTTGCAACAAGGTTTAATGGATGAGGCCTTGAATGCCTTAAAAATAGCGGAAAAGCTTTTACCAAAAGACACTGAAGTGCATTACAACTTAGCTAATTATTATTATGATAAGCAACTCTTCGAAGACGCTTCTAGAAGTTATAAGCAGGCAATTAAGTTTGATTCAGGTTTTGCAGAGGCGCACTATAATCTAGGTAGTGTGCAGAAAGATTTGGGTTTATATTTAGAGTCAGAAGCTAGCTATAAAACTGCACTAAAACTTAAACCTAAAAATGCCGAAATAAGTTTTAATTTAGCTCAAATGCTTTATGAGCAAGCGCGTTACTCAGATGCTATTAGTTATTATCAGCAGGCAATAAAATTAAAAACTGACTTTGTAGTGGCGCATGTGAACTTAGGTGTTTGTTATAAAGCGTTAGGGCGGCTTCACGAGGCCGTTACTAGCTATAAAAATGCATTAAAGTTGAACCATGAACATGCTGATGCCTGCAACAATTTAGGTGTAGCTTTAAAAGAATTAGGAGATATTGAAGAGGCTGAAAATTGCTACAGAACAGTTATTGCGAATAATGCTGAATATGTACCTGCTTATAACAATTTAGGTATTTTATTAAAAGATACTGGGCGTAAAAGTGAGGCAGAATCATGCTATAAGTTAGCGCTTAAAATTGATCCATTACGTGCGATTACACATAGTAATTTGGCTGTTTTACTCAGAGAATTAGGGCGTTTTTCTGATTCAGAAATGTGTTGTAGAAATGCACTAACAATCACGCCTAATTATGTCGATGCATATAACAACTTAGGTTTAGCACTAGATAGTCAAAATCGTTTCCTAGAAGCAGTTGCAGCATTTGAGCAGGCGCTTAAATTTGATCCTAATAGTATTTCTGTGCTTAGTAACTTTAGCGTTACTTTAAACACGCTAGGTCAATTGACTAGAGCCGAAGTGTATCTTAAAAAAGCGCTTGAGCTATCCCCGCATTTCATCAATGCTTATATAAATCTATGTGTCAATTATTTGGCACAAGGTCGTATAAAAGATGCAGAGAAGACCTGTATAAAAGCCTTGCAGATTCAGCCAGACAATTTGGATGTGCAGAGCAATCTGTTGTTTTCAATGAATTACTCAAGTGACTATAGTTCAGAAGAATGTTTGGAAAAAGCGAGACAATATGGTTTGGATGTGACTGCTAGAGTAGATGCGAAATTTACCTCATGGCAATTTGAGCACAATTCTAAAAGATTGCGGGTGGGCCTGGTTTCAGGGGATTTTCGTCAACATGTAGTTGCGTATTTTTTAGAGAATTTTGTTAAAAATATAGACGTTTCCAGCATCGAGTTAATTGCTTATTCGACAAGTGCTCAAGAAGATGATGTTACTGCTAATCTTAAATCTTATTTTTCAGGTTGGAATTCACTTGTTGGGCTAAGTGATTGTGAGGCGGCAGAACTGATTCATTATGATGAATTACATATTTTAATAGATTTATCTGGTCACAGTTCTGGTACGCGTTTACCAATATTTGCTTGGAAACCAGCACCTTTACAAGTAAGCTGGCTTGGCTACTTTGCAACAACAGGCTTAGCTGCAATGGATTATTTTATTGCAGATGCAGTTGGTGTGCCTGAATCTAATCAATCGCAATTCGTCGAAAAAATTAAGTATTTGCCAGACACTAGGTTATGTTTTACTGCCCCCGATTCAGATGTTGTAGTTTCTGAATTGCCTGCACTTAGTAATAAATTTATTACGTTTGCTTGCTTTCAAAATATGGCTAAGGTTAGTGATGAAGTGCTTGATTTATGGGCTGAAATATTACTTGCTGTGCCAAATAGTAAGTTACGCTGGCAATATAAATCGTTTAGCGACTCCGTGGTAGCTAAGGATTTGATGCAACGACTAATGAAACGTGGAGTTGAGTCAAATCGTGTAAATTTAGTGGGAGCGGTTACGCGTGAAGCTTACTTGGCAGCGCATCAAGAGGTTGATTTAATATTAGACTCATTCCCATTCAACGGGGGAACAACCACTTGCGAGGCGCTGTGGATGGGGGTTCCTACCTTAACGCTTGCGGGTAAAACTTTAATTGCACGTCAAGGCGCAAGTATGCTCAACGCGGCAGGGCTGGCTAATTGGGTCGCTGAGACTAAGGCTGATTATATAAGTAAAGCAAAAATGTTTTGCGGTGATTTAAGTTTGCTAGCAAATTTGCGATCTCAGTTAAGAGTGCAAGTATTAGCATCACCATTATTTGATGGACAGCGATTTGCTAAAAACATGGAACATGCACTATGGGATATGTGGAATGAACGCCAAGGTTTAAAAAGAAAGCCAAGTTTAACGGTTGTAGAAAGTCAATTGGTCTCACATTCTATGAATGATCAAGAACCGATGGAATCTTCAAAACTAAGTGTTGAAATTGTGAGTGCAACGCGTTATTCGAAAACAGACTTTTGGTCGAAGTCCGCTTTAGGGCTATCTCTTAAAAGGCACCTTAAAAAAGATGCCAGATTGAGCGCACACATTACTTTTGAGAACACAAGAGGTTTATCAGAAGTTTTTAATAACCGAATTGACCAAGCGGCTAAAGATGCAACACTTGTATTTATTCATGACGATGTATGGATAGATGAAGCTAATATTGCAGATGTAATTGCAAAAGGATTAGAGAAATTTGATGTTATCGGCGTCGCTGGTAATAAGTGCAGATTACCAAATCAGCCAGCATGGGCATTTGTTGACATGAATTTTACATGGGATGTTAAAGCCAATTTAAGCGGTCAGATTGCACACAGTAAAGATGCTTTTGGAGTGATTGAGATTTTTGGTGAGGTGCCTGCTGCATGTGAATTATTAGATGGTGTTTTTCTTGCAGTAAAAAAATCCAGTTTAGAAAAAGCAAAGGTTAGATTTGACGAACAGTTTGATTTTCATTTTTACGATTTAGATTACTGCCGCACTGCAAGACAAGCAGGATTAACACTTGGTACATGGTTAATCAAACTTACACATCAAAGCGCAGGCGCTTTCGGCACGCCGCAGTGGTTAGCTACGCATCAAAAATATATAAACAAATGGGAAGTGCCTCAATTGGATAAAGTGAAAAATAATACAGTAGCTGTAGATGATGCTATACAGGTCAATCAAGAACTGCAAATGATAATCAATGAAGTGTTAGGAATGGCTGTAAAACATCAAGATGCCGGACAAGTTGAGCAAGCTGAAGAGCTATACCATGAAATTCTCGCAATCCAACCAAATCATGCTGAAGCAAATCATAATCTCGGTGTTATAGAAGCGCATTTCAAAGGTTCAGGCATCGCTTTGCCAAGGTTAGAGGCGGCAGTGCAGGCTAAGCCAGAAAGTGAACAGTTCTGGGTTAGTTACATCGATGCAATTATGCAAACTAGCTCAATCGAGGCTGTTATTGATGCTTTGGAGTTAGGTAAAAAGTATGGTCTTAGTGCTGAAAAAGCCCAAATGTTGGCAGCAGGTTATATGCAAGCTTATGAAGCTAATATCCCTGTAAATAAAAAAACATCCTCGAGAATACTTAACTTGCAAATTCAGCATGAATTAAAGGCGACTTTCTAATATGAGTTCTGTCATACATAGGTATGACTGTTGATATTCTTCACCATGGACATATCAATATTATTGAGCAAGCCAGAAAATATGGTGATGTAATAGTAGGCCTACTTTCAGATGCTGCTGTGGCTGACCATAAACGCTTACCATATCTCACCTACGACTATCGTAAGCAAATTGTGGAAAACATTAAAGGTGTCACGCAAGTTGTGTTGCAAAATGAGTGGGACTATGCGCCCAATATAAGAAAATACCACCCAGATATTATGGTGCATGGTGATGATTGGCTTGAAGGTCCGCTTGCGCCATACCGTGATAGAGCTCGTGCAGCATTGGCTGAATATGGCGGTCATTTGATTGAGATTCCCTATACGCGAGGTATTTCCTCAAACGAGATGCTCACTCAGATTCAAGCTTTGGGCACTACACCAGATATACGTCGTCGCACACTCAAACGGTTGTTGGCTGCTAAGCCAATTTCACGCTTTATTGAAGCACATAATCCGATTTCAGCTTTAATTGCTGAGCACACGATTGTTGAGCGGAATGGTAAAAACTATCAGTTTGATGGGTTTTGGTCTAGTTCTTTGACCGATTCTACAGCACGTGGCAAACCAGATATTGAAGCCTTGGAGATTAATAGTCGCTTATCCAATATCAATGATATTTTCGATGTAACTACCAAGCCGTTAATTATGGATGCAGATACGGGAGGCAAGCTTGAGCACTTTGAGTTAAATGTACGTAGCATGGAGCGATTGGGTATTTCTGCGACTATTATTGAAGACAAGGTAGGTTTGAAGAAAAACTCACTGTTTGGGAATGATGTTTCACAAAGTCAGGATGACATTGAATCATTTTGCGATAAAATCCGTGCAGGACGCGCAGCACGTGTCAGTGATGATTTTATGGTGATTGCACGTATAGAAAGCCTGATTCTAGATAAAGGTATGGATGATGCTATTAATCGTGCCCAAGCGTATGCGACTGCAGGGGTAGATGGCATTATGATTCATAGTCGCAAAAAAACATCTGATGAAGTCTATGAATTTGCGAGGATTTTTAAATCTGAGTTTCCGACACTCCCATTGGTTTGTGTGCCCACAAGTTACAACACCGTCACGGAAGACGAGTTGGCTGAACACGGTTTTAATTTAGTGATTTATGCCAATCATCTACTACGTGCGGCTTATCCTGCCATGCAACACGTGGCTCGTGAAATATTACGCAATGGTCGCTCAAGCGAAGTAGACCAGCATTTAATGAATATCAATGAAATACTGGAACTCATACCAGGGACGAAATAAATGATTGCTCCCAGCGCCTTTAACCTAGCTTTGCAAGCGGTAGGCATTCACTTTGTGGCAGGTGTGCCAGATTCTTTACTTAAAGAAGTCTGCGCTTGTATGACGCAATCTTTTCCTGCTGAGCAACATATCATTGCGACTAATGAAGGTGCGGCGATTGGCTTGGCGATTGGACATTATTTGGCCTCAGCCAAGCCTGCACTTGTGTATATGCAAAACTCAGGGTTAGGCAATATAGTTAATCCCATTACCTCTTTAGCTGACCCACAGGTCTACGGTATTCCGATGTTACTAATGGTGGGTTGGCGTGGTGAAATGCTCACAGATGGGACGCAGTTGCACGATGAGCCTCAGCATGTAAAACAAGGCCAAGTGACCATTGCGCAATTGGATATTTTAGAAATACCTTATGTGATTATTGATGCATATACGCCTGATATTGAGCAGGTTTTAAAAGAAATCGTAGAACTTTCATTAAAAAGACAAGGCCCGGTTGCACTATTAGTGCGTAAGCAAACGTTTTCACCTTTTAAACTTGAGGCTAAATCCGATACATCTAATCAGTTATCGCGCGAGCAAGCAATTCAATTGTTAGTACAAAACTTACCAGATAATACTGCGGTTGTGAGCACGACTGGCATGGCGTCGCGCGAGTTGTTTGAGTACCGCAAAGCGAATGGTAAAGGTTTTGACCATGACTTTTTAACGGTAGGTGGCATGGGGCACGCCTCGCAAATTGCTACTGGTATTGCAATAGTGCAACCAGCAAACAAAGTATTATGTATTGATGGAGATGGCGCTATGCTCATGCACATGGGTAGTTTAGTAGTGAGTGCGCGACAAAAAAACTTAATTCATGTGGTCATTAATAATGGCGCACATGATTCGGTTGGTGGTCAGCCAACGATGGCAAAAAATCTAGACTTATATAAAATCGCTAATGACTTTGGTTATGGGTTTGTTACGCAAGTAACTACTGAAGAAGAGCTACTTACACAATTGAGATTAGCGATTCGTGCAGGTACGAGTGTCTTTTTAGAGATTAAATGTAAATGTGGTGCACGGGCTGATTTAGGTCGTCCTGACCGAACACCAGCTACCAATAAACAAGAGTTTATGAAATTTTTGCAGAGTTTGTAAAATGAATGACCAATCTAAATCAATAGTGAATTTAGTTGCTGAGCGTAATGAGTCTAAACTCATTTTTACTGCAGGTCCTGCTAGTTTGCTGCCAGAAAATTTGACTGGTTTACGTCCATGCTTTGGTCGTGGCGACCAAGATTATGACCACGTAGAATCAGAAGTGCTGAATACACTTAAAACCATGACCGAGCATCAGCATATTGTGCGATTGCAGGGCGCCGCTAGCCTGGCATTAGAAATTGCCGCTTTGAATTTTCTGCAGGGACGTGTGTTAGTGATTTCGACTGGCTACTATTCAGACCGCCTGCAATGGCTAGCCGAGTCAGCATTGAGAAGATTAGGTGCAGTGACATCGGTAACGCGCGTGGATTGGCAAAGCATAGATATCGTTTCAGGGCAGTTTGATTGGGTGGTAGCGTGTTATACCGAAACAAGCTGCGGTTTAAAGCTACCGATGAGTTCGTTACAAGCTTTAGTTAAACGAACCAATGCAAAACTGATGCTCGATGCAACAGCTTCTATAGGCTTGGAAGAGGGGCACGGCGAGGCTGATGTGATAGCCTATAGCTCATGTAAAGGGTTGTTTGGTTTAACTGGCGCGTCTTTTATTGCATTTAATCTTGTGCCTACCGTTGAGGTTGATTCATTTTATCTGAGCTTGGCGAGTCACTCTGAAAAAAGAATGACAGGGCCATATCACGCCATTGCTTCGTTATATGAAGTGCTTAAAAGGCATGATGACTTTAAAGCGGCTGTGATAGAAAATAAAAATGTATTTATGGAAAAAATGCGCGCAATTGCGACTAAGCCACTCACGCATCAGCCGTTATTGTGTACATGGGTCAATGGCGAAATTACCTCATTTGACCCGCGTGCCGTGCTTTACAAGCCACGTGGCAATTTAGGTGGCAGTGTGGTATGCCATTTGGGGGAAGTGCATCTTGAACGTCAAGCGCAAGGTGAAATTCTAAATACTTTACATTTGGTATTAGGGCAAATTAAATGAATAAAGCAAATGCGCCAAAACGTATTATGGTTGACATGTCTGCCACTTTGATTCACCACGGACACATTCGTTTATTAAAAGCAGCTAAAGCACTAGGAACTGTGATTGTCGCATTAACCATAGATGAGGAAATTCGTACAAAAAAAGGCTACACCCCCGAACTAAACTTTGCTGAGCGCAGTGAGATTTTAGAGGCAATTCAATATGTTGATGAAGTCGTGCCTTGTAATTGGCTGATTGAAGAGTCGTTCTTGGATTTGCATAAGATTGATTTATTGGTACATGGGCACGATAACAGCAATCCTATTCATCCATCACGCTTATTGGTGTTGCCACGTACAGAGGGGATTAGCAGTTGCGACTTACGTCAGCGGGTGGTGAATGGGCTTGCACAGATTGAAAAAGCAAAAGCGGAGAAAAACATCACATGAATACCCAAAACTGGAAAGAAATCTGGGCACGTCGCATACATTTGGTTGAGGAAGTATTAGATCTCGCAGCATTGATTAAGCTCGATGGGTTCGACACAGGTGCAGGCCGTATAGAAGCCACAGATTGGCAAACTTATGCAAGCGTTATTGCTCAAAAGCTGAACTTAAAAAATGGAGATTCAGTGTATGAACTAGGTTGTGGCGCAGGGGCGTTTTTATTTGCTTTACGCCAACTATATACATTAAAGGTGGGTGGTTTAGATTACTCATCAGCGTTGATTGAAGCTGCTGCTTGTGCAATGTCAGATGGCGATTTTATTGCGGATGAAGCTAAGTCTGTAGAAACCGAAACGCAATATGATTATGTGATTTCAAATAGTGTATTTCACTATTTTAGTTATACATATGCCGCTGAAGTAATTGCAAGAATGATAAAGAAATCCAAAATAGCGGTAGCAATCATGGAAATTCCTGATATACAAACCAAGCAAGAAGCCGAAACACTCCGACGTGATACGCTAACTGTAGAAGCTTATGAGAAAAAATATGCGGGCTTGGAACATACCTATTACGAACGTGATTGGTTTATAAAGCAAGCGGCCTTGCATGGATGTACATGTGAAGTGTTTGATGGTTGTGTACCAAATTATGCGCAAAATCAGTTTCGCTTTGGGGTTTTGATTAAAAAAGCATAAGTTTCAAAACTAACGACGAAAATAATAACGAGCCACATGATGATCAATAGCATGCTAGAGAAAGAAACCTTTCCCACCATGACGTTTTTTTATACAGATAACTGTGAACGTCAGGCCTTGGAGCCAATAGCGATTGAAGCGAAAATACGTGGTTTAGAAGTGCGTTTTAGCACAGATTCAAAAGAGTTTGCTGAAATAGGCGTCTATTGTGAGCATGCTTGTACGCCAAATGCAGATTTCTCTGTTGTTTTGCTACACGATTTAGCGCAGCGTCATGATATATGGCCGCATTTTTGGCATCATGAACCTTGGAATAAGTTTGATATTGGTTGTGTACCCGGGCAGGCATGGGTAGAGCGTTGGCAAAATCAAGCAGATTTTCTAGTAACACGTCCACGGCTAGGGGTTTTTGATGTAGGTTGGCCTAAAGCTGATCTTGTATTTAAAGATAAGGCGCGTTTTTCTGAAGAAGCTGTAAAGTTGCGCCAAACGCTAGGCTTAAAATATGAGAAATCGGTGCTGTATGCACCCTCGTGGGAAAATCACGGCAAACAAGATGATTTTGTGCAAGCCTTTAAAGATTTACCAGTCAATGTATTATTAAAACAAGCACCTTGGTCTAATAGTTATCCGCAAGTGCTTGAAAATATTCGCCAGATGAATGAGTTACACCGTGGCTGTGCAGAAAACGTATATATTATTGATGTAGAAATAAGTATTATGTATTGTTTAAGTTTGGCTGACGTGCTGGTATCAGATGAATCCAGCGTGCTTACTGAAGCTTTGTTATTAGATGTACCTGGAGTTGCCGTGACTGATTGGCTGATTCCTGACACCATGCCACCACGCCCAGCCAGCGTGCCTTATGATTACGTAACTAAAACAACTAAAGCGCAAATGCGCCAAGTGGTAGAGGCTATATTGGCCGAGCCAGAAGTTAGCAGGATGAAAACAAGACAGGACCGTGACTACCAGTTTAGTCATTTGGGTGAAAGTTCTGTTTGCGTCATGGATAATATTGTTGCTGGTTTCAGGGGGCAAGCATTACCCCATGCACCTTTAGTTGCTCAAGTGGATATTGACCGTTTACATTATCAGCGTGCAGAGCAGTTGATTGCAGCTAATGAAATGGCTGATGGCGTAAACATCTTATTAGAGCTACTCAAAGCTGAGACTACATGTTGGGAAGTGTATAACGATTTAGGTGATTTGTCGTTTAAAGATGGAAATGTAGAAGATGCAGTCTTTTTGCTGAAAAAAGCAATTGGCATTTCTCCACAACCTGCCGTACCTCTTTGCAATTTAACTGAGATTTATTGCGCTACCAAACAGCAAGATAAAGCTTTAGCGACACTGGCACAGTTAGGTCGCCATACGCAAAAATCTGCACAGGCAATATCATCGATTAGAGCCTGTATGATGGCTCTAATGTCCGCTTAAAAATGAAAAAAGTTGTGAGATGATGAACAATAAACAGGATTTGTGTGGCTTTTGCACGTGTATATCCTATAGAGAATAACTTCATCGTTGGAGCGTCTTAATGAATGCCTATCAATACAACAGCACAGATAACTTTTATCATCGCCCAAATGATGGTGAATTTGGATATAAAGACTCGGGCGATGCTCAAAATAGAATTTACAATATTATTCGGGGCGCTAAAGATAGAGGTATGTTTTCACCGGAGGTGATGAACCAAGCCGCAGATTGGCCTACTTTTTATCACTTAACACCAATGCGAGCGAATATTCTGCGCCCATTTGCCAAAGAAATTGCCGCTGGACGCACTCTAGAGCTAGGTGCAGGCTGTGGTGCTGTAACAAGATTTATTGGCGAGTTAGGTGGTAAAGTGGTTGCAGTGGAAGGGAGCCCTGACCGAGCACGTATTATCGGTAACCGTTGTGCTGAGCTTAGAAACGTGACGGTAATTGCAGATTTAATACAAAATTTCGAGCCTGAAGAAAAGTTTGATGTTGTCACTTTGATAGGTGTGCTTGAGTACGCGCAAGTCTATGTGAATGAGCCAAACCCGATTCAATACTTGCTGAAAGCGGCTAAGTCATTCTTGAAAGAAAATGGCTTATTGATTATTGCCATTGAAAACCAACTTGGACTCAAGTATTTTTGTGGATCTGCTGAAGATCACCTAGGCCGCCCAATGGTTGGAATTAATGACTCTTATACTGACAAAGGTCCTATTACGTTTGGTCGAAAAGAACTTACTGGACATATCGAAGACGTAGGTTTTAAATCGATTGATTTGTACGTGCCATTGCCAGATTACAAAACACCAGTTTCGATTATTTATCCTAAAGGATTTAAAGATGAAAGTATTGCTGCTGGCTGGGATGTTTCGCCGATTCTAGCTGGCTCTGCAGTGCATGATCGCCAACGACCTCATCAACCTACATTTTCGTTAGAGTGTGCTTGGGGTGTGCTTGGGCGCAATAAGCTAGCGCAAGATTTAGCCAATTCATTTTTATTTGCTGCACGTGTAACACCAACCAAACAGGCTGAAAATGTGCTCGCAGCACATTATGGCAGTCAACGTCCTGCGCAGTTTGCAAAAGAAACGCAGTTTGTTTTAGATAAAAACAAACTCACGACGCAAACTAGAAATGTAGCCAATACAGCGCATCTATCAAAAGCTGCATGGGAAATTGGCCCATATCGTACTGGTAAGTTATGGTTTGATGAGCTATTGCAAGTTATTAACCGCCCTAATTGGCAGTTTTTTGAGCTTTCAGAATGGGCAAGTGTTTGGATTGATGGTTTAAGAGCAGTGACTCCTGCGCCAAAAAAATCAGCTATTCCTGAATTGCATCATTTTAAAACGCTGTTGCCAGCTAAATATATTGATGCAACGCCAACTAATTTTATTGTAGGGAAAGAGGGTAAAGGTAATTTTTTTGATCTTGAGTGGAATTTTTCAACTGCACTTCCAATAGAGTTTATAGTGTTTAGAGGTTTATTTTTAACATTACACAGAGTAACGAGCTGCGCACGTCCAGCGAGCAATGTGCCAGTAAAACTTTATGATTTAACAATGGCGATTATGGAGCAGCATGGCATGGTTAATAGCGTAGATGATTTAGATTTATTTTTAGCCATATTCAATGCATTTCAAAATCAAACGCAGGATTTACCATCAGATGTATTGAACGGTCTGACTGCTGAACTCGATATAGCAATGTTACCTATCAGGCAACTTTTTACGTAAATTGTAGTGAAGTAAAAACGCCAGAACACTATTTATGTTTTGTTGTTTTTAATACATTTGCACGAGCCAAAATAATATCCATCTTCTAGCGCGTGCAAATATTTCATACTATTTTAAAAGCAACTAGTTTTAAAACGTATTGCCTAAAAATACTATCTAGCAACACTTAATGCCAGTCAAATCTACAGTAGTTAACTCTACTTCCAAAGTATTGTATTAAATTCCAACCTAATGATTTAATTAAACTTTAACAAATTTTCTAAAGTTTTAAAAATTATTTCCGATAACCTAAATATCAGGATTGCTTAATTGGCAAGTAATTTAAGAATACGGTTTAAGGTAAATTTTAAGTTTTAAAAAAGAATTTAATCCTACCCTAAACTTTCTAAAAAGCTTACCGATAATAGTTTCAACAGCAACGCAAATTGAACACAACATTGCGAAGCTAAAGGCAAGAAAGAGTAATGGAAAGTTAACTAAAATTTAGGAGAATTATCATGGCATCAGTAATTAATACCAACATTGCGTCATTAAATACACAACGTAGCTTATCTATGTCACAAGGTCAGTTAAATACAGCATTGCAACGTTTGTCTTCAGGTCTACGTATCAACAGTTCTAAAGATGATGCTGCTGGCTTGGCGATTGCAACACGTATGGACTCACAAATTCGTGGTCAACAAGTGGCGATTCGTAATGCGAATGACGCAATCTCATTTGCACAAACTGCTGAAGGCGGCTTGCAAAAACAAACAGATGCGATTCAACGTATGCGTGAATTAGCGGTTCAATCTGCCAATGCTACCAATACGGCAGCTGACCGCACGAATTTACAAGCTGAATTCTCACAATTACAAACTGAAGTTACACGTTTAAATACCGCAACTAAATTCAACGGTTCAGCAGTATTTGGTTCAGCAGCTAAAGTTTATCAAGTAGGTGCAGATACCGCAGATACAATTAGCGTGAGTGGAACGACGGCACTAACTGGTGCAACTGGTTCGATTGCTTCAGCATCAGGGGCTACTGCAGCGATTACTGCATTAGATGCCGCATTAGTAATTGCTAATACGAACCGTGCAACATTGGGTGCGATTCAAAACCGTTTTGATTCAGTGGTAAGTAACTTACAAGTTTCTGTTGAAAACCAATCAGCAGCTAAATCACGTATCATGGATGCAGACTTTGCTGCAGAAACTGCAAACTTGACACGTGGCCAAATCTTACAACAAGCAGGTACCGCCATGTTAGCGCAAGCGAACTCGCTACCTAATGGTGTATTAGCCCTATTGCGAGGTTAAACGACACTTAAAGGTAACCCTTTTAATCCACAGGACTTCATTGTCCTGTGGATTTTTTGTTTATTTCAAGGCCTATAAAAAGCAGCTGCTCCATGAACAACACAAAACACACTTAATGAGACCTTCGTAATGTTTTTTGGTGGCTTTGTAGGTAGACGGATTTTCTGCTCATCCCAAATGAATAATGTGCTTAGCACATATATTCTACGAGGATGACCTTTACGGTTAAGCGTTTGCGATAGTACTACATTAACAAGTACGTGTGGGCAAACAAGATCATTTCCCCCACCTTATATTAACTACCCATCGCTTTGCGCCACACCTACGTAGCGAAGGGGAATTAAAGTTTCTGTGGCCTTGATGTAGCGTAGCGGAATCAAGGGGATATTAACCCCGATGTCATCAAGTAATGCTTGCTGGCCTTACACTTTTCTTGCCACTTCAGTGGCTTAACAAAGTGAGGAAGCTAAATGCTGGCTTACCAGCTTAGCAATGCTCATCAGTTTTCCTGGTACATTTCATCGAGGCGACGCTAGCTCGTTTGGTATTTTTAGTGGATGAAAAGCCATTTAAATTCAAGTGGTGTTGAAGTGTGAAAAATTATTTTTTAATTATTTTTATATAAATCCTAAACTTTTACAAAATGCTGCCGATAAGTTTATAGAAGCAAGTTAAACCGTATTAATTTTTAAATGAAGTAAGGAGATTGTCATGTTCAATTCGTCATTAGAAGCATATGGGTCAGTGAGAAGCCTGGCAGCCGTACAAAATACTGCAGGGGCTAAGGGTGCAGTTGTTGCAAAGCCTGCTGCAAAGGTTGAAAATACCCAGCTTGAAAATAAACCAGTGGAAGTGGATAAAGCTTCTCTAGTTACTGCCGTTAAAAAGCTTAATGAGTTTGTGGCACCTGCATTGCAAACAATCACGTTTGCAATAGATGATCAATCTGAGCGCATGGTAGTGAAAGTGATTGATACTGCATCTCAAAAAGTATTAAGACAGATTCCAAATGATGAAGTGTTGTCAATGTCTAAAACCTTGGATAAGTTACAAGGCTTGGTGATTAGGCAAACTGCATAAGTATTTCTGAGCTACAATTTTTTTATGCATTATTATTTATAAACGCTATTTTTATGTCGCTGTTTGACTGATTGGTTGGTGTAAACACCATTTATAGTTACCACATTAGTTGTTAAGCGGTTGTTTAAAGCGCATCTGTTTCATCGATGTTCGGTTAAAGGAATATAGATATGCCCATTTCATCTGCAGGTATAGGTTCAGGTCTTGATGTGAATTCTATTGTCACTAGCTTGATGAATGTTGAGCGGAAACCATTAATAGCGGTGACGCAGCAAAAAACCGATTATCAATCTCAGGTGTCTGCATATGGAACATTGAAGAGTAGCTTGTCTACTTTTCAGACTGCTATTAGTGCATTATCTACTGTTGCAAAATTTAATGCCCAGACAGCAACTTCAAGTAACTCAAATGTATTTACTGCAACTTCAAATGGTAACGCTACCTTAGGTGATTATTCTGTTACAGTGAGTCAGTTGGCAAAGTCGCAAAAGCTGGCTTTAACTGGCTTTGCAAATACTTCAGATGTCGTTGGTACGGGTACTATGACGATTTCATTTGGAACCTTTACACCAGAAGTTCTTATTCCTCCTACACCAAGTTCTTTTTTAGCCAATACAGCTAAAACAGACATTACGCTTACTATCGACAGCTCAAATAATACATTGGCTGGCATACGTGATGCCATTAATTCAGCCAATGCTAGTGTTAGTGCGACTATCGTTAATGATGGTACATCTAACCGTTTGGTGATTACTTCTAAAGATACAGGAGAGGTCAACAGCCTGAAAATCTCTGTGACTGATACTGGTGATGGTAATGGTGCTGATGCACTCGGCTTATCTAAACTCTCCTACGATCCAACCGCTACCTTTGGTAATGGTAAGAATTTAACACAGATGCAAGAGGCAAAAAATTCCCTATTAGATATTGATGGTATTGCTGTAGTTAAAGCTAGTAATAGTATTTCTGATGTAATTGAGGGTGTTACGCTTAATTTGTTGACTATCAGTGGCAGTAGCGTTAACTTGGGTGTGGTAAGTAATCAGGATGCTGTAAAGACGTCAGTTACTGCATTTGTAGAGGCTTATAATAAGTTAGATACCACCTTGCGTGGCTTAACTAAATACGATGAGACAGGTAGGGCGTCGGGCGCGTTGCTCGGTGATTCCACAGCAAGGTCGGTAATCAACCAAATTAGGTCTGTGATGACTAAGTCTATTGCTAGTAGTGGCAACATAACCACGCTTAGCCAGATTGGAGTGGCTTTTCAGCGTGATGGTCAATTGGCACTCGATTCAACGAAATTGACCACAGCAATGAGTTCAAACTTTGGGGATATTGCCACTTTGTTTGCGGCTTCTGCTAAAGCGACAGATCCACAGATTAGCTTTAATAGTGCTAGCAGTAAAACACAAGCTGGGATTTACGCCGTAACCGTTAGTCAGCTTGGCAGTACTTTGGTGAATACAGTTGGGACAATTAACGGAGCGACTGCAACGGGAAGCGGAACTAGCTTGGTCGGTGCTGTAGGGGACTCTAGTGAGGGATTAAGCCTTAAAATAGCGGGTGGTGCGCTGGGCGCGAGGGGTACGGTAAACTTCACAATAGGTTATGCCGCACAGTTGGATAGTGTGATTAAAAATTTGTTGAGTGATGACGGCATTTTAACTTCTAGAACTGATGGTATTAAAAGCTCCATTACTCGTTTAGATAAACAAGCAGAATCGCTTAATGTACGCTTAAGTGCGATTGAGTCACGCTACCGCGCGCAATTTACCAGGCTTGATACACTGTTAGCAAGTATGTCAACTACTAGCAACTTCTTAACACAGCAAATTGCATCACTTAATGCGAATAAGTAGCAATTAAAAAGAGATTTAGTAAAAGGAGGCAGTGATGTTTGGATCAAATCAACATGGGGTTAATGTCTATGCCAAAATTAGTGAAGAAACTGGTGTACTTGCAGCAAGTCCAGTTAAGTTAACTATTTTGCTTTATGAAGGAGCAATTAATGCCTGCCGTGGTGCCGTTATACATATGCAGAATAAAAACATAACAAACAAAAGTGCTATGTTTACCAAGGCAATTTTAATTATTGAAAGTGGTCTCAGGTTGAGTTTAGATAAAAAAGCGGGTGGTGAAATTGCAGTTAGTTTGGATGCACTTTATGGCTATATGAGTCATAGGTTGACACAAGCCAATATTCGTAACCAGCCAGAGCTGGTTATTGAGGTAATTAAGCTATTAACTGAATTAAAAAGTGCTTGGGAAGCCATAGAAAACAAACAGGCTGCACCTAAAGAAATACCTAAAATACCTAATCAAGTTGCGGTTAATCGCAATATAGCTAATTACGCAAAGGCTTAATGTAGTGGAATATCCAAATACCATTGTTATTTATGAAACGGTTGCTCAGTTAACGAATCAAATGCTCGCGGCAGCTAAACAGCAGGATTGGGATAAGTTAGCTGAACTTGAAATGCGTTGTGCTGAGCATGTGGAAAATCTTAAAAAGATAGAAGATTTATTACCACTGCCTACTGATGCACGTGAGCGAAAGATAGCGAGCATCAAGAGTATTCTAGCGGATGACCGAGAGATACGTAATTTGGTTTCACCTTGGATGGTTAGATTGAATACACTGATTAATAGCTACCATACGGAAAGCAAGTTAACGCGAGCTTACCTACAATAGCCTAGTTACTATCATGATGCTCAAGCAGCCCGATAATGTTGTTCAGCCCGTAGCTAGAATCACGCCAACTTTAGCCGTAGAGCGCATCGCTAGTGTCGTTCAGGAATTAGGTGACAGAGCTGCACAGTTTGTAAAAGGGCAAGATTATTTTGCTCGTATACTATCAAAAGCTGGCAACACTACATATAACGTAAAAGTAGAAACTGCAGGCGTTAATGCGGCTGATGATAAAAACAGTGACATCAAAAACGTCATGTTGCAGATGGATATTGGCTCATCAGCCAAGGCGGGTCAAACGCTATTGTTGAAATTCATCAATAACAGCCCAGTACCGACATTTTTACTTTTGCCAAATCCCACCAATATTGCTGGAAGTACCACTAAAATTAGTTCAGCAGCCAATCTCATCGGGCAGCATTTAAAGCAAGCGGAGAGTGATGGTGTTTCTACACGTATTCAGGCAACAGCAGTAGTAACGAATACACCCAGTAATGTACAGTTGATGGCGCAAAATTTAAACCATGCAATTAGAAATAGTGGCTTGTTTTATGAATCACATTTAAGTAATTTTGTTCAAGGTGGTCAAACGTTAACTGCGATTAGGCAAGAGCCGCAGAATCAATCTGGTTCAACATTGGCAGGACTGATGTCACAGCAATTGTCAGTTCTTGAGAATCAGCGCCTGTCATGGCATGGTGAGGTGTGGCCAGGTCAAAAAATGGATTGGGATGTATATCTAGAGCAGCGTGATCGGGATGCAAGTGAGCAATGGGCAAGTGAACTGTCAGTCGATGAAGATAAGCCCATTTCCAGTGAATTAACGCTCCATTTGCCACACTTAGGTAGGGTGTCAGCTAAGATAAGCTTAATTGATGGACGCATTCGCATTAATGTTTTTGCAGACCAAGAGAAAACGCTAGATACCCTAAATAATCAAAGGCAAACTTTGGCAGAGGCGATAGTAAAAAATGGCCAGCAGTTGGATGCTTTGACGCTGACTAAGAATGAACTGCGAGGTGAATCATGAGTAATGGACGTTCCGATACCGCGCTCAATACTAGCCAAAATACAAGTGCAAAGTCCATGCATAATCAAAATCAGCAAGCTATTGCTTTAGCATATGCTGATGGGGATTCTGCTCCAAAAGTGGTCGCCAAAGGACGGGGTTTGATTGCTGAGAAAATTATTGCAAGGGCTAAAGAGCATCATGTATTTGTGCATGAGTCTAAAGAATTAGTTGCCTTATTAATGCAAGTTGATCTTGATGATCATATTCCCCCAGCATTGTATCAAGCTATTGCAGAGATTCTAGCTTGGCTTTATCGCATAGAAGAAGCAAAGTCTGATGCAGAAGGTTTGATTTTTAACGATTCATCTAGTTAAGATAAAGCTTAAACGCCATATCTAAAATTCAATTTTTAGACCTGCATATTCATAATATCTTGATAGGCTGACACAAGCTTATTACGCACTTGTATAGTGGCTTGAAATGATATATTGGCCTTTTGTCCGGCAATCATGACATCAGAAAGGCTAACACTATCATCACCCATGGCAAAGTTTTTACCTAACTTTTCCGCATCCATTTGAATTTTATTCACCTGATTTAAAGAGGCTTTCAATGCCTCTGAAAAGTCAATTTTACCAGTACTTGGTGTTTTCTGCATTCCTACTGGGGATGCCAATCCACCGATGGCTTCAGTTTGTGGTCTTTGCGCTGAAGCTTTTAGTTGTGCAAGCATAGATTCTATTCTGCTTGAATCAATTCCACCTATTTGCATGATTTTCTCCAATTACTCTTAAAAATATTTGTGTGTCGCTAATCAATCAGTTCATTTAATGCAGACTAATGGCTGACAGTTGTTAATCAGGAAAATTGATAACCAACACTAAATTTAGCTTTGCCAGCAAGTGTTGCTAATTTAACACTTCAAATCTATAGCGAGCCGCCAAATAGCTTGGTGAAAATCGCTCTATTCCTAAATTTGAAAATTCAAGTAATCCGCATAATGGTAATCAATGATTAATGAAGTTATATGCGGTAGATATTTAGGTAAAGAAATGATGTATTTGATGGACAAGAAATTGGGGAAACATTATGGCAGCAGCAACTGACGCAGCCTTGAGTAGCAGTACAGGGGATTCAATGTCTCAAATGAGTAATAAATTATTGTTAATAGCAGGAGCTGCTGCTGTCATTGCGGTGATGGCAGTGTTCTGGTTATGGAGCCAGCAACCAGATTATCGCATTCTATTTTCAAACTATTCAGATAAAGACGGCGGTGCTATTGTAGCGGCGTTAGAAAAAATGAATGTGCCTTATAAATTTTCTGATAGCGGCACAGCCATACTTGTCCCTGCAGCTCAGGTACATCAAGCACGACTAAAACTGGCTTCTGATGGTCTGCCTAGAGGCGGTAACATAGGTTTTGAAATTTTAGAGAATCAAAAATTTGGCGTTTCACAATTTGTTGAGCAGGTAAATTTTCAGCGTGCATTAGAAGGTGAGCTTGAACGTAGCATTCAGTCTATCGGTGCGGTTGAAGTGGCAAGAATCCATCTTGCAATTCCTAAGGCGACTGTATTTGTGAGAGATCAACAAAAGCCAACGGCTTCGGTGTTGTTGAATCTTCGTGCAGGTCGTAGTTTAGATGCCCAACAAGTTGGGGCGGTGGTCCACTTGGTTGCAAGTAGCGTACCAGATTTGCCAGCCGCTAATGTGACAGTAGTTGATCAGAATGGTAATTTACTATCAGACACAACTAAAAAAATGGGCGCAAATAATTTAGACCCAACACAACTTAAGTACATTGATGATATTCAACAAAGTATTGTTAAGCGTGTCGAGTCTATTATTGCACCTATCGTTGGTGCTAAAAACGTGCGCGCAGAAGCCAGTGCGGAAATTGATTTTTCTAGTTTAGAGCAGGCTGCAGAAACCTATAAACCTAATCAGAAGCCTGATGATGCTGTCATTCGTAGTTCACAAAGTAATGAATCTCAAACCACTGATGGCGCTACAGCAACCGGCGTTCCGGGCGCATTATCTAATCAACCGCAAGCAAATGCTACAGCACCTATTAATGCCGCGCCTGATGACGCTGCCGCAACCGTAGCAAACACAACACCGTTGACTAGCCAGAAGAATCTTACGACTAATTTTGAAGTAGACAAGACTGTGCGATATGTTCAACAAGGCATGGGCGGAATTAAGCGTTTAAATGTTGCTGTGGTAGTCAATAACATGCAAGTAGTAGATCAAAAAGGCAAGGTAACATATCGCCCACTCACTGTTGCTGAAAAAACACAAATCAATGATTTAGCCATGCAAGCAATGGGTTTCAATAAAGAGCGTGGCGATGCGCTGACTATCGTGAATAGTTCTTTTGCCAGCGAGCCTACTGAAATAATGCCAGAGGTGCCACTCTGGAAAAATCCAGAAGTGATTGAATATGTAAAAGATGCATTACGCTTTATCGTCGGCATTGTCGTGCTGATGATGATTTATAAGAAAGCGCTTAGTCCAGTAATACGTAAATTGATGGCGGCATCGCCTAAGTTACTTCCTGCGCCTGTAAATGACGATACTGTTGTTAATCTAAGTGGCGAGCAATCTAAACTGTCTGCGCCTGTAGATAATAAATTGGAAGCTGCTAAGCAGTTAGCAAAAGACAATCCTAGAATGGTTGCAAGTGTTGTAGCAAATTGGACAAGTGGAAATGAGTAACGCAAATGAGTGATGCAGGAGTAATGAGAAGCGCAATTTTAATGCTAGCACTGGGTGCTGATGAAGCGGCAGAAGTGATGAAATTTCTTAGTCCGAAAGAAGTTCAGAAACTTGGTACGGCGATGTCGACTCTAAAATCTGTTGGTCGTGAACAGGTGGAAACTGTGGTCAATGAGTTTTTGACTGAAGCTGAATTAAGCAGCGATTTTGGCCTAGATTCTGATGAGTATATTCGTTCAGTGTTGAATAAAGCTTTGGGTGAAGATAAAGCTTCAGGCCTATTAAATCGTATTTTGCAATCGCGAGATGCCAGTGGTATTGAAAGCCTTAAGTGGATGGATGCGCCGACGGTTTCTGAGTTTATTAAGAATGAGCACCCACAGATTATTGCGACTATTCTTGTTCACTTAGAACCAGATCAGGCATCTGAAATTATCGGATACTTCCCTGAACGTATGCGCCAGGATGTAATGTTGCGCATTGCAACACTCGATGGTGTTAAGCCGGTTGCATTACGCGAACTAAATGATGTGATGACCAAGTTACTTACAGGCAATGAGAATCTTAAAAAGCAAACCATGGGTGGTATAAAGGTTGCGGCTAATATCATGAACTTTATGAGCGGTGATAATGAGGCTGTCATTATGGAAGGCCTAAAAAGCTACGACGATGATATGGCGCAGAAGATTATGGATGAGATGTTTGTGTTCGACAATATTATCGATATTGATGATAAAGGCATACAGGTCATATTGAGAGAAGTTCAATCAGAAATGCTTATTGTTGCTCTTAAGGGTACCACCGAAGAAATGCGCGAGAAAATATTCAAGAATATGTCATCTCGTGCGGCTGAAATGATGAAAGAAGATCTGGAATCTAAAGGGCCAGTTAAATTATCAGAAGTTGAAGCGCAGCAAAAACAAATTTTGCAGATTGTTCGTAGATTGTCTGATGAAGGCCAGATTCAGTTGGCCGGTAAGGGCGGAGATGACCAATATGTATAGAATTACTCAGTATGCATAGGAGCGCTATGGCTATTCCAAAAGAGCAACAAACCGCCTATGAAAGATGGGAGATGTCTTCCTTTGCTGAAGGTAATCAAAGTATTGCTGCCAGCAAACCTGTCAAGAAAGATAGCGCAGTGGCTTCAGAAAAGTTGTCTCAGATTCTTGAGTCGGCTCGTAAAGAGGCATACACAAAAGGCATGCAAGAAGGTTTTGCCGTTGGTATGGCAAAAGCTAGAGAATATGCCAAGGAAGATAAACAGAATTTTCTCAATCTTATGCAATCGTTTAGTGACGCGCTTGAGCATTCTGATGAGCAGATTGCAGATGATGCATTGTCCCTAGCGCTGGAAATTGCAAAATCCATGTTGAAAGTAAAGTTGAACATCGATGCTTCCGCCGTTCTGCCTGTGGTGATGGATGCAATTCACTACCTGCCTTATGTGCAGAAACCAGCTAGAATACTAGTGCATCATGAAGATGCGCAGACTCTTCGAGAGTATCTTGCTGAAGAGATTACCAGTCAACATTGGCAAATACAGGAAGATATCAATATAGAGCGGGGCGGCTGCATTGTTGAAACAGGTGCAAATCAGATTGATGCAACGAATGAAGTGCGCTGGAAACGAATCAATGATGCACTGGCTCAGAACAGTCAATGGTTATTGCTGTGAACTTGCCAAATTTAAATTCAGCAGATTTTAATCCGCAAGATTCTAGTCTGAACAGTATCGCTTCGGTAGGGATCTTGTCACCTGATTTAGATGCATTACGTCAAGAGCCGTCAGATTTAGATCTACCAAAAGTTGACCATCAAAATATCCATCGGCAACGTTGGCATGATCACATTCGTGATTGCAAAGAGATTCTTCGTATCGTAGAGCCTCTTGAAATTGCTGGACGTATTACAAAACTAACAGGATTAGTGATGGAGGCGGCAGGGATTAAATTGCCTATTGGTAGCGCATGCTACGTTCCATTGGCAGAAGGCCGTCGTGTGGAGGCTGAAGTTGTTGGTTTCGATGGTGAACGCATGTTGTTGATGCCGCAAAGTAGTGTTGATGGCGTTATGCCAGGTGCTAAGGTGTTTGCTTTAGAGGTGGCAGAATCGCTACCTAAACCGCATCATGGCAATCCGCCACGCAGAAGAGTAACTGACCGCGCACGACATCTGCCAGTAGGTAATGAGTTGTTAGGCCGTGTAGTAGATGGTGCAGGTATTCCGCTAGATGATTTAGGTGCAATTAAAGCGGTACAAAGTTCACCTTTACATGCGCGTCCAATGAACCCGCTAATGCGCGCGCCAATCGAGGAAATATTAGATGTCGGTGTGCGCGCTATAAACAGTATGCTTACGGTTGGCCGTGGTCAACGTATGGGCTTGTTTGCTGGTTCAGGCGTTGGTAAGAGCGTGTTATTGGGAATGATGGCGCGCTACACCACGGCAGATGTTATTGTGGTTGGCCTAATTGGCGAGCGGGGCCGTGAAGTACAAGAGTTTATAGAGCAGATACTTGGCCCTGAAGGTTTGGCAAGATCTGTTGTCGTTGCTGCGCCAGCAGATTCACCAGCGTTGATGCGATTGCAAGGTGCAAATTACGCAACAACAATTGCTGAGAATTTCCGTGATCAAGGTAAAAATGTACTACTGATTATGGATTCATTAACGCGTTTTGCTATGGCGCAACGTGAAATTGCTTTGGCAATCGGTGAGCCACCGGCGACGAAAGGCTACCCACCCTCGGTATTTGCAAAATTACCTGCGTTAGTAGAGAGAGTTGGTAACGGTAAACGTGGTGAAGGCTCAATTACTGCTTTCTATACCGTGCTGACTGAAGGGGATGATCAACAAGATCCAATTGCAGATGCGGCTCGCGCTATTTTGGATGGGCATATCGTGTTGAGTCGAAATTTAGCAGAAAGCGGACATTACCCAGCGATAGATATAGAGCAGTCTATTAGTCGTGCTATGCATAACATTACTAGCCCTGAACATCAAAAGCTTGCTCGCAAGCTTAAACAGCTTAACTCACGCTATATGCGTAGTGTTGATTTGATTAATGTTGGCGCATATGAAGCTGGTAGTGATGCTGTGTTAGATCAGGCAATTGCAAGGCATGACAGTATTGATGCATTTTTGCAGCAAGGAATTTCGGAAAGGTCTGGTGTAGAAGAAAGCATCGGACATTTAATTCATGTGCTTGATGGTTTAGCGCTAAACTAAGTTTCAAGTTGAACTTATATTTTAATTTAAACCTAGCTTAAATAAAAAAGATTGATAGAGAATATATGGCGACACAATCAACCAGCGTACTAAAAATGCTACAGGAAATTTCAGCTAAAGAAGTAGACATGGCAACAGAAGCGTTGGCAAAAGCAATGAAGTTGGCCAGTGAAGCAAAGACAAAACAAGATTTGCTATTAGAGTATAGACAAGACTATGTGAAAAATCTTAATCGGATTCTGGAAGCTGGTATGGGTGCAGAGGCATATCAAAATTTTCAGAATTTTTTTGGTAAATTAGATCAAGCAATATCAGGACAACAAGAAGTGGTTGAAATGGCCAACCGACAGGTGAAAGTACATCGGCAATTATGGCAGGAAAGCCAACGAAAAAAACTTTCTTATGATGTGCTACTGCAACGTTCTGACAAGCGTGAAAATAAAATTGAGCAAAAGAAAGATCAGAAAATGACGGATGAATTTGCGATGCGCATCAGCAGGCATAAGCATTCTTAATTTAGAGTTTTGGTTTTATCTGTATCGCAAATATATATTTTGAATTAGAAAATAGTTAATTTTTGGAGTTGAGTATCATGCAAAATTTATCATTACAAATGGCACAGTTGGCAACGCAAAATAAAGCTGAAATATCAGCGGGAAAAGTTAATGCGGTCATGGATAAAAATGCTTCCGCCGAGCAAAACGCTACATTTAAAATGGTATTGTCAAAGCAAGTGCAATCTCAGCAAACACCAGCTAAACAGGCGGCTACTCAGCCAGGTAAAGCTCAGAAAATGACGGATAAAGCAACTACAGATAAAGAAGCGGTTGAAAATAATGTGGAAGCTGCAGCGCTTCATGCAAAAAGAAAAGCTAAAGCGATTAATGGTCAGCATATCCTTACAACACCTATAGGCGATGATAAAAAAACCAATTCGATAAATGCGGATATTGCTTTGATAAGTAATCCTGATTCGCCATCCGTTTATCAAACTAAGCTGGAAGCTATCACATCGTTTGGCAATAAAGATGAAGTGGATACCAAATCTGAAAATGTTAATATCAATTTGCAAGATAGTAGCGCGATAGCTTTATCGGCTGCAACTTTAGCACTAGGAATGAATAGTAATCCATTGGTAAATACGCAAGTTACTACAGCAACGACTGAGCCTAAACTTAGTTCTCAATTTAGCTCTCAAGTTGCGACAGAAGTTGAAGATTCACCAAGCAAACAATACGACCTAGATGCAATGTTGAGCAATGCGATATCGCAGTCTAAAAATATTAATATATCAGAACGAAGCATTGTAGAGCCGAAAGTGGCGTTAGAGGACTTGGTTAATACAGCTAAATTTGGCCAGTTAGATGCGGTGGCAAAAGAAGTAATCATGCCAACTGGCTTGCAGCCAAGTGCGCAAGTAAATGTGACTTCATCCGTACAGCAAGTTGCCATTGCTAGCGTTGTTAATGCTTATCCAGGCAGAGCTGGCTGGGATCAAGCTATTAGTCAAAAAGTGGTTTGGATGGTAGGCGCTGGTCAGCAATCAGCAACACTCACGCTAAATCCACCAGATTTAGGCCCATTGCAAGTGATGATTAATGTGCATAATGATCAAACAGACGCAACATTTATTTCGAATAATGCAGAAGTTCGGCAGGCTTTACTAGACGGCATGTCAAATTTACGAGATAAAATGAGCGAGTCTGGACTGCAGCTTGGTCAGGCTAACGTAAGCTCTGGTCAGCAATCTCAGCAGCAATTTAATCAAGCGATGCAAAGTCAGCACACTTCACCGGCTAATAACGAAAATGCTCTATTGCCACTTGAAAAAACAACAGGCACGACTACATTGTCGCGTATTTCAAACGGCCTAGTAGATACTTTTGCCTAATTAAATCTTCTATAAAACAAAGATTGGCATTTCTATCTATCTACCTAGCAATTTTGGGATTTTAAATAACTGAAAATCATAATTAAACGCCTTTTCCCATCTCTTATCCGCGCTTGTTGTTAAGCCTTTTTTTTTCATAATATAGGTATCAATAACGTCTTTGACTGCGAATCACGCAACAAAGGACAAAGTTAATATGGAAGGCAATTAAAATGGCAGTAGATCCTAAACCAGATGGCGCAGAAGTTGCAGCACCAAAATCCAAGAAAAAATTAATCATTATTATTGCTGCCGTAGTAATTTTGGCAGGTGGTGGTGGCGCTTCATGGTTTTTGATGAAACCTAAAGCAGGAGATAATAAAGCTGAAGTGAAAAAAGTAGAGCCAGCTCAGGCGCCAGTGTTTGTTACGCTTGAGCAATTTACTGTTAATTTGCAACCTGATCCAGATGAGAAGTTTTTGCAACTTGATATTTCATTGCAAGTTGCTAACCCTGAAGTGGAAAAGTTAATTAAAGAGCAGATGCCAGCAGTGCGTAGTCGTCTATTGATGCTATTGACCAGTAAAGTAGCGTCTGATATTTCAACTTCCGAAGGCAAACAGATGTTGAGTGATCAGATTGTCGCTGAGGTTAAAAAGCCTTTTACTAAAGATGGTAAGCCACAAGAAATCTTGGGTGTTTTCTTTACCTCATTCGTTATTCAGTAATCATTATCCATAATAATCATGGCTGATAAATTTTTATCACAAGACGAAGTTGATGCCTTATTAAAAGGCGTTGATGGTGACCAAGATGAAAGCAAGCCTGAGGGCGATGCGGGTGAGGTGCGTGATTATAATCTGGCTACACAAGAACGTATTGTGCGTGGTCGGATGCCTACACTTGAGATTATTAATGAGCGTTTCGCACGCCTAGTTCGCATTGAGCTATTTAATTTTTTACGTCGCACTGTTGAGGTTTCTGTAGGTCCAGTCCGCATTACGAAATATAGTGATTTTGTTCGTAATCTTGTTGTTCCTACCAATCTTAACTTAGTTCAGATGAAGCCACTGCGAGGTACAGCGCTGATGGTGTTTGACCCGACACTAGTTTTTTTAGTAGTTGACACCATGTTTGGTGGGGATGGTCGATTCCATACACGTGTAGAAGGGCGAGATTTCACCCAAACCGAGCAACGAATTATTCAGCGCATACTCAACATCGTATTTGAGGCCTATTCGAAGTCATGGGAACCAGTTTACCCCATTCAGTTTGAATATGTCCGTTCTGAGATGAATACCCAGTTTGCAAATATTGCAACGCCAAATGAAGTAATTGTAGCAACCACATTTAATATTGAGATGGGTCCAGCAAATGGTGAGATGCATTTCTGTTTCCCCTATTCAATGATAGAACCCATTCGCGATATGTTGAGTTCGCCATTACAAGGTGAAGTATTAGGTGCTGACAAGCGTTGGGTGAAGCTGATGACTCAGCAAGTGCAGGCCGTGGAAATTGAAGTTGTAGCCGATTTGGCTCAGACACAAATGCAGCTTGGTGATGTATTGAATATGAAGGTTGGTGATGTAATACCACTCAAAATTGATGAGGCGATTGAAGCGCAAGTTGATGGTGTCCCTGTCATGCTATGTAAATATGGCATGTTTAATGGTCAGTACGCGTTGCGTGTAGAAAAACTATTAAGATCGAACTCGACAGAATATATAAAAGGAGAACCTAATGGCGACTGATCCAAACGAAGTTGAAGTTGCAGCAGAAGATGATTGGGGAGCTGCTATGGCAGAGCAGACGGCTGCTGAAACCACTGAAGCTGCTGATGACTGGGGAGCTGCAATGGATGAGCAAACTGCTGCTGAATCTTCTGTTTTTCAAGCAACCAATGCTGAGCCACAAGTTTTTACGGAATTTACAGCAAAAAACAAGATGCAAGATACACATAATGACATCGATTTTATTTTAGACATTCCTGTTCAACTTACTGTTGAACTTGGGCGCACCAAAATTGCTATTAAGAATTTACTGCAATTGGCGCAAGGTTCAGTAGTTGAGTTGGATGGCATGGCCGGTGAGCCAATGGATGTATTAGTCAATGGATGCTTGATTGCACAGGGTGAGGTGGTAGTCGTTAATGATAAGTTCGGTATACGATTAACCGACATTATCACCCCTGCGGAACGTATCCGTAAAATTAACAGATAGCTGTATAAACTCATGAATCCGAGAATAAATCTTGTTGCATTGATTTTGCTAGCGCTACCTTGTAGTGTCTTAGCTGCTGAAGTGACTGGCATGTCACCAACTGGTGGTGTGCTAAAAATGGTGCTTGGCTTAGCTGTTGTGTTGGCGGTGATGGCGCTCATTTCTTGGGGAATAAAGCGAATGATGCCAGGCGTAGCGAATAAGCAATCTATAGTTCGTGTGGTTGGCGGAGTGAGTGTTGGACCACGTGAGCGCGTTGTGGTGTTAGAAGTGGCAGGTCGATGGATTGTCATTGGTGTCGCACCGGGGAAAATAAGTCGACTAGGTAACTTGGATGTTACCGCTATGCAGGTTTCAGAAAGCAATATTATCGCTAATCATCCTTCAAGTGTTGATGAAGGCAGCTTCACTAATACTTTTGCGCAATGGTTAACCAAATCTACAGGTAAGATTTTGGAAAAGAAAGATGTTAAAAATTAAATTAAATTTTGGTTCAAAAAAAAGCTCAGCAAAATATTTAGTTTTATTAGGCTTGCTAATGCTACCCATGGTCGCATTTGCTGAGAATGGTTTGCCATTGGTCAACTCAGTGCCTACAGCAGGTGGGGGTCAAAGTTATACGTTAAGTTTGCAAATGCTTATTTTGATGACGTCCCTGACGTTTTTACCTGCGGCTTTACTGATGATGACAAGCTTTACTCGTATCATTATTGTATTGTCATTATTGCGCCAAGCACTAGGCACGCAGTCTGCTCCACCAAATCAAGTCTTGGTTGGCCTAGCCTTGTTCCTTACTTTTTTTGTAATGAGTCCTGTTATTGACAAAATCTATGCTGATGCTTATCAACCGCTTTCTGAAAATAGAATAAGCATGCAAGAGGCGATGGATAAAGGCGCTGCGCCGCTTAAAGAATTTATGATGAAACAAACACGTGAGGGTGATTTAGCGCTGTTTGTAAAAATGGCAAAAATTGAAAAAATAGAAACGCCCGAGCAAGTGCCATTGTTAGTCTTGGTACCAGCCTTTATGACTAGCGAATTGAAAACAGCTTTTCAAATAGGCTTTGCAATATTTATACCATTTTTAATTATTGATATGGTTGTAGCCAGTGTGTTAATGGCGATGGGGATGATGATGGTATCTCCAGCCATTGTGGCATTACCATTTAAGTTGATGTTATTTGTGTTAGTTGATGGCTGGCAGTTGTTACTAGGCTCACTGGTGCAAAGTTTTTACTGACAAAACTCATTGTTGTTAAGGAAAGAAAAATGACTCCAGAAAGCGTGATGACACTTGGTCGTGATGCAATGGCAATTACTTTAATGGTCGCTGCACCAATCCTACTGACGGTTCTTGCTATCGGTTTGATAGTGAGTATCTTTCAGGCCGCAACACAGATTAATGAAGCGACCTTGTCTTTTATTCCAAAATTAGTCGGTGTGTTTGCAGTGCTAATGTTTGCTGGGCAATGGATGCTGACTACTATGGTGGATTATATGCATTTAGTATTCACAAGCATACCCAATATGGCGAACTAATTTACCAAACATAAGCATGTTAATTAGATAGAATATCTGGACTAAATTGATTTATTGATATGGTTTCAATCTCTAGCGAGCTTCTTCAAACTTGGATTATCAATCTGCTCTGGCCATTGACTAGAGTGATGGGCGTGATAGCCATAGCACCTATATTTAGTCGCAGTTCAATACCTAATAGAGTGAAGTTGGGTTTTGGCATTATGCTCACCCTAATTATTGTTCCTACACTACCACCATTACCCCAGTTTGAAATATTTTCTTTTCAAGGTCTACTTATCCTAATACAACAACTAATTATTGGCTTAGCGATAGGATTTAGCATGCGCTTAGTATTTGCAGCTGTTGATATTGCTGGACAGTTGATTGGTATGACCATGGGCCTTGGTTTTGCCAGTTTTTTCGATCCATCACAAGGACAGAGTACTTCTGTGAACCGTTTTTTGGGTTTGCTGGCCATGCTGGTCTTTTTAAGCTTTGATGGACACTTGATGATAGTGACAGCGGTGGCCAATAGCTTTGTGACTATGCCAATTTCAGTGTCTGGTGGAGGTATTAATCCAATGAAAATAGCAATGTGGGGTGAGGTGATATTTAGCGCAGGTTTACTCTTGGCTTTGCCTGCGCTAGCTGCGCTACTTATTACCAATATGGCCTTAGGTATTTTGACAAGAACTGCTCCTCAGCTGAATATCTTCGGCATTGGTTTTCCTATTACACTTAGTATGGGTTTCTTAATACTGGCACTAGCCTTGCCCGGCATGTTAAGACCGATTGAAAAAATAATAGAGCAAGGGGTGTCTAACATGTCAGAGGTCGCTAGTCCGGAATCACACCATAATCACAAGGGGCAATAGTGTAATCAGTTATTCAAAAAACTTAAGGCTTTGTTCAATCCAACTATTTACATCAACATAACTTAAATATATTTAAATAAAGATAACCCAGTCACAGTAACATATGATTTTTGAGCTGCTTCCATAATGGTTTGTTGTTTTGCAAGGTCAGATAAAGCACTTGCGTAGTCTAAGTCTTGTAAGTCAGAGAGTGATTTGCTGTATTGTAAATCACGATCAGAGCCAGATAAGTTTAAACCATCAATCTCATTCAGCTTCGCACCAATAGAAGCGCGTACGTTGAGTACGTTGTCTACAGAGCCTTGCATCTTAGTTATTGCTGTTGCTAATTCGGTACTAAATTGGGTAGGACTCAAAGAATTAGTGGTTGCAACTGGTGTTTTAAGTAAATTGATGACGTTGTTTAAAGTGGCAAACACATCATAACCGCCACCTTGAAATGCACTATCTCCACTAACATTAACCGCCATTTGGCGCTGAGAATCAACTTGTAACAACTGCTGATTGCTATCGCCCTGATAATTATAGCTAGTGATGGTAGCTGTGACTGCGGGAGGTACTGCCGCGGTGAGGTTCTTAGTTCCGTCAAAAGGTAAGGTGTCAGTTTGGTGCCCAGCGTAAAGATAGTTGCCTGAAGCATCTTTGGTATTGGCTAATCCAATGAGCATTTCTAACGAGCCCTGAAGTTCGGATGCAATAAATCCTCTTTCTTTGTCTGAATTGGCGCCATTGCCTGCAGCAACGAGTGCAGACTGCGCAGAAACTAGCAGGGCAGTCACGCTGGTTAGGCTTGATTCCATGGTGTTAAGCTTAAGCTCAGCAGTTTTTCTGGTATCAGCAAACTTGGCATTCAAGCCTTGTGCATAAGACACTTCTAATGCTCGCGCTGAACCTACAGGGTCATCAGAAGGATTTGCAATTCGCTTACCTGTTGATATTTGTTGTTGTAGCTTTACCTGTTGAGCTTGCAATGTTGTAATCTTATTGATACCAGACTGATACATTGTATTTGTGCTAATACGCATAGTCATTTTCCTTATCTTCTGTTTTATCCATTTGCACTATTAACCTATTTGCAATAGCGAATCGAACAGCTGACTAGCAATTTGCATCATCTTACCTGCAGCCTGATAGGCTTGTTGGTAAAGAATTAGATTGGCAGCTTCTTCATCAAGATTTACGCCTGACAAAGACTGTACAGCATCAGTATTTTGTTGCAGTATTTGCGCTTCTGCAGCAGAGGTAATTTGTAGCTCATGCGATTTATTACCAATACTATTCACAAGTTGCCCAAACGCACTGGAATAACTAGTTGTGCCATTATTCATGGTTGTTTGGCTTTGCAGACCAGCTAGCAATAACCCATTACGATTGTCACCAGCGCCGCTTGGAGATATGCTGAATTTGTCACCATTTGCAGGTGCTCCAGTGATAGAGAAGTTTAATCCACCCACAGCAATGTTTGCTCCACTGGTATATGTGATTGGTGTGCCAGGTGGGAATATTGTAGGAACCCCCGCAACAGTAACCGTTACTGGTTGTGTTGAAGGCGCAAGCGTAAATGTGCCTGGCGCACCAGTTGTGTATGTTAGGTCAAGTGGGCTAGTTAAAGTGCTTCCGGCAGTTGGAGCGCTAATGCTACCTGATCCAGTATTAGTGAGCTTGGCAATTGAACTTGGTGTGGCGCTGCCAATAGCCAGTTTTTTAGCATCTGAAATTGCAAGGCTAATTGTAGTGGATGCATTTTGCGTCGGGCGAATCACAAACTCATCGCCAGCTAGCATACCTACTGAAACATTGAAACTCAGGCCATCTAGCGATGTTGCTGGTGGAGTAGGCAAGCTTGCAGGTACTGGAAGTGCAGCGTTGTTGTAGAGGACAACATTGTCATTGAGACGAGTAATTTTGTAGTTAGTGCCATCATACTGCAAACGATAATCACTACTAGTCAGTGCATGTGCATCCACAATCGAACTAGTTGCTGTCGCGCTACCTGTGTTATTAGTGCTTGGATAGACAGCTGGGCTTGGAATATTGAATAGATTCCCACCAGCATTACCATTTAAGTCAATGCCTTGAATATGCTGCGCGTTAAAATCACTAGCAAGCGCAACCGCCATTTGGCCAACTTGGTTTTGTGCAGGGTCAAGTGAATTTGCACGAAATTCAAGCAGACCTCCGATTGAGCCACCTGGTAAGCTATTCATTCCAAGGACCGTTGATGCACCATTGCTCTGATAAGCGACTTCTAATCGAGATGGATCTGTAGGCGATGGTATTGTTGCAAGGCGCATAGTGGTGCTGCCAACAACTAATGGCAAGCCATTACCTATATAAATATTGTAGCTACCTTGCCCTTGTGGCACTACTGTAGTTTTGATGAGTTTGCTAAGATCTAAAACAAGCTGATCTCTCTGGTCTAATAAGTCGTTAGGCTGTCCAGCACCTGCGCTAACAGTTTTTTCAATCGTATCATTTAAGCCTGCAATTTGTTTGGCATAGGTATTCACCAAGCCTACGTCTGCATTTAGCTGTGTATTAACGTCATGTCGAATTTCATTGAGGCGATTACTAGTGCTTTGAAAGCGATTTACCAAAGTCTGTGCATTGGACAACATAGATTGTCGTGTAGGAATGTCACTCGGGTTAGCAGCTAAATCCTGAACTCCTCCGAAAAATCTGTTGAGTGCAGGGTTCAGCCCGGCAGAGGCATCCGACAACATATTACTAATTGCATTAATCTGTGTTTTATAAGTATTAGCGCTAGTGCTGATTGACTGACTATTCACAGCTTGCGAAGTGAGAATTTCGCTGTAGATGCGTGATACGCTAGAAACATCAACACCCTGACCTATAAAACTAGAACCAAAACTCTGCGCGGGTGCAGCGGCTTGACCAATAACCTGTCGCGAATAACCTGCGGTATTGGCATTAGCGATGTTGTGACCAGTGACACTGAGCCCCATTTGAGCTGCATTCAGTGCACTTTTACCTATACTTAGTATCCCAGCCATTATTTATACTCTCTTCCGATTCATAACTCTATTACGGCCAGTTAAAACTAAACTTTAGCCCATCTTTAAATATTATGATGATGTAATTTTATTGATAACCTTCGTTAATTTATCCGCATAATTAGGGTCAGTGGCATACCCCGCTTTTTGCATGGCCTGAGCGTAATCATTTACGTTACCCATATTAGCTAATACTTTTTCATATCGGGGATTGTTGCGCATTAAATTAGCAAAATCTTTAAATGAATCAGCGTAACTGTCATAAGCGCGAAATTTTTCGATGCGTTTTTGTTTCACACCATGAATATATTCTGTGGTGGTCGCTTCTACGACTTTGCCAGCCCAATTGCCAGTGGCTTTAATGCCGAAAAGATTATAGCTAGGCGTGCCATCCGCACCTTTTAACTCACGTTTACCCCATCCGCTTTCCAATGCGGCCTGGCCTAACATTAAGTGGGCAGGCATGCCAGTGCTTCGACTTGCATCTTCAGCATGCTTAGTCATGCGATTCTGGAATTCAGAAGCATTTTCACTGATTGGTTTCAGCTCTAAAACTTTGTTATAAGTAGTGGCCTTACTTTTCTCTATTTGGGGCTCAAATGGGTTGGCGGAGCGCAGTGAAAGTGGATTGTTAATGAGAGTATTGTTAAAAGTAAAGTTGCTAGTTACATTTTTTTGCTCATCATTTCTCACATCAGTTGACGCTTGTTCAAGGGCACTGTTAGAAGTGTAGCTACTTTTGCTGAGCTGTCTAGCAAGAATGTCGGCAAGTCCAAGACCTTTTGAAGAGAGGTTGCTACTTAATTGCTGATCAAGCATTGCCGTGAAAGTCCGACTTTGTTCATTGTCAAACGGGTTGTCTTGTGAAGATGATGCTTCACGCATACTTTTTAGCATCATGTTCATGAAAACTGCTTCAAACTGCTTGGCTACGCCTTTGATAGCTTCTGGCGAATTTTCTCTTGCTGCTTGTTTTAGGTTGTTTAAGCTATTGGCATCAATAGCTAATTTACCTGATAAATCCGTGCTATTTACCATATTAAAAACTCTATAGAAATCATGCTATATCACCTCTAAATCAGCATGTAACGAACCTGCTGCCTTCATTGCTTGTAATATAGCCAGTAAATCTTGCGGTGTTGCCCCAATTGCGTTGAGCGCTTTCACTACATCAGAAAGGTTGGCGCCACTATTAAGTTTCAACACTTTGCCAGGTTCTTTGTTAATGTTAATTGTTGAGGCTGCAGTTGAAACCGTTTCGCCACCTGAAAATGCATTGGGCTGGCTAATGATGGGTGAAGTGTCAATTACCACTGTAAGATTGCCATGTGAAACGGCACAACTGTCAAGCGTAACAGCCTTGTTTATGACCACAGAGCCAGTGCGTGCGTTGAGAATTATTTTTGCCGACGTCGCTGTCCGTCTAACATCAATTGATTCCAGTGCGGCAAGAAAAGCAACACGACTAATATTATTCGAAGGTTGCACTCTAATGACACGACCATTTTGAGCCACGGCTGTATCTTTCCCAAAATGCTGGTTAATCGCATCAACAGCTAATGATGCTGTAGAAAAATCTGACTCTTTAAGTTCTAAATTCACGTAATCAGTAAGGCTGATGTTGTTTGGTACTGCGCGCTCTACCGTGGCGCCATCTGAAATTCTACCAACGCTTAAGTGATTGATTTGTGTTTGACTACCATTGGCTGCAGCACCGACGCCGCCAACAACCAAATTACCTTGTGACATGGCATAGATTTGCCCATCGGCACCCTTTAAAGGTGTCATTAGCAAGGTGCCACCACGAAGGCTTTTTGCATTGCCCATTGATGATACGGTTACATCTAGGTTTTGACCAGGTTGAGCAAATGCCGGGAGGGTTGTAGTGACCATTACGGCAGCCACGTTTTTTAGTTGCAATTGGGTCCCAATTGGCAGACTGACACCCATTTGTTGCATCATGCTAATAATACTTTGCACAGTAAACGGTGTTTGAACAGTTTGGTCTCCCGTGCCGTCTAGCCCAACAACTAGACCGTAGCCTAGCAATTGATTGCTACGAACTCCTTGAATTGTGGCTAAGTCTTTGATGCGCTCTGCATTTGCGGGAGTGTGAACAAGCAAACCACCTAACATAGCAAGAATCAGTAAGAATAGTCTCCCAGTTTTATTTGAGCAATGTCTAATTGGGTTTGTGAGTTGCATCTTTTTTGCCTTTACCATGGACTCATGCTTAAGAAAAAGCGCGCAAACACAGATGCAATCGAAGCAGCATCAACTTTCGAATTAGTTCTATATTCAATTCGTGCATCAGCAACTCTAGTTGATGCGATGGTGTTACCCTGTGCAACCAAGTCAGGGTTGATTACCCCGGAAAACCGAACAAATTCAGTACCTTTGTCAAAAGCTATTTGTTTTTCACCGCTCACCATCAGATTGCCATTTGGTAAAACATCCACTACTGTTGCCGTGATGCTTCCAGTAAATACATTGCTTGCATTTGCTGACGCATTATCTGTATAAGAGTTATCAGAAGTTGCAGCCATGGTGGTTTTGTCTGCAAAAGGTATTCTTGACGTCAAGCTTTTTAGCACTCCACCAATAATCGGTAAGTTGATTTTATTAGCTGTTTCATCAATTGTAGTATCGGTATTGAAACTTGCACTGCCTTCCTTAGCAGCAGAACTTTCAGCTGCTTTAGTCGCGCGAGTATTTTCTACAATGTTGATAGTGATGATGTCGCCTATAAAACGTGGTCGCCTGTCTTCAAAAGTAGGGCGGTATGATGCGACATTAAAAATCGCACCATTATTGCTTGCTGAGCTATTCGGGGCATGTGCTTTTGCCGTGGTGGGTTGCTGAACTATTGATGAAGGGGTAATTGCGCAACCGGTAATCACTGAAGACATCACAACAATCAAACCGCAATAGAACTTTGTATTTAACAGTAAATACAGTGATTTTTTAGTGAACATTTTCATTACTCAAGATTAGTTGATTATATTGTTTCATCAGTTTTAATCACATCTGTGTTAATTTTTGAAGCATTTGGTCAGAGGTGGTGATTGCTTTGCTGTTGATTTCGTAAGCACGCTGCGTTTGAATCATATTCACAAGCTCTTCTACAACATTGACGTTTGACGTTTCAACATAACCTTGCGTTAACAAACCAGCACCATTGGTACCTGGCGTATTTGCATTTGCGGGACCTGAAGAAGTTGTCTCCACAAAAAGATTTTCGCCTTTAGATTGCAAGCCGGCTGGATTGATAAAAGTTGCCAATTGCAGTGCGCCGATTTGAGTGGTAGCGGTTGTGTTTGGTAATGTGACTGAAATAGTGCCATCACGTCCAATAGTTAGACTTTGCGCATTATTAGGTATTGAAATAGCCGGCTGAACAGGAAATCCGCTGGAGGTAACCATTTGACCTTGGAAATCCACTTGGAATGAACCATCTCTTGTGAAGGCTGTAGTGCCGTCAGGTAGTAATATCTGAAAAAACCCTTGTCCTTGAATAGCCACATCTTTGTCATTGCCAGTTTGTTGCAAATTGCCTTGCGTATGAATTTTTTCAGTAGATACTGGCCTCACGCCAGTACCAAGCTGTAAGCCTGAAGGAAGTTGTGTTTGCTGAGAAGATTGCGCACCTGGTTGACGTAACGTTTGGTAAAGTAAATCTTCGAATACGGCGCGTTGACGCTTAAAGCCACTGGTGCTGACGTTTGCTAAGTTATTAGCAATCACGTCCATTTGTGTTTGTTGTGCATCTAAGCCTGTTTTTGAAATCCATAGTGAGCGTATCATTTTATTTCCCTTCGAAAATCGTCAAACCATTTAAATTGTTTGCCTGATTCATCTATTAAAACTTTAATTTATTGAGTAAAGCTAACTCATGCTGAGAAGTTGGCTTGCTTTATTGGCGTTGTTTTCTGCACTTTGAACTAGTTTCATTTGCATCTCAAACTGCCTTGCCAAACTGATCATGCCAACCATTGCATCTACTACATTAACATTGCTACTTTCTAATGCACCGCCCACAACTACAACATTTGCATCTGCCAAAGCTAAGCTTCCATCTTTAGTATTAAACAAACCATCATTAGATCGAACTAAATTACTTTCTTCGGGATTTACTAACTTAAGTCGGCCTATAGCATTTGTAGGTCCAGGCAGCGTATCGTTTCTTACTGATGATATGCTGCCATCTTTTCCAATTGAAACTGCTAAATCTGGCGGAATGCTTATGGGGCCAGCATCACCCATTACAGTTAAGCCAGAAGCTGTTTGCAATAGACCATTCACACTCACTTTTAGCGAGCCGTTGCGCGTATATCCTTCTGATCCGTCTGCACGCTGCACTACTAGCCAACCTTTGCCTTGTACTGCTACGTCCAGATCGCGACTGGTTGACTGGATGGTGCCTGGGTTAAAATCTGCGCTGACAGTGGCGTCAACAACGAAGGCACGCGTTGATAAAGCGCCGCCTATCACAGGTACCGCCCGAAATGAATCTACTTGCGCCTTAAAGCCCGTGGATGTTGCATTTGCAAGGTTATGCGCTGTTGTGGCTTGTTGCTCAAGTATGTGCTTTGCACCCGTCATTGCGGTATAAATCATGCGATCCATAACGGTTCTCCTTAATTAGCTATCAAATTAATTGAATCTATTAGCGTAGATTGACTAGTGTTTGTAATACCTGATCTTGCGTTTTAATTGTTTGTGCATTGGCTTGGTAGTATCGTTGTGCTGTAATCATGTTGACTAACTCTGCGGTTAAGTCGGTATTGGAGTCTTCAACCGCTGATGATTGAAGTACGCCTAATGAGCTTGTTCCAGGTATGCCCGGCAGGGGTTGTCCAGAAGTTGCACTTTCTGCCCATGCATTGCCACCCAAAGATTGTAGGCCGTTAGGGTTGGTAAAGTTAACCAAAGCCACTTGACCTAGTTTTTTTGATTGTCCATTACTGTAACGGCCAAGAATAGTGCCATCCCCGCCGATGTTAAATCCTGCAAGACGTCCTGAAGTGAAGCCATCTTGCGTTAAGGTGCTGATGCTGAAGTTAGAACCAAATTGTGTGGCGCCAGAATAATCCATTGTAATAGCCACTGGAGCAGCGCCATTAGCTATTGATGGAATTAATGCGGGTGGAATAGGGGGGGCTAATGGGGCAAAACTGCCAGGAATTGCTGAAGCCACGGCTAAAGAAGCTGCTGTAACAGTACCTGTGCTTGAAAATGTGATGGCTGTTGGACCTGGTGTTGTTGTAGCTACCCCATCAGCAGTTGTAAACGCGTTCCAAGTGTTGGCGGCCGCAGTTTTAACAAAATAGGTCACTAGCGTATGCGCATTGCCTAAACTATCATATACCGTAGATGCTGTTGAGTCATTGTAGGAAGTAGGATCGTTCGCATTGAAAGGCGCAGTAACAGGAACTGCTTTACGTGAATCCAGATTGATTTGACCTACAATATTTGTCGTGGGGTTCGGATTAATATCAGCAGTATCAATATTGAGCGGTACTGGTGCCCCGCTTAATATTGTGCCAGTTGCGCTGGCGCCAAAGCCAGTAAGAAATTTACCTTCCGCATCCACAATATTGCCAAGCCTATCCATTTGAAACTGGCCGTTACGTGAATATGTGATTACACCATTATTACTCATACGAAAGAATCCGCCACCGTTGATGGCGACGTCTAACGAGTTGCTTGTAGACGTTACATTTCCTTGTGTAAATTGCTGAGCTACGGTATTTAATCTAGTGCCGATACCTATTGCGGCACCACCTCCACCTGAAAGCGAGTTTGCAAACACGTCGGCAAACTCAGCGCGTGCTTGCTTAAAACCTACAGTATTTGCATTAGCCACGTTATTGCCGATGACTTCAAGTTGTTTTGATGCGGCATTCAGGCCACTTAATCCTTGTTGAAAACTCATGCTGTTCTCCTGATTATCTAAATTTAGTGTTTAACTTAATTAATAAAATGTTGTTTACTGTGCAAATCTGTTTTGGCCATTTGCTTAAGATGATTTTTAATAAATCTCTCTCACGTCACTTGTGCTCACTGCAGTGAGGTTACTCAAATTTAATTTTAGGCCACTTGGGTTGTTAGATATACTCATGACCTTCGCGTAGTTTAGGCTGTCTGCAACAACACTTTTTCCACCTACAGTGGCAGATACTTCAAACTTGAAGCTACCAGTAGGTGCTACTGAGCCGTCATCTGCAAGTCCATTCCATTGCAAAGGTATCGTGCCGAAATCTTGGCTGCCCATATCGATAGTTCTAACAGTTGCACCAGCAGAATTTCTAATGATAACGGAGAGTTTGTCTGCGCCAGAAGGTAGGTCAACGCCAAAATAACCTCCTTCACCACTGCTACTAACATCATTGCCTTTTACCAAGACGTTGTGTCCGATCATGCTGGATGCTTGGTAAGATTGCCCCGCTTGTACGCTGGAGATGAGTGACTCTAATGTTTTATTAAGTTTATCAATGCCAGTTACCGTGGATAACTGTGCCATTTGGCTCGTCACCTGTGCATTATCCATCGGGTTAAGCGGATCCTGATTTTTCATTTGCTCAACCAAGAGCCTCATAAATCTATCTTGCGCGATAGTTACATTGTCCTTTACTGCGCTTGATTTGCCATTAACACTATCTAAGAGTGCTTGACTAGGTGTGCTGGAAGTGCTTTGTACGGTTGTCATGGTGATTTCCTTGGTTATTCTTTAGAAGATGCAATTTCTCATACTTAATACTTCACTCGCTTATCCTTGACCTATCGTCAGTGTTTTAAGCAACATCGATTTGGCTGCGTTCATTGTCTCTACATTATTCTGATACGCTCGTGATGCAGAAATCATGTTCACCATTTCTTCTGTTACATTCACATTTGGCATGGTGACGTATCCTTTTTCATTGGCAAGTGGATGTTTGGGGTCGTATAGCACTCTGCCAGGAGAGCTATCTTCAGTCACTTTAAGTACTTTAACGCCACTAGCATCAAGGGAAGCAGTTGGTATCGCGCTGAAAACAACCTGTTTGGCTTTATAGGGCTTGCCATTAGCACTAGTCGCACTGTCAGCATTAGCTAAATTGCTGGCGACCGCATTTAAGCGTTGCGATTGCGCGCTCATAGCTGAGCCAGAAATATTAAACACGTTAAAAAGAGACATTTTTATCCTATCGTATCAAAAGTTATGAACCTTGAATTGCTGACAACAACCTTTTAAGCCGACCATTAATCATGGTTATGCTGGCTTCGTAGCGAATTCCATTGTCAGCAAATTGGTTGCGCTCTACATCCATATCTACGGTATTACCATCTACGCTACCTTGTATGGTTGGGCGAAATAAAGCCTCGCCTAGTCCGCCACCAAATGAAGATACGCTTGAAGGCAAGCCATCTAAATGCATTGCTGAGGTTTTTCTAGCCACAAAAGCTTCATTCTTAATACCGTCAGCGGCACTTTGCATGGCTGCTTTAAAGTCAATATCGCGCGCTTTATAGTTTGGGGTGTCTGCATTGGCGATATTGGCCGCAATAAGCTCTTGGCGTTGACCACGAACCCTTAATGCGTTTTGATGAAAACTCAAAGCAGCATCTAATTTATTTAGCACAATCATGTCCTTTCATAACAATATCTATTTCAGCTATACCTAATTTTTTACAAAAAGTTAATAAAAAACTGATTCAAACAATTAATTAAAGAAAATAAACTTTTAGCCGATAACATTTATGACTGTCAGTTTAGATTCAATACAGTGCCGTTAATCAAGAAAGAAAAAGGGTAAAACTTGTCCTTTTCTTAGATTTGCTATTCAGTTGTCTGCGTAGAATGCATGTTGAGTAATCATTATTACCTTGGAATTCAATATGCACCACATCAACAATTGCTTGCGGATTAATATGGCACAAATTACTTTTGTGTTGATGAGCTTTTTGATGGTAGCAACTTGCTATGCTGACGCGGTGACACCATCTACAACGTTGCTTAGTCAAGCTGCCAAACAAAATCTACCTGCAATAAAAGTAAAGATTGCAGAGTTTTTAGAAATGCAAACTATTGGCTATCCTGGCAAAGCTCGTGTCCACGTTGGTGCAATAGACCCTAATATAAAGTTGGTGCATTGCCCAGATTTGCAGACGTTTTTACCAGTAGGAAGTAGAGCGTGGGGAAAAACTAGTGTCGGTGTGCGTTGTAATGCGCCAAGCAATTGGACAATATACGTGCAAGCTACAGTAAATGTAGAGGCGCAATACTTAGTGGCTGCGGCGCCTTTAGCTCAAGGACAGGTGGTGACAAGGCAGGATTTGCTTTTTGAAAAAGGTGACCTAACACAAATGCCTGCTGGTGTTTTTACCGATATGGCGCAAGCCATAGGCCGCTCAGTAAGTATGTCAATGAATGTTGGCACAGTGCTTAGGCAAGAGATGCTGAAAATCACGCCAGTAGTGCAGCAAGGACAAACCGTTAAAGTCACTTCGGTAGGCGAAGGTTTTAGTGTCTCAGCCGAAGGTAAAGCGATGGCTAAAGCGAATGAAGGTCAGTTAGTGCAAGTTAAAGTGGCTAGCGGTCAAATTGTAACGGGTATTGCTCGAACTGGTGGACTTGTTGAGGTTAATTTTTAATGTAGCTAAAGGTAAATAAAATACTTACAAAGTATTAAAGTTCGCTTAAACTATGCCGATACAAGCATTATGGAAGTGTGTGACACACTTAGTAACTTAAGCGAAAAGGATGTAATAACATGAAAATTAATGACACAATTAAAAATGCAGTTAGCCTAGGTGTTGATAGTAAAGGCGCTGCGGAAAAAGCAAATACCGCAAAATTAGAGTCCGCATCAGGTAGTAAAGTTGAGAAGTCTCAAGGTGATGCAAAGTCGGCTAATAATGTCACATTATCGCCATTATCTGCGCAATTAAAAGCGCTAGAGGCAAAGGTTGCTGTGAGCAATGTGTTTGATATAGAAAAAGTAGATGCAATTAAATCAGCCATAGCAGGCGGTCAATTTAAAGTAGATTCTGAAAAAGTGGCAGATGGTTTGATTGCAACCGTAAAAGATTTACTCACCACCCAAAAAACATGAGGACAACATGACACTATCAACTTCTAACAAGCAAATCTCGTTTGAGAAAGATGCGCAACTAGTGAGTAATTTGCTAGAAACCCTATCTCGCGAGCAAACAAGTTTGGTACTGGCAGATATTGATTCAATAGAAGCCTTAATAGAAGAAAAGTCTGTGTTGTTACAGAGCATCAATGCCACTGCAAAAAGTCGTTATGCGGCATTAGCGGCGAATGGCTTCGAACCGAGTGAAGTCGGTATGCTGGCATGGCTCAAGAGTCAAGAAAAACCAGCTTTTAATGAACGCTGGGAAAGTTTTCAAAGAGTATTAAACCAAGCAAAAGAAATGAACCGCCTCAATGGTATGCTCATCAACAAACATTTTAATCGTAATCAGCAGTTGCTCAATCATCTACAAGGAAATTCGAGTGCTACTGACGTTTATGGTAAAAATGGTCAAACAAAATCACAATCACTAATACGCGGCACTTTGATGGTTTAACTCACTTGAATCTTTTTAAGTTCAATTTCTTATTTGAAGTAAGTCGCTCTATTTAAGAGGACTAAGAAGCAGTTAATTCTTTGCATGTAAATCGCCCCCACGCTTTAAGTAACATACTTTGCTATACTCACTCTAAATAAGTGAATGAAATATTTAAAACAAATGAATAAGAAAAAAATGTGAGCAGGATATATCCGTTATGTGTCTTGAATTGATTGTGCAAAGAATCATAAATTCATGTTTGTTTGTAAGGTCAGGCGTGATTATGTTCATGTTTAGGCAAGCTCGCCTTTCTGCAGTTATTTTTTTTGAAAAAAGCTTACTCCTAAGCTTTCTAACCATTTCGGCATACGTGGCAAATTGCGATAATTTCTCATGAATGTCGGCCGTAAATTACTTTTGAGTGTTGTTGTTAGTGTTGCATTAGTAACCATTCCTGCTGCATTTGCTATTTATACCTATATCAAGCAGAAAATGTTGGAAAATGAGTCTGCAACTTTAATGGCTGAGACTGATGCGCAGGTTGCTGCTTATGCAAAAACAATGCGTGATTATGAGCAGAGTTTAAATGCCTTCTCTCGAATTGTAGTCAGAGAGCTTTCTTCACCATCAAAAGCAGGAGAGACTGAGGTTTTCGACAGCTTGCTGCACAAGGATAATGATGGTGCTTGGCGCAATCATCGTAAAGGGTTTGATGGAAAATTTGAATCTGGCATCTTTTTACCACCTGATGCATTGCTCGATAATAAGCAGAAGATATTGCACCTGCGAACTAAGCGTATCATGGATGTGTTTGGCAGTTCTATAGTAACTTCAAACGTTAATATTTGGTTGCTTACGAACGACAAAACAGAGGTCATTTATGACCATCTTTACCCTGACTTTGTTTTTTCAATGCCTGCTGATACAGATTACACCAAAACTCCTTGGATTACATTAGCTAATCCAGTCGCCAATCCCAAGCGTGAGTTGCGCTGGTCGCCTCCCTTGTTTGATATCCCATCAAAAAGCTGGATAGTGAGTGCGATTTTACCTTTAGATATTAATGGCCGCTGGATAGGGACGTTAGGGCGTGATATCAGTATTAGCAAAACGTTGCCCATTCTATTGCAAAAAAATCAGCGCTATGCTGGGGGGCTAAGATTTATAATTGATGAGCAAGACCGTTTTATTGAGGCGGGCCCATGGCAACATGCGCTGGAATCCAACCCAGAAAAATTTGTACCAGATTTAGCTAAAGAGCCAGACTTAGCTAAGTTGTTAGCGCATGAAGGTCAGTTTTTATCAGCGCATTTACACCAGTTAGACTTCTCTTTTCAAGGAATAAAATACATTGCGATTGATTCAACCATGCCGACAACTGGTTGGCGTTTTATACAATTAATACCAGTTACTGAAATTTTAGCGTCTTTACAGAAACTATTTTACGCATTAATGGCATTGGTACTTGTTGTTAGCTTGTTTATTGGCTTTTTGATGAGCAGTATGGTGAATTATAGTATTGTCGGTCGTTTGCAATCTCTCTCAAATTCGGTACGTCGATATGGCTTAGGTGATTTTTCTTCGCGCGCTAGTTTGACAGGTAATGATGAAATTGCTAAAACAGCACATGAGTTCGACAACATGGCTGAGCAGATTAAAGCAACGCTTGAAGCTATTCCAGATTTACTATTCGATATCGGCTTAGATGGCTGGTATTATGCGGCTCATTCACCACTAAATGGTTTTCTAGGCGCTTCGGTAAAAGCTTTAGTCGGCAAAACGGTACAAGAAGTATTACCGCCAGAGGCTTGTAAAGTGATGATGGCTGCATTAAAAGAAGCGAATGCAAGTGGCTTATCAGTTGGCAAACAATATGAGCTAAGCGTGCCTTTAGGTAAGCGTTGGTTTGAACTTTCAGTCGCTAGGAAAATGGGTGATGATGAAAATCCACGCTTTATTGTGTTATCTAGAGATATCACAGAGCGAAATCTTGCCGATGCGCAGATTGAAGAATCTCGAAACCTACTCCAAACGATTATTGATGTTGCCCCCATAAAAGTATTCTGGAAAGATTTAGACTCACGCTATACAGGATGTAATAACGCCTTTGCCAAAGATGCTGGATTTGAGATGCCAGCGGATGTGATTGGTAAAGATGACAGTCAATTTGAAAGTACTTCCGATGCTGACCGTTATCGTGCCGATGACCTAGCCGTAATGAATTCTGGTATTCCTAAACTCTTTTATGAGCAGTATCATGTTGCAGAAAATGGCAAACCAAGGTGGACTCTTACTTCTAAGCTTCCGCTTAAAAATAGTAGAAATGAAGTCATTGGCTTGCTTGGTATTGAAGAAGATATTACTGAGCGCAAGCTCACTTTGCAGGCGTTAATAGAAAGCGAGTATCGTTCAAAATTTGCGATTGAAGGTTCGGGTGACGGTGTTTGGGACGTTAATTTGCAAACGAATGAAGCCAATTATTCTAAGCGCTGGAGGGAGATGCTTGGCCTAAGTAAAGAAGATATTGCGCCAAGCCGTGAAGAATGGCGCGCGCGTATTCACCCTGATGATAAAGCTCGTGTTGCAGAGGCTAGTAGAGCATATTTATCGGGTGAAACAGAAGTTTATGCGGTTGAGTATCGTTTGCAGTGCAAAGACGAGAGCTACAAATGGATGCTGAGTCGAGGTATGTTAGTTAGTCGCACTGAAGACGGTAAGCCTTTACGCATGATTGGTACACAAATTGATATCAATGAGCGCAAGCTTGTGGAAGAAGATTTGAGGCTGACAAAGCGGTCACTTATTGAGTCTCGCGATCGATACTTAGATCTTTATGAGTTTGCGCCTGTTGGCTATCTGTCAGTGACTAAGCATGGTATGGTCACTGAGGTTAACTGGAAAGTCACATCAATATTGGGTCTGAATCGTAAGGATATCAATCAACATCGCTTTATAGAATTTATTGCAGAGGAAGATAAACGGCTTTGGCAGAGCGAGTTTGCAAACTTGCTATCGGCAGATACTGGTCAAGATGTAAATTTTGACATCAAATTTGTAAGAGGCAATCAAACAATCATTATCATAAATCTTAACTGCTTACGTATGGATAACGACGAAGAGCAGCCGATATTACGTATCAGCTTGATGGATGTAACAAAAGTTAAACAGATAGAACTCGCATTGCAAGAACGTGAAGGTTACCAGCGTGCATTGTTAGATAATTTTCCATTTTTAGTTTGGCTTAAAGATAAAAAACATCGTTTCTTAGCCGTTAATCAGACATTTGCCAATGTCACAGGCTATAAATCAACTGAAATGTTGTTAGGTAAGTCAGATTTAGATATATGGCCTCGAGAATTAGCCTTAGAGTATCGAGCTGATGATCAGGAGGTGATGGATAGTCATTTGGCAAAATGTGCTGAAGAATTAATAGAAATTGATGGGAAGTTCGTTTGGTTTGAAACCTATAAATCAGCAGTAAAGGTTGATGGTAAAGTTGTTGGGACAGTGGGCTTTGCGCGTAATATAGACCAACGTAAAAAAGCTGAAAATCTTGAGTTACTTCGTAGTTCCGTATTGGAAAAATTAGCACAAAATATTATGCTGAATGAAGTGCTTGAAGATATCGTGCTGGAAGTAGAGAAGCTTATTCCAGAATCATGTTGTAGTATCTTATTGCTAGATAAGGAAGGAAAACATCTTTCTTTAGCTGTGGCTCCGAACTTGCCACCATTCTACAATAGTGCAATTGAAGGGCTGGAAATCGGCATGGGCGTCGGCTCTTGTGGAGCAGCGGCTTATACTGGAGAGCGCGTAATTGTTGACGATATTTCAACACATGCTTATTGGCAGCCTTATAAAGAACTTGCAGCCAAGGCAGGCTTAGGTGCATGTTGGTCTCAGCCTATTAAATCTCCTTCTGGGAAAGTGCTTGGTACATTTGCTATTTATCATGCGCAATCCAATTCGCCAACTGAGTTTGATATCGCCGTTATTGAGCAATCTGCACGTTTAGCAAACATCGCTATTGAGCGACAACTTTCAGCGCAAAAACTCCATGAAAGTGAGGAGTTTTTGCGTTCAGTCATTGAGGCAATCCCCGATGCGATTTTTCTTAAAGATGGTGCTGGGCACTGGTTAATTGTTAACGAAGCCGCTAAAGGTTTATTTCAGTTGCATAACATTCCTTGGTATGGAAAAAATGAAATGGAATTGGCCGAGCTTCATCCAGAGTTTCGTGCTGCACATGAAGCATGTTTGACTGACGACAATAAAGCTTGGGAAAATGGAAAACTCACACTTTTTAACGAGATAATTGTTGATAAAACAGGTAATAGACTTGATTTTGAAGTGCGTAAGATGCCGGTTTTTGATGAGAAAGGACAGAGAAAGTCGTTGATAATTATCGGTCAAGACGTCACTCAACGTAAGCTCGTAGATAATGAACTTAGTGTTGCTGCTATTGCCTTTGAAGCGCAAGAAGGCATGATGGTTACTGACGCCAATAACACTATTTTAAAGGTCAATCAGGCTTTTTCTGTCATTACTGGGTATAGCTCGGACGAGCTTGTTGGTCAGACGCCTAGTCTACTTAGTTCGGGCCAGCACGAAAAAGAATTTTATGTAAGCATGTGGAAGACTGTAGAAACCACAGGCCACTGGGCTGGAGAGATTTATAATCGTCGCAAAAATGGTGAAATTTATCCTCAGCATCTTACAATTACTGTCGTACTGGATTTAGAAGGTAATGTTAGCAATTATGTTGCAAATATTACTGATATCACGATGAGTAAAACTGCCGCAGAGGAAATTCAGCATCTGGCTTTTTATGATCCACTTACTCGATTACCCAATCGACGTCTTTTTGTGGATAGACTGAATCAAGCACTAGTTGCGAGTGCGCGTAACGGTAAGGATGGCGCAGTACTATTTTTAGATCTTGATCATTTTAAAACGCTTAACGACACCTTGGGGCATGATGTTGGCGACTTGTTATTGCAACAAGTCGCAGAACGTTTGACAGCCTGCGTGCGAGAAGGTGATACAGTTGCCCGTTTGGGTGGCGATGAGTATGTGGTGTTGCTAGAAGACCTCAGCGGGGATATGCTGGTAGCTGCAGCGCAGGCAGAAGAAGTGAGTGAAAAAATACTGGCTGCGCTTAACCGCCCTTATCAGCTGGCCACGCATGAATATCTAAGTACGCCAAGTATTGGGGTAGCACTTTTTGCTGATCATAATCAATCACAAGAAGAGCTACTCAAACATGCTGACATTGCCATGTACCAAGCTAAAAAAGCAGGTCGCAATGCTATCAGGTTCTTTGACCCTAAAATGCAGGAGGCTATTCTTGCTCGTGTAGACCTAGAACGCGAATTACGCAAAGCACTAGAGAAACATCAATTACACTTGCATTATCAGATTCAAGTCGATCAGACGGGTCAAGCGATGGGGGCGGAGGCATTAATTCGCTGGATACACTCAGAACGTGGCCTAATTTCCCCCTTTCACTTTATCCCCTTAGCTGAAGAAACTGGATTGATACTCCCAATCGGGCAATGGGTGCTAGAGACCGCCTGTGCTCAACTCAAACTCTGGGAGCAAGATAAACGTACCCATCACCTCACGCTATCAATCAACGTCAGTCCTAAACAGTTTCACCAAGCGAACTTTGTGTCACAAGTACAAGCTGCTGTTAAACAATATGCCATAGATCCAATGAAACTAAAGCTAGAGCTCACAGAAAGTATGTTGCTAGATAATGTAGAAGACACCATTTACACTATGAACGCATTAAAAGAAGTCGGCATACGCTTCTCACTAGATGATTTTGGCACGGGCTATTCATCCCTGCAATATCTCAAAAGATTACCGCTCTATCAGCTAAAGATAGATCAATCCTTTGTTCGCGACATTGCTGTTGACAATAGTGACCAAGCGATTGTCCGCACGATTATTGCTATGGCACACACACTCAACCTGAGTGTCATTGCAGAAGGTGTAGAGACAATAGAGCAACAAGACCTTCTACTGAGTAATGGATGCTCAAGCTATCAAGGATACTTTTTTGGTAAGCCAGTACCGATTGAGCAGTTTGATGAAGCACTGAAAAAGTAGCATTCTATTGCTATTAAAAACCAAGCCAACGAGCACTTTGGTAAAAAACAAAGCTGACAATCCATGCTAACCCTAGCGACCAAGCAATGGAAAGCCACATAAAGGCGCTACTTTTAGATTCACTTTTAAGCGTAGCAATGGTGGATAAACAAGGCGTGTAAATCAACGTAAACAGCATAAAGCTCACAGCTTGAACCCAATCTATTTGGGTCGCTATTTGTGCCATCAGTGCATCACCTTGCAACCCGTAAATTACAGCAAGTGCACCCACTACGATTTCTTTTGCGACAAAACCAAATATTAAAGCGATAGCTAGCTGACTGTTAATACCTATTGGATCAAGTATTGGGGAAAAGAATGAGCCAATCTGACCCGCAAATGTACCTATGCTGGCTGGTGGTAAGTTGCTGGGAAAGTTTGTTAAGGCCCAAACTAGCACTACGCCAATGATAATAAACTTAGTGGCACGGTTAATGAAGTGCTTCACTTCGTGCCAGCCACGTAACAGAATTTGACGTAAGGTTGGAAAGCGATAAGGTGGTAATTCCAAAATAAAGGGCTCAGAATTCTTGTATTGACCTTGAAAAAGTAACGCGGTCAAAAACATAGTTAAAAAACTCATCACGTACAACGCAAACAATATAAGCGGTGCTTGATTTGCTGTGAATAAGGCTGTAATCATAAAGATAAATACTTGCAACCTCGCAGAGCATAGTGACAGCGGAATAACTAGCATAGTTAGCAAGCGCATGGGACGCGAGCGCATGATTCGTGTGCCCATGAGCGCCGGAACGTTACAACCAAACCCCATCAGCATCATCACAAAACCACGTCCATCTAAACCCATTTTAGCCATGAGGGCATCCATAAGAAATGCTGCTCGTGAGAGATAACCACTATCCTCCACCATAGACATTACCAAAAAGAACAGGACAATAATCGGCACAAATGCAGCTACAGTAGCTATGCCATTGTAAATGCCATCTAACATTAATCCGCTTAACCAAGGTGGGCTGGCAATAAATAGTGGCTCTAAAAGGCTTGAGCGCAATAGTTGTAATGCCCAAGCTAAGCCATCTTGCATTGGTTTTCCAGCACTAAAAATAAACTGAAATAACAAGAACATTGCTAAAAAGAATAAGGGCAAGCCAAACCACTTATGCAGAAAAACCTTATCAATTTTATCGGTCGTATTGTTACTCAGTGTCGTTGGAATTTGAACATGATGCTGAATCAAGGATTCCATTTCTTGTTCTATTTGATTGTCTTCTTGTAATAATTGGCTAATCACTTGCGGATCACTTGCGTGCAGATTTTGATTGATAATTAATGTGGCCGCTTGCAGTGCTTTAGGTAAGCCGTCGCCATATTTCGCGCTTATTTGTATCACAGGCACGTGTAGGTCTTTTCCTAGGTTATCGGTATCAATGGTAATGCCAGACTGTCTAGCCTCATCAGCCATATTAAGCGCAAGTACGGTCGGTAGATTTAATTTTTTAAGTTGTAGTACGAGTGAAAGTTGACGGTCTATTTGAGAGCTATTCAACAATATGATAACTAAATCTACTGAATTGTTTGACAAAAAACGTCTTACTACCTGCTCGTCTTCTGAGAATCCATGTAGATCATAAATGCCTGGCAAATCGATTAATTCGGCGATGTGTCCACCGATGAGGATTTTAGCACTCATTAAGTCTACTGTAATGCCAGGCCAGTTGCCCACTCTAGCAGATGCGCCACTGATGCGATTAAATAGGGTGGATTTACCCGTATTGGGCATGCCTAATAATGCGATACGTTTCATAAGTTTTATTTTTAGCGTAAGTGAATCTTAAAAGGTATCAATGCGAATGCGAGCGGCTTCTGTGCTGCGTAAAATTACATCTGTAGTACCTAAACGCACATGCAGTGGGCCGTTAAAATTAGCGCGTCGAATTAAACTAAGTGGCTTGCCTACACGAAAGCCTAATGCAGATAGGCGATGAAAAAGTGTTTCCTCAGCTTCAATTGCTGAAATGATAGCGTGTTGCCCTATTTTCAATTGAGACAAAAATTGCATTTGGTCCGCTTGTTTTTTTAAATGATAACGATTCTTATTATCGCATAAATCTCTGCGGATGTGCAATTCATGATTATTTAACATATTGCTACCAAGATTTGAAAAGAAAAAGGCCCGGAAAATTCCGAGCCTTTCATTAACATGCTACATTAAAAATTACTTATTTTGAGATGTCTACTTTTGCTTTAGTACGTAAATCAGACATCATTTTTTCTAGATTACGTTGTTGAAGGTTTTTTTGCAGACCTTCCTTTACTTTGTCGTAAGCCAGTGGTTGTGAAGTGCGAGTATCGACAAGTTTTATCACGTGCCAGCCAAACTGAGTTTGAGCTGGAGTGGCAGATACTGCACCTTTTTGTAGGCCAGCAACGGCATCGCTAAATGGTTTCACCATCGTTGCTGGTGAGAACCAACCTAAATCGCCGCCTTTTTCTTTAGAGCCAGGATCTATTGATTTTTCTTTTGCAATTTTTGCAAAATCACCACCCTTAGCTAGCTGAGCGATAATTTCTTTTGCTTCAGCTTCTGTTTTTACTAAAACATGGCGTGCGCTGTATTCTTTCTCACCATAAGCCTTTTTATACTGTTCATATGCGGCTTTAGTGTCAGCATCTGAAATTGGATTTTTCTTGATATAGTCTTGAAGAAATGTTGATGTTAGCAGTTCTCGGCGTGAAAGTTCTTCACGGGCGATATAATCAGTTTGTTTATCGAGACCAATTTTTAGTGCTTCTTGGTATACAAGTTCTGAGTCTATCAATTTGTTGGTAATCGCTTGCTTGACTTGATCATCAACTTTTTGACCGCGCGCAGCAGCATCTTTAGCAATGTAGTCATAAACGGATTGTTTGATTTGTTTACCATTGACGGTTGCCACTGCATCCGCGGCAAATGCTGATGGTGCTAATGAAAGAATCGCTACAGCAATTAATGTTTGGGTGAATTTCATGCAAAAATCCTCAAGGTTATAAAAGGTGAATAATAAGTTGTTAGAATGGTTTTAAAGTTCATTAGGCGCAATAGCATTTATGCTTAATGCGTGAATTTTACTAGGAATAAGGTCGGCAAGTATCTGATAAATAATGCGATGTCGCATTATCTGTGATTTTTCAGAAAAATGCGAGCTTGTTATCTTAAGTTTAAAGTGACCGCCACCAGAGTTTCCAGGGTGCCCAGCATGCATGGCACTTTCATCTTCAATATCAATTGTAAGAGGTGTTATTGCTTGTAGGCGGATTGTTATTTCTTCAGCTAAGGTCATTAGGGGCAAAAAAATTAATTAGGTAAGGTTTTTCTAAAAGGTCTTACAGTAACGCTTTTATAAACATTTGAGATGACAAAAGGATCATTATCAGCCCATATTGTTGCTTCATCTAGGTTGGGAAATTCGGCCACAATCAAACTTCCCGTAAACCCCGCAGGCCCAGGGTCAGTGCTGTCAATGGCGGGGAAAGGCCCCGCTAGTAATAATCTGCCAGCCTCTTGCAGTGCTTGCAGGCGTTTTAGATGTTCAGGTCTCGCCACTAAGCGCTTTTCTAAGCTATTAGGCGCATCTTCAGCCATGATTGCATACCACATTATTTGTTCTCACTTTTATCTTCAATGGGTTCAATAAGGTATTCTTTTAATACTAGAGTTTGCCCAATGATGAAAATAAACATGATGGCAGTAACGCCAAATAATTTGAAATTTACCCAAGCATTTTCGGTAAAACTAAAAGCGACATATAAGTTAAGGAAGCCTAATAACACAAGAAACACCACCCAAGCCCAATTTAATTTGTTCCAAATAGATGTTGGTGCATCTATCATTTTACTCATCATCTGTTTGATGAAATTTTTATTAAAAAATAAGTTGGAAATAAGTAAAGTTAATGCAAGTATCCAATAGAGCACTGTTGGCTTCCACATGATGTAGGTTTTATCATGGAGAAGCAAGGTAACGCCGCCGAGTATGCCGATAATGGCACCACTCACAAGTAGCATTTTTTCAATTTTTCCATGACGAATTTTACTATAGATAATTTGTGCAATCGTAGCAACAATTGCAACTGCAGTTGCAGTGAAAATACCAAAAAACTTAAATGCAATAAAAAACAAAATAACGGGAAACAGGTCAAATAAAAACTTATTCATGGTTTTATGCTGGTCGCTTTCTAAGTAGTGCTTATTTAAAGGGCGTTAATTTAAGAGGGTTTTACATTTTAAAAAATCAATGTGTAACAACGCTTTAGCGTGAGTCGATATTTTGCTATGATTGACGTTGTGCCACAAGGTTTAATTTTCAAGTTATTTTTCTAATTATTTATGTTTAGTGTTCATGTCATTAATATTCGACTTACATTCCCATTCTACTATCTCTGATGGCGTTTTAAGCCCTACGGAGCTAGTTGATCATGCCGTGGCGCATGGAGTAGATGTGCTGGCGCTGACTGATCATGATGATACCGGCGGATTATCGTCGGCTTCGCTTCATGCCAAGCGGAGTGGTTTGCAATTGATTAATGGCGTAGAAATTTCAGTCACATGGAAAAAACGTACTTTGCATATTGTCGGTCTCAAAATAGATCCTGAGTATCCGCCATTAAAAGCTGGATTGGCTTCTATTCGTGCTGGTCGCCATGTGCGAGCAGTGGGCATGGCTGCCGGATTAGACAAAGTTGGCATTGTGGGCAGTTTAGAAGGGGCGTACGAGTATGCTAGGGAAGGTATTATTGGTCGAGTACATTTTGCTAGATATTTAGTAAACAATGGTGTTTCAAAAGATAGCAAAACTGTGTTCAAAAAATATCTGGTTAAAGGTAAGCCAGGTTATGTTGAGCACGAATGGGCGAGCTTGGCAGATGCGGTAAGTTGGATTGTTGATAGCGGTGGGGTGGCGGTTCTTGCGCATCCAGGGCGATATGATTTACGTCGCACGAGCATGCTAGTTCTGTTGGAAGAGTTTAGAGATTTAGGTGGCACCGCTATTGAGGTTGTAACGGGAAGCCACACAGGTGCGCAATATGTTGAGTTTGCGAAGTATGCTCAAATGTTTGGCTTTAAATCTTCTGTAGGCACTGATTATCATGGTAAAGGTTTAAGCTTTATGGAAATGGGCCGCTTACCTGCGCTGCCTAGTAATTGCATACCTGTTTGGCATGATTGGCCTGAAGCATTAATCCCAAGTAGAAAGACGTCAGCGGTTAAATTGACAGATTAAATATTTGTGAAATCTATTTGAAAGTATACCAATAAAAATATGTCACAATTTTTTAATATAAATCTAGAAAATCCACAGCAACGACTTATTATGCAAACAGCAGATATTTTGCGTAATGGTGGAGTGATTGCCTATCCAACCGATTCAGGCTACGCATTAGGATGCATGATAGGTCATAGTGATGCGCAAACGCGCATTCGCCAAATTCGTGATGTGGATGATAAACATTTATTTACCTTAGTTTGTCGTAATTTAAGTGAACTGGGTAATTACGCTATTGTAAGCAATAGTCAGTTTCGCTTACTTAAAGCCAATACGCCAGGAACGTATACTTTTATTTTAAATGCAACACGTGAAGTGCCACGTAAACTGCAGCATCCAAAACGAAATACAGTAGGGTTGCGGGTGCCAGCACATGCCGTTGTACAAGCTATACTAGAAGCCATAGACGCCCCGCTATTAAGTATGACGCTATATTTTCCAGATGACGATAGAGTGCTGAGTGAGGCTTGGGAAATACGCGATAAGCTTGAGCATTTAGTTGAAGTAGTGATTGATGCAGGGCATTGTGTTGCAGGAGCAACATCTGTAATTAATTTAACTGGGGATGCGCCAGAATTAATACGTGAAGGCATGGGCGATTTGATGCCTTTTGGGCTTTAATTCTCAGGGTCTTTCAAATGAGTGCTGCGCTTCTTAAATTGCAGTGAACGCAGATGTGTACCGATATATATTTAAAAAGAGTAAGTAATGGAACTATCACTGATACAAAAAATTGTTATTTACGCGCCACCTATTATATTTGCAATTACTGTACATGAAGCAGCGCATGGCTATGCTGCTAGATACTTCGGGGATATGACCGCTTATAATGCAGGGCGCATCACTTTAAATCCTATCAAGCACATTGATCTTTTTGGCACTATTTTGCTGCCAGCAATAACGATATTATTAGGCGGAATCCTGTTCGGCTGGGCCAAGCCAGTACCTGTAGATTTTGGACGATTACGCAATCCGAAAAAAGATATGTTATGGGTTGCCGCGGCAGGACCCGCATCTAACTTTTTAATGGCTATTTTTTGGGCTTTAGTTATCAAATTCTCTAGCTCGGCTCCAGAAGTGATTGCTTATCCACTTGTATTGATGGCAAAGGCTGGTATTGGCATTAATATTGTTTTGATGGTGCTGAATTTATTGCCCTTGCCGCCATTGGATGGCGGGAGAATAGCTGTTAGTTTGCTACCAATGCACTTGGCTAGACCATTTGCGCAGCTTGAGCGTTTTGGTTTTATTATTTTAATAGCACTCTTATTTACAGGCGTGTTAAGTAAAATTTTGGATCCATTTATTAATGTGGCGTATAGCTTAATAAATAACTTAATTTAATAAGCTTGTTTGTATAATATCAACATACTATATTTAAGGTTTTTCATCACATGGCAATAGAACGTGTTTTATCAGGCATGCGCCCTACAGGAAATTTGCATTTGGGGCATTACAACGGCGTGCTTAAAAATTGGCTTAAACTCCAGCATGAGTTCGAGTGCTTATTCTTTGTCGCGGACTGGCATGCACTTACTACGCATTATGATACGCCAGAAATCATTGAAGAAAGCGTATGGGAGATGGTGATAGATTGGCTGGCCGCTGGTGTAGACCCTGCAAATGCGACAATTTTTATACAATCGCGCGTACCAGAGCACGCAGAGTTGTTTACCTTGCTTTCAATGATTACCCCGCTCAGTTGGCTAGAGCGAGTGCCAACTTATAAAGATCAACAAGAAAAACTAAGCAGTAAAGATTTATCAACCTACGGCTTCTTGGGTTACCCATTGTTGCAAAGTGCGGATATCTTGATTTACAAAGCCACACAAGTGCCTGTTGGTGAAGATCAAATCCCGCATATTGAATTCACGCGTGAAATTGCTCGACGTTTTAATCATATTTACGGCAAAGAAAAGGGTTTTGAAGAGAAAGCAGAATCTGCAATTAAAAAGCTAGGTGGCAAAAGAGCGGCCTTGTACCAAGAAATGCGCAATGCTTATCAACAAAGTGGTGATGAAGAAGCATTAGATGCAGCGCGCGCCATGATTGAAGAGCAGCAAGGTATGAGTATGGGTGATAAAGAACGTCTGCTGGGTTATTTAGAAGGTGGCGGCAAAATGATTTTGCTCGAGCCAGATTATAAGCTCACGCCAGCATCAAAAATGCCAGGTTTAGATGGTCAAAAAATGTCTAAATCCTACAACAACACAATTTCAATGCGTGAAGACGTCGATTCAGTGGCAAAGAAAATTAAAACCATGCCAACGGACCCGGCACGGGTACGTCGAACTGACCCAGGTGACCCAGTTAAATGTCCAGTATGGCAATTGCACCAAATCTATTCAAATCAAGCCACGCAAGATTGGGTTCAAGCCGGTTGTAAGAACGCAGGTATTGGTTGTATCGAATGTAAAGGTCCTGTGATTGAAGGTGTGTTGGCCGAATTAAAACCGATACAAGAGCGCGCAGCGCAATATGCGGATGACCCAACTTTAGTTAAAAATATTGTAGCTGAAGGTTGTGAAAAAGCGCGTAAATTAGCGCGTGAAACCATGCGTGATGTAAGAGATGCAATGGGCTTGAATTACAGTTAACGTTTATACTGATAATTAAAATTGATATTTTGATAGAAACTCCTCTCAATGCAAAAATAAAAGGAGAAGCTTTTACCGAGCTTCCGAAAGATCTTTATATTCCACCTGATGCGCTGGAGGTTTATCTCGAGTCATTTGAAGGTCCTCTAGATTTATTGTTGTATCTCATCCGCAAACATAATCTTGATATTCTCGATATTCCAATGGCGGATTTAACACGCCAATATATGCTTTATGTGGAAAAAATGCATGCTATAAAATTGGAGTTAGCTGGAGATTACTTATTAATGTCGGCAATGCTAATAGAGATAAAATCACGCATGTTACTGCCAAAACCTGTAGAGATTGAATCTGAGGATGACCCAAGGGCAGAGTTAGTGCGACGTTTAATTGAGTATGAAGCGATTAAATTGTCAGCACAGCGTCTTGATGAAATGCCCAAAGTCGGCGAGGATATTGCCGTTGCCAGTGCTTATTATCAGCATATTAGTGATTTGAAACTGCCAGAGGTGAGCTTAGATGATTTAACAGAGGCATGGCGCAATGTATTGAAGCGCGCGAGCCACTTTAAACATCACAAAGTTGGTAAAGCTGAACTTTCTGTACGTGAACATATGAGTATTATTCTGCGCCGATTAAAAACTGATAATTTGTTAGAATTTTCGCAATTATTTGATGTGGCGAAAGATGGTGTTCCAAAACTAGTGGTCTGCTTCTTAGCAGTTCTTGAGCTTGCGCGCGAAGGTTTATTAAGATTGACGCAACAAGCTCCTTTCACGCCCATTTATGTACAATTGAATTCTCGCGAATAATTCATTATGAATGAACCAGCAAACACTACGCAAATGAAGCAAGTGCTTGAAGTGGCCATATTAACTTCAACTCAGCCACTTAGCTTAGACGACATGCAGAAATTGTTTGCAGACCGCATGGAACGAACCACTTTGCGTATGTTGCTAGATGAACTTAAGCAAGATTGGGAGACTCGCACTATGGAGTTGGTGCAAGTGGCAACGGGTTATCGCTTTCAAGCGCGACCTGAATATAGCCAATTTTTAGTAAGATTAAATCCTGAAAAGCAGTCAAAATACTCACGCGCAGTCATGGAAACGCTGGCAATTATTGCTTACAGACAGCCCGTGACACGTGGTGATATTGAAGAAATTCGGGGTGTTGCAGTTAATCCGAATGTTATGCGTCAGTTACAAGAGCGCGATTGGGTTGATGTGGTTGGTCAGCGTGAGGTGCCAGGAAGACCATCATTGTATGCAACAACTAAACATTTTTTAGATGATCTTAATTTGCGTTCTTTAGCTGAACTGCCGCAAATAGAAGACTTTGTGCAACATGACGTGCAATTAGATTTATAGGACTCTCTTTCATTCACTTGTAAGTATGGCGATTTAAACTGCGGTAATTTTCTTTAACTGCGGTAAAATACGCGCTTACAATCAATACTTTATCTATATGGCACGTCCTTTCAAAACGCAACGCGATCCGCAGGCTATGCCTCGCCGCCCAAAAACCAGCTTTACTAAATTAGCTGTTGATGAAAACGTCCCCCCAGAGGTTACACAAAGGCTGCATAAGCTTTTGGCGCTAGCTGGGCTAGGCTCACGTCGTGATATGGAAGCGCTGATTGCTAGCGGTCGTGTAACGGTAAATGGGGCACCGGCCACGCAAGGCCAAGGTGTGACAGAGCATGATACGGTGCGCTTAGATAGTCGCCCAGTCAAACTGTCATTTGTGGCTGAATTGCCACAAGTGTTGATTTACCATAAGCCCGAAGGTGAAATCGTCAGTCAGGACGACCCAGAGGGTCGCGCCAGTGTGTTTGATAAATTGCCAAAAATAAAAAATGGCAAATGGATTGCTATTGGTCGCTTAGATATGAACACTAGTGGATTATTGATATTTACTACGTCAGGTGAGCTAGCAAATCGTTTTATGCATCCACGTTATGAAGTTGAGCGTGAATATGCTGTGCGTATTTTCGGTGAATTAACTGAAGGTCAAATGACACAACTTAAGGAAGGTATTGAGTTGGAAGATGGCCCAGCTAATTTTGATAGCATTAAAGCCCAAGGTGGAGAAGGTGCGAACCATTGGTATCAAGTGATTCTTCGTGAAGGACGTAACCGTGAAGTTCGTCGCTTATTTGAGGCGTTTCAGCTACCAGTCAGTCGCTTGATGCGTGTGCGCTTTGGTCCGGTAAACTTACCACCTCGTGTTAAGCGCGGCACAATGTTAAAGTTAGAACAAAAAGAAGTGGTTGGATTGCTGGAGTGGGCCGATTTGCCAGTACCAAGTGCGCCGCTGAGACAGCTTACACAACGTGAAAAACTGAAAGCCACTACAGTATTTATGCCTAAAGTGCGTAAGCAGCGCATCAGTGCTTTAGACAGGCCACCACGTGATGTCATGGATGGTGAAGCTAGACCTTATCGTGGGAAAACAGATGCGGCGCGAAATAATCCTATCGCTAAAAAACCAGTACCAAGGAAAAATGAGAATCGACGCGTACGCCAGACTAGCGACTTAACTGCACCTGCAATGCAGAAGAAAAGTGATAGGAATAGGGGTAGGGGCTAAGCCATAATTGAAGTCAATGCAGTATAAATATTTTTTCTTTGTACTAGCTAAATACATTCAAGATGGATGTATCACAAGCGTTTACGAGGGGCAGATGAATTTATTGAGTTGCATACGCCAAGGCAACACCTATTATTTTTCTTGCAAGTGTTTGGCCTGCGGGTGATATATCTTCAATTACTTGAGCAGTCCTAACCCATTCTGCTGATTAGTTTTAAGTCACAAAGCTACTTCTAATATTCTTAATGTACACCAATGATGCTGATTGATTTTTATAGGATAACTAATATACATTAAGATAATCAGGTGTAGCGTAACTAAATTATGGTTTTTATAAAGAAACTTTTATTTAACCACCACCTACCACCAGCACATCACATGCAGATTCAGCAAGAATATGTTTAGTGACACTTCCCAGCAACAATTCTTCAGTAAAGTGTTTACCATGCTTCCCAATGATAATTAAATCAGCATTGAATTCTTGCTCCTGTTCAATCACAGTCTGTGAAGGATCACCGTAAACAATCAATGGCGTATACTCACCAATATCCAAGCTTGCCAAATCCGCAACAGCACGGATATTTGCAAGCGCTTTGTCTCTGGTTCCAATCCGGTATTGCCTAATAATATCTTCATCCACTCCTGCATAAGCCATTTTGCCTTCAAATGGCAACTCAAATGCATGCAGTAAGATAATCTCTGCATCAGGAGCTAGTCGTCTGCAAAATTTAATTGCATTTGTTGAAGAACTGGAAAAGTCAATTGGAATCAATATCCTCTTGTAGGGCTCATGCGGTGGTTGCTTAACGACTAAAACAGGGTATTTAACTGATTTTCTGATTAATCTTGATGCCATAGAGCCAAGCAAATGGTGACGTAAAAAATCTTTCCCATGCTCACCTAAAACCAACAGTTCGGCATTTGATTGCTCAGCATATGAAGAAATCACGTCAAGACTTTGTCCAGTAATAACAACCGCTTCAGCCTTAACGCCATAGTGGTTCTCAGTACATGACAACAATTGCTGCAGACCATGTATTGCATCATGCTCAAATTTTTTCTTTAAAGATAAAACATCTTCACCCATCCATTCACGAAGTGCATCCAAGGCATCCAGTTCAATCGCATGAATAACGCTATACTTCGCCTGACTTTGAGCCACGATTTGAAAACCTCGCTCAACAGCATGCCGTGCCGGTGCGGAAAGATCCGTAGCTGCCAAAACCCTAGATAAGGTAGTCATGTTTTCATCTCCTTTTTGCGGACAAGATTAAAAATAGTTTCAACCGTATAGTCCACAGAATTCTGCATCGGATAAATAACCGTAGGCGGTTTTTGATTACCCCAATCTATGCTTTGGTTAACACCATCGCGTGCGACTATCGCCACCTCACCTTGGAAATGATGATGTTTGAGTGCATTAAGCAAGCCAATACTGGATGTCAAATCAGGAAGCGCACTGACTACCCACCTTGCAGTATTGAGTGGCAGTGATTCCAAAAACTCTGGGCTTGTACAATCTCCATAATGAACCGACAGATCGTGGCGCCGTTCCATATTTTGCAGATTTGTCGTGTTTAATCTTGTCAGTCTATTAGTTCTGAAGCTTTGGAAGCGCATTCGTACGATTTCAGGGTCAAAATCCACACCAATTACGGATAAACCTGCATTTTTAAGCTCGACAACCAAACTGCCGCCATAACGCCCCAGACCAAATACAATGACATCTGCACGTTTCTCGGCAACGCCATTACGCTCAAATGCCATCTCACGAAATGGCTTGTGTCGTTCAAACCAACCCAGAAATGGTGATAGTCGATCGTAAAGCTGGTGTGAGAACAAAATCATATAAGTTGATACTGTGATAGTAATCAAACCCACCAAAGTCGTTAAACCTAAAGCCTGCACCCCGACATGCCCGATTGTGATTCCCATTGCAACAAAGATAATCGAAAATTCACTAATCTGTGCAACAGTAAGACCAGCAAGAAACCCGGTGCGTTTTCTGTAACCCATGTATCCCATAATCGCCATCACTATGAGCGGGTTGCCAATCAGCACAAATACAGACAAAGCCAGTGCAGGCCACATCTCAGCACCTAGCGTGGACAAATCAAGCTTTGCTCCTAAATCAATAAAGAAAAAGAGTAACAAGAAATCACGGATGCCACCTAGTCGTGCATGTATAGCATCACGATAAACGGTAGAGGCCAACGTGAAGCCGGCTAAAAATGCTCCCGCTTCTTTTGAAAAACCTATTACCTCACCAAGTGCTGCAAAGCCGGTACCCCAAGCAATTGCAAAAATCAACAACAGTTCCTGCGATTTTGCCATAAGTGCAACCAACTTTGGCAACAGATAGCGCATTAATAAAAAAACCACTATTGCGGCTACTGAAACACGCCAAGCAAGCGAAATCAACACATCGCTAATAGCTGCTTCACCACCACTGCGCATCGTGCTCATCACCATCATTGCCAGGACTACTGCCAAGTCTTGCACTATAAGGAAACCAACTGCAATACGCCCATGCAACGAATCAATCTCACGCTTATCTGAAAGCAATTTAACAATGATAATCGTACTTGAGAATGTTAGCGCAATCGCAACATAAATGGCCTCCATCATGGTTTTCCCCATTAACATAATGAGAATAAAACCAATCACAATGGTAAAGGTCAGCTGACCAAGGCCAGTCGCCAAGGCTACGGGGCCGATATTGCGGATATGTTGTAAATCCAGCTTTAAACCAACAATAAACAGTAAGATTGTCACACCGATTTGTGCCAGCACATCAATCTGCTCATGCGCAGTGACTATGCCGAGCATTGTTGGTCCTGCGATTAAACCAATTAATATATAGGCTATCAATAGTGGTTGACGCAACCATAAAGATATCGCCCCGGCGGACGCAGCAACCATAAGTATGATTGCTAACTCACTAAATACTGAATGCATTTGTTCATCTTGTATATTTATATGATTTAAAAATGATGCTTTTAATTTTAACAACAACAAACTCTTAATGTAACCAACAGAGCAAGCTCATTGTCACTTCAGAACTTTAAGATTTAGCCGGAAATTGATTACCAGCTATATTGAAATATTATAGGAGTATTGACTACAGACGCCTCAATTAATTCAAATTTTCGAGCATCCGCTTTGCGGTTTTCCTGCTTAAACCATTTCGTCGTTACATGTCGTTATTCACAAAAAGCTATTCCTTCCCAGAGATAAACTGATAAGCACTACTAAGCCAGTAAAACTGACAAGTATTAATAATATGTCAAACGTATACAGCGTCATTATTTTTTACTTGCGCCTAGCTGAGTTATCGCACCACTGTTCTAGCTTTAGCCAGTTGCTAAATGGCTTATTTTATGACGGGACAGAATTGACATTAAAATTTGCTTAGCCGCCACAGTGATGTAATTTCAGCTTTGCGTGCGGCATGAAGTGGGTCGCTGGAGTCTAGAGTTTTGCTATGTCTAGCTTTTGTATCGGTTTTATCAATAACTTTTAATCCTGCTGAGGTAATCCAGCCGAGTAATTCTCCGCGAGTTCTTAAACCTAAAAGTTCGGCAAAGTCTGAAAGAATTAGCCAGCCCTCACCATGATTACTCAAATGTTCAGCTAAGCCATTTAAAAATCCTTTCAACATTTTACTTTTTTCATCATAAATTGCAGATTCTAATGCTGAACTTGGGTGCGCAGGCAACCAAGGAGGATTGCAGACAATTAAATCCGCTTTTCCATATTCCGACTTTGGGTAAAGATTAGCTTCAACTAATGAGACATTGGGTTTTAGACCTAACAAATTGATATTTTTAAGCGCGCAATCCAAGGCGCGGTGTGAGTTGTCGGTGGCGACAATTTTAGTTACGCCACGATTGGCGAGTATAGCGGCAATCACACCAGTGCCAGTGCCGACATCAAAGGCTAAGTTACAAGGTGTGGGCAATGGCGTGACGTCGACTAAATCTAGGTACTCACCACGAATTGGTGAAAAAACACCATAGCTTGGGAATATTTTATTATTGATGACGCTAATATCTACCCCATTTTTACTCCATTCGTATGCGCCAATTAAACCTAAAATTTCACGTAATGACACCACAATAGTTTGTGTACTTTTTCCGTATGCATGCTCACAAGCAGCTTTCACATCAGGCGCGCGTCGTAGGTTGATGTTATAGCCAACATTTAATTCAATGACCAGCATGCCCAAAATACGTGCTTTTTGAGATTGTGATTGGCGGTGCAAATGAAATGCCTCAAGCAAAGTAGCTGCTGGTGGCTTTGGTTTTTTTCCTGGGCGGTCAATTCTACGGGATAGCGCTTGCATCAGCATTTTGGCATTTTGAAAATCACCACGCCATAGTAGGGCAGTGCCTTCGCAACAAAGTTTGTAAGCATCGTCAGCTTTGGTGGTGTCGTCAGCAATTTGGACACGCTTAGGCACTGGTGCGGCATTTTCTGAATGCCATAAACCGGTTTTTGTTTTATTGGCTTCTTGCCAGTTGATATTGTTGCTTACGATTTGGGGTGTTGGGTTCAAAATGATGCCTATATAAGCTGAGACTTAGTGAGTAAAAATACAAATTCATTGCCTGATGAAACTTCTAGCCAGGTAAATATCATGTTTGGATATGCAGCTTCTAATGCATCACGATTATGGCCGATTTCAACAATCAATATTCCATCATCATTTAAGTAGTTTGCTGCTTCTCGCAAAATAGTGTGTGTATGGTCAAGGCCTGCAACACCGCTACCCAGTGCAAGTTGTGGTTCATTCTGATATTCAGCGGGTAGATTCGCCATTGATGGCGCATCGACGTAAGGCGGGTTGCTGATGATTAAATCATATTTTTTGCCTTTAAGTGCTGTGAACATGTCAGACTTAACGGCTGTAACTTGATCTTGCAAGCTGTAGTTTGCAATATTGATGTTGGCGACATCAATAGCATCTTGTGAAATATCAATGACATCTACTTTTGCATTTGGAAATACGCTGGCAAGCAATATGCCCAAGCAGCCACTGCCAGTGCAAAGATCAGCCGCACTTTCTACCATTTCTGGGAACTCAATCCATGTGCTTAAGCCGTCAGCTAAAAGCTCTGCAATAAATGAGCGAGGAATAAGCACGCGTTCATCAACGTAAAATTTCAAACCTTGCAACCAAGCTTCTTTTAACAGATATGCAGTTGGTGTATGTTTTCCAATGCGCTGTTCGATAAAGTCAGCAAGTTTGCAGCGTTCAGTTGATGTGATGCGCGCATCTAAAAAGTTATCGAGAGTATCCAATGGCAGATGCAATCCGCTCATGATAAGCCAAACTGCTTCATCGTAAGCGTTATCTGTGCCATGACCGTAAAATATGTCAGATGCTTCGAATCGGCTTACAGCGTAGCGTATCCAGTCACGAATAGTAATTAGCTCATTAGATGCTAATATTTGTATATTGTTTGCCATGGAGTTCTTTATTTAAGTAGTTTCTGCATCGTTAGTTTGTAAGTTTCTTTCAGTGGCTCAATATCTGCTATACCAACACATTCGTTGAGTTTATGAATAGTCGCATTCAATGGGCCGAATTCAATCACCTGTTTACAGATGTCTGCAATAAAGCGCCCATCAGATGTACCGCCAGTGGTCGATAATTCAGGGCTTACACCAAATGCTTGCTGAATCGATTCTGTAATTGCTACAACTAAGTTGCCGCGAGGCGTAATATAGGAAGGGGAATGTTCCCAATCTAAGTCATATTCCAGTTTATGATTATCTAAAATTTTATGTACGCGCAGCTTAAGGTTGTCCTCTGTACTTGCGGTACAGTATCTAAAGTTAAATAAAATTTCCACCTCGCCTGGCACGACATTGGTTGCCCCTGTACCGCCATTCATATTAGATATTTGCCATGAAGTAGGCGGGAAGTATTCATTACCAGTATCCCAAACAGTATCAACCATGTCTTTAATGGCAGGAGCCACCAAATGGATCGGATTTTTGACTAAATGTGGGTAGGCAATATGTCCTTGTACACCTTTGACTGTAAGCTTGCCAGATAGCGAACCACGACGACCATTCTTAATCATGTCGCCAACTACTTTATTGCTGGTAGGTTCACCAACGATGCAATAATCAATCAGTTCTCCACGTGCTTTCAATGCTTCAACGACTTTAACGGTACCATTTACTGCAATGCCTTCTTCATCTGAGGTAATTAGTAAGCCAATTGAGCCTGCATGATTTGGATTTTCTGCGATAAACTCTTCAATACTGGTAATAAAAGCAGCAAGTGACGTTTTCATATCAGCTGCACCGCGCGCATAAAGCATACCGTCTTTAATTGTCGGCTCAAATGGCAGAGTGTGCCATTTCTCTAGTGGTCCAGTAGGCACAACATCAGTGTGCCCTGCAAATACAAGTAACGGGCTAGATGACCCTCGTCTAGCATAGAGGTTATCAACATCGCCAAAACGCATACGTTCAATTTTAAAGTCTAGTGGTTCAAGGCGCGAAATCATTAATTCCTGACAGCCTGCATCTAAAGGCGTATTGGATTGACGTTTGAGTAAATTAATTGCAAGGCTTAATGTTTCGCTGTTTGAGTTTGTCATAGTAGTTCTTTATAGGCGGCCTCAGTAAATCCTAAACAGAGGATTTCTCCATCTTTCACCATCACTGGGCGCTTGATGACGGAAGGTTTTTCTAGCATTAAATTAATTGCAGACTTAGCATCAATCACTGCCAATTTTTCAGTATCGGATAAGCTTCGCCAAGTCATTCCCGAACGGTTAATCAGTTTTTCCCACGGCATTTGATTTAACCAGCTTTCAAGCAAAACTTGGTTAATAGTGTTTTTCTTGACATCGTAAAATTCATAGGCCACATTGTTATTACTTAGCCAGTCCCGAGCTTTTTTGACTGTACTACAGTTGGGAATCCCGAATAGTTGCATAAGAATAGAATTCTCGATTGACGTTTTATGCCATCGCTTTAATTAAAGCTGTATTTTAACAGTATTACAGTAAAGTGCAGAAATTATGCTTTTGAGATGATGGCAAAATAGGGACATTGTAGATATGGATTAAATTTGTTGTTTTATGTGATTCTTGCTGTAGCGTTTAATAATTAGCTAGTCTAATAATGCTTAATATCTCTTATAAAAAACTGCCCAGTTTCTTCATAGCGAGCACTCAGATTCTTTAGTAAGTTGATGAGTCTTTCTTCAGGCAGAGGCCGTGATATTAAGAAGCCTTGCATTTGGTCACAGCCTAGCTCGGCAAGCGCCTTACGTTGACCTTCAGTTTCAACGCCTTCTGCGACTACATTTAACTCAAGCACATGAGCAAGCTCAATCACGGCTTGAACAATCCCACGTGTTTTATGATTGCTATCTATATCTGCAGTAAATGCAGGGTCAAGTTTCAACTCATTTACCTGCCAGTTTTGCAGATTAGTGATGCTTGATGAGAATGTACCAAAGTCATCAATAGCAATCCTAATGCCAGCTTCTTTAAAGCGGGCCAACTGATTGCTGAATTGTGTCTGGTTTTTAAGTGCGGCAGATTCAGTTAAATCAAAAATCAGACTAGATGTTGGTAAGTCAAACCGTTTAAGCATATGAGTAACATCAGTAACAAAACCTGTATTGGCAATTTGATTATGTGACAAATTGATTGAGATATCAAAAGGGATATGCAGGTAATTTAACTGATGTAAAGTGCGGCAACTTTCTTCAATAACCCAGTCACTAATGGCATAACTTAAACCAAATCTGTCAGCTGCATGCATGAAGTCGGCAGGATGTAATAGTCCTCTCACTGGATGCTGCCAACGTAATAAAGCTTCAGCTCCGACAGGCTCCCTCGTCACACTATCAATTTTTATTTGAAAATATAACTGTAGTTCATCATTTGCCAGTGCATTTTTTAAATCATATTGAATCTCAAGTAACTGATCTGTGGCCAAAGCAATTTCAGCATCGAAGAATCTAAATTGATTTTTACCATCTTTTTTTGCCCGATACATTGCGATATCTGCCGCACTGATAAGTTGCTCAATGCTCACTCCAATTGTATGCATGGCAACACCAATTGAAACTGAGAGATTCATCTCAGAGTTGTTGATTAAGCATGATGCGCGCACAGAGCTAACCATACGCTCAGCGACAGCAATGTAGTCTTCAGTGCTTTCCACACCTTCAATAATTGCTATAAATTCATCTCCACCAATACGGGCAACTTCATCACAGCCACGCACTGCCGAGACTAATCTAGAAGCAATTTTTTGTAAAATTTGGTCACCTACTTTATGGCCTAATGTGTCGTTAATTTGCTTGAAATTATCGACATCAATAAACGCTACAGCAAGGCCGGTACCGCTACGCTCACATCTTTTAGTTGCAGATTCTAAATGTTGCATTAGTGCTCTGCGGTTTGGTAATTGTGTCAGCGTGTCTAGTAGTGCTTGTTGGCTAATTTCTTTTAAATCTTCCTTTTTAAACAGGTTGAACTTAAACGTATCGTAGCCTAATTTATCGTAAAAAATGGCGATAATAAATAACACTAAAAATACGCAGATTAGCCCTAGCGCAACGGTTATGCCCAATAGGGTGCTGTTAAAATGAAGAGGCGTGCTACTGATAGCATTGAGTGGGATTTCAATAGTTGCCTTGTATATTAGATGAACGCTAGTGATTGCCAATGAAATGAAAATAGCGAATATAGATTTTGTAACTGACGGATATTCACCTGAATAATTTTTAAGCCAAAACAAAATCATGATGACTATAGTAGTGGCAGCTATAGAAACTATGATAGCTAGCAGGCTTATGTTCGGTGAAAATGAGACTGCTGGCAGAATTTTCATTGAGAGAATACTTAAAGCGAACATGACGAAAGCGATGACGCCAGCTAAAACTCCGCCAACTGATAAAGATTTTATAGGGAGTGTTTTTTGACTGGATACATGTAAAATTATTATTGCAAATATAAAGGCAGCAAGCCATGACAAGAAAACATAAGCCAGTTCATAACCTGCTGACTGAACCACTGGGAAAGCGAGTAAATTAAGAAATTGAATGGCCCACAGCCCAGTTCCTACGGTGAGCGCACTGTAAGTAATCAAAAAACTTCTCTCGTCAGCCTGAGATTTATATAGTTTGCTGACCGCAGAAAATGTCAGCAATATTGCAAAATAGCCAAGCAGTATTGATATTGCAATTAATTTTATATTGTAATGATTCATTTTCTTTAGCTTGCCTAATACTCAGTTGGATAGGACAAGTTCTTTTAAGTTAGATGAATGAAGTTAATGCAAACTTTATGCCATTTAATTTTACGGGCATGAAAAAGGCCGCAGAAGCATGGCAATGCTTACTTGCGGCCCACTTAGAGATGTTTTTTTAGTTAAATAAACATTGCATGCACGACAACCATACTGTCGAAATTACGACAGTTTGGCGTTGTAAAATCATTTAATAACAAGCTAAAGGCATTCAAATGCCACGTAATAATTCGTTAATACCGACTTTACCGAGTGTTTTTTCATCTACTTTTTTAACAATGACTGCGCAATACAAACTATAACTCCCGTCTTTAGAAGGCAAGTTTCCTGAAACAACTACTGAGCCAGAGGGAATGCGGCCGTAAGTGACGCTACCTGTTTCACGATCATAAATTTTAGTTGATTGCCCAATGTAAACACCCATAGAGATAACGCAGTTGTCTTCCACGATGACACCTTCAACTACTTCAGAACGAGCACCGATAAAGCAGTTATCGCCAATGATGGTTGGACCAGCTTGAACAGGTTCTAGAACACCACCAATACCTACGCCACCGGATAAGTGAACGTTTTTACCAATTTGCGCACAAGAACCAACAGTTGCCCAAGCATCAACCATCGTACCATCACCTACATAGGCGCCAATATTGACAAATGAAGGTAACAGCACTGCATTTTTGCCAATAAATGAGCCACGACGAACCATCGCATTTGGTACAACTCGGAACCCACCAGACTTAAAGTCCTCTTCTGTGTAATTGGCAAATTTTGGTGGTACTTTATCAAAAAACTTAGTACAACCCCCATTAAGTAAGATGTTGTCATCAAGGCGGAATGAAAGCAACACAGCCTTTTTAAGCCATTGATGTGTTTCCCAGTTTTGTGTATTACCAATACGCGATGCAACACGCAAAACGCCTGAATCAAGATCTGCAATCACATTGGCAATAGCTTCTTTTAATTCAGGGCTAGCATTGGTTGGGTTGATGTTTGCGCGGTCTTCAAATGCGGCTTCAATGATATTTTGTAGATGGCTCATGATAATGTAAATAAGATTCCAAAATTAAAGAACGTAAAAAAGGTAAAAAGCCATTTTACCCTAATCAAGCAAAGTTATCCTAAGCTAATCCATATTTTGAACTTGTGTCTAAATTTTTAATTGTGAGCCCAATTCAACCACGCGGTTAGGTGGCAGTTTGAATTGATTTGTAATTGTTTCAGCGCTTCTAAATAAGCCGATAAAGATTTTTTTACGCCATAAAGCCATGCCTGATTTATTGCTGGCAATTAGAATCTCTTTTCCTACAAAGTATGAAGTGTCCATTGCATCTAACAGTAAGCCTTGCTCGGCACACATTGCCAAATCTCTCGGTAAATCAGGCTCGTCCTTAAATCCATAGCGGATAGTAACTCGATAAAATTCGTAAGGTAAATGTTCTACTGATACACGCTCTTCATCAGAGCTATGTGGAAAGTCTAAAAATTTAACAGTGAGCAGTACCATTTTTTCATGTAGCACTTTGTTATGTTTTAGATTGTGTAACATGGCATGCGGCACACCCTCTTGGTTGGGTGTCATAAATAATGCCGTTCCAGAGACACGAGTTGGCGGATGAGCGCCAACGGCATCAATGAAAGGTTCAAGTTCCATAGCTTCATTTTTAAGTCTTGCATAAACCATGGCTCGCCCAGTTTTCCAAGTAAGCATTAATGTAAAAATCACGATACCAATTACTAATGGTACCCATCCGCCATCAGGTATTTTCAGGATATTGGCGCTAAAAAATGCAACATCAACGACTAAAAACATTCCGACTAATAAGCCTGTGCGTAATTTACTCCAGCCCCAAATGTGATGAAATACAATGCCTGCTAGCAAGGTGGTAATGATCATGTCGCCTGTAACGGCAATACCATAGGCTGCAGCCAAATTTCCAGATGACTTAAAGCTAAGAACTAGTACCATCACACCTATCATTAAACCCCAGTTGACGCGAGGCATGTAGATTTGACCTTCTTGACTCTCGGAAGTATGTTCAACGTGCATGCGAGGTAAGTAGCCTAATTGCAGCGCTTGGCGAGATACCGAAAATGCGCCTGTAATTACTGCTTGAGATGCAATAACGGCGGCTAGTGTAGCTAATATAATTAGAGGAAAAAGCATCCATTCGGGTGCTAATAAATAAAATGGATTTTTAACACTTTCAGGATGTTGCAATATAAGCGCACCTTGCCCGAAGTAATTAAGTATTAATGAAGGTAACACGAAGCCAAACCAAGCCAAACGAATCGGGAAGCGGCCAAAATGGCCCATATCGGCATATAAAGCTTCAGCACCTGTGACAGACAAAACAACTGCACCCAGCGCCACAAATGCTATCCATGGACTTACAATAAAGAAATTTACGGCGTAGATAGGGTTAAGTGCATGCAAAATAGTAGGATTTTCCATAATGCCTAAAACGCCTAAAACAGCCAAAGTGCCAAACCAGAGTAACATAATTGGACCAAAAAAAGCACCGACTAATGCGGTGCCTTTGCTTTGTGCCCAAAATAAAATGAATAGAATGGCTAATGTGATTGGCAAAATCATCGGGTGCAGAGCGGGTGCCGCTAACTCTAAGCCTTCAACTGCAGATAGAACAGAAATGGCGGGGGTAATCATGCCGTCAGCATAAAACATACAGGCCCCCAAAATACCTAACAGCATAATCGTATGCTGCTTCTTTAAATTACCAGCGGCATTATGGCTGGCCAACGCAAGTAAAGCCATAATGCCACCCTCACCACGGTTATCTGCTCGCATAATAAAGGCCACATACTTCACTGATACAACCATGATTAGCGCCCAAACAATAAGCGATAAAATTCCATACATGTTAACTTCAGTGAGAGGGACGGGGTGGACGCCTACAGAAAATACCTCTTTCATTGTGTAAAGCGGGCTCGTACCAATGTCGCCAAATACCACGCCTAGCGCGGCAAGTGTGATAGCGGAAAGTTTTGTTTTATTGCCAGTAGGAGATGACATTAAAATGACAAGTTAATTTAGTGAGAGCGCCATTATCAATCAATTTAAATATTAATCCAAAAGATTTATAGCTAAATTTTAATAATAACGATGCTAAACTTAAGCTTCTCGCGCCATTCAATTGTTCATAATCTGACAGTGTTGTATTAATTTTACCTTGCTATTATCGTTTTAGATTAACTATATCTGAATGTATTAGCAAATATTACATACGCCATAGTAGGTTTTTTTATGTGGATATGTTTACCCTATTAATAATGTAAATTATTGTAAAAAAATAGATGTAATTTCTCTCAATAAAACAATTGCTTATTGATTCAAGCTAATATGCTATATAGAATCCAATCTAGTTAAAATTAAGTTAAATTAGATGTACTCTTTTTTACAAGTGTGCGCTTTTAATGAAAATATTTAGATGTGTAAAGGTTGGTGCGAATTAAACTTGGCATGAGTTTTGCAATCGATTAACGCAAAAGCATCAACAGTTAAAGTGCTTGCTTAAAATAGAATCTATTTTTAAGTATTTGAGCGAACGCTAAATTTATAAAATTTCAGGAAGTAAAATTTGAACAACTATAATCACCATCTTCTCAGTATAGCATTGGTCAGCAGTTTGACTGGTTTAATGAGTAATTTTGTATTAGCTGCAGAGCCTATAGTAACATTAAAGGAAATGGTTGAAAAAACCGTCACTTCAAATCCTGAAGTGCAGTCGCGTTATCACAGATTTTTAGAGTCTGGCTTTGAGCAGAAGGTAGTGCGCGGTGGTTTTTTACCTAGAGCTGATATAGTATCTACTTACAGAAATCAAGAAGAACTTATTAGAGCTGGAGATGGCACAGCAATACCCCGCTCTAATAATGAGTTAGTATTAAGGCAAATGATTTTTGATGGTTTTGCAATAAGCAATGAAGTGAATCGTTTAGGCCACGCAAATCGAGTGCGCTACTATGAATTGCAAAGTGCCATGCAAAATATAACGCTAGAGTTTATGCGTGCATATATTGATTCAATGCGTTATCGAGAATTGAGTCAGTTTGCAAAAGATAACTATGTCGTTCATAAGCAGCTTTTTGATCGTATTAAAGAACGCGTAACTGCGGGTGTCGCTAGAAAAGTTGATTTAGAACAAGCCAATGGCCGTTTGGCTTTAGCAGAAGCGAATCTACTGACTGAAACAACAAACTTACATGATGTAACAGCACGCTTGCAAAGACTTTATGGCGCATTGCCACCAGAAACGCTGGAAGCCCCTACTTTTTTTAATGCAGGTGTAGAACCTACTTCTAGTGCAGCTTTAAAAGTTGCTTACAACCAAAATCCAGATTTACTTTCAACTATAGAAGATATTCAAGCCAGCCAAGATGAGGTGAAAACTAAAGAATCACGCTACATGCCAAGGCTAGATTTACAGGCTCGTAAAAATCTAGGGGTAAGTTCAGACGGTCGATTTAGCTCAGGTGCGGCAGATTTACTTGAGCTGACAATGAACTTTAATTTATTCAACGGCTTTTCTGATATCAACTCTGTCAAACAGACTGCGGAAAAACTAAACAACTCAAAAGATTTACGTGATAAAGCTTGTGTGGATACGCGTCAGATTGTAGTAATTGCATACAATGACATTGAGCAACTTAAAGGGCAAGAAAAATACCGTACAGAACATAAAAACTCTATTGAAAATGCACGTGAGGCGTACCGAAAACAATTTGATATCGGGCAGCGTACTTTGCTGGATTTATTGGATACAGAGAATGAGTACTTTCAAGCGAAGCGCACATTAGCAAATACGCAGTATGATATTCAAACGGCTTATGCAAGAACATATGCAGGACAGGGTGAATTGTTGAATAAAATAGGTGCGGCACGTGGTGGCTTACCTGAATATGTGCGTGAAAGTTATATGGACACTGAAAATGTATGTGAATCAGTTGCGCCAGTCCAAATTTCTATAGATAAGACGGCGCTTTTGGCGGATGCTAAGCCACTTAGTGCCACTTACAACTCCCTCAAAGCAACTGAGCCTTCCAAGGTGGTGGAGCAACCTAAAGCAGAGGTGAAGTTACTTTCCAAGAAGGTTGTTCCAGATGTTCAATTTGAAACTAATAGTGCTAAGATTAAAGTAGTGTCATATCCTATTTTAGATAACGCAATTAATACGCTGAAAGAATGGGGTGATTCAAGCGTTGAAATAGCTGGGCATACAGACCAGCGTGATACATCTAACGCTGACTATAATCAAAAGTTATCTGAAAAACGTGCTAAAGCAGTGCTTGAATATATTGTTAAAAAAGGTATGGATGCTAATAAATTTACAGCAAAAGGTTACGGTTTTAGTCAGCCTATTGCCGAAAATGACCCTAAACAAGGCAGTAATGTTAATCGCCGTGTAGAGCTCATTCGTCAAGAGAAGTAAATGTCTCTATAAATATAACGGAAGCTTTAGCTTCCGTTTTTTTTGCCTAAATGTTAAAAAAACATATTTTTTACTTATAAAAACGTCAATTTAGGTGTTAGAATACGCTCCGCAATTTGATGTAGACCTACTATCCGCCCGGGTGGTGAAATTGGTAGACACAAGAGACTTAAAATCTCTCGCCTTATGGGTGTGCCGGTTCGACTCCGGCTCCGGGCACCAATCTAGTATGGAAGTGGGCACTGAATTTACAGTGCCCATTTTTATTTTGTCGCCTTCAGCTAAGGCTAACAGTTTTTCGTAGGCGCCTTTCATCACCACTGTTTCCGTATTCACTACAATCTCTGACACTAGCAAATTGAGATACCCCTTGGCCACATCCTGACCATCATCCAAGAGTTTGGTTTTCAGCATCTTACTCAGCTTTTCTACCTGACTGGCACGCAATTCTTGAAGTTCATTGGTTGGTCTCCGGTTGATGTTAGATAGCTCAATGGCAAGTGCTTCTTTTGCGCGTTTTAAATCCTGAGCCCTTGTCTGTGTCATTACATCCAGTTCCAACACACCAGACTCGATTGCATCCATCAATCGATGTTGCCGATCCTCCAGTTGTTTGATCTGCCGGTTGATCTGGTTAATGTGCTCCTGCTTGTTCTCAACCGTCTGACTGAGGTGCTTTCTGAAGGCGGTCAGCATTTTCTGCAAGCGTTTGGCTTCAAATACCTTGTTTGCCAACTCTCTTAATACTAATTCATTGGTCTTTTCCATCGGTAGATTTTTACTGCTACAGGCTTGATTGCCTTTGCCTGTTCGACTAGTACATTTATAGTATTTATATCTTCCGCCTTTGCCTGTGGCGAGGGTCATCTGATGACCACAGATGCCACACTTAAGTAACCCGGTGAGTAGTGTAGGTGAAACCAATCTTGCTGCAGGGGTTTGTTTGGGTGCGCGTGCATTACGCTTCAGCCTGACCTGCTCAAAAGTATTGGCATCAATTATGATGGGGATATTGGTAATAATCCATTCTTCGGGTGGTCGTTTCTGTCCGGTTTTAGAGTTATTGACGTTAAAGCGCAATTCCCCACAATATGTGGTTTCAGATAGCAGTGTATGGATCTTCTGCATACTGAAGTCTTTACCACGTAATAGATAGCCTTTCTGATTTAGGTGCATGGCAATCTCCTTGCAGCCTATATCAATACCTTCTAATCCATACAGGTAAAGGTCATACACTAGGCGTACCACGTCTGCTTCAGCAGGATTGATTTCCAGACGTTTTTTCTTGCGTCCGTGACTTCCATTGACATCGCTCGCCACAGAGTCGAAACCATAAGGCGCACGTGAGCCATTGAAGAAGCCTTGACGGGCGTTTTCTTTCATGGCCCTTGAGGTATGTTTGGAATTCTCTTTACTCTGATGCTCATCGAACAGCGAAATGATACGACGCATCATTTCACCGCTGGCATCATCACTGGTGATCTGCGTAATCGAGATCACCACCACACCGTTCTTTTTGAGTTTACGTTCGTAGACCCCAAACTCGATACCGTCTCTAAAAAAGCGGCTTAAACTATGAATGATGATAGCCTGATATGGCGCTGGTTTCAGTAGCGCCTCTGCAATCATCTTCTGAAACTCGGGCCGTTTGTCATCCGTGGCCGACGCACCCGGTTCCACAAACTCTGAAACAATCGAGTGGCCGTTGTTTTTACACCAAGCCCGCAATTGACGTAACTGATCTGGAATCGATAGATCTGACTCGGCTTGGCGGGTAGTGCTGACTCTGACATAAAGAGCGACTTGCATAAGATGACCTTGTTTTTAAATAGATTGAGAATGCATCGTTGAGTGATGGCTATGTGAAGATAACAACCGTATCCGCGCTATACCAACATATCAGATGGCGGCGGCAAATCAGCCAGCAGCCCTGGCAGTATCTTTTCTAGAAGGCGAATCTCAGCTTCGCTGATTTCAGATTCAGCGGGCTCGGTGTCTTTAGGCGACTGAGCGCATCTCTTCTTATAGCTGATTTCGCAGGTCTCGATCTGCTGATTCCACTCATCACCAATCGCTTCACTGAGCTTCTTTATTGCACCGATGATCATCATTTACTCCTTTAATTCATTTCATAGCTTAAATACATTCACGTCTACCCAGCCATTTTCAGCACCGATCACAGCAGGTCGGTTTTGATATCAGACCTCGTGACTTGCTTTTTGGTATATGTTGGTACATAATACAGAATTATATAAGCAATGCAAGTTTTTAGAGGAGGTGCACATGGAGCAGAGCAATCGGCCAGATGAAGTGACTAAGGCGCTATTTAAATTGAGCAGGAAATCCGCACTGGAAATTGCCGAGCATATTGGTATGTTGCGCCCTAATCTATTTGAAGCGATGGCCGGTAAGCGCGGCATCCCGGAATCTAAACAGGACAAACTCAATGAAGTACTGGGACTAACCTGGGGAATGCCAATTCCCAACCAGATTCACTATTGGACAGTAGTGGTTGATTTAGAGGTGCTAAAGATTGCTGTGGCGGCATTTTTCCCGAGAGGTGCCACGATTGCTGGGTTATGGCGTGAAGGTGGCAAGATATTCGATGTCACCCGTGCGGTTGAGCGCCAGCAGTTTGCAATATATGACGAGAGAACCCTCGTCATTCTTCTACGCAGTAACTTTGGTGTGCACCACTTGTTAGCCAAACCAATTGGCCCAGAAACAGTGGAAGGGTTGCAGTGGCGTGGTGGTAAGGTCGGTAGTGACACCATGGTGTCACTACCGAAGTCTGTTTTACACGCATTGGCAGAGGGAGCTTATACCAATGTACAAGCATTACGTGAGTATCTAGATTGCACCCCATCAGTCACATGGGAAGACTTCTTGAGCTATACACAACAGCTATGGAACACCCCACAGCAGGCGCTGGATGCGGTCATGGCAATCAATATTACGCAGCCAACGATCAAGCCAAAACCGAAGATGCGTTTATAGAACGGAGAGCATGGATAATGAGGCAAGGCAAAACGTTGAATGGACAGTCAGTGGCACACCCTATAGGCTCTTGCACCGCAGGGCCGGCATTTATGAATAAGCGCAGCGCATGAATAAATATAGTCGGTCACTATATTTATATATTAAAGGATTTTTTCAGTAGATTTTAGCAGTACAGAAAGAAACACAGAGGGTTAATTGGTGTGCCTGTATTGAAGCTGCAAATGGCTAACCATTCACCGTAGTTAAATATCATTTTTTAGGGGTTAAATCCCATTTTTAGAAGGAGAAATCATGATGAATCATTAACGATAAGGAGTAGTGCCATGTACCAATTTATACACATTGAAATCTTTGCAAAAACCATCAGTAAGAAAGCCATCAGCCGTCGCAAAACAGAAGATGCCAACGGCAGGCAGAAGCAAGGAACTAAGTCTTTGCTAACGGTCCGCGATGTGATTGCGGAAGCGCAACGAGAACCAGATGCGAGTTTCCATGTCGAGCAAGTGCAAGATCCTATTCTGGTTTATGGTGTGCCATTAGATGAAGTGGAACAAATGGCTTATGAGTCAACTGAGGGCTTTAAAGATTCTAGGGGTCGCAAGCTCAGAGATGACACGCCTATCTTGCTGGCTGGCGTTTCCAGTTATCCTAAAGAAGCATACGACCGGAATCGGGATGCTTTTAAGCAGTGGCTGACTGATAACATTGCTTGGCTCCAACAAGAGTATGGTAGCAACCTCAAGAACATCACCCTGCATCAAGATGAGGTACATCCACACATTCATTTTTATGCCATATCCAAAACAGGGCGCGCCAAAGACATACATGCAGGTTACCGGGCAGAACAGAGATTAGATTCCGCAAGCACGTCATCAAGTAACAAATCCAATATGAAAGCCTATCAACAGGGAATGCGAGACTTCCAGGAAAGGTTTTACCTGGAAGTAGGCATGCCTAACGGAATGACAAAACTTGGCGCACGAAAGCAAAGACTGACCAGGGCTGAGAAAAAGTCCAGAGATCAAGAGGCCCAATCAATGGCAGCACGGTTACGTGAAATCGAGGCGGTAGATAAAATGATGGCGAATGAGATTCAAGACCTGGTCAATTACAAAATGGCAGAGGCTGAGCAAGCTAGGCAGGGAATCATCAGTACAGCTAATGAAGAGGCTACAAAATCAGCACAAAGCATGTATAAATCTATCATCAATCAGTTTAAGGATATAGGGAAAGACATTATTGAAGCCGCGCGCAAAGAAGCCCAAAAGATACGTGAGGAAGTGAATGCATGGGGTAGAAACCATCTGGAAAATATGCGTAGGCTAACTTTTGCCGAAAAACAGTTGTCCGTGGTGACGGACGAACTGAGTGCGGTCAAGGCGGAACGGGATCTTTTTGCGGAACAGTATAGGTTATTGAAGAAGGCAACAAACAAGCATGGTTTGAAACATTAAACCAATCGATAGTTGTCATCACCAAATGGAGTAAGGACTATAACGAAGTGAGAACGCATGGCAGGGATTGTGTGGGTATGTTAATAGCAGACGTTCATAATTTGAGCGTTAGTATTTTCATCGGTCTTCAGTCGACCCACTTCTGCCCCACATATATTTTTGCGGTCAGACAACTAGCAGGCGACAAAGCAGACATTTAATGTACAAGACTATCCGCATGTTGAGCATCTAAAAATACGCGCACATTGCGTGGATAAATAAATACATGTTCACCTTGTTTTAGCTCAAGTTGGCGGAAACGTGCTTGCGTCAGTTCAGCTTCTATCAACTCTGTTTTGTTTGCTATTTTTAGCTCCAATCTGACTAAAGGACCAATCGCATTGATGTAATGTACGTCAGCTTCAAATGCTGAACCATCACCATGGCGTTCTTTAAAGATTTCAATATCATGCGGTCTTACAAATGCTAATGCAGAACTATTTTGCGTGTCATGATGAGCATCAATTTTCAAGTCAATATCACCCACTTTTGCCTCACCCTCATGCACATGACTATGAAATTGATTTACGTTACCTAAAAACTGATAAACAAAGGGTGATACTGGATGGTCGTAAACTTCTTGTGGCGAACCAACTTGTTCAATTTGACCTTTGTTAATTACTACGACTCTGTCAGCAACTTCGAGCGCTTCTTCTTGATCATGTGTCACGAAGATACTGGTAATATGCAGTTCATCATGAAGACGGCGTAACCAACGTCGTAATTCTTTACGTACTTTTGCATCTAGAGCACCAAACGGCTCATCTAACAGCAACACTTTAGGCTCTACCGCTAACGCTCTAGCCAAAGCAATACGTTGACGCTGGCCACCAGATAGCTGTGGCGGATAACGGTCTGCTAACCAATCAAGTTGAACTAATTCTAACAGTTCATGTACGCGTCTTTTGATTTCAGCGTCAGATGGGCGTGTTTCTTTGGGTCGTACACGTAAGCCAAATGCGACATTCTCAAATACAGTCATGTGACGGAACAGTGCATAGTGCTGAAATACAAAGCCTACTTCACGTTCACGAACTTGGCGTGCGGTAGCATCTTCACCATAGAAATGAATGCTGCCAGAATCAGGCGCCTCTAAACCAGCGATAATGCGTAACAATGTGGTCTTTCCACAGCCTGATGGGCCTAATAAAGCAACCAATTCACCGCTAGGCACATCTAGACTCACATCATTTAAAGCACTAAAACTGCCAAAGTTTTTTCTAATATTGCGTATTTCAATACTCATGGTTTATTCCAATAACAAAGAGTTCTTAATTAAATGATTCTTCAAGTTGACGGGCATTGCGTGCGACCTGCCATTCCACAAATGTTTTCAATGCCAATGTCACTAGTGCGAGTAAAGCAAGTAAAGACGCTACTGCAAATGCAGCTGCATAGTTGTACTCGTTATATAAAATCTCTACATGCAAGGGCATGGTGTTGGTCATGCCGCGAATATGGCCAGATACAACCGATACCGCGCCAAACTCTCCCATTGCGCGAGCGTTGGTTAGAATTACGCCATACAACAAGCCCCATTTCACATTAGGTAGAGTGATACGCCATAGAATTTGCCAACCAGAAGCGCCTAGTACTAATGCGGCTTCCTCTTCATCTTTTCCCTGAGCTTGCATGAGTGGTATCAATTCACGTGCAACAAACGGAAATGTCACAAATATCGTAGCCAGAACAATGCCTGGTATAGCAAAGATCACTTTCAAATCGTTGTCAATCAACGTTGAGCCTACCCAGCCTTGCAAACCAAATATCAACACGTATATCAGACCAGCAATGACTGGTGAAACTGCAAATGGTAAGTCAATTAAAGTAATCAATATGCTCTTACCCTTGAACTCGAACTTTGCAATTGCCCAGGCTGCAGCAACACCAAAGACTAAGTTCAGCGGAACGGCAATCGCTGCCGCAATCAAAGTTAATTTAATTGAAGATAAAGCATCAGGATCTGTTAGCGCTGTAATGTATGTATCAAAGCCTTTACGTAAGGCCTCGGTAAAAACTGCGGCTAAAGGTACGATTAAAAATAGGCTTAAAAATGCCAATACTGTCGTGATAAGTAACCATCGTACCCAAGCTGGTTCAGACGTGGCACGACTGCGTGCCACTTTGTTGTGGTAAGTATTGAATTGTGATGTTTTAGCAATGGCCATGAATTTCTCTATTGAAAATTTAGCGTAAAGCAGTTGCGTTACGGTTCATCCACCACTGCAATCCGTTGATTGAGAACAGTAACAAGAATGAAATAATAAGCATGACAACAGCGACAGCCGTTGCGCTTGCATATTCGTATTGCTCTAATTTAGTGATGATAATCAGTGGTGTGATTTCAGAAACAAAAGGTACGTTACCTGCAATAAATATGACTGAGCCATACTCACCAATCGCGCGTGCAAAAGCTAAAGCAAATCCCGTCAACAGTGCGGGCCAAATGGAAGGCATAATGACTTTAGAAAATGTTTGCCAGCGACTAGCGCCTAGACTGGCCGCAGCCTCTTCTGTCTCAGCTTCTAGGTCTTCTAAAACAGGCTGTACGGTACGCACCACAAAGGGCAAGCCGATAAAAGTAAGTGCAATGATGACGCCTAGTGGTGTGAATGCCACTTTAATACCATGTGGCTCGAGCCAAGAACCAATCCAACCATTACCTGCGTACACAGCTGTTAGCGCAATACCAGCTACAGCAGTTGGCAATGCAAACGGCAAATCCACTAAAGCATCAATGATTTTTTTACCTGGAAAAGTGTAACGTACTAGCACCCAAGCCGTGAGTAAGCCAAAAACGGCATTAATTGATGCACCTAGCAACGAGGCGCCAAAAGTTAACCGATATGAGGCCATTACTCTTGGGGCTGTAACTACAGTCCAAAATTCATCAAAAGTTAATTCGGTAGTTTTTATAAATGCCGCTGATAATGGAATCAGCACAATTAAACTTAAATAAAGTAGGGTGTATCCTAAAGACAGATTAAACCCAGGAAGTACATTTTTTTGTTTTGCCATAATCTTTATTCGTTCATTTTTACAGTGGTTGCCAATGTAACAGGGCTTTATATAAGTTAAAAATAATATTTACCTATATCGATATAACAAAAAGTAATTATAAGTACCTAATTTAAATGTTTAGGCTACCTTAGGAGCATTAGGTTTTTGTTTGTTGGAATGAAAAAGTTGTGATGGTTGCAAATCTTTAGCTGCCGTAGCTTTTCCAAGAAAATCACCTTGAAATAAAGTAGCGCCACTTTCAATGGCAATATTAAGTTGTACTTGTGTTTGAATTCCGTTAATTACTGGCTGCGCACCTAAGTCTTTAATCATTTTAATGAGTCCGGGTAGCGCTTTACGAACACGACCATCACTTTCGGCAATTTGGATTAAACTGGTGGCTAACTTCACAAAGTCTGGTGAAAATTTCCATAGCCGATTGATATGAGAGTCAGCGCTACCAAAACCATCTATCGCAATACGGTAGCCACGATCATGATAGTTATCAATTGCCTCGGTTAATTGTTTATCCTGCTCGATTTTTTCCTCCTGAATTTCTATTACTACTCGATTTGTCGGTACTGAATTGGAATGTAAGATAAATTCAAAAACCTTGCCATGTTGGTTAACTGAAGTGAGTAATTTAGGATGCACTTTAAGAAACAGCAGTCCATTTTCTTCATAAATTTGCTTGAAATTGAGCACATGTAAAGTTCTGCTTACACGATCAAATTGCACAAGCTTTCCGGTTTGTTCTGCATAAGTAAAAGCGAAATCCGGTGTACTGGTCAGTGAGCCGCCTAATGAAGGTTTCAATAAAGCCTCGTGACCATACAAATCACCCGCTGCACTGTCATAAATTGGCTGAAACTCGGTGTTTAACTGTACTCCGATAAAGGTGCTATTGAATTCACCGGTAGATTGCTCGGCTAATCCATAATCATCCAGGTCTAAAAGTAAAGATTCTTTAAGTTGCAATCTAAGTTGATCTAGATGTTGTGCAATAGTTTTAATATCTGCCATTTTTTAATCCTTATATAACCATTTATTTTTTGTCGATTTATTTGCTGTAGATTTGATCAAAGGTTCCACCATCGGCAAAATGTTTTTTTTGTGCCTTAGTCCAACCACCAAATACCTCATCCACGCTAAATAGATCGAGCCTTTTGAATTGGGCACTATGTTTTGCTGCTACAGTATCCAAGCGTGGTCTTAAATTATGTTGAGCCGCAATTTCCTGACCTACTTCAGAAAAATGGAATTCCGTATAGGCTTGAGCAATAGCCTGGGTTTTATGTTTGTTGGAAAATTTATCCACTACAGCAATTGGGTTTTCGGCCAAAATACTTGCAGACGGATATACAACGTCAAACTGGTCACCCAACTCTTTTTTAATGAGGTTGACTTCATTTTCAAAGGTAAGCAACACGTCACCAATATTGCGTTGAGCGAAGGTTGTAGTTGCTCCGCGTCCGCCAGTATCTAAAACAGGTACGTTTTTAAACAGCTTGCTGACAAAGTCCTTAGCCTTAGCGTCATCGCCACCTTTTTTAACGATGTAACCCCATGCCGCCAAATAGCTATATTTTCCGTTACCAGAGGTTTTTGGATTAGGGACTACAACAGCTATGCCAGGTTTGATTAGGTCATCCCAGTCATTAACTTTTTTAGGGTTACCTTTGCGTACAAGAAACACGGTGGTTGAAGTGCTAGGTGAGCTTGAGTAAGGTAATCGTTTCTGCCAATCTTTTGGAATCAGCCTGCTACGCTCATAGAGAATATCAATATCAGGTGACTGGTTCATACTAATGACATCTGCTTCTAAACCGTCAGCTACAGATCGTGCTTGTTTGCTAGAGCCACCATGAGATTGGTTAATCGTGACTGTTTCGCCAGTTTTTTGTTTCCAGTATTTAGCAAATGCAGGGTTGAAGTCTTTATAAAATTCACGACTCACATCGTATGAAACATTAAGCAATGTGCTATCTGCAATTGCATTGGATGATAAAAGTGATGTTGAAGAAAAAAGTAAACTCGTAATCAAGATTCTCTTTAGCATTTGATGCACCTTGTGTTTTCAATTAGAAGGTGTGCACTTTAAATAGCCACTTAAACAATGTAAAAGAATATTAATAAATATAAATATAATTAAATAGAATATAATGAAGTTTGCGTTATTTTTTAGTAACTTTTAATCCATGCTCTTTTTTTACTAGATAGAGTGGTGTATATTGCATGGATGCAAACAAATTTAAGCTCATGACGAACACCTAATTATTAATACAATATTCTCGTAGTTAGCTAGTGCTGACCGGACAACCGGAAGCCAGCGTGTCGAAAGACCGCTGGCTTTTTTGCATTCTAGCGACGCGTATGTTGTGAAAAATACCAATCAAAAAATATGAAGTCTAATCATCAAGATATTGAAAACCACATGGCTGAAACTGCCCTAGATTGTGGTGGGCTGGGTATTAGTCAAGTCGTGACGCAACTGCGTGATTTGCGACTATCTTCACTAGAGCAGAGAAAACGGCGCGATAAACCACCAAAATTACCATCGCGCAAAGCTCTACAAGTGGTAGTTGAGGGGTTAGCCGCAGCATTGTTTCCTAATCGTTTAGGCGTACCCGATATCAGAGATGAAGGTATCGACTATTTTGTTGGTCATACCCTTGATGTAGCCTTACGTGAGCTTGTTTTACAAGTTAAATTGGAGCTTAATTTTGCAGCTGATACTGAAGACAATCATCAGCAGAAATCTCACTATGTAGGTAAAACGCCTATAGACATTGTTAGGCAGTTTGCAAATCAATTGCCAACAATACGCACGCTTCTTGATAGTGATATCAAAGCCGCTTACGAAGGCGATCCAGCGGCAAGATGCGTGGATGAGGTCTTGGTATGTTATCCCGGAATTTTAGCCATGATTCATTACAGGCTTGCGCATGCATTACATAGCTCTGGCTTGCCACTTATCGCACGCATGATTTCTGAATTGGCTCATTCTGCGACTGGTATTGATATTCATCCAGGGGCTGATATTGATGAGAGCTTTTTTATTGACCACGGTACTGGAGTAGTCATTGGGGAAACGACAATTATTGGAAAACATGTTCGTATCTACCAAGCGGTTACTTTAGGAGCCAAACGTTTCCCGACAGATGACGATGGCAATTTACTTAAAGGTAAGGCTCGCCATCCTATTGTGCAAGACGGTGTTGTGATTTATGCAGGGGCCACAGTGCTTGGTCGTATCACTATTGGGCGTGGCTCAACAATTGGAGGCAATGTTTGGCTGACCCATAGCGTGCCAGAAAATAGCAATATCACACAAGCCAACACCTTATCTACTGCACTAGAAGCGAATGCTAATCACAGTAATAAGGCAGAGATCACAAGCAATTTATCTGCTGCTGCAAACCATACGCATTAGCTTTTTATATCACCAATTTATTTAATAAAACTTTTATCAGGAGATTGACATGACAGACCAACAACATCAAACCGCACTGGGTGACGTCGCCGCACGCACGCTTTCGAATGCTACCAAAACGGTGCCGATGCTCAGCACCATAACCCCGCGTTGGCTAGTACACCTCATGCAATGGGTGCCAGTAGAAGCTGGTATCTACCGTGTTAACAAGGCCAAAGATCCTAGCGCGATTGAAGTCGATTGTTCACACAAGGATGAGCGCGAATTACCAGCAACCTTTGTAGACTACGAAGAATGGGGTCGTGAGTATGTATTGAATGCGGTGAATACCGTGGTAGATGTACATACCCGCGTATCTGATTTGTACAGTAGCCCGCACAACCAAATTAAAGAACAATTGCGCCTAACCATTGAAGTCGTTAAAGAGCGCCAAGAAAGCGAACTCATTAACAACAAAGAATATGGCTTGTTGCATAACATTGCTAAATCACAAAAAGTGAAATCACGTACAGGCGCACCAACACCTGATGACTTTGACGAGCTACTTACAAAAGTATGGAAAGAGCCAGCCTTCTTCTTGGCGCATCCACAAGCGATTGCTGCATTTGGTCGTGAGTGCACAAGACGTGGTGTGCCACCACCAACAGTAGCGTTGTTCGGCTCACAGTTTATTACATGGCGCGGTGTGCCGATTATTCCTTGCGATAAATTGAAGGTTACTGGTGGTAAAACCAATATCCTGCTATTACGCACAGGTGAAAGCCGTCAAGGTGTGGTTGGTTTATATCAACCGAATTTGCCAGGCCAGCAAAGCATGGGCTTATCAGTACGCTTCATGGGCATTAACCATAAAGCGATTGCTTCATACTTGGTATCACTCTATTGCTCACTCGCGGTATTAACCGACGACGCGATTGCCGTTTTGGAAAATGTTGATGTAGGCAACTACTATGAGTACAAATAATGCGTTTTCAACATTAGGCGACGTTTCAGCATTTGAGCCAGAGGCCATTTTGGCTTCACTACCCGGTGAACATCCACGTGCAACTTCAGCGTTAGCGCTAGGTAGAAAAGCCAGTGAAACAGGGCATTTCGATGTCGCGGAATTAAGCCGCATTGTGAATGAGCTTTATGCAGAAGGTTTTCCTGCGGGTTCTCCTTTGGCTAAACAGCCAGAGGTGCCGAGCACGGCGTCGTTGACGCATGTGGCCGTAGACTCAGTGTTGCCAGCTAAAGGGCCTGCACAAGTGCCTACGCCCTCATTCGCCTCAGCTATTCCAAGCATTGCATCTACACAACCAGACTTTGCACATTTAGAGGCCTTATATCAGCAGCATAGTCAGGCATCAGCCGGTAGCATTGATCTTGGTTCTTTATTGGGCGGTTTCGACAATCCGTATGAAAGTGACCTCAAAAGCTTGCTAGGTAACTCGCAACACAGTCAGGCTGGCATCACCAGTGCAGGTTCTAGCAAGCCAAACATACCTGATACAACTGGATTTTACTTTCTGCAAGAGGCACAATCAAATCTGAATGCCTCTCCGTTAAATCAGACTGCGCCTTTGCCTGCTGCCGCACATCCGCCGTTTGATGCCGATTTAGTACGTAAAGACTTTCCAATACTGCAAGAATTGGTTAACGGCCGCCCACTGATTTGGTTTGATAATGCTGCGACAACACAAAAGCCACAAGCGGTGATTGATCGAATTTCATATTTTTATCAACATGAAAACTCGAACATCCACCGTGCGGCGCATGAACTCGCCGCGCGTGCAACGGATGCTTATGAAGACGCACGTGAAACAGTACGCCGTTTTATCAATGCACCGTCAGTCGACAACATCGTATTTGTGCGCGGTACCACAGAAGCGATTAATCTGGTCGCTAAAACCTGGGGTAAAAAGCATCTAGGTGCAGGTGATGAAATTCTAATCTCTCATTTAGAGCATCACGCTAACATCGTGCCATGGCAGCAATTATGCCAAGAAACAGGCGCCAAGCTTAAAGTGGCACCTGTGGATGATAGTGGTCAGATATTATTGGCTGAATATCAAAAGCTGCTCACTTCACGTGTGAAACTTGTTTCATTTACTCAAGTATCTAATGCGTTAGGGACAGTTACACCCGCCAAAGAGATGATTCAAATGGCACACCGTGCGGGTGCTAAAGTATTGTTGGATGGCGCACAATCAGTTTCACATATGCGTTCAGACGTACAAGCTTTAGATCCTGATTTCTTTGTATTTTCAGGCCACAAAGTGTTTGGGCCAACTGGCATTGGCGCGCTTTATGGCAAACCAGAGCTGTTAGACGACATGCCCGCCTGGCAAGGTGGTGGCAATATGATCCAAGACGTGACGTTTGATAAAACCGTCTACCATGAAGCACCATCAAAGTTTGAAGCAGGCACAGGTAATATTGCTGATGCAGTGGGCTTAGGTGCAGCTCTGGAATACGTAGAGCGCATTGGCATTGATAATATTGCGCGTTATGAACATGAACTCTTAGTGTACGCAACAGCCGCCATGCAAAAAGTACCGGGCTTACATTTAGTTGGCACTGCCGCAGAAAAAGCCAGTGTTTTATCCTTTACGCTGGATGGTTACAAGAGTGAAGAAGTGGGTGCAGCGCTCAACAAAGAAGGTATTGCGGTACGTTCAGGCCACCATTGTGCACAACCCATTTTACGCCGGTTTGGGCTTGAAACTACGGTAAGGCCATCACTGGCTTTTTACAACACGCGTGCTGAAGTCGATGTAATGGTGAATGCTTTGTTACGTTTGTAACTGTTTTATTGCAGAAAGTTATGCCCTGTAAGCCAATATTAGAGCGGCTCTCAGGGCGTTTTTTTGACTATTTTTATCGTTTATTATAAGCTAAAAAAATCTGACGACCTTGGTAAAGGTTTGCCAGATATCAAGTGGGGAGAAAAAGCATGCTACACCGTTTAATTTTAAGTGTTAAACGGCAACCACTTTTTGCAAAAGGTTAAACCGCAATCCCCTGCGCATCAAAAAAACCATCAAACAAAATTGAGCTAAGATATCGCTCACCAGAATCAGGCAAAATGACAACAATCGTTTTACCTGCATTTTCAGGGCGCTTAGCATAACGCACAGCAACGGCCGCTGCCGCACCGCAAGAAATACCCGAAAGAATCCCCTCTTCGCGCGCCAATCGTTGCGCATAAAGCACAGCTTCCTCATTGCTCACTTGAGCAATATCATCAACTAAAGACAAATCAAGTGTCTCTGGCACAAAACCGGCGCCAATACCCTGTATTTTATGTGGAGCAGGTTTAAGTTCTTCACCTGCACGTTTTTGAGTGAGCACAGGGCTTGCGGCAGGCTCAACGGCCACTGAGGTAATCGCTTTACCCTGTATGTTTTTAATATAGCGTGATATGCCAGTGATTGTTCCCCCAGTGCCAACGCCAGAAACTAGAATATCGATTTTCCCCTCAGTCGCATTCCATATTTCTGGACCTGTGGTTTTTTCATGAATAGCAGGATTAGCTGGATTTTTGAATTGTTGCAGCAGCACATAACGGTCAGGGTCAGATGCAGCAATTTCCTCTGCCTTGGCTATTGCACCACTCATACCTTTAGCGCCCTCTGTCAGTACTAATTTTGCACCATAAGCCACCAATAGTTTGCGTCGCTCAATACTCATGGTTTCTGGCATTGTGAGTGTAAGTGGAATGCCACGTGCAGCAGCAACAAAAGCGAGAGCAATCCCCGTGTTGCCGCTGGTGGGCTCTACAATCTCTTTACCTGCGCCTAATAGACCACGCTGCTCTGCATCCCAAATCATTGCAGCACCAATACGACATTTCACTGAGTACGCTGGATTGCGTCCCTCTATTTTTGCTAATACCGTTGCGGTTGCACCATCGGTGATACGGTTTAGTCTGACAAGAGGTGTGTTGCCAATAGATTGTGCATTATCTTCAAACCAATTTGACATTGATATTCCTTTGTTAGATTTAATCTGAGTGAATGTAACAACTTTGGGTTGTATTTTAATGCTTGTGTCAGTTAACTAAAAACTGAGCATCAAGCCTATGTAAGCGGTTTTGCAATGCCTGCGAATCATTCGGTGTATAAATCACCTGAATTCCTCGGCTCATCGCGTGACGTTTTATCTTATGCGTGATGGAGTGGCTAATCCAGTTAGTAATCAATACGATTATTTTAGTGTCGTTCGGAATTGTCTTATTCCTGTCACCAGGTTTACGGTCAGACCAATGATGGATGTGGTCTACACCATAATGAGTTAAAACTTGCTTGATACCGGCAACCTGATCGCCGCCTACAATTAACACTGAACTCATGATAAGAGTCTCCTTTAATTCAATGCAGAACCAGATTTTGTCCAGTTCTGCATATTTTGCAACTCAGTTATCTTGTGATTATTTTTGATAAATCTGGTCGAATGTACCGCCGTCAGAAAAGTGTGTTTTCTGCGCTTTTTGCCAACCACCAAAGTCCTCATCAATTTTCACAAAGTTCACTTTTGGAAATTGTGCCTCATACTTTTTAGCTACAGATGCTAAGGTTGGGCGATAGTAGTTTTTAGCTGCAATCTCTTGGCCCTCTTCAGTGTATAAATATTCGAGGTAAGCTTTAGCCACAGTTTCTGTACCATGCTTTTTCGCGAACTTATCCACTACAGTCACTGGTGGTTCAGCTAAGATTGATATCGAAGGCACAACGATTTGAAACTTGCCAACGCCTAGTTCTTTTTGTGCCAAGAAAGCTTCGTTCTCCCAAGCCAGCAATACATCACCAATGCCACGTTCTACGAAAGTTGTTGTAGATCCACGTGCGCCAGTATCAAGCACCGGCACGTTCTTCAACAACTTGCCAACAAACTCCTTGGTTTTTGCCTCATCGTTACCATATTTTTTTTGCGCAAATGCCCAAGCTGCTAAGTAGTTCCAGCGTGCGCCACCTGATGTTTTAGGGTTAGGTGTGATTACAGAAACACCTGGTTTTACCAAATCATCCCAATCTTTAATCCCTTTAGGGTTGCCTTTACGGACTAACAATACAATCGTAGACGTATACGGTGAGCTATTGTGCGCTAAGCGCTTTTGCCAATCTTTAGGAATCAGCTTACCTTTTTCTTGAAGCTGATCCACATCATAAGCCAATGCGAGCGTTGCTACATCAGCATCTAGACCATCAATAATGGCGCGAGCCTGTTTGCCAGAGCCACCATGTGAAGTTTTAATGGTGACTTTATCGCCCGTTTTAGCTAACCAATATTTGCCAAATGCTGCATTAAAGTCTTGATACAGCTCACGTGTTGGGTCGTACGACACGTTAAGCAATGAAATGTCTGCCGCAAATGTTAAGAGTGGACTCGACAATGCAATAGCGATTAATAATTTTTTTAGTTTGAAGTTCATCATGTTTTCCTTAAATTTTTAAAATCCTAATAGTGTCAATTCGGTGTAGAAGAAATCAGAGTCAGCAGATCGATTTGTTTCAATCTTTCTTGAAGTGGTTTTCACGAAGTCTCCTGCCCAAAAGTGGGCGTAACCCAAGTTAAGCGATACTTGCTCGTTGATTGGAAAGCGCACACGCAGGTCGAACTCTTTGCCTAGATCTTTTCCGCTCTTACCTGTTTGGTCACGAAGGTTGTTACCCGCATTCCAGCGGTCTGTTTCACTATCCAGGCGATACCAGCTAAAACCTGTATCTACTTTCACGTTATCCAAAAAGGCCACTTTAGGGTCGAACTCAAGACGTAATTTAGGTGTGCGAATGTTTTCCATTTGAATGTAATCGTCGTTAGACCATGGGCGTGCAAAGCCGAACAGCCTTTCAAAGCGTTGGTTTTTGCCGTCGGTAGGATTTTTATCACCGCTTGCTACACCATAAAAGGCGCTCAGGCGAGGCTTCCATGGATGCTTGATGCTATAGCCGATCTCGGCGTTGTAGGCATGGGCATCGTGATCTAGCTCAGCAAGAAACTTACCTGCGTTGTTCAATCTATCCTGATGTCCCCATTGCTTAACATAGCTGGCATCATAATCAAATCCGCTTTTGCCAATGGTTCCGTAAGCACGTAAGCCTGCCGTATGAATTTCACGGTCAATCTTGGTGTTAGCTGCTGCAGCCTTACCGTTGCTGTCATACTGCACGTCACTGCCATTTTGTTTCAGTAACAAGTAATAGGGTTCTAAAGTGACGTATTCTGACCAACCGCGCCAATCACCAATGGCACCGTAAAAGTCTTGCGCATGATCAACTTCATCTAGGCGTGTGGTAAAGCGCTGTACTGGTTTAACCGCAAGTAATTCTAGTTGCCAGTCATTCTTTTTGTCGCCTATCTGTGCCCTTACCCCTTGAAAGGTGTTGGTCGTGTTGCGCCATTCGTTACGTGCAATTAAACGTCTATCGATAGCTTCCCATGCGTGACGACCTGCGCGCACCCAAACAGGACGTGCATTACCAAGGTCGTCTTTGCCTAAAAAGCTTTCTTTGAAGTTCAGCTCAAGATAACCTTGCAAAATATCCGCCTGATTCACATCGCGCGTGTCATATTCACGGGTGTAATCGCCATGGTTGCGGCGAGAATCCTGCACTTCCACGGCAAATCGTAGTGGGTCGAGGATGTTTTTTACCCCCAGATAGGCGCGTGTTCGCAACAATAAGGGTTCATCAATATTTTGGTCTGCACGTCGAAAGTCGTTATCTCGGTGTTCGAAGCGTGCGCGATACTCCAATCCCAAATCCAGCCAGTTTACATCTGCAAAAGTATCAAATTCTTTTAACCAAGTTTTGTTCGCTTGCTTAACATAGCGCGGTGGGTCTGTTTCTTTTTGAGTACCGTAACTTTTACGATCCACGAAATGGCCATTGGCCGCAATGAAAGCTGCTTTTTCTTCTGCTGCAATTTCACGTAACCGTGCTTGTATTTTTTCTTGTTGGCTAAGCTCTTGCGGTAAGTTACTCGCCTCTTCAGTAGTCGTGCTGTCGTTAGCAAATGCATAAGCGGGTAGTGAAATAAAGCTGCTTGCAATGAGCACTTTAGCGAATTTTGATAATTTGAATTGCATATTAATCTCCTATTACAAGCGTCAGTATTCTGGTTCGCAAGTGTATTTAATTTTTTACGATATTTTATTTAACCCTTGCTTGTGCAGTAGGTGAATTTTTTGAGCTGTCTTGAGTAAATCTAAGTTTTTCTCGTTTTTCAATTTGTGTCACACGCCCTTCATGCAACACAATTTCAACTGAACCAAAGCCTGAGCCATTTTTAAGCTCTTCAACTGCTCGCAAAATTTCTTGCGATGGATCTTGCTGATGCTTAGAAGCAAGTTGAGCTGCGCTATGAGTAAGTGACATTGTTTAACCTCAAATCTGTGTGCGTAATGAACGAATGCACGCACTATAAAGCTAACCTTTAACAATTAAAAAGAATTGTTTTTTATTAAGATATAACTAAATGGAATAAAACGAGGTGCTTGAGAGGGTGTTATTGCTATGGTTGTATTTTTTTAAATTTATTAAATTGAGATAATGTCTAGGGTATTCATTATCCGATGGTCCGTAGCGTAAGTTGTTTCAATCGCGAATACTGCTATAGCGAATGACTCAAATGTGCTGTTTGCAGCCCCATAGAAAATGATATGATCTCAATTCTGAACGGCAGCTTTTAAGTAAGGGATAAATATAAACCGATAATTCCATGTACACAGACTGCAATTCTATTTACATGATTGCACGCCATCCGGTCACTGTAGAAAGGCTTGAAGTTAAGGCTTAAGGCAAGTCCCTTAAATGGGCTTTTAGTCAAGCAAAATAACATCGAACCAGTGCCCAGATCCATCAACTCCAGCGCACCAAAAAGTGAAGAGGCTTATTCCATAATGGTTTCAACCATTTTCATTTGTATCTTCGAGAGATATAGGTGGGCACTTTTATGAAGATAGCCTCCATTACCCAGTACACTTTAATCGCTTAAATATATCATTTGCCGTCGCCTATGCGTAATACTCCGTTGAAAAACTCTAATTTAATTTACTCTACCACTTAGCAGAATTTTCATTTAAGCCTATTTTTTATTTTGGTTTGAATTGCAGCGTGGATTCATCAGGTTTAGTGCCGGGCTATTTCGTTATATAGCCATCAGATCTACTTCTTTTGCTATTAGAGTTAACTATTTGGACATTCGCCTTAAGTTTTGTGCGGTGACTGCCAATTAAAACTCATCTTGCGCACCACTAAAGCCTCGCAATCGTAATTTATCCATCTTTAATATGCGTTTAAGTTGCGCAAGTAACAATTCAACTTTCTTACGTTCTCGCATCGAAGCTTCATATGCTGGTGTTAACGCAATTTACGGGCAACGTCATGAACGCTTCTCGCAATCTTACGTATTGATATTGAAGAGTCTCAATTTAGATGACCATTACAATATTAGATAAATAACTTATATAGCATACCCAAGGCGCCACATGCCAGTATGACGGGAATGACATTTATCTTGAAATGGAATACTGCAAGTGTAGCAAAAGCAGTAAGACCGATAGAGAAGCAATCGATGTTACTACTCAAGTCTTTAGGCCAAAACACATGATACGCAAAGAACAAAGCAAGATTTAGAATGACACCAACAACCGCGGCGGTAATTGCGCTTAATGGTGCGGTAAACTTGAGATTACCATGCGTAGTTTCAATAAATGGTGCGCCCATGAAAATGAATATAAAGCTTGGCAAGAATGTGAAAAATGTCACAATCGCCGCTGCAACAAAAGCAGATGCAAAAATTGCATCGGTGCCAAATACATGAGAAATCCAGCCACCCACAAATCCCACAAATGTCACTACCATGATGAGTGGGCCAGGTGTTGTTTCACCCAGTGCAAGCCCATCAATCATTTGTGTTGGTGTGAGCCATTGATAATGCTCTACCGCGCCCTGATAGACGTATGGCAATACTGCATAAGCACCGCCAAAGGTCATGAGTGCAGTTTTGGTAAAAAACCACCCCATTTGCGTAAAGGCCGCATCCCATCCATACATGACAATTAATGTCGAGATTGCGACTAGCCAAATACCGATACCGATCAGGGCAATACGCAACATCTTTAACCAAGTGAATATTGCATGTTCCGGTGTTGGGGTATCGTCATCAATCAATGCCGCACCATAATCTTTATTAGATGCGCCATGTCCGCCACCGACCTTAAAATACTTTGGAATCTTGCGTCCGCCAAAATGACCAATTAAAGCAGCGACAGCGACAATAAGCGGAAACGGCAGATTAAATGCAAATATGGCAACAAAGGCTAATGCGGCAATCGCCCACAGCACTTGATTCTTTAATGCTCTTGATCCTATACGGTAAGCTGCAAAAAGCACGATGGCGACAACGGCAGGTTTGATTCCATATAGCACCCCAGCTACCGCGGGTACTGAACCATAAGCCATGTAAATCCAAGCGAGACCTGTAAGGATAAAAAATGAAGGCAGTACAAACAACACACCGGCAACAATGCCGCCTAAAGTTCGGTGCATTAGCCATCCTATGTAAGTTGCGAGTTGCTGTGCTTCTGGTCCCGGTAACACCATGCAATAATTCAGCGCATGTAGAAATCGCGTCTCCGATATCCAGCGCTTCTTCTCAACCAAATCATGATGCATGATAGAGATTTGACCTGCTGGGCCACCAAAGCTAATGAAACCCAGCTTCAGCCAGTACATAAATGCTTCTGCAAATGAAACAGGTTTGGGCATTAATTCAGAAATGGCGGAAGTGATATTTTTATTTGTTACGTCCATAAGCTTTTATTTTATTGGCACAAAGCCATGATTATAGAGCAGAACTTGCACGCTTGGCGTCTTGAAACGGGGAGGCTGCTAAGTGCCCAATAATCTTACTTTAATTATATTTTGCGCGAGAGGAAAAATAGTTTATTTATAGCTGACCCGTAACTAACATTTAATATGTCTCATTAATTATGGCTATGGTGATGATGAGTATCTGAATAATGCGGACGACTGTGTTTCATTGATTTGTACAAATGCTTATGAGTATGCGTTAAGGCTGTTTCTGCCAATGGCTCATGAGTATGCTGATGGTGTTCATCATGACTGTGTTCATGCTCTATCTCGGTATGCTCATCATGCTCGCTTAAATGCAACCAAATTCCCGCAGCTATTAGAACGCAGTGATTATCAACGGAATGGTAATTGGGTCACTCAAGGCGACAGCTAGGAACACTAATGCTAACTAAAAGTCATGGTTAACAACAGTAGTAACTTCATCCTTAAATTCTCCGCCGTACTGCAACTACATTAGGCACCTGCTGAATCAGCTTCAATATGCGCTTCAATCTAGCCAGGTCTGAAATCTCGATAGAAAACTGCATTAACGCCATATTGTTCCTAGTCATGGTATTAGCCTTGGTGGCATTGACTTTTTCTCGTGCAAATAGCTCGCTGATGTCACGTAGGAGACCTTGGCGGTCGTGGGCCTCCACTTCTATATTGACGACGGCAGCCCCGACATTCTGATAATTGCCCCACTGGGCGCTAAGCACCCGGCTACGCCGATTCTCAGGCAAGCGCACTATGAATGAGCAGGAACTGCGGTGAATAGTTAGGCCGTGGTCACATGTGAGATAGCCTACAATTGCATCTGGTTGTAAAGGTTTACAACATTTGGCGGTGTTAGTTTGCAGGTTGCCAATCCCCTCGACCACGACCCCAATCTCTGTTGGTGGAGCATTGGTGCGATTAGGGGTTGGTCGGACAGTCCCAACCGATTTAGAGGCATCCTCATCTTGAATAGCGAGGGCAATCTGATGCTCGCTGACATCTCCGCGACCTATGGCGGCCAGATAATCTTCAAGTTTATGAAATTGCATTTTCTGCGCAATTTTTTCTTGATTGATGGCACCGATACCCGCTCGGTGTAGCTCACGATCTAGTTTCACCCGACCCTGCGCAACATTTTCATCGAAATGCTGGTATCTGAACCAGTACCTAACCTTAGCACGGGCACTTGGACTTTGGAGAAAACCAAGTGTGGGATTTAGCCAGTCGCGGCTAGGCGAACCCAGTTTTGACGTTAGGATTTCCACTCGCTGACCGTTTTGCAGTTTGGTGCTGAGTGGCACAATACTTCCATTTACTTTAGCACCACGCGTACGGTGCCCCAGATCGGTATGTAGGCTGTAAGCAAAGTCAATCGGTGTTGCACCTTTAGGAAGGTCAATGACCTTTCCCTGCGGTGTCAGCACGTAGACTTTGTCTTGAAACAGTTCACTCTTGAATTCTTCTAAGATGTCGCCGCTATCTGCAACCTCTTCCTTCCATGCCAATATCTGTCGCAACCAAGCAACTTGCTCATCAAATTTAGCATCGGACTTACCGCCTTCTTTGTAGCGCCAGTGCGCCGCGACCCCCAGTTCAGAGTGCTGATGCATCTCGAAAGTGCGTATCTGAACCTCCAGCGCCAAGCCGAGCGGTCCACTAACAGCAGTATGCAACGAACGGTAATTATTGCTCTTGGGACGTGCAATGTAATCGTCGAATTCACCGGGTATTGGCTGCCATAGATTGTGAATCAGACCGAGTGCTGCATAGCAATCCTTGACGTCGTTGACTAGAATCCTCACTGCACGTACATCGTAGAGTTCACTAAAATCCAAGTGCTTGCTTTTCATCTTCTTGATGATGCTGTAAATGTGCTTAGGTCGCCCAGTTACATCCCCCTTAATGCTAGCGTGACTCAACTCGTCTTTGAGTTGAGTCACGACATCAATGATGTATTGCTCTCGGTCGACGCGACGCTCGTCTAGCATTTTTGCGACTTCCTTGTATAGTTGAGGCTCTAGGAAACGCAACGAGAGGTCTTCCAACTCCCATTTAATCTGCCATACGCCAAGACGGTTTGCCAATGGAGCAAATATCCCCTGACTTTCTTGTGCAATCCGTTCCTGTTGTTCCGAGCTGGCTCCTGACAAGCGGCGCAAGGTTTGCGTACGCTCGGCCAGCTTAATCAGCACCACGCGGATGTCTTCCACCATTGCAAGCAACATTTTCCGCAGGCTTTCTATCTGTTGCGCGTTGTTATCATTCTTTCGGTTCGGGTCATGTAGGCCTTCAATCTCGCTGAATTCCTGAATTTTCTCCATGCGTGAGATGCCCTCAATCAACTCGGCAATATTGGCACTGAAACGCGTTTGTAGCGTCGGCCGCCAATCAATCAAATACTTTGGCACTGCATATAATATAGTAGCCACGATAGTTTCTACGTCCATGTTCATATCGACGAGGATGGTTGCCGCACCTAGTGCATGCTGCATCAGAGGAGCACCTGTCAACTCAATTTGACCAAAATATAGTGGAGCAGCCAAGTCGCAGGCAAGACGAATCAAATCGACATCGGTAGGCGAAAAGCGTCCTGCCAGCGATTCAATCCACGGGGAAACATCGCTCTCGTTGGAAGCGATCAAAGCAGAAGTTGAGTTATGTACTGAAATCATTAATTATTATCGCATCAAAGCACCTAACTGGTGCATTGACTGATCATATCTGCCAATAATATAGTGCAATAAAATAGCATTAAGCGCTAACAATTTGGATTGGCAAATTGATAGATGACTTCACAAAGTCATTACTAAAAATACTTTTTTTGGTTATTCCTGACATTCGAACTTAATTAGGGAGCTTATAGAGGTGGTTTTTCTATTTAGCCAAGCTTAATAATATCAATCCAGTGCACAACACTGTCGTTTTTGGCGCACACCAATAAAATTAATGACATTACTAAATGTAAGTCATTCTCTGCATTGAGTTAAGTATCAAAAATAGAAGATCTTCCTTATAGGTCATCTAATCTAATAGTGAATTAAGAAAAAAACAGCCTTAAATCACAAGTAAACGTGAGTTTTAAGGCACAAACTCAACCGCCACTTCACGACTGTCTGATTGACCTGCATCATCCACCGCGCGTAAAACATAATGACCGGTTTTTTGTGGGGACCATGCTACACCTGAGCCAGCTTCACTTTTTGCGATAAATTCATTATCAGCAAACCAATAAATAGCGCTTTGGCCACCGCGGCTAGCTTTAAGCGCGATGGTTTCAGGTTTGTTGAGTCGAATCGTGTAGGTTACGCCTCTAAGCGGTGAAGTGATTTGGGGTTTATCATCCAATATTTGATGATATGCATTACTACAATCTGTAGGCAGTTTTGGAGGCGCGCGGCGTGGCATCCCAGCCTCACGGAATAAACGCAGCATGTCTGAGTTCCAGAATTCGATGATCTCCTCTCTGGTGTTCGCTCCTGCAGTGCAGGCGACTTGGTTAGTTGTATTGTTATAATAAATAGGTCTGTGAAGGGTACTGATTTTAATAGGAGACTTTCCTGGGATAAACCAAGTCTCACTGAGATTTTTACAGTATTGGTTAGGTAAGTCGCCACTTGCAGTACAAACTTTTATTTTAGTCAGTGTGCGCGGTGGAATGGATTCAATTTCAGTTTTTGCGTTTAATAAACGCTGATGACGTAAACTATCTAAAATTTGAAAGAATAAAGGCGCAGCGGTTTTAATTCCGACAAATGAAGGGTTTGGTTTGCCATCGAAATTACCTATCCATACCGCCAATACATTATTACCACTTACGCCTACCGTCCAAGCATCGTGGAAGCCCCAAGAGGTGCCTGTTTTCCAAGCGGTCTTATAAATATCTGGCGCAACTGTGTCTGGGCGAGGATTTTTCCGCAACATATCTAAGGTGATATAGGCTGATTCTTCACTTAATAATGGAAAAGTTGCTGTATTGCCTTTTGTAAGGGCATAAGGTGCAAAGCGACCGTGGTTGGCGAGCATGGCATATAAGCTTACTAGTTCTTCCATCGTTAATTCGCCTCCACCAAGTGCCAATGCAAGGCCGTAGTGAGATTCACTTTTTAAATTACGCACACCTGCATTTTTTAGAAAGTCGTATAAACTGGGTTGAGATAGTTTCGATGATAAGCTCACAGCAGGCACGTTCCGTGAGCGAATGAGTGCATCACTGGCGGTAATAGGACCAATAAAACGCCCATCAAAATTCTCTGGGCTGTAGGGACCGAAGCTCGTGGGTGCATCTTTTAATATGCTGGCAGGATGAATCAAACTTTGATCGATTGCCAAGCCGAAAATGAAAGGTTTTAAGGTGGAACCAGGTGAGCGCTTTGCAGCAGTGCCATTTACTTGTCCATCAATCTCAGTCTTAAGGTAATCTGCAGAACCTACCATTGCTTTAACTTGCATGTTTTTTGTATCATACAAAATAGCGCTGACATTATTGATACCTAAGTTCTTATTGGTTTTAATATAACTAGAAATCATTCGCTCTAAGGTGGCTTGTGCGGAGATACTTAAGCCAGTGTGGATAATAGCTTGGTTGCGATATTCTTTTAGCAAAGTATCAGTAAAGTGTGGCGCTAAAAATGGTAGGTTTTGGCGACTTAATTGCTTCGCATCTTTTAATGACTTTCCAGGCAAGCTCATGTCTGTCGTATATTTTACATCTGCTGGATGAGTTGCTAGCCAGTCTTGCCACAAACGACTTCTAGCTTCATTTAACTGTGTATTCTTGTTGCTAATACTTAGGCGTTTATTTGGGTTCTGTGGAATCACCGCTAGCGTCATAGCTTCAGGTAAGTTCAGCCTGCTTGCGGGCTTGTTAAAGTAAAACAGACTTGCAGTCGCGATGCCTTTGATGTTGCCACCATATGGCGCAATGTTTAAATAAGCTTCTAAAATGTCATGCTTAGAGTATCGGCATTCAAGCCAAAGTGCTGCAAATGTCTGCTTAATTTTGCCATTAATGCTACGTGAATCTATGCCATATAATCCACGTGCCAACTGCATGGTAATGGTTGATGCGCCTTGGCGCCTACTGCCTGAATAAGTACGTACAATGCCTCGTAACAAAGCCACTGGATTAACGCCAAAATGCCAATCAAAATAGCGGTCTTCGTATAATTTAACTGCTTCGGTTGCGTTTTGACTTATTTCTTTAAGTGGCACCCAAAGTTGATATTGTGCATCGGTCGCTAGCGTGAGCCTTAATAATGTTCCATCCGCCGCATAAATGGCAGTGGAGTGGGGAATTATATCAACTAAGGCTGGCTTAGGAGATAGCCTCAGTACTACTAAAATGACTGAGGCTAATGCAAGCAGAATTAAGCAGAGTTTTAAGTATCGAGTTTTGTAGCGTGGGCAACTTGTTGTCCACGCGTAAATTGAGCGGACGAACCGCGTGGGCAACAAGTTGCCCACCCTACGTAGAAGTAACCTCACTTAAATTGTCGCACTTCCCCGTGTTGCACACGGGCTACTTGCTAACCAAAACTCTAGGAATCTCCGTTTTCTAATTTCACTCAATTGATATCTACTGTTAATTTAAACGATTATTTCGCACGTTCTACAACAAGGCTAGCAGGCAATGAACGCGCTTGTAGCAAGCGGTTGTACATTGATTCTGCATAGGCTGGCGGCACTACAAATTGGCCGCTATTTGTTGCTTTAATTTTGTAGGTGAACTCAGTAATATTGTTGGTTACCGCACCATAGAACATTATGCGATCTTCACGGATATCGGCGTAGCTCGGCTGCCAACCGCCGCCAATACCTAGAAGGCTACTCCAGCCTGATGCTTCTAGTGCATTACCTTCGCTATATTCGCCTTCTTGAGCAGTAGAGGTGTCGGTTTCGCTAACCTCTGCTTGCAATACTGGCTCAAAGCCGCCTGGCAACAGGTCTATAATAGCTACATCATCCACATTGCCATCAATAGAACGAATCTTGATATGGACTGTAATTTCATCGCCCATGGTGATTGATTTTAGCACAACGCCTTTATCGTCAGTATATTCACGGATGATTTCCATGCCCTGTTTTAATGCTGTGGTCGGTGGTTTTACGTCAAAACCTGACTCTGTTACTGCATAGAATAAAGGCAAGTTACTTGGCCCTTGCAGTTTTAATCGTGCTGTATTCGACGTCAAATTCACCGTAGGCGCTAGATTTTCTGGCAGTTTAAGCGCGGTTACTTTACCATGTTTATCAATGGCGCTAATGCCTAATTGGCCCGTGGCTTTAATCCCCGCAACGCTTGCATAAGCATCAAAACCAAGTAGCGCATAAGATGAAGACAGGGTATTGAAGCGACCTTCAGAAATCGGCCGCATGATGTTGTTAAGCGCTGTTGCAGACACATCTTTTACTCGCGCAGGAAAGTGCCTTGAAACCACGTATAGTGTTTGCGCGTTTCTTATCACGTCATCATAGTAGTGGCCATAGATTGGCGTTTGGCTAGTTGCACCGAGCAATTTAATTGGTTTAGAAATTAAATCATTGGCAAGCGCATATTGCTGCAACAATTGATAGCTTGTAGCAAGATAAGTAGCAGTTAAATCTGAGCGCCATTCTTTAAAGTTGCTATTAGTTAAAGCTTTAGCGTCTATTGTGCTACGCAAGCTTGCTAGCAATGGTGTTGTGACCGTACCTTCACGAGTCAGCAGGTAAGTTGCATAAGCGCGAACGCGAACGCCATCTAAGTTTTCAGCTGGACTTGCTGCTATTTTCTGCAGATACTCTAAGCCTTTCCTTAGCATGTCAGCAGGCACTTCATCGCCAACATTCGCATGGTCACGTGCTTCCAGCATCATGTGAACAGCATACACACTAGCAAACTCGTCAGAACTGATGCTGGCATCCCACAAACCAAAGCCACCTTCGGCATTTTGGCGTGTGCGTAATACGTTTAAGGCATTCTCAAAATTACCTTTTTTGGAGCTAATACTGGTCAATAATTCAGGGCGTTTTTTAAGCACGATTATAGGTAACACTTGACTAACTAATTGCTCTGTACAGCTGTGCTCATAGTTAGCCAAATACTCAAGAAAACCGCCAGAAGCCACTAATGGCAATGGTGATATGCTGGCTTGTTGCTTGCGATATTCTGTAAACATCGTGCGCTTCACGCTAACTTGTGTATTGTCTTTAAAGCTACCAGTTTGAATAACCGTCATGTGTGGCGTTGATGGACGCACACTAATTTCAGTTCCCAATTTTGCCGAGTTATCACCAATGCTAGCGGTAAACTCCAGTCTTGCAGAGCCTAGTTTAGCCGATGCACCTTCTTTGACTTTTAGTTTATATAGACCGGAGCCTTCACGCATTTCACCGATTTTTAATACCTGTTTAGGCACACCAACTAACTCAAAGGCAGGGGGCACAGCAAGATTAATCGTCACTGCTGCATCTTTGCCTGAGCCTTTGACGTTATTTGATATGCCAACACTCACATCAAACGTATCGCCTGGAGTAACTGTGAGTGGTGCGTTAGGTGATAACACAAAGTCACCTCGCACCAAGGCTTCTCCTGTGGTAATACCGATGTTAGCATCATTCACTATTACAGCAATTAAGCGCATTTTGCCGTTAAACGTTTCTGGCACGGTATAGCTAAATTCTTTATTAGCAATGACATCAACAATGCCTGACCAATAAATGGCAGGCTTATCAGTTTTGCGTTTGAATGGATTTAAATGTTTGCCTAAAGCACCATCCGCATCTCCGCCAGGTGCTGTTGCAGCCATGATTTTTTTGAATTCAGGTAAGATTAAATCTAAAATCTGGGAGGTTGAAACTTCCAATTGTCGTTTTTGGAAGAAGAAACCAAGCGCATCAGGATTTTGGTATCTCGCAACCTGCAAGATGCCTTCATCCACAGCAAACACCACGGCACGGCCAGGTTTAGTTGCTTCCAACTTCATTTTAAGTACTTGACCGGGCTTAATAAGTGCGGGATTGCTGAGTTTGAGCGTATTAGTACGTTGTGCCAAACTTGTTACAAACGGCACTACGCCATATGAAAGCGGGCTCGTGAATATTTCATCTGAGCTTGGGTCGCGTACAAACTGTACGCTCACATATCCGTTACCTTCAAAGTCTGAAGGTAATTTAATTTTTTGCACAGAGGTTTGTGAATCGGCTTTAAACCATTGTTGCGCATAAACTTTATCACGTTCAATCGTAATAAGCCCAGCACCCACGTAGGGCGCGCGTATACTTACGCTAATTTCTTGACCTGCTACATAGTCTTTTTTATCTAGCACCAACTGCAATTCAGCATTACGTTCTAATGAGCGGCTTACATTGCCTAAGCCTGCCACACTGAATTCCACGCGGTTAAGTTCTAAGTCTCCTTTATTTTTAAGCACATAAGCAAATTCGCCAGGTGTTTCGGTAGTAAGTGCTAGGCTGTTGCCAGTCGCTTTGATGCTGTAAGGCATTTCTTTGATGAGCACTTCTTTTTTACGTGATTCGTATTTGAATACGCCGCTGCCTTGCTTAGTCAATACTGAAACGTACTTACGCTCAATGAGACTCAAGCTTAGGCTTTCGGCAGTCACTTTTTGCAGGGTTGGGTTCACCGCAATCAATGTGACATTGCGTTTGCTAGATTTACTCACGTAATTCAAATCACCATCAGTTTTAAAGCCAATTAAATATGGCTGTTCTGAAATCAGTGTTGCGGCTTCTGCAGAAACACTGCGCCCACCGCCAGCTTCATAGGCTTGTGCAACAATATTCAGTCGATAAGTGGCTTTTGTGTATTTTTCTAAACCTAAAGAAAACTCAGCCTCGCCTTGCGCGCTACTTGTTGCGTCGCCTAATTTTTCGCTATAGCCTTCTTTAGCCCGTAATGGGTCGTAGAATGCAAAGTCTTTATATTGGCTGAATGCTGGGTAAGCAGGGCTTAAAGTCATGATGGCTGTTACGCGCCTGTTTTCAGCGGGTGTGCCAAACAGGTTTTGTACATTGATGTTGGCTTTTAAGTCTTTAGGGTTCAGCCAGCCATCTGTATTTTCTGGGAATAACGTTGTATCTTTGGCAAATAAAGCTTTCACCTTCATGCGGTCAGGCTGGAACTCCTGTACTTTTACCGTGACAGAGCCTAATTGCTGATATGCATTACCGTCTTTAACCGAGTAAAGGTTAATATTGTAAGCGCCAGTAGGTGAGGTTTCTAAGGTTTTGTATTCTAACTCGTTAAAGCCACCTGCACCTAATTTAACCATTTGGGTTTTCACCACTAAGCCACGTGAATCCAACACCTCAGCTTGAAGTGGCAAGCCATCCAACGCTTTAGCCCAAGTTGCAGTTTTTACTATCATGCCGATATGCATGGTGTCGCCAGGTCGGTAAATGCCACGGTCAGAGAACAGATAAGCATTCAAGCTATCTGTGCTGACGGCATTGGCAATGCCGCCTACATCGAAACGTGAGTAATCTAAATTTCTATCATAACGATTGATAGGTAAGAAGCTTAAATCATCCGCTTTTTTTACGATGTATAAAATCGGGGAACGTTCACGTTGCAAGCCATCAAGCCTGGTAAAATTTACACGACCATTTACATCAGTCGTTTGGCTAAAAATGGCCTGACCATTCTTGGCTATAACTTCAACAGTCGCGCCAATTACAGGCAAACCAGTGTGAATAGATTGTACGTAAACCACTTGGCTACCATCAAGTTCTTTTTTGGCAATTAAACCCAGATCAGTCACAAGAATCAGGCGTTTATCAACAAAAGATTCTGGATTTTGTGTTTTCGCTGGGTTGTAATTAGAGCCATCATCTATTGATTCTCTACTTTCATCTTGGGCTTCTTTTTGCGGCTTGTAGCCACGAACAGTGAGTAGAAATACGCCACGCTTATTCTGGCTATTATCTAAGCCTTCGCTTTTACTTAGGTATTCGCTCAAATCCAGCGATTCGTAATGCGCTTTGCCAGCTTCTAGATTCAGCGGGATATTTTTCTCAAAACGCTCGCTCAAATTGTCACCATCAATATAGTAATTGAAGGATGGGTCACTAAAGTTACTGTTCGTTTGTGTAATTAGATGTTGTAATTGGCCAGGCAGAATTCGGCCAATCTCCATTTTTACACCAGGTAAATCGCGTGCCAATATAGCTACTTTTCGCTCTCCACTTAAGGCCAGTAAAGAACCCTGACTAAGAATTTTTACTTCAGCTGGGAAAGGAGGAATTTGCAATATGCGCTGATCAGTTGCGCCCAATTGATAGCCACCAAAAGACTTTAGACCTTTGTCGATTTGCACATAAATATAGCTACCAACATCCGCTTTATATTTATATGAATGTGATTCAATGTTTTCGCGCTCAGCTGGAATTGCATATAGCGTAAGCGGTTTTGCCACAGCAAGCACAGCTCTACTAATGTCACTTGTATTTGACCATGCATGCGGATATTTTAATTCTTCAGGTGTGCTGACTATTTTATTGCGTGGTAATACCCAAGCTTTAATATTGCTAGCCATTTCTCTTTCATTTACCGAGGCAGAGGCATTAAGCAATAAAATTTGCTCCGGCTCATTTTGGTCATTTGAAACAACGATCGGGCTGACCTCGTTAATCAACAAACTATATAAACCTGGCAGGTTTATGCTCTGTGTCAACGAAGTTTCAAAAGGTTTTCCGCCAGTTGCGGCTTTTAAACCTTCGTCTATCGCCACTTCTAATACGCTGTCATCTTTAGGAATAGCCAGTGGCGCAGAATGCACATAAGCATTGAGTTTTAATTTGTCATAAGTTACGACGAATGGAATAGCGTCTGAGCCAAAATTGAGTAAACTAGTTTTGTTGCTACGCATTTTTAGGGTGATACTTTTTTCTAGTTTTGCCGCATCCACAGGATGGGTAAAGCTGAGATTTACCACCACTTTTTTCATGGCGGCGTTAATTGGATCTTGATAAAACTCGCTGCTGGTGATGCCAGCAATAAATAAAGGTGACGTAAAATCTACATCCCAGGTATCTAACAAAGTTTTGGGTATAAATGCTTTCACATTCATGCGCACTCTATATTTCGTGCCCACTGGCCAGTCAGCTTTTGGCTGAAATGATAATGTATTCTCGGTGTTCCATTTCCACTCTCCTTCAACTTTAGGTGTAATGGTAATCCCCAAGGTGCTTGTCTTTCCTACTTGTTCTATTGGTGCTACAGAACTATCAAAGCTAATGGTCAGTGGGTTAGGAGGCAATTTATCCTCAATTTGTGTTCTTGTTGGTGCCGTGACGGTCACTTTAACTGTGATTGGTTGAGGTCTAGCTTGATACCATGTCCAAACTTGCCACCCACCCGTGATTAATGCCAGCAACAAAGTAATAATACCTAAACTGATGACGGGTTTTTGATTGATAGTAGTCCGAATTTCGTTTAGCTTGCTGACGCACTGTTTCATCCATGATGGTGCTTGATAAGTTATTGAGCCAAAGAAAAGTTCCAGGACAGTGCTGATTAGATGCCATATTTGAGCAAAGCTCATTAGAATAAGATTTAAACTGGCACGGATGAATGGCATAAAAAACCTTTATTGTAAGGCATGCTTGAAATAGACGTATTTTTTAATGGATAAATCATACTACTGATTAAGCATTTTTGAGGGTCTAAAATTTGTGTTTGGTGATAAAATTACAGCAAATAACGAAAGCATTTGCAAAGGGTTGACATGAGTAATTTAACAGAAGTCTTGGTGCCAGATATCGGTAACTTTGATAGCGTTGATGTAATTGAGGTTTTAGTGAAAGTTGGAGATGCGATTGCCAAGGAAGACTCTCTGATTACTGTTGAATCTGATAAGGCTTCAATGGATATTCCATCTTCAATTGCAGGTATAGTAAAAGAGCTTAAAGTAAAAGTTGGCGATAAAGTCGCTAAAGATAGCTTGATTATGATGGTTGAGGCGGCGGATGCAGAAGTGCCAGCTAAACAAGAAGTGATTGCTGAAACATTCGCTATTGAAGTGAAGTCAGCGGTTGCGTCAGTGGCAGTGACCGCTAATGTGGGCGATGCCGATTTTCATGCTGAAGTATTAGTTTTTGGTTCTGGCCCTGGGGGCTATACCGCAGCATTTCGCTCAGCAGATTTAGGAAAAAAAGTAGTACTTATTGAACGTTATTCCACACTTGGTGGTGTTTGCCTCAATGTGGGCTGTATCCCTTCAAAAGCTTTACTGCATACCGCCAAAGTGATTACTGAGGCAGAAGAAACTGCGCACCACGGTGTGACTTTTGGTGCGCCAAAAGTAGATTTAGAACAATTGCGCAACTGGAAATCAAACGATGTCGTGGGTAAACTCACAGGCGGTTTAGCGGCGATGGCTAAACAGCGCAACGTTACAGTGGTTCAAGGCGTAGGTAAATTTACCAGCCCTAATCAAATTACTGTGACAACCGCAGAAGGAAAAGAGAAAAAGATTTCATTTGATAGTGCAATTATTGCAGCTGGTTCACAAGCCACTAAATTTCCAGGTGTTATACCAGATGAGCGCATCATGGATTCTACAGGCGCTTTAGCATTGGCTGATGTACCTAATCGCATGTTAATCATTGGCGGCGGTATTATTGGTTTGGAAATGGGTACAGTTTATGATGCGCTAGGATCTAAAGTCAGCGTGGTGGAGTTTACCGATGGCCTCATTCAAGGCTGCGACCGAGACTTGGTACGCCCACTACAAAAACGTATGGAAAAACGTTTTGAGGCGATTATGCTCAATACCAAAGTGGCAAGTATGGAGCCTAAAAAAGATGGTATTTATGTTAATTTCGAAGGTGTGAACGGCAATGAAGATGCACCCAAAGGCGTTGAAGTATATGACCGCGTTTTAGTGTCTATTGGAAGAAAACCAAATGGTAAAAACATTGGTGCTGAAAATGCTGGTGTGGCGGTAGATGATTACGGCTTTATTGCTGTCGATAAGCAAATGCGCACCAATGTGCCACACATTTTTGCGATTGGCGATATTGTTGGCCAGCCAATGCTGGCGCATAAAGCGACGCATGAAGCTAAAGTGGCCGCAGAAGTGATTGCTGGTGAAAAAGTTGAATTCGTCGCATCAGTCATTCCATCCGTAGCTTACACAGACCCAGAAGTGGCTTGGGTTGGCGTGACGGAAATTGAAGCCAAAGCCAAGGGCATTGAGATTGAAAAAGCTTCATTCCCATGGGCTGCGAGTGGTCGCGCACTTTCTGTCGGACGTACAGAAGGCTCGACTAAACTGATATTTGATAAAAATACACACCGTATTATTGGCGCGGGTATCGTTGGCGTAAATGCTGGTGAGTTGATTGCTGAAACCGTTTTGGCCATTGAAATGGGCGCCGATGCACATGATTTGGGCTTAACGATTCACCCACACCCAACGTTATCAGAAACAGTGTGCTTCGCTGCAGAGGTAAAAGAGGGCACCATTACTGATCTCTACATAAAAAAAAGATAATGTAAATTAATGCCTAATACTAATTTTCTTGCAAAACTAGCGCAGCTATTACCTGCGGACAGATTTTACACAGACCCTGTCGATTGTTATGCTTATGCTTACGATAATTCACGTATTTTTCACACGCCAATCGCGGTAGTTTTTCCGCTAAATGTCGAAGAAGTGCAGGCTGTTATTCGGTTATGCAATATGCATAAAGTGCCAGTTGTGCCACGTGGGCGTGGCACAGGTACGGCAGGCGGTAGCGTGCCTGAGGCTGGAGGTGTTGTATTGTCGCTTGAACGCATGAATAAAATCATCAGTGTTGACCCAGATAACCGTATGGCGATTATTGAGCCGGGTGTGTTGAATCAAGAATTGCAAGATGCGATTAAGGGGGCAGGTTTCTTTTGGCCACCGGACCCATCTAGCGCGGCTTATTGTAGTATAGGCGGAAATCTCGCAACTTGTGCGGCAGGGCCACATGCTGTGAAATATGGTGTGGCGCGTGACCATGTGTTAGGGCTGAAAGCGGTAACAGGTAGTGGCGATATTATAAAAACTGGCTGCTATACCAGCAAGGGTGTAGTGGGCTATGATTTAACGAGATTGCTAGTGGGTTCTGAAGGAACGCTGGCGGTGATAGTAGAAGCTACGCTTAAACTCACACCTTTACCTAAACACACCGGCGGCATTACTGCCGAATTTATAGATACATTTAGTTGTGCAAAAGCAATCGCTGCGATTATGGCGCAACCTTATACCCCAAGCGCTTTAGAGTTTTTGGATAACGGGGCATTAAATCTAATTCGAGGACGCCATAAAAATTTACTGCCAGAAAATGCTAAAGCGTATTTGATGATAGAAGTTGATGGTGCGCAGCAAGAGATAATTGAGGCAACCGAGGCAATTCTATTGGCCTGCCAAGTGGATGGATTAATCGAAGCAAAACCAGCTGAAGATACTAAAGCTTTATGGGCTGCTCGTAAGGCTTTATCTCCTTTACTTAAGGATATTGCACCTAAGAAAATTAATGAAGATATTGCTGTGCCTGTTTCTCATTTGCCTGAATTGTTAACAGGTTTAGAAAAGCTGGCTTCACAATACAAGATTTCTAATGTAAATTTTGGACATGCAGGCAATGGTAATATTCACGTAAATTTATTGGTTAATCCCGATAATGCAGATGAAATGAAGCGCGCTTATGCGTGTTTGGATGAGGTGTTTAGTTTAGTCTTGTCGCTTCAAGGGACGCTATCTGGGGAGCATGGAGTGGGAATCGCTAAGCGTGCATTTGTGCCGCGTGAGATTGATGAGACGACAATCAATTTGATGAAGGCGCTAAAGCTGACCTTTGACACTAATAATATTTTGAACCCTGGTAAACTGTTTCCCTAAATGACCTTATTTTGCACGAGTCAGCTTGGCATAATAGATAGTGCATCCAAAAAACACAGTACTAAGTACAACTTCAATAAGTGCAAGTCTAGCCGAAAGACCGACATCAGCCCACGCACGTACTGCACCTTCCATAAAATAAAATAAAATAAACATGCTAGCCCATTGGTAGGTATAACGTTTGCCATGCAAAATACCAAATAAAGGCAATAGTAGTGGCACTACTTTAAGAATGAGCAAAGAGCCATTAGGTCTTAAAGGAGCCAGGACGGTTTCCCAGGCTAAACATAATAATATAAGCGCTATAAGGCTAGAACTTGCACCCAGTTTCAGTTTATTAATCATTCTTTAGCCGCCTTAGACATCGCAACTAAGGCCATTCTGGCAGATTGCGCATCGTGAATTGGGTTATCAAAATTAAAACGTAGGATTTGTGTTTCATTAACGTTTATGCCAACTTTAACGTCGAATCCATCACAGTCTATCCCTAACATTTCAGCATGTGTAGCGTTTATATTTAGGAAATGTTTGCTATAAGCAATCATGCTATGTGCATGATCCGCATTCATATGTTCTATGATGCCAGTTTCTTGACCGGCAAGTACTGATTCCGACGACTGCTTATTTGATAAAATTAAATCTCCTAACAGACTGTCTCCAGAAATCCAGCCCATCTTACCAAAGCCTGCAATATAACGTACTTGTGCAATTTCAATACGATAAAAGTTAAAATCATGCATATCAAAATAAGAAGTAGCTTGAGGAAAGTAGCGCAAATAGCGAGCACGTAAATTTGCATCTTCCTTATCGATTTTTTTAGATTCGCCTATGATGGTAAGGCGTGCATTCGCTTGCAGATCTTCATCACCTGCAAACACCAATAATGAAACTTTAGGATTGGCAATAATGTTTTGTGTATGCTCAGCAATGGTGCTGATTAAGATGATCGGTTGACCGCTATGGTCTAGCACAAATGGCGCGACTGAACCAAATGGATAACCTGCAAACTTCGTGGAAAATGTAGATAAAACGCCGCTTTGGGTTGTGCGTAAAAATTTCAATGCCTCTTTGGCTAATCTCAAGGTGTTATCACTCTCATTAATTATTTAAGTTTTAATGCGGTTTGAGCTAGGCGAGCGCCGAGAGCCAAACATAATTTTCTTTCATCCTGACTAATCGCTTTGTCATTCATTGCTCCACCAATATGACTCGCACCGTAAGGAGTGCCACCAGATTGCGTGCTTGATAATTCAGGTTCTGAATAGGGTAACCCAACCATTACCATGCCGTGGTGCATTAGGGGTAGCATCATAGTCAATAAGGTGGTTTCGTTGCCCCCGTGCATAGAGCCTGAGCTAGTAAAAACTGATGCAGGCTTGCCGATAAGCGTACCTTTTAGCCACAAGCCAGTTGTGTCATCTAAAAAGTACTTCAATGGCGCCGCCATATTGCCAAAGCGAGTAGGACTACCAAGCGCTAATCCTATACATTCTTCCAAATCACTTTGCTCAACATATGGGTCACCGCTATTTGGAATATCTGGCTCAGTCGCCTCGCAATTAGTTGAAATTTTAGGCACAGTGCGTATGCGCGCTTTGATGCCTGCCACACTTTCAACTCCGCGGGCAATCAACTGCGCCATTTCACGAACGGCGCCACCTTGGGAATAATATAGGATTAGGATTTCATTCATTTTTTTCTTTTATCCTTGATTCTTTGTTTCTTAGCATCTAATTCGAACAAGCCGATTGTATTGATTAAGTCACTAAATTTAGGATAACCATAATTTCGCGAATCAAACGCTGAGTAGTTTTTGACAATATGTTTTTTTACTTCACTTAAGTTGGCAAACCCATCATCAGTTGATTCAGATATAGATTGGATTGCAGAGCGAATTAGGGCCACAAGTTTTGTGTCACAGGCTAGCTGTTGAGATGTTTTCTTAATAACAGGTGCTAGTGTTATAGAGTCTTCTACCTGAGAAGTGGATTGTTTTATATCTTGATTTAATAATTTAGGTTTGTCTTTAGTTGAGTCAGGTAGTTTTATATCATATGAAGTTTCTTCGGATATTTTGCTTTGTGACAATATTTCAATATAGATAAACTTATTACAAGCTGCACGTAAAGATTCAGGTGTTTTTTGCTCACCAAAGCCATATACCAGTTTGCCAGACTCTCGAAATCGAATAGCTAATCTTGTGAAATCACTGTCGCTAGAAACAATACAAAAACCATCAAGTGGTGCGGTGTACAGTAGGTCCATCGCATCAATAATGAGAGCGCTATCAGTGGCATTCTTGCCCTTGGTATTGGCATATTGCTGCATGGGTTGAATGGCGTGTTTTGGTAATATTTCTTTCCAGCGATTTAACTGATTTTGAGTCCAGTCGCCATAGATGCGCCTAACACTCGCATCTCCAAATTTAGATATTTCTTCAAATAATTCATCAATAATTGGAATCACGTTAAACGTATTATCTGCATCAATCAACACTGCTATTCGAGGATTCTTATTTTCAGCACTCATTTTGAGTCCAAATTTATTTGAAGCTAAAAGTATACAGCACATCCACTGCGCTTTCTGTTCCGGCTACACCACGTAGTGACCAACGTGATGTGATGTTGTAGGTGAGTCTAGCGACATCTAAAAGCCCGCTTATGCTTTTTTGGTAACTGAGGTAAAGTCTAGAAGACAGTCGTTTGCCAAACACTACAGCTGCGCTAGTAGCATCTCCTCCAGCAAAACTAAATTCATCTAATCCTGCAGCACGAGCCATCTGCGTTTGTAGCGGTAAAGATTGACCTTGGGATAGCAAAACGCCAGCAGCTAAAGATAACAAGCCATAGTCATTTTTAGTGGTTTTATCTAAGCCATGTCCCAATACAAGCCATGATAATTTCTCGCTATCAGCTACGGTTGGATTCGAGACCAATTTGGTAATAGGAACGAAAGCCGTACCTGTAATCTCGATACCAGCATTCACAGGTGTACTATTGCGCATAGCGCGGATATTCACACCCGGATTATCAACAGTTCCATTGAAGTTGATAATGCCACGTTCAATCGTTAATTTTTGACCATAAGCGAAGTAGGAACCTTCTTTAACTTGAATGACTCCTTCGGTATGTGGGCGATATTGCGTTAAACCGGTTAAGGTTAATGCACCAGTTAATTGTGCATCTAGCCCACGACCGCGTAAGGTGAATTCTTTACCTACCTCAATGCGCAAACCATTTAGCAGTATTTTTAGCGCTGGTTCCGGGTTACTATTGGTTTGTCCAAGAATAACAACATCATCGCCAAGAACAGGTGTATCTTCATTGGAGAGTTCAACTAAGCCTTTAGGAACAATGAAGTTTCCTGAAATCATAAGCAAGTCATTCGCTAGCGTAGTTTTTCCAGTGCCGCTTAAAGTTAGCAGACGATCCGCACGGGAGATTGCTGTGAAGTTCTCCGCTGTCCAGTCTATGTCGATTTTCGGTTTTCCTTTATCAAGCAGTAAGAATCCCGTGGATTGTAAATACCCTTCGCCGCCTTGCCATGTTGCTTTGGTGATAAGCAATTTGTTATGATCAAAACTTGCTTGTAATTCGCCACTGGTAAAGTTAACGCCTTCTGTCGGGAGTGAGAATTGCAAGCTGCTACCATCAACATTGCCGCTTAAATTGGGTGCAGCTAGCGTGCCATTAGTAGCAACAGTAATATTGATTGCACCATCAAAGCTGGCATCCATCAGTGAAGTAGGCATCGGCAGAAATGCTAGTGTTTTAAGTTGCGCTTTGCCATTTAACAAGAGTGGCGCATTAGAAAGCAAAGAAAAGCCACTGTCAATTTTGGTGAATTCGGTTCTTAAATTCACATCTACTAAGCCAATATTTTGGCCTTTAAGGCTAGCACTAAACTCGACTAGATTATTCACAAATTTGGCATCTATTTTTACCTCTTGCAAACCAAGTAGTTTCTTGGCGCCATCAGCTTTAGACGTAGTTAAATCGCCAGATTCACGCCATATATTAATATTCCCATTCAAACTATCTGTAGCTTTCATGTCCCATTTAGCGGAAAAAATGGGATTACCTTGAAGAATAGAGGGCAATCTGAATAATTCTGCGGGTAAATCATCTAGCGCCAATTGATTTGCATGGCCTGTGCTTGTAAAACTTTTGGAATCAAATTTAATGAGGTCTATAAACAGATTGCCTTTATTTAAGTGTAGGTGCGCTTGCTCTAATATTGCGCCTTTTGCATCGAATAAGAGCGGTGCTGGCGCAGTAAGTTTGATGGGGATTTCTCCATCTAAGGTGAGACTTTGCAATAGTCCCTGCCATCGGTTTGTAGCAGCAATAAAACCACCTTGTAAGATGCATGTAAATTTAAACTCTTTGCCTTCTGCGCTTAGATTAAGCTGATTTTTTGCCCTTGTACCTTGTAATGACAACTTGACATCCATGATGGGATTTTTACCGTATTTCAAGTTGCTGGCTGTAAGGTCACCGTTAACTTTCCCGATGTGAACAGACATTATTGAACTCTGACCTTCAATTTTTTCTGCTTTTAAGCCGTTTGGCAGCCCAATATTTTTAGCCAGCACTTTGAATTTAAGTTCTAAATTCTCATAATTGCCCGTCACTGTGCCACTCATATTTGCTTGACCATAATATTCTGTTCCAAACATTCTTAAATCTGCTAAATCTGCCTGCCAATTAAGATTACTTTCGATTTGACCAAGGCTTCCATTAGCTTTAATAATGTTATTAGCGATGTTGGCTTCTAACTCAATGTTATGTATTTGATTTTCTTTAATATGTATCTTGCCTTTACTAGCTAAAGCTTGGTCTTGCCATTGACTATCGCGCGCATAAAATTGAATGTTTATATCTAACCTTGGTAGAAGTTTTCCCTGAATGGAAGTATCAAAGTTGAGCTTTGCTGCTGGATATTTACCAAATTTTTCAGGGTTAAGTGCATTAATTGCTACATTTGCCGATAATGGATATTCGTCTGCTAAACCAAGCTTGCCATTAATTCTAACTAGGGCTACGGGCACTAGATTGACCTGCTGACTTTGTAATATTGCCAATTTCTCCTTGTGTTTAGCTAAAATTCCATCGCTACTAAAGTTTAAAGTTTCAAGGTCGCCAGATAAGGCTACTTTTACATCGTAAGGCGTACTCACATCAAATTTTCTCAGGCTTGCTAATCCATTAAGCGCGAAAGGTTTTGTTGTGGTCATTTGTAGTGAAGTTACTATTTCTCCCCAAGGTGTGATGCCATGCAAGCTGTTGAGTTTGATGTTTTTTGCATCGGCTTTAAGGCTCAGTTTTATATTGCTAAACGAATAGGTTTCACCATTTTTAATTACTAAAACTTCTGCGATTTCAGCTTGATTAATTTGTATTGGAAAGGGCGGTTTGATGCTTTCAGGCAAACCTGAGTCTTTAGTTTTAGCGGTTCCATCTCCTATGGTAATAATTAGTCGTCTTGCGCGCATTTTTTCCACTAATAACTTGCTATCGCCAAATGGTGAAAATAGCCAATTTGCATTTAGCTTTTCAAGTTTAAGGTGAATGTTATCAAGGTCATAATTGAAGGTGTCGAGGCTGGTATTTGCATTTATTGACATTTCACCTCTTGCAGAAGTCATAAGTAAAGTGCATCCGACAATCATGATGACTAAGAAGCGCACTGATAAGAAGCGTTGCAACATTAGAAAGCTAATCCAATATTGAAATGGAATCGATATTTATCAGTACTTTCACCATACGCAATATCAGCACCTATAGGTCCTAAAGGGCTTTTCCAGCGTGCGCCCAAACCATATCCATATGCTGGAGATAAATCTTGAAGTCGGTTTGCGGCATTTCCTGCATCTACAAACACCGCAGCGCCCCACTGACTAGTAAGCCATTGTATAACTTCAATGCTACTCGTTGCGATATAACGCCCGCCAACAATTGCATTACCCTCGTTTACGCCTAAACTTTGAAAGGCATAGCCACGCACAGATTGGTCTCCGCCAGCACGGAATAAAAATAATTCAGGAGCGCTATTTTGACCATTAACTATACCAATTTCCGCGCGGACTATTAATTGCGTGTTGGTGGTTATAGGATAGTAAGCTTGTGTTTTAAAATGGCTTTGTATGAAGGAGCCATTTGAGGTAGACGTAAAAGGTGCTCCAGTAAATTGCATATTTAATAAATAACCACGTGTTGGGTTAAGGTCGTTATCGGTATGCCTAAGTATAATGCCGTAACCAAGCGTGGCCGCATAAGTGCTATTAGATCCTACCCCATCAACAGTAGCGCTTTCAGTAAGTAAGTTTGCATTCACATACTGTTCCCGCTTTCGATCTCCCCAAGCCCTCTTAGCCCCAACTTGAGTGACGGTTAAATTTAATCCTTCTACAAGGGTGTGAGCAAAATTCGTATTTAAACTATCTCGGAAGCCAGCTTTAGTAGTTGGCAGATAAATTTCATTGGTCAGAATCTGTGCATCTCGTTCTATTTTGAAGTTGCTATTCAATCTCCAGCCCATATTAAAAAAATTTAAATGATTAAACGACAACTGCACACGCTGACCAGTATTGGTACTAAACCCCCCGCCTAGAGCCATTTTAATGCTACGGTTTTCAATTACAGTAACTTTAATTGGTGCGATATGATGTTCATTGCTGTTGCTTAAATTAAGCGTATCAGCAGTCACTTCTACACTTTGGAAATAACCACTTTCCTGTAAACGCGTTTGAAAAGTAAGCAAGTCTGACTGGTTATAAATGCGCCCAGATTTAATTGGGTTAAGGTTTTCTACTACTCTGGAGGTATAGCGACTTAAACCTTCTATCGTTGTATCGCCAAAACGAATCGCAGCGCCACTATTTATTTCAACAATCAGTGCGACGGATTTTGTTTCAAGGTTAATTTCTGCCTTGCTATTGCTAATGCTGGCATTGGGGTAACGCTCGACTAAAAACTCAGTCAATAACCTGCGTTTGGCTAGGTTCCAATCTTCTTGACGAAATTGTACACCTTTTTTTAACAGCCAATTTTCCTCAAGTTCATTTATTCTAGGCTTTGCATCTGGTATTTGTGTGGCAATGTCGCCAGTAAATTTCAAGACTATTGTGCTGACTAAGATTGGTGTGCCAGCTTCAACTATAAACTTGGCGACGTACACATTATTTTGGATTTCAAGCGTTGGGCTGATTTTAGCTGAAAAATAACCTTCAGTTGCGATTAAATCTTTGATGTTTTGAGGAGCTAGTGAGAATAATCGCTTCCATTCTTCAGGGTTAATGCGTGTGTTGTTCCGCCATTTCACCATGTCTAAATGCCTTTGTAGCAAGTCTTTGAGAGGTGCTGGTGCGGTAATTTCAACCTGATAACGCGCTAACTCTGCCTGCGCGGGTAAAGCCCAAAATAGCCACAAAAAACAGATTAATAGGATTTTTCTCAAGCGTAGGCGAGCAATTTTTAATTAACGGACTTGTGATTGCTTATGGACTGAAAATTTTGTAAAAGTGTCTATTGCGAATATTGAGCAACTCAAAAACAGAGTAAGTAAAGAGAATGAAGAGAGATTTCTTGTACCGTCCATCGCACTCATTTTCCACAAGAAACACTTTCAAAAAGGTTTGAGAAGCCTTGCTGCTAAATGGAACGTGCAAGCACTATCGCATTGCCAATATAACTTGCGGGGGTCATTTCAAACAGTGCTTGTTTTGCATCCGCCGGAATATTTAAACCGCGAATAAATGTGTGTAAAGAGTCTTTGTTAATGCCACCTTTACCGCGAGTGAGTTCTTTTAGCGTGTCATAAGGATTTTCGTAACCATAACGGCGCATTACCGTTTGAATTGGTTCTGCAAGCACTTCCCAGCTGCTGTCTAAATCTAATGCTAGTTTTTCTGGGTTAATTTCAAGTTTATTTAGACCGCGTAAGCATGAATCATAACCCAACAACGTGTACCCAAACGCAACGCCCATATTACGTAATACGGTAGAATCGGTAAGGTCGCGCTGCCAGCGTGAGATGGGTAGTTTTTCCGCCATGTGACGCAATACTGCGTTAGCTAAGCCCAAATTACCTTCTGAGTTTTCAAAATCAATTGGGTTTACTTTATGCGGCATGGTAGATGAACCTACTTCGCCATCTTTAAGTTTTTGTTTAAAGTATCCAACGGAAATGTAACCCCATATATCACGGTTAAGATCAATCAAAATCGTATTGATGCGACTTAAACAGTCGTACAACTCAGCCATGTAATCATGTGGCTCAATTTGAATGGTCATTGGGTTATAAGTTAAGTCTAATGACTCAACAAATTTCTTAGAAAAACTTTCCCAATCGAATGTTGGGTAGGCAGATAGATGTGCGTTAAAGTTACCAACAGCACCGTTGATTTTGCCTAAAATTTCATTGGCCTCAAGTTGTTTTTTCTGACGTTGCAGGCGATACACCACGTTAGCTAACTCTTTACCCATTGTGGTTGGTGATGCTGTCTGACCATGCGTGCGTGACAGCATAGCTTGGTCAGCAAGCTCATGCGACAAGTCAGTTAAGCGTGAAATTAGTTTAGCCAAAAATGGCAACATGACAGCATCGCGTGCATTTTTTAACATTAAGCCATGCGATAAATTATTGATGTCTTCTGATGTGCAGGCAAAGTGAATAAATTCACTCGCTTTTTTAATTTCAAAGTTTCCATCGAATTTCTCTTTTAGCCAGTATTCAAGAGCTTTCACGTCGTGATTTGTTCGTGCTTCAATTGCTTTAACTTGAGATGCATCAACTTCACTAAAATTAGCAATCGAATCATCAAGTTCTTTAATGGTATCGATACTAAATGGCGCAATCTCTTGCAAATCTTTAGCTGCAGATAATGCTTTTAGCCATTCAACCTCTACCCAAGCGCGGTGCTTAATCAGCGCATATTCGCTAAAGTAAGGGCGGAGCGCATCAAGTTTAGTTTGATAGCGGCCATCTAGAGGAGAAAGTGCATTGAGCGTAGTAAGTGACATCGTTAGAGCTTTCAAAAGCAGCGATTGAATAATATGTCATTTTACATTAGTCATCGGTGTGCAAAAAGGTTTTATTTGTACGACTATTTTAATAGTAAACTTGGTTTACACTATTATCATTAAACGACTTGCCGTTTAATGATAAGCAGAATTAAATATGGAGTGATTGATGAATACTATAGACAGGGTGTTAGCCTATAACGCTGGACGTGAGCAAGAGCGTTTTCAGATGAAATTTAGCGTCATGCAAGCAGACCCTTTTGTTTTTATGCGGAACTTGTCATTTATTTTACGAAGACTGGCACAATCACTTAACAAGCTAAATAGCCCCAACGTTTGGGTGTGCGGCGACTTACACCTTGTTTGTGGGAGCTGACACGTTTACTTACCAGCTTGTTGGTAGCGCAAGATACGTTGAAGCTTAAATCTAAGCAAACAGAGGTGCTGATAGAAAGCATGACTTTAAAATATGCCAGCGCATTAGCAGAGGGCAAGCCTAAGTGAGTAGAACGTAAAACATCGAGTGGACTGATTAACACCTTGCTATCTAGTTTAAGTAAGCGTAATGATGCTGAATTTCTTAGCCGAACGCATCAATTCAAAGGATAAAGGTGATAGTCTTATCATTGATGGTAAACGCGCACTTCTATTAGATAAACGTGCTAAAGAGAAAGCCTTGGCGCTTTTTAAAAACGTTATGCAAGTGACAGATAAAATTTTTTTATACACCTCTTGATATTGCACGTCATGTAGCTGGCACAGGAAGTTTAGGTGTGGAGCGTTATGTCGTGCTGGTTTACGGCAACGGTGAGAGTAAACGCGCCTTAATCGACATGAAGGTCACTAACCCAAGCGCACTAGGTCCTTATTTAAAAACGCCGCAGCCTAAATGGAATAGCCAAGCCGAGCATGTGGACACAATACAATCTGGAGCACAAATATTGACATCCGCACTACTTAAAGCGGCGCATATTGAGGGGAAAGCATATTTAACTACATGCTTCACAGGATAGGCTAGATTTAGCCCAATGGAACGGCAAGCTGGCTGTGCTTGATAATATTTTCGATACCATGGCCGAAATTTCCGCTTGGAGCCACCTGCGCAACGCTGGTTATTTGGGCTCGGAAGACCGCTAAGCACAAATGCAATTTGGTCGTCAAGTAGATCAGAGGGAAGCCCCTACTCTAGGGTTAGCAAAGCAAGCTGCCAAGCATACAGTCAAACTCTGGCAAACTTATAAAACGGAGTGCGCTGTTAAGAAGGCAAAAAAATGATTGGACTTATAATGCGGATAAGTGAAATGCATACAGAAGAATGAAATCTTCTTAGCTTCATTAACTCATTCGATCATAACACTCGTGCATAAGCATTTGGTAGTGGATGCCCTGCAGCCTAATATCCATGCGGGCTGAAGGGCATCTATTTTATTGTTTTTAAACCGCCAACATGTCTACAAAATCGTTCACAGACGTTGACTCTAGCTTAGCTTGGTCTAAGCATAACGCTAAAATATCCGATTGTTTTTTAGTGTCAAAACGGCGAGCTAAATTCACTTGGAATTTTTTCACCAACTCTGGGATGCCTTGACCGCGACGGCGGCGGTGACCGATTGGATATTCCACGGCGATGTTGTCCGAGCTTGTATGGTCTTTGAAGAACACCTGAATCGCGTTGGCGATTGAACGTTTTTCTGGGTTTAGGTAATCAGCCGTGTATTCAGCGTTCTCTACACATACCATTTTTGCGCGAATTGCGTCGATACGTGGGTCTGCTGCAGCTGCATCTTCGTAATCTTTCGCAGTTAAATTGCCTTTTAACAAGCCAATAGCAGACATATATTGAATGCAGTGGTCACGGTCAGCGGGGTTATCTAGTGGGCCAGTTTTGTCGATAATGCGGATGGCTGATTCATGCGTTGTAATCACGATTTTATCGATTTGTGCAATTTGGTCTAATGTCTGAATCTCTTTGCCCACTTGTGCATGTAATTGAATTGCACATTCAACGGCGGTTTGCGCATGGAATTCCGCTGGGAATGAGATTTTGAACAATACTTGCTCCATCACATAAGAGCCATAACCACGTTGGAATTTAAAGGCATTGCCTTTGAATAGCACGTCATAGAAGCCCCATGTTTTAGCTGTCAATGCTGATGGGTAGCCCATTTCGCCTTGCATAGTCATCCATGCTAAGCGAACTGCACGGCTTGTTGCATCGCCTGCTGCCCATGATTTACGTGAGCCAGTGTTTGGTGAGTGGCGATAAGTTCGTAAGCTTTGACCATCTACAAACGCGTTAGATACAGCGTTGATGATGTCTTCTTTGTTGCCGCCAAGTAATTTGGTCACCACCGCTGTTGAAGCAATTTTTACCAGAATCACGTGGTCCAGGCCTACTCTATTAAAGCTGTTTTCTAGCGCTAATACACCTTGTATTTCATGCGCCTTAATCATGGCTGTTAGCACGTCTTTAATAGTCAGTGCTACCTTGCCTTCGGCTACATTTTTACGTGAAATGTAATCAGCCGTCGCTAATATACCGCCTAAGTTATCTGATGGGTGGCCCCATTCAGCAGCTAGCCATGTGTCGTTAAAGTCTAACCAGCGTATCATCGCGCCAATATTAAAGGCAGCCAAGATAGGGTCTAACTGAAATGAAGTACCTGGTACTTTTGCGCCGTTTGGTACGACTGTGCCAGCAATCACTGGGCCTAGTAGCTTGGTGCAAGCGGGGTAATCTAATGCTTCGAAGCCGCAACCTAAAGTGTCCATTAAGCAGTTGCGTGCGGTGTCGAACGCCTCATCTGATTTGATTTCATAATCAGCGACGTAATTTGCAATATCGACAATTACTTGGTCGGGAGCGGGGCGAACGTTTGAAATGTGAGCAGACATGTTTTAAGTTTCTTTCAATAAATAATTAATTTTTAGCTTCGTCATTCCAGATTGTACGGGAATGACAGGTGAGAGTTTAGCGTTTATCCAAAGGCACATATGCGCGATTATTAGGGCCAATGTACTCGGCATTTGGACGAATGATTTTGTTATCAATACGTTGCTCTATGACATGTGCAACCCAGCCAGTCGTGCGTGAAATCACAAAAATTGGCGTAAACATGCCAGTTGGAATACCCATCATGTGATAGCTTGAGGCGCTGTACCAGTCTAAATTTGGGAACATTTTTTTCTCGCGCCACATCACTTCTTCAATACGTGCTGATACTTCAAAAAGCGTCATATTTCCTGCATCTGCGCATAACTTGCGGCTGACTTCTTTGATAGACTCATTTCTTGGGTCGGAAATTGTGTATACAGGGTGGCCAAAGCCGATGATGATTTCTTTACGGACCATGCGCTCTAAAATGTCTACCTCAGCTTCATCAGCATTTTTATAGCGTTCGATTATTTCCATTGCCGCTTCATTTGCACCGCCATGTTTCGCACCACGTAACGCACCAATCGCACCAGTGATACATGAATACATGTCAGACAACGTACCAGCAATCACGCGTGCTGTAAAAGTAGATGCGTTAAATTCATGCTCTGCGTACAACACTAACGAGGTATTCATCGCATCAATATGTAATTGGCTCGGCACCTTGCCGTGAAGCACATGCAAAAAGTGGGCGGCAACGCTGTTATCGTCAGTTTCTAATTTCACACGATTGCCTTTGTGGCTAAAGTGATACCAGTACAACAAAATTGAGCCGAAACATGAAATTAAACGGTCGCCTAAATCTTGTGCAGCATTGGTATTACGATCTGAAGCTTCAGGTTGAAGTGTACCTAGCATGGCGCAACCTGTTCGCATCACATCCATAGGATGTGTATCTTTTGGAATTTGTTCTAACACGGTTTTGAGTGAAGCAGGCAAGTCGCGCAAGGTTTTTAGTTTTGCATGATAACTTGCCAATTCTACTTTATTTGGCAGCTTACCATGTATTAGTAAGTAAGCGACTTCTTCAAAAGTGGCGCATTTAGCGAGCTCGATAATGTCGTAGCCACGATAATGTAAATCGTTACCAGTGTGGCCAACTGTACAAATTGCTGTTGTGCCAGCAGAAACGCCTGCTAGTGCTACGCCTTTTTTCTTTTTTGGGGCGTCAATGCAAGATGGCTGAGTAGTTGCGTTCATGCTACTTTTCTCCTTTAAGCTTTAAATTGATTAAATAGTGCATCTAACTTTTGCTCAAAGGCGTGATAGCCTAAGTGATCGTAAAGATCCATGCGGGTTTGCATAATGTCGACCACATTTTTTTGCGTGCCATCATTTTTTACTGTTTGATAAACTGTAAGCGCTGCTTTATTCATCGCGCGGAAGGCTGAAAGTGGGTATAACACCATGCTTACATCCGCATCGCGTAACTCATCAACTGTAAATAAAGGCGTGCTACCAAATTCGGTAATGTTAGCTAGTACTGGCACCTTTACTGCTGTAGCAAACTGTTTATACATGCCGAGTTCAGTAATTGCTTCAGGGAAAATCATGTCAGCGCCAGCCTCTGCACATGCGCAAGCACGGTCGATAGCCGATTGTAAGCCTTCAACAGCAAGAGCATCAGTTCGCGCCATCACAACAAAATCATCGTATGGTTTTGCATCAACAGCTGCCTTTACGCGGTCGACCATTTCTTCTAAGCTCACAATCGCTTTATTTGGACGATGGCCGCAGCGTTTTGCCGAAACTTGATCCTCAATATGCACCGCAGCTGCACCCGCTTTGGCGATACTTTTTACGCTACGAGAAATGTTAAAAGCGCCGCCCCAGCCCGTATCAATGTCTACCAATAAGGGCGTATCTACGGCATCGGTAATGCGACGTACGTCAATCAATACATCTTCAAGGGTTGAAATGCCTAAATCTGGTAAGCCAAGTGAAGCGGCTGCAACACCACCGCCAGATAGATAAATTGCTTTAAAGCCACTATGGGTGGCGAGCATGGCGTGATAGGCATTGATTGCACCGATGATTTGTAGTGGTTTTTCTTCCTTTAAAGCCGCACGAAATCGTGCGCCTGCTGAGATTGCTTGAGTCATAATAACTGCCCGAATATAAGTAAATTGAAACTAAAAAATCTAACTGAAAAACGCTTGACTGGCATCAGCTGGAATCTCGACTTTGGTGAGCTTGGCTTTTTGTAGAATCTCCCAGAAATAACGATAGGTTGCCCTGTCATGCAGTTCACCATCATATTGAATTGGCCCCCAGTCTGCTTTTTGAGCTGCTAATAGAATTTTTGCTCCATCTTGAACTTCATCAAAATTAGGTTTCATTGCGTCAACAATGGCTTCAATTTGTGTAGGATAAATACTCCACATGCGTAAAAAACCGAATTCATTACGTGCGCGTAAAGCATCGGAATGCGTAGTTTCTACATTTTTGAGGTCTAGTGTCACGTTGTGCGCAGGCACTACGCCATTTGCAAGTGCTGCTGCGACTAACTCAGCCTTTGCACGTGAGAGTAATCTGTGGTCAAATTGACCTGGGCTACGCATGGCTGAGGCTGGGATAGCTCCGTGATGACCGCTAACGAAGTCCATTAATCCAAAATCTAACACTTGAACCCAAGGCAAAGTCGCGATTTCATGAACAGCTTTTAATGCGCCATGGGTTTCGATGAGAATATGCACTGGAATAACACGTGCAATGTCATTGAAAGTTGCCGTTTTTTGTATATATGCAATCATTTCATTAGCTTGTGCATAAGTCGTACATTTTGGAATGGTGATATAGCTTAAAACTTTACCAGCTCCAGCAACTAGAATATCTACATCTTGCTTCCAGTAACTATTAGTGTAGTCGTGAATACGCGCACCAGCCATTTGATGTTTATTAGCATCACTTGCAAGCACGCGCACAATCATTTCGGCATGCTCGCGCTCTTTGCCAGCTTGTGCGCCATCTTCACAATCGCAGGTAACGTCGAAAACTGGACCGACAGTATCTTGCATAGACAAGGCTTTAAGTATCAATTTTTCGCTTCCTGCAAAATGCTCGCAAGATGGAATAATTGGGAAAGACTTTTCCCCGCTAAATAGAGCTTCTCGAGGGTGAACCAATTGTTGCGTTGTAGCCATAATTATTTTCCTAAAACTAATTCAAATTTTTTTATGCTGATTTTCGTGGCATTAGCACAGTGTAATCTAGGTCTAGCACTACGTTAGGGTGGTAAGCTTTTTTGTCCCCATAACTGACATGAGAGCTAGAGATTGAATTTGCAGGAATGTTTTTTACACCCACCATGCGTAGTCTGAGGGCAGCAACGTCACTACGGTTTGGTATTGACCATTTATCCAGTATTTCGGACCAAGTGAAAATAGTATCATCACCAAATGTGGGGTTGCAGTGAGAGCCTGCATTAATTGCTGCGATAGTAAGTGCATTCTCTAAGCCATCATGCGAGAGCGCTCGGCACACTGAAATGATATGGCCGCCATACATCAATCGGCGCCCAAAAGCCGTTTGCTTCATCATGACGTCGTCAAAATGTAGGCGCGCGTTGTTTTGATAAAGTTTTGTAGCAAGTGTGTGATCACTATCGTTAATTGTCATGCCTGCTGGATGGTTTATACGTTCGCCAACTGTATAGTCATCCCATAAATATTGACCACCAGTATTAGCTGTATTGAACTTTCTTGCATCAAGAAAGCTAGGGACACTTAATTCGTTATTGGGTACATAATCTAGCAGTCTCGGTAATGTTGTTTCAGGGGCAGGAGTGCTATGGTTGTTTTTGTGTACCATCACCCAGCGCACCCATGAGAATATAGGTTGCTGAAGTTGATTGGTTGATACTGAGCGTACGTAAACAACGCCAGATTGGCCGTTAGAATTTTGTTTTAGGCCAATTACCGTTGAGCTAGTGCTCAGCGTATCCCCAATATAAACTGGGTGCAAAAAACGGACCTCAGCATAGCCTAAGTTCGCGACTGCATTGACTGAAATGTCAGGCACGGTTTTGCCAAAGGCTATATGGAAAGCAAGCAGGTCATCAACAGGGCGAGCGTCGTAACCGAGAGATTGTGCAACAGTTTCGGCTGAATGCAACACTTGCCTTGCTCCAGTTAGTGCTATATATAGAGCCACCTCACCTTCACCAATGGTGCGAGGAGTTGCATGATGAATGACTTGGTTGAGTTGAAAATCCTCAAAGAAGTTACCGGAGTTAATTTTAGACATGGCTTTCTTCCAAGGTCATAATCATTTCATGAAGTTTTAATAATCGCTCTGCAGCTCTAACATGGTGACGCTCAACTAATTTGTCGTTAACTACAACAGTGCCTTGCCCTAGAGTATTTGCAGCTTTTAAAGCAACAATAATTTCGCGCGCATGGACTAATTCAGCGGCCTGCGGAGTATATGCATCATTGCTGTAAGCCAATTGTGCAGGGTGTACCAGAGATTTACCATCAAAGCCCATGTCTCTGCCTAATCGGCATGCATACTCAAATGAGTGCATATTTTTAAAGTCGCTAGTAATGCCATCTACGACTGCGTGACCATAAGCGCGAGCAGCTAAAATAACTAGTGAAAGTGAAGTTAAAATTGCAGAGCGCTCATGAGTTACACGTGCATGCAATTGAGAAATTAAATCTGAGGTTGCCATGACGATGCATACGATGCGGTCAGAAGCGCTGGCAATTTCCTTTGCATTTAAAACAGCAATTGGACTTTCTATCATCACCATAATAGGTAAATGACTACCGCCAGCTGCATCAAGTAGTGACAATGCAATAAGCACATCTTCTTTCGATTCAATATTAGGAAAAAGTACCGCATCAATTTTAGATTTTGCTATTGCTTTGATGTCATTAGGGCCCCATTGTGAAATTAAATCATTTACACGTACCACAACTTCACGTGAGCCGTAGCCCCCTTCATTTACATAACGTACAACGTTGTCACGAGATTCTTCTTTGCATTCAACAAGGATAGGGTCACCTAAATCTAGGATAACGGAATCTGCATGTAATGTGCGCGCACGTTCTAAGTAGTGTGTATTGCAGCCTGGCACGTAAAGCATAGAGCGCCGAGGGCGAAAGTATTGAGTCATTCAAGAACCTTTAATCCATTAGACTTGCCATTTAATTATTGGAGATATTATTTTATTAGCTTGAACCGATTATATAGAAGACATTTAAAAAATGTCAATATATATCTTATGTCTTATATAAGATATATAATGCTAGACTATTAAAAATTGGCGTGATATAAATGAGCTTAATAAAAATTAATGTTCCCCTAAGCAGATTTATCGACTGATTAATTTAAATGAGATAACGGATATTATGATAGATAAACATTACAGCTCACCAAGCTACAAGCCTTTATATGACCAGATTAAAGTATTGCTAACGCAAAGTTTAATTGGCGGAGAATGGCGTCCAGGCGACATGATTCCAAGCGAAATAGAGTTGGCAGGGCGCTACAAAGTAAGTCAAGGTACGGTTAGAAAAGCGATTGATGCGCTGGCAACAGAAAATATACTTATTCGTCGGCAAGGCAAAGGCACATTTGTCGCCACACATACTGCCGAAGGTATGAAACTTCGTTTTTTAAGATTGACATCAACCGACGGGCAAAAAGAATTGCTAAAAAATGAGTTTATCTCATGCGCTAAAGGTAAGGCTGATGTGCGTATGGGGCAGTTTCTGGATTTGAAAGCCGGTGCATCTACGATTGAAGTTAAGCGGCTACTTACATTTTCAGGTCGGCCACTTATATATGACCATATTGTTGTTCCAGCTGCTCCTTTTAAAGGGTTGAATGGGGTGCGTGTGGAGGAAAATAACGGTTCTATGTATAGCATGTATGAGTCAGAGTTTGGCGTACGAATGATACGCGCAGAAGAGCGTTTGACAGCTGTTGCAGCTAAAGGTGATGTAGCAAAAGCGTTGGGTTTAAAAGAAGGTGAGCCAATATTAAGCATAGAACGTGTTTCGTTCACATATGGTGATAAACCGATGGAATGGCGTTTAGGGCTTTGTGTTACGGATAATCACCACTACATGAACGAGCTTGAGTAGTACTTTTGAAAACATGCCTTAGTGGCGTCAGGCTGTATTTGACTTACTAGAGTGCGGTCTGTATTTCCCCTTATTACTATTACAAGTTTTGAAAAGTACAGATTCAAAGCAGTAAGTAAACATAAAAAAACTAACCCTAAAAGGTATTGAGAATAATGGATGATTTAACAAAACGCGCACTTGATTACCATGAGCATCCTAAACCAGGGAAGTTATCAGTAGAATCATCTAAGCCATGCGCCACCCAGGACGATTTGTCGCTGGCCTACACGCCGGGGGTTGCAGTGCCAGTGCGTGAAATTAATCGTGACCCTGCAAATGCATATAAATATACCAATAAAGGCAATTTAGTCGCGGTGATCACCGATGGTACTGCTGTATTAGGTTTGGGAAATATGGGGCCGTTGGCTAGTAAGCCTGTGATGGAAGGTAAAGCTGTTTTGTTTAAACACTTTGCTGGTATTGACGTGTTTGATATCGAGGTAAATGCTCCGAGCGTTGAGGCATTTATAGAAACTGTTGTGAATATTGCACCTACATTTGGCGGTATCAATTTAGAAGATATTGCTGCGCCACACTGCTTTAGAATCGAAAATGAATTGCGAGCACGTTTGGATATTCCAGTATTTCATGATGATCAACACGGCACGGCTGTAATTGTTGCCGCAGCTTTAACCAATGCTTTAGAGATTCAGGGAAAAAATCTGCCAACAGCAAAAATCGTATTTTTAGGCGCTGGTGCGGCAGGCTGTTCTTGCGCGCGTTTACTTAAATTAATGGGTGCTACTAATATAACGATGGTCGATAAATCTGGTGTGTTAGATACAGCACGCGCCGATTTGCACGATAATAACCGTCATTTAGCGGTTGCTCCAAGCGAGGCTAAAGCCTTGGAAGATGTGATGCCAAATGCTGACGTGTTTATAGGTGTTTCAGCGGCTAATGCGCTATCACCAGAATTACTTAAATTAATGGGGCCAAAACCAGTAGTGTTTGCATTAGCAAATCCAGACCCTGAAATTTTACCCAGTTTAGCGCATTCAGTACGCGAAGATATTTTGATGGCGACTGGTCGTTCAGATTTTCCAAATCAAGTTAATAATGCACTGTGCTTCCCCTATTTGTTCCGCGGCGCCTTAGATGCTAAAGCCAAGCAAATTACTGATGAAATGCAAATTGCTGCTGCACACGCGTTGGCTGCGCTCGCACGTGAGCCTGTACCAGAAGATGTGTTAGCCGCATATAACTTGAAGAGTTTAAGTTTTGGTAAGGATTACATTATTCCAAAACCGTTCGATAAGCGTCTGTTAGCGCGCGTATCTGGCGCAGTTGCTGATGCCGCAAGATTGCAGCAGGGTTATTAAGGTTTTGATGATGCAGAACAATCAATACAAAAATAGCCAACGAGCACAATTAAGGCCTAGTCAAATCAGCAGGCCTAAAAACTTGAATCTATTCACTATTAAGCTGCCGATAAATGCACTGATTTCAATTTTACACAGAGTCACGGGTTGCGCTTTATTTCTAATCCTACCAGTGATTTTGTTGCTATTACAGTTTTCACTTAGCTCTGCTCAGCACTATGAAACGGTAGTGACGATTCTGCATTCACCTTTTATCAAGCTCATGCTTCTTGGGTTAGCATGGGCTTTTTTTCATCACTTTTTTGCAGGTATTCGTCACCTTGCAATGGACGTGCATTGGATGACTACGCTCATGAAAGCGCGTTATACCAGTAAGGTAGTCCTTGTACTTGGCGCAATTGCAACGTTGTTGTTAGCGATTAGATTATGGTTGTAGGAAGTCGGACTTAGAATCATGCTAATAGAACTTTTAACTAAACGATATCCAGGGATGCGTGCCTGGTTAACGCAAAGACTTAGCGCATTAGTGATGGCAATTTATAGTGTGTTTGCAGTTGCAAGGTTTTTTATTGTTCAGCCAAACAATTATGAAGCTTGGGTCAGTTTTTTTCAGCCGCTTTGGTGGCGTATTGCCACCTTATTGTTTTGGATAAGTCTAACGATTCATGCTTGGTTAGGTATTCGCGATGTATTTAAGGATTATGTACCTAATCCCAGTGTGCGCGATGCTTTGCAAAAGGTATTGGTAGTTTTTCTATGCAGTTATTTGGTTTGGGCAGCTTGGTTGCTACTCGCTTAATTGAATAGTTGTGAATTTATAAAGTGATTAGTTGAAAAATTAGTTAATTGAAATTTATTAAAGGTTTAATTGGTTATGGCGTTACAAACTCAAATATTTGATGCATTAGTTGTGGGTGGAGGCGGTGCAGGTTTACGTGCATCATTGCAATTGGCGCAATCAGGCTTAAAAGTAGCTGTATTATCTAAAGTGTTTCCTACACGCTCACATACGGTTGCGGCCCAGGGAGGTATTGCTGCTGCGCTTGGTAACGTGGCCGATGACAAGTGGTTATGGCATATGTATGACACGATTAAAGGTTCAGACTATTTAGGTGATCAAGACGCCATTGAGTTTATGTGTAAAAATGCAGCTGCTGCTATTTATGAGCTTGAGCATTTTGGCATGCCGTTTGATCGATTAGAAAACGGAAAAATATTCCAACGCCCATTTGGCGGCATGACGCAAAACTTTGGTGAAAGTGCAATTTCACGCACATGTGCAGTGGCTGATAGAACGGGTCACGCCATGTTGCACACCTTATATCAGCGCAATATTCAATCCAACACGCAGTTCTTTGTAGAGTGGCTAGCGCTTGATTTATTGAAAGATGCTGATGGTGATGTGTTGGGCGTTTTAGCGCTAGAAATTGAAACAGGTGAAGTACATTGTATGCGAGCTAAAGCCACGATGCTCGCCACTGGTGGTGCCGGACGTATATTCAAAGCCAGCACCAATGCATTCATTAATACAGGTGATGGTTTGGGCATGGCTGCTCGAGCCAATATCCCATTACAAGATATGGAGTTCTGGCAATTTCACCCAACAGGCGTGTTAAATGCAGGTGTATTAATTACTGAAGGTGTACGTGGTGAAGGTGGATATTTGGTTAATAGCGAAGGCGAGCGATTTATGGAACGCTACGCACCACATGCAAAAGACTTGGCGAGCCGTGATGTGGTTTCTCGAGCAACTGCCACCGAAATTAAAGAAGGCCGTGGAGTTGGAAAAAATAAAGATGCTGTGTATTTAAAGCTTGATCATTTAGGTGAGGCTTTAATCAACGACAAATTACCAGGTATACGTGAAATTGCTAAAACCTTTGCTAGCGTAGATCCTGTTTACGACCCAATTCCTATCGTACCAACTGTGCACTACATGATGGGTGGCATTCCTACAAATCTACAAGGTCAGGTTGTTGTGCCAGATGCAAGTGGCGGTCAATCTGTAGTAAATGGCTTATATGCTGTTGGCGAATGCGCATGCGTTTCAGTACATGGTGCGAATCGTTTGGGCTCTAACTCTTTATTAGATTTAGTAGTGTTTGGCCGCGCAGCGGGTGACAAAATGGTGGAAGAAGTGATAAAAGACAATATCCACAAACCATTACCTGCAGATGCGTTTGATAAGACATTAGCTAGATTGAGTAGACTTGAAACCCAAACACAGGGGGAAACCGTGAAACAAGTTGGTGCAGATTTGCGTGTAGCGATGCAAAACCACTGTGGCGTATTTCGTTTCCCAGAGCTATTAAAAGCGGGTGTCGTTGAAATTGACAAAATCGCAGAACGCGCTAAAAACACAGTGATTAAAGATAAAAGCCAAGTATTTAATACCGCTAGAGTTGAAGCGTTAGAACTTGATAATTTGGTCGAAGTAGCTTTAGCAACGATGCATGCTGCAGAAGCTCGTACAGAAAGTCGAGGCGCGCATGCACGAGAAGACTTTAGTGGTCGTGACGATAAAAATTGGCTCATACATTCACTCTATTACCGTGAAGGCAATCGCTTGGCGTATAAGCCAGTGCGGCTAAAACCGCAAACCGTAGAAAGCTTTGAGCCTAAAGCGCGTGTTTATTAGACATTTTAAATTCACCACAGAAACATTTAGAAATTAAAGATAACAACATGAAATTTTCAATTTATAGATTTAACCCAGATGTTGATAAAAAGCCTTACATGCAAGATTACGATATACAACTTGAAGATAGCGACCAAATGTTGTTGGACGCCTTGTTGCGAATCAAAGATTTAGACGATAGTTTAAGCTTGCGTAAATCATGTCGTGAAGGCGTATGTGGATCTGACAGTATGAATATTAATGGAAAAAATGGCTTAGCGTGCATTACTAAATTATCGGATTTAGAAGAGCCTGTGGTACTTCGGCCCATGCCAGGTCTGCCAGTGATTCGTGACTTAGTCGTTGATATGACACAGTTTTTTGAGAACTACAATTCAGTTAAACCCTATTTGGTGAATAACGACCCGCCGCCTGACACTGAGCGCTTACAGTCACCAGAAGATCGTGCCAAATTAGATGGCTTGTATGAATGTATTTTATGCGGAGCTTGCACGACTTCTTGCCCTTCTTTTTGGTGGAACCCAGATAAATTCGTCGGTCCAGCAGGTTTAATGCAAGCCTATCGCTTTATGGTTGATAGCCGAGATCAAGCGATAGATGAGCGTTTAGAGAATTTAGAACAGCCAGAACGTTTGTATCGTTGTCATAACATTATGAACTGCGTGGAAGTTTGCCCCAAGAAATTGAATCCAAATGCTGCAATAGCCAAAATTAAAGATCTTAAATTTGAACAGGCTAGAGAACATAAAGCAACTAGTAAAAAGAAAATTGAAATTAAGGCTATTTAAGTCGTTGATGGATAGACGTTAGACATTAGTTTTAAAAATGAAATTAAGGTTGTAAATGTATATTGAAAAAAACATGACAGATGAAGAAATACGCAGACTCAGTTGGCGATGCCGTCGAGGTTTACTGGAGTTAGATATTATTTTGCAACGTTTTTCTGAAAAGAACTTGTCAACTTTAACGGTACAAGAATTGGTTGCTTTTAACGGCATTTTAGATTTACCTGATAATGAATTTTTAGATTTGGTGACTTCAAGAATAGAAGTTAGCAATATTGAAGGATTAAAGCTTAAAAATCTGGATGCGCTTGCGATGCGAAGTGTGTTGACAAAATTAAGTAGCCATGAAGTAATAAATAGCTAGAAAAATTATAATAAGTGAAAGAATAAACATGACTAACGTACATCCAATTACAGAAGATTTAAACACGAATAGCCATAGCAAAATTAAATGCTATAGCAACAGCGCTATGCTTGGTGAAAGTTGGCCAGGTATACAACTTTACTATCCTCCAGTCAAATATTCACCTGCGCTAGGTATATATGAAGACTTGACGCAAGCCGCAGCACGTATGCGCAAACATGCACATAATACGAATGCTCATACATTGGTTTTTGACCTTGAAGATGGTTGTCGTCAAAAAGAAATGAGTAGAGATTTATTACGTCAAGAATTGCCGTTGTTACGTAAAGTGAACAATCAAGTGACTATTGCGATTCGTGCCAACTCATTTCGAACAGATGAATATGAACTTGACATGCAATTAGTCAAGGACATGGCGGATTATATTGATGTTGTGATGCTAGCTAAAGCTGGCGAAGCCTATGGGGCTGCTGAGGTGCGAGATTTATCCAGTTTTCTATTGGAGATTAACCCGAATATAACGATACAGCCGATTATTGAGCATCCGAAATCTCTTAAAATTGCGCCTGAGTTGTTACAGTACAGCACGGTTAAACACGTTGTATTTGGTATTCATGACTTTTCAAAAGCAATGGGCATACATATCACTCCAGAAAACTGGATTGAAGAGTTGCAGTTTTACATGAATCAACTGATGTTTGAAGCGCGTATTGCAGGTAAGGGCGTGATTGGTGGCGTGGAAACTTTGATTGGCGCCAATATCATGCCAGAAAAATTTGTAGAACCGCATGATGTGCGTCGCTGGCTAGATCTGCATGGAGATAATGAATCACGAATTGTTTATAAACATGCTTGCCAAGAAGCTGCGATGGGCTTAACAGGCAAGCAAGTGATACACCCAGGACATATACACCTATGCAAAACGGCTTACACGCCTTCACCTACTGATGTTAACCAAAAAGTGCGTATCCTCAAAGCGGCTATTGAGGCTGATGCTTTACACGGTGGCGCCATCAAGTTTGAAGGTGAGATGCTTGATCCACCTATGTTTGGAAAAGCATTGCAAACACTATTGCGTGCCCATGCCTTACGTGCAATTACGCCAGAGGATAAGAATTTTGCTTTGCAAGTACTTGAGCTATTGCCAGCACAAGTCATCCGTCAAAACTGGCCGTATGGCGCGATATTATAAAAATTTATTTGTTGGGCAAGTTTTTTATAAGTCATAAATCGTTATATATCAACAATTGATTCAGAAAAATTATGAAAGTTGAATAATGCAAATATTTGAAAAATTTCCAGATTGGCAATGGAATGTTCCTAAACATTTTAACATTGGCGTAGCTTGCACTGACAAGCACCTCAATACGCCTGTAGCCCAAGCGATTGCGATGATTGTGGAAGATGATACCCAAGGCACTTCACAAATCACTTTTGAGCAATTAGCCAAACGTACAGCTCAGTTTTCTCAATTGCTCAGAAATTTAAATGTGCTTGCGGGGGAGCGTGTGCTAATTCGCTTGCCAAATAGTTTAGATTATCCAACTGCTTTTTTAGGGGCAATGAAGCGTGGGGCGATATCAGTGCCTACTTCAACTTTGCTCACGGCTGAAGAGGTAGCCTACTTAGCAAAAGATTCAGCAGCGACTGTGTTGGTGACGGACAAAGCTGCATGGCCTTCATTGCAAGACCATTTAACTGATTTGCCTAATTTAAAACATGTGTTTTTGTCAGGTGTTGGTGAAGTTACCCCACATGCAACACTCAATGTGTGCGATTTAGATCCACAACTTACTGCGATTTCAATCACTGAGCCAGCACATTTAACCGCCTCTGATGATCCTGCCTATTTGGTGTATACATCAGGCACAACAGGTTACCCTAAAGGCGTCTTACATGCACACCGTGCTTTGATTGGTCGTGAACCCGCCTCTAAATATTGGTTTGATTTTGATAGAAAAAAAGACAGCTCTGCACAAGACCGCATTATGCATTCAGGCAAATTTAACTGGACCTATGTGTTAGGTTCAGGCTTGATGGATCCGCTATATTTAGGCAAAACGGTCATAGTCCATGAAGGCAAAAATGACGCTGATTTGTGGACACGCTTAATTGCAAAGCACTCAGCAACAATTTTTGTTGGCGTGCCAACAATTTATCGTCAAATTATTCAAAAATCATCAGCTAAGCAAGTGGATGTGCCTAGCCTTCGTCATTGCATGAGTGCTGGTGAACATTTATCTGATGAAGTGTTACAACAATGGCGTGAGCGTTTTGGTGCGGATATATATGAAGCCGTTGGTATGAGTGAGTTTTCTTATTATTTAAGCCAAAGTATCTTCCGTCCAATCCGTGCTGGTTCTGCTGGCTTTCCACAACCTGGTCATAACATCAAATTATTAAATCCTGAAACGCTCGAAGAAGTCCCGCAAGGTGAAGAAGGTATGATTAGTGTGCCAGACACAGATCCAGGTTTATTCTTGCGCTATTGGAATCTAGATGATGAAACCGCCAAATATAAACATGACGGCTGGTTCTTCTCAGGTGACTATGCCCGCTATGATGAAGACGGTTATATCTGGTTCTTAGGCCGTAAAGATGACATTATTAAAAGCTTTGGTTACCGCGTTTCACCCTATGAAATTGAGCGCGTCTATAAATCTCACCCAGCTGTGGCCGATTGCGCTGCGGTGGGCGAAGAGTTAGAAAAAGACAAGTTGCTAGTGGTAACTTACGTGATTCTACAACCAAATTCAGAAGTAACAGCAGATGAGTTAATGGCTTATGGTAAACAGCATTTAGCGGCATATAAGGCGCCCAAAACAGTTTATTTGACAAAAGATTTTCCACGTACCAAAAACGGAAAAATCTTGCGTAAAGACATTAATAACAAAATTGCATACGCAAAATCAGCCAGATAGAGATTGTAGATATATTATGACAACGATACTCCAGGAGGACTTTATTCAAAGCATTGCTGATGCTTTGCAATATATTTCATACTATCACCCAGTAGATTATATTCAGGCCTTGGGTCGCGCTTACGAGGCAGAGCAATCAATTGCTGCTAAAGACGCGATCGCACAGATTTTAACCAACTCGCGTATGTGTGCAGAAGGAAAAAGACCACTTTGCCAAGATACTGGCATCGTTGTTGCTTTCATTAAAGTAGGCATGAACGTAAAGTGGGATGCTACTATCGATGTTGAGCATATGGTGAATGAAGGTGTGCGTCGTGCGTATATGCTGCCAGAGAATAAATTGCGCGCTTCGATTGTAAGTGACCCCGCTGGGAAGCGCGCCAATACTAAGGATAATACACCAGCAGTGGTGCATGTTTCGCTAGTGGCTGGTGATAAGGTCGATGTGCAAATTGCTGCAAAAGGTGGTGGTTCTGAGAACAAAGCCAAGCTGGCGATGCTCAACCCAAATGACAGCATAGTGGATTGGATTTTGGAAGTGGTGCCCCAAATGGGTGCAGGTTGGTGTCCGCCGGGCATGTTGGGCATAGGCATAGGGGGTAGTGCAGAAAAAGCCATGTTGTTAGCAAAAGAGTCTTTGATGGCTCCGATAGATATGCACGAACTGAAAGCTAAGGGTGCCCATAATGACAAGTTGTCTCGAATTGAAGAATTACGTTTAGAGCTTTTTGAAAAGGTCAATAATTTAGGGATAGGCGCACAAGGTTTAGGTGGGTTGGTAACGGTGTTGGATGTGAAGATTTTAGATTATCCAACCCATGCGGCTTCTTTACCTGTGGCGATTATTCCAAACTGTGCGGCTACACGTCATGTGCATTTTGAGTTAGATGGCAGTGGTGTAGCAGAACTAGAAGCGCCTAATTTAAGTGAATATCCAGATGTTCATTGGACACCAAGTGAGGCATCGTTAAGGGTAAATTTAGATACGCTTACGCAAGCGGATATTCAAACTTGGAAGCCAGGTCAGACTTTGTTGTTGAACGGAAAATTGCTCACGGGTCGCGATGCCGCACACAAGCGAATTGCAACGATGTTAGCTAAAGGTGAGAAATTACCAGTGGATTTTAAGAACCGTTTTATTTACTACGTTGGTCCTGTAGATGCGGTGCGAGATGAAGCGGTTGGTCCAGCCGGCCCTACTACGGCCACACGTATGGATGGTTTTACAGAGATGATGTTAAGTGATGTTGGTTTGCTTGGCATGGTAGGTAAAGCAGAACGTGGCGATGAAACTATTGCTGCTATCGCAAGATACAGGTCAGTTTATTTGACCGCTGTAGGTGGTGCGGCTTATTTGGTAAGCAAAGCCATTAAAAAGGCAGAAGTGCTGGCGTTTGCAGATTTAGGTATGGAGGCGATTTACGAATTTACGGTGCAAGATATGCCTGTGACGGTGGCGGTGGATTGTACAGGTAATTCAGTACACATCACTGGACCAGTTGAGTGGAAAGAAAAGATTGCACAACATAAAATAATCAAAATTCACTCTGTATCTTAAGTTACATGAGCATTGCACTATTTGCGTTAAACTCTGTCAAATTTAATGATGGAATGATTAGAGAGCGCAAATAAAATGCTAAAACGATTGTCAGTAGGACTATTAGTTGGAGGGTTGTTGAGTGCCACTGCCGCCAGTGCTGAAAATGTGCTGGAATACTTAACCGATAAATATGGTGAATACTCGGGTCCGACGGTAGAAGATAATGTAGCCGCTATGGATACCGATAAAAATGGCTTTGCAGACGTTACCGAAGTACGCGCATTTTTAGTACTGAAAAACGGCGCAGATTATCAGAAAGAGATTTTAGATAGATGGCAGTTACGCAGCCAAGGTAGAAGCTGTACCTTGCCGCCAGACGAAAAATTATTCAACCAAACCAACTAGCTTAATGTATGCGAATTTTACAAATGTGAAATTTTTCATGATTTAGGCTGGTTTATAATAATGCAATATATTTTTAAACAGTATTTTTATAAGAGCCTTCAATTACCATGTTAAACGCATATCAAGCCCATGTTGCCGAGCGTAGTGCAGCTCAACTTCCACCATTACCTTTGTCTGCAGAGCAAGTCGCTCAAGTAGTTGAGTTGCTGAAGAATCCACCAGCAGGCGAAGCTGAACTATTACTCGATTTAATTACTAATCGTACTCCAGCAGGTGTAGATCAAGCGGCTTATGTCAAAGCCGCTTTTCTGGCAGATGTTGCAAAAGGCACAGCTAAATCACCAATCATTTCAGCAGAAAAAGCGGTTGGATTGCTTGGTACAATGCTTGGCGGCTATAACGTACAAGCTTTAGTAAGCCTTTTAGGAACGTCAATGGCGGCTCATGCAGTGACAGCTTTAAGTAGCACAATCTTGATGTTCGATGCATTTCATGATGTAGATGTGTTGATGAAAGCTGGCAATATTCACGCTAAGAAATTGATAGAAAGCTGGGCGAATGCCGAGTGGTTCACCAATGCGCCAGCGTTGGCTAAAGAAATTAAAATGGTCGTTTTTAAGGTTGATGGTGAAACCAATACCGATGATTTAAGCCCTGCGCAAGATGCGTGGAGCCGCCCAGATGTTCCATTGCATGCCAAAGCTATGCTGATCAACAAAATGCCTGAAGGCTTAAAACTGATTGATACCTTGAAAGAAAAAGGCTTGCCGTTGGCTTATGTGGGCGATGTAGTCGGTACAGGTTCATCTCGAAAATCTGCCATTAACTCCGTGCAATGGTTTATGGGCAATGATATCCCTAACATTCCAAACAAACGCACTGGCGGCGTGATTTTAGGCGCTAAAATAGCACCAATTTTCTTTAATACCGCTGAAGATTCAGGCGCCTTGCCGATTCAATGTGATGTGTCAAAGCTGAGTATGGGCGACGTGATTGTTATCAAGCCGTATGAAGGAAAAGTGCTGAATGAGGCGGGTGAAGTGCTTTCAGCTTTTGAACTAAATCCCGTCACCATGCCAGATGAAGTGCAAGCGGGTGGCCGCATTCCATTGATTATCGGTCGCGGCTTAACTGCAAATGCACGTAAAGCACTTGGCTTGCCCGAAACGACTGCTTTTATTACCGCTGCGCCTGTAGTTATCTCAACCAAAGGATATACGCTTGCGCAAAAAATGGTTGGCCGCGCATGTGGTTTGCCAGAAGGTACTGGGGTACGTCCAAATACCTATTGTGAACCAAAAGCCACAACGGTAGGTTCGCAAGATACGACAGGTGGTATGACACGTGATGAGTTAAAAGAGTTGGCTTGTTTGGGTTTTAGTGCCGATTTAGTAATGCAAAGCTTCTGTCACACAGCGGCATACCCAAAACCAGTAGATATTAAATTACAACATAGCTTGCCAGAATTCATGTCTAGCCGTGGAGGCGTGTCATTACGCCCGGGAGATGGCGTGATTCACTCTTGGATTAATCGAATGATTTTGCCTGATACAGTAGGTACAGGTGGCGATTCACATACACGTTTTCCCATCGGAATTTCATTCCCAGCGGGTTCTGGACTAGTGGCTTTTGCTGCAGCAACAGGTGCTATGCCGTTGGATATGCCTGAGTCTGTATTAGTGCGATTTAAGGGCACGATGCAACCTGGTATTACCTTGCGTGACTTGGTGAATGCGATTCCGTACGCGGCGATTCAAGAAGGTAATTTAACGGTAGGTAAAACAGGAAAAAAGAATGTATTTAACGGTCGCATTTTAGAAATTGAAGGTTTGCCGGATTTAAAAGTAGAACAAGCTTTTGAATTTGCAGATGCATCAGCAGAGCGTTCAGCGAATGGTTGTACTGTGTTGTTAAATGAAGCGCCAGTCATTGAGTTTTTAAATTCAAATATCGTGCTGATGCAAAACATGATTGAAAACGGTTATGCAGATCCACGCACCTTGCAACGTCGTATCGAAAGCATGCAGGCTTGGTTGGCTAAACCTTCGCTGTTAAAACCAGATGCTGATGCTGAATATGCGCACATCATTGAAATCGATCTAAACACAATCAAAGAGCCGTTAGTGGCTTGCCCGAACGACCCTGATGATATAAAGCCATTATCAGCAGTAGTTGGTGATAAGATTGATGAAGTTTTTATTGGTAGTTGCATGACTAATATCGGTCACTATCGTGCGGCAGCAAAGGTACTAGAAGGCTCTGGCGGCATTCCTACACGTTTATGGATTGCACCGCCAACGCGCATGGATGAGGCGCAGTTGCGAGATGAGGGGGTGTATTCAGTATTTGGTGTAGCAGGAGCGCGTACCGAGATTCCAGGTTGTTCCTTATGTATGGGAAACCAAGCGCGGGTAGCGGATAAAGCAACGGTATTTTCTACTAGTACGCGTAATTTTGATAATCGTATGGGAAAAGATGCGCGCGTCTATTTGGGTTCGGCTGAATTGGCCGCAGTGTGCGCTAAATTGGGTCGTATGCCTACACATGCGGAATATTTAGAAACAGTAGGTAATAAACTTGCGAACACGGCTGAGATTTATAAATACCTAAACTTTGACCAAATGACCGAGTATAAAGGCGCGCTTGAAACGTTAAGTAATGGTAAAAAAGTGATTGCGATAGCCGAAGTGATTTAGATTTACCTTTGCAAGTGTAGGTAAAGCCTGTGCTTACAGCGCGCCTGCACTTGCAAGTTATTCTGTTATCATTTCACGATGAATACAGAAAATCCCATGCAACAACCTAACAAACCTCCTCCAATTTTTAGCCAAGATGTCATTATCCCTCCATCTAAAAGCGGTGCTTGGAAATGGATGTTACCGTTGGCAATCTTTCTAACATTTTGTGTATCTGCGGCTTGGACTTATGGTTGGCATGCTAAGGTGGTGACAGTTAGCGTTGTGCTTTTAGCAGTAATATCGCATGTATTTGCTTGGGTGTTAGGTATAGTTGGGCTGGTGCCGATTGTTGGACCACTAATTGTAAAAGTACTGAGTTTATCTATTATATGGCTGTTAAATGCGGTGGGATATTTGGTATCCTATGTGGCAATTAAAAGAGGTTATTCGAAAGACGTCATTACTTACAGAGCTTTAACAATTGCACTAATTATTGGCATTGTGCTTGGTTTTGTTATTGGTAGCTTGATATAAAAGCTAGCCTTTTTGGCGTAAAGCAAAAAATATGGTCATTGAAAAAATCAAACAATCGCGTTTGTATCATCAAGTCTTGAATTTGGCAGATTTCTTTCCCACATTATTTTTCCTAGGAGGATTTTTGTGGGATGCACTTACAATTGGACGCAATGTTGTAGCTTCAGATTTGATTATTTTTTTCGGTTATTTGCTGATTTCTGCGACCATACTTTTTATCTTAGGTAGCCCAAGGTATATATTGGCAGACCCAACAAAATTTCCAACATGGTTAGGCAAAGTACATGCACGGTTTTACTGGAAAAGGTTGCCATACTTTTTATTGCAATTTATGTTTGGTAACTTGCTTAGCGCTTTGTTTATTCTGTATTTTAAAAGTGCTAATCATTGGTTAGCTTGGTCCATGGCACTTCTATTGGCAATAATTTTGATTGCCAATGAATATTTAGAGGATAAATACAAGCAATTTACCCTAAGCTGGGCCTTATTTGGTTTTTGTGCGATGTTGTTATTTAACTTCTCGTTGCCGTACTTAATGGGTAGCATTCATGCCTTTTGGTTTTATTTAAGTACGATTTTAGGTGCAGGTGCTGCATATTGGCTGTACAAAAAAACACCTAATCATGATGGTAGCATTAAGCCAGTTGGGCTGATAGCGATAGTGTTAATGCTGGCTTATACCTTTGATATGATTCCACCTGTGCCGCTAGTCAAGCGCGATATTGCAGTTGGTTATGCGTTGAGAAAAGTAAATGGTAATTATGAGCTAAGCCAGCAACCCGCAAGTTGGTGGTCATTTTGGCGAAAAACCAGTAATGAATTACAAGTGTTGCCTAGGCAGCGCGTATATTGTTTTTCATCGGTATTTGCGCCTGCAGGATTAAAAACGCGCTTATATCACCGTTGGCAGTATTATGACGAAAATAAAGGTTGGAAAACTATGTCACGCGTTGGCTTCTCGTTATCTGGTGGACGCTACAACGGCTTTCGTGGGTATACTTATAAGACAGATTTACAAGCGGGAGATTGGAAAGTGAGCGTGGAAACTGAAAACGATAAAACCGTAGCTGTGCAAGAATTTACTGTTGAAACAGCTGCATCTGCACTGCCACCTATTGTTAGGATTTATTAATTTGAGACTGCATTAATGCTTAACTTCTTCACGCATCAGTTTATCAATATAAGCAATGGCAATTGCAGAAAATACAAACGCCATATGAATCACAGTTTGCCAAATCAATGTTTTTTCGGTGAGATTTTCAGCATTAATAAATGTTTTAAGTAAGTGAATAGATGAAATGCCGATAATTGCAGTCGCTAATTTAACTTTAAGTAGATTAGCATTTACATGGGACAGCCAATCTGGCTCATCAGGATGACCTGTTAAATTAAGGCGTGAAACAAAGGTTTCGTAGCCGCCCACAATCACCATAATCAGCAAGTTTGAAATCATCACCACATCAATCAAACCTAATACAATAAGCATGATGTCCGCTTCTTTAATGGCATGTGCGGTTGATACCAAATGAACCAGTTCTACCCCAAAGAAAACCACATAGACTCCTTGAGCTACAATTAAGCCCAAATACAATGGTAGTTGTAACCAGCGGCTACCAAATAAAATATTGGTCATTATGCTGCCTTGTTTGTATTCTGTTCGGGTCGGTTTGCTTTGCGCCATATGTTTTAAAACCTTTATTAGTAAGTAACGTGACGTATTGTATCAGCTTAATAGTTTATTTTTATTAAGCTATTTTGTAATTTATGGCGTAGTTAGCAGTTTCATCTAAAGCCAATAATTGCGTTAACACTGGCATTGTTTCATTCAAGATGTTAGGCAGTGTCCAAGGTGGGTTTACAATAAACAATCCGCTTCCGTGCATACCAAAACCTTCTAATGATGGCGAATGTATGGTCATTTCAACATGTAGCCAATTGGCTAAATCCAAATGCATTAAATCTTCTGTTATCTCGCGCGACTCAGGGCGTTGTAAAATAGGGTACCAAATCATATAAGTGCCAGTAGCAAAGCGCATCAAGCTATCTTTAATCATGCTAACTACACGTTGATAATCCTGCTTATCCTCATAAGGAGGATCTATCAGTATTACAGCTCGGCGCGTTGGTGGTGGCAAGCAAGATTTAATGCCAGAAAAGCCATCTTGCATTTCAATTCTGACGGAACTGTTTTTTGACTTAATGGCGCCTTGACCTTTAAAGTTTTCTATCAGTAATTTGTAATCACTAGGGTGTAACTCAAATAGACGCATTTTGTCATCTGCACGTAAAAAATCTTGAGCGACCACTGGTGAGCCAGGGTAAAAATCTAGACTGTTGGTGTTAAAGCGATTAATCTGCGCAACAAAATTAGCCAGAGACACAGGTAAATTTTTCGCGCTAAGCAGTTTGGCTATGCCCTGTTCAAACTCCGCATTCTTTGTGGCATAGCCTTCAGTCAGGCTATACATGCCAGCGCCAGCATGCGTATCAATGTACCAGAATGGTTTTAATTTTTGTTTTGCGTGCGCAAGAACTAGGCCTAACACATAATGTTTAAGCACATCGGCATGATTGCCTGCATGAAAGGCGTGGCGGTAACTAAGCATGGGCTATATTATACAGCTAGCTTTCAGTACCAACTTTAATTATGCTTAAGCCTAACTGAGTTTTTGATTAACAAAAAATGAATTCTGTCTTGAATCATCATGATTATTAAGCAACATAACACCTTAATACAACAATCTGAAGCGCACTTTTCAGATTGCGAGAAATATCGTTATTGGTTACGCCGAGATTGGGATTTAAGCAGTGAGGTAATCAGCTTTCTAATGCTAAACCCCAGTACAGCAAACGAAGTAGATAACGACCCGACCATTGAACGCTGTCAGCGTCGCGCTATTGCAATGGGTTACGGCAGTATGATTATTGTGAATTTATTTCCATTTCGTATGACAAATTCTACTCAATTAAATACTGTAAACGATTTGCTAGGTGATACTTTAGAAGCCGACAATTGCATTCTGCGTGCCGTTCAGGCATCTGCAATTACTGTATGCGGTTGGGGAAAGCATCCGCTAGCTGCGCCCAGGGGGCAAGCTGTGCTATCACTATTAAAAAATGCCAATTTGCAAGATAAAGTAAAGTGCCTGCAACTTAATGCAGACAATAGCCCGCAACACCCCTTATATATTGCTTATGCCAAGCACCCAGTACCATTTTTATTTACTTAAACTAAAAGGAGATTCAATATGCCATACGTGAACATCAAGTTAGCAGGTTCTGTCACTAAGGATCAAAAAGCGCAAATTGCCAAAGAGTTTACTGAGACTTTAGAACGTGTTGCCCATAAACCAAAATCTTACACATACATTACCTTTGAAGAAGTGGCTTATGACGATTGGGCAATAGGCGGGAAGTTGCTCGATGAGTAAACTCCGACATTATTCGTGCAGCGAAAACCCAGATTTAAATATTAAGTGCAAACTAAAAAACATTGATTAGTCGTAGCGCTTATTGCATGAATAATGCGCTTTAGCGCATATACTCTGCAGCGATGCCAATCACTGGTGTTGAATGACGGCATGGTGTTAAAATGCTTTTTATGAAAACACCTCAAAGACTAGAACCCTTACTCGAAGATGGCTTGATTGATGACGTAGTACGTCAACTAATGAGCGGCAAAGAAGCTACCGTATATGTTGTGCGTTGCGGCGATGAAGTACGTTGCGCAAAGGTGTATAAAGAGGCAAATAAACGTAGCTTTCGCCAAAGTGTAGACTACACCGAAGGTCGAAAAGTTAAAAATAGCCGTCAAAGTCGCGCGATGGCTAAAGGTTCAAAATTCGGACGTGAATCACAAGAAGCCGCTTGGCAAAGCGCAGAGGTAGATGCCTTGTATCGCCTTGCCAATGCAGGCGTGCGCGTTCCCGAACCCTATAATTTTTACGAAGGCGTATTGTTAATGGAGTTGGTGACAGATGCCAACGGCAACGCTGCGCCACGTTTAAACGATGTGACTTTTAGTGCGGAAGGGGCACGTATTCAGCACGCTACTTTAATTAAAGAAGTGGTACGCATGCTTTGTGCTGGCATCGTGCATGGCGATTTGTCCGAGTTTAATATTTTAATGAGTGCTGATGGTCCTGTGATTATTGATCTTCCTCAGGCCGTGGATGCAGCAGGTAATAACAACGCAAGTGAGATGCTAGAGCGCGATGTTAGAAACTTAAGCGATTATTTTGGACGTTTTGCGCCAGAGTTGCTCACTACGCAATACGGCAAAGAAATTTGGGCGTTGTATGCGCATGGCGATTTAACGCTAGAAACGCCTCTCACTGGTCGTTTTAGGCAAAGCACTAAAGCTGTTGACTTAAAAAGTGTGATGCGTGAGATTGAAGATACCAAAAAGGCTGAAGAGGCTCGTTTGTCGCGCATAGCCGAAGCTAAAGCGGAATAAGCAACTAGAGCTTAATAAGCCCATGTTCGACCCAAAACCCATTCTAAAAAACCTGCCTAATCTGCCTGGTGTTTATCGCATGATAAACACCATAGATGAAGTGATTTACGTGGGCAAAGCCAAAGACCTGAAAAAACGCGTTTCGAGTTACTTTAATAAAAACTTGCCAAGCCCACGTACGCGGATGATGGTGAGTAATATCGTGAAAATTGAAACCACGGTTACACACAATGAAGCCGAAGCCTTGTTGCTGGAAAATAATCTGATTAAGAGCTTAATGCCGCGTTACAACGTTCTGTTTCGCGACGATAAATCCTATCCTTATATAGTGTTGACCGGTGATGTCTCCTCACGTTTAGCATTTCACCGTGGTACACAGCGTAAAGGTAACCAATATTTTGGCCCTTTCCCTAATTCTGTTGCGGTGCGTGAGAGCATTCTGTTATTGCAAAAAGTCTTTAAGTTGCGTACTTGCGAGAATACCGTGTTTGCTAATCGCAGTCGTCCTTGTTTGCAGCATCAAATTGATCGATGCACTGCGCCTTGCGTGGGTTTGATTTCTACTGAAGATTACAATAATGATGTACATCAAGCAGCGATGTTTTTACAGGGTAAGACTAATGAAGTGATTGATGCGCTTGGCGCGAAAATGAACACAGCTGCGGAGAATCAGGAATATGAAATAGCAGTGGTGTTTCGCAACCGCATGCAGGCGCTGCGGCAAGTGCAAGCCAAGCAGTTTGTGAGCGATTTTAATGTATCGGATGCCGATGTAGTCGCCTGTGCCGAGTTGCAAGGTCAGCATTGCATTAATTTGGTGATGATACGAGGCGGAAGGCATTTGGGCGACAGAAGCTATATGCCTAAGAATTCAGAGGGTGAAACGCTGGAAACAAGTATGGAGGCATTTCTTGCGCAGCATTATGTGGCACAGAACACCCCCCCGCTGATTGTGGTGGGCATAAAAATAGAAACTTCTGTGCTTGAAGAAGTGCTGAGTGATCAAGCTGGGCGCAAGGTGAAAATCAACACCAACCCGATTGGCGATAAACGTGTATGGCTAAAAATGGCGCAAACAAATGCCGAGCTTGCGCTAGGTCAACGTGCTGCAACTTCAGCTAACCAAACCGCAAAATTAGAAGCTCTACGCGAAGCTCTTCATTTGCCCGACAATACCGAACGTATAGAATGTTTTGATATAAGTCATACCATGGGTGAAGCGACGGTTGGCAGTTGCGTGGTGTTTGATCGTGGTGATCTGCAAAATAGTGAATATAGACGTTACAATGTCACTGGCATTACGCCGGGCGATGATTATGCGGCAATGAAAGATGTACTGACTCGCCGCTATAAAAAGGTAGCAGCAGGCGAGGGCATGCGTCCTGACTTGATCTTTATTGATGGAGGCAAGGGGCAATTAGGTATTGCAGTTGAAGTGATGGCGGAAGTTGGACTTCAAGATATCTTGTTGATTGGTATTGCTAAAGGTGAAGAGCGAAGACCTGGGCTAGAAACTATGATTTTTTCTGACACAGGCGAAATGCTAAACTTGGAGAAAGATAACAAAGGTTTACATCTGCTACAGCAGATACGTGATGAAGCGCATCGATTTGCTATTACAGGTCATAGAGCCAAGCGAGCCAAGGCGCGAATGCACTCTAGTTTGGAAGATATTGAAGGCATAGGCGCTAAGCGTCGCAAAGCCCTACTAACGCGCTTTGGTGGATTGGATGGTGTAAAAAGTGCTAGTATTGATGAAATAACCCAAGTTGAAGGCATCAGCCAGAATTTAGCTGAGAAAATATATGGAGAGTTGCACTGATGAAAAGTGGTAAGCAATGAAAATTAACATTCCAACTATGCTTACATGGTTACGTATTTTGTTGATTCCAATTTTTGTTGGCGCATTTTACTGGCCAGAAAACCTCCGAACTTTGGGCGCAATGCCTTCTCATATTGTGAATGTCTTTGCTGCAACGGTTTTTCTGATTGCGGCAATCACTGACTGGTTAGACGGCTATCTAGCTAGGCGCTGGAATCAAACATCTTCTTTCGGCGCATTTTTAGACCCAGTGGCAGATAAGTTGATGGTAGCTGCTGCCCTGATTGTTTTAGTTGAGTTTGGGCGCGTAGGTGCAATCGTTTCATTGATTATCATTGGACGAGAAATAGCCATCAGTGCTTTACGTGAATGGATGGCAGGTGAAGGGCAACGCAGCAGCGTAGGTGTTGCGATGATAGGAAAAGTCAAAACAGTTGCGCAAATGCTTGCTATATTATTGTTACTTTATTGGGATGATGTTGATTTAGGTGGCTTAGGTATTTTCCCAACTAAATGGTTTGGACAAGTTTTAATTGTGCTGGCAGCATTTTTAACATTGCTATCAATGGCTTATTACCTAAAGGCTGCATGGCCTAAGTTAAAAAGTAAATAATTTACAAATGATTCGGTAATAAATAAGTAAATTGAGTGTTGATTAGTATTGACGATATTCTGAAAATCGCTATAATGGCGCCTGTCTTAATGACGCGGGAATAGCTCAGCTGGTAGAGCGATACCTTGCCAAGGTATAGGTCGCGAGTTCGAGTCTCGTTTCCCGCTCCACGAATTTGGTAGTAAGTACATAAAACGGCGAATGCTTATAGGCTTTCGCCGTTTTAGTTTCAGCAAGTGAGTGTTAAACGTTGTGACAAATTGCATATTTCGTTACATTTAATTTTTAATGCTGCCCCAAAAGGCGCGATAGCAAAGCGGTTATGCCGCGGCCTGCAAAGCCGTTTAGACCAGTTCGACTCTGGTTCGCGCCTCCAATATCTATAAGCCTTAGCGGGCTACTTAACTCAATAATATATCTTGCATATATCCAACTAACCGTTATAAACTCCAACTTTATCCAACTAAAAAGCGTCAAAGACGCACGTTGTATAGTCGTGTTGGCTGTTTAGGCGAGTTAATGGCTCATAAAAGAATCCGCAATGGTAAGTTCTATTACACAGTAACAAACAAGATATTACCCAATGGTAGGGTTTATCTCACGTTTGAGACTGAAGATGAGGGCGACACCTATACCAAAAAACTTGAAGCATTATTAAATGCTGGCAAGATTCCTATTGAGTTTTCTACCAAGAAAAATGCCATAGTCACAATTGCTGATGCGATTGATCAGTATATTGATGCGGTTGATGTACCGGATAGCGATCAGTCTTTATTGGCCATACTTAGAAAGCGTGATGGTCCACGCTTAATTTCTCGGCTTGATTATGATTGGGCTGATAACTTTGTGCTTGGCATGAAGCAAAGTATGCTTTCACCTTCTACTATTCGGCACCACGTGGGCGCATTGGCCCGCTGCTTTGATTGGATTAAACGCAGAGGTGATACATTATTGGTGACTAATCCATTGCGTGAGCTTCCAAAGCGTTATGCTAGCGGGCACAAGGAAGAGGTGGAGCGCGATCGCCGATTATCTATTAATGAAGAGGTTGAAACCAAGCGGATTATTTTAGGTGGCAAGCCTAGTAATAAACAACGAGGCTTTGAGTTTGAACGCCCCCAAGAATTTATGATGCTGTTTATTATTGCCATTGAATCTGGCATGCGCTTATCTGAAATTTATACCTTAGAAAAATCACAGATTGATTTTAAAGCTGATACGATATTTTTAGATAAAACTAAGAATGGCGATAAGCGCCAGGTGCCAATGACAAGTGTGCTGCATAAGGCATTGACTGATTATATTGAATCGCTTGATACTGAGGCTCTATTTTCAGTTGAAGGTTCACGTAAGCAAATTAGCGCGCGACTATCACAGACGTTTGGTCGAATATTTGAAGCAGCTGAGTGTGGTGATTTTACTTTTCATGGATTACGCCATGAAGCGACTTGCAGGTTTTATGAGCGCACCAAGTTAAGTGATGTTGAGATTGCTAAAATACTTGGCTGGCGTTCGTTAAGAATGGCATTGCGCTATGCTAATTTGAGAGGTTCAGATTTGGCGGGGAAGCTTTGGTAATTTATTATCTCACTTCTTTTTTTAGGTGATGTGGCTTTGAATATAAATTGGCTGAATAATATTATTTCCCCCATCCTTATCTTTGGCTACAAAAGCGTGTATTGAGAATACAAAAGATCCTTTTTCAAGGTGATAACCAAGGTGCTTATTACTTCTCTTGGCAAGATATTTTGCTGTATCAATTCCAATAAATTCTTTACCAACAAAAAAATCAAGCTGATTATCTATAAAGTACAGCTTAATTTCAGCTTCTATTTTTGATAATAATTCATCATTGTTTAACATATTTAACCTTTAATTCTCTCATCAGTAGTGACACATATTACTTCATATTAGCCTATAAATTATCTAAATCAGGCTTACGGCTACGCTTTTCTGCTTGCGTAGGCTTCACTGGGTTGGCGCTGGCTACCTTTGGTTTAATTCCTGCATTTAACTGTGCTAGACGCTCTAAAGTTTGTCTCTCCACCTCAGATTTTAGGTATGAATCTAAATCCTCTTCGCGGATCACCCATCCTTGTCCAATTTTTGCAGCTGCAATCTTTGCATTATTAAGTAGCACGCTTAGTGTTGATTCACTTGTTTTAAGCTTTGCTACTGCTTCAGTGAATGAATATGTATTTAACATGACGATTTCCTATAAATCTTGGTAAGTTTTTGATTCACACAGTAGCCTTTATCCATTAATACGTTGGTGATTCTTGCCCTATCATGATGGCTTTTTGAGGCTTGTCTCAGTAGGCCGAAATAACTATTAGCCATTTCATACGTCTCTGTTGCCGCTGATTTTACAAGCTGGCTAATTGCTTCATTCACAGTGCGTTTTCGTGTGTATCGATGCCAAGGCTTTATCACTTGCCCTACAAAATCCACTCCACGATCTACTGGCTGAAGTATTGTTTTTGTCGGGTTCAGATTTGCATTTAGTTTGACTGGTAGAAAAGCATTAATACGATCTAAAGCATTGTTTAACCATTGCGGTGACTCATGCAGCAGAACAAAGTCATCAACATAGCGAATATAATGCTTGGCACCTATTTGATGCTTGATGAATTGGTCCAGTGAATTTAAGTGAATATTGGCAAAGAACTGTGAGCTTAAATTACCTATTGGTAGACCTAAATGTGAAGGCTGGTTAGTTAGTCGTTTATGTGCCGGCACTAGATTAATTTTGTCAGGGTAGCCGCGTAATTCAAAATTAGTACGTGGATCGTGAAATAGAATTAAATCAGATAGCCATAACCACCATGGCTCAGTGACTTTGGCAGCCACTTGTTGGCGTAATATATTCTTATCGATGGCCACAAAAAAGTTAGCTAAGTCACACTTCAGATAAAAACATGGCTTACTCCAGTTTTGAGTAGCGCTACGAATCTTTGACTCCAGACGTTTAGATGCAAATAACGTTCCGCGACCTGGTATACATGCACAGCTATCGTGAATGAAAGACGCATAAAAGCGCGGTGAGATACGGTTATAAAATAAGTGATGCACGATGCGATCGCGAAAGTCAGCGGCCCATACTTCACGTGGTTTAGGTCTTGTAATGACAAAGCAAATTGATTTGCCTGGTGCATAGGTATTGGATTGCAATTCATCGTAAAGCTCGATTAGATTGCGCTCTAGGTTCAATTCAAATGCTAGGGCGCTAGAGGTATTACGTTTATGCTTTCTGCAATCTAAGTAGGCTTGCACTAACTCTTCAAAAGAAAAATCAGCAACTAGGCGCTCGGTATGATCTGCGGACAGCGCGGGCGCGCAACTCGTTATTCTTGTTGTTGTAATTCTGGTTTCCATTGTTGTAATTCTGATACCAGGCGTTACTTGAATTAGAGGCGTGCTGCGTTGTATCTTACTATCTATGTCGCTCTGCCGAAGGCTCTCACCGATCAGTGGAGTAACTGCGCTAGACCTAACCTGAAAGCTATCAGTGGTATCTATACTGCGCATAGCGGTAGCCTTGTGAGCTAGCGGTAAAACCAGATTATTAAATCGTACAGTCATATTAGCCTTAACCATTATGAAACAGACGATGCGGAACGACGCCAACCATTGGCCTGCTTGCCAATGCTGCTTGTGAGTTCAATGACCTTGGCATACTGTCCAGTTGAAATCAGGCGTTTATCACGTGATAGGCGAATGAGTAACTCTAAAACCTGCTGTTTTTCTACAAGCTTTAAGAGATGTGGCGCTTTCTCACGTGATACATTGGCTCTAAATATAAGCGTGACAATATCAACGCACTCGTCGCGAAGCTTACTTCCGATACTAGTTTTGAAATCGCGTGGCATGTTCTTGGTCAAGTCCGTGATAACGTCCAGTAGGTCGTAAGCAATCTTATAAATAGGTAGGTCTGTATGGTTTGCCATGCTAAATAAAAAAATAATTAAATTACTGAATAATTAATCTGCGGACAGCGCGGGCGCGCAACTCGTCATTCTTGGTGCTGTAACCCTGGCTTCCATCATCGTAATGCTGACACCAGGCGTCACTTGAATTAGAGGCGTGCTGCTCGTTTGTCCAGTACCATTCAGGTTTAAATTGGTCTTTTGATTGGTTGAATAGCAGTGCGCTTTCTACTCGGTTTGGTAAATCTCCACCAAGCGATTTAGCCCAATCCATAGCATCATTCCAATTGCCATCATCTTTGTCTCCAGTAAGCAGTATGATGTGATTGCCAGTGCCATCTGGGTTGATGATTGCGCCGGCATAGGTTTCACCTTCGTTTAGTTCTGGTTTAGTGATTTGATTCATTTTGTAGCCTTTCATTTATAGTGGTTGATGTACTGGTTTAAGTTACGAGGTTAGTTCTAAGTAGATTTGCATGGTATGCATGGCCTTTTCAATATCTTCACGGCCACCTTTGTCTTGTTCGCGTGCCAGGTAGGTGATTACTTCTTTTTTCATGGCACCTTTGAATTCTTCAGGGGTCATCCAGCGTTTGAAAACTTCCCATGGTTGATAGATGCCTAGTTTTTTATAGTGATCACCACCAACTTGAGAGTTAAGTGCTGATAATCCTGCCACACAGTTGATTTGCCCGGCTGCCTCAACATAGGGTTTTAGCACTTCAGGCACGACCGTCGCTTTATTAAAAATCTCACGTTCTATCGGGTTAGATTCCCCTACTTCAACGGCTTTCACAAAGTCTTTTACCACATCAGTCAGTGGCTTTTTATCTTCAGGCATCGGGCTAGGTTTGGCCACGTCAACTTCTGGTATGTTGCTATCTGGCGCATTGGTATAATAGCGTTTGGTGATGGTGTCATTTTCAACTGACTTCACATTACGCTTGGTGTAGCCGCCTGCATTAATAGTGTAGGTAATCATATCTGAGGCTTTGCGCACATAAATCTTATCGGTAGATTCCCCTGCTAATTTATGGATTAACTCTTCATGTGAGATGCCCTGGTTGGCATTAATTAATTCACGTATTTGTGATGCTTTAAATGGCCTTTCTGTCATGTGGACTCCTTCCTTATTTTCTGATTTAGATTGTTTTAATGCGGCCCAGCTTGCGGGTTCTAGTGGCTTTACTTTTGGCTCTTTACCAAAGGCGGGTATTGGGTCTTTAGTCATAGCATGCCCCTTAAATGCAGTTGGCCAATACTCCATATATTGCAAATCGCCTTTAGTGACCAAGCATCGGTTGATATAAGCTTTTTCATAAAGGTAATCTAATGCAGGTTGAATTAAGATGGCTTTAATGCCGCTATCGGTATAAATTTCAGGTGCTGATTTGGCCTGAGCAGACGTTGCACCTTTTAAGTAATCGAGTATTGATTGTTGCGTAGGTGTCATACCTCTACCTCTACCTCTTGAATCACTTCGCTGGTTTGCGCTGACTGAGTCAGCGCCTGAGTAGTTAGATCTGCGTTAGCAGATTCATTATGTTCTTGCTTCTGCGCTTTTTTAGCGCGCTTGGCTAACTCTTTGTCTTTTATCGCCTGCAATTTCGGCGGTAATTGGTTTTCAGTCACAGCTTCAGCTGTCTCGGCGCTTAGTTCAACCGCCTGCGCAGCCAAAGGTGGGGTAAAGGGCAGTTCGGCGGTTAAAAATTGCGATACATCGAGGCCGATATCGCCGATAAAATTCAATAAAGACTGATAATCTTTATCATCTGCATTATTTTCTTCTGACTTCCATTGCCATCTGCTTACTTCTGTGCCTGCTACAAGTGAAAGTAAAACTAGCATTTTAATGAGGCACGATCTCGGTTGGGCTATAGATAAAAACTCAATGAAAAATTCATCTTCTTCACCTTCAAAATCATAGTGATTTAAGATTGGCGTTAAATCTGCGCTTACTTCTCTACTCAGCATATCAACGGCTAATCGTAGCGACATATTTTCATAATCTTGGTTATGTAAGTGTTTTGCCAGTTTATTGAATATTGCCAGGCGTCTGGTAGTTTCTTCGGCTTGTTTTATATGCAGTGCTTCTTGTTCAATTTGGTAGACATTCTTTTCAGCGGGGGCTTTAGCTTCAAGCACTAGTTCACCTGATGCGATTTTCTCTTGTAGCTTTTCTTGAAGGGCGCTCACTTCATAAAGGTTTGTTGTATTGTTTTTTTCATCAACAATCAGCACCGGCTCTGGCATATATTCACCTAGTAACTCTTGCCATGGCTTGCCAGTACCCATAGCTATATCTGTAGGTTTTTCATAATGGCTACCAGAAACCCAGCTATTTGCACCGTAAGGCATAATCTTGGCAGCTTCTTCGCCCGTAATTGCCTTGGGGGCTTTAGCGATAAGCAATTGCACATGCATGGCTTTTTTCAAGCCAAAGCAATCGGGGTCGGTACAGACGTCTGTACTCTCCATGTCTGGGAATAATTCAGGGTAGTTGCCGCTGCGTTTAGGGCATGATAAGCAAGAACCAGCTGCTGGTAATAGGCTTGTAGTATTCGTGTCAAAAACGGCGCTAGTTAAGCTTAAGGTATAGCGATCACGGATGTAATTTTTAGCAGCACGAAAACTGAAGGTGTCTTGTCCATTACCATTAACAATTTCTTTTGTCGCTTGCTTTTGTAGCTTTTCACCTGGGATGCGTGCAATGAGTAGTGCTATTTCACGACCAAAGCGCCCATCTAAAAAGATATCTTGTGCAAAAGTGCAAAGTTCATTGAGCTTTAATGCGCCATAAATATAGCTACGCGATTTACCAATCTTGACAGCGAGTTCATCTGCATTCCAGCTTTTAGCATCCTTGTTATCAAGCAAGGCTTTAAAGCCTTGTGCCTCTTCAAGCGGATGCAGGTCTGAGCGTTGCAGGTTCTCAATGATTTGAAGTTGTAGAGTTTCAAGATCGTCCAGCTCGCGAACAATGGCGGGGATTGTTTCTTGTTGTGCAAGCTGGCTAGCACGCCAACGGCGCTCACCTGCAACGATTTGGTATTTAATGCCATAATCGCTTGGTGACATATTGAGGCTCGAATTCTCAGGATGCGCCCATGGGCGGACTAGTATCGGCTGCATCACGCCATGCGCTTTGATGCTATCTGCCAATTCTTGTAGATCAACCTCATTAAATCGTTTTCTTGGGTTGGTGTATGACGCCTTGATTTCAGTTAAAGCGATATGCTGACCTAGTGCTTGGTTTTCCATGGTATTACTCCATTAAAATTTGAATTTGTGCTGTTTTGGCAATGCGTGATATTTCTTTACGATCTGCTGTGCGAAATGCGCACCGGCAGGCTTGAAGTTCTTTGGCAGCCATTTCAATATGCGGCGGGTTTAACCATATATTTTTACCTAAGCGACTTGCCAGTAGTTCCATTGCATCGAAATACAAGTCCAAATCAAGCGCGGAATTGATTTTTCGCCAGGTAAATAACCATCCTTCAAGGGCAGGAACAACCTCACACCATTGGCCTCGGTTATCTCTAAACACCGGCACATCGTCGGCAGCATCAATCGTGCCGTTAGTCAATTGGTCGATAATGCTTTGTGGCATGTCGAACACGGTAAATTCATCTAGTAGGGCAGGTAATGGAATGATGCGCTCGCTGTAAACGATTCCACGGCGTTCTTTGCGCTCTGCTTGGCGGCGTTGGGTACGATTCATTTACGCCACCATCCATGTGCTTTCATACTGGCAGTGATGGCGAATGGCCCTGCAATTAAGTAGGCGCTGATGTCTAATAAATCAGCCTGTGGCACAGTTTTAAATAAAACTAGATTAGCAACTCCAATGGCAAAGCTAGTTAAAAATGCGGCTTTGTAATGGCCGTTATTTACATTCAGCGACTGAAATCCTAATGCAAATACCAATACAAAAGTGCTGATGAAAATAAGCAGGGCGGTCATGCTGCGGCCTTAGTATTAAGTGCAATCAACTCAATTTCATTGGCATGGATATTATCAATATGCTGGTTAAGTAGATTGATAAGATTAGTAGTATCACCACGATCTAGTATTAAACATAGGCTAAAATTACCTTGTTTTAACCAGACTGCATTTTGTAAATGAGCGTTATTGGTTAAGAAGATTGTTGAGGCAATGCGGATGCTTGTTCCATCAATTTTAGCTTCTAAATCTTTTGTCATTTGTGACTCTATTCTCATAGCGTCATCCCAGCATAATTCCAAGCGCGTTTAAATGGATGGCCCTTTTTCATATAGTGGCGCGTGTTACTGATACGCTTAAATAACTTGCCGTGAATGACCCAGCTGGTGACATAGCCGACTGTATAAGCAACAGTGAGCGCACCAATAATGGCGAAAATAACATTCATTTGATTCTCCCTTGTAATTGACTAGTTTCGTTATGCTTAACTAGCTCGACCATGCATGTGACAGGCTGTTGCGCTTGCATGGGTATTAAATAACTCACTAAAAAATAGACTACGATGCAGACGATGCTAAAAAGTATCACGCTGTAAATTGTGGTGCTGATGTCGTTGTCGTTTTCCATCTTTAAGCTGCCACTTTCTGCATCACTGGCATTAGTTTCCAGCCATGTGGCACGATAGAACAAAGCACTGAGCGCTTACCATTAGTGATAAGGTTTAAATGCCGCTCATGCGCTAATTGGCTGATAGCCAATAACTCAGCATCGTTTGGGATGGTTTCAAATTGAATGGTGTTCATGGTGGCTACCTTTTAAAAAGCAAAAAAATAACTAAATTATTGAATAACTAATCTGCGGACAGCGCGGGCGCGCAACTCGTAAAACTTGTAGTAGCAATACTGGTATCCATTGCTGCAATGCTGACACCAGGCGTTACTCGAATAAGAGGCGGGCTGCGTGTTGCTCCAGTACCAGCGTAGTTCAAACTTATCAGCGTGGTTTTCATAAAGATGGATTAGTTCGGCACGTGTAGGCAGGTCGCCGCCTAGTTCTTTAGCCCATGCCATTGCATCTTTCCAGTTAATATCAATCTTGCTTTCAGGCATTAAAATAGTGTATGTGACGCTGCCATCTTCATTTACATACGCACATAGGTATGTTTCGCCATCTTGTAGATCAGGTTTAGTGATTTGATTCATTACAAACTCCTTAGTATTTATCTGTCTAGTGAGGTACTGGGCTGTGTTTAGGGAATACAACGGGTGCTGGTTTTTGCATATTGGTTGCAATGCGCACCAAGCACGTTTTTAAAGCATCACAATCAAGGGCTGTTTGAAGGGTGTAACCTAATTGAGTTAGTCGGCTGCGGTTAAAGGCGGCTTGTAATTCATTGATAGTTGGTTGCATTTTCAAAGACCTTTTGCGTGGTGTTTGAAATATAATAAAACTATTGGTTTTAGTTTGTCAACACCAAAAGTTATATTTTTATAAAAAAAGTGTTATTATTTGGTTAAGCAGAAATGTTGCTGTGAGATTTAGTGAAGACCGCAAGGGTCTTTCCCATGGAATATATGTACTAAAGTGCATTATTCACACGTAAAAAAACCCGCGAGTGCGGGTTTAACTGGAGAGTATTATGGAATGGAAGTTAGGGTTGTTTTGGTGGCTTGGTTTTATGGTTGGTTATTATGCAAAAAACTCAAGCTCTAAAAAAGACGGCAAGAGTAATAGTTACGATTAATCCGATGATGTATTGCCAGTTTTTAATGAAAAAAGTTAATAGAAGTTTTGTGGATTTAGCGGTCCAGTGAATCTTATGGTAGCTATGCGTTGCTGGGAGTGGGGGGAATACTATTTCACCGTAATACCAGTTGCAAACGGCTTTTAACAATTTTCTCATGTTGTTAAATTTTTAAGCCAGCCAATATACCCATTTTATTCATTGAGGCATTCCAGCCGCCTTGCAATCGCTATCCTGAGTTTTTTTCCATACCTGATAGTTTGCCTCATCTTTAGATTGTAAAAATGAAGCTGAAACAATGCCGGCTTGAATGCATTTTTGAATTGGATCGCCCTGTCTCTTGGCGATGTTGTATTGCTCTATCATTTCTATGGCGACTTGATTGTTAATTTTTCCCATTTCATTATTAATGTGCTTCTCTTGTCCGCCACCGCCAAAATACCAGATTGCTACAATAACTATTACTATGGCGCCCAGAGCATTTGTCAATGTAATGGAGTTTGCTTTTTTGGTTGGTTCGCCACATTTAGGACACTTTTCCGCATTCTCGCTTACTTCATTGCCGCATGCTTTACATTTTATTAGAGCCATAAGTTACCTTGATTAGTTGAAGTTAAGTGTTAGTTGAATTTGCAAATAATGCACGCTACTTCGTTCCATTCGGTTTGCTGCTATATTCTTCCATTGCCTGCTGGGCAAGTTGGCGGACATCATCAACGCTCTTGATGGCATTGCCTCTTGCGAAATCAGGCACGGCATCCGCTAGAGCAACCATTTTAATTAAATAAGGGTCTCTAACGACAATGAGATCACTTGAGCCTTCCCTGTCTCTTAGCCCTTCGCCAGCCATAAGCCACTCATAATTTATTTCGGCATCTTTACACATTTTTAGCCCTATCTCATAGTTAGGGACTTTTAGCCCACACAGCCAATTTCTGCCTGTGGTAACAGTCACTCCATATTTTTTGGCAAGCTGCGTTTGTCTTTTTGCTTTATCTAAGCCTAATCTATCGCATAGATATTGCATTCTAATTGCCAGTCTGTCGCGCTCTTCACTCATTTTTTTATATTAACCTCTTTTAATAAAACTTTTGGTTATTGACAAGATGAAACTATTGGTTTTAGAATGTAGTTATGAATTTAAAAAAATACATAAAAGATAATTCTCAGGTCACATTTGCACGGTCACTTGGAATTTCTCAAGCGATGGTTAGTAAGTGGTATCGAGGTTACAAGGTGTCTGGAGATAGCGCACTTAAGGTTTCTGCTGCAACTGATTGGCAAGTAACCCCACACGAACTGCGCCCTGATATTTACCCACATCCGCATGATGGCTTGCCAGAGCATTTGAGGGCTTAGTGCATAACTTTTACCTGTGCCACATCGGGGCTGGCTTGTAAGTTGAGTGCAGCGAGTACGAATGTGGCTATGGCGATGAATCGCTGGCATTACATCTCCCAGCTGTACCCACTCGGCCCTGATACTAGGGTTGAGTGGTCTTAATTTTTGGGTGATTAGATGTGTCATGTATTGCACTATGTTATTGATTTATAACGATTAACACGTTTTTATTTGGGAGAATAAACGTTGACGATTAAACATTTAGCTTATCGAATCGGCCATGAATTTACTGGCTCAGTTGCAGGCTTAGCTAGCTTGATGAACAAGGGTGAAGTGGTTTTACGTAATAAGCTTAACCCCAATAGCGAATCACATTTTTTAACGATTCAAGAATTTGAAACAATGGCTGACTTTACTCAACGCAACCAAGATGTAGCGGAGTATTTTAGCGAAAAGGCTGGCGGTGTTTTTATTAAGCTGCCAACTGTACCTGATGGTGATATGGCCCTTCTTGATTTATTTATGGGCGCGATGAAAGAGCTTGGTGAGGTTTCGGCTGAGTTTATGAAGGCGTATGCCGATGGCGATATTTCCAATGCTGAGTATATGAAAATCTCGAATGAGATTGATGATGTTTTAGCGCGTTTGCTTGAGTTTAAAGCGGCGGTGAAGCGGGTAGTTAGATAGTGGCTAATAAACTCGTTCCAATTCCATATGCAGAAATAGGTAGGGCTGCACTGAGTAGTGCTGAAACGCTACTTAATCGCTGGCTACCTAGTGGCAAGCGTCAAGGCCATGAATATAAATCAACCAATCCATTACGTGCTGATAATAAGGCGGGTTCATTTTCAATCAATATCAACACTGGCGCTTGGGGAGATTTTGCCACCAATGATGCGGGTAATGATTTAATCAGTTTATATGCTTACCTTGAGGGTATAGAGCAGTGGGAAGCTGCTATTGATATTGCTGATCAAATTGCATTTAACTTACCTGATGGTTGTAGACCAAAATCTAAAGAAGTAAAAGAACGCCAAAAGCCTGTTATCAATCCTGATGATGTTAAACAGGCAAAACCTAAAGAAGAGTCACATTGGCATCCAGTAACACCAGTACCGCCAAATGCTGAAGAAGCACCAGTAGCACATGTAGTGCGTGGATTGCCTGCTATGAAGTGGGCTTACAAGGATGCATCTGGCCAACTACTTGGTTATGTATATCGATTCAATACTAGTGATGGTGGTAAGGAAACATTACCACTGACTTACTGCAAAAACTCAGAAACCAATAAACACGAATGGCGCTGGATGCAATGGGAAGCGCCTAATCGACCAATCTATGGATTAGATCGCCTAGCCGCAAAGCCTGAAGCTTATGTGCTTTTGGTTGAAGGTGAAAAGTGCGCTGATGCACCGATTGATCTATTAAAAGGGGTTTCATGCAGCTGGCCTGGTGGTAGTAAAGCTATTGAAAAGATTGATTGGTCCGCATTAGCTGGCAGAAGTATTTACGCCTGGGCTGATTGTGATGCACAGCGTGAAAAGCTGACTAAAGCAGAAAAAGAAGCCGGCATTGATGCTGAAACAAAACCACTTTTACCAGAACATGAGCAGCCTGGCATGAAGGCCATGTTACGCATACGTGAAATATTACTTGCGCTTGATGCCAATACGAAATTTGAAATTATTGATATACCAAAGCCGCTTGATAAACCTTCAGGATGGGACGTAGCAGACGCGATTGCTGAGGGGATGGATGCTATATCACTTAATGCGTTTATAACTAAGCTACGACCACCAATAGTGATTGCTGAGGCTAAAAAAAAAGCTTCAAATACTGAAAATGGCGGCAATTCCGCTGGAGCGGGAGAAGAAAAAGAAGTCCCTAAGTGGCGTAAATATTTACTAGAAAAGAATCATGCGCTGGTGCCGTGCCTGGCAAATGTGTATGACATTTTAAAAAATGATGATCGTTGGCAAGGGGTATTTGGATTTGATGAACTTGCGCTGCAATCAGTCAAGCTGAAGCCTCCTCCCTATTGGGATATCAAAGGCGAAGCAGGTGATTTTAGCGATGTAGATGCTGCGTTAATCTCGATGTGGATCACGCGACAGTATCGTTTTAGTCCTAGTCCTGAAATGTGCAATAAAGCGGTTGAAACGCTTTCGCACAGCAATAAATTTCACCCAGTTGTTGATTACCTAAACGGTCTAGTTTGGGATGAAGTCCAGCGTGTTGATACATGGTTGCTGGACTTCTTAGGCGTACCTTTGTCCGCATATTCAAAGCGGGTGGCACGCTGGTATTTAATGGGGATGGTAAAACGCGTCATGCAGCCGGGGTGCAAGTTTGATTACTGCTTAGTGCTAGAAGGTAAACAGGGTAGAAAGAAGTCCAGCGCATTTAAAATTCTTGGTGGTGAGTGGTTTGGTGATACCGACATTGACTTAAACCATAAAGATTCTATGTCTGCCTTACGTGGTAAATGGCTGTATGAATTTAGCGAGCTTGGCTCACTTGCCCGCGCCGAGTCGACAAAACAAAAATCATTCTTAAGTCGACAGGTTGATGAATTTCGGCCTGTATTTGGTACGCGAGAGATTAAAGCGCCTAGGCAATTAGTATTCGGTGGATCTACCAATGAAGAAGAATGGAATAAAGATTCCACTGGTGGTCGGCGCTTTTGGCCTATTGCCGTGAATGAAGAAATCGATACTGATGGCTTGGAGAAAACACGAGATCAATTATTTGCTGAGGCTTTGGTAATGGTGAATAAGGGATTACGAAACTGGCCAACTGCCGAAGAGCAGGCGAAGTTATTTGATAAAGAGCAATTTAAGCGCGGTATAAGCGAAAGTTTCATTGAGGCGCTACATGAACATGTAATGGGGCACGTTGGTGAGTTTAGCCTGTACTACGCCGCAACTGAGTGGCTTAAATTACAGGTGAAAGACCTTACGCAGCCAGTGCAAACCAGAGTCGGTTCAGCTTTGATGAAACTGGGTTGCACAAAGATAGAAAAACGCACCAATGCAATCAGCCGATTTTGGTATTTAGCCCCTGAAAACTCTACTAAACCCCTCACTGGAGACCATGACGATGATGTTAATTTCTAAATTACAGGCGTTTTTTGTGCAAATGTTCCATACCTTCCATACCTCGGTTAAAAGGTATGGAAGGCTACAAGCAAGTAACGGCGCGCCTGTTCCATACCTTCCATACCTTCCATACCACTTTCACTCACACATACATAGGCGCGCATATACGCGCGGGCGCACGCGCACGCATGTATATAAATCTACATTATTACTATGGAAGGTATGGAAGGTATGGAAGCGCCTTTATTTTAGCGGGTCACAGCCTTCCATACCTTTTAACCGAGGTATGGAAGGTATGGAACTATGCTAGTTCACGACGAATTTGATATGCCAGTAGTTAAATCAAAAGAGCAACGAGCCGCTGAGGTTCGTGCTGCGATGCCTGAGTGTTCTGCCATGGTAGATGAAATACGTGCTTTGTTTGGTGATGTTGTTGTCCTGTCAATGGCTGAAGGTGATAAAGAAATTAAGCCTAAAAATTATAAATCTGATAATGATTATTCAATGTGGATCGGTGCAGATAGATATTTTGAACTTGGTAAGCTGAGTGAGAAAGCTTTTGAAGCAGCTAACGGAAAGATTAAAAATGCCACTAGAAAATAGCCGTGCATTACCAATGAGTTTCTACCGCGATCCAGCTGAGGTCTGCGAACGTCAACAGTTGCGCGAGTTAGGTTGTTTGGCTTGTAAGTCACATACGCGCTTACTCGGAAAAGTGGTTTGTACTGATGCCAGAAAGTCAGATAACAAGAACGTGCCACGTATTGGCAGTAAATGTAAATACTTTGAATTGGGGGCTTGAATGTTAGATACCTATGTGGTGAATAGATTGGTGCAATGGGCTAATTGGAGAGCACGTAAACTTGATGGCGGTATTGGCTGGATGAATAAAGTCTCATTCTTGAGCATTCCTGGTGGTGGAAACTTAATAGCTCCAGATATCGATAGTCAATGCTATGAGATTGATAGAGTTGTTTGCGCATTGATACCTGAGCGCAGGGTTGTTGTCATGCAGGTTTATACAGGCAAGGGCACGAAAGAACAGAAAGCAAAAGAATGTGGGTGTTGTGTACGAACTTATGATGCGCGGTTAGATATGGCGCATAGAGATATTCTGGGCTACTTGAATGATATTGCAGCGGGCGTGGCATTGCCTGTTGTAGATTATAAGCAAGATGTTAATTTCTTTTCAATGGAGGTTTAGTTATGGCTTTTAAGTTTGATATAGGTGATGCAGTAGTAATTGAGGTAAGTGGTGAAGGTGGTATTGTGATCGGTCGGGCAGAGTATGTTTCCTCTGAAAGTAATTATCTTATTAGATACAAATCTTCTGACTTTAAAGCTGTTGAGCAGTGGTGGTCTGATTCAGCTTTAATTAAATCTTAAATTAATTTAAAAAAATATGTTGACACCATTTGCCGATTTAATGTACATTTATGTTAATTCTGTAATAAGTGCGTTTACACAACCCGTTAGCTTAGTTGCTTGCGGGTTTTTTATTGCCAAAAATCTATGCCAATAGCAGCGCCTAAGCCATGTAAGCAGCATGGTTGTCGAGCGTTGACTACATCTGGGGCATATTGCAGTACACATAAGCGCGTAGTTCAAAAGCAAATTGAAGTGAAGCGTGAATCATCAACTCAGCGAGGATATGGATATCGCTGGCAACAAACGAGTAAAGGTTTCTTAAGATCACATCCACTATGCCAGTGTCCTGAATGTCAGGAAGGTTTAGTTAGGTTATTACCTGCTGAAGTTGTTGATCATATTATCCCGCATCAAGGGGATATGACTTTATTTTGGAATAGAAGCAATTGGCAAGCAATGAATAAGCAATGCCATGATAAGAAAACAGCAACGCAGGACGGTGGCTTTAGGGGTAGGGGGCAGTAAAAGTCCACAGCCTTTAGTTTCTAGACCGTATGCCAAGCCAAATTTTTATGTGCGGGAATTAGATTGCAGGGGGGGGTATCAAGCCAAGGCTCGATATCCCCTTATTTTTTGATATTAACTAGATTTTTGACGTTTTACAGACGTCTGCACTTCCCCTTTTAGTAGGGTTAATGATGAAGCCAGGACCAAAACCTACACCAGCAAACGTTCACTACTTAAATGGCAATCCCAGCAAGAAACCATTGCATCAACTGATGGATTCTTTGCAACCTGAAATTGAAATACCAGGCTGCCCTTCACATTTGCTGCCAGAGGCTAAAAAAGAGTGGAAACGGATTGGTGAAGAGTTAAAACGATATGGATTGATCTCTAAACTAGATCGTGCAGCGCTTAGTTTGTATGTGCAAAGCTGGGCAGAGTTGGTGTATGCAGAAAAAATGCTCAAGCGAAATATGGAAAGGGCTGCCATTAAGATGGCTGCGTCTGAAGATGCTGGCCAAGAATATGTTGGCGGTGATGGCATGACTGAAATGACGACTAACGGCAATATTATTTACTCACCATACTGGGTGATTGCCAATAAAGCCCGTCATAACGTCGATAAATTTTTAAGTAACTTCGGCATGTCGCCTAGTGCGCGTAGCCGCGTCACACCAAGTAACCATTTACAACAAGCATTGTTCGATGATGACGATGCGCCTAAGACTGATACATTTGCCAATATATGATTAAAGACTTCGCCGCGATTGCAACGCAATATGCGCAAGAAGTGGTTGACGGACAGATTCTCGCTTGTAAATGGGTACGGTTAGCTTGTAAACGTCACCTTACAGACTTAGAAAAGTCTAAATATGAGCTTTATCCTTACATTTTTAACCCAGAATTAACCGATATACAGGGTAAACAGTACCGTCCAGCACAAAGAATCTGCGCATTTGGTGAGAAGATGCCGCATATCAAGGGCGACTGGGCCTCTCGTAGACAGCTAATTAAGCTTGAACCGTGGCAAGTTTTTATCCTGGCAGTTGGATTTGGTTGGATTAAACGCTCGACAAACAAGCGCAGGTTCATTGCGATTGATTTATTTGTCCCGCGTAAGAATGCAAAGTCAACCTTAGCGGCCATTATTGGCCTCTATATGCTGACAGCAGACGGTGAATTTGGCGCCGAAGTTTATAGTGGCGCCACAAGCAAGGATCAAGCGCTCGAAGTTTTTATTCCAGCACGATTAATGGCAGTCTCTACGCCAGAATTCAGGTCTTACTACGGTGTGGTACCGAATAAATCTAACTTGGCAGTAGTAGATACCAATAGCCGCTTTGAACCAGTGATTGGTAATCCTGGTGATGGTGCTTCGCCTTCGTGTTGGATTGTGGATGAATATCACGAACATACCACTAACGATATGTACGAAACAGGTAATACGGGAATGGGCGCAAGGTCGCAACCCATCCTATTAGTGATTACTACGGCTGGCGTGAATATTAGCGGGCCATGTTATCAACACCAAATACAGCTGCAAAATATTTTATCAGGTGTTATTGATAACGATCGGCGCTTTGGCATCATCTATACGATGGATGCTGAAGATGATTGGACCAGTGAAGATGCTCTACGTAAGGCAAATCCGAATTTTGATATTTCAGTCAGTGCAGAATTCTTATTAGCACAACTGCAAGATGCCTTAGCGGATCCGCGCAAGCAAGCGATTTATAAAACGAAGCACTTAGACATTTGGGTGGCCAGTGCATCGCCTGCTTTTAATTTAGAAAACTTGCAAAATTGTGGTGATACCACCTTGCAACTAGAAGATTTCATGGGTGAGTCCTGCTATATCGGCAATGACTTGGCCAGTAAAGTCGATATAGCCTCGACGGCATTTGAATTTATACGTGTAATTAATGGCAGAAAACACTATTACGTATTCACTAAAAATTACTTACCTGAAGCCGCGGTAGAAAAACCAGAAAACGCGCATTATCGTGGCTGGGTAGTTGAAGGTCATTTGACGCAAACGCCTGGCAATATGATCTCACTCTCACAAATTGAGCAAGAGACAGTCGAAGTTGCTGAAACGGTGATTATAGAAGAAATCGCCATGGATGCTTGGGGTGCTCGTGAAATGGCTCCTAATTTGCAAGAACTTGGCTATACCGTCATTGATATCCCGATGAATGTGAAATACTTAAGTGAGCCAATGAAAGATATTGCAGCCTTAATTGATGATGGGCGCTTTCATCACGACGGAAACCCCGCATTTATTTGGATGATGAGTAACGTGGAAGTGAAACCAGACCATAACGACAACTGGTTCCCGCGTAAAAACAGCGCTGAAAAGAAAATTGATGCTGCAATCGCTTTGATTGTTGCCCATGGCCGAGCCATGCTAGGTGAAACACATAGCAATATAATCTCACAAGGCTTTGTCGCTTTGTAAGGATCAACATGAACGCACAAAAAAACTGGTACAACACGGACATGGTGAGTCAAAAAGGCAGTGTAATTTTGACAAACTGGATGCGTGAGCGCGAAGAAGCGCGGAATCCTATCAGTAAAGTCAGCAATGCCACTTATGGCCAGGATATTTATGAGGCATTTGGCGTGAGCCAAAGCGCATCCGGCATGACCGTTAATGCGACTACAGCGATGCAAGTTGCAGCGGTTTATGCGTGTGTGAATATTATTGCGGGTGCAATCTCTACTTTACCATTGCATCTTTATCGTACTGATGGTGATATTAATAGCCGTCTGCCGCGTGATGACCTTTGGTATAAGCTTAATGAAGAGCCAAGCAGCCAATACACGGCAGCCAGTCTTTGGGAAGGCGTTAGTTCGGGCCAATTGTTGCGCGGCGATGCTCATGCATGGATTGTTCGTAGCATTACCGGCAAGATTAAAGAAATTTTACCGCTACCATGGGGTGGTGTCTCACCCATTCGTCAGACTGATGGCAGTATTCGATATTATATTCACCTGCCAGAGTTAAATATTACAACCTGGTTAGAGCCATATGAAGTTTTACACTTCCCTGGCTATGGCTTTGATGGATTAAAATCTAAAAGCGTGATTACGCATGCCGCTAAATCAGCGGTTGGCAATGCCTTGGCGATGGATGCATACGCTGGCAAGTTCTTTGAAAACGGTGCGCACCCATCTATCGTCATTACAGCCCCGAATAAAATGGGGTCAGACCAAATTGAACTACTGCAAACAACATTCAGAGGTAAATACGCTGGCGTTGATAATGCACACCGCTTGCCCTTAGTGCTAACCGAAGGACTGCAAGCTAAAGAAATCAGCCTAAGCGCTGAAGATGCACAATTATTGCAAGGCCGTGAATTCCAGGTATTAGATATCGCCCGTGCATTTGGTGTGCCGCCACATATGATTGGTAGTAGCAGTGCCAGTACCAGCTGGGGAAGTGGTATTGAGTCAATGAGTCGCGGCTTTGTGACGTACACGCTACAGCGCTGGCTGATAAAAATTGAGCAAGAACTTAATCGTAAAATATTCCCGCGTGATGTCACTAAATTTATCAAGTTTGACCGTGATGCGATGATTGCGGGTGATAGTGCAGCGCAGGCCGTGTATAACCGTGCTGCATTAGGCGGCCCTGGCACTGGACAAGGCTGGATGTCAGTCGATGACATTAGAAAAGCGAACGGACTTGCGCCATTAGGTGGCCGCTATGCAGAACCATTTGACCCCCGTGTAATTGAAAAAACAACAGAGGCACCGCAATGAATAAAATAATGCAGCTTTACTTGGACAATAAACAGCGCACCAAGCAACCAGTCAACCTAGTTCGCAATGCATCGGAAGCCAGCCTTTACATTTATGATGTAATTGATGCTTATTGGGGCGTGAGTGCATTAAATGTAGTCGATGCACTGGCACAGATTGATGATGCCACTGTGCTGAATGTTTACATTAATTCCCCGGGCGGTGATGTGTTTGAAGGTCGTGCGATCATGGCAGCAATTCAGCGCTTTAATGGTAAAACCATTGCGCATATTGATAGCTTATGCGCCAGTGCTGCAACCAGTATTGCGCTGGCTTGTAATGAAGTTGAAATGACAGATGGTGCGTTTTTCATGATTCACAATGCCAGCGGCATGGTCTGGGGTGATAAAACAGCCATGCGTGAAACAGCAGATTTGCTTGAAAAAATTGAAGGTTCAATCGTCACTGATTACACCAATAAAACAGGTAAAGATGCTGCTGAAGTGATTGCCTTAATGGATGCTGAAACATGGTTTAGCGCGCAAGAGGCATTAGATGGTGGCTTTATTGACCGCATTGCAGCTTCAAGCAGTAGCAAAACTAATCAGAATAAATGGAATCTAGCCGCCTTTGAAAAAGCCCCAGCGGCTTTGCTGGCAATTCCCTATGAGTCGCCAGCCCCTAATAATCAAATAATTAATGAACCCGCTCCGGCGGGTTTTTTTATGGCTGCTAGTAACGCCAACAGATTAGCACTTTTACAAGCTTTGTAGCGCTCTCGCGCACAAAAACGCCGAGGTCGTTTACCTCAAACCTAGCCACTCCTTCGAGTGGCTTTTTTATTTCAAGGAAACGGTATGAAAAACATTCAAGCCATGCGCGAGAAAATTGCAAACCTCGCACAATCTGCTAATAAATTGTTGGCAGATAAAGGTGATCAAACTTGGACAAAAGATGAACAAACCCAGTTTGATAACTTCACTACTGAAATCGAAGCCCTTAAAAGCCAAATTAGCGCCATTGAAAAAATGCGCGATTTAGAAGCTGATAATTTCTTTAATGCGGCTGTAACCTCAGCTAAAAAAGACGATGGAATGACCATTGACGCGTTAACAGCCGTTGCGTTGTATATGCGTTTTGGCAACAACGTGTCGCCTGAACAGGCCATTGCTGTGCGAAACGCAATGAGTACAACGACCGGCGCAGAAGGTGGATTCACAGTGCCATCAGAAATATCAGCGATGGTCATTACTAAACTTAAAGCTTTTGGCGGCATGCGTGAAGTGGCTGAGATCATTACCACTGATTCAGGCAATCCGCTTTCATTTCCTACCAATGATGGCACGGGTGAAGTCGGCGAGATTGTGGGTGAGAATGCTGCTGCAACCTTGGGTGAAACAGTTTTGGGCACATTACCACTGAATGTTTTCAAATACAGCTCCAAAAAAATCGCCTTGCCTATTGAGCTAATTCAAGATTCAGCGATTGATGTCGTCGCATTTGTTGTTGCTCGCTTAGCTGAACGTATTGCGCGTATTCAAAACACGCACTTTACAACTGGTGCCGGCACTACGCTACCAGACGGAATTGTGCCAAAATCTGCCATCGGTAAAACGGGTACATCAGGCCAAACGCTCACGGTTATTTATGATGACCTGGTGGATTTAAAACATTCAGTGAACCGTGCGTATCGTCGCAATGCACGTTATATGATGAATGATTTGAGCGTGTCTTTAGTATCAAAAATTAAAGATACTACAGGCCGCCCAATTTGGGTTCCAGCAGTTACTGAAGGTGCGCCAGATATGTTGCTTGGTGCACCAGTAGTCACCAATGACGATGTTGCAGTGATGGCAGCCAATGCTAAATCAATTATTTACGGTGATTTAAGTCAATACAAAATCCGCGATGTAGCTAACAGCACCAGCATTCGCCGTTTTGATGATTCAGCATTTGCTTTGCTTGGACAAGTGGGCTTCTGTGGCTGGCAACGTTCAGGCGGCAACTTAATTGATATTGCCGCTACACGCGCTTACGCAAACTCAGCAACATAATTAAAGAGGCTTCGGCCTCTTTGTTATTTTATTAATTCATATACTGGAACCATCATGGCCAAAGATAAAGAATCTCTAATTGAAGTAGCTTTGCTACGTGACAGCGCGTTAGGTGAATGCGGATCAGTTGTTAGTATTTTAAAGACAGAAGTTGAAGCCTATAAATTACACGGCATGGTTGACGATAATGCTGAAGCGGTTTCTTACGCTAAATCTCAAATCGTAGTAGCACCAGCTGCCGAATAATAAGCAACGCAGTCTATAAATTAAAAAGCCCTTGAAAGAGGGTTTTTGTGTTTGTGATCTGCCAATTAAAGGTTTAAAAAATGAGCAGTGTCGATTTAGAAGATAAGGCTGGTGACACCTACAGCCCAGACGTTTTTACGCGCGATGAACTCGGCAAGACCGTTGTTATTCAAGCTGTCACCAACGTTGACCCTACAACAGGCACCCCAAACGCTTCAACTGAAGCCACATTGCTGGCGTTAAAAGCCGTAGCGGATAGTTTGCTATCAGCAGCGCAAGCAATCGAAGTAGCTAGCGAATCCCTTAACATCAAAACAACAGCAGTTAATACAGGGGCAATATCAGGAACGGTCGCTCTTGATGGGGCAACGCTATCTGCGCTCGAAACCATAAGCGTAAATGGCGTGGCGACAGAAACAACATTGTCGGCTTTAAATGCCAAGACTACTACTTTAGCGGTCGATGCAATATCAGGCAGTAATTACCAAAAAGTAAAGGTAGGTTTTGGTGTTGATGGTGCTTTTGTTAGTGCAAGTGCAAGTAACCCTCTACCGACTACTACTGATAATGGGCTAACAAATACTCAGTTAAGAGCCTCTTCTGTTCAAATCACTGGGACTGTTCTAATTGGTGGCTCAGGCACTAAAATTCAATCTGACGGCGCGGAAGTTGATAGTTTCAACCCTTTACCAGTTTTTATGAATGGTGGGATAGGGCTAACAGCTAATGGAAATGTTGTAAGCACAGGCAATCCTTTACCTGTAACGGCTGACTCTAGTAAGGCTGAAGATGCATTGCACGCTAGTGGTGCTACAGGTGTATTTGTGCTTGGTGTTAGAAACGACAGCGACGTGGCAACGGCAGGTGATGGTGACTACACAGCGTTGAAGATGGATGAGAATGGTCGCTTAAAAGTTTCCACAAAACCAGCTTCTTTCGCTGACATCACAGGTGACATTACCGCGATACAAGCGACAATTGATACGGCTGTTGCAGGTGGTACGGTAGCTGGTGATGTGAGCAGTTCAAGTAACGTCATGGCATTCTGTATAGGTACTTTCGCAGGTATTAACTGTACGTTTGAGGGTTCTCTTGAAGCTACTGGTGACACAAACTGGTTTGCTATTCAAGCAATTCGGTCAAATGCAAACACCGTTGAGCTAACAACAGGCGTGTTGGGCGCGAAACCTGCATACGCTTGGGAGTTGTCAGTCAATGCTTTAAGGCGTATTCGTGTTCGTGCCACAGCTAGAACAAGTGGGACACAATCATGGCGATTCGTGCAAGGTACATATGCTACCGAACCAATCCCTGCATCACAAGTGTCGGCTACACAGCCAGTATCGGGAACAGTGACAGCGACTGTTGCAGGTGCAACATTAGCCTTGCCTACCATTGTTGCAGACGTAGCAAGTGCCGCGATTACAACCACAACGACAACGGCAACGCTCACACCAACAGCAGGGATGTCTTATAGCGTTGATATTCCTGTCACGGTAGTATCAGGCACAAATCCAACGATGGATGTGGTCGTTCAAGAGTCCGATGACTCAGGCACTAACTGGTTTGATGTGTTCCACTTCCCACGAATTACGGCTACAGGGATTTATCGGTCTCCACCATTAAGACTGCGTGGCAATCGTGTTCGTTACGTGCAGACAATCACAGGTACAACGCCATCATTTACTCGCGCAATTAACAGACTGCAACGCCAAGATGATTGCGATAATTACTCACAATTGTTTGATAGAGCAATCTCTCTCACAACTCTAAATGCGGTAACTCCTGCCTTAAATATTCAAGGCGCTAACCACGTAGAGTTAATCATCAACCTAGGCACAGCTACAACTCCACCTACTCTGCAACTTGAGGGTTCGGATGATAATGCCAACTGGTATGCACTAGGCGCACCATTGCTAGGCGTTGCAAGTTCTACTGTAAGAATGTCGGTGATTGATGTTAGCCCAAGCTTTATACGCGCTAGGGTATCTGTTGTAGGTGCAACAGTTGTTGCAGGTTACGTTTTGATTAAAGGACATTAAGATGCAGATTAAAAACTTATCAACAAATGAAATCTTTGAGATTGAAGGCTCAGTCAATAAGCTAGTGCATTGCCATAGTTTTGTTAATGGCGATGGAGTGACTGTGACGGTAGATTTTGAGGAAAATACCACAGTTAATTCAGAGTACGAAATAGTCGCTGAAGAATGATTCCGTTTTTCTTTGACACAAAGGCAACGTTAGAAAAACTTAAGTCGTAAATAATGAGCTTACTTTTCTTTTTTAAAAGTAATAACAGATTACCTAGGGTTATTTATGGCGCGCGCGCGGGCGATTATAACAATCAATCAACCAGACGTCGCTTGCCAACTCAGTATCATATAAGACAGGCTTCACCGCAAAGTACACGCGTTTCTGCTCGCACTTTTGCACGCGGTACCAACACTCAAAAAAGTCATAGAAGCTAGTTTTAAAAGTTTTATAAAGGGTTTTATAGTGACCACACGTTTAATAACACCACCAGTAAGTGAACCCATCTCGCTGGTTGAAGCAAAGCTACATTTACGTGTGGATCATAATGCTGAAGATACACTGATTACTGCACTCATTACATCCGCGCGTGAGCAATGTGAGCACATCCTTGGCCGCTCACTTATGCCGCAAACATGGGAAGCTATCTTAGATGATTTTCCACTAGATAATGATATTGAGCTTTTAAACCCAAACATTATCAGTATTACCAGCATTAAATATATTGATGCACTGACTGCAAATGAAACAACATTAGCCAGCAATCAATATGCGTTAGATAAAGATAGTGAGCCTGGCTGGGTAATGCCTGCTTATGGGGTGACTTGGCCTGAAACTTTAGCTATTGCTAATGCGGTACGTATTCGATATGTAGCAGGATATGCCGATGCTGCCAGCGTTCCTGCAAGTATTAAAGCGTGGATTTTATTAGCAATTGGCGTTGCATATAAACAGCGCGAGGCTTTAGCAGAAAATACCTTAGCAAAACTCCCACACGATTTTTATGAAGGATTGCTAGATCGCTATAGGATTTGGCGCATATGAGTTTACCTGTAGCTGGAGAACTTAATCGCCTAATCTCAATTAAAGTGCAAGCTGATATCCCTGCGATGGGTGCTGCAATTACGCAAAACTTTACCTTGCTGGCAACGGTATGGGCAAAACATCAGCCGGTTGGTAGCGCGATATTCTTTGGTACCAAGCAAGTGGGCGAAGATGTAACCGACCGTTTTATTATTCGTAGAAATGCGACGATTAACGAGCAAACAGTCAGCGCGAATCATGTGATTGAGTTTAACGGTAATCGCTACCGTGTACGCCGTGCCAGTGATTTAGAAGGCGCCAGACAATTTGTAATGATTGAGGCTGAGGGCTTGGGCAATGTTTGAAGTTAACGCTACGATCAGCGGCTTTAGCCGTATCGACTTTGATAAAAAGAAAATACGCAGAGCCTTGCAGATTGAAGGCCGTGCGGTGCAAAAGCTATCACGCAAGCTAGTATCAAAACGGATTCTTGATAGCGTTGGTGATTACCCTGCTAAAAAAACAGGGCGCTTGATGCGTTCAATTAAATCCAAGGTTTCAAAGTCTGGCTTTTTAGTCAGAATTGCCCCGCAAAAAACAGCGGAGATGAAAGACTTTTATCCCGCATTTTTGCATTATGGCAGTAAAAAAAATAACCTGGCACCGCGTAAAAACTTTATGACCGATGCATTAGATGCTAGGCGTGATGTTTCGCGGGTTGCTATTTTAAACGCGCTTGAAGGCGCGTTGATTCCAAGAAATTAAAAGGCCTTAATAATGATTGTTGAAATTGTTGAAGCCTTAAAAATACGCACTAATGCTACCTTTGTAGGGCGGATTGCAGGCGCTGCTGAATTTGCTGTATTGTCACCTGATGCAAAATTATCCTTACCGTGTGCTTATGTGATCCCATTAGACGATCAGGCGCAACCGAATAATTCAGATAATGGCTATTCGCAAATTGTACGTGATGGCTTTGCGGTGATTGTAGTGTTAAGTAATGAGGCAGATGAACTGGGTAAAAGCAGTATTGCGCAAGTAATACCCGTGCGAAATGTACTCAATGCCGCGTTGCTTTCATGGGCGCCTGATAGTGAGCATGGCCCCATTGAGTACGATGGCGGGCAATTGCTCGATGTGGACCGTGCGCGGCTTTATTACCAGTTTGAATATGCGAGTGAAACACAGATTACCGAGAGTGATACTTATCAGGCAATCGTCAATGCCGCTTTACCAGCGTTTACCGGCTTGCATTTAGATGTTGATATGACAGCTCCATTTGACCCTAATCGTGTTGTTGTAGGCGCTACTGGGCCAGATGGCACGATTGATGCAAGTATTGTGCTTGCAATTCCACAATAAGGACGTTTAAAAATGTATATCAAACCAATCAAGAACAAACAAATACCAGACCCAGTGCGCGGTGGCTACTTGCCAGAGCAAGGTGGAGAAGTTGACGATAACGATATGTACTGGCAGCGCCGTATTAATGATGGTGATGTTGAACCCGTGCCAGTGATTGCGTTGGCAGTGGAAGTACCAAAAGGCAAGTAGCCTAAATTTAATTAAGTTTTACAAGCAAGCCACCTTCGGGTGGTTTTTTTTATGCCTGGAGGCAATATGACAGTGTCGTTTAATACTACTCCTGCTAATTTACGAGTGCCCTTGTTTTATGCAGAGGTAGATAACTCGCAAGCTGGCTATTTTTCACAAGCTTTACGCACGCTAATTGTCGGTCAAAAGACAGCGGCAGGGAATGGCGTTGCTAACGTGCCAACCTTGGTATCACGTACCGATGAAGCCAAAACACTGGCTGGCGTCGGTTCTATTGCTGCACGAATGCATGAAATGTATCGCGCCAATGATTCTACTGGTGAAGTATGGATGCTGTTACTCGATGATTTAGGCGCGGGGGTTGCGGCAATTAACTCAATCACAATAACAGGCGCGGCCACTGAAAGCGGTACGCTTAACCTTTACATTGCAGGTCAAAAATTGCAAGTGGCTGTTGTACTTGCCGACACCCCGACGATTATTGCCACTGCCATTGCAGCGGCAATCAATGCGGCAACGAGCTTACCAGTTACAGCCACGAGTGCTGTAGGGGTAGTCACAGCAACATGCCGACACAAAGGCTTGGTCGGTAACGACGTTAAATTCCAACTGAATTATCGCGGATTGGCTGGCGGGGAAAAAACACCGGCTGGCGTGACTGTTGCTTTTGCACAGCCAACACCTGGCACTGGCGTTTCGATCCTTACCACTGCTTTGGCTGCGCTGGGTGATGATGAATATGATTTTATTATTCATCCATACACTGATGCCACTTCACTCGATGCCTTTAAAACATTGATGAACGATACCACAGGCCGCTGGGCCTATAACCGCCAAATCTACGGACATGTGTATTCAGCTAAGTCTGATACGTTTTCAAACTTGGTGGCAATCGGCGTGGCACGTAATGATCAGCATGCTTCAATTGCTGGTTATGAAGCTGGTGTGCCTAACCCAAGCTGGGAGTATGCAGCGGCTTATGGTGCACGTAATGCAGTGTTTATTGCGGCTGACCCAGCACGACCAACCCAAACAGGTGAGTTAATCGGCATATTGCCAGCACCTGCATCAGGCCGCTTTATTCAAACTGAGCGCGGTACGCTATTAAATAGCGGCATTGCAACCAGTTATGTAGGAGGCAGTGCGCAACGTGTAGAACGTGCGATTACTACTTACCAAAAGAACGCATGGAATCAGGCTGACCCTAGCTATTTAGACAGTGAAACATTGCATACGCTGGCGTATGTGATTCGCCGCTTGCGTTATGTAGTGACACAAAAATACCCGCGCCATAAATTAGCAAATGATGGTACCCGCTTTGGTGCTGGTCAGGCCATTGTTACACCAAGCGTTGTCCGCGGTGAAATCTTGAGTGAGTACGCCTCACTTGAAGAAATGGGCGTTGTAGAAAACGCCAAAGCCTTTGCTGCCAACTTGATTGTTGAGCGTGATGCGAATGACCCAAATCGTTTGAATGTGCTCTACCCGCCTGACTTAGTTAATCAATTGCGTGTGTTTGCAGTATTGGCGCAATTCCGTTTGCAATATAAAGCTTAACCAAAATACTTAATCAATCAATCAGCAACTGTTCGGTAATGCCGAATAGTTGCCAATAGAAAGGAATCAATATGGCTTCAGCTCCAAAAGTTGCTGGTACCTGCTACGTTAAAGTAGACGGCTCTCAGTTGGAATTAAAAGGGGATAGCGGCATAGAAGCGCCACCGTTCTCAGTGACCCGTGAAGTGGTGATGGGTCAAAGTGGCGTAGCAGGTTTGAAAGAAACTGCAAAAACACCTTATATCAAAGGCACGTTTATTGTTGGCCCTGATTTTCCTAGAGAAAAACTAGATACTGGTACCGACATTACCGCTACGGTTGAGTTTATTAATGGCTCTGTTTATACCTTAAGCGGTGCGTTTGTTGTAGGCGATTCTGCTTATAAATCAGATAGCGGTGAACTCGATCTTGAGTTGAATGGTATTAAAGGCATTTGGGCATGAAAATAACCCTGACTAAATCTATCACCGCGCATGGTGAGCCTATCACTGAAATTGAGCTACGTGAGCCGACAGGTCGTGAGGTACAAGATATCGGGTTCCCTTATCTTGTACTGATGAATGATGATACTGAAGCTATCCAAATCCAAGCCAAAGCTGTCGGTAAATATGTCTCAAAACTAGCTGGCATTCCACCAAGCTCGGTTGACCAAATGAGTGCAGCTGATTTAAGTGCCTGTACTGGTGTGGTGATGAGTTTTTTCGGGGTGCAAGCAGCAGTCTAGGTAATAGCGCGGAATCTTATATTAATCGGGTGTTTGAGCTGGCTTATTTTTGGCGGACTACACCTGATTATATTTTAGATATGCCGCTTGCAAAAATAGCACAATACGACGCCCATGCTGGGCGAATTACAATCTTGATGAACGGATCAGACAATGGCGGATAAATTCCAACTCAAGGCGATATTAACCGCTGTTGATAAAATCACGCCTACGACAAAGCAAATCGGCAAGTCAGTGCGTATTTTGCACAAATCATTACGTGATGTTGGTAATGCCGGTAGCGAGCTGATGCGCAAAATCGGCGTGCCCGCCTTCTTATCATTTGGCGCGGTTACATTTGGCGCGATTCGTGCTACTAAAGCCGCTATGGATTATGCTGGCAGCATACAAGATGCCAGCGACAGAACAGGCGCTAGCGTAGAAGGGTATCAAGCGCTAAGTAATATGTTGGGCTTGGTTGGTGGATCGGCTGAAGATGCCGAAATGTCATTTACTAAATTCAATAAAGGCATTGCTGAAGCTGCTGCTGGCACTGATAAAAACTTTGCAGGCCTTATGAAAAAGCTAGGCATTCCGCTTAAAAATGCAAAAGGCGAATTGGTCAGCTTAACCGATGCTTTGCCAGAGCTTGCCGCTGGCTTTGAAAAAAATGAGAACCCTGCCGTACGTACCCGCATTGCCATGGAGCTATTTGGCAAGGGTGGTACCAAGATGATCCCTATCTTGGCAAAAGGCCGTGAAGGGGTAAGCGCGTGGATTAAAGAGCAAGAACGTTTAGGCATTATCGTGAGCACTCAATCGGTGGGTGCGCTTGATGATTTTGGCGATAGCACTGCACAAGTCAGCACTCAATTACGTGCGCTAATGACTAATTCACTGGCTAAAGTAATGCCATTGCTGATGCCTATTGTTAAGCAGCTGACGGAGTGGATTGCCGCCAATAAAGAATTTTTACAAACACAAATCGTCGGTGCAATTACTGACATTGCCAATGCACTTAAAGAAGTGAATTGGGTTGAAGTATTCAAAGGTATTAAAGAAACCGTTACAGATATTAAAGATTTTGTTAAAGCCATTGGTGGATTTAAAACGCTGATTTATGGAATGGGGCTAGCATGGATTGCAGGGCCAGTTGCAGCGATTGGCTCAATTATTGGTGCGCTATGGCGCGCTAGATTAGCCTTTACTGCGTTATCAATTTCGGCTACTGCTTCAGGCACCGCTGTTGCTGGTGCGTTTGGCGTAAGCACTACGGCTGGCATTGTTGCCAGCTTAGGCGCATTGGCTAGAGGCGCTGGCTTACTTGGCGCTGCGGCCTTTGTGGGCTGGACAATTGGTACAGTGATTAGCGATCATTTATTAAGTGACGAATTTAAAGACAGAATAGGCCGTGGCATTGCGCGTATTTTATCGGCTTTTGGTAATGAAGAAGCCACGCAGGCCTTGATTAACGAAGGTCAAATGAAAGCGCCAGTTAAAACTGTACCTAGCTATGGCCAGAAAAATACTGGCGGTCTATTTACGTCTAATGCGGAATATGCAGCCATGGCACGTAACAAGTCAAATATCGTAGGTAATCAAAATAAATTAAACGGCAACATGACCGTTAAATTTGAAAACGCGCCCCCTGGTATGCGTGTGGAATCTGCAAAAACAAACCAAAGTGGATTTGATTTTAATGCGGATGTTGGCTTTCGTAGAATTGCTTTGGGGTATTAAATGGGTTGGCGTGAACAATTACAAAAAGCGAGTTTTCGCGGGGTAGCGTTTGAGGTTGAATCTGACGATGCAACTTTTGGTCGCCGTGTTGAAACGCACGAATACCCACAGCGCGATATTCCGTATGTTGAAGACTTAGGTCGTAAAGCGCGTGAGCGCAATTTAACTGGCTTTGTCATTGGTGACGATTACATGGCCAAGCGTGATGCTTTGCTTGGTGCTTTAGAAAAAGCGGGTGCTGGAGAACTGGTGCATCCATATTATGGGCGCATGACCGTATCAGTCACCGATGTGCGTGTCAGTCATTCGTTTCGTGATGGAGGCATGTGTAGCTTTCAGATTTCATTTATTGAATCTGGTGAGTTAAGTTTTCCTGCCGCTGTTAATTCAACCAGCACGCAAAGCTTGCAAGCGGCTGATGTTCTTGAGGCAAGTTGCATTGCTGATTTTACTGAAAAATTTAGCATTGAAAATTTGCCAGATTTTGCCGTGCAAGATGCGCTTGCAAGTTTTAACGGTGCGCTTGATACGCTCGATGGCGCGTTAAGTCGTACTGGTGTGCTATTGGATAATCCGCTGAGTTTGTTGCAGGGCGATATGACCAATTTAATCCGCACACCTGCTTCTTTAGCAAGCCGATTCTTTGGCATTTTCAGCAAGGGTGAATCTGTATTAAGTGCAGTTTCAGGCCTAGGTGATATTAATGCGCTCAATATGCTGAATGTTTTAACGGGCATACGCTTAACTAATCTATTTGCATCAAGCAACGTTACTGGTAGCACACCTACGCGCGTGGCTATGGCGCGTAATCAACAGGCGATTAATACCATGATGAGACAATCACTTATTACGCAAGCCACAGGTATGGTAGCTGCAATGCCGTTGCCTATTTATGACGATGCGATTGTGGTTAAAAACGAATTATTAACGGTGATTGATACCGAATTGCAAATGGCCAATGACACAAATTACCTGGCATTAAAAAACGTACGCACCAAAACGCATGCCGATGTTACAGCACGCACGCAAGGCGCTGCGCGTTTAAAAAACATTACCCCAAAAGAAGTTACACCTGCTTTGGTGCTGGCTTATGATTTATACGAAGACACCACGCGCGATGCTGAAATTATTAACCGAAACAAAGTACGGCATCCTGGCTTTGTACCAGCCAACGTGCTTAAAGTGCTAAGTGCATGAACACCGTAAAGCTACGTGTCAACAGCATAGACTTTGGCGGCTGGTTAGAAGTTGAAATTACGCTAGGCATAGAGCGCCAAGCCCGTGATTTTAAACTAGGCATCACACGCACATGGCCTGGCGCAACTGACATACCGCGCCGTGTACGTGCTGGTGATGTTTGCGAATTACTCATTGGCAACGATAAAGTATTAACGGGCTATGTAGATGCCACGCCGATTAGTTATAGTGCCAGCAGCGTATCAGTTGGCATCACAGGGCGAAGCAAAACCGCTGACTTAGTCGATTGCAGCGCTATTTATAAAACTGGCCAATGGCGCAATGCAAAAATTGAACGCATTGCTAGCGATCTGGCAAAACCATACGGTATTAAAGTGATTAACCAGATTGATACTGGCAGCGCAATTAGCGATCACCAAATTGATACAGGTGAAACAGCGTTTGAATCTATCGGGCGCTTGTTAGCGATACGGCAAATGCTGAGTACCGATAATGCCAATGGCGATTTAGTGCTGATTAACGCAGGTAGTGGCGGCAATGCGACTACGGCTTTGGAATACGGGCAAAACATTTTAGAAGCCAGCACCGCACTGGATTATAAAGAGGTGTTTTCAGAGTACACCAGCAAAGGCCAACGTGCAGGTAACGATAACGACTATGCAGACAGCGTGGCAGGTGTATCTGCCAGCGTGACTAATTTAGCCGCAAGTCGGTATCGCAATTTAATACTAAATCAAAATGGCAATGCCACTGCGCTAGATTGCCAACAACGTGTTAAATATGAGCGCGTATACCGCAATGCTCGCGCGGTTGAAACCACTTATACCGTACAAGGCTGGCGGCAACAAAATGGTGCGCTGTGGTTGCCAAATCAAATGGTACATGTGAAAGACCCTGTAATTGGTTTTGATGATGACCTATTGATTGTTGAAGTGAGTTATAAAATCGGCAGTGCTGGCACGACTTGCAGTTTAAAAGTAGCGCCGAAAGATGGCTATATACCAAGCCCTGAAGCGACTAAAAAAGACAAAGCTAAAAAGACTGGCAAGGCGTCTGGTGATACTTGGGCGGATGTGAAATGACTCCATTATTGAACAGAATGATCGCGCCAATGCGCCGCGCTATTGGCAACATGGCAATGCGTGCCACAGTCACTTTGGTGAGCTCAGCCAACAAAATGCAATCGCTGCAAGTTAAATTACGTGGCGATGAAGCCAAAGAAAATATAGAGCACTTTGAGCCTTATGGATTTACCAGCAAGCCGCATACTGGTAGTGAAGCAATCACACTATTCTTTAATGGTGACCGTAGCCACGGTGTTGCGATTGTAGTAGCAGATAGACGTTATCGCTTAAATGTACTGGCCGATGGTGAAGTTGCTTTGCATGATGATTTAGCGCAAAAGGTACATTTAAAGCGTGACCGCATACTGATTGAAACACCGTTTACCTTTGAAGTGATTGCTGACAAGATAGATTTACATGCTGCCACAGAGTTTAAGTTTGATGTGAACGGGCAGGGTGAAAAATGGGATGGCACTGGTGTTGAAACTTGGCGTGATAATGATGTTGTAAAACCACACCATAACCATGCACCTCCGCGCATACCTTAAATAAAGTTAATAACCTATAGCCCGCACCTTGCGGGTTTTTTATTGGGCAAAACCAATGCTGGCCATAGACGCAAAAATCACCATCGATGGAGTTGAATCTACCGATTTAAGCCAGGCGAAATCATTAAACCGTGCTGTCATTATTAGCCTGTTTACATGGCGTCGTGCTAACCCTGACGACTTGATTGAAGGGCAAAAGATGGGTTACTGGGGCGATACGGCAGAACCACCTGAAGCTAATGACAAGATTGGATCTCGTCTTTGGTTGTTATCGCGTGAAAAGATTTTGCAGTCTACCTTTAACCGTGCGCGTGAGTATGCGCAAGAAGCCTTGCAATGGCTGATTGATGATGGTGTTGCCAGTAAGGTTGATGTAATTGCAGAGCGTTATGGCGTAGATGGTCTTGCCCTGCAATGCACGATTTACCGTACTGATGGTACAAAAGCCACTTTAAGATTTGATAACGCATGGGAGTATATACGTGGCATTTAACCGACCAAGTTTAAGTGAATTAATTACCCGCATTCGAGATGGCATATTTTCACGTTTAAGCTTTGACCAATTACGCCGATCAGACGCTGAAGTGTACGGCAAAGAACTGGCAGGCGCCTCGCACGAACTGCATGGGCATTTGCAGTTTATTGCGCAAAATGTGATTTACGATACGGCTACCAGTGAATACTTAGACCGCTGGGCCAGTATCTGGCTCACCACACCACGCCTAGCCGCTACGCCTGCCAGCGGCAATGTCACCATTACTGGTGAAAATGGCATTGTGATTCCTGTCGATAGCGGTTTTATATCTGCCACAGGCATTGAATATATCAGCCAAGCCGATGTCACGATTAGTGCTGGCACTGCTTTGGTGGCGCTTGTTGCTTTGACCAGTGGCTCTAATACAAACTTAATAGCAGGCAGCTTACTTTCATTAAGCACGCCCATTACCTCAGTTGCCAGCGTTGCCACGGTAGATGCTAGCGGCTTAACGCAAGGCGCTGACCAAGAAGACGACAGTAAATTGCGAGCAAGATTACTCGCTCGGATTCAGCAACCCCCACACGGTGGCGCCGATTATGACTATGTCAATTGGGCGCTTGAAGTGCCAGGCGTAACACGTGCATGGGTTTACCCGCAAGAACTTGGGCTTGGCACCGTTACCGTGCGTTTTGTGCGCGATGGCGATGTAAGTCTGATTCCTGATGCGGGCGAAGTCACGGCTGTTTATGACTATATTGAAGCCTTGCGCCCAGTTACGGCAAATTTAACCGTAGTGGCCCCAGTAGCCGTACCGCTTAACTTTACCATTGCCGCTTTGCCTAATACCCTGTCAGTGAAAACCGCTATTGAAACCGAATTACGTGATTTGATTACCCGTGAAGCGAAACCTGCTGGCACTATTTATTTGAGCCATATCCGAGAAGCAATATCAATCGCAGCGGGAGAGAACAATTACACGATGACCGTACCAAGTGCGGACGTGACAAACACCGTGGGCAATATGACCACATTTGGCGCAATTACCTGGAGCTAATATGGCGCTGACTACTGACGATTATTTACAGCAGCTGCAAGCATTACTGCCACAAGGTCCCGCGTGGAGCCGTGAAGCAGAGGCCGTGCTCACCAAACTACTCACCGCTTTTTCTGAAGAGTTTTCAAAGGTAGATGCACGTATTGATGCGCTGGTTAATGAAGCAGACCCACGTACCACCAATGAGCTGCTTGCAGATTGGGAGCGTGTGGCAGGCTTGCCAGATTTATGCACGGGCATACCGCCCACCATTGCATTGCGCCGTGAATTGCTAGTCTCAAAACTCACCAACCTTGGCGGGCAAAGCAAGGCGTTCTTTATTGCGCTGGCTGCAACGCTTGGCTACACCATAACCATTGATGAGTTCAAGAGATTTAGAGTCACCTCTCGCGTGAATGATGTGCTGAATGATAGCGATTGGGCCTACGTGTGGCGAGTGAATGCTGCGCAAGACACGGTGCATAAATTTACCGTAGCTGGCCGCGTGAACGAACCTCTTGCAAGCTGGGGCAACACTGCGCTTGAGTGCGTGATTACAAGATTAAAACCTGCACATACCCATGTGCAATTTGCATATTCTTAACAGGAGCCATTATGGACAATAGAAAATGGGAAGCGGATGCGATTGCATCTCCACCAACTGCACCAGCATCACCTTCAGACGGCTACCCGACAAACGGCAACCCATTAGCAGCACAAAACGCCACAGAGCCTGGTGATTGGTGGTTTCATGCCATAGGTGAAGAGATACGCGCTGTCATTGTTGAAGGCGGTTTAACGCCTAATATTTCAACGCTCACTCAATTGCGTGATGCGATTAAAAACATGGTGTCTGGTGGTGACTACAAGCAAAGCGTTCGTGTTGCATCAACTACAAACGTGGCTGCCATTAGTGGGCTGCTGACGATTGATGGTGTAACGGTGGTGGCTGGTGACAGAGTTTTGCTGAAAAACCAATCCACTGCTAGTCAGAACGGTATTTATGAGGCAGCAGCTGGTGCATGGTCACGCTCTGCGGATGCTGACACTGGCTTAGAGTTAAATGGTGGCGCGATTATTCCGGTTGAAAGTGGAACAGCAAATGCTGATACCAATTGGCAGATCACCAATGATGGAACAGTGACGATTGGCTCTACTGGGCTGACTTTTAATCAAGTTGGCGCTGCACTTAGTCAAGTGTTGCCAGGAACAATAATTGATTGGAGTGGGAGCACAGCTCCAGCTGGATATTTAGCATGCCCTCTAACGTTAACTAATATCAGCCGAACAACCTATGCTGCATTGTTTGCAGCAATTGGAACTACTTGGGGCGTAGGTGATGGTTCCACCACCTTTGGTCTACCTTACTTCCCTGCTGATTATGCCTCTTTACAAGCAAATGCCAACGTAGGTACAAGCTCTATTGGTGCAGTAATAGCGCATATCCATTCGACAACATATCGAGCTGACTTGGCCGCCACGGGTGGCGCACAGGCCAACTCTGGTTCTGCTGGCTCTGGTGCTAACACAACAAGCACGGGCGGCGCTGCCAACTTGGCCGCTGGTGTGCGAGTTCTTAAATGCGTTAAATTTTAAGGAATCATTATGTCAAAAATTGTTTATTTATTTGATGAAATTACAGGCGAATTTACAGGCGAGTATTTAGCACAACAGTCGCCGCTTGAGCCTGATGTTTATATTACTCCAGTTTATTCAACCGATTTGAAACCATTAAAAAATGAGATTGGTAAATTCAACCGTTTTGATGGTGACCAATGGACACTTAAAGATGACACGCGCGGCACATGGTTTAAGCCAGATCGTTCTGAAGTAGAAGTGACTGAATTAACAGAAGTGATTGACCCAACTTGGACAAGAATTAAACCTCAACATACGCAGGAAGAATTAGAACTAATTGCAGCTGCTGAAGCTAAACGATTAAAAAACCTAGCTCTATCAATAATCACCGTCACTACGTCCAGCGGAAAGGTATTTGATGGCAATGAAACCGCGCGCATAAATATGTTAAGCGCTCTACAAGCGTCAGAGTTTTTAAATCAAACGCAAGCAGGCTGGAAGCTTGCAGATAACAGCGTGGAATTAGTAACAGTTTCCGAGTTGAAAGAAGCATTAACTCTGGCAATCAAGCGCGTTGGCGAAATTGTCACTGGATAAATGAAACGCCTGATAAAAATAGGGGATGCGCTAAGCCAATTGTGCAATGTTTTATTTTTAGACGGGCATCCTAACGAAAGTTTGTCAGGCCGTGCGTGGCGTACTCAGTCAGTGTGGGCGTTATGGATTGATTTATTGTTGTGGTTTGATGAAAATCATTGCAAAGTCGCGCATGAGAATGACAAGGATTATGCCAGGGAGTTATTAAAAAAATGAGATATTACTTGCTTTGGTTGGTTTACTTTATCCCTGCAATATTGGTTGAGCTATTTTGCTTTATCACTAACCCTATCGCGTGTATGTTCGTTCGTAAAGAGCCGCGCCATGATATTGTAAAGCGATTGGGAAAAAAATATTACACTTTTGACCGTGAATACCTATGGGGAATATTTTACTTATGGCAGACGCACGATAATGCAGTAGATGAGGGTTGGTGGGGTTTATACGATATTGCATTTATACGCAGTAAAACACAGGCTGACTATGATAATTCTCAGCTGATTCGTTACTGGTGCCGTGTTTGGTGGCTGTCTCGTAATACTGCTTATGGATGGCATTACCTTTTGTTTAGCGTGCATCTCGATAAAGGCTGGCAGGTTAAAAAAGATATACCGTTATTATTCGGATACTACAACTCTGTGAACATTGGTTGGAAGTCACACAAAGGCAAGCCGCGATTGCTTTATGCAAATAGAATCATCGGTATCAGAAAAAACAAGTAGCCGCGCAAAGCGGTTTTTTTACGTCCAATAAAATCAAAAATCGAAAGGTAGTTACATGCCAGACCCAATCACTCATGCCGTCGCTGCACCAGTTGCAGGTGGTGCAATCTCCACAATCATTGCCATTGCATTTGGCATTGAGCCAAACGCATTACTTGCTGCATTTGTTGGCGCATGGATCGGAACCGCTTTACTTGAATCAACAAGTTTTAAAAAGAGCCTTGCGCTTGTGGTGGTGGGCACGGTTGCTGCTGCTTACCTTATCCCGCTAGTTTTAAATTTCTGGCCAGATTATTCAAAGTTAAGCCTCTCTGCGATTGTTGGTTTTATTGTTGTGTATTTTCATAAGCTGGTGCTTAGTTTGGCTGGAAAAGCACTTGAGCGATTATTTGGAAAGGTAGGTTCATAAATGCTGTTGAATATGATAGTGGCACTCATTGGGTTGTATTGCTTGCTTGAAAGCATATCGGCAGCCGCAGACATGCATGGCGGAGATCGTTTGTGTAGATTTTTAAAGTTTTTTATGGCGGCGATTAGCGGTGTTATTGCTATCTATCATGGCGCAATAGGTGGGTCAAATATTCAAATGCTGGTGCTGATAACATCAGTGGCGCTCGGTATCTGGCCTCGCATGGTTTACCGATTATTTGGCGGTCAACGCAATAGTGATAAAGGCAGGTTGATTCTATGAAGCGTAGCATTAATGCAATTGTCATTCACTGTGCTGCCACGCCAAACGGCAAAGACTTTACAATTGCGCAATTAGATGAAATGCACAAACAGCGCGGATTTAAACGAGATAGCCAATCTCTGCGTAACTTTAACCCTACACTTAAATCAATCGGCTATCACTTTGTGATTGAGGTGGATGGCAGCGTAAAAACAGGCCGCGGGCTTGAAGAGATTGGCGCGCACGTGCAAGGATCTAACGCTAAATCGATAGGCATTTGCATGGTGGGCACAGATCAATTCACTACTGCTCAATGGAAAAGCCTGCGCGAATGTATGATTAACCTTGCCAGCAAAATACTAGGCCGTACCATTATGACGGCTGACTCTATGTTGCAGTCGTTTAAAGATGCTGGTATTAGCATTAAAGGCCATCGCGATCACTCGCCAGACTTAAACGGTGATGGCATTATTCAGCGCACCGAGTGGGTGAAAGTTTGCCCAGGGTTTGATGTGGCTGGATGGATTAAAGGCGGTTTGCTAGCGGTAAGTGTGAGCTGGATAAAATGATCATGTCTAAAGTTGGTAGCTTTTATGCGCGAGGCATTGCCATTGCGCTGGTGCTAATTGCTATTTTGGCTTTCATTATGCTTCAATGGTTTAATCACCTGCAAGGCGTATTACCCGCTGCGCCCGTGGGCGTACACGTAATAGCAACGCCTGCTAAGCAAGTGGTAGACATACCAAAGCATCAAGCCGTTGTTAAAAGTGGCTCTGTGCGCGTTTATGAAAGCCGCGCAAAAAACACACTCAAGCTACCTGAAGCCATTAAGCAAGATGAAGCTAAACAAGTGCTAGAATCTACGCGCGTGGATGCCGACGACCACGATCAAACTATCACCACAATTTTAGACACCGAAACAGGCGATACACAAACATTAGTCAGACGCGAACCATTACCATGGATTGCCTGGCGCGATGATGGATCAGCCGGACTTTATGCTGGCATTAAAAACGGCACACCAACCGCAAGGCTAGAATTAAAACAAAGCCTATTCAGCGTGAAGGCAATTAGGTTCGGTGCTGTGGCCGCGATGGATCAGCCGCTAGGTTATTCAGTGACGGCTTCCCCCGATTACTTTGTTGGCGTGGGCGCTGAATATCGGTGGTGATACCCTATATTTACACTTAGTGTAAATATGTAAATATCGGCATAATTATCGTCAAATATTTTTAATAAACCGCTGGCTTGAAAACCAACACCCTGCAAAGCCGTTTAGACCAGTTCGACTCTGGTTCGCGCCTCCAATATTTACAAGCCTTAGCGGGCTATCTCATCAAATAATACTTCTTGCCAAATTCCAAAAAACCGTTATGAACCCCAACTTTTTCAAGTTGCGCGTGATGCGGAGCATCACCTAATTCTGCTACTTTTCTTCCAAAGAGGCTATTCTTATTGAAACTCTTACGCGCAACTAATATATTGTGTAAATGCAAATTAAACGCGCCTGCAAATTTAGGATTTAACCAACATTTGAGTAAAAGGTAGTCCCTACTGATTATTAAATGCTGGCTAGATTCCTATTAAGTTAGCTGCCAAAAAATGCTATATTTACGAATGCTGATGAGATTATTAAGTATATTATGGGTTAGCACATATATTCCACGGCATGCCATGAATAGGTATAAGGCGAGGATGAATTGCACAAACTTCGCTATAGTTTAATCAACCAAGAGGACCTCTATAAAGTTGAAATAACGCCATGTCCACAGTCGAAAAGACGTCGCTATTTTTTAAGTTTTTTTATTCAGTAATGATTGCAGGCGTTTTTCAAAGTACAATTTTTCGGCTGTTGCAATCACAATTTGTACTTGTGAAGCTGTAAGCGCAGGAAAGCGATCATGTAACATTCGCGCCATACCAAAGGCAGATACAGTTAAAACTTTAGCATTACTCGCAATAATAGGCGCCAAAATCTCACATGCGCTTACAAATATCTCGTGTATCTCCGTATTGTTTTTACTATCTGAAATGTTGGGTTGTGCACTGCTCATAATAAAATCGTTTGAATGTAATGAGAATTTAACAATTTAGCGCAGAAATCTTTGCCGTTTAGAGGTTGTCGCAAAACGTTTTGCGTTGCACAAATAGCTAAAGTTCCCAATCTTTAATCTTTATTGTGGATGGATAGCTAGGCCACTTAGCAGGATTGGTTAGGAATCCCATATGCTTTAGGATATGGCAGAAAACTTAAGCTGACGAATCTTTAAGCTAAGTCAGGTGAACTTGTCTGAAGTACGGCCTCTAGTTCTATATGAAAGTTTGCTGTGTACCATGGCGAAAGGTCTTTAATGCACTGCATCGCTTTGATGTATTGAGTATAGTAAGCAACTACAGCCTTATCCTTGTCGTTAACTACTTTGTATATAGTCATATTAATCTCATTTGTAAGGCAAAATAAATTTCAAAATGTTGAAATAATACTTACCATCATAGAGAAGTTAGGTTGCATAAATATGACTAGTGACTAACTATGATCACTATGATTGAAAGTTAGCTGGTGAGAATTGATGCCTATTAAGAACTATGTGTCATATTATCTTAACAAAAAACAGTGAAAATTAAGGGTTAAAAAAATAGGCAAGTTAGATGCATGAAGAGTCACAATAAATTTGAGCCAAAAATAAATTTGCAAGATGCAACGGAAGTATCTTATCTACAGCTGCTTAAAGAACTTCAAGTGCTATACAATAAGTTGCTAGATTCTGAAAAAATTGCTCCAGAAAGATTGCTAAAGATCAATTCGCATCATCATCAAGGCGCAATTAATTTAATCCATTATCTTGCGTTGCGACGTCAAGACATGCGTCCATTACAGAATGATCTGGCTGCAGTCGGATTGTCCTCATTGGGATGTGCTGGGTCCCATGTTTTACAAAATCTTCGAGCCATCATTACGCTGTTAGAGCGTGCATTGCAATTACCAGTTAACGACATTGATGTTTTAGAAAATGTTCTAGTGCATTCAGGCGCAAATCTTTTACAAGATAATGCAAAAAATCTTTTAGGTAAACGGCCTGCACAAAGACATGTGCGGATATTAGTAACCTTACCCGCAGATGCAGCAGACGATTATAGTCTTATTAAAGATATGTTGACGACAGGCATGGATTGCGCTCGAATAAACTGCGCTCATGACAATCCAGTCGTATGGTTGCGAATTATTGAAAAAATCAAGCAGGCATCCCGAGAGACTGGTTTGCATTGTCGTATATTAATGGATTTAGGTGGGCCAAAATTACGTACAGGTGAAATTGCGATGGGTCCAGCGGTAATGAAGTGGTCACCAAAACGTGATGTAATGGGTAATGTTACAGAGTCTGTGCGCATATGGGTGCATAACGAGCAGGATAATTCGTCTTGTCCAGTTGCTGCAAGTGTTTGCCTGCCAATCAAAGGAGATTGGTTAGAGAATGTTAAAAAAAATGATCACATAGAATTTATCGATGCTAGGGGGTCTCGACGTAGGTTGAGATTGCTTGAAGATGTAGGGAATGGGTTTTGGGCTGAATCTAGCCATACTGTTTATCTTAAGCCAGGTATCAAGTTACATTTAATTAGATTGCTAAATGCTTCTGGACACCAGAGGCAAGTAGGAAAAGTCGGTGTTGTTGGCGACTTACCTAGACAGCCAGAATCAATACGCTTGTATCGTGGGGACCGCTTGGTGTTAACCAAAAATCAGACTCCGGGATTGCCTGAACAATATGATGAAGATGGGCATCTGATAAGTGTAACAAGCATCCCCTGCTCTTTACCAGATGCTTTTACAAGAGTAATGCCTGGTGAACGAATAATGTTTGATGATGGTCGCATCGGCGGAGTTATTCGAAAAGTTAATGCTGAGGAAATAATCGTTGAAATCACTCATGCTCGCGATGGCGGAGAAAAGTTACTATCTGATAAGGGAATTAATCTCCCGGATAGCCAGTTAGGCTTAAGTGGCTTAACCGATACGGATATCGACAATTTAAATTTTGTTGTACAGCATGCCGATATGGTAGGACTTTCTTTTGTTCATAATGCAAGTGATATTGAGTTGTTACAAAAGCATCTTAAAACCTTAAATGCAGAAAATCTAGGAATTGTTATAAAGATTGAAACACGCAAAGCTTTCGAGAACCTGCCAGAGTTGCTATTTTCTCTGATGCATTCAAAAAATGTTGGGGTAATGGTGGCGCGTGGAGACTTGGCTGTGGAATGTGGTTATGAAAGGCTGGCAGAATTACAGGAAGAAATTATGTGGTTAGCCGAAGCGGCCCATTTGCCATTAATTTGGGCGACACAAGTACTAGAAGGACTTGCAAAAGATGGGAAGCCTAGTCGGGCCGAAATTACTGATGCAGCAATGGGTGAGCGTGCTGAGTGTGTGATGTTGAATAAAGGACCACATATTTTAGATGCTATCCAGATGCTAGATGACATTTTGCAGCGTATGCAGGGGCATCAGCAAAAGAAGCGTCCGTTATTAAGGCGTTTACATTGGTAAAGATATTCAAGTTTAAAGTATAGATAAAAAAGTTAGATTCTCTGTCACTTGCCCATCTAAAAAATCGGTTTAGCACAAGAAGATAAAGCAAATCTAATCTGTATGCCTAAAAGTACAATACTTGTGACTCGTTAACGTTTTTAGTATTTTCTTAACCATTATAAGAAATATTAGAACTTTGCACGAAGCAATTTTAGTTAAGGCGTGCTGTAATTGCCAGATCAGCATCGTGCTGTATTTGATTGTTTGGTGCCTTTTTTGGCAGTATGCCTGATGTTTAAAAGTCTCAGACATACTATAAAAATAATTACAATACTTTACGTACGCTTTTGATGCCGTCGTCTTCTACGCTGGTTTCAACACTAAACCCTAAACGCTTCATCAGTTTCAACATTCCGGCGTTGTCTTTCAGCACTTCACCTTCCATGCTTTTTAGTCCCTTGGACCGAGCAGCATCCATCAATGCAGTCATCAGCTTATTTCCCAGACCCTTACCATGCATAGAGTCTGCAACTACTAAAGCGAATTCGCAGCTGTCGCCATCAGGATTAATAGCAAAGCGTGCTACCCCCAGCTCAACTTCTTTATCTTGCTCTTCAGTGACTGCGACCAGCGCCATTTCCCGACTGTAATCAATTTGAGTAAAGCGCACTAACATAGATTCACTTAGCACTTGAACACTATTCATAAAGCGTGAATAACGTGATTCTTCAGATAGATTGTGTACAAATTCCTGTGTAAGCACTGCGTCTTCTGGGCGTATCGGCCGAATAACCACATCAGTTCCATCAGCCAGTTGCCAATTTTTAACTAGATGTGTGGGGTAAGGATAAATAGCCATATGCGCATAGCGATCTGCACTAGGCTGGCGGAATTCCACCACAACACGTGCATCAGCTGCTAATGCGCCATTTTCGTCCAGTATGAGCGGATTGATATCCATTTCCATCAGCATAGGCAGTTCGCACACCATTTCAGATACGCGCAATAACACACTTTCAAGCGCATCCATGTCAGCTGGAGGCATGTTCCGAAAAGCCACTAACATTTTCGAAACATTGGTACCCTGAATGAGATCCTTCACAAGAAATGAATTAAGCGGTGGAAGCGTTACAGACCGATCACCCATTATTTCTACAGTGGTGCCACCAGCACCAAAAGTAATGACTGGGCCAAACACAGGGTCATTGGTAACTCCTACCATCAACTCACGTCCGTTAGGCTTCACAATCATTGGTTGAATTGAAATGCCATCCAAAATCGCATCAGGGCGGTTAAGTTTAACGTTGTCGATAATTTCATGATAAGCGCCACGAACTGCTTGCGCATTAATCAGATTAAGTAGCACGCCTCCGGCATCGGTCTTGTGGGTGATATTAGGTGAATTTACCTTCATTGCAACGGGGAAACCCATTTGCTGCGCAATCAGTAAAGCTTCATTGGGTGAATGTGCAATCATCGTCTGCGCAACAGGAATATGGAAAGCGGATAAAAGTGCCTTTGATTCCATCTCACTTAACACTTTACGTTTTTCCTGTAAGGCTCCTTCAATAATCATGCGCGCGCCTTCTATATCTGGCTCCAGATGATGAGCCAATGGCCCTGGCATCTGCACGAGCAGTTTCTGGTTTTTATGGTATGCAGATAGGAATGAAAAAACCTCAACGGCTGGTTCTGGTGTGCTGAAAGTTGGTTTTTTAGAAAGGTTAAATGCCTCGCGAGATTCGGCCACCTGTTTCCCGCCCATCCAGGATGTCAGCAAGGGTTTGCTATATTGGTTAGATAGCTCAATAATCACTTTGGCGGCTTCTAAGGGCTTAGTCATTGCTTGTGGTGTCAATATCGTCAACACGCCATCAACATTGGGGTCCTCTAAACAGGCTTGCACTGCATGCTGATAGCGATCAGACTGGGCATCTCCGATAATATCTACAGGATTGCCGTGCGACCAGGTATGAGGCAATACTTGATTCAGCCGTTCAATGGTAGCCTCTGATAAAGTCGCCATCACCAGACCTAAGTCTGCGGCACAATCAGTAGCCATGACGCCAGGACCACCACCATTGGTGACAATCGCTAAGCGGTTACCTACTGGATTAAAGCCGCAGGAGAGCGCTTTGGCTGCTGAAAAGAGCTGCGTGATTGATTTTACGCGCACGACTCCTGCCCGTTTTACCGCAGCTTCAAAAGCATCATCCGAGCCCACTAGAGAAGCTGTATGTGACATGGCTGCTTTAGAACCGGCGGGATGACGCCCGACCTTGACCAAAATCACTGGTTTAATACGGGCAGCAGCACGAATCGCACTCATGAAGCTACGCGCATCGCGAATACCTTCTATATAAAGCAGGATGCTTTTAGTTTTTACATCTGAGATCAAATAATCAAGAATCTCACCGAAGTCCACATCCACCGATGAACCCGTTGAGATCACACTAGAAAATCCTACGTCATTGGACTCAGCCCAATCTAGAATAGCAGTACACAAGGCGCCAGATTGAGAGACAAAGGCGAGGTTTCCCGTCATAGCGCTACCATTGTTAAATGTAGCATTGAGGCCGATATCAGGGCGCATCACCCCTAGGCAATTTGGGCCAATCAGGCGAATACCGTAACGTTGCGCATTCTCTAACACAGCACGCTCCAGCGCCTTGCCTTCCGCACCAGCCTCTCCAAAACCAGCTGTGATAATAATGGCCGCTTTAACATTATGTTTGCCGCATTCTTCAATGATGTCAGGTACAGACTGTGGGGGCGTTGCAATTACTGCCAATTCAACGGGCTCAGTGATTTGTGAAATTGAAGCATATGCTTTGCAGCCCTGAACCTCTGGGCGGCTTGAATTTATTGGATAAAGTGCGCCCTGAAAGCCGCTTTGCAACATGTTCTGAAAAACAATTTGTCCTACCGAATCAATACGATCACTAGCGCCAAATACGGCAACAGATCTTGGTTCAAAAAGAGGGTTAAGATGGTGTTGACTCATGATTTTTTTATTTCCTAGAAGATATAAAGTATGTTTATGGCGTGCGATAAATTTGTTTTATTAGCAAATTTAATGACCATGGCGATTTTCATCACGTTGAAGTATTAGCAACTGATAAAGTCCGCCAAAAAATCGTTGTTCGCTAAGCACAGTGAAGCCGCCATTATTGGGTAGCCATATGCTGATTGGGTTACGGAACAAATCATTGGCAAAAGGCTCCAGTAGCTTGAGAAGTGGGCACCACAGGTAGCGTAGGGGGTTATAACGGTTCGGAGGCGCATAATCGACGATAGTCAGCGTCCCGCCTGGACGGATAACGCGTAATGCTTCGGATAGAGTTTTCTTTCTGACTACTTCAGGTTGTTCGTGCAAAAGGAAGAACAGCAATGCTTGTTCGAAGCTGGCATCGCTAAGTTCGAGTGCGCTGGAATCCATGTGTTGCAGTTTGACTGATGCGCCTTGCGGTAGTTTAACTGCTAGGTTATCAAGCTGAACCTGCAGAATGTCAACGACATCAAGTCGGCTATTTTCTGTTACGCAGGCGGCCAAACGAGGAGTTAAATCACCATAGGCACATGCTATCTGCAACGTTAAACCTTGGAGTTTGTGATGATAGCTATCAAGTACCGCATTGCAAAGACGTGAGTAATTTCCCCATAAAATTAAGTTGACAAGCCACTGCCGCTCAAAAATATGCACCGCACGCGGATGTACATACGCCCACCAATAGTGCATCTGAAGGTAATGAGGAATAGACAATAATGGCTTGTTTGTCCCTAAAGGGGTGTCCAGTTGGATGTTTGTGGTAGATAGGTTCATTAAGTCTTAATTTTTCTGAAGCAAGGAATTATTTGTGTTCATATTTAATGTAGTCGAAGCAAAAACCATTCCATCTTGTTCACTGCGTGCATTGGTTGTCCCAATCAGCAGCAGTTGCTTGATGTAATAGTTTCTTGCTGAATTCAAGCGCCGCTGCCAAATGTTCTCTGGCTTGCGTAGAAAGCCCTTCACCTAACTCGAAGCTCTCACCGCAAATGCCTAATATAAATACTGCTGGCGGATTTTCATGATAGAACTGCGCGTAAACCTTTAATAAGGCCTCTGGCGCCAGTGCGTGACTATAAAGTACTGGAGTATCATTCACTTCTGCGCGATAAAAAGCAAAAGGTGCACGGGTTTTGATACTTGCATCGATAAAAAGGACCAATTGCCGATCTTTCATATCCATGGCATGCTCAACTTGCAATTGAAACTCTTCCAATAGATCGAATTGATCTGCATGGCCACTCGCCATTAACCAAGACTCTAACTCACGTAATAGCAATGGGCCAAGGGCATCGTCTCCGCGCGATTCGTTGCCTACAGCAAAAATTAAAAACGGTGCAACCATCATTAAAATGCTGATAAAGACGTGCTGATTGCACCCTCGCTTGAGCGTGCTAGGCTAGATAGCTGATTGCCTGTAACATCCAGTACTTCTATTTCCAGCGGCATTTTACCTAACGCATGTGTTGCGCATGACAGGCAAGGGTCAAAAGCACGCACGGCCACCTCGATATGATTGAGTAGCCCTTCAGTGATCTCGTGTCCGTGCAGGTATTGCTGGGCAACGCGGCGTACAGCTTCGTTCATCGCCTGGTTATTGTGTGTGGTTGAAACAATCAGATTGCACATGGTGACAAGGTCATTCTCATCTACGCGATAGTGATGTATCAGCGTTCCACGTGGCGCCTCGATCACGCCGACACCCTCAAACCCACGCTCACCTGACGCCATCAAGTCACTACCCATAATGTCACTGTCATGCAATAGATCTTTAATCATTTCGACCGCGTGCAGCATCTCTATCATGCGCGCCCAGTGGTAGCCAAGAGGCGCATGCATAGGCATCACGCCGCTATATTCGATAAAATCACGTCGTTCTATCTCGGCTAATGGCGTGGAGATGAAATCACAGTTTTGTATGCGTGATAGTGGACCAACACGATACCAGCCTTTTTCCTTACCCATAGATTTCAGGTATGGAAACTTCATGTAGCTCCAGTTTTTGACTTCCTCTTCGATAATCTGTGTGTAATTTTGATAATCCACGCCATCGAATAGTATATTGCCACTCTCGTCACGAGCACGTAGTTGGCCATGATACAAATCCAGGCCGCCATCGAATCCGACCATAGACATGAAGTTGGCACGGAACGCACCAAAGCTGTTATAAAGCTCAGGATTTTGGTGGTGCATCTCTTTTACCAAATGCACAGCACCACGACTCCATGACACCATTTGGTAAATATCTTTAAGTAATTCATCGCGTTCAGCAATGCTGAGTGACTTGTTCACACCGCCCGGAACCGCTCCAGTACCGTGTATGCGTTTTCCTGCCGTGAGGCGGATGACTTCTTGCCCAAACTTACGTAACAGCACGCCTTGTCTAGCGATTTCAGGATGCTTCTCAGCAACGCCGACGATATTGCGTTTAGCCATGTCGCTATCAAAACCAAATAGCAAATCCGGCGAGCAGAGATGAAAGAAATGCAAGGCATGCGATTGCAGTATTTGTCCGTAATGCATCAGGCGACGCATTTTTTCTGCCGTTGGCGTTAAATGTTTGGCGCCGACAATCGCGTCTAAAGCCTTACTTGCAGCAAGGTGGTGACTGACTGGGCAAATTCCGCACAAACGTTGCACCATTACTGGGACTTCCCAGTGTGGACGACCCTGAATGAATTTTTCAAAACCGCGAAATTCAACGATGTGCAAACGCACTTGATGCACTTTATTCTTGTCATCAAGCAAAATGGTGACTTTTCCGTGACCTTCAACCCGAGACACAGGATCGATGGCGACACGGCGCAGATTTTCGGGATTTGTGGCAGTTTCTAATGCGAAAGACATGGATGTTCCTTTAAGCTTAAAACAGTGATTGGGTCAGCATTAAGATTGAATCAACATTTTGTTAATTCAAAAAACCCAGCAAATGGCATGAGGTTTAATCATAATGAATAAGACCATGACCCAGTTCTGGCTCACGGCCAGCAATCAAATCAGTAAGTACTTTCCAAATTGCGTCGCCAGAAGGTGGGCAGCCTGGAATAAAATAATCGACCTTGACCACCTCATGAATAGGGTGCACTTGATCTAGTGGCAGCGGCAATTCAGGGTCATTAGGAATAAAGCCATCGACCAAGCCATGCTGTGCGTGATAGACCTCTTCCAAGATCATTGAGAGTGAAAGATGGTTGCGCTGCGCAGGCAATCCGCCATTGATGGCACAAGCGCCTACAGCCACCAATATTTTGCAGTTAGCGCGGAACTCACGTAACACATGCACGTTTTCTGCGTTACACAAACCACCTTCAATTAGGCCGATGTCGCATGGACCACAGGTTTTGATGTCTGTTAATGGTGAGCGGTCAAATTCAACCAATTCAATTAAGTCAAACAGGCGCTCATCGATGTCAAGGAATGACATATGACAACCGAAGCAACCTGCCAAAGTTGCCGTTGCGATTCTAAGTTTTGGTTTAGTTGGCATGTTCATCAAACTGCACCTTTCGCCGTCGGGTGCGGCGTGGCGCTAATGGGTTGTTCATCGAAACTGCGCTTGCCAATAGGCACAGAAAAACCAACGCGTTTTTTGATAATCACGCCTACGGGACACACATGTGCCGCTTTGTCATCGCCAGTAAAGTTAGTGTCAGCGAGCTTGCCGGACTTTGAATTGACGATTAGATGCGTCTTGATCCCACGTCCCGCTAATGAGAATACGTTCTTGCCATCAACATCGCTACTGGCACGTGCACATAATGAACATAGGATGCAACGATTGAAATCAAGCAGATATTCTTCATGTGATGCGTCCAGAGGACGGTTAGGAGAAAAGTGATCGAAATGTGGTGACATCATGTCCAATTCGTAAGCGGTAGCCTGCAACTGGCAATCACCGCTTTTTTCACAGGAAGGACAAAAGTGATTGCCTTCAACGAATAGCATTTGCAGTAAGGCGCGTCTCTCATCATTGATTTGTTTAGTATTGCTTTCAACCACCATATCGACTTGCGGTTGTTGCGTACAAGAGGCGGTCTGCCTGCCGTTGGCGGTTACGGTGCAGATCTTGCATGAACCATGCGGTTTAAATTCAGGGTTAAAACAAAGGTGAGGAATATATTCGTCTGCTGCCATTGCTGCCTGAATAATGGTTTGCCCTTCAGTAAAAGGAATCGTTTTACCATCCAAAGTAAAACATGCTTGGTTTTTATTAGAGGTGGGTTGGTTATTTTGAGACATGTATACGCTCCAAATGTGCTCCAGTGTCATCGCGGCCAGTCATCTGACGCGCCTGAGATAAGGCGTAATCAAGATCGAAAGCGGGGATATATTCTTTGTGGGTCAAGCGTTTGTCATAGGCCGGGCGGAACTTGGCAATAGTGTCCAGTACTGGGTTGCAAGCGGAATGCCCCAAACCGCAGTGACTAGTTGATAACAGCAGCTCATTTAATTTTTCTATTTCGGCGAAATCGTAAGGGGAGCCATGACCATTCGCTAACTTATTCATCATGTTTGACAGTAAAGAGGTGCCGACACGGCAGGGCGTGCAGAAACCGCAACTCTCATGCTTGAAGAACTGTACAAAATTGCGTGCAACTTCAAACATATCCCGACTTTGATCGAACACCATAAAGGCACCTGCTGTCGGCAGATCATCAAATGCAATGCGTCGTTCGAACTCATTTGCCGCGATACAAATGCCTGATGGACCACTGATTTGCACTGCCTGTGTATTTTTTGCACCGCAATCTGCCAGTACCTGCGCTACCGTAACGCCAAAGGGGTACTCATAGAGACCAGGGTGTGAACAATCGCCTGAGATGGAAAGTATTTTTGTGCCACTGGAAGTTTCGGTGCCGATGTTTGCATACCATGCGCCGCCATGTAATCCAATCAAACTGGCTGCAGCGAAGGTTTCAACGTTATTGACTACTGTCGGCTGGTTGAGATAACCGCTTGTGACTGGGAATGGCGGGCGATTGCGCGGGGTGCCACGTTTACCTTCAAGAGATTCAATCAAAGCCGACTCTTCACCGCAGATGTAAGCACCTGCGCCCAGATGGATTTCAATGTCGAAATTAAAATCCGTATACCCAAGTATGTTATTGCCTAATAATGATTGCTGGCGACGGCGCTGCAGAATAGCCTGTAAATGATCCAGTAAATAGCGATATTCTCCGCGAAGATAGATAAATCCTTTTTTCGCGCCAATGACGTGTGCGCAGATTGTCATGCCCTCGAACACCATGTCGGCATAGCTGTTGAGTAATACGCGATCCTTGAATGTGCCAGGCTCGCCTTCGTCGGCGTTACACACTACATAATGTTGCGCACCCGGTGCGGTGCGGCAAAAGTCCCACTTTGAGCCTGTTGAAAAGCCTGCGCCTCCGCGACCACGTAATTTGGAAGTTTTGATTTCCTGTAATGTTTCGGTAGGTTCATGTTTAAGCACCTCTGAAAGAGCGGAGCCAGAGATAAAATGACTGTCCAGTAAAATATCTTTTTTCTGAATATTATCTTCTATGGCAAAAAACTCTAGCGGCCATCCAGGTAATGGCACTCGTTCCCGAATCAGTTCACATAAAGCGCTAACACGATCTTGCGTCAGGTGATTAATAGCGATATTGTTAATCAGCACCGCTGGCCCTTGATCGCACATGCCCGTACAAGACGTGGTATTGATACTGACCAAACCGTCTTCAGAAACCTTACCGGCTTCAACCCACAACTGGCCACACATGCTCTCCATCAAATCCATATTACCAAGCATGCGGTCAGTGATGTTGTCCGAAAATAAAACGCGATACTCGCCATACGGTTGCAGATAGAGTAAAGAGTAAAAGCTCGCAACGCCTTCAATCATCGAGCGTGGTAATTGCAATTTCTGCTCCAAATAATCGATTGCTTCTGGATGAACATAGCCGAAGTGCTCTTGTGCTTCACGGAGCATTTGCAGCAAGTTATGTTGGTTGAGTTGATGGTGAGCGAGTATTGGATCTAGATACTCAGCATGAGTGGTAATTTGACTCATTATAAAAATCTTTCAAATGGTTTGATGCTAACTTTTATTCTTGCACTTCAATTTAAAGTAACTTGACTCACGTGGGGCTTAATAATGTATATAATTATAGGCGTGATTGCTCGATTAAATGGCTTTAAAATCAATTTTTTATGTGAATAGATTGTGACAAATGATGACAAATTATAAATGGATTGTTAAAACAGCTCTCTCGGTGCTGACCTTGAGTTTTTTACCCACTTTAGCGCACGCCCACATTGGTGTTGGTGTTGCAAGCGGCTGGATGCATGGTGTTTTGCATCCTTTTCTTGGTTTAGATCATCTCTGTGCGATGCTCGCCGTGGGAATATGGGCAAGGCAAATGGGTGGTCGCGCTTTATGGGCCATCCCTTTAACCTTCGTGGGTTTGATGGCGCTAGGCGGACTGCTCGGTATGTCTGAAATGTCGCTACCTTTTATTGAGGGCGGTATATTTTTCTCATTGATTGCATTAGGCTTTTTAGTCGCAGTGGCAATTCAACTACCTTTGTCAGTGAGCGCTACTATCGTCGGTGTGTTCGCTTTGTTCCATGGCTATGCACACGTTACCGAAATGCCTACAAGTGCCTCTGGGCTAAGTTATGCCTTAGGGTTCATGCTCTCCACGGCGTTGTTGCATGTATCAGGCATTGTGATGGCATCAGGATTAACTAAGATAGGTCGTCTACAATGGTTACGCTTGATAGGTGCTTGCATTGCCGTGTTTGGTGGCACGCTCTATTTTGTCGCTTAATTAATTAGGTGGCTTGGTTAGATCACTTAAATCATGCACGAGATGTCGCTGGCGGAAAGTGTTCTGCAAATTATAGAAGAATCTGCACGCGTCCAAAACTTTAAGCGTGTTCGGCTAGTGGTGTTGGAAATAGGTAAGTTGGCCGCAGTTGAGCCCGATGCTATGCGGTTTTGTTTCGATGCTGTAGCGCGTGGCACATTGGCTGAAGATGCGCAATTGCAAATTATCGAAACACCAGGGGCGGGTATTTGTTTAGCGTGCGGTGCAGAGGTTGAAATGCAGGAACAGTATGGATTATGTTCGGCTTGTGGTAGCCCCCGCTTAAAAATTACTAAAGGTAATCATATGCGTGTGAAAGATCTTGCGGTCGAATAGAGTTATAGCAAGACTTGGCAAAAGGTATTTGTAAAGATTGAGTTTTCGACCGTTAATTCAATGGCGGTTGAGTGTAGACTATTTCTATAGAATTTCTAAAATGTATTATCAGCTTTGGAGTTGTTATGTGTGGTACTTGCGGTTGTGGTAGTTTAGAGGTACTCATTGGAGGGAAGCGTCCTACGCGTTTACAAAGTCGCGGCCCTGTTTCTTTCCGAACGCCACAAACACATTCTCATGTAGGTGATGCTCAGCATCATCACGCGCAACCATTTGAAGAATCGACCGACAATGCATCGAGGTTTAGTGCTTTGCAAGCTTTAGGCTCAGTGCAGTCTCGCGTTATCCGAGTTGAACGTGATCTTTTTGCTAAAAATGATGCACTCGCCGCCAATAATCGTGGCTTTTTTGCAACGCATAACATGCTCGCGCTCAATTTAGTTTCTAGTCCTGGCTCAGGCAAGACTACACTATTGGTGCGTACGCTAAATGAGTTAAAGGCAAAACAGGTGATGGCAGTAATCGAAGGTGATCAGCAAACTGATAATGATGCAGAGCGTATCCGTACCACAGGTGTTCCAGCGATTCAAATTAACACAGGTAAAGGCTGTCACTTAGATGCGAGTATGGTTGGCCATGCAATTGAACAACTTGCTCTTACAAAAGGAACTCTGCTGTTTATCGAGAATGTCGGCAATTTGGTTTGTCCTGCTGGATTTGATTTGGGTGAGGCTGCAAAGGTGGTGATATTGTCCGTGACTGAGGGTGAAGATAAGCCGCTTAAATATCCAGATATGTTTCGCGCTGCACGCTTAATGTTGCTTAATAAGTGTGATTTGTTGCCTTATTTAAACTTTAATGTTGCAGAAGCAATTGCCAATGCGCAGCGCGTTAATCCGGAGATTGAAATTATTCAGCTATCGGCACAAAGTGGTGATGGAATGAATGCTTGGCTAGCATGGATTGAAAATGCACAGCAAACATCAGTTTTGGCATGAGCGCAAAATCGAATTTCTTTCCATAAGTCGACAAATCAAGAAAACAATATTCTCATGCCAGCAGATTTCATTGCGCATCATATTTCAATGCCTCGTGAAACCTTGCCAATATTGGCTATGGGGGCATTTTTTAACAATACCGTATGTGTGACTTTGGGAAGTGATGCATACATTAGTTACAGCCTAGGAAATCTCGATAGTCCTGATGCCTGTCGGCAACATGAAAAAATTGCGCGACAGTTGTTGCGGATGCTTGATTACAAGCCTCATGCGATTGCCCATGACCTCCATCCTGATTTCCATTCCACTCGTTTTGCGGCTCAACTGGCGGCTGAATTGGATGTTCCCCTGATCGCAGTGCAGCATCATCATGCGCACATTGCTGCAATTTGTGCAGAGCACCAACTTGATAACCCTGTATTAGGTTTGGCTTTAGATGGCATTGGCCTTGGAGTCGATGGTAATGCATGGGGTGGTGAGCTTTTGAGTGTGAATGGCGCTGAATTTCAGCGCATTGGACATTTGCACCCGTTGCCTTTAGCTGGTGGTGACCGTGCGGCGCAAGAGCCGTGGCGTATGGCGGCGGCAGTGCTTCATGAAGCGGGGCGTAATGATGAAATTACACAACGCTTTGCGAACCAACCTGCCGCGGCTACTGTGGCTCTAATGTTGCAACGGGGCTTGAATTGTCCACTTGCCCCTAGTATGGGTCGACTATTTGATGCCGCTGCAGGCTTGCTGGGCCTATGCGAGACCATGGCGTTCGATGCGGAGGCCGCTATCGCTTTGGAGCAGGCAGCAACGCGTTATATCAATACCAAGGGTTGGCCATCAGCGTTAAAAAATGGTTGGGAAATGAATCATGAGGGCGTTTTAAACCTTCTACCTACGCTGTTATACTTAGCTGATGCACAGAACGCTGGCCTAGAAAATGAATTTGATGTTGACTATGGTGCAGCAATTTTTCATGCTACATTGGTTGCTGCATTAGCTGATTGGCTAGAACAAGCATCGCGAAGCATAGGCATCACTGATATTGCTTGCGGTGGCGGATGTTTTTTCAATCAATTGCTAACAACAGAACTGCATCGTCAGAGCAATTTACTTGGACTTAAGATGTATACAGCTCAAACCATTTCGCCAGGTGATAGCGCGATTGCGCTAGGTCAGGCTTGGATTGCTGCAAGAAAATTATTATGAGCGATGGATTTGTCATTTGGAAGTTTTGTAAAAGGATGTTTTTATGTGTTTAGCCATACCTGCCTGTATCGTAGAATTGCTTCCTCACGATATGGCGCGCATTGAGCTTGATGGGGTGCGCAAAGAAATATCACTATCATTAGTCGAAGATGCAAAAGTGGGGGATTACGTTATTGTGCATGTTGGCTATGCTCTGCAATTGCTTGACCCTGAAGAAGCCGCGCAAACCTTATCTTTATTTGCAGAACTGGCCAGTCAGGCATGAAATATGTTGATGAGTTTCGCGATGGCGCACTCGCTCAAAACTTAACTGCAAGTATCTTAAAAGAAGCGCAGTCACACCGCACCTATCGTTTGATGGAATTTTGCGGCGGGCATACCCATGCGCTGTCACGCTATGGCTTGCTTGGCATGTTGCCACAAAATGTGCAGATGATCCATGGTCCCGGTTGCCCTGTGTGTGTCTTGCCTATTGGACGCGTTGATCTTGCGATACGATTGGCGATGGAACATGACGTGATTTTATGCAGTTACGGTGATTGCCTGCGCATACCAGCTTCCAATCAAATGTCATTGCTTAAGGCCAAGGCACAGGGTGGTGATGTGCGTATGGTTTATTCGGCGTTGGATGCACTCCAAATTGCAATGAACAACCCAACGCGACAAGTCGTATTTTTTGCGATTGGTTTTGAGACGACTACCCCGCCGACAGCCAGCATTATTAGTCAGGCGCGTGCTGACGGACTGACGAATTTTTCTGTCTTATGTAATCATGTGCTGACGCTGCCAGCTATGGAAGCTATTTTAACGCAACCTGGTGGTGTGCCATTACAAGGTTTAGTTGGTCCGGCGCATGTTTCAACGGTCATTGGCAGTCAGCCTTATCAATCAATTACAACACGCTTTAATAAGCCCATCGTCATTTCTGGTTTCGAACCGCTAGATTTGCTGCAAGGTATTCTCATGTTGCTTCGGCAAGTGAATGAGGGTCGTGCTGAAGTCGAAAATGAATTTACACGCGCAGTGACGCCAACGGGTAACCGTAAGGCGCAAGCGCTGGTGGATGAAGTGTTCGAAGTGCGTGATTCATTTGAGTGGCGCGGGTTGGGCTCACTCCCTTTTTCCGGCTTGAAAATAAGTGCTGAATTTGCCGAATTTGATGCTGAGCTACGCTATCCTGATTTAATTTACAAGAACGTGCCTGATCATAAAGCCTGTGAGTGCGGAGCCATATTGCGTGGAGAAAAACGACCACAGGATTGCAAGATATTTGGCACTGTTTGTACGCCAGACAACCCAATCGGCTCTTGCATGGTTTCGTCTGAAGGGGCATGTGCAGCGCATTATACTTATGGCCGCTTCTCAGAGGTTAAGTGGGTGTCATGAGTAAAGTCAAATCAGTCTATGTTCGACCTCTAGATATTAAACATGGACGTGTTGACATGACGCATGGCAGTGGAGGTAGGGCCTCAGCACAGTTGATTGAGACCGTTTTTTCTTCAGCATTTGATAATGAATATTTACGACAGGGAAATGACGCTGCCGTGTTGCCGTTGCCACCTTCTAATAGTCGTATCGTGATTTCTACAGATGCGCATGTGGTTTCGCCACTATTTTTCCCTGGTGGAGATATTGGTAGTTTGGCTGTTCATGGTACGGTAAATGATGTTGCGATGATGGGTGCACATCCACTATGGCTTTCAGTGAGCTTTATTCTTGAAGAAGGTTTTGCTTTAAGTGATTTACAGCGTATTGTGAACTCAATGGCACATGCAGCCAAGGATGCAGGGGTGGCGATAGTGACTGGGGATACAAAAGTCGTTGAGCGCGGTAAAGGAGATGGTATATATATTTCCACCACTGGCGTAGGTTATGTGCGAGACACCGTTGCACCATCCGGAAATCGCGCGCTTGCAGGTGATGTTGTCTTACTCTCTGGAACCATTGGTGATCACGGTATGGCGATTATGTCGCAGCGTGAAGGCCTGCAATTCGAATCGGCAATTGAATCAGACAGTGCATCACTGCATGAATTGGTTGCAGTAATGCTCGAGACTGGTGCGGATATTCATGTCCTACGTGACCCCACACGCGGTGGATTGGCGACTACGCTAAACGAAATTGCGCGTCAATCGTCTGTCGGCATGATACTCAATGAAGATAGAATTCCCGTGCATAAGCAAGTTGTGGCAGCCTGTGAATTCCTAGGGCTAGACCCGCTCTATATCGCTAACGAAGGTAAACTGATTGCTATTTGCGCGGAGGCAGATGCAGAAAAATTGCTCGACGCAATGCACACACATCCCCTAGCGTTATCTGCAGCTGTGATTGGTACTGTTATTGCAGATGAAGCTTGTTTTGTACAAATGAAAACCAAACTCGGTGGCAGACGCATGGTGGATTGGCTCAATGGTGATCAGTTGCCAAGAATCTGCTGAGGCTCTAAACAAGCTAATTTGGTCATAATGCTTACACATAAACGCAGTAACATGCCTTTGTAATGCAATAAGTGACTTACGTTAGACAGTGAATAAATGTTTCTTAAAGTATCAGCTCTAAAAAAATAGATTTAAAATAGAAGCTGAACTTAAACATTTTATTCTGAAAATAGATTTAGAATAAAAGTTAAACTTAAATTATCAAATTTCAATATCGTTAAAAGAAAGTTGAATCTCATGAGTACACAGAAAACCTTACTTCCTGAGGAAGTAAAGCATATTGACGCCTATTGGCGTGCTTGTAATTATCTTGCGGCAGGTATGATTTACTTGCGCGAGAACCCCTTGCTCAAAGAACCTCTCAAACGCGAACACATTAAAAATCGCTTGCTTGGTCATTGGGGAGCTAGTCCAGGCTTAGCCTTCACTTATATTCATATGAATCGTCTTATCAATAAATATGATTTAGACGCGATTTTTATGGCAGGTCCAGGCCATGGCGCACCAGGCGTTTTGGGGCCGGTTTATCTGGAAGGTACATATAGCGAGGTTTATCCGAACAAGGGTGAAACTGAAGATGGCATGCGCCATTTTTTCAAAGAGTTTTCATTTCCAGGTGGCATCGGTAGCCATTGCACACCAGAAACCCCAGGTTCAATCCATGAGGGCGGTGAGCTTGGCTATAGCGTTTCGCATGCCTTTGGTGCTGCGTACGATAATCCTGATTTAATCGTCACAGTAATGGTGGGTGATGGTGAATCTGAAACTGGCCCTCTGGCGACTTCATGGCATTCCAATAAATTCCTGAATCCTATTCGCGATGGTGCAGTGTTACCTGTGTTGCATCTTAACGGCTACAAAATAAACAACCCGACTATACTGTCTCGCATCTCACATGATGAATTGGAGAATCTCTTCAAAGGCTATGGCTGGAAGCCTTATTTCGTAGAAGGTTCTGACCCGGAAACCATGCACCAAGCGATGGCATCAGTGATGGAGCAATGTGTACTGGAAATTCGCCGCGTGCAACAAGAGGCGCGTAGCAGCGGTAAACCTGAACGACCACGCTGGCCGATGATCGTATTGCGCTCACCAAAAGGCTGGACTGGTCCGAAAGAAGTAGATGGCAAGCGCGTAGAAGGTTTTTGGCGTGCACATCAGGTGCCGCTGGGTGATGTAAAAACGCCCGAGCATTTAGCTAAATTGGAAGAATGGTTAAAAAGCTACAAGGTATCCGAGTTGTTTGATGAACATGGTGCGTTATTGCCAGAGCTTAAGGCATTGGCACCAAAAGGTACGCGCCGTATGAGTGCCAATCCACATGCCAATGGTGGTCTTCTACGTAAAGCATTACGCATGCCTAATTGTCAGGATTATGCAGTTGCAGTCACAAAACCTGGTACAACAACTGCCGAAAATACACGTCCTTTAGGTAAATTTCTACGTGATGTTATGCGTGACAATATGCACAATTTCCGTGTGTTTGGTCCTGATGAAAACAGCTCTAACAAGCTGGATAATGTGTATGAAGTCAGTAAAAAAACATGGCTGGCAGATTACCTGCCAGAGGATGCCGATGGCGGTGAACTATCGCCAGATGGTCGTGTGATGGAGATGCTGTCTGAACATACACTAGAGGGATGGTTGGAAGGCTACTTGCTTACAGGTCGCCACGGATTCTTCTCTACTTATGAAGCGTTTGTGCACGTGATCGATTCAATGTTCAACCAACATGCCAAGTGGTTAGCCATGTCTCAAGCTGTGCCATGGCGAGCACCAGTATCATCTCTAAATTTACTTATAACCTCCACAGTATGGCGCCAGGACCATAACGGCTTTACACATCAAGATCCTGGTTTTCTTGATTTAGTAGTCAATAAGAGTCCAGAGGTCACCCGTATTTACATGCCGCCAGATGTGAACTGCTTGCTTTCAGTGGCCGATCATTGCCTAAAGAGCACGGATTACATTAATGTCATTGTGTGCGACAAACAAAAACATTTACAGTTTCTAGACATGGATGCAGCCATCAAGCATTGCACTAAAGGAATAGGCATCTGGGACTGGGCAAGTAACGATCAAGGCGTTGAGCCGGATGTGGTGATGGCTTGTGCAGGTGACATTCCGACTAAAGAGGCGTTGGCCGCAGTGGTTCTGTTGCGCGAGAATTTCCCTGATTTGAAGGTTCGCTTTATCAATGTGGTTGATTTATACAAACTCACGCCAGCTAAGGAACACCCACACGGTTTGTCGGATCGTGATTTTGACAGTTTATTTACGCTGGACAAGCCAGTAATATTTAACTTCCACGGTTATCCTTCGTTGATTCATCGTCTTGCTTATCGTCGCAATAACCATGAGAATTTCCATGTGCGTGGCTACAAAGAAAAAGGTAGCATCAATACACCTTTAGAGTTGGCGATTCAGAATGAGATTGACCGCTTCAGCTTGGTGATTGACGTGATTGACCGTATCCCCGCCCTACGAGTGGCCGGTGCACATGTCAAACAGAGGATGCGGGATAATCAAATCGACTGCTGTAATTATGCTTATGAACATGGCATTGATTTGCCTGAGGTTGATAGCTGGACTTGGCCGTATTAATCGTCGGTATGGTTCGTAATCATTCAACCGTTTATTGACACTTAAATTGACTACTGTTCTCACCATTAATAGCGGCTCGTCGTCCCTAAAGGCGAGCTTGTTTGAAGCGAATGGCTCAAGGCGAGATTTTCGTTTTGGGCATCTACGCAATCATCAAGAGGCCTTTGATCAACTAATGCAAACATTATCAGGAGACATGCCTGATATTGTTGGTCACCGTTTTGTTCACGGCGGTGAGGTCGTCGACCCTGCGCGTTTGGTGGATGCAACAGAACGTAGCCGGATGGATAGTATCGTCCATCTGGCACCATTACACTTGCCTGGCAATATTATGGGTTTGGATTTGTGCCGACAACGCTTTGATGTGCCCCAAATTGCATGCTTTGATACTGCATTCCACGCGACATTGCCTGATTTAGCCAGGCGTTTGCCTATCTCGCAAACGCTTGGTTTTCGTCGTTTTGGTTTTCATGGCATCAATTACGCTTATGTAGCATCGCGGCTTGAGGATGAGCTCGGAGATTTGGCGCGCGGAAAAGTTGTGGTTGCGCATCTTGGCAGTGGCGCGAGTTTGTGTCTATTAGAGAATCTGAAATCAATGGATACCACCATGGGTTATACCCCAGCTGGTGGTATTCCCATGGGTACTCGGGCGGGTGATTTAGATCCTGGCGTGATGTTGGAACTAGCGAAGAGATTTAATCATGAGCAGTTAAGCAATATGGTATACCATCAAATGGGCTTGATAGCTTTATCCGACGGCGAAAGTAATGAAATGAGCGAGCTCATGGCGAGTAATAGCGCGCAGGCTGAATTTGCGGTAAGTTATTTCTGTCGGCAAGTGCGTGCTGCCATTGGTAGCCTTGCAGCGAAGGCGGGTGGGATTGATGCGCTTGTTTTTACTGGCGGTATTGGTGAACATTCTGCAGAAGTTCGTGCTGGAATTTGCTCGCAGCTTGATTTCATTGGCATATCACTCAATGATGAGGCGAATATGACACACGCAACTAGTATTGGGAGCCAAGGCACCAAACCTGTTTTGGTTATTCCTGCCGATGAGGAAGTAATGATGCATCGTCTCTGCCTTGCATTTAATTAAATTATGAAGAATTATTAGACATCCATTCGGCACTGCATCAGATAGTATTAACAGCTTTGCGATAGATAACGGAGTTACGGCATTTGCAATAAAATTCACTACGCGTGAAGATGCTGGTACGATTAAATTTTTCGATACGACTATCAGAGCACTTAAGTTCAGGCATTAATTCTGTAACAGTGGGTTAATTGCCTGATATGATTACTCAAGAACATCAAGTCATAATTATATTTGGGATTAACGAGAGAGTTAGTAAGCTCAGCATATGTACACCTTAATAAAGCGGTAGAAATTATTGAACTAAATGCAGAAGTGTTAAAAAACGCCGAAAGCTGAACTAATGAATGCAGAACGTATGTTGGGGCTCGGTGTGGCGACTTCAAATGTGTAAAAATCTGTAAAGTTTAACTATAAAACAGCTATTGATCCTCATTTTTTTTCAGATTAAACTCGATTGGCACTAAAATTGCTGATTATTTAACCGATTGCGCGTAAATCTTTGCCAGTTCAAAAATCCGCCCTTGCTTTTTACATGCGCAAGCACAAATGTCTTCGTATATAAAAATGTGGACTTGCTATCGATGTGGCGCCAAATATGACAGAGACATCAATGCCGCTATCAATATTCGTAATGAAGTACGACGTATGGTAGCGGCGGGAATAGTCGCTAATGGTAATGAAGACGCTGTTAGTCTTGGGGCTGGACGCAAGTCTAAGATCATGCTCGCGCTGTTGAAGTTAGAAACTCTGTCCTTTAGGATGGGGTAGTTCACAAAACAAGTAGTACAATAAAATTTTCGTAGCGATTGCTAATTAGGAAAAAACATGAGTGTAGAGGATTTAACTCAAATTGGAAATACAGAGGTAGATAATACTGGTGTAGTTGACACCTTGTTAAATAGTCTAGTTCTAATTTGTCGCATCCAAGGCGTCTCAACCTCTAAAGATGCTTTAATTTCTGGTTTGCCACTCCGCGATTCCAAAATGACACCTGCGCTTTTGAAGCGAGCTGCCGAGCGTGTTAATTTAGCCGTCACTATATTAAAAAAACCACTCAGTAAAATTCGTTCAGAATTTTTACCGGTAATTCTATTGTTGAAAGATGAAGAGGCTTGTGTTGTTACTAAGTTGGATTTTAATGAAAATAAAGCGAATGTTATTTTCCCTGAGCTAGGCGATGCGGAAATATCACTATCTATTAGTGAGTTAGAGAGTAAGTGTTCAGGTTATTATATTGTAGCAAAAGTTAAATACTCATTTGATCAACGCGCACCAACTATTGGGAAAGTTAGATTGCGTCATTGGTTTTGGGGTACGTTAGCAGAAAATAGTCGAATTTACCGCGACATTATGGTTGCAGCCTTTGTTGTGAATATGTTTGCGCTAGCCATGCCACTCTTCACCATGAATGTTTATGATCGAGTTTTACCTAATCGTGCCGTTGAAACATTGTGGGTCATGGCGATTGGTATTTCATTGATGATTATTGGTGATTTTATTTTACGGACAATGCGCGGCTATTTTCTCGATTGGGCAAGTACGCGTGTAGATGTAAAGTTGACTGCCCGCATTATGGAGCAAGTCTTAGGTATTAGACTAGAACAAAGACCAAATTCAGTAGGTTCTTTTGCATCAAATTTACGATCTTTTGAGACCGTTCGTGATTTCATCACATCTGCCACAATTACAACACTTATTGACATTCCATTTGCTCTTATATTTATTGTAGTCATCGCATGGATTTCTTGGGCTATGGTGATTCCTGTGATTTTAGGTGCGATTTTGATCTTGGTATACTCGTTTAGTGTGCAAACTAAAATGCATGAGCTATCTGAAACGATGTATCGAGCGAGCGCTATTAGAAATGCGACACTTATTGAAAGTTTGGTTGGACTTGAAACGATTAAAGCTTTGGGTATTGAAGGAAAAATGCAGAGAAAATGGGAGCGTAGCGCTCATTTTTTAACTGAAGTATCAAGTAAATTAAAGCTGTTATCCTCATCTATTAATAATGGCGCAAGTACCATTCAGCAGTTGATTAGTATTTCTTTGGTTGTTTTAGGTGTTTATCTTGTCGTTAATGGTGATATGACTATGGGTGGCCTGATTGCCTGCACGATGCTGGCTTCACGTGCCTTAGCACCAATTGCGCAAACAGCAGGTTTATTAACGCAATACCATGATGCGGCAACAGCATTAACGTCACTCGATGAAATTATGCATAGAGAAGTTGAGCGTCCACTAGATGCCAAATTTTTATCACGCCCTGCATTTAATGGCAATATTGAATTTAGAGAAGTGAGTTTCAGTTACCCTGGTACGGAACAAGATGCTTTAACTAAAGTTTCATTCAAGATAAAAGCGGGTGAGCATGTGGCTCTATTGGGCCGCATGGGCTCCGGCAAGTCAACCATACATAAATTGATACTCGGTTTATATCAACCAACTGCAGGCGCTATTTTGATTGATGGTATAGATGCTCGGCAAATTGACCCGGCAGAACTTAGACGCTGTGCAGGTTATGTACAGCAAGACACGCATTTATTTTACGGGACAATGAGAGAGAATTTAACAATATCTGCTCAACATGTAGATGATGTAGCTGTTTTGGCTGCAGCGCATATTGGGGGTATAGATGAGTTTGTCAATTCGCATCCTAAAGGTTTTGACATGTTAATAGGTGAGCGTGGTGAAACTTTATCTGGTGGTCAACGGCAAGGTGTTGGTATTGCAAGAGCGCTAATTGGTAATCCTTCGATATTATTACTAGACGAACCAACAAGTGCTATGGATTATTCAGGCGAAGATGCCATTAAGCGACGTTTGACTGAAATAATCAAAAATAAGACACTTATGTTAATTTCACACCGCACGTCTCTATATGATTTGATAGATCGTATTATTGTGATTGATTCAGGTAGGGTGGTTGCAGATGGCCCTAAAGCTCAAGTCACTGAAGCGTTACGAAATGGCAAAGTAGGTAAAGCGCTATGAGTGAAAGATTATTCAAAAAACTTGGTACCTTCAATCATTTTATTAAGAGTCAATCATGGCTTACTAAGCCAATTTATTATTTTTTAGATCGATGGGTGCCTTCCGAATCAAAAGAAGATTTACATTGGGACGAAGAAGCTGACCTAGCAATACTTGAGCAGACACCTCTGAGAGCACAGCGATTATTGTATGGTATTGCTTCAGCTTTATTTGTATTGCTTCTTTGGGCGTTTTTTGCAAAAGTGGATGAGGTTACTAGGGGCGAGGGACGGGTAATTCCGTCTAAACAAGTGCAAATTATTCAATCTTTAGATGGCGGTATCGTCTCTGAAATATTGGTGTCTGAAGGGCAAACAGTCAATGTAGGTACGCCGTTAATTCGTATTGATGAAACTCGGGCAGCTTCATCATTAAGAGAAAATAAAACGCAATACTTGGCGCTTTTAGCAAAACAATCTAGGTTAAAGGCATTAGCTGATGGCACTGGATTTAATGTCCCTAAAGAAGTGCAAGAAGAAGCGCCAGAAACGTATGATCAAGAATATTCTCTGTACCTTTCAAGTAAAGATGAAATACAGTCAGCGATAAGTATTGCACGTGATCAAATGGTACAAAGAGAAAAAGAGTTGATAGAAGTACAGTTTCGTAAGGAAATTGCTGAAAAAAATTATGAGTCGGCGGCAAAAGAGTTGTCAGCGAATAAGCCATTATTAGCCAGTGGAGCTGTATCTGAAATTGATATTCTTAAATTAGAAAGAGAGTCAACCAAAGCGAAAGGTGATATTGACCAAGCGCGTGCTCAAATAAGCCGAATTCAATCATCTATTGCAGAAGCTAGACGTAAGGTCACTGAAGTTGAACAAGTTTATAGAAGCAAAGTGCGTACTGAGTTAAATGATATAACTGCACGGTTAAATGGTATTTCTGAGGCCGGTGTTGGACTGAGTGACAAGGTGAAGCAAGCGACATTGAAATCTCCCGTTAATGGTAAAGTAAGTAGACTATTTTTTAATACTGTAGGCGGTGTGATTCAGCCAGGAAAAGAGGTTTTAGAATTAGTACCTACTGATGATGCGCTTATTATAGAAACCAAGATACAAATTAAAGATATTGCTTTTATTAGCTTGTTCCAGCCAGCGGTCATCAAATTAACTGCATATGATTACAGTATTTATGGCGCATTAAATGGTGTGGTGCAGAATATTTCTGCGGACTCTATCGTCGATGAAAAAGGTAATGCTTATTATGTGGTTAGAGTGCGGACATTAGAGCCTAGTTTGGGTAAAGGTTTGCCAATTATTCCAGGGATGGTGGCTCAAGTAGATATAATGACAGGCAAAAAAACAATACTTTCATACTTGCTTAAGCCTGTATTGAAAGCAAAATCCTACGCGTTCAGTGAGAGGTAAAATGCAGGATATTTTTATCAGCACATTGCCCTCGCTGTTAGCAAGTTGGTCTGAAGCTTTTCCAAAGGCTACATTGGTTGCAAAAGTTCCAGAAGTCGTTATTCACGAAAAGCTCAATGTCAATAAAACTGGCCCCAGTATTTTTTGGTTGCATATGAATGAAGATAGGCAGCAGTGGATGGCAAATACTATTGCGCTGATTTCGAAAGATTATATAGATGCAAAGGTTGTCGTTTTGGCTAATATGCCAAATCAGGCGGAATCTGTTCATGCATTAAGCTTAGGTGCGATGGGCTACTGTCATGCTCATGTTGAGCCTGCCGTCCTTAAAGAAATTAGAGCTGTCATCACCCATGGTGGACTATGGTTAGGGCAGGACATTTTGCAACGCCTTATTGAAGTCTCGACAAAATTAATTGGCAATCAGCCAGCATATGTGGAAAGTTTGTTAGTAAAACTAACAAACCGTGAAAAAGAAGTGGCGGTTGAGGCTGCAAAGGGATTAAGTAATAAAGAAATTGCCAGAATTCTTGATATTACTGAGCGCACTGTAAAAGCACATTTAGCCAAGACTTTCGAGCGACTTGGTGCAAAAGACCGATTGCAATTAGCACTGATGCTTAATAGCAATTACAAGAAATAATTAATAGAGATACCCCAATTCCAACTTTGGCCTCGCATTTACTTTTCTAAAGCTTAATGCCTGGGCCTGTCATACCATCAACCCCAATACGTTTAAGTTCTGCTGACTCTTCATCAGTTTGCACACCCTCGGCAATAGCAATAATGCCAATTGAACGGGCAATCATGCATAATCCCCTTAAAAGCGTTTTGTTGGATTCATTGGTATTAATATCATGAATCACGGAAACGTCGATTTTGATATAATCTAAACCTACATCATGTAGCTCACCTAAGCGCGATATCCTTGTGCCTACGTGCTCAATTCCGATCTTACAGCCTAACGGTTTTAATTGACTGCAGAAATTTCGGAATTCTAGTAAATGATCAAATGCGCTTTTTTCTGGAATTTCAAAATATAAACAGTTTGCATAAGACTTATTATGTTTAATAAGCTGGACCATTTTTTTAATAAATTGCGGATTACACATGGCGCTAGCTGAAACGTTGAGTCCGATAGGCGCCGAGCCCTTTGTAAGTAAATTAATGGCGGTTTCTAACACCATCTCATCAATCCGGCTCATGAGGTTGAGTTGAGTTGCCCACGCAATAAACTCACCCGCACAATACCATTTTCCATCTGCTTCTAATTGAAGCCGAACTGGACTTTCATTATGAATTAGTTCATTTTTTTGATTTACAACAGGATACTGTTCAAGCTTGATTCTTTTACTATCTAGTGCAGATGTAATTAAGCGTTGCCATTTACTTCGGTCATCATTTTTATATTTAGCAAGCTCACTATGGTTAATTACATGCAAAGTATTGTGATTAGCGGTGTCGATTTTATCGATGATATTATCTACAAAAGTAATTAATTTTCCTGCCGCATCAATTAAAGAATTTAGATTATCTACAGCATCTGACTTGGTTATATCAATAACTACGGTTAGAAAGTTTGCGGCAATAAGCTCTGCTTCAGCATGAGTTGCATCTGTAAGCAGATTCTTAATCTGACTACCTAATGTAAATCCATCCATAGGTTGATTCGAGAACACGGAAAAATCCGTTCCGCTCAACCGTCCAGAGTAAAGAGAAGGCTGAAGTTTACATTTGTTTTCTAACGCATCGCCAATTCTTCTCAGTAAGGCATTGGTTTCCTGATAGCCAAGTGCATGGTCTATTGCGGTCAGATTAGATAGTCTTGATATCACTAAAAGCCCTTCGCTAAATGTCTCTTCATGACTAATGCTGGCATCAACTCTGTTAATAAAATAATCATGATTCATTAGACCTGTAATTGGGTCATAGTTTGCTTGAAAACGTAATTGATCTAAGCGAGCAGATTCTTCGACGACAGTTTTTTTAATGCGATTTGAAAGTCCATTCATGGCGCTTGCAACAGCTCTAAGCTCATTCGTCTTAGGCACATCAATTGTAATAAATCGATTTTCACCAATCGCTTTTGCTTGGGAGACTACGTCATCTAGTGGGCTAAGAATTTTCTGTAAGATTTTACCGCCTGCGTAGCAGGCAATTAGGCCAATGAGTAATGTCCACAGTGCAATTTTTAAAGTTGCATCCCAAAGTTTATCGTATGCAAAATTGGTGTCACTTTCCAGAGTGAGCGAACCGAATTGTGACCAGCCCGATTGGATGTCAGCAACGCCTGCTTGCACTTTAATTGGAATTAACTTAATGAACCATTTAGGTGCAGAAGTTTTGCTATTCGCATTCACGCGTTCACTTATCATTTTTCCGTTAGGGTCAAATAGACCAATATATCGATAGTGACCAGAATCAAATTGTGCTGATATTAATAAATCTAATGTTGTGGGATCTTTCTGCATCTGTGACATTGATAGCGCTAGCGAAGTTACATTGTCGATATTCTTCACTTGCAATTGCTCTTCGAGATAATTTTTACTTGATAGCGTGCTTAATGTAAAGCTACCCCCCGCAGCTAGTGTAAGTATGAAAATAATGGCTAACCAAAGTTGTTTAATAAGTGACATATGAATTCCTTGCGTTCAATTATTCTATTCCATCTGCTTGCATGCGTGTTAATAGATCACGCCATCTTGAGAGATGTGACGATGCATCGCCTTTGGGTTTGCTACTAGAGCCCACCCATAAACCTTTATCATTAAAGCTGAAAATTGGGGTCAGATCTTTTCTACTGGACGCCGGCATAATTTCTGGTAAGAGGCTATCTAAAATTAGGGGCTCGGACTGTGGGGTTAAATAGTAGCTAAGCACCATATGCGCTTTAACAACGATGCGATCACTACTAGGGATTGCTGCCCTTACGTAGGTCAGTCTAAGCTTATCGTTGGACACATTTAATGTTTTAAGAAAAACATATTTAGCGATGCTGAAATCTTCACAATCCCCCGCTTGTCGGCCAATTGATTCTAATGGAGTCGCCCAATAATCGGATTGATTCCAAAGATCAAGATCTTCAGCGAAATTTACCTTTCGGTTAAAGAAGTCATTAACTTCTTTAAGTTTATCAGCCTCAGAGGCAGATTTTAATTGCGACAATAACTGCTGAAGTTCTAAAGTGGTTTTGTAGGCTTCCTCACCATATCTTTGTTTGGCAAGGCTACTAAATTTATTGTAATCGTAACCCGCCGCATAAATTGCAGTAAAGAAAATCAATAGCAAGATAATAGAAAATATGCCATTGATTTGCTTTACATAGAATGGGTTTCTCTTTAAATCTATAATAACCATTGCTCCGGAAGTTTCTGTAGGTTCTATTTCGCGCGGTGGAAATATTTGAACTGATTATGCTCTTTTAAGCATGAGCAGTATCTAACAATAAAGATGGTAATTGTAGGGTATTTCAAGAATTTTGATGGATAGTAAATATATTGCGCCTATTGGCCATCAGTACAATATATTTATAGTGGAATAGGGTGTTTAATGCCATTGTAAAACAGCATATGCAAAGTATTCATTCTTAAATTTAGGAAATAATTATGGCAATGATCGGCAAAGTAGTCGCAATGACAGGCGTAGCATTTATTATCACAGGCAATGGCTCTAAGCGCGAGCTTAAGCTAGGTGATCAAGTGCAAACCAGCGATAGCATTCAAACGTCGCGTGGCGTGGATGTTGATTTAGAGCTTGCGACTGGCCGCGTTATTCATATTGGTTCTGAGCAACTAGTTGCTTTCACCGAGGAGCTTACAGAAGCTATTGTGCCAAGTGGCTTAGAAAGTGCAATAAACCTTGCAACCATCGATACGGTTATTAGTGCGATTGAAAGTGGAAAAGACATAAATGAAGTCCTTGAAGAAACCGCAGCTGGACCGGGCGGAGTCAGGAATAGCTATGGCTTTGGCTTTGTTGATTTATTAAGAATTAACGATGATTTAAATAATTTTAAATTTGCCTATGAGTACAATACTGATAACAGGTTAGAGTCTAATCCTGCAGCAATTATTGATGATATTAGCAATGGCTTGCAACCTGACACTGCGGCGCCTCTCGCCCCAGTTAATGCACCTCCAGTTGCCACCCCACTTGCCATCGGAAATTTGGAGGGTTCAGGGCCCGTTTCTGGCAATTTAATTGCTACAGATGCTAATGGAGATCCACTAACTTATTCTGCTATAGGAGCTTTACCTCTAGGTCTAGTTTTAAATCCAGATGGCAGCTTCACTTTTGATTACAGTGATCCTGCTTACAATGCTTTGTCAGTAGGTGTTCCGCAGATACTTAATGTGCCTTACCTAGTCTCTGATGGTAAAGGTGGAACGAGCACTTCTACACTAACTATTACAGTAACAGGCACAAATGATGCACCAGTTGCCTCCGCCACCACTATCAGTCCCATAGAAGATACACCAATTAATGTGCCACTATCAGGAACAGATGTAGACGGCACCATCGCCAGCTTCACCATTACCGCAGGGCCAACCCCTGCGCAAGGCACATTAGTGTATGACGACGACGGATTGCCAGGCACACCGTCAGTAGCCGTACCGCTCAACACAGCACTGACACCAGCACAAGCGGCTAGTGTAGAGTTTGTGCCAGCACCAAACTACAATGGCCCTGTTGACCCTGTTACTTATATAGTGACAGACAATGACGGTGCGCCATCTACTCCTGCTATCGTGACTATTAATGATGTGTCACCAGTCATCGACACGGTTTTAGTCAGTTTAACTGGTCCTGGTGCGGTGGTGGAAGGCGCTGTCACCACTGCTTATACCGTGAGCTTGCCACAAACCGCTATTAGCGATGTCACGGTTAATCTAACCTATACAGGTACAGCGAGCAATGGTAATGATTACACTGGCGTGCTGACTATCATTATTCTGGAGGGTAGCAACAATGCGACATTTACTTTGCCTACCCTTAATGACGTTTTTGTTGACAATGGTGAAACTATTATCGTTACGCTAGGCGGGATCACTGGTGGCGGCTTTGAAGCCATCGCTGCTAATCCAGTCAGCAATACAGTAACGACGATTATTACAGATGACGTAGACACCACCACTGTGACATTAAGTGCAGACGCCAGCATCGTTGAAGGTAACAACATTACCTACACCGCCACATTAACCAATCCTGCCCAAGGCGCAGTCACTGTTACATTAAGCAATGGCGCTATCATCACC
>JAUYAL010000075.1 GCA_030693535.1 Methylotenera sp.
AAGCACCCACACTTATCAGTTGTTAAATTGTTAAAGAACAGTGTCGAAAATGGCTTTCTTTTTCAACTTCTCAGTAACGCTTTGCGTTAACGAGGTGCGCATTATACAGAGCTTTTAACCCACGTCAATATTAAATTTGAAATACTTTCTAATTAATTTTAACGGTATTATTTTTTACGCTTTTTGCTGCTTATCGATACGGTTGTTTGTAACGAGTTGCGCATTTTACAGAGCCTTAAGCTTTGGTCAAGCGCTATTTTGACGAATTACAGATTTATTACACATTTGTGCAATATGATGAAAGAAATTTTAGTGTGCACATTAACCTAAATGTAAATTGGCATAACCTAATATATCATCGGTTTCATGATAAATGTAGACTCTAGTGCTAAGCCATATGCCACCCTATTTTCATTCATTACGCATCACGTCGATATCTTGTCTTTTAAAATGCATTTTAATTTACGGTGATTTGAATTAAGTACCTGCAAAGTATTAGCGTTGACTTTAATTTTTTTTGTATCTAAAATTTGCTAAATGTTGAATATAACCAATCTCTTGGTTATAAGTTCCAAGGAAATTTATGCGGATAATATTGTTTGCCTTAATATTTATTGCATGGCCTTTTGTAGCATTATCAGCACCGGCAGGTACAGTCACCTTTGTGCAGGGTAAAGTGTTTGCTACAACATCAAGTAATGAGACAAAAGTTCTTTCCAGACGTGCAGAAGTTATGAATGGCGACACCATCATCACTGAGCCTGATGCAATCGTACAATTTCGCATGAGTGATGGTAGCAATATCGCTTTACAACCTAATACTACTTTTAAAATTGATCATTACCAATATGACAGTCAAGATGATGGTAGCGAGCGGGCTTTTTATTCACTTGTAAAAGGTGCATTAAGAACGGTAACTGGTGCTATCGGGCGAAAAAATAAGAAAAACTATCAAACTAGCACACCTACATCCACGATAGGCATTCGTGGAACTGCGTTTGCGTTAAGATTTGATGGTGCTACTTTAGTTACGGTTGGAGAGGGTGCTATCAATTTTTGCAATCAATCTAAATGCTTAGATTTATTTGCTGGTCAGTCTGGAATTGTTGTAGATAAAAACTCTTCTCCAACCATCACAACAAAATCTGTAGTGCAAGAAGACAAGGAAAGAAAAAGCTTATCAACATTGGCAGTCTTGACTGAATCATCAACAACATTTAAACCCAATGACACACCAGAACTTGAGTCGTTAATTGCAGCATCCAGTTCTGTTACTCTGCCAAGCTTCGTCAATACCCCCTTAATCTCTGGTAGTGGTGGCATGCCTATTTTTGCACAAGGCGCATCTGGCATTGGCGCCGGTTTGGCAGGAGTTAATATGGTTTTTGATGGCAATGGTGTTCTTACCTCATGGAGAGATAGTACTAACGTCACCAGTGGCGCTGACTTAATCTCAAACGGTGAAAGTTTTGCCGATGGCATTATTGCATGGGGGCGCTGGTCCAGTGGTACAGCAACGGGTTCGCTAGCCACCCAAACTGGCAACCCGCTAGGAGTTTTTCATTACACTGCAAATTTAAGCGCGACCTCGACACCTGCTGGGGTACTATCATCATTATCAGGAACTTACACTGCATTTGGTTCAACGGCACCGACAATTTCAAATGCAAGTGGAGTTGTAATTCAATCAGGCAGCCCAAACTCTGTTGTGGGTAGTTTAAATGTAAATTTCGCTGGTGGCACTGTGGGCTATAACTTGTCCATTCCCTTACCTAGCCAAACTTTCACAATGTCTGGCATAGCAAACTTTGTCACTCCACCAACAACAACTGATTCAAGGTTTTTAGGTGGCGGCTCAATAACAAGCACAGGAAGTGCATGTAGCTCGACCTGTACAGGGGTGATTCCATTTGGGCCTAATATTGCTGGCACTATTTCAGGCTTAAACGGTGAGCGCGCTGGCGCTGTTTATGGATTTGATTCAACCCTAGGTAAAGTTTCAGGCGCCGTTGTTTTCAAAAAATAATTAATGTATGCAATTAAGCTAAAAGAAGCCATACACATGATGAAAATAATTTTTACTTTTATTTTTTTATTTTTTTCTCAACTCTCAATCGCCGATGTTATTGATGAAGCAAAATTATTACTGCAGCAAAATAATCCATTAGCCGCATACCAGCTACTTGCTCCGCTTGAAGTTGAAAAATCAGAAGAGGCTGAGTTTAACTACCTTTTGGGTATTTCAGCACTTGATAGCCGCCAATTTGGTAAAGCCGTTTTTGCGCTTGAAAGAGCTGTGGCATTATCTCCACAAAACCCCAGTATCGTGCAGATTTAGGGCGTGTCTATTTTGAACTTGGTGAGCGCCACTCTGCTAAGTCTGAATTTGATCTTGTGCTTACGGCAAACCCACCAGAACAAGCAAAAATCAATATTGAGAAATACCTTTCGGCCATTGCTAGTTTGGATAACTTATCAAAAACACGTATACATGCTTTCATTGATTATACGCTCGGCTTCGATAGTAATATTAATAGTGCAACTTCAAGTACAAACGTTGCGGCACCAGGTCTAGGCGTAATCTTTAACCTAGATTCTGATGCCATAAAAATATCTGACAAATTTCATCTTTTGACTGGCGGGCTAGATTTTGCAAAACCTATTTCATCTAGCTTTTCACTAATTGGTAGCGCTAAAGTTAGTCAGCGTATCAATTGGGATGAGTCGCAATTTAATTTAGCAAATCTTGATTTAAATATAGGCTTTGCAAAAAGCTACAAAAATGATTTATGGTCACTTAGTCTAAGCAATAACGACCTTACCTTAGACTCTAAAAGGTTTCGTCACGCTTATGGGGTAAATGGCCAATGGCAACATAATCTAAGCAACTTTAGTCAACTTAGTTTGTATGGCCAGTTAAATCGCATTGCTTTTCCAAATCAAGAAACTAGAGACGCAAACAGAGCCGTTTTAGGAGCAGGTTATGCTAGAGTTTTTGATGCTAAATTAAAACCTCTAGTATATTTTGGAATTTTTGGTGGTGAAGAAAATACTATTGATAATAACTTTGATTTTCTTGGGTTTGATTTATTTGGGTTAAGGCTCGGCGGTCAAGTCTCTGTTAATCCAAGGCTAGATTTATCAATCAGCAGTAGTTTTGAAAATCGTCAACACCATGAGAGCGATCCAGCATTTTTAATAACTCGCCATGACAAACAATACGACTTAAACCTAGGCATGAGATATTTACTCTTACCGACATTAGTACTTTCCAGCAATCTAGGATACACAAAAAACACTACCAATTATGATATTTCCGATTACGAAAGAACTATTCTTACATTTGCATTACGCAAAGACTTTAATTGGTAAGTGCTAAAGCAAGATCCCTTTATAACTTAACGCTTCTCCATTAATCAACGATAAATGGTTTAGATTCGATTTTTTCTACCCTGCCAATACAAACAAGCATCGTCTGAGCTGACCCCATTTATTTCCACGCTATTTGTCAACATGTGCAACAATAACACTTTACGATAGTCGCTGAATGGCAAAGATTTTGCGCTAAATTGTTAAATTAACATTACATTCAAACGATTTCATTATGAGCAGTGCACCACCCAACATTCCAGATCGTCGAAATAATATGGAGATACGCGATATATTTGTGAGCGCATGTGAGATTTTGGCGCCTATTATTTCGAGTAATGCTAAAGTTTTAACTGTGTCTGCCTTTGGTATGGCGAGAATGTTGCAAGATCGCTTTCCTACGCTTACAGCTTCACAAGTACAGATTGTGATTGCTACAGCCGAAAAATTGTACTTTGAAAAACGCCTGCAATCACTGTTAAATAAAAATACTTAAAAAATAACAGAAATTTCAATTTTGAGTGAAGGTTGCAGAAGGAATATTACCTACGGCAAGCTGATATCTACAAAAAGAAAAGACTAAAGCAAGTATTAATTAACTGTAATCTTGGCAAACTTACGTTTACCCACTTGCGCCACAACAATTACGCCTTTACTGATCAATATTTTTTTATCGGTGATTTTTTCACTATCAATTTTTACACCACCTTGCTCTATAGCTCGCATGGCTTCTGAAGTGCTTTCGACCAAGCCTGCCAATTTTAGCAATTGGGCAATACCTATACTTTCACCTTCAATAGTGATGCTGATTTCTGGCACATCATCTGGAATACCGCCTTTGGCACGTGTTTGAAAGTCAGTCAAGGCCTTTTCTGCATCGGCTTGGCTATGAAAGCGCGCGACGATTTCTTGCGCAAACCCTACTTTTATATTGCGTGGATTTTCACCTGCTACCACTTGAGCTTTCCATTGCGCAATCGTTTCTAAACTTTCAAATGAGAGCAATTCTATATAGCGCCACATTAATTCATCTGAAATCGACATAATTTTAGCGAATATGACTTCTGGTGCTTCAGCAATCCCAATGTAGTTGCCGAGTGATTTGGACATTTTATTGATGCCGTCCAAGCCCTCCAACAACGGCATGGTGAGCACGCACTGCTGCGACATACCCGCTTGTTTTTGCAACTCACGACCCATAAGCAAATTAAATTTTTGGTCTGTGCCGCCTAACTCAACATCGGCTTTTAATGCCACTGAATCATAGCCTTGTAATAAAGGATACAAAAATTCATGAATCGCGATTGGCTGGTTTGCTTTATATCTTTTAGTAAAATCGTCGCGCTCTAGCATGCGGGCCACGGTATGACTAGCTGCCAACTTGAGCATGCCTGCTGCGCCCAGCGCTGTGAGCCAAGTAGAATTAAAAACAACCTCGGTTTGTTCTGGCTTAAGAATTTTGAATACTTGCGCTGTATATGATTTGGCGTTTTCAGCCACTTGTTCTGCAGTTAATGGTGGGCGAGTGGCACTTTTACCTGTGGGGTCGCCTATCATGCCAGTAAAATCACCAATTAAAAAAAGTACTTGATGGCCTAATTCTTGAAACTGACGGAGTTTGTTAATTAAAACAGTATGCCCTAAATGCAAGTCAGGCGCAGTCGGGTCAAAGCCTGCTTTAATTCTAAGCGGCAATCCTTTTTTGAGTTTTTCTACCAACTCCGCTTCAATTAAAAGCTCGTCTGCGCCACGCTTTATTATCGCGAGCTGTTTCGTAATTTCAATATTCACTTAATTTATACCTTTAATATTGACTGTAAAGCTTTCACTTTTACAGTTCATTTACTTGTTCTAATTGAGTTTTCTGTTAATATCTAAAATCGTTATAAAATTTATAGAGGTCAGCCCGTGGGTATTAACGAGCCAAATCAACATCACGAACCATTTAATTATTTTGCTAAAGAGAATCTAGTGCCAAGTTCTGAGATAACCTCCATTTTAGCGCAAAATGCTAATAAAGCTGAACGTAGGATCAAGTTACGTTGGATTTTAGCTATTTCTTGCTTACCTTTATTTGGTATTTATGCCGCTTTTGGTATTGCGCCACAAACTATAACAGGCAATATTGCTACCGCCACTGTGGTTGAAGAAATCACCCTGCTTAATGCTGATGTTGCGCTTGCTAATGTTGCTGAGCAACATTTTTGGTATAAAGAACACGTGCGTCGCGATGACACTTTAAATAGTATTCTGTCCCGCTTAAATATTCATAATCGTGAAGCAATTAATTTTATTAGCAATGATGCTGTAGCCAGTGAAATTACTTCTGCTTTAAAGCCTAGCCACACCATGGAAGCGGAAACTGATAGCGATGGCAATCTGATTTCACTGGAATATCAATTAAATACCGATCTTTTTATTACAGTGAAACAGACTGCTGATGGTTATGAAGCAAGTAAAATTACACATAAACTTGAAAGTCGCCCTATATTAAAATCAGCTAAAATTGTCAGCTCATTGTTTGGCGCAACCGATAATGCCAATATTCCAGATAGCATTGCCATTCAAGTAGCAGAGATGTTTGAAAGTGATATTGATTTTAATACTGATTTACGCCGTGGCGACCAATTTAATGTCATTTATGAAGGCAGTTACGATCAAGGTGAATTAGTTAAAACAGGCGATGTACTTGCTGCTGAGTTTATTAACAAAGGCAAAACCTATCAGGCCATAGGTTACCGTGATAATTCGGGTGAAATGCAGTACTACACACCTGAAGGCAAAAGTCTTCATAAATCATTTTTGCGCTCTCCACTTGAGTTTACTCGTGTTAGCTCAGGGTTCAGCTTGGGGCGCTTTCACCCAATATTACAACGCATGAAAGCACATAAAGGTACTGATATGGCTGCGCCATCAGGCACTAGAGTTAAGGCTTCAGGCGATGCTGTGGTTGAATTTGTTGGTCTTAAAGGTGGCTATGGTAATGTGATTGTGCTTAAGCATGATAACGGTGTTAGCACGGTTTACGGACATTTGTCACGTTTTGCCGATGGATTACGCCGTGGCAAAAAAGTCGTACAAGGTAATATTATTGGCTTTGTAGGGACTACTGGCTTATCTTCAGGACCACATTTGCACTATGAATTCTTAGTCAATGGTCAACATCGCGACCCAATGAAAGTAGCCTTACCGAAAGCTGATCCAATTACAGGGGAAAATAAAGTGGCCTTTGATGCGACAAGCAATCAACTCACCGCTCAACTTAAGTTGCTTGGTAACAGTAATATCGCAGCTTTAGATTAATTTATATTCTCTAAAAAACTTTTTTAATCGAAATGGCTGGCGCGCTTTTTATTGGACTAATGTCTGGCACCAGTCTTGATGGTGTCGATGTTGCCCTAGTGGATTTTAGCCATGTCGATTCTGACACATTACATCCATGCGTATTAGATACCTATTTTCAAGCTTATCCATCTGCATTACGCAGACAAATTCTAGCGCTACAGCATCCGACAGACAACGAACTAGAAGTGACTGCATTGATGGGCAATATGTTGGCAAAATTGTATGCCGAAGCGGTTAATCATTTGCTCAAAAAGGCTAAATTTTCGCCTGATAAAATCACGGCTATTGGCTGTCATGGACAAACCATCAGGCATCAACCGGGCGTTAAAGATGGGATAGGCTTTACCTTGCAAATCGGCAATGCTGCATTACTCAGTGAGTTGACAGGTATTACGGTGGTCTCGGATTTTAGAAGTCGCGATATTGCTGCAGGCGGGCAAGGTGCCCCATTGGTACCCGCATTTCACCAAGCCGTTTTTGCTAGCAAGCAAGAAACTCGCGCCATCATCAATATCGGCGGTATTGCGAATATTACTTATTTATCAAAAGATAATAATTCAGAAAATTACGATGTCATCGGCTTTGATGCTGGCCCAGGCAATATGTTGCTAGATGCATGGATTAAGCATCATATGAATTTAGATTTTGATGCAGATGGTGCATGGGCAAGCACCGGTCAAGTCATTGCTCCATTACTTTGCGCTATGCTTGCAGAACCTTTTTTTGCATTAAAGCCACCTAAAAGTACTGGGCGTGATTTGTTTAATGATGCATGGCTCAACCAGAAGTTGTTAGGAACCAATTATCAACCCCACGATGTTGCACGCACGCTAGTAGAGCTATCTGCGAAAACTATTTATGATGCATTGTTAATCGGTTGTGGCGAGCTTGATAGCGCCTATTTATGTGGTGGTGGTGCACGTAATATTTTACTTAGAAATCGACTGGAAGCCATGCTCACGCATACAAAGCTACAAACTACAGATACACTAGGCATTGGCATAGATTGGGTTGAAGCTATTGCTTTTGCTTGGCTTGCCAGACAATGCTTACTTCACAAGACAAGCAATTTACCCCAAGTTACAGGCGCTAGAGGCCAGCGCATACTAGGTGCTATCTACCAACATTAGATCGCAATGAGTTTTCCATATGATACTTTTGGATAATCACTAAATCCACGCACTAAAGTATAATTATTCTTAACCCTAAAACTAAAAGTGAATATTCAGCATGACCAACAAACCGACTAAAGCCACAATTACTTTTGACAATGGTGCAGTACCGATTGAATTGCCGATACTCGCAGGTAGTCTTGGCACTGACGTGATTGATATCCGTAATCTTGGCAAGCATGGCGTATTTACTTATGATCCAGGCTTCATGTCCACGGCGGCTTGTAACTCAAATATTACATTTATCGATGGTGAAAAGGGCTTACTCTATTACCGAGGCTATCCGATCGAACAGCTCGCTGAACATTGTAACTTTATGGAAGTGTCTTACCTCCTATTGCATGGTGAACTTCCCAATTTAGAACAAAAACAACAATTCACCAACACCATCAACGGTAGCACAATGTTGCATGATCAGCTCAACAATATATTCCGTGGCTTTAGGCGTGATGCCCACCCGATGGCCGTTATGGTAGGTGTAGTAGGTTCACTTTCTGCATTTTATTTTGATGCTATGGACATTCGTGATGCAAAACATCGTGAAATTTCTGCACATCGTTTATTGGCAAAAGTGCCTACTATTGCAGCATGGAGTTATAAATACAACTTAGGGCAGCCGTTTATGTACCCGCAAAATCATCTAAATTATGCTGAAAACTTTATGCATATGATGTTTGCAACACCTTGCGAGAAATATGAACCCAATCCAATTTTATCTAAAGCATTTGAGCGTATCCTAATTTTACACGCAGATCATGAACAGAATGCCTCTACAAGCACCGTTCGTCTTGTAGGCTCTAGCGGCGCCAACCCATTTGCTTGTATTTCAGCAGGAATTGCTTCTCTTTGGGGGCCAGCGCATGGTGGCGCCAATGAAGCAACCCTGACGATGTTAGAAGAAATTGGTGACGTTTCGCGCATTGGTGAATTTATTAAACGTGCTAAAGATAAAAATGACACTTTTCGTCTAATGGGTTTTGGTCACCGCGTTTACCGCAATATGGACCCACGTGCAAAAATCATGCGAACAACTTGCCATGAAGTTCTTGATGTACTGGGCTTACATGATGACCCTATGTTTAAATTAGCCATGGAACTTGAAAAAATCGCGCTGGAAGATGATTATTTTGTTTCACGTAAACTCTATCCTAACGTCGATTTCTATAGCGGAATCGTCATGCGCGCAATGGGTATTCCTAATTCTATGTTCACAGCAATTTTTGCACTAGCAAGAACTGCAGGATGGATTGCGCAATGGTCTGAAATGATTTCAGATGAAGAGCATAAAATCGGACGACCTAGGCAATTATATACTGGGGCAACTAGGCGTGATCTAGTACCGATTAATCAACGATAATTCTGATAAAAAATAAAAAGCCGAACATGTTCGGCTTTTTATTTCAATACTAACAATGTGATAGCTTAAACTGAAAAAGAAGACCCGCAACCACATGTTGTCGTGGCTTGCGGATTTCGAATAACAAATTGTGATCCTTGTAGACTATCTTGATAATCAATTTCTGCACCCATCAAGTATTGCAAACTCATTGGATCAATCAGTAATGTCACTGAGTCTTTTTGTACTTGCGTATCGTCTTCGTTTACTTCTTCTTCAAAAGTAAACCCATATTGAAAGCCTGAACAGCCCCCACCACTTACGAATACGCGCAACTTCAAGTCCGGGCTACCTTCTTCTTCAATGAGCTCCTTTACTTTTTTTGCCGCATTATCAGTAAAAACTAATGGTGTTGGCATAGCATCTAAATCTGCATTTTGTATCTCAGTTACAGCGTTCATTTTATACTCCTAATTTTTTCAATAAATTCATTATGCTACGTCATGGAAGCAAGGTCAATCAATGCTTAGACAGATGTCTAATCGCTGTCATCCAACTCCTGTGGATTGTCACCTAGAAAAACCAACTTACCTTCAATCACCGCACCTGTGTGCATTTCTAAGGATTTATAATACACATCACCTGTAATACGCGCCTTGGCTTGTAGCTCAATAAATTGGCCAGCCTTTACTGGTCCAATCACTTTTCCATTAATGACTATCTTAGAAACACTTACAGCACCTTCAATTCGTCCGTGCTCACTTAATATTAGTGTGCTAGGACTGGCATTTGGTTCATTCACACTACCGAGAATTGAACCGTCAATGCGCAAGCCGCCTGAAAAATGGATGTCTCCCTCAATGCGTGTTTCCGCGCCTATGAGCGTGTCAATACTATTTTGAATTCTATTACTCTTCTTAAAAAACATATTGATTCTCACTTAATTCATACTTGTCATAATTTATTTTACGGTTAAACAGGCTTACTTTATCAACTTTTTATTGCTCACCATATTTTTATAAAATAACAAATCTTCTTTTATTTTCATATTTTCATCTTGCACAAGATTCAACTCTTTATCAAGATTATTCTGCGTGGCCTGCTCTATTTGTAACTGACGTTCTACTTGTATAATTTTGGTCTGTAAGTTTTGATTTTCAAGTGCCATCAGTTTTAACTTATCGCCTAAATTTTCGCCCCCTTCAGTAAATTGCCAATAAGCAATAAAATAGCCCGCTAGTATGAATAGTGTGGCAATACCCCACTGAAAATACCACGGCCTTTGTGAGCGCACCGCGACCTGCTTGGCAGTTAAGCCAAAGTGCCTACGGATTCTTCTTCTAACGGGCTTCATTTTTTAAGTCATCAAGACTAAGGTAAAAGCGGAACAACTTCTAAGCCTATATTTTCAGCTAAATTAAACATAATATTCATATTTTGAACGGCCTGTCCAGCGGCACCTTTAACCAAGTTATCTTGCACCACAACTAGCGTCAAATATCCTGTTTCAATCTGTTTATGTAATGCTATACGTATTTGATTAGAGCCACGTACTGATCGTGTTTCTGGAAAAATGCCAGCAGGCAACACATCAACGAAACGTTCATGCTTATAACGTTGCTCAAACAATACTTGTAAATCAATTGCTTTTGCTTGTTCTGACAGTTTAACGTAAATAGTAGAGAGCATACCGCGTATCATTGGGATTAAATGTGGCACGAAAATAAATTGCACATCTTTGCCCGCTAGTTGCGTCAGCTGCGCAAGAATTTCTGGATGATGACGATGTCCGCCAACGCCATAAGCTTTCATATTATCGCTAGATTCTGCAAATAAAGTCGCCACTTCCGCTTTTCTGCCTGCACCAGAAACACCTGATTTAGAATCAGCGATTATTGGCACACTAAGATCAATCAAGCCCTTCTCCAATAAAGGCGCCACTCCTAATAATATAGTTGTTGGGTAGCATCCCGGATTGCCAATCACTTTTGCTGATTTAATTTGCTCACGAAACAACTCTGGAATGCCATAAACTGCTTCACGCAATACAGTTGGGCAGCTATGAGGCATTTTGTACCATTTTTCAAAAACGTCTGTATCTTGCAAACGAAAGTCTGCAGCTAAATCAATGACCTTTACATTAGCATCTAACAACTCTTGCACTTGACTCATCGCCACACCGTGAGGTGTTGCGAAAAATACCACATCGCATTCAGTTAAATTTGATTGTGCTGGATCTGTAAATTTTAAATCTACATAAGCACGCAAGCTAGGAAACATATCAGAAACCGGCAACCCCGCTTCACCACGTGACGTAATTGCCGTCAATTCAGCATTAGGATGAATACTCAACAAGCGCAACAACTCTACACCTGTATATCCAGTACCACCAACAATGCCCACTTTAATTTTTTTATTCATCAATTTTTAACTCATGTACACATAAAACAGTCTTAGCATAACAAATTATATACAAGTACCAAAACAAAAAAGGTCGCAATCGCGACCTTTTCGTACCTCAACTGCCCAACACTTAATAAAAGCTTAGCGTTTAGAGAATTGTTTACGACGACGCGCTTTACGGAAACCAACTTTTTTACGCTCAACTTCACGAGCATCACGGGTAACGAAACCTGCGTGTGATAATGCACTTTTCAAGTTTGCATCAAAGTCAATCAAAGCACGTGTAATACCGTGACGAACTGCACCAGCTTGGCCTGACTCACCACCACCAATCACATTCACCATAATATCGAAACTTGCTAGATTATTAGTAAGCTCTAGTGGCTGACGTAAAATCATACGTGCTGTAACACGTGAGAAGTACTCATCAACTGGCTTATCGTTAACAACGATGTTGCCCTTACCAACTTTCATAAACACACGCGCTACTGAACTCTTGCGGCGGCCTGTACCGTAATTATATTTACCGATCATCTTTATTATCCTTAGATTTTCAATGCTTGCGGTTGTTGTGCCGCGTGCTCATGCTTGTCACCAGCATAAACTTTCATTTTTTTAATCATTGCATAACCTAAAGGACCTTTAGGCAACATGCCTTTTACTGCCTTCTCTAAAGCGCGACCTGGAAAACGGTCTTGCATTTTAGAAAAAGTGGTTGTGCTGATACCACCTGGGTAGCCAGAGTGGCTATGGTAAAGCTTACCATCAGCCTTGTTACCAGTGACTTTTAATTTGTCGGCGTTGATCACGACAATATAATCACCTGTATCAACGTGTGGCGTGTAAATTGTTTTATGTTTACCACGTAAACGGTGTGCAACTGCACTGGCTAAACGGCCTAGCACTAGGTCTGTGGCATCAACCACGAACCAATCGCGCTTCACTTCATGTGATTTTGCTGAGAAGGTTTTCATTGTCTTATCAATACTATGAGCTAAAAAAATTAAGAGGCGGATTTTATGCTGAAGACGACTGCTTTGTCAAACATTATGTTTAACTTAGACATGAATTATTGAAATTGATGTCATTTGTAGGCTTAACTAAATCGCACAAGTACATTCTAACGCAATCTTGCACGAATAAGTGTTTTAAAGAAAAAACGGCGTATAACCGTTAATAAACAAGCATAATTATATAGTTTTACGTAGCTTATGCTACGATGTTAAAATCTATATTAAGTATGCACCTAAAGTCATTCTTTATAATCAAGTTTAATTTAAATAGCATGCACACTTGGAACTAATATTAAATTGAGATTTTTAACACTTTTATCGTTACTTGTTTATTCAAGCCTAAGCCTTGCTTTAGGTTTAGGTGACATTGAACTAAAGTCTCATTTAGGCGAAAAGCTTTTCGCTAAAGTAATCATCACTGATATTGATGCACAATCCGAATCCAGCTGCTTTAGCGTTGGTGATATTGGTGATACGCCCGCATTTAAAAAAGCTACCGCCTCAATCCAACCCAGCAATTCTGGCTATCTGCTAAGCATCACAACCAGCGAGATAGTGACCGAGCCGATTGTTAATTTACGCGTTTCTTTTAATTGTGAACCTAATGTTAATCGTGAATATGTTTTGCTACTCGACCCTGCGCCGATTCCAGCCCTTGAAAAAGTAGCGTCGGAAGATAAAACCAATGCTCAGACTGTCAATCTGGACACTGACAAAAAAAAATCGCGGCAGACATCTCGTAAAAAGCCACCTCTAACAGATACTATAAGTCAAAGTGCTAATGATCCCACTTCTGATATCCCTGTTCTTAAAAAACCATCTAAAAAGAAAAAAAGAACCGTTGTCTCTTCTGTTGATGATAAATTAAATGAAGCCTACACGGGTAAGCTATCGACTGGGATAACCTCCTCGACAACTTCTGAAAATATAGCGGCTCCCGTTAACACGCCATCGACCTCCGACAAGCCATTTCTAGTCATTTCTGGCGACCCTGCCAACACTAGTGATAGCGCCACTAAACCAGGATTATCTCTACGTTTTGCGACAGAAATTGACTTCGCTAGACCTGCGCCTGTTATAACATCACCTAATTCGACTGATACAATGGATGAAGTCACTGTAATGGCTAATCGCTTAGCGCATCTTGAAAAGCAAATTACAACTTTACAAATTCGGAATACGAAATTACTCGCTGATGCCGCCAAAGCAAAAGAAGAAAGTGATGCGGTTAACTGGCAGAAAATATTACTGTTTGCCTTGGGAATTATTGCAACATTAGCTATTACTGAACGGTTGCGTCGCAAATTTTTTGCCAAACAATCAAACAATGAAAGCGCCGAGTGGTTTGATGCAGAAACCGGCACTAACGACACTGAAGAGACCACCTCGCCTCCTAGCATTAGTTTTGAAAGAAATCGGGCTAACGAACCCTCTTTTAGCGAAGCTCATACGAATCAGTCCGCAGACCAAGATTCTGATGCTTCCAGCATTAAAACATTGATGCCAATTGAGAATGAGGGTCATGAGAGCGTTGTTGATGATGCAAATGTTTTTATAGAACATGGGCGACCTACGCTTGCAATTCAACTTTTGCAAAACCATTTAATTGAAGCGCCTGCTGAATCTCCAGCGATTTGGTTTAAGCTACTTAATCTTTTGGCTAAAGAAGGTTCTGAGACAGATTATGATGAAGCCGTTGTGGAATGTAACAAATACTTTAATATCAAGGCCGCAAAGTTTGGTGATACTTCTTCAATCGACAACTCGTCCATTGAAGATTATCCGCATATTGTCAGTCGTTTAGAAGGTGTATGGGGTTCACAATACGCAGTGGCGTTTTTAAATGATGTCATCTATAACAAACGTTCGCAGCCTAGGGAGGGTCTCGAACAGGGTGCTTTTGACGACCTATTTTTCTTAAAAACAATTGCTAGGCACTTGGATACATCAAGCCCATCAACACGGCCAAATAACTTTCATCAAACAATTTCTGCTAAACCAGATTTTGAAAATGTATCATTTAATGACGCATTATTTACTGATATAGAGCCTTTGGTTGATACAACACTGGATATGCCAAGCGCAACAAATGCAGTCGACGATTTGAATAATCAAGCTAGTTTTAACGCTGATGCTTCGCTTTATGATAGCGACCCTTCTTATGAGGTAAGCATGCTGATTAATGCTGAACCAACCACTACGGTGGACAACTCTATAGAAACAATAGACTTTAGCCTTACACAGCACAACAGTGAGGCATCAGGCATTAATCAATCATTTCAAGCAGAAGAAATAAACTTCACGGCGCCAACAGAGGAAATTGAAATAGTGTCAACGCCAACAGCGCCAATGTTGAATATAGAAACTCCTGAAAATGCCATACCTGCGCTTCCTCATCAGGATAAAACTGAGTCAAATCAGATTGAGTGGGATTTACCAGAAATTAGTTCAAAAATCGAAGTAAAAACGAATCCTAAGAAAATCTCAAAGAAAAATTTAAAGCCTAATCAATAATCAATTTTAGGGTATCTCTATACTAAATTAGGTAATGTGCGACCAGTCCTGCAAAGACAAAAAATCCAAACCAGTTATTGTGTAAAAATGCTTTAAAACAGCTTGATTTTTCACGCATGCGAATCAATGCATAATGGTAACCAGCAACACATGCCGCAAGTGCTAAACCAACATAATATACCTTACCTAGCAACAACCATCTGCCGGCAATCATTAGCAACAATAATGTTAATCCATAGCAAATCATTACTGCCAACACATCAAAACGCCCAAACGTAATCGCAGATGACTTAATGCCAATTTTCAGATCATCATCACGGTCAACCATAGCATACTCGGTATCATATGCAATTGCCCAGGCTATATTCGCCGTTAACAAAACCCATGCAACTGGCGGAATATTACCCAAAATAGCGGCAAACGCCATCGGGATACTCCAGCCAAATGCAATGCCTAAGTAAGCTTGTGGAATCGCTAAAAACCTCTTTGTATATGGGTAAGTAAGTGCAAGGAACATGGCAATGACAGATAACTTAATTGTCAGGAGATTCAAAGTACAAACTAAACCGAATGCTACCAAGCTTAAAACTGCTGCCAGAATATACGCTTCTTTTTTACTGACTTGATTACTTACTAAAGGACGATGCTGCGTACGCTCAACCAGACCATCATATTGGCTGTCTGCTATATCATTCATCACACAGCCAGCGCTACGCATTAGCACGGTGCCTGTCACAAATATCAACAAAACAATCCAATCAGGCTTGCCACGCCCTGCAATCAACAACGCCCAAAGTGTTGGCCACAATAGCAATAAAATTCCAATCGGCTTATCTAAACGCATTAAGCGCTCGTAGGCATCTATTTTTTGAATAATGCTTTGTGTGTTTATCATAAAATTTATGTTGCGAGTAATTGTGGTAAAAATACCTCTGTCACCATTATATTAGCGCAATTTAAGCTAAAAATAGAACGTCGCGCCCATAGGTAGCTGGGCTTCTGAGTTAAATGTTGTACCGCATGCTGATAAAGCAAATGGTTTGGTGTTAATTTTTTATAGCTTAATAGCGTACGTTTTACTTTAGGGTTAGCAAATAAAGTCGCACCAAGCGGCTTATTGCCTAGCCTACCAAGTCCATTCCATGAGCCTCGCAGGCTAGTTCTTGGCAACACACTATGCGCAAACACTACCGGCTGATGATTACCCATGAGCAACACCTCACGTATCAAAGCTGCTTTATAAGTTGGCTGAAATAACAAAACCGCTTCATCTTGAATTGGCTTGGCGTATTTCACTACTACTGGCATGACTGAAAAATGAGCATAACTCTGTTGCAACCGCGCGGTAAGCGAACCTGTCTCAATCAGCCAAGCGCCAAGGGTACCGCATAAGAATGTTTTATGTAGCCATCTAGCGCGATTATTAAAAGGTTGATGCTTTATTTTCACAAACGAATTATCGCACAAGTGAGTGTTTAGAGAATGTAGCAGAGTTGGTGGAATGATTTACTTTGCACCTATACATATTAGACCAAGTAGCTTTGATGACGCGTGGCAAAATTTAGGGATATTCGATTCAACAACCCTCGATTCCATTGTATTCCAACGCTGCTACGCTTTCGTTTGGTGCCTTTTTAAACCTTTACCAACTCACCCGCATGACTCATCCATCTTTCCAGATGATTTTCTACTTCGATCGGATATTCTATCAGCAACTTTTCTGCTATATTTTTTGCAGCTTTCAATAATTCTGCGTCGCGATTCAAATCGGCTATCTTTAACATTGGCACACCGCTTTGGCGTACGCCTAAAAATTCACCTGGGCCACGCAGGTTAAGATCAGCTTGGGCGATAGCGAAACCATCATTACTTTCATAAATCACTTTTAGCCTTGCGCGAGCCGTCTCAGAAAGTTTATTTTGATAAAGTAGTATACAAGTGCTTTTTGCGGCGCCACGTCCTACGCGACCGCGTAACTGATGCAACTGACTCAAGCCCATGCGTTCAGCGTGCTCTATGACCATTAAACTAGCGTTAGGGACGTCTACACCGACCTCTATCACGGTGGTTGCCACTAGCAATTGCGTTTCACCTTTACTAAAGGCTGCCATCACGGCTTGTTTTTCCGCTGATTTCATGCGTCCATGCACTAGTCCTATCTGCAATTCTGGAAATTCATTTTGCATGAATTCGTAAGTGTCGTTCGCCGTTGCCAGCTGCAATGCTTCAGACTCTTCAATCAGCGGACATACCCAATAGGCTTGGTTGCCTTGTGCGCAGGCTTCACGCACACGTTGCAAAATTTCTTCACGCCGCACATCCGATACGAGCTTAGTCACAATTGGCGTGCGGCCTGGCGGCAATTCATCAATCACCGAAACATCCAAGTCTGCATAATAACTCATGGATAAAGTACGTGGAATCGGTGTTGCAGTCATCATCAGTTGATGTGGCTCTGGCTGACCTTTCTGACGTAAAGCCAACCGCTGTTGCACACCAAAGCGATGTTGCTCATCAATAATCGCTAAGCCTAGGTTTTTAAATTTCACCGCTTCTTGAAACAGCGCATGTGTTCCAATCACTAGTTGCGCGCTACCATCGGTAATAATTTGCATCGCAGCTTCGCGGTCTTTTTTAGATTGGCTACCTGTGAGCCAAGCGATTTTTATATTTAAAGGCGTTAGCCAGCCGACCATTTTACGAAAATGTTGCTCCGCCAAAATTTCTGTTGGCGCCATTAACGCCACTTGCCAACCGCTCTCTATGCTTTGCAATGCCGCCATACACGCGACTATAGTTTTGCCACTACCCACATCACCTTGCAATAAACGCTGCATGGGGTGAGGCTGTATTAAATCATTTTGAATCTCTACTGCAACTTTTTGTTGCGCTTGCGTTAAAGCAAAAGGCAAACTTTTAAGCAAAGCAGAAACCAGTTTTTGGGATTGTTTAAACTGCGGCGCGTCTACACTGCGGCGACGTGCATAATGTTTACGCATTGAAAGCTGCTGTGCAAGCAGCTCATCAAAGGCGAGGCGCTGCCATTCTGGCGTGGTTTTATTTTCCAAGCTTTGTAAATCTGCATCTGGTGGCGGGTTATGTAAAGTTTTCAGACTAGTTGCAAAACTTGGAAATTGAAACTGCTGATAAACACTGGCTGACAAAGTTTCACCCAACACATTTTGGCTTAATGCAATGGCAATGGCTTTACGTAAACTAAGCTGCGTAAGCCCTGCTACCGTTGGGTAAACAGGTGTTAAAGTTTCAGCCACCGTGGTTTTTTCACCCACAACTTTACAGCTAGGATGCACCATCTCATAGCCAAAAAAACCACTGCGCACTTCACCATAGATGCGTAATTTACTACCCACTTTGAGCATCGCAATTTGGCTGGGGTAAAAATGCAGAAAACGTAAAGTAAGCTGACCGCTGGCATCTTCTAGCCTAGCGATTAGGGCTTTACGCGGCTTATAAGCCACTTCTGCATGGACAATTTCGCCTTCAACCTGCGATGGTTCACCAACGCGTAAATCCCGCACATGAGTGATGTGTGTTTCATCAATGTAACGTAAAGGAAGATGCAGAAGTAAAGATTGAACAGTGTTGATACCAAGCTTATTCAGATTGGTAACTAGCGGCTTGCTGAAGGGCTTTAATTCTAAAAGCATGGTCGTGTTAGCTGGTGGTTTTTCAACCAATCAACCACCTGACTTGCATTTTCATTTGGTGGAAATACTGGGTAGAAAACTTTTTTGATAACGTTGTTTTCTGCGATTAACGTTAATCGCTTGTAAAGTAGCAACTCCCCTACTCTAAACACAGGGAGCGTTAGAACCTTTCTTAGCTGAAAAGAATTGTCACTTAGCAAATCAAAAGGCAGATGTAAGCGTTGTTTGAGTTCTAGCTGGTAATCAGTTGCTTGCGAGCTTAGTCCGAAAACATTAGCATTTAATTGCAGTAGCTCTAAATAATGATTACCAAAGTCACATGCTTGGGGGGTGCAACCTCTTGCTCCAGGAATTTCATCCCACCCTTCCGGTAAGGCAATTTCGGAGCGACCAGTAAGTGGGTAAACATAAATAACTAGTTTATCCTGGATGCTAGCCAAATTTACAGAGGCACCACTCGTTGAAATTAGCGTCAACGACGGCAGGCGCTTGCCCTCTAAATGGTCTGCAAGTCCATCATCGATGGGTACTGGCAATCCAGCAGGCAGAACACTTAAATGTTTAATCATGTCTGACTATTGAGAAGATTTTTTTGTACTATTGCCCACAGCGTTGCCTTTGCCTCGGTTAATACGGACCACATCAGGTATTTTGCGTAAACCGCGCATTAACTCAGCCAAATGAATGCGGTTTTTAACTTGCACTGTAAAGTAAAGGTTTGCATAGGTGCTACCATCCGCTTCTTCTACACTAACATTATCAATATTAGAACCTGCATCAGCAATGCCAGAGGCTATTTTCGCCAACATGCCTGGTTGATTGGCCACAGTCAAAGCAAGGTTAGTTTTATATAAACGCTGGTTTTCTGGCTCCCATTCTACATCGAGCCATTTATCTGGATCTAGGCGGAATTTGCGTATCGCGGGGCAATCATGCGTATGAATCACCAGACCTTTGTCTTTGTTTATAAAGCCTAAAATTGGGTCGCCTGGTATCGGCCTGCAGCATTGCGCAAACTGCACAGCCATGCCTTCTGAGCCACGTATAGTAATCGTATCTAAGGGCTTAGCAGTTTTTCCAAAAATCTTGCCTAGGAAGTTACCTCCCAGAAACTTACCTATGGCTCCCTCAGTCGGCTCTTCTTTTGCCTCTCCTGTTGCCAACAGCTGATGCGCTACCATTACATTTTGGCGTTTTCCTAAACCAATATCCGTCAATATTTCGGATTTCTTTTTAAGACCGTAATCACGGACTAGTTTTTGCCATTGGGTTTCGCTAATTTGACTAGGTTCAATATGCAGGGCGCGCAAAGCTTGATTCAGCATACGTTCACCTAGATGCGCTGACTCGGTGGATTGCTGCGATTTCAAGAAATGCCGAATGTGCGCGCGCGCGCGCCCTGTCACCACATAATTCAGCCAAGCAGGATTTGGTTTTGCAAGCGAACCTGTGATAATTTCAACATGGTCACCATTATGCAATTCCGTACGCAGTGGAGCCAACTCTTGATTGATACGTACCGCTACACAACTATTACCAATACCTGTATGCACTGCATAAGCAAAATCTACCGCTGTTGCGCCTTTAGGTAGCGCTAATATTTTACCTTTTGGAGTGAAAACATAAACTTCATCTGGAAACAAATCAATCTTTAGATGTTCAAGGAAATCCAACGAATCCGAACTATCACTTTGAATCTCCAATAAGCGCTGCAACCATTGATGCGTTTTCTGCTGCAACGCGGTTAACTCCGCGTCACTGGCTTTATATAACCAATGCGCGGCTACACCTGCATCTGCGATATTATGCATCTCAGCGCTACGTATTTGCACTTCAATAGGTGTGCCAAACGGGCCAAATAAAGTAGTGTGTAAAGACTGATATCCATTGGCTTTTGGAATCGCAATATAGTCTTTAAATTTGCTGGGTATAGGTTTATAAAGCGCGTGCAAAGCCCCCAATGCAACATAGCAACTTGATAAATCTTTAACTACCACCCGAAAACCATAAATGTCGTAAATTTGCGAGAAGGCCGTCGATTTACCACTCATCTTCTTGTAAATACTGTAAAGGTGCTTTTCCCGCCCAGAAACTTCAGCATCTATATTCATCGCTGCAAGTTGCTGTTTGATCGACTCAAGAATCTTACTGACAACCTCTTTGCGGTTGCCGCGCGCCGCCTTCACCGCATTTGAGATTGCGCTATGGCGCATGGGATGCAGATATTGAAAACTTAAGTCTTCTAACTCTTGATAAATAGCATTCAGTCCAAGACGATTGGCAATTGGGGCATAAATATCCAGCGTTTCTTTAGCAATAAGCTTCTGTTTTTCAGGCTTCATCGCTTCTAACGTTTGCATATTGTGTAGTCTGTCAGCTAGCTTCACTAGAATCACACGTACATCTTGTGACATAGCCAAGAGCATTTTTCGAAAGTTTTCAGCCTGCGCTTCACTAGCGCTTTGAAATTCGATTTTGTCTAACTTCGTAACACCATCAACCAAATCAGCCACTTGCTGGCCAAATTTTTCCTTGATGTCTTGTGTTGTAATATCAGTATCTTCTACTACATCATGCAATAAGGACGCCAAAATAGTAGGCACGTCCATATGTAAATCAGCCAAAATACAAGCCACTGATACTGGATGTGTAATATAAGGCTCACCAGTTTTACGCAACACACCTTCATGCGCGTGGTCGGCATAGCGATACGCATCCCAAACTTGTTCTATATCTTCAGGCTTTAGGTACTGCTTCAAACGTAAGCTTAATGCCGAATCTTCGCTGTCTGCAGACAAAAATTGGATTGGGCTCAATTTTGTTGAGGTTGATTTTATTAAACTCGATTTTGTTAAATCTGAATTAGCCGACACAGGCTTTGGTGGTTCCGCCTTTTGATGATTTGCGGTTTTAGACATTACGCTGTGACTACAAGTATAAAAGCAACTATTAAACGCGGTTCAAAATTTCCACGCCGATTTTACCAGCAGCAATTTCCCGTAACGCAAGCACAGTTGATTTATCACGTAAACCTTGTACATTAATGAGTGGCTCTGCTCCGTTATGTAACTGACGCGCACGGTAAGCAGCCACCAATGTCAATTGAAAGCGATTTGGGATTTGTTCTAAGCAATCATCTACTGTAATACGTGCCATGATGGTGTTTCCTGTTGTGAACTAAAAATTTGTGTGAACTAAAATTAAGTCGTCTATCTTAAAACGCTTAAAAAAGTAAGAATTATGTGAGTGTTTGAATCAAACTAGCATATCGCTGCAACTGAACTGAACATGCTAATCGTTGCGAGCGAACTATTGCGCTAATGTCTTGTAATGCCGCATCAAAATCATCATTGATTGTAACATAATCAAACTCACCCACGTGGCGCATTTCTGTTCGGGCCGCCGCGACCCTTTTAGCAATGACTTCTGCACTATCTTGACCGCGGTTATTGAGCCGATGCTCTAAAATTTCTATAGACGGCGGTAGCACAAAAATACTAATCGCCTGCGGATACAAATGGCGGACTTGTGCCGCACCTTGCCAGTCTATCTCTAAAATAACATCGAAACCCATCTTCAATGGCGCTTCTGCTGCAGATTGTGAAGTGCCGTAGCGTGCACCATGCACTTCTGCACTTTCCAAAAACCTAGCTTCACCAAGCATCGCCATAAATGTTGCATCATTTACAAAGTGGTAATCGACTCCATCCACCTCTCCTGGTCTTGGATGACGCGTCGTATGCGAAATAGAAAGCTTTAAATGCTCGTCTTTAGCCAACAAAGCTTTAATTAGGCTCGTTTTTCCCGCACCAGAGGCCGCACTGATAATGAAAAGTTTTCCGTGAATCATGTCAGTATTTTATAACACATTTTACTAATTTATACGTTTTGCTATTGAATTGAATCTGAATTTTGGCATCTAAATTTAGAACCTAAGGTAAAAAATATTTTGCTCACATGCGCTATGTTATACGATTAAATACGACTCTTTTCATCATGCAACTAGTTCTTTAAATTAAAGAAAATTAGTTTTTAAAGATGATCCTTAACTTCATTGATGTTGATTTCACAAAGAAAATTAGAGATTTCAAGCTAGTAAGTTGACTTGAACATCCACCAGCATTACTGGAGCGATCATGCCTGGCCCTATAAAACTGCCGGCGATTGGCGGGATAGCTTCTGGATTGCGCGCAACCGCTACTGCAATATGCCGATTGCCAGTTACCTCGCCTGCCGTGGGGTCGAATCCTTTCCATCCTGTACCTGGAAGATAAACCTCTACCCATGCATGGGTCGTAGCATTGCCCATTTCCGTTGCTGGTGCATGTAAATAACCACTAACAAACCGGCTCGCCAAGCCCAAACAACGGCAAGCTTCAATGAAGAGTGTCGCGTAATCTCGGCATGATCCGCTACGCTGCGAAAGTGTTTGCGAAGGCGACTGCACACCAGCTTCTTCTCGCATTTGGTAACGGAAATTTTGACTAATGTTCTGATTTAAATGCATCAACAGGCTAAAGGTTTGCATGCCGAATAAGCCTTGTTGTTGCAACCATGCATTCACAATGTATTGATCTTTGTAAAAAGTGGCTTGCTGGAAAATAGCTAAATCTGCTTGTTCGTCTAATGCGTAGGTAAACGGGTAATGCGTTGCGTAGCTTTCTAACATAAAGTTAAATGGTGCTTGTTCGTAATGCTGAATAACAACCTCACTCGCAACGGTAAGTTTATTTGCGCATTCCAAAAAATTGACAATGGCCAATGAGTTATCAAACACATCACGCTGCCATTTAATATTGTAGGCAGGTGTGATTTCTAATTTTGAAGATTCAATGCGTACATCATGCCCTTCTCTAGGGCGTAATAATAACTTATGCTGATTCAACGTTACCTGAGCTGGAAATGTATATTCAGTCAGGTGTTTGATGCGTAATCTTTGCATGGCTTTTGATTGAGCTTTAGTTTGGTGCTGAATCTAGCATCTCAACACTAACCGACATGGCTTGTGGATATAAGGCTGGGCCAAACTGATTAAATATTGCTACATCTGCAGCATCGCGCCCATAAGCCACCGTTACACGGCCGCCTACGGGATATGGTTGAGTAGGATCAAAGGTATACCAGCGACCGCCGACGTAAGCCTCAAACCAAGCGTGAAAATCCATTGGCTTTAACCCGTACAAATATCCCACCACCATGCGTGCAGGAATACACAAGCCACGACAGAGTGCGATGCCCAAATGCGCCAACTCGCGGCATACGCCCTCGCGTTGTTGGTTCACTTCCACCGCTGATAACTGAAAGTGAATGGAGTCTGCATTAAACTGAATATTGTTGCGTATCCAAGCCACAATGGTAGTGACTTGATCATAGCCAGGCTTCACGCCAGCAACGAGTTCCTGACCTAGCTCTATAAATCGATCTGATTCACAATAGCGCGTCGGCAAAAGGTAGGTAAGCACGTCATCAGGCAAATATTGCACCTCATCAAAAGGTGCACCCGCACAAACATCAATGTTATCCGCAGTCATAATATCAGCTGATGTACGAATAGAAAATTCACCAGATGGTCCGATTAATCGTTGACAAAGATTACCATAGCTATCAGTATATTCAACGACAGGCACACTAGGGTTAAGCGTGTATGACTCGCGAGCCACCCATTGGTTTAAGCCACTCCGCGGCCTAAGCATAAGAATAAACGGGGTTGCGATGGCCACGTCAAAAGTAATATCACATCGAGTACGAAGCCACACAGTTGTTTTTCCTTTAATGATTCACGTAAGCCACACATTTTTAGCCACTTTGCCCATAAGATACAGCAATAACTGTACCAATGCATAATTATTAAATGGTTATCCGTTTTCTTAAATTGATTTGAGCCTGGTATAGCCTATTGGCTTGATTGTTACCAGAAATGACCATTTATTTACGCACTAACTAAATGCTTTGTTTAACAATCAATGCACCAAATAAGAGCGTCCATCAAGATGCACTGGTAAATGAAAGTGGCTTAGGTCATAAAATAAAGGTCAATTTGGTCTGTAATGCTTATTAAATATAGTTATTGGAGATTTTTTTACGAGTTGGCACGCGCTTTGCAAGTAAGACTTAACTATGGCTTATATTGATTATAAAAATAAAATACTGACAGCGTTTGATGAGTCGATAGACTCATCAAAAGGGGTTAGGTCAGTTTACGGACCTTATGCTGCCTGGCTGGCTAGTAAAGACTTTTCTCAACTTGCACAAAAATCGCGTGATGCAGAACTTCTGTTCCGACGAGTAGGTATTACTTTTGCTGTGTACGGCGAAGAAGAAGGCGCAGAGCGCTTGATTCCGTTTGACGTAATTCCACGTATTTTGGCCGCAAGTGAATGGGATAAGCTGTCCGAAGGGGCTTGCCAGCGAGTTCGTGCTCTCAATATGTTTTTGAATGACATTTATCACGGACAAGACATTATCAAGGCTGGCATCATGCCTGACAGCATTTTAAGCAACGAAATGTATCGGCCAGAGATGCAAGGCGTGGATGTTCCAGGGGGAGTCTATGCACACATTGCAGGCATTGACATTGTGCGAACCGAAGCTGATACATTTTATGTGTTAGAGGATAACCTACGAACGCCTTCAGGTGTTTCATACATGCTGGAAGATCGCCGCATGATGATGCGATTATTTCCCGAACTTTTTAGACAATACCCAATTTCACCAGTTGAGCATTATCCGCAACTACTGCTAGAAAATCTTCGCGCAGTGGCACCTAAAGGTGCAAGCAGCGATCCAACCGTGGTGCTGATGACTCCAGGGGCTTACAACAGCGCCTATTTTGAGCACGCTTTCCTTGCACAGCAAATGGGCATTGAGCTGGTTGAAGGTCGCGACATGTTTGTGAAAGACAATGCAGTATTCATGCGCACTACAGAAGGGCCTAAAAAGATTGATGTGATTTATCGCCGTATTGACGATGACTTTATTGATCCCTTGGCATTCAGGAAAGATTCTATGTTAGGCGTTCCAGGACTGGTTTCAGTCTATCGTAATGGTGGCGTAGCCCTAGCTAACGCAATTGGCACAGGCGTGGCTGATGACAAGGCAACCTATACCTATGTACCTGAAATGATTAAATTTTATTTGGGTGAGGAGCCAATTTTGTCCAATGTTCCAACCTATAAGCTGAGTAAAACAGATGATAGGAAATATGTGTTAGATAACCTTGCTGAGCTAGTGGTAAAAGAAGTACAAGGTTCAGGCGGCTACGGCATGCTGGTGGGACCAACTTCTAGCAAGGCACAAGTTGAAGAATTTAGATTACGCATTTTGGCTGATCCAGACAATTACATTGCACAACCAACATTGGCGCTTTCTACTTGCCCAACCTTGGTAGAACAAGGCGTAGCGCCACGTCATGTTGATCTTCGCCCCTATGTTTTAACAGGTAAAACAACTTCTGTAGTGCCAGGTGCATTGTGCCGCGTCGCCATGAATGAGGGGTCTTTAGTAGTGAATTCATCGCAAGGTGGTGGCACTAAAGATACATGGGTGTTGCAATGCTAAGTCGCACCGCTGATCACCTTTACTGGATGGCACGTTATATCGAACGTGCGGAAAACATGGCGCGTATGCTGGATGTGACTTACCGCATGTCACTGGTACAAAACGCTGCACAAAGTGAAGCGGCGCTTTGGGTACCCTTACTACATATATCAGACACAGTAGATGATTTTAATAAAACCTATGATGAAGTGACCGCGCTCAATGTGATTTATTACATTGCAATGGATGAACGAAATTTATCCAGCATTTACAACTGCCTACGTGCCGCACGTGAAAATGCACATGCAGTGCGGGTGGCGATGTCTTCCGAGATGTGGGAGAACATCAATAGCTTATGGCTAGAATTTCAGCAAATGGACAAAGAACTTATCTTGGATAGCGGTTTATCGGAGTTCTGCGATTGGGTTAAATCACGCTCGCACCTATTCCGTGGTGTCACTTACGGCACCATGTTGCGCGATGACGGCTTCCGCTTCACGCGATTAGGTGGCTTTATCGAACGTGCAGATGATATGGCGCGTTTACTTGATGTTAAATATCACCTATTACTGCCTTCTGCAAGCGATATAGGTGGCGCGGTAGATTATTACGAATGGAGTGCATTACTTCGCTCCGCCAGTGCCTATGAAGCTTATCTAAAAGTATATCGTGATGCAGTAATGCCGTTACGCGTCGCGGAACTTTTGATTTTGCGTCGAGACGTACCACGCTCACTACATGCTTGCATGAACGAGCTGACGACTATTCTAGATCAGCTTAGTGGTAATGCAGGCGATGAATGCAAGCGTCAAGCTGGCGAAATGCACTCCAGTTTGCATTTCGGGCGTATAGAAGACATTTTTAAAGGTGGCTTGCATGAATTTTTAGAATCCTTCTTGCGACACAACAATCGGCTTGGTATAGAAATTCAACATACTTATCTGAATGCGCCTAGTATGGCTTCGTCAGAATCTGAAGTAGCTGAACCTGCGCTGAATCAGAGTCAAAACTAGACTTCGTTACGCATGCTGCTGTATAGCATGGATCAATCACAACAATAAATTTGGAAGTATTTATGAATTCACTGATTCATCCCAAGCTCGGCGACAAGGATAATTCCCCTTGGTTTGATGAGTTTTTGGTAAAATTGCTTGAAGATCGCGACAGCATTGGCCTCACTGACATGATTCGTGAAATCGATGCCATGATGATTACTGTTGAGCCAGGGTGCTCAGTGGCTTATATCAGTGAACTGGCGTTAATGACGCCTTATCATTACTTAGTTACGCTCGAATCTGAGTCACATTGGACACACGTACTTCGCGTGAATATGAAGTCTCCTGATATTCTGGTGCGTGAAGTGCGCGACCCCAATATACACGGAATTTTTCGAAGCTTGAACGATGTCTATCCTATCGGGGCACACAAGCCAAATTCGCGTTATATGGGAGAAATATTCCGCGTTACTAATTTGCATGATGTTGTCGAGTTGCAAAAATTACGTGAGATTCGCTTTTTCAATCAAGATCAAATTCGTAAATTAGAATTGCCTGGCAATATGGCCATCGTTAAACCATCTCCATATACGCACAATATTGTAGGCTACTGGGAGCGTCCAGTAGATGAGTTGCGTGTTTACGCCTTAGGTAATAGCGTGATTCACGATGACGTCAATCGTGGTTATCTAGAAGCAAAAGAAGCTCAAAAAACGCTAGGCCTTGATAAAATAATTCTGCCGATTGATCACCTTGCTACTCGCATCTACAGCCAGAACCGAGAAGCTGCGATACTTGAATATCTCACCCTAAGCAGTTACTACTACTGGGGCTCTTACGATATTGCCAGCCAGAATTCATCTACCAATGTAACCAAAAGCATTCATTACACAGATGAAAGCATAAGTCCAGCAAAGGTATTTACCGCTGCCAATCATCCCTATTTTGTTAATCACTTGGTTGGCTTACCGTCACCCACCGAAAGCTTTGTACGCAATTACGGTCCACGACTCCACCATATCGCGCTAGCGGTGGCCGATGGCGAAACTAACGGCCAGATTAACATTGACTATGTCGTTGATGCTATTAAAGCCAAAGGTAAGGACTTTCTTCTTGATGTGATTGGTTCACGCGATGAAGGCCTCAAACAGATTTTCTCCAGCGCATCGGAACATTCCTCACTTATCATTGAATACGTTCAACGTTTTGGTGATTTCGATGGTTTTTTCACTAAACAAAATGTCGCAGAACTGACTGAAGCCGCGGGTGTTGAAGAAAATTTGCGCTTATTACAAGCCGAAAGTGCTGGTTGATCATGACAATTCGAGTCGCATTAAATCACAAGACTGCATATTACTACGACAAACCTATACAACTGGCACCGCACACATTCAGATTGCGTCCTGCAGCACATTCACGCACGCCAGTCACTGCCTATTCGTTAAAAATAATACCTGAAAATCACTTTATCAGTTGGCAGCAAGACCCCTTTGGCAATTATTTAGCCCGTGTAGTCTTTCCAGAAAAATCAACCGAACTATCTATTGAGGTGGATTTAATTGCCGAGATGACAGTAATTAATCCTTTCGATTTCTTTTTAGAAGAATACGCAGAGAATTATCCTTTTGCGTATCCTGAGCAACTGCTTAAAGAGCTCGCTCCTTATCTTGAAATTCGTGAAAACGGGCCATTACTTACCTCTTGGTTGGCTGAAGTGGAAACTAGCAAGAAGGCAATTGTAGATTTTCTGGTTTATCTGAACCAACTTGTGAATCAGACAGTTAACTACTCCATACGCATGGAAGTCGGCGTGCAAACTTGTGAAGAGACTCTGGAAAGAAAACTAGGCTCTTGCCGTGATTCTGCTTGGCTACTGGCACAGGCATTACGCCACATGGGCTTGGCTGCACGATTTGTTTCTGGTTATCTGGTTCAACTCACCGCTGATGTTAAGTCATTAGATGGTCCATCAGGTACCGATAAGGATTTTACTGATCTACACGCTTGGACTGAAGTTTATATCCCGGGTGCAGGTTGGATAGGCTTAGACCCAACTTCAGGCTTATTGGCTGGCGAAGGTCATATTCCCTTAGCATGTACGGCTGACTACATAAGCGCCGCGCCAGTCACTGGTGGCTATGCAGGTCAGGCCAATATTGAATTTAGTTTTAGTAATAATGTCACCCGCATTCATGAAGATCCTCGTGTAACCAAGCCGTACAGTGAAGAGCAGTGGAATAAAATCGACACGCTGGGTCATAAAATTGACATGGAACTGATGGCTGGTGATGTGCGACTGACCATGGGTGGCGAGCCTACGTTTATTTCCATAGATAATATGGATGCCCCTGAGTGGAATATTGATGCCGATGGCTTGGAAAAGCGCAAGCTTGCTGGGCAGTTGGTAAGACGTTTGCGCGATAGTTTTGCACCAGGAGGTTTGTTATATTTTGGGCAAGGTAAATGGTATCCAGGTGAGCCACTGCCACGCTGGCAACTGGCTTGCTTCTGGCGTAAAGATGGTAAATCAATCTGGCGTAACCCTGAATTACTAGCTGATGAAAACAAGGACTATGAATTTGAGTTAAAACATGCTGATACCTTTATTCGTGATCTTGCAAAAAGGTTAGGACTCAAGGGTAGTCACATTTGTGCAGGTTATGAAGACCCACTTTACTATTTGTTAGCAGAAGGTTTGGTGCCGGAAAATCTTAACCCTCTTAAATCGGACTTAAAAGATGATTTGGAACGTAAGCGTTTAACTAAGTTGCTAACTGGTGATCTTGGGGTGCCTGTAGGATATTTACTGCCATTGCACTGGAGTAATAGTCGCCATGCATGGAGCAGTAGTGCCTGGGAGTTTCGGCGTGGTGAAATGTTTCTTGCACCTGGTGATTCAGCGATGGGTTTACGTTTACCGCTAAACTCATTACCGTGGATAGCCTTTGAGGATAGAGACCATGCGCATGAGAGAAGCTTATACGAAGTAGTTGAGCCACTAGAAGACATAGACTCTGAAATCAGCCGCCGTTATAGCCAGTTCACTAAAGAAAATGTGCATGCCAATGAGATGGATATTGCTGACGGTGATGATGCAGATAACAAAGATCCAGAGTTCACGCCACATACGGCGCTATGCGTTGAAACCAGAGGCGGACGACTACATATTTTCCTTCCGCCTACACACACGCTAGAGCATTATCTTGATATCATTTCTTCGATTGAAGCTACGGCAAGTGCGCTTAAGATGCCTGTAGTGATTGAAGGTTATCAGCCACCTCACGATTTACGGTTAACCCGTTTACCTGTCACGCCCGACCCAGGGGTTATTGAAGTTAATATTCACCCCGCCGCCAGCTGGGATGCATTAGTGCACAACACAACAACGCTCTACGAACAAGCCAGATTAACCAGACTAGGTTCTGAGAAGTTCATGCTGGATGGCCGTCATACTGGCACTGGTGGAGGTAATCACGTCACGTTAGGTGGCATTACCCCAGCAGACAGCCCAATTTTACGCAGACCAGATTTGCTTCGTAGTTTAATCACCTATTGGCAGCATCATCCGTCTTTATCTTATTTATTCTCTGGTTTGTTTATCGGTCCAACCAGTCAGGCTCCACGTGTAGATGAAGCGCGAAATGACAGTTTGTATGAACTGGAAATCGCCTTCCAGCAAATGCCAGACGGTGAAGTACCAGCACCGTGGCTGGTAGACAGATTATTGCGTAACCTGCTAGTGGATATGACTGGAAACACGCACCGTAGCGAGTTCTGTATTGATAAGCTTTATGCGCCTGGTTCTGATACCGGCAGGCTTGGTTTACTGGAGTTGCGTGCGTTTGAAATGCCACCACACGCACAGATGAGCCTAATGCAAATGCTGCTGTTAAGGACATTGGTTGCTAGATTCTGGAAAGAGCCTTACAAAAAACCTCTGATTAGGTGGGGTACGCAATTGCATGACCGCTTTATGCTGCCACATTTTATTACCCGTGATATTGAAGATGTCGCTCAGGATTTACAAGCCGCTGGTTATGACTTTTCTAAAGATTGGTTTGCGCCTTTTATTGAGTTTCGGTTTCCACGCTGCGGTACGTTGGAAATCCAAGATTTAGAACTTGAACTCCGCACTGCGATTGAACCTTGGCACGTATTGGGAGAAGAAATCACTAGCGGTGGTACAGCAAGATATGTCGATTCTTCAGTCGAACGTTTGCAAGTAAAGCTCACTGGCACCACAGGCCAACGCTATGTGGTTACTTGTAATGGCCGCCGCTTGCCTCTGCGTGATACTGGTACGCAAGGAGAAATGGTTGCAGGTCTGCGTTACCGTGCTTGGAACCCACCTTCTGCGCTACATCCTAGCATAGGCGTACAGGCGCCGCTGGTATTCGATGTCATTGACACATGGAACGGACGCTCTATTGGCGGATGTACTTATCATGTCACACATCCAGGTGGTCGTAACTATGACACTTTGCCAGTCAATGCTTATGAAGCTGAAGGCCGTCGCGTGAGTCGTTTTACAGTGCTTGAACATACGCCAGGTAGTATTAAGCCACCAAAAAAATCTGCAAACAAAGCGGTAAAGATAATGGAACCGCCAACAGAATTAATCAATCATGATTATCCATTCACTTTAGATTTAAGGTGGCATAAAAACTAACTGGAAATAAATCCATTGAACATGTTTTATTCGGAGTAATTAATAATGAATTCACCTATGACGCCTGCTGAAAGTATTCTTAAAGAAAATATTCACTATCTTGGCCGCATTTTAGGAGAAGTAATTAAAGATAATGAGGGTGAAAAAACCTTTGAGGCAATAGAGGCAATCCGTCAATCTGCCGTGAAATTTCACCGTGAAGGTGACAAAGAATTTACCCAAAAATTAGATGGCCTATTAAAAAATCTTACCAACAGCCAAACCATCGCGGTTGCTAGAGCATTTAGTTACTTTAAACACTTAGTGAACATTGCTGAAGACCTCTACAGCAACTACCAATACCGCATTGATGAGAACCTGGAAGCACCAGGTAGCGTGGCCAATTCCATACGTTCGTTCAAAGATGAAAAGTTAGATTTAAAGCAAATTAATGATTTCTTTAATAGTGCTTTAATCTCGCCTGTGTTAACTGCGCACCCAACGGAAGTGCAAAGAAAAAGCCTACTAGATACTGAACAGGTAATTTCATCATTACTCGCCAATAAGACGCAACTCATGTCGCGCCAAGAAACCGAGAAAAACTCGCGAATGCTCTATGCCGCTGTAACTGCACTATGGCAAACCAGAATATTGCGCTTTGACAAACTCACGGTAAATAATGAAATTGATAATGCACTTTCATACTATCGATTGAGCCTGCTAGATGCAATTCCGGAATTATTACAGGATTTAGAACAAGATATTGGTAACTTGTTTTGCAAAACAGGTACTGAGCGCTACAAGCTACCAGGCTTCTTACAGATGGGTAGCTGGATTGGTGGTGACCGCGATGGCAACCCAAATGTGAACGCCGCCACTTTAGACATGGCAACCATACAACAATCTACGGTAGCGTTTGAGCATTATTTGCGTGAAATTAGTAGCTTGAGAAAAGAACTAACGCCCACTACGCGTTTAGTAAAGGTTTCACAAGAATTGATGGACTTAGCGAGCACCTCAAAAGATCAATCTCCACATCGACAAGATGAGCCCTATCGCCTTGCAATAACGGCGGTGATGGCTCGCTTATCATTAAGCTTCCAGAATTTAATCTCTATTGAAGCCAGCATACATATTGATAGTAATGTAGCTGAGAACTTAAAACCATACTTAAATGCAGACGAACTTCTAGCGGATCTAAATATTATTGCTGATTCATTGATTAAAAATCATGGCGAATTGCTGGTTTACCCAAGGCTAGGCAAGCTAATTAAAGCGGTTGAGACTTTTGGCTTCCATTTGGCTACCATAGACTTAAGACAAAGCTCAGATGTACATGAGGCGGTTTTAAAAGAATTATTTGTGAATGCGGGCTATAGTTTTGATTATTCAGAGCTAACAGAAACAGAAAAAGTAAACATTCTGCTTGAGGAACTAAAGCAGCCACGCTTGCTGTTCTCACCTTTCCAGAAATATTCAGAGTTACTACAAACGGAAATGGATGTGATTAGAAAAGCGAGAGAAGTTCGTGCAAAATTTGGTGCACGCACGGTGCGACACTACATTATTTCACATACTGAAACTATGTCTGACCTTCTTGAGGTAGCTTTACTACAAAAAGAGGCTGGATTGCTTCGCGGTGTTTGGGGCTCATCTAGCGTAGAGATGGAACTCAATATCGTACCACTATTTGAAACCATTGACGATTTGCGCAATGCTCCAAAAATCATGAGCGAATGGCTGAGTTTGCTGGGCATACGCCACTTGATTCGCTACCAAGGAAATGAACAAGAAATCATGCTTGGCTATTCTGATAGCAACAAAGATGGTGGATTCTTGACTTCAAACTGGGAGCTTTATAAAGCTGAAGTATATTTAGTTGAGCTATTCAGTCAGGCACATGTGAGATTGCGGCTGTTTCACGGCCGTGGCGGTGCAGTTGGCCGTGGAGGTGGCCCAACATATCAAGCTATTATGGCGCAACCACTTGGCACAGTGGCAGGACAAATACGATTGACTGAACAAGGCGAGATTATCGCCAATAAATTCTCAGATCCAAAAGTAGCAAGACGCAATTTAGAATCATTTGTGGCAGCAACCATTGATGCCTCACTATTCCCACAAGATCAATTGCCACAAACACAACGCAGAGCTTACGAAATATTGATGGAGCAACTATCAGCTACCGCCATGCAGGCCTACAAAGATTTAGTCTATGGGACACCAAAGTTTGCAGAATACTTTTTTAGCTCAACGCCAATTTCAGAAATTGCCGATTTAAACTTAGGTAGCCGCCCTGCTTCGCGAAAATCAACACAGCGTATTGAAGATTTACGTGCAATCCCTTGGGGATTTTCATGGGGACAGTGCCGACTATTGCTACCAGGCTGGTACGGTTTTGGCAGCGCTATCGATGTCTATTTAAAAGCAAGTAAAAACGAAATAGATAAAGAGCAACGCATTAATATTTTAAGAGACATGCTCGCCGCTTGGCCTTTGTTCAAAACTCTCATTTCCAACATGGACATGATACTTGCGAAGACTGACCTTATCATTGCTGCCTGTTATTCTGAATTAGTGCTAGATGAAGAACTTAGAGCCATTGTATTTGAACGCATTAAGCAAGAGCATGTGCTCACTAACCAAGCACTCAATATAATTCTTCAAAACACCGAGCGCTTAGCCAACAACCCAACATTGGCCAACTCCATCAAAAGTCGCCTACCTTACCTAGATCCACTCAACCACCTGCAAGTCGCACTCATTAAACGGCACAGAGCTGGAGAGACCGATGTGTTGGTAAAACGTGCGATTCATTTGACGATTAATGGAATTGCTGCAGGGTTGCGGAATACGGGTTAATTCGTTTAAACCTTTAAAATTAGCTGGTCGAAAATTGCCCATGTAATTTTGCAATGTAAAACTAAATTGATACTCTGATTTTCTTTTGATATTGAAATTTTATTTCAACCTTGATTTTTTATTATGCCTTGCAAAGATGGCATCAAACATGCTTACAAACTAAACATTCATTTATAAGCATACATATTCACAAAGGCCTGAAATTGAAAAAATATCATCTTTACTTAGCTATTCTTTGCACCTTAGTGTTTTCCCAAAATTATGCTTTTGCTGGTGATGCCACTCAACCAGTAGTTATCAATACGATATGGGTTGCAATTGCTGGCGCTTTAGTTTTCTTAATGCAAGCAGGCTTTGCCTTGTTAGAAACAGGAATGGTACGTGCTAAAAATGCAATTAATGTAATGATGAAGAATTACATGGATTTGTGCGTTGGAACGTTATTGTTTTGGCTTGTTGGTTACGGACTAATGTTTGGTAACAATCCTTCTGGTCTATATGGCACAAGTCTTTTCGGGTTATATTCTGCACCCAATTGGGATTACACGCTGATTTTTTTCCAAATTATGTTTGCCGCTACTGCGGCGACAATCGTTAGTGGTGCAATGGCCGAGCGAACAAATTACTTGGCATATTTAATTGGCACGTGTGGCATTACAGCTATTATTTACCCAATATTCGGCAATTGGGCATGGAATGATTATGGCTGGTTAAAACAAATGGGCTTTATTGATTTTGCTGGCTCAACGGTGGTGCATTCGGTAGGTGGCTGGTGTGCATTAGCAGGCATTCTTTTGCTAGGTCCTCGCTTAGGTAGATTTAGTGAAAAGGGTGAAGTACGTGCAATTCCAGGTCACAATTTAAGCTTTATTGCGATTGGGGGATTTCTATTATGGTTTGGTTGGTTTGGCTTTAACGGTGGCAGTACCTTGGCTGCAGGCACCAATGTGGGACATATTTTGTTAAATACGCACATGGCAGGTGCTGCTGGCGCGGTAGGAGCTGCTTTAATGAGTAAAGTTACTGGGCAAAGAGCTCTTATGACAAATACTGTTAATGGCAGTATTGCGGGGCTAGTTGCAATCACTGCAGGATGCGCAACTATGCAAGTTCCATATGCCATTTTAACTGGTGCAATTGGTGGCGGACTTGGCGTACTAGGTATTATTCTTTTGGAAAAATTGCGCTTAGATGATGTTGTTGGCGCTGTTTCTGTGCATGGTATTTGTGGTGCATGGGGAACTTTAGCTGCAGGGTTATTTCTGACAGGTAATATGTTTAATTTACATCAAATTACAGTACAGTTAATTGGAATTGGCGCAGCATTTATATGGGTATTTTCTACTGCGTTTATCATGTATTTCTTGATTTCATTAGTGGTCGACTTACGTGTAAGCGCTATGCATGAGCAGCGTGGCTTAGATATTACAGAGCATGGTGAAATTGGCTACCCTGAGTTCAGCAGCGATGCCGCATATAGTAACGACAATCTTAAAAACTTAAACAAGCTTTAACTCAATCAATAAATCTAATATGAGCTGTAGAAAATGGAATTAGCTTTAAGGCGTCGTGTAATTTACACAGGAATGAGACCGTTTTTTGATGACTTAGAATTATTAAATGCCATTAATCTTTGGCAAACAGAATATTCTGATAAACCGAAATTTGCGTTAAGTGTATTTGTAGCTCGTAGTTGCAATACTCCCCAGTTAAAAGCTCAAAGGTCTAATATTTTGAGAGCCATTTTTATAGCTATGGATATGGCAGAAGATGCTTTATTAGCGGACCCATTCGATGAGATTAGTGCGAATGGAAAATTGGCTTCACTTGCTGAGCTAGGCCAAGACCATAAAACTCAAGTATTTGTAAAACTATTAGAACAACTATTTATGAAGCTCAATGAGCAAGATGAAAAGACCGTTCGAGAATTTTTAATTGAGCACCTCAATCAAATTAAGACAGATAAAAGACGCTTAAGTCATCTTAAAGAATGGTTTTCTTTGAACACTAAAACTTTAACTGCAAATTATGATTTAGAAACTATGCAAAAACTAATTAACCTTAGCTATATCGCCATATGTAATATAGCTGGCCCCGTAAAGGCTGACCAATACTTAGCATTATCGATTAAAGAAACAGAGGCACTATCAATAAAAGTTAGTTTCAAAACACATGATTTATTGTAAGAACTTAACAATAAAACAATTACAAAAAATTATTTGGTCAAACATTCCACATGAACCGACACATCTAACTCATGTTGTTGACCGCCAAATATCACGCCTTTGAGTGGCGCGATATCTGCATAGTCTCGTCCCCAGCCTAATGTAATATGTTGTGTGTTAGGAATTTGGTTGTTGGTAGGGTCAAAATCAATCCAACCTTGCTCTGGCACGTAGACTGAAAACCAAGCATGCGAGGCATCGGCACCTATTAACTTAGCTTCACCTGCGGGGGGTAAAGTTTCAATGTAGCCACTCACATAACGTGCAGCTAGGCCTTGCGAGCGTAAGCATCCAATAGCTAGATGGGCAAAATCTTGACAAACGCCTCTTCTGTGCTCTAACACGCTTGCGAGTGGCGTGGCGAGGGTTGTAAAGTCTGGGTCAAAAGTAAAGTCGTTATAAATGCGTTGCATTAAGTTGTTGACCGCGTCTTTGATTGACCTGCCTTGCGTAAAGGATGGAATTGCATACTCGGCAAGCTCTGAGGTTACAGCAACTAAGGGTGAATCTAGCGTGTATTGGCGGGCTTCTAGCGTTTCTGCAGATTGTGGTGAAAAATGTTGTTGCTGTGTCAGCATGTTACGGACTTCTTCCCACGTGTAGCTCTGATAAAAATCTAGCTGAACTGTGTTTTCTTGCAGTTGTACTTCGCTTACGGCGGTAATGGTGAAAAAATTGTGCGCTTGCTGCATTGAAAAATACGCCACATGATTACCAAAGAAGTCCTCACGAATACGAAAATCTGCTACATAGGGCTCAATATCTAACGTGGATGTAATCACTTGTTGATTCTTGCAATTTCTCGGCATCAAGCGGGCTTCACTGTATGACAGTGAAACTTTATTTGTGTAATCGTACTTGGTGATGTGGGTAATTTTATAGTGCATGCTGAAATTCGTTAAACTGGCCTGACTTCATTAAGAGAGTGCTGTAGCTGCCCGTGTTTGAAATAGGTGGCAGTCACGCTGTCAGATAATGTGGCGATTAAATAATATAAACGGCTCAGTGTTTGATCTAAGTTTTCACGCACTTGTCCTTTTGTGGTTTTAATCAAGTCGTTTAAATTGGTTAAATCTAACAGGCTACAAGCCTCCAATATCAGGCGTTCTTCCACACTCAGCTGAGCGTTGTTTTGTTTGCGGGGCATTTTACTGACATGCTCTTGAATGCGGTTAAATTGGTAAGCTAAAGAACGTGGATTGTTTTTATCCAACATCAGCAATTCAATAAATGAAGGCAACTCTATGCTGTTGCGATAATGCTCACGGTAACAAATCAGGTTGTCGCTGGTTTCAAGTAATGATTCCATCAACAATTGTTCAGTACTTGACGCTTGCGCGGTAGAAAAGCAACTGCGTAAAAGTGAAATCAGTAATAAAGCGCGCTCTAAACGACGACCTATATCTAGAAACAGCCAGCCATTGCCACGCGTCATGCTTTCCATAATCAAGCCGCTGAATGCTGATAGTGCGGTGATTAGCCTATCCATATGTTCTTGAATGTTCCACAACGTGGACTCTGTGAGTTGCTGCGATTGTTCTAAGTGCGACTTAATCTCATCCATCACCCGCCATGTATCGGATGACCACAAATTACGCACGGTATAACCCGCTTGCACCAAACTACGCTGATTATTGGCTATGCTGCCGATTTTTTCTTCATCCAACATCAATGAAAGCAGTTCGCCATCTGGTGTTTGCAGTAATGCAGTTGCATCTTTATTTTTCGAATCGCCTAAAAAGCCAGGGTAAGTATTGGTGATATTAGTCAGACCGCGCAAAATAGTGTGCAAGCTATGTTGAAAATGTACATTACTGTTATCTGGATTGATATAAAGCTTTTTAACCGTGGTGCGCAACAGGCGAATGCTACCTTCAGTACGCTCTGCATAACGACCAACCCAAAACAGATTTTCGGCAACTCGACTAGATAATGTGCTGGTGTAACTGCCTCCTGTAAGTTCGGCATGCTTATTGATTATTGTGCTGTTTTGTTGGGCGCTATTGCCACCCACTATCCACGTATCTTTACTCATGGCGCCTAACTGATTTGAAACTAGCACATCACCAGTTTGTGCTGCGCTACGTGTGAGGCTTCCTGGCATGAGGTTATAACCGTGTTCTTGGGCGACCATAAAACAGCGCATCAGTGATTGACGCGGCTCTAAACGACCATCTACCAAAGAGGGCGCGGTAGAAAACATTTCATGTTCTTGCCCTACATAAAATGCGGGATTTGCACTAACACGATCGCGCCAATAAGCGATTTGTTGTCGACTGAGCAGGTGCCCAAATATTGAGGTCATCGCGCCACGGCAAATGTGTTTTATCACCAATTGATGAAGATTGTTCAGCACATAATCCAGCTCTTTGGGCTGACCGCACCACCAAGTGGCGGCGCTCGGCAAACGTAGTTGTTTGCCTAAAAAATATTCGGCAATTCTAGGTAAAAATGGCAACAAACCTGGGCTCTCCAATATGCCACTACCCAGTGGATTAGCAATGGTGACATTGCCTCTTCTCGCCACTTCTAGCAAACCTGGAATGCCCAAGCGAGAGTCTTCACGCAACTCAAGCGGATCACAAAACACATCATCCATGCGGCGCATAATGACATCAACACGTTGCAGACCGTTAAGCGATTTCAACCAAACAAAACCGTCGCGCACCGTTAGGTCATCACCTTGAACCAAGGGGTAGCCTAGATGTGATGCTAGATAAGCATGTTCAAAGAAAGTTTCATTATACGGGCCTGGCGTCAGCACCACCACTCTGGGCACATCGGCATTTTGTGGTGCAATTGCCTGCAGACCATGACGTAGCGACTGAAAAAACCCATCCAAACGTTGTACTTGAGTTTCACGAAAAATATTAGGGAAAACGCGCGACATCGCCAGCCTGTTTTCCAAGGCATAACCAGCGCCAGAAGGTGCTTGCGTGCGGTCACCAATAACCCACATACGATTATCAGGGCCACGCGCCAAATCTGCGGCGTACAGCACTAATTGATGCTTACCAGGAATTTTAACTTTGTCACAGGCTCTTAAAAAGCCGCTATGATTGAAAAGCAGATTTATTGGCAACAAGCCCTTGCGCACTAATTCACGCGGGCCGTAAATATCTGTAAGAATTAAATTAAGCAGTTCTGCGCGTTCAAATAAGCCAGCTTCAATGTTAAGCCACTCGTCATTGGATATAAGCAGCGGAATAGGATCTAGCTGCCAAGGCCGACTACTGCCATCGGGGTCGCCGTACACATTGTAAGTCACGCCATTTTCGCGGAGCAATTTATGAATTTCATTCTGCCTTAAAGCAATTTCACCTTGCCCTAATTTTTGTAAGGCTTGAATAAAATTGGCCCAATGCGGGCGCACCTCGCCAGATTGATCGAGCATTTCATCCAACAGGCTTGCTCCAGCCGAATAGCCAGCCGCATTAGCGAGCCAGACATTAGCTTTTGAAGCTGGTGAAAATTGATTTAAAGTTGCCATGTTGTATCTCAAAAACCTAAGCACATTTTAAGCTTAAATTCAGCTCAGCGGGTAAGTTGCATCACTAGACATAAATTTTAACGAATAAATACCTTGCATCACCTAAATGGAACTTGATTTAGCGTGATTTACAGCTCAAAAAAGTTGCTTGTTTAAGCATTAAAAAGTTATGATTGAAGCTTTATATATCAAGTTGCATTTATGACCTATTGTGTAGGAATCTTACTCGAAACAGGATTAGTAATGGCGTCTGATACACGCACTAATGCGGGTGTTGATCAGGTGGCGACCTTTCCAAAAATGACCACATTTGAAGTGTTCGGTGAACGTTCTATGGTTATGCTAACTGCGGGTAATCTAGCTGTCACGCAAGCAGTTCTTCAGCATTTGCATAAAGACATTGCTGCAAATGAAACTACCAATCTGCACAATGTGACCAATATGTTTGATGCCGCGCGAGCAGTTGGAGCGGCTATTCGTGCCGTGCATCGAGAAGATGCAGAACATTTAAGGCATCACAATACGGATTTCAATATATCTGTTCTTTTTGCAGGGCAAATTGCTGGAGAAAGAACTCGACTTTTTACTATTTACTCTGCGGGCAACTTCATAGAAGCCAGTCAGGAAACGCCATACTTTCAAACAGGTGAAACCAAATATGGTAAACCTATTCTAGATCGCGTGATTAATTACAGAAGTAGCTTGGAAGATGCACTTAAATGTGTACTCATCTCATTTGACTCCACTATCCGTAGTAATGTTTCAGTCGATTTGCCTGTAGATGTATTGGTTTATCGAAATGATAAACTAAGTATGGACTGTAGTCATCGAGTGGTAAAAGACGACCCTTATTTCCTTGCAGTTCGTAAACATTGGGGAGAGGGTCTCCGTAAAGTTTTCTCTGAAATCCCAAATCCTGATTGGTGCTGATGAAGGTACTACAAGTACTTTCGATTTAGGCCCAGAGATAGTGCAAGGATTAACTTTTTGCAAAAGTCTCAGATATTACGCTTATATGAAATGAAAATCCCTCATAAATACAGGCTTTAAGGGGGATGTTCATACTTTATGAAACATACAAAAACATCATTCAATATTTTGTATTTGTTCTCTCATCTGTTCAATCAGCACTTTTAACTCCATCGACACTTGTGTTGTTTGAACTGAAACAGATTTTGATCCTAAAGTATTAGCTTCTCGATTCAGCTCTTGCATCAAAAAGTCTAAGCGCTTACCAGCAGGAGCTTGGCTACTCAAAATACGCTTAACTTCGCTCACGTGCGCTGTTAAGCGACTGAGCTCTTCGTCTACATCAATACGTTGCGCAAATAACACCAGCTCTTGCGAAATTCGTTCTTGATCTATATTTTTTAGAGTTTCTTGCAGCTTAGTTTCTAATTTGGTTTGATATTCTTTGGTAAGTGCAGGCAATAACGGTTTTACTTTTTCAACTAACACTTCAATTTGGCTAAGCCGCTCTAAAACCAATGCCTTAAGTTTTTCACCCTCGCGTGCGCGTGAGTTATTTAACGATTGCAAGCCTGCTACTACTAATTTTTTAACATCCTCCACCAACGTATCGCTACTTAAATTATTACTTAACACCACGCCTGGCCAACGCAATATATCCGCCACGCTTAGCTCACGACTTTGTGGAAAATGTGCCTTGGCCTTGGCTTGCATCGCGGCCAACTGTTGCATTAAATTTTCATCTAACTGCGCTTCTTGGTTTGATTGTACGCGCTGAATTAAATTCACCTTGCATTCTACTTTGCCACGACTTAATTGTGCACCGATAAGCTCTCGTATCGCTGGCTCTAAGCTTCTTAAATTTTCATCAAGTTTAAAATGTAAATCTAAATAACGACTATTAACCGAGCGCAACTCCAATAAAAGCGTTGCATTATCTAATGGTTGTTCTAGCGCTGAGAAGCCCGTCATACTGAAAGTCATATCGTTTATTTCCTAATAAATGCCGATTGAATTAGCGCTATGTTATCAAATGCCGACTGTTTTATGTCAGAATAAAACACTAATATCTAAAAAAATAACTTTAATTACAATCAATTACGCGCTATATTGCTGAATGTACTATAAGTGTAATAAGTATTTATAGATAGATAACTTTAAATAATGTAAGTAAATAGACAGAGCGTACACAAAGTGTCATCAACTCAAAATTTAGCATTACCTGCTGGATACTGGTTACAAGATTATGAAATTAGAAAAGTCTTGAGCTCCGGTGGGTTTAGCTTTGTCTATTTAGCGCGTGATAAAGACAAAAAAACCGTAGCCATTAAAGAGTACTTACCTACATCAATCGCATTGCGCACTAATGGGGCAACCGTGTTACCTAATGCCGATGATGTGGCATTATTTAGACACGGCTTAAAGTGCTTTTTTGATGAGGGCCTAGCTCTCGCAAAAATTGACCATAAAAATATCGTACGCGTGTTGAATTTCTTTCGTGCCAACGAAACCGTCTATATGGTGATGCAGTATGAGCGAGGAAAATCACTGCAAGACTATATTCTAGAGCATCAGGGTTTAGTGTCAGAGAAATTTATAAGGCGAGTATTCAGCGAGCTTTCTAATGGCTTACGCGAGGTACACACGCAAAAACTTTTGCATTTAGATATTAAGCCTGCCAACATTTATATTAGGCTAGATGGCTCTCCAGTATTGCTTGATTTTGGCTCAGCGCGGCAAGCATTAAATGAAAATTTAGCGAAGTCTTCTCCCAGTTATACACCAGGTTTTGCATCCCCAGAGCAATACTATGACAGAAAATTACTTGGGCCTTGGAGTGACATTTATAGCATAGGTGCAACTATGTATTCATGCTTGACGCGCACGTCTCCTATGGCCGCTAATCTACGTATTAAAAATGACTTACTTACCCCAGCCGTAAAAATAGGTAACGATAATTACTCTCAAGGCTTGCTCGAAATTATCGACAAATGCTTGAGTCTAGACTACCTTGAACGACCACAAAGCGTTTTTTCATTACAAAAATCGTTACTGGCATTCAGCCCTGCACTTAAGAAAAAAGCGAGTCTGATGAATAAAATCGTAGATGTACTCAATAAACCTATATCTATCAAATAAATGTTGTTTTACTCAGCGCCTATTCAAATAACTATTCAATCAATATATCAACATGAAATTTACTATTTTTCAAAATAGCCGCCAAGGTCCTCGGCAATACAATCAAGATCGATTAGCTTATTCATACAGTAAAGATGCGCTATTGCTAGTGGTCGCCGACGGCATGGGCGGTTATAAAAATGGCGAACTAGCTGCGGAGCTTGCTGTTAAGATAATGACGGAAGCTTTTCAGCGCTTAGCTGTGCCTACACTTTCTAGCCCTGCTAAATTTTTAATTGATCATATTCAGCAAATTCACGACATGATCGACCAGCTTACACAGGAACGTGAAATGCTAGAATCGCCTCGCACTACTATAGTGGCCGCAGTGGTTCAACGAGGTATATTGTATTGTGCACATGTGGGAGATTCGCGGCTTTACCATTTTCGAGATGGGCATTTACTCTATCGCACTGAAGATCACTCAATTGTGCAGTCCATGTACAACAAAGGCATCATTTCTAAAGCTGACATGTCGGAACATCCTTATCGACACAAAGTTTATAGTTGTTTAGGCGGTGATACTCCACCAAAAATTGATCTTTCAGACCGATGCGAACTCGCTGAAGGCGATACTATTTTATTATGTACAGATGGCGTTTGGGGCGCGGTTTCAGATGAACAGATGAAACGCAGTCTTAATAGTCCATCTATCAACGATGGTGTGACCGCATTATTGAATCAAGCCGAATCAGTCAGCCAGGAACAAGGTGACAACATGAGCGCCATCGGCCTACAATGGGGCGATAAACAAAGTAGTAATTTAGCAGTTTCAACCATTACCATGGCGCTAGGGTCTACCACAACCATCATGAACCCTGTGAAGAACCCAAACCAGCCTGATATCCAAATCAATCATGATTTTACTGACGATGAAATTGAAAGTACCATTGAAGAAATACAAGAAGCATTAAGAAAAACCAAACGAAAATAAACCATTAGGATTAGTAGCATGCAACCCAGCAATAACATTTTAAGCAACGTCAGACCCAGCGAACGCGCTCACAATCAATTACGTCAAATTGAAATTATTCGTCACTACACCAAGCACGCTGAGGGTTCGGTGCTAGTTAAATTCGGTGATACGCACGTATTATGTACGGCCAGCGTAGAAGAACGAGTACCTGGATTTTTAAAGGGGAAAGGTCAAGGCTGGGTCACCGCCGAATATGGCATGTTGCCACGCTCCACTGGTAGCCGCATGGATAGAGAAGCCGCTAAAGGTAAGCAATCTGGGCGTACGCAAGAAATTCAGCGTTTAATTGGTCGCTCACTGCGCGCTATTATTGATTTAGAAAAACTGGGCGAACGTAGCATTCAGATTGATTGCGATGTGATTCAGGCAGATGGTGGTACGCGTACCGCCAGCATTACTGGTGCATATGTTGCGCTACATGATGCAATTTCAACCCTACTAACCAGTGGTAAAATTACTGAAAATCCGCTTAAACAGGCCATCGCCGCGATTTCAGTCGGCGTTTATAAGGGTCAGCCGGTACTTGATTTAGACTATATTGAAGATTCTGATTGTGACACAGACATGAATGTAGTCATTACCGCGGATGGTGGTTTTGTGGAAATTCAAGGCACAGCTGAAGGCGAGCCATTTAGCCGTGATGCAATGAATGCCATGCTTGATTTAGCTGCACACGGCATTGGCCAACTGATTGCAAAACAAAATGAGGTGCTAAGTGTTTAGCAAGCTAGTCATTGCTTCAGGCAACAAGGGTAAGCTGCGAGAAATTCAACACATACTCGCGCCACTAAAAATTGAAATCATTCCGCAATCCTTTCTCAATGTACCTGAGTGCGAAGAGCCTTTTTGCACGTTTATTGAAAATGCATTGGCTAAAGCACGTCATGCCAGCAAGCATACAGGCTTACCAGCCTTGGCTGATGACTCTGGTTTATGCCTAGATGCGCTACAAGGCGCTCCAGGCGTTCTTTCAGCACGCTATGCTGGTGAGCCTAAGTCAGATGAAGCCAACAACCAAAAATTACTACAAGTCATGGCAAACGAAAAAAATCGTCACGCACATTTTTACTGCGTGATGGTGCTGGTACGCCATGAACATGACCCAGAACCCCTTATTGCAGAGGGTCAGTGGGCTGGTGAAATATTAAGCGAATATCGTGGAAATGATGGTTTTGGTTATGATCCACTTTTTCTTGATGCAAAAACAGGCAAAACAGTGGCAGAACTGCCGCTGGATATTAAAAGCCGTATCAGCCATCGCGGACATGCGATGGCAAAATTATTACAAAAGTTAGAAAGGTTAAGCCATGACTAAGCTTAATCCTCAAGTATGGCCAAAATGGGTGCGTGATGACCAAAGCGTGGTGTCGTGCACAGAAAAAGTCAAAGTGATGACCGAGAATTTTGATGAGATTAAACAAATCGCCCAAGATGCTTTGGAAGATGGCCTATTAATGGAAGTTTCAGAGCAGCAAATACGTGAGGCTTTGCATGCGCTAGTGGATTCATTGGTCAATCCTTACAAAAGGTAGCTCAGTATTAAAAAAATCATCGAAATCAAAGCCGCTACAGACTTCAATGCCAAGCCCATCAACACTGTTGCACCACTAGCGGGTGAAGCGACTTTATCTGGACTGACAAACTCTCCACCACTCTCTTTATACATTCACATTCCTTGGTGTGTTCGTAAATGCCCATATTGTGATTTCAACTCACATGAAAATCGCCATCAAAATGGTGAAATTCCAGAGAGCGCTTATGTGGATGCATTAATTACAGACTTAGAACTTGCCACGCCCAAAGTGTGGGGGCGCAAAATTAAAAGCGTGTTTTTTGGCGGTGGCACCCCTAGCCTTTTTTCAGCAGAAGCCATATCTCGTATATTGAGCCATGTACGCATGCTCACCCCCTTGGAATTTGATGCAGAGGTCACATTAGAGGCTAATCCTGGTACAGTTGATGCTGCACATTTTGCAGGTTATAAGGAAGCAGGGGTCAATCGGCTTTCACTCGGCATTCAAAGTTTTAACAGTGATTATTTACAAGCCATTGGCCGTATACATGATAGTCAGCAAGCGGTTGATGCCGCTAAGCTAGCGCTTAATACTTTTGATCAAGTCAACTTAGACATCATGTATGGATTACCTAACCAAAGCCTGCAAGATGCACTCAAGGATGCACAAACTGCCATTGATTTGAATCCTGCACATTTATCTTTTTATCATTTAACACTAGAGCCCAATACACCTTTTCACCACACGCCACCTAGCTTGCCAGACGATGATATTAGCGCTGAAATGCAATTAGCTATTGAGGCGTTATTAGCACAGTATGGTTACGAGCATTATGAAACCTCTGCTTTTGCAAAAAAAGGCAAGCAAGCCAAACACAACCTGAACTATTGGCAATTTGGTGATTATTTAGGCATAGGTGCAGGCGCTCACAGCAAACTGAGTTATCACGATAAAATCATCCGTGAAGTTCGCGCTAAATACCCAAGAACCTATATGGAAAAAGCCCTACAGGGTAAAAGCATAGACAGTGAATTGGCAATTAGCCAAGAAGATTTAGGCTTTGAATTTATGATGAATGCACTACGCCTGATTGAGGGTGTACCCATCAGTTTATTTCAACAACGCACGGGCTTAAACATCCATACGCTAGAAGCTGCAATTAAAAAAGCACAAAGCAAAGGCTTGCTAGAAATTAGCAATGGCATTATGCGACCAACATTATTAGGCCAGCGATTTTTAAATGAATTACTTGAGCTATTTTTGATATAAGAAATTAAGCTTATTCAATTGCAAGTTTTTCACGCACATCTAAAATATCTCTTAATGTCATAATTTCCTTAAACACTTCCAGACTAAAGCCTGTTCGCTCACTCTCACGATTATCCATTAATAATTCATCTAGGTAAGCCTTAGTTTTAACAATCGTTTTGGACTCTTTCTCGCAATCAGCCCATAACTTAGTGACTTTAGCGGAAATATGACTAAACTGTTCCACGCTAGAAGCAATTGCATCTGGCAGCGCGGGGCTTTCCCATTGTGGCATCATGACGTTAAAACTTTCATGCAATTCTTTTGAACATTGCAAAAACTCTTTTCTTAGATTTTTTTCTCTGTATATATCTAACAAATATATACGATGACGCAATGCATTTTTAGGCATTGCCCGTATATAGCTTTCTAAAAGCACCGTTGCTTCTTTTATACGATTTAAACTAATATAGATTCTTGCCTGCTCTAGCACTAAATCAGCTTCTTCTTTATTCACTAAAGACTCTTCCACTTCGTTATTGCCATCAGACAAGGTAGCCTCGAACTCACCACTCATGTCTGAAATGTCAACATTACTCTCCGAGGATACAAGCTGGCCTTCAAATACACTATTATTGATAGTGGCCTTTTTCTCAAGCGAGTTATTGCTGTTAGTCAAAATTTTATGCCAGTTTTTTGATTGTCGCCAAATGTAAAAGACTAATAGCATGAAAAGGACTAATGCTAAAAGAAATAAAACAATAGTTGAATATCGTGAGAAATAAATTGGCTTTATTAATTGCTGTTGCATTGGTGTTACTAATTTTGTTTCGGTTTGAGCAGTGTTAATTGCCACCTTTTCTCCAGCACTTGTTTTAGCTACATCTTGAATAGACTCTTCTACATTGGCATGCTGAGACTTAACTAAGTCGTTAGATTTTTTTACTTGATCTTTAGCTATTTTAATAGGTGGCACATGCACAGAAATATTCACGATATGCATTACTTGAGCTTTCAGACTCATGAGCATTTGTTCTAGTTGCGTTAATTTTTCATTGAGCTTGTCCAGCCTAATTTTAAAGAAATTGTTTCTTTTGACTAGTGCATCATATTTTTCTGCGGATGTATCAGCAGAAAAATTTTTAACTTTTTTTCTAATTTTTTGATTTGAGGTTTGCGCTCTATGATTCTTGCCACTTTGAAATGACAGCGACTTAATATCAGGAATAGTAATCAAACTCTTCTCCGTAGTCGCTTCTTCTGGATTAATATTTTGATGAGCCTCGTGACTTAATTGTATTGTTTTTTCAATAAATCGCTGTTGCATCTGCCTGTTTTTTGGATAAAACAAGCGTGCTACATCATTTACACTCTCACCTGGCTCTAAAATCCATGTCATAGATGATGGTGCTACGCCATCAGCCATAGCATGCATAGCCACCATCAAACCAGTGATGACTAGCAGTAAATTAATGTTGATTAAATTTAAGTAATATCTCATTCATTCCTGCTATAGACTAAACCAAGATATTCCATTAGAAAATTTGTCTAACGCAAAACCTGAGTTAAATATTTATCTGCTGCCTCGCCCGCGCTATCGCCGCCTTGACTTGTGCTGGCGCTGTGCCACCAATATGGTTGCGGCTGTTAAGCGAACCTTCTAACGTGAGCACCTTGTAGACATCATCACAAATTTCCGGAGCGAATGTTTGCAATGTTTCTAGCGACAAATCGCTCAACTCCACTTTTTTTTCCACTGCGTAACGCACTGCCAGCGCAACGATTTCATGAGCATCTCTGAACGGCATGCCTTTTTTAGCCAAATAGTCAGCTAAATCGGTAGCCGTCGCAAAGCCTTCACTTGCGGCTTGACGCATATTTTCTTTATTGACGGTAATGCCACGCATCATATCCGCGTAAATTTCTAGCGTGACCAGCAATGTATCTGCCGTATCAAATAACGGCTCTTTATCTTCTTGATTATCTTTGTTGTAGGCTAGGGGCTGGCCTTTCATTAGCGTGAGTAATGCGGTTAAATGGCCGTAAACTCGACCAGTTTTTCCACGCACCAACTCGGGAACATCGGGGTTCTTTTTTTGCGGCATGATGGATGAGCCCGTACAAAAGCGATCTGCAATATCAATAAAAGCGAATCTTGGTGAGCTCCATAAAATTAGCTCTTCAGATAATCTTGATAAATGCGTCATTACCAATGAAGAGGCAAAGGTAAATTCAATCGCAAAATCTCGATCAGATACCGCGTCTAGCGAATTTTTACATACGCCATCAAAACCTAGTTTTTTAGCCACTAGTTCGCGGTCTATCGGATAGCTCGTACCAGCTAATGCAGCCGCGCCTAGTGGTAAATGATTGATACGCTTTCTACAATCGACAAAACGGCTGATATCGCGCGTTAGCATTTCTACATAAGCCATTAAATGGTGGCCAAATGTCACTGGTTGCGCAACTTGTAAATGCGTGAAACCAGGCATGATCGTATCAAAATGTGTTTCAGCTAGATCTAATAAACTGAGTTTAAGTTTTTTTAAACCGAAAATTACATCATCTGTTGTTGCACGTAGCCATAATCTAACATCCGTTGCCACTTGATCATTGCGGCTTCTGCCTGTATGTAAGCGCTTACCTGCATCACCAATTTTATCGGTCAAACGCTTCTCTATATTCAAATGTACGTCTTCTAAATCCAACAACCATTCAAACTGTCCATTTTCAATTTCTTGCAGAATTTGTGCTAAGCCAACTTCAATCGCATTCACATCTTCTTGGCTGATAATTTTTTGCGCACCTAACATTTGAGCATGTGCAATAGAACCTTGTATATCAAATATAGCTAAACGTTTATCAAAACTTACTGAAGCTGTATATTTTTTTACCAGCTCTGCAACGGGTTCATTAAATCGACCTGACCAGCTGATATTTTTTTTATTGAGTGCGCTTTCTTTTTGTGTCACTTTATTGCTCTCTTTTAATGGTTATCATCGCTAAAATTAAAAAACTAAGATTTGAAATAAGACTTAGAATCTGAAAATTTGCGTATGTATTTATGGTGCCTTTATTGCTATTTTTTTCACAAAGTCACAAATATTGTTTAATAATAATATACTTATATGATTAGTATAATGCAAAATACAAAAGCCACGATGTTGCCCAAATCAAATTTCAGTTATGAGAAGATCTAACCGATTACCGAACATACGTAATTTAGGCGTTAGCTTACGCATATTAGTGATCGTCAACCTATTGTTAACGTTGGCAGCTATTGTACTGAGCAGTAGTTTTAATGAGTTTTTCTCTTTGATCACCTCCATCTCTGCCATTGCGCAACCCATGCTACTATTAAGCCTCTTGTTATTGTACGCAGGTTACCCCTTACTCATTAAATTAGAGTACCGACATGGCGTTGTAGCGTTCTTATTAATCGTACTATTTACCTGTAGCGGTGTATATGGGCTATTTTCACAATTATTAATATTTAACAATTTACCCACCAGTATGCGCACACTTTTTTTTGCATTTGTTGTGAGCGCCATTACTTTATATTATTTTAATTTACATCAACGCGCCTATTCACCGGCAATTGATGCTGCGCGATTACAAGCGCTACAAGCCCGCATTCGGCCACATTTTTTATTTAACTGCATCAATGCAGTGTTATCACTTATTCGTAGCCAACCCAAGCAGGCTGAAACTGCATTAGAGGATATGGCCGATTTATTTCGCGTACTGATGGCCGACAATCGTGATTTGGTGCCACTCGCTCAAGAAATCGCTCTATGTCGCAAGTACCTTGCCTTGGAAAAATTAAGGCTTGATGAACGCCTGATTGTTCAATGGCAAATAGACGACATGCCACCAGATGCACTTATACCGCCATTGATATTACAGCCATTAATTGAAAATGCGGTTTATCACGGCATTGAGCCACTTGTGATGGGAGGTAAGATCACCATTCAAATTTACACTAAACGGAGTGAAGTGCATTTGGTGTTAACTAACCCTTACAACGCTTCTAATAAGCGCCACATTGGCAATAAAATGGCGCTTAAAAACATTAAAGAACGCTTAAATTTACACTTTGACCTCGAGTCTTCATTGAGGAGTTCGCAATCTAATGATGAATATCAAGTACACATTATTTTGCCCCATACGACAACATGACAAGCTCACTAAAACTTTTAATCGCTGATGATGAGGCGCCTGCGCGCAATCGTTTACGCGAACTTTTGTCAGACATGAGCGAAGTTAAGATTGTGGCAGAAGCGAAAAATGGCCAACAGGCACTCAATCTAAGCAATGAACATCAGCCCGATATTGTTCTGCTAGACATACGTATGCCAGATATGGATGGTATTGAAGCGGCGCGTCATCTACAAAAAATGTCTAAGCCACCTGCGGTTATTTTTACTACGGCCTTTGATAACTATGCCATGCAAGCTTTTGATTTGAACGCAATAGATTACTTATTAAAACCTATTCGATTTGAGCGACTACAATCCGCTATTCAAAAGGCGCGTGCTTTATTACCAAGCCAGCTTGAAGCACTTGCGCCACTTAGCCCACAAAGGACACATCTCAGCATTACTGAACGCGGGCGTATTTTATTAATACCCATTGCTGATGTGATTTACTTCCGCGCTGAACTTAAATACATTACCGTTCGTACTGCCGAAAAAGAACATTTATTAGAAGAGTCGCTAAATAATTTAGAACATGAGTTCGGTCCAAATTTCATACGATTACATCGCAATTGTTTAGTGGCAAAAACTTATATTCTAGGATATGAAAAACGCCATCTTGCACATGATGCAGAAATTAATACCGAGGATGATCATAAAAATGGTGAAAAACACTGGGTTGCCTTATTAAAAAACATCCCTGAAACCATCGCTGTTAGCCGTCGCCAGCAACACTTAATTCGAGCGAATTAAAGCCAAGGCCGCGCTTGTGTTAAAATTAGCTCCTAAATAAAATTACTCCGTCAAGTCTATAGCTCATGAATACTTCAAACTCCCCTACACCCAGTAAACTAGTCATTGCTTCACGTGAAAGCCCATTAGCGATGTGGCAAGCACTGCACATTCAAAGTCGTTTAAAAGCACTTTATCCTGAAACTATTGTTGAAATTTTAGGCATGACGACCACCGGCGATCAAATTTTGGATATGCCTTTAGCCAAGGTTGGAGGCAAAGGTTTATTTGTAAAAGAGCTAGAAACCGCATTGGAAGATGGCCGTGCAGATTTGGCTGTGCATAGCATGAAAGATGTGCCGATGAACTTGCCCGAGGGCTTCTTGATGGCCGCTACAGGTGAGCGTGAAGATCCGCGTGATGCTTTTGTTTCTAACGATTTCGCATCATTAGAAGATTTACCCGTGGGAAGTATTGTGGGCACGTCAAGCCTACGCCGCCAAAGTCAGCTACAAGCACGTTTACCCCATTTAAAAATTGAGTCTTTGCGTGGAAATTTGCAAACGCGCTTACGTAAGTTAGACGAAGGACAATATGCCGCCATTATTTTAGCTGCTGCTGGTTTAATCAGGCTTGGCCTTAGTGCGCGGATTCGTAGCGTGATTGCGCCTGAGCTTAGTATTCCTGCAGTTGGTCAAGGTGCGTTAGGCATTGAAATTAGCGCTAGTCGCCCTGATTTATTGACGATTCTTGCACCGTTAAATCATGCTGATACACAAGTATGTGTAGAAGCTGAACGCGCCATGAGCCGTGCCTTGGCAGGCAGTTGCACAGTGCCTTTAGGTGCTTATGCTATCTGTAAAGCTGAAAATATTCATATCACTGGTTTTGTTGCGAGTGTAGATGGTAAGCAGATGCTTATTGAAACGGCTAGTGGTAAAAGAAATCAGGCCGATGCTTTGGGTAAACAGTTGGCAAATCAACTGCTGGCAAAAGGTGCTAACGAGATACTGTCTGCTTTAGATGGTCATAAGTAACTAGTGAAAAAAGTCATTACTCAGTATGGCAGATAATTTACTAAAAGGACTACACGTTGCGGTAACACGTCCTGCGGATCAGGCTGCCAGCATAGTCGATGCTATTTATTATCACGGTGGAAAAGCCATTTCATTTCCACTCATTGCCATATCAGCCTTAGAAGATTATCACGAATTTAATTTAGTCATTACCAAGCTTGAACAGACCGACTGGGCAATATTCATCAGTACCAATGCCGTAGATAACGCTTTACCTCGAATACTCAAAAAATTTGGCAATGTGCCTGAAAATCTTAAATTTGCGGCAATAGGTCATCAAACCGCCAAAGAACTCGCACTATATGGTGTGCATAACGTGCTGACACCGCATACACGTTTTGATAGCGAAACATTGCTAGCTTTGGCTGAAATGCACAGCGTTGAAAATCAAAACGTTCTCATTTTTCGCGGAATCGGTGGTCGAGACGTATTGGCAAAAACGCTCAAAGAACGTGGTGCAAACGTAGTTTTGGCAGAATGTTATCGTCGCACCAATCCACAAACAGATACGCAATTACTCAATAGCTTTTGGCAACAAGGTCAGCTTGATGCGATTATTGTCACAAGCAGTGAAGCCATGCGTAATTTACTGACCATGGCTGGCGAATCAGAATGGTTAAGGCACATCACACTTTGCGTGAACCACGCTAGAATAGCTGAACTGCCATTACAATTTGGCTTAAAAGTTTTGATTACAGAAGCGCCAGGAGACGATGCGATGATTCAATGTTTATCGCAGCTTGCGAATGCACAGAGTTAACGAATATGGCTAATGAAAAAACAATAGAAGTCTCCGATAGGCGTAAGTCCTCACTATACTCAAACGCCGCATTAATATTAGTTGTGATGGCATTGCTTACGCTCGCTTGGCAATGGATAAATACACGCCAGCGCTTTAATGAGGTCGAAAAATCTCTCAGCCAAAAACTAGAAGTCTATCAAGGCCTTAACCAGCAAAGCTTAGCGCTCGCAAAACAGGCTGAAGAACGTAGCACCCAAGCCAATGCTCGCACGATAATTTTAGAACAAAAATTAGAAGAATCACGCGATCAGCAAGACGTGTTACAGACACTGTATGACCAACTTGCAGAAAACCGCGAAGCCTCAGCCGTAACAGAAGTGGAACAGTTATTAACGATTGCTAATCAACAATTGCAACTTGCTGGAAACGTAAAATCCGCCTTGCTAGCGATGCAAGCTGCAGATAAACGATTAGAACCTCTCCGACTACCCCGAGCCACGCAACTGCGTGAAACGCTTGCCCTTGATATTGAAAACTTGCGTAAATTACCACAAATAGATGTCACTAGCATGAGCGCTCAACTAGAGAGATTAGCCGTTTTATGCGCAGCTCTGCCTTTAATTAGCGAGCGCCAACCAACGCTCAATGCAAATGCTCTGCATAAAAATGGTCTTAAACCGCCTCAACTTAATGCATTGCAAAAGCTTGCGTTTCCTATTTGGAATGATATTAAAAATTTGGTAACAGTAGAGCGTATCGATAAACCTGAGCCGCCACTACTAGCCTCAGATCATGAATTTTACTTACGTGAGAACTTAAAGCTTCGACTATTAACTGCTCGTATTGCCTTGTTGCAGCACGATGAAGCAAACTACAAAGCCGACTTAAATACAGTAAAAATCTGGCTTAATCAATATTTTGACACCAAGCATCCCAATGCTATTCAAGCATTTAAATTACTAAAAAAACTTTCTGACAACAACATTAACATTGAGTTACCGCAACTTACTGAAAGCTTTGCTGCGACCAGCCGCTATAAACAGAGTCTTGAGAAAAGTGATTAACTCTGACAAGTTAACAAAATAAATCATGATAAAACGCAAACTATTTTGGTGGTTACTGATGTTCATATTGCTAGTAAGCATAGTGTGGCTAGCCAGCAATAATGCAGGTTATGTACTGATTGTTCGTCCACCTTACCGCTTGCAATTTTCATTCAATTTTTTACTGATTTTGATTGTATTAGGTTTTTTACTTTTACATTATTTTTTACGATTTGTGCATTTTTTACGATTCTTACCAGCCAACAGGCGCAGTAAACAAGAAGCTACACGTCTAAAAGCCAGTAATGATTGGCTACTTGAAGGGATGCAAGCGCTTGCAGAAGGTGATTTTGAAAGTGCTGAAACAGCCATTAAAAATGCGCATGATTTAATACAAAATGCGGACCATGAAAAACTAATGGCCGCATTATCCTCTGAAAAAAACAAGCAGGGGTTTTTGTTTAAATAAAGTTTCAGTCATTATTTAACCTATTAACGGCAATTGATTTACTAAAATCAAGAAATACACTTAATAAATCAACTGGTTGTCTTGATACAACCAATCACCAAAATGGTGATGATTTGAAGTGAAATATTGCTTTGATTGTGTTCGTGATTTTGGTACATTTTGTGGATAAGCTGCTTTTTCTAGGTTTATGGCCATAGGCTTTGCTTCGGTTTAGGATCCTTCTAGATAGCTGGCCACTTCACGCTTGCCAATAAACCAGTACCTGTTTCGTTATCGCTGAGTACTAGCCTAGCACCATGCAATTCTGCTATACGCCGAACAATAGATAAACCCAGCCCGCTACCTTCTTGGCCAGTCCCAGTCACTCGGTAAAAACGCTGTAAAACCTGTTCACGCTCGGCTTCAGGAATACCTGAGCCAGTGTCCCGCACTTCCAACATCAACCCCACTGAATTTCGCACTGTTACAGAAACACGACCGCCTTTTGGCGTATAACGAATGGCGTTATCTAAAAGATTGCGCAACAACAAATTGAGTTGTGCCTCATCGCCTAATACCTTACATGAAATATTATCGACGCTCTCTTCAAGTGATAGCGCTATTTGTTTTGTATGGGCTAGTGATTCTAAATCTCTCATTACCGTTGCTGCCAAACCATTTAGATCAACTGGCTTATAGTCTAGTGCTAAAGTTTCAGGGTCAACTCTTGCTAATGTAAGTAATTGTTCCACTAGCCGTGTCGCTCTATCCACGCCGCGCAATACATTTTCTAAAGCACTCTGACGTTCTACTGTATCAGTTGAGCGTAGCGCGACTTGTGCTTGAATTTTGAGTGCGGCTAGAGGCGTGCGCAACTCATGTGCCGCATCGGCAGTAAAACGTCGTTCGCCTTCAAATGCGCTTTCCAAGCGAGAAAAAAGATCATTCAATGCTTTCACTAATGGCGTCACTTCTTCAGGCACACCTTCCATAGCAACTGGTTCTAAGCGATTAGCCGTTCGCTGTTTAACTTCTTGCTTTAGTTGCTGCAATGGGTGTAAACCGGCCCCAACGCCGAACCAAATCAGCAATGCCAGCACAGGTAGGGCAACGAAAGTCGGCAATAGCATCTTGAACGTAATATGGCGAGCCAAGCTCTCTCGTCCCGCCAATGGCTCAGCGACTTGAATCATGAATTCATGACGGTTATCCCATCGAGTAAATACTCGCCATGCTTCTCCGCTCAATGTGGTTTCACTAAAACCTTCTTTATCAGCACTCAAGGCTATTGCCGGTGCGGTCGCCGAGCGAACCAGCAAATCCGTTTCATCCCAAATCTGAAATGCCAGTTTTTGCTCATATTCGTGGGAAACTGTTACTTCATCGTCATCTACACCATGCTCAATGCGCTCATGTATCTCATGACGTGTTGTGCCTAGCAATACTTGAGCTGATTGTGCAAGTTGCGCATCAAATAAATGGTCAATTTCTTCACGCGATTCAATATGCGTAAACCAAGCCGCTACTAGCCATGCAAGACCAAGGCCTACAGATAATAATAAGATTAGGCGCAAGCGCAGTGAATTCATGGTTTCGCGCTATCCTTATCAATCACATAACCTACACCACGAAGCGTACGTATGAGTTCGGTGCCCAGCTTTTTGCGTAAATGATGTATGTGCACTTCAACTGAGTTACTCTCTACCTCTTCACCCCAGCCATAAAGATGCTGTTCCAACTGCTCGCGAGATTGCACACGACCGACATGCAATAAAAGCTCATGCAACAAAGTAAATTCACGTGCCGAAAGCTCAACCGTTTGGCCATTTTTACTGACTTGATGCGTTGATGGTGCCAGTTCTATATCACCATGCTGCAATGTATGCGTTACTTGGCCAGCGCTACGACGTAAAAGCGCATTCAAGCGCGCAATCAGCTCGTCTAAGTCAAAAGGTTTAATTAGGTAGTCATCCGCACCAGAATTTAGGCCTGCAACACGATCTAGCACCGTGTCACGCGCAGTTAAAATCAACACCGGTATTTTTGATTGACTGCCTCGCAACCATTTAAGTAGCTCCATGCCACCTACGCGAGGTAAACCAAGATCCAGCACCATCAGCGCGTACTCCTCTGTTTCTAGCGCTAATTTTGCTGATTGGCCGTCTTGCGTCCAATCCACAGCAAATCCTGCTTGCTTGAGTCCCGCTCGCACCCCATCGCCAAGCAGGACATCATCTTCAACTAATAGAACTCTCATCTGCTTATATTAGCGCGGAATCTTTATCTGTGACTCAGAAAAATCACCTTTTTCTGCACCTTTATGGCAAGCAGTGCAATTAGCCGCACTGCCGATGCTTTTACGTTTAAAAGTAGTGGCAGAAATTTCATCATGTTTGCTTGTAAAATAACGCGTTTCACTAATGCGCAGTGGCGTTACATTTGCTGATATTGACTGAATAATCCGGCTTGAACGGCGGTTATCTTGCTTATCTGCGCTATTCAGAGCAAGGAAACGGCTAATTTCATCACGCGTTGCCGCATCAAGGCTAGCATTCTCACCAAAATGCCTATCAAGCCCAGCCATCATTTTATTCCATGATCGTTTTGGCAATAAGCCTGGGTGGTAAAGCATGTGGCAACTAGCACATTCCGCTTTCCATTTTGCATTTGTTACCGGCGGCAATTGGCTACTACCGCCCTCACCTTCTCTCATACCGCCACTAGCCAATAAAGCTGTGGTTGCGCTTATGCTAATAATCAACACAAAAATTTGCATCCAATTTTTCATCGCATTTTTCCTTAACTCTAAATTTATCATGTACGTTTTTACTTAACACTTAAAAGATATTGTATGTAATTGCCCTTTTCCTGTAAGGTACAGTTACGCTCCAACACATCTTTGCAGTTACGACCAAACCATTTTTCAACCTTTGCCACATCGGTAAATCGCTGAGTATTAACACTTGGCGCCATCGGCTCAATCACCTTATTCGCGCGCGTTTTGCCTTGATTACGTGGGTCAGCTGTATGACAAGTTTCACAACTCACTTTTTTGCCATCGCTATGCATGCGCTCTGCTTTAAAGAAACTCGCTCCTTTATCTGCGGAAAAACCTGTAAAAGCTGGATTTTCTTGTTTTGCCTGAACGGCATACTGCTTGAGCAATTCTTGTGGAGTCGCAGCAAAAGCAATGATGCTAAACAACAGTGTCCATGCAACAAAAGTATGTCTAATTAAATAGTTACGCATTTTTGTCTCCTTGAGTTTGATTCGTGCCTGCAGTTTGAATATTGCCAGTTGGCTTAATTTCATACTGATAACCCGTCACCATCGCTTGAGCAAGTGGCGTTTTATCTTTATTTTCATGCCAAATCAAAGCGGCAATATGCACGACAACAAAACCCAATAACAAGTAATAAATCAACTCGTGCGGTTCTTCAAAAGCATCTTCCAGCCAGGCCATATCGCCAAACCAAGCATTAAAAGGTCCCATGCTTTGCTCAATAGCAGCAAGTCCAAGTCCTGTTACTGCCATGGTAATTAACAATAGATAAACCAGTAAATAAGCACCGCTTGCCAATGGATTATGGCCAAAGCGTGGCTTAGCTTGTAGGTTGAAGTTGCGAACAGCATCCCACCAGGCGGCTGGATGCCACATATCAGAAAATCTAGCATGGCGTGGCCCAATAATGCCCCATGCCAGCCGCGCTAAAATTCCAACTACAAGCGCATAGCCAATGTAGATATGTAATTGCCAAAGCGTTTTTTCGCCAAGGCCTTTTTCAAACAATTCAGAAAGCCAGATAGTTGCCATGAGAAATAGAATGGTCAAGCCATTCCAAAGGTGGATAAAACGCAGTGCGAAGTCGTAAACTTTTTGTCTACGGTATGTGATGGTTTCCATTATTTGCTCCTATAGTAAGGGTATGGAGCAAATTATAGATTTAGTTTCTTAAGGTATACTTAACGGAAAATCTGATAAAAAATACTATGAATTAGGGCATTTCTTTTAATTCAATTTTGCGAGCATCAGCTATGTGGCTTGCCTGTTAAACCATTTCGTCGTCATAAGTCATTGCTCAATGAAATAATCGTGATCTGCCGCATAATGCCATGAAATCGTTATGGATATTGGCTTGCAGGGTATGTGTTTCTAGTGATTGGTTTTACGCTTGAATGCGATAAAGCTTAAACCGAATAGTATCATCGCGTAGGTTGAGGGCTCGGGAACAGCGCTTAGGACCACTTGAGGATTGTTTGAACCTCCGCCAGTGGTTATTAATCCACCTGAACCAATCACGATGCTGCCACCTGGAGTTAATGAAGTGATGTTGGGTAATAACGTCACTCCAATTGTTTTATCCAAAGATATGCTACCGCCACTGCCGATAGTCAATATACCAGAGGGAGTTTGATTTGTACCAAGAACTCTACTTAGTGTTGTTTTACTAGTCTGCCAATGAATAAAATTTACAATAGCGCTCTGTCCAATATTAAATTTTGACCAAGTCAATATTGAATCTCGGCTGACTTGTGATAAAGCAGTTGGGCGGTTAACCACAAATGCACTCCCGATTGTTAGCATGCCTGTCAAAACTGAAAACGTCACATTTGGTGCTGTCAATGTAAGATTATCAATAAACAAATCTCCATCTGCTGAGATGTTTATTAATGAATCTGAGGTGATAAAGCCGCCATCCAGCGTCAAGTTACCTGCACATGCAAATGAAGCACCGTCAATTAGGGATCTGGTTAAAGTGCTTGAACAATCGGTGTTGATGATGCTGGCTGTGGATGTGGCGTGAGCAGAAATCGGTAAAATTAACACCAAGCACGTTATTATAAACGAACGCAACATAAACACTCCCCAACAATGTACGGTCTGATTTTACTAGAGCATATACAAATAATTATGACAAGCTGGTGAACAAGTACCTAGTTATTTTGAGGAAGCGGATTATATAAGCGACTCAGTTGCTTAAATTTCAACCTGTAAACGTAGCCTTAACGCCTCATTTCCATATTCCGCTGCGCTTCTTACATGCTACGTCGGCTCAGGCTCCATTGATTCAGTTTTTAATTCAGTCTCAAAAATCGTATCAGCGATAATCATCTTCGCGCTGATGCCTAACTGCTAAAATTGTGACAATATTATTTTCTTCAATTTCAAATAACGCGACATAACCATTAGCGCCAAAGGTAATAACCAGCTCTCTTAAAAAGGGGTTGTCTGCTTGCGCTTTTCTACAGGTGAAAGGGAATGTTTCAAGCAAACCCATTGCTTTGTTAATGGTGTCCAGCGCATGGTTTGCTGCATGAATATCCTGCTCAACCAAAAAACCATATAGCCGCTTTAAATCTTCACGCGCAGCTTTGGTGAAGCGGATTTGATAGCTCAAAATTAATCTCTACTGAGCTTTGATAAGCGCTTGTTTATATATGCTGGCTAATTCAGACATGACACTTTCAGAAGAATAATATTCTTGAGTAGCTTTAGCTTCATCACGAGAATCAATGCCACGCTTAATAAAAGCTTGTTGATGTAAACGTCGCTCAATATTAGCGCGTAAAGACTCTTCTACAAAGCTTGATAGTGTTTCACCCGTAGCGAGCACGCTTTGTGCGGCCTCTCTTAATTTCGGCTCAACACGTAATGCAGGAATTGTGGCAGTTTTCATTTTAAGCTCTTATGTAATGCATTTGAATTACAATATCATAAATTTAAATGAATGTTTAGCTTTGCGCTAAGCTCGTATAAAATTAGGTGTAAATAATCGTGAATCTATAGGCAACGCTACGGCTTATTTGCTCACCACTGGTTTTGCATAATTAAACGCATCTGAGAAAAATGCATCATCGGCCAGCCCTGCTTGCACAAAACTAGCATGTGCCACTTCTACCATGGCTGGTGCGCCGCAACAATACACTTCATAGTCAGCTAAACCTGTATTTGCAAAATCATCTAACACGGCTTGATGTACATAGCCTGTGCGGCCATGCCAGTTGTCTTCTGCTATAGAGTCAGATAGCACTGGTATAAATTTTATATGTGGGTATTCGCTTGCCCATGCTTCTGGCAAAGCTGGCATGTAAAGATCTTTCAAGCTATGTGCCCCCCAATATAAAGTCACCGGGCGGTTAATATTGTTGTGCAGCATGTGTTCAATAATGCCTTTAATTGGCGCAAAGCCTGTACCACCAGCAACCATAATAATAGGTTTGTTAGAATCTTCACGTAGGAAAAAACTACCGAATGGCGCTTCAATACGCAAAATGGCTTTATCTGGCATTTCGTTAAATACATACTCGGTAAACTGCCCGCCTGGAATCAAGCGCAAATGTAGCTCAAGCATGTTATCCACATGCGGTGCGTTGGCGAGTGAAAAGGCGCGACGATTGCCATCTTTTAGCAGAAACTCGATATATTGCCCTGCCATAAATTTTAAATGTTCGGTGCTGGGTAATTTTAAAAACAAGGCCATCACATCATTAGAAAGCTGCTCTTTACGCTCTACGCGTGCTGGCATAATACGTGGCGGAATAACATCAGCCTTGATTTCTCGACATTCAATGGTTAAGTCAGAAAGTGGATGTGCGCAACAAAATAAAGCTTTACCTGCTGCCTTTTCCGCATCAGTCATGGCACTTGCAGCGTAATCGCCATAATCAACTTCGCCACTAATAATATTGCCCTTGCAACTACCACAGCTACCATTACGGCATCCATATGGAATGTTAACACCCGCGACTATGGCTGATTCCAGCACAGTTTCAGAGGCTTTAGCGCTATATTTATGGCCCGTTGACTTTATTGTGACTTGATAGCTCATTCTTAATTCTCTGTTAAATTTAAATTGTTAAAGATGTTGTTTTTTATTCTTCGCGATGAAACTCGCCCTCTATCACATCATCATTCGCTGCTTTTTGCGAATAATTGGACGTTGTTTGCACGTCTTTGTTCACAGGAATAAGCAACAAAACCACTGCAATCAAATCTGTCATCACCCCTGGTATTATTAGCAATATGCCAGCGATAATGTTACGCGCACTGCCAAATATTGCTTTGATTGGATTACCGCCTTGGTTTAAATTTTGCATCATACGGCCAGAAAATAATAACTTTTCATCTCTAATGAGTTGTAAGCCAAGTAAAGCCATCGCGATTAAGTAAAATAATGCCCACCAGCCGTATTGATGGGCTAGCTTGATTAAAATCCAAATTTCAAGCACTGGAAAAGCAAGTAAAGCCAGTAAAAAGAATATCCGCATTAATATATAAACCTTAAATTGATTGAACGTATGATAGCAATTGCTTATCTAATTAGATATTAAAAACAGTTTCTTGGTAGTTTGTTGTGCCAATATTCTATAATTACAAGAAGTAGCCATTAAATTTACTTCAACTATTCAATATGGATCTAGCAGGTGAAAAATTTATATCTAAAACGTTTATTAAAAAACTTCATTGCCCTGTCTGCAATTGCGTTTTTGCAAATCACGTTTTTAATGGGCGCCAATGCGGCCGAATCAAGTTCTAGCTCCATCAGGAATTTACTAGTTGATGATAATGGGCCTGGCGATGTTTTGCCACCTGAAGTTGCTTTTAAACTTAATTTAATTGCAATTGATGCACAAAATATTCAAGCTAATTTCACCATTGTGCCTGGGCATTACTTGTATCGCGAGCGCATCAAATTTAGTGTGCTATCACCTAAAGAAATCAAAATATCTGGAATAAACTTGCCCTCTGGCGAAATTAAAGAGGATGCTAACTTCGGCAAGCAAGAGGTCTATCATCACGATTTTAAAGTCAATATCAAGCTTAGCGTAGCAAGCAAGCAAGCTGTCGTTCTCAATATAAGCTACCAGGGCTGCAGTGAAAAAGGTTTGTGTTACGCGCCGATTAAAAAAACATTATCGGTGGATACTAGCTTAACTAACCATAATACGAATCCCCCAACAACGGCAGACAATGATAACGAAACCGACAACACCACGCAGATATTAAAATCGGGCAATCTATGGCTTGTGATTGCTGGTTTTTTTGTTGCGGGCTTATTACTTTCTCTCACGCCTTGTGTATTGCCGATGATACCGATTTTATCGAGCATTATTGTCGGCAGTCAAAGTCAGGCCGTTAAGCCATCAAAATTACATGCATTTGGCCTATCTGTCGCTTATGTATTTGGCATGGCTTTAACCTATACATTGGCAGGTATCGCTGCAGGTCTATCTGGTGATTTACTCAGTCAATCGCTACAAAATGCTTGGGTATTGGGCGCAACCTCAGTGATATTTGTTTTGTTAGCTTTTTCTATGTTTGGTTACTATGATTTAAAGCTACCGCAAAGCTTTGAAGATAAAATGCTTAATACCAGCAACAAACTGCAAGGCGGACATTTTGTAGGTGTTTTTATCATGGGCGCTTTATCCGCGTTGATAGTAAGCCCATGTGTAGCAGCGCCACTTGCTGGTGCGCTTATCTATATAGGCCAAACGCATAACGTAGTGCTTGGTGGTGTAGGGCTCTTTGCGTTAGCAATCGGTATGGGGATGCCACTTCTACTGATAGGAGCATCTGCAGGTAGCGTGTTGCCTAAAACCGGTGATTGGATGAACGCGGTACGTAACTTTTTTGGCGTAATTATGCTGGGCATGGCTATTTGGCTAATATCTCCAGTCATTTCAATTAGCATTCAGCTATCACTTTGGTCAGCTTTGTTCATTTTGACAGCCGTATATCACAACGCGCTTGACCACTTACCTGCACATGCATCTAACTTTAGTAAGGTTGGTAAGGGTGTTGCCGTTATTCTACTCATACTTGGCGTGGCACTATTGATTGGTGCACTTTCTGGAGCTAAATCTGCCTTGCAACCTCTTAATGCTTTTACCGCAAAAGCTAGTAGCCAGTTCAAAGCAGCGTCCTCTCTCGCCTTTACACGAATTACAAGCATCGCTGAACTTGAAAAAAAGTTAGCTGAAACTAAAGGTCAGCCTGTTATGCTAGATTTTTATGCAGATTGGTGTGTGGCTTGTAAAGAGCTTGAGGATTACACGTTTAGCGATCAAAAAGTACAACAGCTATTAAGAAATACCACGCTATTACAAGTAGATGTTACAGCCAACACGGATGAAGATAAGGCATTATTAAAACGTTTTGGCCTATATGGCCCGCCTGGCATTACTTTTTTTAATGCTAATGGCCAAGAAATGTCAACATTAAAAACCATTGGCTTTCAAGATGCGAATCGCTTTAGCGCGACACTTGCAAAGCGTGATGCTTGCATTCTCCCCCCAATGAATAGTAAAACTACCACTACACAATGTTAAAAAAATTACTTTCGAACGCAGTCACCCTAGCCCTTGTCCTTAGTCTTGGCTTTGCCATTTACTATTTTGTGTTAAACCCTAATTCTCCATTAAAAAATTTAAGTACTGATTACAGTGCACTCTCTACCCAAGCTTTATTTGCTAGTCAATTGAGAAATGAGAACGGCGTTAGCCAAAATCTAAGCCAATATAAAGGCAAAATAATCATACTTAATTTCTGGGCAACATGGTGTCCTCCGTGTCTAGAAGAAATGCCAGAGCTTTCAGCATTAAATACTGAGTATAAAAATAAAAATGTTCAGGTGCTCGGTGTGGCTGTTGACGAACTGAGCTTGGTTAAAGAGTTTTCACAAGAATCTCCGGTAAGCTATCCATTATTTGCCGCTGAAAATGAAGGGATGGAACTAGGCAGTGGCTTAGGAAATGATAAAGGTATCCTTCCTTACACTGTCATCATCAAAACAGATGGAACTGTAGTGGATACTTACTTTGGCCGCATTAATAAAAGCCTTTTAGAGGCTGCTCTACAGCCTTTGCTTCAGCAGTAACCTTAGATAGAAGCACCCAATATAGTACGGTCATTCTTAAGCTAACAATATCAATCCTTTAAATAACTAATTTTGTCTAATTTCGCTTAGTTTCACTAAAGTCACTGGACAAAACCCACCAACTTCGGCAAACTTGCATCTATGAAAGATAGAAAATTATGCAATAAACGATTTAAAAACGTGCTGGGTCATGACTGTTAATCCCATGTCAGCCAAATCTATTTTAGTTCTACATGGCCCTAACCTGAATTTGTTGGGTTTACGCGAGCCTGAACATTATGGCAGTGCTACACTTGCTTCTATCAATCAAACATTGACAGATAATGCCAAGCAAGTAGGTGTTACATTAGAAACCTTTCAAAGCAACGCTGAAGCCGATTTAGTAACAAAAATTCAGGCATTAGCGACGACAAAAGTTGATTTTGTCATTATTAACCCAGCGGCCTTTACACATACATCCGTTGCGATTCGCGATGCACTATCTGCAGTTAAAGTGCCTTTTATTGAAGTGCATTTGTCTAATGTTTATGCACGGGAAGCATTTCGTCATCATTCCTATTTTACTGATATTGCTGTTGGTGTCATTAGCGGTCTAGGCGCACACGGCTATTCGTTGGCGCTTGATTATGCCATTCGACATATCAACCATTCTTAATTATTAACATTTATTTTATTCGATTTTTCCTAGATTTTTAGAGGTTATTATGGACTTACGCAAACTTAAAAAATTAATTGATCTTGTTGAAGAATCAGGCATTGCTGAGCTTGAACTGACAGAAGATGGTGAAAAAGTACGCATTAGCCGTAACTTTACATCTAGCGCTCCTGCGCAACAATATACCAATTATGCACCTGCTCACTACGGTACGGCACCGCAAATTCATTTACCTCAAGCGGCTACATCAACAGTTGCAGACGCGCCAGTAGTTGAAGCTGGACATCCGGTTAAGTCACCTATGGTAGGTACGTTTTATCGTTCGGCTTCTCCAGATTCAAAATCCTTTGTTGAAGTAGGAGACACCGTTGCTGTAGGCGACACGCTTTGTATTATTGAAGCAATGAAATTATTAAATGAAATCGAATCCGATAAGGCGGGTGTCGTTACAAAAATCTTGATTGATAACGGCATGGCAGTTGAATACGGCGAACCTCTTTTTATTATTGCTTAATTAAGGGGTTTAATCACATGGCTATGTTTGACAAAATCTTAATCGCAAATCGAGGCGAAATCGCTTTACGCATACAGCGCGCATGTCGCGAACTTGGTATCAGAACTGTTGCAGTGCATTCAGAAGCTGATCGTGAAGCTAAATATGTAAAATTAGCCGACGAATCAGTATGTATTGGCCCTGCACCTTCAGGTCAAAGCTACTTAAATATCCCTGCCGTTATTAGCGCTGCTGAAGTCACTGATGCACAAGCTATTCACCCAGGTTATGGATTTTTATCTGAAAATGCTGACTTTGCAGAACGTGTAGAACAAAGTGGCTTTGTATTTATTGGTCCACGCGCTGAAACTATTCGCCTAATGGGCGATAAAGTCTCAGCCAAAAATGCCATGAAAAAAGCGGGTGTACCTTGTGTGCCTGGCTCTGATGGCGCACTTTCTGATGACCCAATTGAAATTATTAAAACTGCCAAGCAAGTCGGCTACCCGGTCATTATTAAAGCGGCTGGCGGTGGTGGCGGTCGCGGTATGCGTGTGGTTCATACTGAAGCAGCATTAATTGCTTCGGTGAATATGACCAAAGCCGAAGCACAGGCGGCGTTTAACAACCCTGTGGTTTACATGGAAAAGTATCTTGAAAAACCACGTCATATTGAAATTCAAGTATTAGCCGACCAGCATGGTAATGCCGTATTTCTAGGTGAGCGCGATTGTTCTATGCAACGTCGTCACCAAAAAATTATTGAAGAGGCGCCTGCGCCTTTATTAAATACAAAATTGCGCGATAAAATCGGTGAGCGCTGTGCTGAAGCTTGTCGTAAAATCAACTATCGTGGTGCTGGTACCTTTGAATTTTTATATGAAAACAATGAGTTTTATTTCATAGAAATGAATACCCGCCTGCAAGTTGAGCATACCGTTACAGAAATGATTACCGGACTAGATTTAGTACAACAGCAAATTTTTGTTGCCGCTGGTGAGAAACTTAAATTCCGCCAAAAAGATATTGTACTCAAAGGCCATGCGATTGAATGCCGTATTAATGCTGAAGATCCATATACATTTGTACCTTCACCTGGAAAAATTGATACCTTCCATATGCCAGGTGGACCTGGTGTTCGCATTGATACGCATGCCTATGCTGGATATACTGTGCCGCAACACTATGACTCTATGATTGGCAAGCTTATTACCTATGGTGACACGCGTGAACAGGCCATTGCACGTATGCGGATTGCATTATCTGAAATGATGATTGCTGGCATTAGCACTAACGTAGCCTTGCATGCTGATTTAATGGCTGATGCGGCGTTTCATGCAGGCGGTACAAGTATTCATTATCTTGAACAAAAGCTCGGTATCTACAATAAATAGCTTTTTTAATAAGTAGGTTTTGCATGGCTTGGGTATCGTTAAAAATTGAAGCACAAGATAATACCGCTGATTTAATTAGCGACACACTGATGGCGCAGGGTGCGCTATCAGCCATTATTGAAGATGCTAATGCAGATACGCTTGATGAGCAGCCAATTTTTGGTGAGCCCGGTGACCCTCCTCCAGGTATATGGCAACAAAATTTAGTAAGCGCCTTGTTTAATGAAGGGGTAGATGTTGCAAAAGTAATGACTAAATTGCAACTGAAGACTAAATTAAACAACCTGCAATATTCTACTGAGATTATTCAAGAACAAGACTGGGTGCGGGCCACGCAAAGCCAGTTTGACCCAATTAAAATTACAGATAGCTTATGGATTGTGCCTACTTGGCACAGTGCACCTAACGATGATGCTATTAATATTGTATTAGATCCGGGTTTAGCTTTTGGCACCGGCAGTCACCCTACTACCCATCTTTGCCTAGAATGGCTTACGCACGTCGTCACTACAGATGATACCGTATTAGATTACGGTTGCGGCTCAGGAATTTTAGCGATTGCTGCAAAAAAACTTGGCTCAGCTAGTGTTGTAGGAATCGATATTGATTCGCAAGCAATTCAATCTAGTCTATATAACGCTGAGCAAAATAACGTTTCTGCAGAGTTTTATCATGCCAGTCAATATCAAACGTCTGAATTTGATATCGTTGTGGCCAATATTCTTTCTAGTGCCCTAAGTGTATTGGCACCTGCTTTAGCAAAATCATGCAAAGTAGGTGGGAAAATTGCATTATCTGGTATTTTAAAAGAGCAAGCAGCAGATGTTTCAGCTATCTATTCGCAGTGGTTTAATATGCAAGCACCTCAATATATGGACGCCTGGGTATTATTGACTGGTACTAAAAAGTAGCTTCTAGCCTATGCGCTCAATATATGAGTTTAATGCGCCAGTTCACAGCGTGAGTTCAATAAGCGAGTTTAAATCATGAGCGCTATCACTAATTGTCCCGCCTGCCAGACTCAATTTGTAGTGACAGAAGAACAACTTAATCAACATAATGGCAAAGTTCGTTGTGGACATTGCTTGCATGTCTTTAATGCTAAAGATGAGCTAGTAGAATCAATTACTGAGAGTGAAACTAACTCTGAAATTACGGATGATGATGTCACTACTGAAATTATTGTGCAGCCAGAAACGCTTATTTTAGATAGCGATGCAGATGATATCGTTAGTAGAGCGCTGAGCAAAGACAGTCAAGACAGCTATTTTAATGCCGAAAATAATGAAATTAAATCTACAAGTGCAGCAGTTGCTTGGCTCATGGGTTTATTTGCATTAACTTTATTGCTTGCTGCTATCGCACAAAGTATCTATTTTTTCCGTACAGAGCTTGCTGTTTATTACCCGAAAACAAAAAACAGTCTCGTTCAAGCTTGTGAAAAAATTGGCTGCACCATAGATTTACCAAAAAAAATTGATCTTATTGTAATCGATGATTCCGACATGCAAGAAGACGCTAATTATGTCGGTTTAATCCATTTATCCAGCACGCTAATCAACCAAGCCAACTTTAATCAAGCTTACCCAAATATAGAGCTGACACTTACCGATATTGATGACATACCTAAATTACGTCGTAAATTTAAGCCCAATGAATACCTACCAAGCACGGTTGACATTGCAAAAGGGCTAACGCCAGGTGAAGAAGTTAAAGTCAAGCTTGCAATCACCGCGCAAGGCACTGCTGTTGCTGGCTATCGTGTATTTGTAAGCTACTAATTTCATATCACTTTGCACGTAAATACGACAATCTAATGAAAATCATTAGCCTTAATTAGTCAGTTTACATAGCTTGCTATTGCAACCGCTCTGTATTATGTAAGTCATAGATTGTGTACGACTTATATTAATCAATTCATAGGAGATTTATCATGTGGACAACACCAGCAGCTACAGAAATGCGTTTTGGTTTTGAAGTTACAATGTACGTAATGAATAAATAATTTTTAAATTTAAAAATTTATGACAAAGGGCGCATTAGCGCCCTTTGTCATTTTTACTGCTGTTTAGATTCTATTTAATTATGTCCAAACACTCTGTCTTAATCTCTTTAATTGACTCAACTAAACAATTAACAGCCAACTCTCTGGCATAACTTTTACGCCATGCTAGCGCCACCCTCCGCATGGGTACTGGCGCCATAAATGGAATCACCTTTACCAGTGCATTTCCATGCATATATCGCTCGGTGGCAGCGCTAATTGGCAATACTGTAATCCCTAAATTCGAAGCAACCATATTTCGAATAGTTTCCAGAGAATTTCCTTGTAATACTTGTCCCTTGCGTGATAAATCGGGGCAAGCCTGCAATATTTGGTGGCTGTAACAATGTTCACTATTAAGTAGTAATACATTTTCATCTATCAACTCTGATGCATTAATTTCTTTTCTATTAGCCCAAGGGTGACTAATAGGAACCATCACAACATATTTTTCATCGTATAAAGACATGGTTTTAATATCTGCCACATCAAATGGCAATGCCACGACAGCTGCGTCTATCGCACCACTTTTAAGCTGAGCTTCAAGCTGTATTGTAAGGTTTTCTTCAATCAGCAAAGGCATATCAGGTGCTTTTACACGCAATATAGGAATAATTTCAGGTAATAAATAAGGACCTACCGAATAAATTAGACCGAGCCGAAATGCCCCGCATAATTGATCATTACCTTGTTTTGCAATTTCTCTGATGTACGTTGCTTGCTCCATGGTAAGTATAGCTTGCTCAATAATTTGCTCACCTATTGCGGTTGGACTAACATCCGTTCGACTACGCTCAAAAATGATAACACCCAAATCCTCCTCTAATTTTTTAATTGCTAGGCTGAGCGCGGGCTGACTCACATAACACTTTTCTGCAGCGCGCCTAAAGTTTCGCTCTTTTGCCACGGCAATGACAAATCGCAGTTCATTTAACGTCATATCCTATCAATCTTTCAATTTAATTTAATAAATTTAACATATCAAAAAAGGTTTAAATTATTAATTAAACATATTAATATTTATTACATTTTACAATGAATGACTAGTAACATATTAGCAACTTCTGTAATTTTGAAACATAAAGCTACACCGAGAATACCTAGAGGATTCATGGATTAAATTTACCAATCATTATTCAAAGACCTAAGATTTATCTTCTATTAATGCAAGTATTCACGCGAATATGTTATCGCATTTTTAATAATACAGATCCTTATCATTTGGAGATAACACTTAAAGAAGGATATTTTATTTGAATTTTTATATTTAAGGCTTTAAGCTTACACATAGTAAAAAGCTATTCAATAACAGGACCTGAAATAATCATGAAAATGTGGCAGTGTGTAGTATGTGGTTTGGTATATGACGAAGAGAAAGGCTGGCCAGATGATGGAATCGCCCCAGGAACGCGTTGGGAAGACGTTCCTAGTGACTGGCACTGCCCAGAATGCGGCGTCTCTAAAGCCGAATTTGAAATGCTTGAATTTTAAGCTTAGTAATAAATACGCAGTTCTATTTAGAGTTACCTTTGGCTAGAAATTTGTGAAAATACCTAAAGCGTTAGCGCATTTCGAATAGCTCTTGGTGAAATTTGTGTTCATCTAATCCATTCATCACTAAATCAGACCTGATTTTTTTACCGAATAAAGCAGGGCCGCAAAACCATATATCGGCTTGTTTCCAATCGGGAATTTTTGCTCGAATAATCTCACCGTCTAAGTAACCGTCTTGCGAATTAATCATTAGGTGTAGCTTTACTCCTGCGGCTTCAGCATCTTGTTTTACCAATAGTAAAGCTGCTTGATCGACGTCAGTTGTGGTGTGAAACAAATCAATCAAACATCCATCATGATTCATTGCCAATGATTTCATTCTTGCAATAAAAGGCGTAATGCCGATGCCTCCACCAATCCAAATTTGCCTTTTCGACTTGTTTTCAAAATTAAATCGACCATATGGACCTTCTACTACGACAGACTGACCCACTTTTAGTTTGGAATTAAGGGTGCTTGTGTAATCACCAAGTGCTTTAATTAAGAAAGAAAGCTTTCCATCCCCCAACCACGCGGATGTAATACTAAAAGGATGCGCGCCTTCATGTTGGTCAAAAGTAACGAATGCAAATTGCCCCGCATAGTGACCCAGCCATTGTGATTTCAATTGAATGGTGATTGCATTGATCTTCACACCATCTAGATAACTGATCTGACTAACTTCACCTACTACTTTGCGCGATTTACCGATGCGTTGAACCAAACTTGTAATAGCGGCATAAGTGCCTAACAACATCAAAGGTGCAATTAAAAGTCCTAAAATAGTCATCCAGTAAGAATAATTCATCAGCACAACTGAATGGATGATAAGTCCTAAATATACAAGCGCTATCCACCGGTGAGTCATAAAAAAATATCGGTATGGGAAACGTTTAGTTAATGCGATGACCATTAAAGCAACAAATAAATAAAAAGCGTACTCGCCGATTTGTTCTGCAAATCCACGTTGGCTCTGAAAAAACTTAAAAATCTCGACCGTTTCTGGTGGGCGAGCTACACGTGCAGGTTTTATTAACAATCCCCCTTCAACAAGCCATCTTGGGACATTTATTAAAAGCCAGTGCGAGAGCACGTAGACTAATCCAGTAATGCCTAGCCATTTGTGTAAACGATAAGCTTTATCGAGCCCGTTAAGTCTATCCTCAACCCATGTAAAACGCATTGCTAGTAACATTCCTAGGCTCATTACTGCAATCGCCAAAATACCCGAATACTGTAGTAAAAGGCTTCTCCAAGCAAATATCTCTCGTGTGATCAGCAGCGTATCTGCATTTACCGCAATCCACAAAACCGTCATTATGGTAATGATGCTGATTAAAATTATTTGAATCACTTTCATCAATGCTATCCTAATTTTTAAATACTTGTGGCTAGTAAGTGCTGTGCTACTGTTAAAGGTAGATTACCGCATGTAAGACTTTTAATCACATCGTTAAAGGCACGCTACTCAATTTCGATTCTGACTTTATCTTATGAATGAGTTGAAAACACATCCTCCGTATTCCAGCGTGTTTCTACGGAAAAACCCACCATCGCGGTACGACTCGCCGGCACGTCAAGTGGTTGAGTCAGAGACCCATGCAGTGTCAAGCCTACCAAAAAACAAGTCCCTATTATTTGTCATGCCTTTAACCTGACGGCATGGACTGAGAGGTGGCTTTGGTTATCCGGTTCAATTGCTTTTAACGACGTATTTGTTGGGATATGAGATATCGTGGCTAAAACCGTTGGATCAGCGTACAGCTGGCTTTAAATGAGAATAAATCGACATTTTGGTGGTGCGTTGCTGGAGATAAACCATAATATTTCTCGATTTCAGTAGTTTTTGTTGAACGGGTTTTGGTTAGTAAATAATACATGCTTATAATCAGCCGTTCTGTTCGTTACCACACCCAATTAAAATAAAACGGTTTTAGATTGTTTCAACAAATTAAATTATTTGCAGCCAGCAGGACTTGCTATTTAATAATGTTCTATATCCGACATTATTGCTATGTGAGTGAACACTGTTGGGATGCATCTCAATTTGACCCGCCATTTGCATTTTGGCTTGACCCGCATAACAATGCGACTAGCTGCGCCTGATAAAGATTTAAGCTAATGACATGGATCAAAGCTATATGCAGTTTTTATACAGAACTGGCTAAAGTTTTATGCATTTCCAAACCTAAACTACTTAGTTAATAAAATCTATTCTGACTCGTCTATCTCAGATTTCTGGTCAAATTGCACTATTTTAACCATTGGTTTATTGAGCTCTTTAATGAGCAACTTGTAGATATCCAAATCAAATGACAACTTGCTTTTATTGTTGGCAATAAACTCATGCATTTCTGACTCGTCATTCACAGAACCTATATGCATCCATTGCTCAAAGACATGCATTTCTGATTTGCCATTGAATTGATGCTGCTCATAAATACCAATCCTGCCTTTAAATGGCCAGATCTTGAGGCGATGTGCCACCATTGCTTGCTGAAGCCTTAGATAATGGAGCTCTACTGACTCTTTGTTGGCACAGACACCTCTACAACGCTTAAGTTGATGCGCGAAACATGCGCCTTTCCCTTTTTCAAGTCCCAAAACCCTCGGGCATAATTGATGTTGATCTGCTAGATTGCGTAACACTTCAATGGCTTGCCTCTTCGATCGAAATGTTCCGAATAACTGGCCAAGCGTCTCAGGTTGAATTTCATCCACTTGAACAAGTGTAATCAGGGGATGTTGATTTGCATCTGTAGCAATCCGCCAAGAACACAATTTACGCTCACGTCTTAATTGTCGGTTATAGATCGGTTGGCGTTCTTTGACGAGTTTTGATTCCAACAACAAGGCACTGAACTCACCGGCCGTTTCTATCCATTCAATGTGTATTATTTCTTGGGAAATACGCATTTCTTTCGTGGAGGTATGATCGCTACTGAAATGGGACAGCACTCGCTCTCTGATGTTGATACTTTTACCAATATACAAAGGTAGACTTCTGTTCTCTCCGAAGAATAGATATACCCCTGGCGTTTCTGGAATTTCATCAACCTGGACTGCATCTATACCAGAAGGTAAACTTTTTGAACCTTTGAGCAACTGTTCTGCAGTTTCACGTATGTTGCTAATACCATGCTCTTCGATTGCTGCCTTTAGAAATCCAATCATCATTTCAACATCACCCATGGCGCGATGACGCGCTTTGCAAGTGAGCTGATGTCGGCTAATAATTGCATCAAGCGCATGACTGCGATGTTGGGGGTATAGCTTTCTGGATAACTTGACTGTGCACAATACATTTTGGCGCAAGGTGATGCCAATACGTTTAAATTCACTCTTTAGAAAACCATGATCAAAGCGAACATTGTGTGCGCATAAGATTGTATCTTCTAAGTAATCTAACAACTCTCCAGCCACTTGCTTGAAGGTAGGAGCGCTCGCCACCATGGCATTCGTGATGCCCGTCAGCTGCTGAATAAAGCCTGGGATTGAAACTTCAGGATTAACAAGGGTTTGCCAGCGTGATACTTCAATGCCATCTTCAAAGCGAATTAGGGCAATTTCTGTGATGCGGTCTTTGAGCGGCGTAGCTCCTGTGGTTTCAAGGTCGAGAAATACGTAACTCGGTAACATGGCAGTACTCGTTAATTAGTAACTATTTAATGGACTAGTTGCAAACGTATAAATTCATAATCTCTCTAGCATGTTGTTGGTAAGTTCACGGCGTTTCTAAAAAGTGTGTGATGTAATTAGAAATTTTTGAAACCATGTTCACATTTTACCTTGATTATTGTTACAATATTCAAATGAGCGATAAATTAGAAAATATATTCACTAAGCGCGGCGGTATTCGTGATGGTGCAGGCCGCAAAGTTGGTACTGGCAAGTTTGGTGAGCCAACTTCAGTAATTCGTGTCCCAGAGAGTCAGACGTTAGCTATTATGGACTTTCTAGCTGCGTACAAACGTAAAAAGTTATCTGAAGAATTGGATGTTATTAGTGAGTTTGAGCAACCTTCATTACATGCACTTCCAATATCTTTACCTCTCTATTCCTCAAAAGTCTCTGCTGGCTTCCCCTCACCTGCCGAAGAACATGTCGAGAAGCGACTTGATCCCAGTGAGTTTCTGATCGACCAGAAAGACGCGACGTTCTTTGTGACGATTCAGGGATTTTCGATGTTAGATGTTGGCTTATTACCAGGAGATAAGGCTGTGGTTGACCGTTCTAAACAAGCTTCAATCGGCAATATCGTACTTGCAGTATTGGATGGTGAATTCACCATTAAAACACTCCATCGCACTAAAGAAGGCAAGGTCAGGTTATTGCCTGCCAATTCTTCCGGGGCTTATAAGCCGATTGAGATTACTGAAGATATGAACTTTGAAATATGGGGGGTGGTGACAGGTTCGTTCAGGCGCTTTTGATCATCCTTCGTCAGCAACAAAAAAGCCTAGTCAAATCTGACTAGGCCCGTTGTTCTTGCTAATAAAGCTGATTATTTGTTCATTACGTACATTGTTACTTCAAAGCCAAAACGCATTTCTGTAGCTGCTGGTGTAGTCCACATGATATTTCTCCTAAATTTAAACTTTGAACCGACAACATGTCTTGTTCGTGTGTAGCCATTATGCGCCAACCTCGAAAGCTGACCCTATCGTTGTTCATGAATAGCATCTCAGTAAAATCATGAAAGAGAACCCTATGTTTGTACCCCCAACTTCTCGCAGTATCGCTTTGATCGATGTCAATAACTTCTACGTGTCCTGTGAACGGGTGTTTAATCCTAAGCTGGTTGGCAAGCCTGTGGTGGTGCTATCTAACAATGATGGCTGTGCGGTAGCGCGCAGCAATGAAGTCAAAGCGCTAGGGGTGGAAATGGGTGCGCCTTGGTTCAAGCTCAAAGAGCTAGCCAAGCAGCATGGCATCATTGGCTTATCCAGCAACTATGCGCTTTATGCCGATATGAGTAATCGTGTCATGAGTATCTTGAGGGAGTACAGCCCGAACCAAGAGGTGTATTCAATTGATGAATCATTCTTAGACCTCACGGGTTTTCAGTCACGTGATCTGATTAAGTATGGTCAGCATATGCGTCAACGCATTCTCAAATGGACTGGACTGCCAGTATGCGTTGGCATCGGTGCGACTAAGACCTTATCAAAGCTAGCGAATTGCTGTGCAAAGAAGCGACCAGAATTTAGCAACGTGTGCAATTTTAATACCATGTCACCATTAGCATTGGATGGCTTACTCGGTCAAGTCGAAGTGGGCGAGATCTGGGGGGTGGGACGTAAGCTTGCGCCTAAGTTGCAGGCATTAGGTCTCTATACGGTATTAGATCTGAAACGCGCCAATCCAGACCATTTGCGTCAGCAATTTAGTGTGGTGATGGAAAAGACTATTCGTGAATTGAATGGTACGGTTTGCATTGAGTTGGAGGAGATTGCACCGACCAAGAAACAGATCCTCAGTTCACGGAGTTTTGGGTATCCAGTGCGTGATTACAATGGTCTTGCTGAGTCAATCACTTTGTACATGAGTCGGGCTGCTGAGAAGCTAAGACGACAACAATCTTTTGCTGGTTCAGTGCATGTGTACATTAGAACCAGTCCGTTCAAGCCTGATGATCCATTTTATAGCAACGCTGTGACCATTGCACTACCTCACCACAGCAATGACAGCAGGCAACTGGTCAAAATCGCGCTATGGGGCTTAAAACAGATCTACAAGCCCAATTATAACTATGCCAAGGCAGGGGTGATGCTGGGAGAGATCGTTCAAGATGAAAGTGTACAGACTGATTTGTTCAGCAACATTCAAGCCTCGCCAAAATCATCTGCATTAATGTTGGCAATCGATAGCATCAACTGCAAAATTGGCAAAGAATCGATTAAGCTAGCTAGCGAAGGTTTCAAGCGTCCGTGGAAGATGAAGCAAGGCAATAAGAGCCCGAGTTATACAACTAGGTGGGCTGACTTGCCAAAGATTAACTGTTCTTTTTGATTTTCTGATATTGGAACTTCATCGATTAATTGTGGCCTCAACGATTGATTTGATTTCCAAAAATATTTAATTAATAGGATGACATCATGAGCACCAATCAACTTAATAAAGCTGATCGTATGCGGGGCGCACTGTGGGGTATGTTTATTGGTGACGCATTGGCTATGCCAGTGCATTGGTACTATAACATTGGCGCACTATGGCAAGATTTCGGTCTAATACGAGATTATCAAGCACCCAAGACACATCATCCAAATTCTATTATGGCTTTAGCGAACACTGGCAAAGCTGGGCGTGGTTCGCAAGAAGGAGACATTGTCGGTAACGTGATTCTGAAAGGAAAAAAACATCATTGGGGGCAAGCTAACCGCCATTACCATCAAGGGATGCAACCGGGGGATAACACTCTTAATTTATTGTGCACACGCTTACTATTGCGCTCACTTAATGCCAACGGCCATTACGACTCAGCAAATTTTTTGCATGAATATATTCGTTTTATGACAGAGCCTGATCGGCATAACGATACATACGCTGAATCTTACCATCGCGACTTTTTTGCAAACTACGCAAAAGGCATTTCCCCCGAAAAATGCGCAGGAACAGAGGGCCATGATACGGCCTCAATGGGTGGCCTGGTTAGCTTACCTTTAGTGATAATGGCCACCATACGCGATACTGACTTATCGGCTACCAAAACAGCTGCTTTAACCCAACAACGCTTAACACATCGTTCAGCCTTGCTCGAGCGTCATACACTTGAACTCAGTAAGTTACTGTTCCATATTTTTAATGATGAGAATCCTGACACAGAACAGCTTGCTTGCGTAGCTGCTAGCAAACTTGGCTTCCCAGCAGCTCAAGTTATTCAGAATGTTCGCCTCAACCAAAGCTCAGATCTTGATATTATTGGCGGCCTACTTAGCCCTGCCTGCTATATAGACCAATCGTTTCCTTCCGTACTCTACCTAGCCGCGCGCTACCATGATGATTTTGAAAGTGCACTAATTGCTAATACCAATGTTGGTGGCGATAATTGCCATCGAGGCGCCGTGCTAGGCGCAATACTTGGTGCCGCCTTGGGTGAAGGTGCGATACCAAAGCGTTGGATTAATGGTCTAACCGCTCACGTTAAATTAAATGATGAGATTGAGAATTTTATTGCACATTATTGTTGAAATGTATCTAAAAATGACCACCTGGGGGGTGCATCTAATTTAAACCAGATGACTGCTGAAAAATACAAATCTATTGGCTTGTAGGTTCTCTTTTATATCGATATTTCGACAGCTATAAATCAACAAGTTAACTGCATAGTAAAGAGACAATTATATAAATTTGTCTCAATTTTCTAGATAATCCTACTTAAATATATACATGCATTACCAAGCCATAAAAACTTGGCTGTCGCTGGCAATGACCTCTTTTTTCGTGCCGTGCCCTGCATTTTTCATAATTCGGATATCTACCAAGCCAATAGATTGCAACACATCTATATCGCGCTTAACAGCAGAACGATCTCTATTTAGACGCTTGGAAATATCAGTGATAGAACCAGAGTGAGAACGAATGCTTCTGAACAGATCAATTTTAGCAGCCGATACTACCTTTGCCAAATCTTCTGCATTTTCGAAACTTACAATTCTGCTTTCTTTTTCTAACAAGCCTTGGTCTGCCAAAGTCGCAGTAGCTTTACCTCTGGCAAAAAAATCTTCTGTGCTTTCAATTTTAATGTGCATTATGTACTCCTTAGAGCCAACCATTCTTTTTCAAATAACATTTCTGTATCTTCATATCTGGTAAAACCAACTGCCTCGACCTTGCCATAATAATGGCGGTGATGATGGCCATGTGCGTTATCAAATCCGATGACTCGGCCGTTATCACCACTAAATAACTGGGCATTAATATAGGCAAGGTTATATCTAGTTATTTTGCCCTTCTCATCCACCCAAACTTCTCGACGCAACATTCCATTGCCCCTCTTTGATGATATGACATGAGATTCATCAATTAGTTTTATATCAGGCATGATTTATAATATCATATCTGTCAGGATTATGATTAAGAAAGATAAGGTTGAAAAAAGTATCAGTTTTCAATTATTTCAATTGCTCGAAAGAATATCCCATTACCTTAGCTACATATACTCATACCAACTGACCAGCGATCCTCATGGGCACTGACCATTAGTTAAAGCTATGCAGATATTTGAATGGCAGCTTTGTGGCAAGCCAATTTAGGGGGTATGGGACTAGTTACGACCCAATTCGGAAGTTCACCAATTTTAAACAGGTGGCAGAAAAATCCCCATAGCCGACGGTCCCGCTTAAATGCTGAGTCAAATTCACATGCAATTTAACAGCATCATCCTGCAACGCTTTCAAACTCGGTGGCGATAAGCTTGGCGTCAGCAACAAGCGAGCCGCGAATGGCTAAGCTGTATTCGCCTGTGCCAGCGCCGTTGTTATCGAGTTTTTCAAATACGGTGGCAGAGAAGCCTGTACCTACTAAACCCAGATATTGTGAGTTGTTGTATTGAGAGACAACTTTCCAGTGTAGGACGAATTCGGCGGCTTGGGCATCGCTGAAGCCTTGGTCTTTCAGAGCTTGAAGCCTTGTTTTATTTGGGTCAGCGAAATCTGCATACGCCGCTTCAGCCAGTTGTGCTTGTTCAAATAATGATGTAGTTATGCTCATTTTTCTGATCCTTTAAATTGCTCAATAGATTTACTAAATTTGATAGCTTTCTCTTGGTATCCATCACAATGATCTGTTGCTAACCAAAACTTCCAGCCAGACCAACCAGCTTGTCGCCTCTCATGTGAAGTATAGAAATCTATATAGCGCGCCAATACTTCATTATTCTGTGAATCAATCCACTCACCTTCCCATCGCCATCTATGAAGAAAAAGCTTTCCATTGCGCTTGCTAACCATTTTAATGCGTTGATTCAACATTTCTGCATCAGTCCAACTATTTTCATCGCCTTCATGAGATACACGTACGGGAATCTTACTTGCCACCAACCCCTCCATCACCCCCAGATTTTCTTGCTTCCACTGCTCAGGCGTTTTGTACACCCAATACCCCGCTTCTGTTGCGCAATAATACTTGTGCACCACCACGGTCGGTATCCAATCCCAAAACACCAGCATGTACATTGCCAATGCTGCACCCCAACCCCAACGCTTGGCGCTTTTACCTTGCTTTTTGGCGTAGCTAACCGCCCATGCGATAATGCCCATCGAAATCGCAATATAAAGTGCAAGTGCAAGAATAATGACTAAACCCATCACGCACTCCTTTGGTAGAGTGTGTTGTTTGCCACGAGCAGATTATTCACATTGGCATCGCCAATCTTAAAACCTAGGCCATTGATAGAGGTGACATCATTGGTCGCACTGGGAAATAGACGAGAAAACGCCATTGCCAGATGACCGCCCAAGCTATGCCCGCTCAAGCTCACCGCTTCGCCTATTAGCTTGCCTTTGCCTGTGTATAGCGGGTTATTGTTTGCAAAAATACTGGTAGAAAGCTGGCTAGTATCAACGTCATACACATTGCCGCCCTCCACCACATAACCTTGGCTAACAAAATAGGCGCGGGCTGCATCGTAGCTAGTAGGGATATTAAGACCAGTCGCATAAGTAATCAGCTCTGCTGTTAGGTTGCCGCCATTGAGCCTATAAACTGCATCCAGAAACACGCTGGCTGCTACTTGTTTATTAAGCTGTGCCGCTTGGTAAGCGCCGTTATGGGTAAGGCTTTGCCAGTAGTTGTACATATCAACCAGTTGCGAGACCGCTACACCATCGGTGGCGATAGTTTTTGCATCTGCGACGAAATCTATACCTCCTTGGGACAACAACGAACCTCGGATGGCGAGGCTAAACTCTCCAGGGTGGTCTAGGCTTTCAAATACAGTGGCAGAAAACCCAGTTGAGGTGTTGGGGATGTGTGATACGACTTTCCAGTGCAGGACAAATTCGGCGGCTTGGGCAACGGAGAATTTGCCGTCACCTTCTTGAAGCGCAAGCTTTAACGCATCAGGAGATGAAGATGCCGTAATTCCTTCAAGGTTTGCATATGCAGCTTCAGCAAGTGAGGCTTGGTCAAATAAGTTTTGGGTCGCGGTCATTTGTCATTCCTTTTTGATGTATCAGTCATTTTTATAAGTTCATCAGCGTATTGAAATAAGTTATTTCTACCTGTTGTTCCATCAGGACAGCTTGCAACATTCATCCAGAACTTCCAATAATCGCGTCCTTTTCCACTAGAAAAATCAACCCAGCGAGCTACCGCTTTGCCGTTGCTAATATCGATAATTTGACTTTGTAGTCGGTAAGCTTTCAAATACCAAAGTAAACTTTGTTTCTCAGTTACCCAATTAAATCGTTGATTGAGAACATTGGTATCAATGTGAATATCATCATCGCCCTCTCGCAAGTCTGGAGTCGTATTATCATAAACCAATCCCTCCATCACCCCTGGATTCTCCTTCTTCCACTGCTCTGGCGTTTTATACACCCAAAATCCCGCTTGCGTTGCGCAGTAGTATTGATGCATCACCACCGTCGGCATCCAGTCCCAAAACACCAGCAGATACATACCCAATGCTGCACCCCAACCCCAACGCTTGGCGCTTTTGCCTTGCTTTTTGGCGTAGCTAACCGCCCATGCGATAACGCCCATCGAAATCGCAATATAAAGCGTAAGTGCAAGAATAATGACTAAACCCATGATGCGCTCCTTCCCTAGAAATTCCACCCAACATTCCATCTTTTAAATAAGGGTAGCATAAAACAATCCCGAGGCAACTTTGCGTTCTTGAATCTTGGGCGTTGAAACAGCTTATTTGGGATTTTTCGCGTTAAATCTGTGCGGCTGCTTTGTCCCCCCGTTGCTGCCGGACACCAAAAATCAGCGAACGTCGCCTTTGGATGAAAGTATAGGTTTGCCAGTGGCCGCTTTAGAGAAGTCTAATTTCAGCATCATAGATTAGATAGAGCTTAAGTTTCAATGATTGATAAGCATCAGCAGGGTCGTAGCTTTAGGTGCAGCCACGACCCTATCCTCACTAAATCTCAGTCTGCTCGGCCATCTCCAGTGCATCATCTACTTCAATGCCAAGGTAGCGTACTGTACTTTCAAGCTTGGTATGCCCAAGTAGGAGCTGAACTGCTCTAATGTTTTTAGTGCGACGATAAATCAATGAAGCTTTCGTTCTTCGCATGGTATGGGTGCCATAGCTCGTAGGATCGAGGCCAATCTCTGCTACCCATTCATTCACAATGCGTGCATATTGCCTGGTGGATAAATGCGGTGAGTCGTGAATCCTGCTTGGAAACAGAAAGCTGTCAGATTTAAGGTCCGCTAAGATAAGCCATTCAGCAACCGATTTGCGCGTTTGTTCTGTAATCTCAAACTGTACTGGCCTGCCAGTTTTTTGTTGCATGACAATTGCTCTAGCTGAAATGTGTTCACCGTGCGAAATGTCTCTGACTTTTAGTTTCACCAAATCACAACCTCGCAGTTTACTATCTAAAGCCAAATTAAAAAGTGCAAGATCACGAACGCGATGTGACAATTCTAAACGTATTCTAATCGACCAAATCTCTTTTAGCTTAAGTGGGGATTTTTGGCCGACTAACTTACCTTTATTCCATGGTTCATGACTTTGAAAAACCGCATTAGATTCCATGATGATCTCCTAGAAAAATAGGGATCATTATTGTGCGCTTGTTTTATGTATGAAGTAGACTTCCCTATAGGAGACGGTCATGAGCCTAGTATTTCAGCACTGAGCGTATGTTTACCAATTAAGTTAATCGTCAGCAACGGGGGGACAAAGCTGTCGCACAGGTTAAGTGGGCGACTTAAAAATTACTATCAAGATTATTATCTTCCACCAAAATGGCTGAGTTTTATATTCCCTTACATGCTATTACATCCTCGTAGAGTTAATGGTTATTGCA
>JAUYAL010000002.1 GCA_030693535.1 Methylotenera sp.
TCAGTATGAATGAGCAGTTCGCCAAGGTGCAGTTGCCACCCATTCCAGCAAAGCGTTATTTTACGATAGGTGAAATGAGCGAGCTTTGCGGGGTTAAGGCGCACGTGCTCAGATACTGAGAGCAAGTTTTTACACAGCACAAAGCAGATAAACTTCGCGGTAACAGTCGCAATTATCAGCACCATAAAGTCTAGCTGATTCGTCGTATTCGAGAGTTATTGTACGAGGAAGGCTTTACTATCAGTGGCGCGAGGAATCGCTTAGATCATCCAGAATCTCATGACTCAAAAGTTGAAAATTAGGCAATAGCCAGCGGTATGAATGATTCAGAAGCACAGCTGAAACCAACCCCAACCCAAGCTAAATTAACATTATCAACCGTTGAAACTGGTGCCTTTGATTTTGCGGCAGTTAAAACAGAGTTGCGTCAAATTTTAAATTTATTGCACCCAAATTTATAGTCTTCGTGGTTTTTATTTACTGCGCAATTTATAGGTCATAAGTTTTTGCGCTATAATGCACGCCTGTTGCAAGCATTTATTGTAACAACGGTTCGGGGCATAGCGCAGCCTGGTAGCGTACATGCCTGGGGGGCATGGGGTCGCAAGTTCGAATCTTGCTGTCCCGACCATAAAAACGTTGTAAACAATCAAGTCGGCCATGTGCTGGCTTTTTTGTTTTTCGCCCTTACTAACCCCGCCAAGTTTAATAAACATCCTCAAAGCGTGGAATTGAGCTAATTATCACGATGATTTATGGGCTTTATCTTTGAATAGATGATGTATATTGCTACCTTTGCTGATTTAATTAGTTAAACCCAGATTTTTCAATAGGTAGATTTACCGTCCTATGCGAATGCTAGCGATCGATTTTTGGTCATTTTTGTAGCTTAATCGTTGTCCATAGCTCGCTATGAACTTCTCGTAAGCCACAAAACAGTCTCAATATCTCCTCAGCATCGTTTCGCGTCCTAATGGATAATACGGGTTGTAAAGTTAACGCTTAATAGGATTTTTATGGAACACGCCACGCATACGCATGATGAAGAGCAGTACATTGTGCATAACCCTAAAGAGGTCATGCAAA
>JAUYAL010000018.1 GCA_030693535.1 Methylotenera sp.
TTTTGACCAACAATTCGACGAAGATGTCGACATCACGCAGTCTCTTGAGTTATCAAAAGCAAAGCGCGTTCTACAAGAACAAAAACGCGTCAATGTTGATTTCCCAACATGGATGATTGAGTCATTAGACCGAGAAGCTGGAATACTTGGTGTCACCAGACAATCAATCATTAAGGTATGGCTTGCTGAACGCTTGGAGCAAGCAGCTCTAACCCATCGGTCAAGCAGGACTGGCTAAAGCCAGCCTCTTACCTCAAACGTTGACAGGCCGCTATGGGGTGTGCCGTCATACGTCCTTAAATTGCAAACGATTCATTTTGGCTAAGATGATTCATTAATCTATGCAAAATAGTTCGCATAAAAGCTGACACTCAAAAATGAGTAAGTCAACTTAAACTGGAATTTTCTAATTTAGTTTTTTTGCTCAAATCAATCACAGAATACGGATACCCGTAAATTTATCTGCAATCTAGTCTACGTGAGGCCCAGCTTTGTAATTAATGATTTCTGAAGTTTGTGGAACGTGGATTAGTTTTTCCGTATCAAAGCCAAGTTCTTTGGCTTGGGCAATCAAGTGCTGCTTAATCGGATAGGTGAGTTGTGGTGTGCGGGCAAGTATCCACAAATATGATTTATCAGGCCCACAAATCATTACATAGTTATAGTAAGGTTTATCTAGCACCATAATGTTATATGCGCCATAAAACGGCCCAAAAAAAGACACTTTAAGTTTGCCTGTATTAGTTTTGTCGTTATTTGGTGGGTCTACAAAGTATGCTTTGCCTTCTGCTTCTTTCCATTCTTTGCTTTTCACATTAAAGCCACGATTGATCACTTTAATGCCGCCATCATCGCGCAGACTGTAGGTTGCAGTAACTTTCTCTAAATCACGTTCAAATGAGTGATCAAGTCGGACTATTTCATACCAAGTACCTAGATACTGGTTTGCATCTAGGCTTTGAACGACTTTGACATTTTCAGGAACGCCCATGCAAGCTGTGAGTAAAAAGGTTAAAAGCAAGGTTGCTAATTTAGGCATGATGGTACTTGTTAAATATTAATAATATTGTGATAGTTAGATGCATATTTGGTTCAGTATTAACGATTTTTAGGGTTATTTTTTTTTAGGTAGACTCGCATTTTGCGCAATTGCTAACGATGAGCGTTCCAAGTTAAAGGTGTAGTTGTGTATCAAGTTCTCGCTACCTCGAGAAGGTTCAACGTACTGCATACCAATGCGATATTTTATTGTGCCACTTTTCATGGGGACTGGGATAACATTTCTAACTTGTAACGTTAAGTGTGCCATACCTATATTAGGAAAAATAATTTTACAGCCATTAAAACTCGCACCTTCAACTACCGCTGGATGCAAGGGGTCATTTGCTAAGACACCAATGCCGCCAAGGCTGACATCAACCAGTGTGAGCTCTAGCATTTTTTCCGTCACAGAACTTACTTCATTAGAAATAGGGATTTGGCATGGCACAGGGTTTAATATAGGGGTTGGGACGCGAAAAAAGTCTCTGCGTTGCACTCGAACTAACTTATCGGGAAGACTTATTTTGATAGCCTTACCATCAGTCATGTGAACTATAGAAACATGTTCGCTTATCCACTTAATTTTGACACCATCATCTCGCAGAAATGTTACGTGTTGACTTAGGTGTAATCTGCTGTTAAATGTCTCATCGAGACCAATATCAAGATAAACCGTATTATTTACTTCATTCACATCAATAATAGTTGTTAAGCATTCATCGATGCCGCGGTTAAATAAAACTTTAATCGTCGTTTTACGTTGCAGCAGGTCAGTCAGAATCTGTATTATTTCCTTGATATTGTGAATAAGGAATTGTTCTTCTTCAGGGGAGTGCGCGTCGTAGATCATGCAATTCCTCATATGATTTATTTGTTATCGTATAATTATAAAAAGCCGTTTGCTAAGTTTAAACTATTGATATGGATAAACTAAATAACCTTTAATTTATCCATATCACTTTCTGTCAACCATCGCCATTGACCCACTGCCAAGTCATTAGGTAACTTTAACTCCCCAATCTGTATACGTTTAAGCGCCTCTACACGGTTGCTAATAGCAGCTACCATGCGCTTCACTTGGTGATATTTTCCTTCGGCTAATGTCATTTGAATAACAAATTCGCTGACTCTAGAACAGGCTAGGGCTGCTATTGGCGCATCTTCATCCACAAGTTGTACACCTTTTAAAATGTGATTAATTTGCTCGTCACTTACGGGGTGTTTGCATGTGGCTTCATATACTTTTGGTACTTTGTGCTTAGGAGAACTCATGCGATGGATAAACTGCCCATCATCTGAAATTAAAATTAGCCCCGTGGTATCTTCATCAAGGCGTCCTATACATTGCACATCTCTAACGACTAAGGGGTGAGGTAGTAGGCTGTAAACGGTGGGGTGGTGTTGCGTTTTGTGCGAACATTCGTAATTGCTCGGTTTGTGTAACATCAAGTAAGATTTTTCACGATAATCCCATGCTTCACCTTTTACTGTGTATTGCAGATTTTCAGTTTCAAAAACGGCGTCAGGGTCATCGCAAATTTCACCATTAACTGTGACTTCTTCATTAAGAATTAAAATGCGACACAGCTTACGTGCGCCAAAGCCTTGATTGCAGATGATGCGTTCTAGCGGAAGTTTTGATTTTATTTTTTTAGACATATTTATATTATAACGTTAGCCATTAAAAAGCCCACGTGTGTGGGCTTTTAAGAACGGTTTATTTAAGAGATATTTTAAATATCTAATCCTCTTTACTCACAAAGTTATATAACAAAGCACCAATTATCGCACCAACAATAGGCGCTAGCCAAAATAACCAAAGTTGATCTAAGGCAATGCCACCTTCAAGTAAAGCCGGGCCTGTACTACGCGCTGGGTTTACTGAAGTGTTTGTAACTGGAATGCTAATCATATGAATGAGCGTTAGCGTAAACCCAATAGCAATCGGTGCTAATCCTGCAGGTGCGCGTTTGTCGGTAGCGCCCATGATGATGAACAAGAACATTGCAGTCATGGCGATTTCTATAACTAAGGCAGCCATCATGCTGTATTGGTGTGGTGAGTGTTCACCAAAGCCGTTAGATGCGAGGCCACCAGAAAAACTTTCTGCTCCGCTAGCAATTGTGCGAATAAGTAAAGTTGCTAAAATTGCACCAATTACTTGGGCGATAATGTAATGCGGTAATTCGCTAGTTTTAAATCTTCCACCAACCACTAATCCAATTGAAACGGCAGGGTTCAGATGGCAACCTGAGATATGACCTATTGCGTAGGCCATTGTTACTACTGATAAACCAAATGCAAATGAAACGCCTAAGTAGCCTAAGCCCAAATCAGGAATTCCAGCAGCTAAAACAGCGCTCCCACAGCCGCCTAATACCAGCCAAAAAGTACCAATTAATTCTGCAACTGAACGCTTAGTTAATGACATACTGCCTCCTAAAGTTTCTAAATTTTAAATGTAAATTAAATAGTAATTTTTAATGATTTAATCTACTTTGATAATTTACTGTAATCCTTATGCGCCCACAAGTCAGATTAAGTTAAACTGTAGTTTTAAAAAGTAAACAATTGTTATATGTCTTTTAAGCACATTATTTCACGGGATAACCCGGTATATAAACACCTAAAGAAACTCGCGGATAATGCACGCGAACGGCGTAGTGAAGGTCAAACTCTTTTAGATGGTGTTCATCTAATAGAGGCCTATATTTCCATTTTTGGCGAGCCAACGATGGTAATCATTCCAGAAGGTCAAAGTAGTGTTGAGGCTACTGGTTTAATTCAGGCGCTAGAGCATGTTTCTACCATGATGTTGCCAACATTGATGTTTGCAGAACTGACGCCTGTAGCAAGTTCAACAGGCATTCTTGCTTTGGTGAAAATTCCGCAATTAAGTGTGCCAGAAACGCCAAGCTTTGTATTAATGCTTGAGGGCATTCAAGATCCTGGTAATCTGGGTAGTATGCTACGTACGGCGTCGGCTGCTGGAGTAGAAGCGGTTTATTTGAGCACAAGCTGCACAGATGCTTGGTCACCCAAAGCATTGCGTGGTGGGCAGGGCGCACAATTTGTGCTGCCCATTGTAGATCGTGCAGATTTAGTCACTGAGTTGCAGGGTTTTTGTGGTAATAGTTACGCCGCCACCATGCAGGGCGAGTCGCTGTATACACAAGACTTAACGCATGCCACAGCTTTTGTTATTGGCAATGAAGGAGCTGGACTGCGTAAGCAAACTATTGCAGCAACAACTAAAAGTATTACCATCCCAATGACAGAAAGTAATTTAGGTTCTGTAGAATCACTCAATGCTGCTGCTGCTGCTGCAGTTTGTTTATTTGAACGTAAGCGACAAACCTCCTAATATTAATTCTCAATAAAAAATGAAACCTAATCTAAAACATAAAGTTGTAGGCTTCTCAGCGATTGAAATGATGGTCGTAGTGGCAGTTATTGGTATTTTGGCGATGATTGCCATTCCTTCCAGCATGGGACGCATCATCAAAGAGCAGGTTGTGGCGGCGACGCCTTTGGCCGATGTTGCAAAAGAACCTATTGCGGCTTTGTGGAAGGTGACCAAAATCTTACCTGCTGACAATAAAGAAGCGGGTTTGCCTGATGCCGATAAAATCGTTAGCAACTTCATTAGTGCAGTGGAAGTGAAGAACGGTGTGATAAATATGACTTTCGGTAATAAAGCACACCCGCAAATTAAAGGAAAAATCCTGTCGTTCAGGCCTGCGGTGATTGAAGAATCACAAATCGTGCCTGTTACATGGGTGTGTGGTAATGCTAAAGCGCCTGATAAAATGAAATTAATCGGCGAAAATATAACGAATGTTGCAGATGATTACCTGCCACATTTATGTAGGTAACTAATATTTATCTGAAATTGTACATTTAGATGAGAAAGTGCATAAGTATCCGTTCGCCCTTCACATTTTACTTGCCACTTTAGTGGAATAGTAGAGTGGGGGAAGAACTTAACAGACTGTGCTTGTCGAAGGGTAATTCATGGCTTGACAAGCTCACCACGACCGGAAATTTGGCAAATGGACAATCTTGGTTTAATGAACCTTTGGACTGCTTGGCAGAACGGTTTCAGTAGCTAATAATTGGGCAGCATCAATTTTATCAAACGTGTATTGTGCATTACAAAAATCACAGTTCACCTCAATATTGCCCCGTTCTTCAATAATTCCAGTTAGTTCATCATTACCTAGCATGCGCAACATATTTGCTACACTTTCACGCGTGCAACTACAGTAGAATTGTGTGTCACTTGCTTCAAAAAGGCGGACGTCTTCTTCGTTAAATAGTCTGGTGAGTAAGGTTTCTGCGGGTAAATGAAGCAATTCATCTTCCGTAACAGTGCTTGCCAGGTAACCCACACGGTTCCATATATCAGAATCCAGTGTTTGTGTCGTTTGATTCATTGTATCAGGCAGTTTTTGAATTAACATACCTGCCGCAGAGTTTCCGTCGCAACATAACCAAATTTTGGTGTCTATTTGCTCAGAGCGGAGCATATAGTTTTCAAGTATGGCACTGATGCTGTCACCTTCGAGTGGCACGATGCCTTGATAAGCCTGACCACCTTCTTTAGGGTCTAGCGTAATCATAAATTGACCTTGTTCAATTAAATCAAACAAATCTTGACTATCATCAATCTCGCCGCTCCATTTGGCTGTCGCACGTATTTTAAGTGCAGAGCCAAAGTCTGAATTGCACTCCACAACTAACAGTTTTAATAAACCTTTACTTTGGATTTGTAAAACTAATGAGCCATTCATTTTAAGGGTGGCTGTGAGTAGAGCGCTTGCTGCCATTAATTCGCCCAGCGATCTTCTTAGCCCTGCAGGGAGGTGTTGTTTATTTAGTGCTTGCTGAAGCGTTTGCGAGAGATTAACAAGGTTTCCACGTACTGGTGTATTTTCAAATACAAAACGCTGTAATAAGTCTTGATCAGCTGTCATTTGAGGCTTACTTTGCAGTATATTTTTCATGGTAGCATTTTAACATTGGCTGCCATACATTTCTTATTTTTACTCCATTACAATAAAAAATGGGCATACATATTGTATGCCCATTTAATAATTTCATCGTAATTAAGCTATTCTTTTGTTAAAAATCATAGACTAATGTTGCTCTCCCCGCGATGGGCGAGCCTGGTGTAATGTTGTTATTGTTGTGCGCATGCAGCACATACTCTTTGTTAGTAAGGTTTTCTAGGTTAATTTGCAACCGTGCTTGTTTGTTGATCTTTGCAAATAATGCAGCATCTAAGCGTGTGTATCCAGCTAAGGTAGTGCTTTGTGTTGCGGTTGGTGAAACCGCAAACATGTCAGAGCGGCTGATTACGCCGATAGCAACGCCCCATGTGTCGTTAAAGTTGTAACGATTCCATAAAGAGAAAGTATGTTTAGGGGTTTGACCTAATTCTGCACCTTTAAGAATAGCCCCTATTCCTGAGCCTTGTTGTTTAGTGACTTCACCATCTTGGAAGGCGTAGCCACCAAATACACTCCATTTGTCGGTAATGTTGCCAGCAACGCCTAATTCCACACCCTTAGTTTCTTGACCATCTACTAGTACTTGTAACGAGGCATTATTAGGGTCTTGAATTTGCACATTTTGACGTTCGAGCTTATAGATTGCAGCGGTTAATGCCAAGTTTGGATTTATGTCCCATTTTGCACCAACTTCATAGTTAATAAACTTCTCTGGCTCAAATGACTGATTAGTCAATGTTAGTGAAGTCAACTGCTCTCCAGCGCGCGGAACGTATGACAGGCTATAGTTTGCATATAGTGATACTGGCTCAATGGGTTTAAAAATCAAACCAGCACGTGGTGATAGTAAATTGTCTGTGACGTTAAAACTTTCAGAGATAGTTGTTCCTGTTCCAAGCCTTCTTATGCCATCAAAGTTCGTTTTGATATGATCGTGCCTTAGTCCTACAATGGCTTGCCATTGCGATGATAAAATAATTTGATCTTGTAAATACAAACCAACGACATCTACTGTTGATTGGTTGTCGCGGAATGCATTGTTGCCATTTACCAAATTGGCTCTAAAACTCACTGGCGTAATGGCAATTTGCGTGGCGTTATTGGCATTCAGTGTAACTTGTGTGCCTGTCGTATTGAAATCATTATTAAAGAATGCAGACAAGCGGTTATTAGATGTATCTTGTGTACTTAACTCTAAACCAGCTAATAATTTATGTTCAACTGAACCCCATTTTGCTGTGTAAGTTAAATCAGTTTGGTTGATTAAATTTTCTCGTTCAGTTGAATCAATATAACCACGCACTGTGAAGTTGCCATTGTTAGCAACGGCACTATCTGCAAATACATTTTGGTAAAATTTATTGTAATGAGCAAAGCGTGTTTGATTTTTAACATTAATTCCGTTATCAAAGGCATGTTCAAATAATGCGTTAAACGCCACTGTTTCAGTTTCGGTAGGGCTTAAATCAGCGCTACCATAAAATGCTGAATCATTACCAAGATTAAAGGGTTTTCTATTTTTGATACTATTTCCTGTACCGTTAGCTGATGGAACGCCGCGGTCACTTACACGTTTATCTTCAAAGTATTCGGCACTGAGTACAATTTTGGTGTTGTCGTCAGGCTTAATTGTAATGGTTGGAGTGACGCCATAACGTTCTAAATTTACGCCATCACGATATGAATCTGAGTTTTCATAGACAGCGTTAATACGAAATGCAATTTCATCATTAATTGCCTGACCAAAGTCAGCAGAAACACGTTTTTGGTCATATGCGCCATAGCTTGCGGTAATTTGACTAACAGGATCCCAGCCAGCTTCTTTAGATACTCGATTGACGACACCACCTGCACCGCCTCGGCCAAATATCATACCGCTGGGACCTTTTAAAACTTCAATACGATCAGTATTGTATAAGTCGCGATAAGTTTGAACATCGTCACGTGTGCCATCTATAAAGAAATCGCCAGTTGTTGCATTTCCTCTAAAAACAATGGCATCACGGTTGCCTTCTCCTTGAATGGCTGTTACACCAGGCACGTAACGAATGGCATCTGAAATACTTTGTACAGATTGGTCTACAATTTGTTCTTGTGTAATAACAGCAATAGCTTGAGGAACATCGCGTAGCTTTGTATCGGTTTTGGTGGCAGTACTACTTCGTTTTGCGTTGTAACCTTTAATAGGTTTTGTGTCACTAATTACAGGTGCAGTAACTGTAATTTTTTTGAGCTGAATAGTTTGTTCGTTGCTATTGATTTCTGCAAAACTTGTTTTAGGCGCCATCCACACTAGAATGCTAGTGCTAGCTAATGCTATTTTGATAGCCAATTTAAGCTTGGAAGGTTGGTGGGCTTGTGTATTTTTTTTAAAATATAGATCGTTATACTTCATTTGTGGTTTTTTACGTTGATGTTATTGATATGAAATAATAACGCAAATGAGAATCAATATCAATAACTTTATTCTTTGGGGAAGTTGTAGGAATTAGTAGATTGAATATTTGGAGGCAGTAATCCTATAAAAAAACAGGTTTAGGAAAATAATTCAAGTTGATGTAAAGAAATTTAGATTCAACTTTTGGCTGAAAATGCAATTTACAATAACATCAAGTTCAATCAGCGTTTATCTGCACACATCTTTGTCAACGGGCCGAATAAAAACTCATTTTGTGGTGTGCTTGTCGGATTATGAGTTTCCCTCCAAAAAGCACAGGCCGTAATGGTTAACACGATTTACTATGCCACTAAAGTGGCATAGTAAAATGAGAAGGACTAACTATAAATTTGTTTATCTCTAATTGATAATCTGGGTTTAGGTATTGCGTGATAAATTAGTTCAAATTATCAGACTCAAAATTAATCATTTTCTAGATAGGGTGGTATATGCCAAGCCCCTAATTGATTGCCTAGCAAGATGAGGTGGCAATGTAAGCGTTCTGCACCGCTGGCACTTACTTCAAACTCATAAGTGCGAAGAAAATTTACATGTCCACGGCCGTTACGTGCAAGCCATAGTTTATTGCATGAAACAGTTTCATCTAACAATTGTAGGTTGAAGCGCGCTGCAAGCTCACCACCTAATAAAATAGCTCTTTCTCTCTTATCCATGCTGTCTAGCCAAAACCAAGCAAGTGCAATTAAAATCAATAATAATGTTAGTTCCATTTAATAGTTCTCATTCCTTAATTTCCGTATCAACATCTTCAGGTTCATCTTCATGCAAAGATAAGCTATCAACTTTAGATGAATTATCTTTTGTGCCCGCATTTTTTCCGTGCAATTTAAAGCGCAAGCGTAACTCGTTCATGGAATCTGAATTTCGCAATGCATCTTCTTCTGAAATGCGACCTTCTTCACAAAGCTTGAAGAGTGCTTGATCAAAGGTCTGCATGCCGAGTTCTACAGATTTAGCCATTGCCTCTTTAACCATGTTCGTTTCACCTTTTAAAATCAGGTCCGAAACAAGGGGAGAGTTAAGTAAAATTTCAATAGCTGCGGCACGACCACCACCGGCCTTAGAAACTAAACGCTGTGCGATGAATGCACGCAAGTTGAGCGACAAATCCATGTGCAGTTGCGAGTGACGTTCTTCAGGAAAGAAATTGATAATGCGATCTAGCGCTTGATTAGAGCTGTTTGCATGAAGTGTTGCCATGCACAGATGTCCTGTTTCGGCAAATGCTAAAGCAAATTCCATTGTTTCTCTGTCGCGAATTTCTCCTATTAAAATCACATCAGGCGCTTGTCGCAAAGTGTTTTTAAGTGCATTAAACCATCCGTTGGTATCTCTACCAACTTCACGATGCGTAATTAAACAGTTTTTGCTGGTATGTACGTATTCGACAGGATCTTCGACTGTAATAATATGCCCATAGCTATTTTCATTTCGGTAATCGATTAAAGCAGCAAGCGTGGTAGATTTCCCTGACCCCGTCCCACCGACCAAGATGACTAAGCCACGCTTGGTCATCATGACGTCTTTCAGAACTTCTGGAAGGCCAAGCTCATCAATATTTGGAATCTTGGTGGTGATGGTGCGAAGTACCATACCAACTTTTTCTTGTTGCATGAATACATTGACCCGAAAGCGTCCAATTTCCTTAGGATAAATTGCGAAATTACATTCCTTTTCCGTCAAAAAATCTGCCCGTTGTTTTTCATTCATTAACGCGTCAGCAAAAGCTTTGGTGAGATCTCCATTGAGTTTTTGTTGCGTAACAGGCGTCATTTTCCCATCAATTTTCATTGCGGGTGGAAAGTCAGCGGCAATAAACAGGTCAGATGCTTTTTTATCTAGCATGCCGCGTAGCAAGTTATGCATGTAATTTATTGCTTGTTCATTTGTCATTAAAGCCCCCATTAATTTTTTACGCAACTATTAGTTACTTTAGTTTATTATTTAGAATTGTAAGCTAAACCATCTAGTTATCAGATATAGTTTTAATTAGTTATTATGGAAAATAATATTTCAATGGATTTAATGCGTGAAAAAGAAGCTATTAATGCTTATTTAAAACTATTGCAAGCTAAGGGTGGTAAAAGTGCGTTGTTACGTAGACGCTCATTATTTTTAGATCAATTGATTCTTAATCTAGCCAATAAAGAGCTTGACGGAAATGAGTATCGTGAAGCTGTTGAGACTCTTATGGAGATTATGCCTGCTGAAGATTGGCATGAAAGTCTTACTGCCGCCCGTGAGTTTTATCCATTTTGGACAGGGGATATTAAATCTATTGCTGCATTAAATGTAAGCCCAGGATTTGATGTAGCACAAATTAGCTGGGCACCTTTACCCACCTCGTTAAAATCATTGATTGATAGCTTGGACACTGAAAAGTTTGATGCTTCTGAGACTTGGCCATTAAAGGCTTATTCGCAAGCGCTTCGCCAAGAGGGGTCAGAGCAGAGACTCGTAGATACGCGCGTTAAACTTGCGAAAATTTTGCTGATACGATTGAAAAATGCACCGTTAAAAAACCATAAGTCTTACCGAACAGCGGTTGATCAGACTTTACCATTGTTTAATATTAAAAATAATAGACGATTATTTCTAGTTGTTGTACGGGAGTTTTATCATTTTTGGACTGGGAATCCAGATGCAAGTAGTATGGTCCTTAAAGATGGCTCAGGTAATATTTTAATTTAACACTTAGAAAAAAATCAAATTTGCACTAATTTAGTGCATGTCAATAGATGGCGCACTAATCACGTGCTTATAGTTAGGGTCGCCCTGAAGATATATATTATAAAACAACAGGTTAAATATTGGCGCGCTATTTGCTTGGATTTTTAGCATAAAAAACCACGGAGTATTATCAGAATGGAAGTTTTAGTCTCTTCAAATGATGTTTTATTTGTTTTATTGGGCGCTATTATGGTGCTGGCAATGCACGCAGGATTCGCTTTTTTAGAAGTTGGTACTGTTCGTAAAAAAAATCAGGTCAATGCGCTAGTTAAAATTATGGCTGATTTTTCAGTATCGACTATCGCCTATTTTTTTATTGGATATAGCATCGCTTATGGAATTAATTTTTTTAGTGGCGCTGAGGCTTTAGCTGCTAAAAATGGCTACGATTTAGTTAAATTCTTTTTCCTGCTGACTTTCGCTGCAGCTATCCCCGCTATTGTCTCTGGAGGCATTGCAGAGCGAGCAAGGTTCAACCCACAACTTGCAGCCACTTTTTTTCTAGTGGGTTTTGTATATCCATTTTTTGAAGGTATCGCATGGAACAATCATTATGGTTTTCAAGATTGGTTAAATGTTTCATTTGGTGCTAAGTTTCACGATTTTGCAGGCTCAGTAGTTGTGCACGCAATGGGTGGTTGGATTGCTTTAGCTGCCGTATTTTTACTGGGAGCACGCAATGGACGATATAGTAAAGATGGTCGTTTGCATGCATACCCACCTTCTAATATTCCATTTTTAGCATTGGGCGCATGGATTCTGACCGTAGGTTGGTTTGGTTTCAATGTGATGTCGGCGCAAGCTATTCAGGGGATTTCTGGTTTAGTAGCCGTAAATTCTCTAATGGCATTGGTTGGCGGCACCTTGGCAGCATTAGTGATGGGTAAAAATGACCCTGGTTTTGTGCATAATGGCCCATTGGCTGGCTTGGTGGCGGTGTGTGCAGGTTCTGATGTGATGCACCCCTTAGGTGCACTTGCTACCGGTATCGTTGCTGGTGCATTGTTTGTCTGGGCCTTTAATCAAACGCAAAATCGCTTAAAAATTGATGACGTGCTTGGTGTTTGGCCTCTGCATGGTTTATGTGGTGCATGGGGTGGTATTGCGGCAGGAATTTTTGGCGCTAAAGCCTTTGGTGGGCTAGGAGGCGTGAGCTTTATGTCACAGTTGCTCGGTACTGGTTTAGGAGTGATTACAGCACTTATCGGCGGTATTCTTGTTTATGGAATACTTAAAAAACTAGTTGGCATTCGCATGGGCCAAGAAGAGGAATTTGATGGAGCTGATTTAAGTATTCACAAAGTTGCAGCAACTGCGGATGATTGATTAAATTTATATATTTTTTTGATGTTGCGCCAGTGCCCAGCTCACATGCTCGCGCAACATTTCATTGCTATCATTCATGCGGTTTTGAAGGGCCGTAATAATTTCTGGCGTTGTTGTTGCATTACCTAAACCTACTGCAATATTTCTTAGCCAATGCGTATAGCCTATGCGATAAATGGCGCTACCAGCCATTTTCTGCTTGAACTTTGCTTCACTCCACGAAAAGCATTCCAATAAGCTAATGTTGTCTAAACCATGTTTAACAGCAAAATCAGGCTCTTTGGTGGTTTCAGCAAACTTATTCCACGGACAAGCCAATTGGCAATCATCGCAGCCATATACTCGGTTACCAATCAGTGGCCTAAACTCAATAGGAATCGAAGTTTTAAGCTCAATTGTCAGGTATGAAATGCAACGCCGCGCATCTAATTCATATGGCGCAATAATGGCTTGAGTGGGGCAAATAGTGATGCAATTACTGCAACTACCGCAATGGTTAGATGATGGCAAATCAATTGGCAATGGTAAGTTAGTGTAAATTTCTCCTAAAAAGAACCACGACCCCTTATTTTTATTTATTAGAAGTGTGTGTTTTCCACGCCAACCTAAACCAGCCTTTTCCGCCAGTGCGACTTCTAATACAGGTGCGCTATCGGTAAACGCCCTATACTCAAATTGATAGTCCTCAAACATAGCGTTATTAATATTGGCAATTTCCACTTCAATTTTAGCGCATAATTTTTGGAGTTTATTACGCATCACCTTGTGATAGTCGCGACCCAACGTGTAGCGCGATATAAAAGCTTTAGCGCCATCTTGTATTACATTTTCGCTATCTGCTGCATTAGGCGGTAAATAATCTAATCTCGCAGAAATAATACGTACAGTGTTTGCTACTAATTCAGCAGGACGCGTGCGTTTCAAGCCGTGTTTTGCCATATAATTCATTTCACCATGAAAATTTTTAGCAATCCATTCTTGATGTGCCGCCTCAGCTTTTGTCAGATCGGTATCTGTAATGCCGATTTCGGAAAAACCAAGCGCGATTCCCCATTGCTTGATGTCAACGGAAAGTCGAGAGAATTGGTTATATGTAAAGTCGTGAGAAGTGCTCATGGATAAGAATTTTACACGGGATTTGCTAGATGAGACCGCCACGCTGCAATTTGGAGCAGTTTTAGCCAGTATTATTCAGCCGAATTTAGCGATACAGCTGCACGGCGACTTGGGGGCAGGAAAAACCACCTTGGTGCGAGGCTTACTACATGCACTGGGTCATGTGGGTAAGGTAAAAAGTCCTACTTATACACTGGTGGAATCTTACAAAATTAAATCTCATGCTATTTCTAACTTAATGCTGTATCATTTTGACTTATATCGTTTTAATGATGAAGAAGAGTGGGAAGATGCGGGCTTTAGAGATTATTTTAATGCACATAGCGTTTGTTTAATTGAGTGGCCAGAAAAGGCACAAAATGTTTTACCAATGCCAGACCTTAATATTACTTTGTCTTTAAAGAATTTTGGTGAAAATATAGGCCGTAACATCTGTGTATCGGCTCGTACAGCTTTAGGACAACAATGTTTACAGCAGTTTCTACACAAAAATGAATCTATTTAAAAGTTTATATGTTTGCGTAATGTTAATGATAGGTATCATTAACTCAGCGCAAGCAGAAAATGTAGTGATGGCCGCACGGGTTTGGCCTGCGCAAGATTACACGCGAATTACACTTGAAGCTAATCAGTCATTTGTTTATAAAATGTCCGTTATTCAAAATCCTGATCGCGTGGTGTTGGATATAGAAAATATTAATTTAAATCAAATAGTTAAATCGCTCTCTGACAAGATTTTAGCAAGCGATCCTTATATTAAGCAAATTAGAGTTGCTAAGTTTCAGCAAGGTATTGTCCGTTTGGTTGTTGATTTAAAAACTCAAGCTAAACCAAATGCATTTACCTTAACGCCTACAGGAAATTATAAGTATAGATTAGTGCTAGATGTTCATCCGCTTATAGATCCTTTGATGGCGATGGTGGTCGAAAGAGACGCTACTATTAATAACGAGGCTTCTAAGTCAGAGATTAATGATAATTCCAATATGGTGAATAATCCGACAAACAACAATCCAGCACAAGCAGGTGTTGCAGTTGAGTCACTACCAGCGCAAAAAATAGGGGTAATTGAGCCTAATTTAACAGATGAAGTGAATAAGCCGGTTGTCACTAAAAACATTGAAATGACTCATGATAATCCCGATGCGAAGAATCAGGAGAGTGAACTAAATACTGACCAAGAGACTGTTCAAGATGCTGATAATAATAAATCGTCCGCCAAAAAGAAGAAAAACAGTTTCAATAATTCCGATATTAACAAAGATTTTCGCCAAATTACCATTGCATTAGATGCTGGTCATGGAGGGGAGGATCCTGGCGCGTTGGGCGCAAGGGGTAGTCGTGAAAAAGATATTACGTTAATCATTGCAAAAAAACTTAAAGAAAAAATTGATAACGAGCCCAATATGCGCGCAGTGTTAACGCGTGATGGTGATTATTTTATTCCTTTGCATAGTCGCGTGGTTAAGGCACGCAATATGCAGGCTGATTTATTTATCTCTATTCATGCGGATGCATTTACTAATCCAGCAGCAAAGGGTTCTTCAGTATTTGCATTATCTGAGCGTGGTGCCACTAGTGCTAGTGCGCGTTATCTAGCTAAAAAAGAAAATGAGTCTGATTTAATCGGTGGGGTGAGTTTAGATGTTAAAGATCCTAATTTAGCTAAAACGTTATTAGACTTATCGCAAACAGCAACCATCAACGATAGCTTGAAATTAGGTAAAGCTGTATTAGGGTACATTGGCAACATCAATACATTGCACGCTAAGCGTGTTGAGCAAGCATCGTTTGCGGTATTAAAGTCACCTGATATCCCATCAATATTGGTTGAAACAGCTTTTATAAGCAATCCCGATGAAGAGCGAAGATTGAACGATAGTGATTACCAAGATAAATTGGTGGCTTCTATTTTAAATGGTATTAAGAAATATTTTTCAACGAATCCCGCTTTAGCGAAAACTAAGGTCGCACTGGATTAATTAAAAGTACCCTAAAATATCTGGCCAATCACCATGGAAAATTTAATATGGAATTAACATTTCTTGGAGCAACAGGAACCGTCACAGGCTCAAAATATTTGTTGAGTAGCAAAGCAGAGTCAGGTGGATTGACGCGTATTTTAATTGATTGCGGATTGTTTCAGGGGCTCAAGCAGTTGCGGCTTAGAAACTGGGCTGCATTACCTGTCGATCCAAAAACTGTTCATGCTGTAGTGCTCACGCATGCGCATATTGATCATAGTGGCTATTTACCGCTTTTTGTTAAAAATGGTTTTTCTGGCAAGGTATATTGCACCGAAGCAACGCGTGACTTATGTGAAGTGCTGTTAATTGATTCCGCGTATTTGCAAGAAGAAGAAGCAAAATACGCTAACAAGAGTGGCTTTTCCAAACACAATCCGGCATTGCCGCTATATACGCAACAAGATGCACAAAAAGCACTTGCATTGCTGACACCAGTGGATTACGAACAAAATGTTGAGTTAAGCGACGGGCTAACATTAAGACTTTCTCGCAGTGGACATATTTTAGGTTCTGCTTTTGTGCGTATTCATGACAAAAAAACATCTATCCTCTTTTCGGGAGATATTGGTCGACCTAACGATATTTTAATGAAAGCTCCAGTACGTATTAAGCAAGCTGACTATTTAGTGCTTGAATCTACTTATGGCAATCGTTTACATGAGCATACTGATCCTAAAATTAAATTAGCTGAGATTATCAATCGAACGATGAAGCGAAAAGGGGTGGTTGTTATTCCGGTGTTTGCGGTTGGTCGTGCACAAGAGCTACTTTATTATATTTATCTGCTTAAATCATCAGGCGGCATTGCTAAAGACATACCGGTTTATCTCAATAGCCCAATGGCTGTCGACGCTACGGCTATATTTAATCATTATTCAGGAGAGCACCGCCTATCGCCTGAGCAGAGCCATGCGCTATGTCATACCGCACATATTGTGAATGGCGTTGAGGAATCTAAACGATTGAACGAAACTAAAGGCCCAATGATTATATTGTCGGCAAGTGGCATGGCTACGGGTGGACGAGTTGTACATCATTTAAAAGCATTTGCCCCTAATGCTAACAATACTATTTTGTTTGTAGGCTTTCAGGCAGCAGGTACACGTGGAGCGGCACTATTAGATGGTGTAGAAAGTATTAAAATTCATGGTGAGTATGTTCCAGTGCGCGCCACTATTGAATTTATTCCCAATCTTTCCGCACACGCTGATTTTTCTGAAATAATTGATTGGCTAGGCGGCTATGAGGCACCGCCTAAAAAAACCTTTATTACCCATGGCGAGCCAACCGCAGCCGATGCAATGCGACTTCATATTAAGGAAAAACTCCATTGGGATGTTGTGGTACCAGATTATCTTGAAACTGTGACTTTGGATTAACCGCTTAGCGTCTATTCTTTGTTAAGTAATCTATTTCCCTAGTGGTATCTCCATAACCGGATTGAATGAGCAGGGCACTTTCTATATAGCGACTAGCACGTTTTCGTAACACGCTCACTTCATCACCATCCACAAAAATCTGTGGGAATTTAAAGCTTAGCCACGCATATAAACTTAAGTTATGGCTGAGTAATTCTGCAGCCTCTAGATGTTTTGGACTACTTGATTCAATCCAGCTAGGCGGAGAAGGTAAGAGATGTATTTTTGATAGCGCAACACTTTGTAAACATAGTAAATAATAGTCTTTTTCAAAGGCTACATTGAGCGAGACAGGCGCACAAACAAAAATAAATTTATCTTTTATCGACATCGTTGGCGCAAACGTATCGACCAACAGGGCTTGTGCAATTTGCGTGTTCAGTAAAGGTTGCGCGAATAACGCTGAGTCAAAACGCGTTCTTTGCTGGTAGTAAAGTAAAACTTCTGCGATTTTTCTCGTATGTAATTTGTGCGAAATCTCAACAACTTGACCAAAACTAATAGTAATCGGAAGTTTAATTAAATCTGATGTGTCATCAGAGCTCAGCATGTGTTCAACATGTATCAATTCATCATTTTCAAGCACGCTCACATAACCTGTATCGTAAATACCAAATCGGCCTGCTCGCCCAGCAATTTGGCGCACTTCGGTTGAGTTTAAGTGGCGAGAAGCTACACCATCAAATTTATGAATATTAGAGAAAATTACGCGGCGAATAGGTAAATTTAAGCCCATGCCAATCGCATCTGTTGCCACTAAAATATCGGCTTTACCAGTACAAAAACGGTCAGATTCGGTGCGGCGCACTTCAGGTGATAGCGCGCCGTAGATACTCGCCACGGTAAAACCCCATTGGCGGAATCTTGCAGAAAATGTCAGTACATCTTTGCGACTAAACGCGATAACTGCATCGCCTTTTTGTAGTTTTGGCTTAAGCTTTTGGCGGCTGTAATGTTTTCCACAAATGCTTTCATCTTCTAGCACTAGTGGCGTCATGCGTTTCAAATAGGTAATTTCATGTGTCTCACTCATAGAATTAATAGCAGCAATACAAGGCGCGGTGACAGCAGTTGAACCGCACACAAATACTTGAGTTGCGGGCACGCCGACCAATGCAGCTGTCCAAGCACTACCACGGTCTGGGTCTTGCAGCATTTGAATTTCATCAATAATCGCCACTTCTACGGTATTGGAAGGATTCATCATTTCTATTGTAGAGGCTGTATGTTTCGCGCCATCCATCAACACACGTTCTTCACCAGTAATTAAATTGCAGGGCACTCCAGTCATCACCAAACGGTCGCGTATTTCCATTGCCAACAGGCGCAATGGCGCTAAGTAAACACCTGATTTTGCATTTTGTAAGGCAATTAAAGCATGATGCGTTTTACCTGAATTGGTTGGACCTAAATAAAAATGGTGATGCCGTTTTAAGCTGCGTGCTTGGCTGAAACTGTTGATATAGCTGGTTTCATTTAATTCTATTGCGTTTGATTTCATATTCTCAAGAATTTATCTTAAAACAGGTAAAATAACCACCAATAAAATTAACCACATTTTAAATGCTAAACCTCATGCGTATCCAATTATTACCAGACCAACTCATCAGCCAAATTGCCGCTGGTGAGGTAGTAGAGCGCCCTGCATCTGCACTTAAAGAGTTGCTTGAGAATAGTTTGGATGCTGGCAGTACGGATATTGCTGTATCGTTAGTCCAAGGTGGTGTTAAGCAATTACGCGTGACAGATAATGGCAATGGCATCCCACAAGAAGATTTAACTTTGGCACTCACACGCCATGCCACTAGTAAAATCGCTACTTTGGACGATTTAGAAGCCGTGGCAAGCTTAGGTTTTCGTGGCGAAGCGTTAGCTAGTATTGCCTCTGTTTCTCGCACACAAATTAGCAGTCGCGCGGCGAATACAAAACACGCTTGGCGCATCGCCTCTAACGGCAGTGAGATTTCCCCTATTGAGCCGACAGGGCTCGATATAGGCACTATTATTGAGGTCGATGATTTATATTTTAATACGCCTGCGCGCCGTAAGTTTTTAAAAACTGAAGGTACAGAGTTTGGTCATTGCGAAGCCGCCTTTAATCGTGTGGTGCTGTCGCGCCCAGATGTGGCTTTTATGTTGCAACATAATGGCAGGGCGCTTAGTCGCTATGCTGTCAGTGCGCCGACTAAACGTTTTGGTGAAGTCTTAGGTGCAGAATTTGCCGCTGAAACGATTAACGTAGATGAATCAGCCGCAGGTTTGCGCCTATGGGGCGTAGTCGCTAAGCCTACTTTTAATCGCAATAAAAGCGATACGCAATATGTTTATGTCAATGGTCGTTATGTGCGCGATAAACTTATCTCGCACGCTATACGCCAAGCTTACCAAGATGTGCTACACCATGATCGCCATCCTGCGTTTGTATTGTTTTTGGAGTTAGACCATAACTTGGTAGATGTGAACGTTCATCCTGCAAAAATCGAAGTCAGATTTAGAGATGGGCAAGCTATTCATCGTTTTGTATTTCATTCGTTGCATAAAGCCTTGGCTTCACCCACCGGCGTTTCAAATGCAAGCACGGCGAATCAAGCGGCTTACAATCCTTTTAGCGCACAAAATACTAGTAAGCCAAATTACCCAACGTATCAAGCCCAAATCAACCTAAGCGCCAATGAGCCAAATAGCTTTTACCAAACCTTATTTGGCCAAAATAATTTTGATGAAAATAACGCAAAAAATTATTCAAGTAATGCATCAAATGACGCTGCCATGCAGGCCAATAAGAACGAGCTTGCTGGCGATGCCTATTTTTCTAAAAACGACCACCCATTAGGCTTTGCCGTTGCACAAATTCATGGTGTATACGTTCTAGCGCAAAATGCGGAAGGTTTGGTCATTATCGATATGCACGCCGCCCACGAACGCATTATTTATGAGCAACTCAAAAACGCACTTGACGGGAAAGATGGCTCTAATAAAACTGTTGCGATGCAACCTTTGTTACTACCGGTGAGTTTTAATGCGGACAGATTAGAAGTTGCAACAGTGCAAGAGTCGCTTGCAAGCAACGATGGCAGCCTTCAACAGTTAGGATTTGACATTGCCATTCTGTCACCCACCACGTTAGCTGTACGCGCTGTACCGACGATGCTGCAAGATGCCGATGCCGTGACATTAGCGCGAGATGTATTGCGCGACTTACGCGAATATGGCGCCTCAAGGGCGCTTACCGAGCGCCGTAACGAGTTATTAGGCACCATGGCTTGTCATGCCGCTGTCCGCGCCAATCGAAGCTTAACACTACTAGAAATGAACGCCTTACTACGAGATATGGAAGCCACCGAGCGGAGCGGACAATGCAATCACGGTCGCCCCACTTGGTTTCAAGTGAGTATGAGTGACTTGGATAAGATGTTTATGCGGGGGAAATAGTTATTAAGTTACAGTTTTTTTGCAAGCAGCCACCGAAAAACCAAGCTATTCGGTGTTTCTTTTCCATCTACAATATACCTTAGAGTTTTACCATGTTCTAGCAAGGTAGCGACATGCGCTTTTGTTTCAGGTCGGCCACAGAATAAAATTTGGTCATCAAGCATTAATGCAGTATCGAGCGCCGGAACCAATGTAGTTTGGTTATTTCGTAATAGCATCAAAGGTACTACGTCCAAGGTTTGCTCTCGATCTGTCGGGTGTAGTGAGAGCGTTTGTAGCGTGATATTGACGTTTTGATTAATCAGTTCCGTCGCTGCTGGAGCCATTTCTTTGTTGATGGACACTGCCCAAGTCTCAGGGACTTCTTCACCTACTTTCGACACTAATTGGCTAATCAGTTGATTTGCCCAATCGTTACTTTGATTGCGCACTAAGTTTAAAAATTGCGCAAGTAAAGGCGAGATCAAATGCGCTAAACACTCGTGCGCAATGATGTGTGTGGGTTGCATGGTGATGTGCGCATCAAATTGTCTAAAGAGTGTTGCGTTATAGCTATGATTTTTACGAATCACTAAAAATATTTTTGGATTAAGTTCAAACGCTGTCATCATTATAGATAAATTGTTAATGTCGTTATCTGTACCTGCGACGATACCTACCGCGTCATTAATACCTGCTTCGATTAAAGTTTTGGCTTCTGTACCACTGCCTACAATGCAGTTGTTGCAATTAGTCAGTTCAGGCATGGCCTCAATAATTGTGGTGGTAATATGCTCGCGCTCTAAATTTTCGACTACCGATTTACCAAAGCGACCATAACCACAAACAATCCAGCGTCCTCTTGGCGGTGACTCAGGAGGACATAAGGTTTCACCTGTGATGCCTGTAAGCCATTCATGTAGCAAGTAAGTGCCTATCGCGTGAACGCGCATGGCGAGCTGGTCGCCAAATAGCGTATAAGGATTAATAATGTGATCTGTTCCAAATGAGGACATATTAGCTGCAATATCATCACGATCTGCACGTGCAACCACAGGCAAGTGAGGGTTTAATAACTTCACTGCAATCGCTACCGCTAAATTCACTTCATCGTTGTCAGTAAGTGTAACCAAACCTCTACAATGCGGACTTAAAATGCCTGCACGTATTAAATTGTCTGGCAAAATTGCATCACCACAAAAATTTGGTACTACTTGTTTGGTGTCGGTCAGCTCTAATTCGTCTAAGCGATTTTGAGAGCGTTCAATCACTACTACGCGCATATTCATATGGTCGAGTGCTTTGGCTAACAAATTCGCCGACTGACCGTAACTACATAAAATATAAAAAGGTTCTTTAAGTAGATTAATGGCACGACCAAAACGTTCTAAGGCAATCGCTTGTTTGAGTGCCGTATCTTGCAATAAGGTAATGATCTTACTTATCGCATAAAACCATGGAATCACGGTCAGGTAAATGGAAAATGTTAGCCATAAACGTTGCGATTGGCTAAATGGATAAGGTATCTCACCAAAGCCGATGGTAGTTGCGGTATAGCTAATAACGTATAACGCTTCAAATACGCTCAAATGCCAAAGTTGACCTTTATCATCTATCCCAGGCATGATTGTGAGCCCCAAGATAGCAATGGCAAAGCTCGCAATAATTAAAATAAGCGGCTTGCGCAAGCGGCGCAAAATAAGAAACAGAATGCTATTCATCAGGCTTAAGCTTTAATATGGTAACCAGATAAAATTTAGCGTCTTTGGCTAATGGTTTCTGCAAGCAGTAGTACCACGGAAATAATATTAGCCATCAGTGCGCCGCCTGATAGTGAAACGATATATACCATCAAAGCAGGTTCATCATACTTACCATGTAAGGTTGCCCACAAAATAGCCGCAGTAATAAGCTGCAAATCTGCCGCCAAGCTAGTAGATAATAAAATGGCACCCACATGAGTGCGGTCGCCAAATTTAAGCACGGTAGCAATTAGGCTTACAACAATTGCGGCATAAAGCTCATAAACATGATGATGGGATGGGTTGTCAATATCACCATAAAAAAAACCAAAATTGAGGGTCATTGCTAATACAATGAAGAAACCAAAAATAACTTTTTCTAAATTCATATCTCAGTCCATGTAAAGATAAAAGGTGGTTGGAAATAAAGAGGTAACGTATTAATAGAGTTATTATACAAGCCTCTTAGCAAGATAAAATAAAGACCACGCAGTTTTATTCGTTTAATTTACAGGTTGCACCTTTTTTTAACATGCAAACAATAGTTCATTCTCCTGCCATTTTTTTAATGGGTCCAACTGCCAGTGGTAAAACTGGAGCGGCGGTTAATCTTATCTCGAGGCTTCCTATCGAAATCATCAGTGTGGATTCTGCTTTAGTTTTTAAGGAGATGAATATCGGCACGGCTAAGCCTGATGCTGCAACGCTTATAATGGCCCCACATCATTTAATTGACATTATTGAGCCGACTAGCGCATATTCAGCTGCTAATTTTAGAACGGATGCTTTGCGTTTAATGAAAGATATAACAGCGCGAGGTAAGACTCCCTTGTTGGTGGGCGGTACTATGCTTTACTTTAAAGCTTTGCAAGACGGGTTGAGTGGCTTGCCTGAGGCAAGTTCAGAAGTGCGTGCGAAGCTGGATGCGCGTGCTTCGTTTATTGGTTGGCCAGCCATGCATGAGGAGTTGGCTTTAGTTGACCCAATCACAGCTGCAAGATTAAAGCCAAACGATACGCAGCGCATTCAACGTGCTTTAGAGGTGTTTGAACTCACAGGCGAAGCAATGTCTGCGCTTTACGAAAAGCAAACTAGTGAAACTTTACCTTATCACTTACTAAAAATAGCACTAGTACCAAGTGATCGTAAAGTTTTACATGAGCGGATTGCGATGAGATTTGAACAAATGCTTAAAGATGGTTTTGTGGATGAAGTAAAAGCACTAATTGCAAAATATCCATCATTAACGCCTGAATCAACTTCAATGCGATGCGTAGGTTACAGGCAAGTTTTAGAACACCTTGCAGGCAAATATGACCTTGCTGAATTACATGATAGAGGCATATTTGCTACGCGCCAATTAGCAAAACGCCAACTGACTTGGCTACGTGGCATGGATAATAATGTTGAGTTGGATTGCCTAAATCCACTGATGAATGAATTAGTATTTAATCAAATAAATCAATTTATTAGGAGTTAAACTTAATAAACCCTGTCATTCCTGTGCAGGCAGGAATGTTGGGGCCTAATGGAAATCTCGGTTTAATCTAGGTGTTCAGCCATCCGTTTTGCCGCCTCAATACACTCATCATGCGATGCTACTAAAGCCATACGAATGAAATTTTGACCAGGGTTTAATCCATGTGCTTCTCGCGCTAAATAGCTGCCGGGTAATACTGTTATGTTTAAATCACGATACAGTTTTATCGCTAACTCGGTGTCACTTTGTTTGCTTCTCGCCCAAAGGTAAAATGCGGCATCTGGTAACTCAACATCCATTACATTTTTCAATAATGGTGTGACTACATTGAATTTAGCCGCATAAAGACTACGGTTTTCTATCACATGCGCTTCATTGTTCCATGCCGCGATAGAAGCCGCTTGCACAACAGGGTTCATAGCACAACCATGATAGGTGCGATACAGCGTGAATTGCTTAATAATCTTTTCGTCACCAGCAACAAACCCAGAGCGCATACCTGGCACGTTTGAGCGCTTAGAGAGGGAGCTGAAAATCACTAAGTTTTTGTAATCTCTACCCAGCTTGTGCGCGGCCTGCAGCGCACCTAGTGGCGGATTGGCTTCATTGAAATAGATTTCCGAATAGCATTCATCTGCCGCGATGACAAACTCATATTTGTCAGATAATTCAAATATAGTTTTCCATTGAGCTAATGACAATACCTTACCTGATGGATTGCCTGGGCTGCAAATATAGACTAGCTGCGTGCGTTTTAGCACTTCTAAAGGCACACTTTCAAAATCCATGGCATGCTGATTTTCAGGTAATGTGTTTAGAAAATAGGGTTCAGCACCCGCTAAAAATGCTGCTCCTTCGTAAATCTGATAAAAAGGATTCGGTGAAATCACCACTGGATTTAGTTTGGAGTTATCAATAATTACCTGTGCAAAAGCAAATAGCGCTTCACGACTGCCAGTGACTGGTAAAATCGCGGTTTCAGGGTTAAGTGCTGGCACGCCATAACGGCGCGAAACCCAGCTTGAAATTGCTTCTCGCAGAGCCAAGGAGCCGACGGTTGTAGGGTAGCTAGCCAAACCAGCTAAATTATTCACCAGCGCATCTTTAATGAGCTGTGGTGTGGCGTGTTTAGGCTCACCGATTGAAAGATTAATAGCAGAATAGCTTGGATTAGGTGTTATACCTTTAAATAAATCGCGTAAGCGTTGAAAAGGGTATGGCTGTAGCAAATTAAGATTTGGATTCATAGACGATATTGTAATATAGCGTGAGTACTTGCAATAGCCCTTAACAACAGACATTAGCTATAGACTTTGGCTAAAGCAGTGAATAAAGACATTAAATCGAGTAAAGTGAATCAAGTGGAAAATATCAAACGAATAAAACATAATGCCTCAAACCAACGGATTGCCGTGTTCGGATTGTTATTTGGCGCACTTAGCTGGGGTATTATTTGGTTTCCTTATCGCGTAATGTCCGAGGCTGGATTTTCGGGTGCTGCTTCAAGTTTTTACACCTATAGCATTGCAACGATAATGGCAGCAATTTACTTTGCCAAACATTGGCGAGGTGTTTTTGAGTTGCCTATTAGTATCGTTTGGTTAAGCATTGTTGCAGGTTGGACTAATTTAGCTTATGTGCTGGCAGTGATTGATGGCGAAGTCATGCGTATTATGCTGCTATTTTATTTATCACCTTTATGGACGCTGATACTTGCGCATTTTTGGCTAAAAGAAAAGACAAGTGTTAAAGGTTATATCGCAATCGCAGTGTCGCTATTAGGCGCCTTTGTTATGTTATATGATCCGAAAATAAGCCATTTGCCACTTCCAAGAAATACGGCAGAATGGTTGGCTTTATCTTCTGGCATAGGGTTTTCTCTTACCAATGTGATTACGCGACAATCTACCCATCTCAGTATTCGCGCAAAGTCTTTTGCGGTATGGATTGGTGTACTTGTGGTTTCTATCGTGTATATAGTATTCACCAAAGAAGCATTGCCAGCACCTGATTTTTTAAGTGCATCTAACTGGATGATAGTTTTATTGATTGCCTTGTTATTAATGGCGGCAACGCTATTAGTGCAATATGGTGTAACGCAAATACCCGCAACGCGGGCGTCTGTCATATTTTTATTTGAGCTGGTGGTCGCTGCAGTGGCTTCTTATTACTTGGCACATGAAGTGATGGATATTAATGAATGGGTTGGTGGTAGCTTAATTATGTTAGCCGCAATATTTGCGGCTAACACGCAAGGCGAGCAGGTATAGTGAAGATTGCAATAATTTAGCTACCAAAGCTACTGTTACGGGCACCTTCTGCAGCAAAGCGCATTTTTAATGACAAGTCGTTGCGTGAGTCCGCATTAGTCAGTGCATTTTCTTCGTCAATCTTACCATTACTGAATAATCTGAAAAGTGACTGATCAAAAGTGACCATACCAATGTCATTGTTATCGCCCATTGTTTCTTTGATGTCACTTAGTTTTTGCTTCTGAATCAGTTCAGCAATGTATGGTGTATTAATCATCACTTCAGTAGCTGCCACACGTTTACTTAGTTTTCCTGGAATTAAGCGCTGAGAAACAATCGCCACTAGATTCATTGATATGCCAAGTAGCAAGCCTGCCCTAGCGTCTTCAGGAAAGAAAGAAATAACACGCTCTAGTGCCTGATTTGCATTATTGGCATGTAATGTGGCTAAACATAAATGACCTGTTTCAGCATAAGCCATCGCATTTTTCATGCCTTCCATATCGCGCACTTCACCAATTAAAATGACATCAGGTGCTTGGCGCATGGCATTTTTTAAAGCATTTTCAAATGATAAAGTATCAATACCCACTTCTCGCTGATCAACCACCGACTTTCTATGCGGATGGATAAATTCTATCGGATCTTCAATGGTGACAATATGGCCATTGGCATTTTCGTTGCGATAGTCAATCATAGAGGCTAGCGTCGTGGTTTTACCAGAACCAGTGGCACCAACTACTAAAATAAGACCGCGCTTACGCATAATTAAATCTCGTAATATTGCCGGTAAGCCTAGGCTATCAATAGACGGGATCTCTGTTTTTATGTGGCGTACGACCATGCCAACTTCGCCACGTTGCCTAAAAACATTAATACGGAAGCGACCAACATCTTTTTTGCCTAGTGCAAAATTACATTCTAATGTTGCTTCAAACTCTTTAATTTGCGCTTCACTCATTAATGAATATGCGATTTCTTTAATCATGCCAGGCACCATCACCTGCGCATTAATCGGCAGGGTTTCGCCTTCAACCTCAATATGAATGGCTGCACCCGTACTAAAAAAGAGGTCTGAACCACCTTTGTCGAGCATGAATTTTAGAATTGGACTAATGTCGATTGCTGCCATGTTGATATCCTGTGCGCTTTTGTAAAATACTATTAAGATGACTTTAGCACGTTATTTTGTACTATTCTTTAAGCATTGTCATCAGTTTCCAATGCATCTAGATGACGCTTAAACACTGTCTGATAGATATCTTCTAAATAACGCGCAAATAGCTTAGTATCAAACAAGGTAGATGTCGCATTATTATCGAGGATTTTTTTCTTGATTGATGTCAAAGTGGCTGGGTTAGTTGCATAAAAAAAAGCTTTTTCTTCATAATCCTGTAGCGAGTAGGTAATAAATTCAGTTAAGTTTAATGAGTTTAATAAACTACCAGCAACTCGAGCAGAAAAAGTATCGCCTACACAAGTTAATACAGGTACTCCCATACATAAAGCATCACTACAAGTGGTGTGGGCATTATAGGGAAGCGTATCTAAAAATAAGTCTGCATGCACATGGCGTGCCAGATGGTCTGCGATAGTAATTCTTGGTGCAAAAATTAGCTTTTCTGCGCTTACCCCTTGCGCTGTTGCCTCGCGAATTAAATTATTCTTTGCCCAGCTATTGCAGTCCAGCAACCAAAGAACACTATTGGGTACTGATTTTAGTAAACGCATCCAAATTGCAAAAACATCAGGGGTGATTTTAAATGTTTGATTAAAGCAACAAAATACAAAAGCACCTTCAGGTAAATGGCATGATAATCTTGTAGGCGCTTTGCTGACAGGCCTTTTACTGTCATTCGCTTGATAGCAATCAGGCAACAAAGCTAATCGTTCTGCATAGTGCTGAGCACTTTCAACTGGCGTAATAAATATGTCGCTTAAAATGTAGTCAAACAGTGGTTGGTTATTATTTAAACCACCCATTGTTCCAGGGAAGCCTAGCCAGTTAATATTGATCGGTGCAGGTCGTAGCGCGACGATGCCACTGCGACTTGTTTGAGTAAAACCTGTTAAATCCACTAATATATCAATGTCGCAAGCATATATCTTTTTTGCAGTTTCAATCTCAGATAAATTTCGTACATCATAAAATTGATCAAAGGCTTTTTCTAGGCGGGCTCTAGCACTGGTTTTATCATTAACACCATAAGAGAAAGCAATGATGTCGAATCGTGAGCGGTCGTGCAGTTCTATCATCTCACTCACTAAAAAGGCCAGAGGATGCAATCTAAAATCTGCCGATAGATAAGCAATTTTAATTTTTTTGGTAGCTTTAGGTTTTGTTGATGTTTCGTACTTAAAATCAAGCGACTTGCCATGAGCAATGAGTGCTGCGTATCGATTGTTTACCCAATTATTGGCACATATTTTTTGTTCAGCGCTAGTAGTGGTGGGCATTGCTAAAAAAGCGAATGGTGATACTTGTGCTACTGGAACAGTCTTTACCCAATCGCGAATTTCGGCAATGTCGGACTCTAAGCCCTGCCAGTCGCATACATGCTGCTTTTGATGCACCAAGTGCACCTTGGCATGGTAAAGTTTAGGGTTTAGGTTTAGCGCCTTTTGGTAGCTTGTAATCGCTAAATCTAGCTGACCCAATTCGCGTTGCACATTGCCTAAATTGTTATAAGCGTCCGCGTCAGCAGGGGTTAATTGTATGGTTTTTTGAAATTGAATTGCCGCTTCTTTCGCTTTACCAAGCTCGCGTTGCGCGTTGCCCAAGTTATATAAATATGCCGCATTGGCTGGTTGATACTCAAGTGCCTCCATAAAGCAAGCTTCTGCCATGGCATAACGGCCCTGTGCGTGCGATTCGTTACCAAGGGCTTGCAAGGCATAGCATAAGGCATTACGAACGTCTAAATTGGTTTTGAGTATGCGTAACAAACGCCTGAAATATCCCGCAGCTTCTTCATAGCGATGCAGTTCCACACATAAATTTCCACAATTAATTTGCGCATCTAAATCCTTAGGATTATGTAGCAGGGCTTGCTGGTAATGTTTAAGCGCGTTATCGTTTGAAGTTTGCATACGGCAATTTTAATTGAAAACAGCAGAACTTGACGAATAAACTAAAAACTTCGCTATTTTTAGCTAAGCTCAGAATGACGGGACGGAGTTAAATCTGCCTAGCTAAACGCTTTAAACCAAGCTTGCGTAGAGCAAAGCGGTTGGGGTTCATTAAGGCAGCAAATTCACTATTCATGGTGATTGGTTCGTTGCATATCAGTTGCGCTAACAGCTCTGCGCAGAATGGCGCGCTGGTGAAGCCGCGGCTGCCATGGGCCACGTTGATATAAAGCCCGTTAATGTAAGGTAAGGTTTCTGGTGTTGCGTTGGGGCGGGGCGGTTTGGCATTTAGCATCGCGTTATCTAGCAACTTGCCTACCAACGGAAAGTAATCAAAGGAGGTGCATCTGAATGAAACTCGACCACCTTTGATATTGTTTTTAAGATTTTCGTGCAAAGGTAATGAAAAGCTTTTCAATTTAAATAAATTGGCTTGGTGGTCTTCTTCATCGATTGCGTCACCCATATTGTCTGTTGAGAAAGTGGCACCTAAGCAATGTTGGTTGTTGCTTGCAGGGCTTAAATAGCCATCACTACAGATAATAGACTTTATTTTATTGCTCTCATCGGTGGCTTCAAGAATGCTGACTTGACCACGTACCGCTTGTGTTTTTAAGTATAAATTAATGCCTAAGTTTTGTGCTTCATTGGCATTTGCAATAATCACAATATCAGCTTTTTCTATTAAATTACCATTAGAATATATTTCAAATAAATCATTATTTTTCAATATATTATTTACATTACTTAATGTATTAACTGAGATATTTTTATGCTCGGTTAAACGTTTGCAAAGTTGATTAGGATTTACCCATGCAGCATCTGGAAAATATAGTGCATCATGTGAAAGCGCTATGCCAGCAAGCTCGCTCGCTTCATCAGAATTAACATATTTTATGATGTTTCCTTCATGTTTTAGTGTTGCAACTTTTTGTATGCGCTCTGATTCTCGCGGGTTAAACCCTAGTTGTAACATGCCGCAAATGTTGTTGTCTGCAGGGTTTAAATTGAGCGATTTGTAAAAATTTAAGCTATATAAATAACTCTCTAGGGCAAATTGACTGGCATCATCATCGCCACTAATGCGTGGGTAAAGCATGGCTTGTGGGTTGCCTGAGGCTTCACTGGCAATGGCTTCGTTACGTTCAAATAAAGTCACTTGAATACCGCGTTGAGCTAATGCGTAAGCCGTGCTGCAGCCTGCTATGCCGCCCCCAATTAAAATGGCGGTTTTAGGCGTCATTTGCATTACCTAAAAATCGCCCACGTAACATTTCCCGTTTTTTACCAAAGCCTGTTTGTTTGTTGATTTTAAAACCTGCCGTTATGAGGTCGCGTCTAACCGTAGCAGCACTAGTGAACGTGGCTAAGGTAGTTGCTGTGTTTGATAGCAACGCCATTTGCACAAATAACTCGGGGCGCCACATTTCAGAATTTTTACTAGGAGAAAATCCATCTAAAAACCAAGCGTCAATAAATGCCTCATTCTTGTTTTTTGGATTTGTGGCTAATTTAGCCAAACACATTGTCGCATCACCAATAAGCAAGCTTAAACGCACTCGATTGTTATATAAACTAAGGGGAGTTTCGTCAATTAATAAATTTTCGTAATTGGCTAATAATGGCTCAGCTAATTCTTTTAACTCAGGCCAGCAATCTAGTGCTCGAGTTAAATCATTAAGACTAAGCGGATATTTCTCCACACTGATGAAGTGTAAAGTAGCATGTTCAGGCGCAGTGGACAGCCATAGTTGACTAGCACATAAAAAATTTAAACCAGTACCAAAGCCTGTTTCGGCGATGGTAAACAGGCAATTATTGGTTTTTTGCCAGCGACTTGATAAATCATTGCCTAGTAAAAATACATACTCAGTTTCAAGTAAGCCATTGTCGCTTGAAAAGTAAACATCTTGAAAATTACTGGCAAAAGGTTGTTCGTCTCGCCATTCAACAACTGCATTATTGATGGGTTGCATCGACAGCAACCTTAAACACTATTTTATGAATGGCTTGTGCGGCAACTAAAGGTGCGTGAGCATCTTCAGGAAAAAAGATACAATATGATCCCGAAGGAGTGGCAATCCAAGAAGCAGGGGAGTCATAGTAAAATTGAATATCTGCCGATTCGCTATATTCGCTCACTGGCTTATGGCAGTCTGCAAGCGGCTTCCATCCCATTTCGTCTACACCTGATAACACTAACTGAATATCGATATATTTTCGATGGCATTCCAGTTGCGCCTCATCGCGTGTGCGCCCATCTACACGTGCGACAATAGCAAATACATCATCGCCAACAATATGATGCCGTCCATTGGCGAGCGCATGCAAATCAGTATTGCGCATGAAGTCAAACACTCGAGTGAATAAAGGGTGTATTGCTGCGTATCGATCTGCGTTTGCGATAGTATCTAGAATCATAAAAAATCCCTTAGCGCTTCCAAACTTTTCCATAGGCAGCCAGCAATTGTTGATGCATTTTGCTGCCTTCCATATTTGCGCCTAGGTTACCTAAGCCAAAAAATTGCTCTTCACGATTAACAAGGCGTTTTGCTTGGCTTAATGTTTCTTGGCCGTACATAAGTTGCAGATTGTCTTCAAATAAGGCCAGATTGCTACTTTTTGATCCATCAGTGGCTAACTCATCCTCAATTTGCACTAAATTTGCAATGCAGCGGTAAACTTTTGCACGCGCTGGCGGAAGTTCATTGAATTGTGCAATCCAAGCACAGCCGTCTAATATGTCGTTGGTGCTGTTGCAAGCCAGCGCAGCAAGTGTTTTAAGTTCGCCGGCGCGCAGATCTACCCAAGTGGAACCAGCATCAGCACATAGGCCTATGAGTGTGGTGACAGGTAATTCATCTGCTAAATCTAAATCAAGCAGTATTTCTAGTAATTCAGCGGATTCTTTCTTTTTTAAATCTTGTAAGCGTAAGGCAAAAGGGCGCACCAAATTACCTACGGTGTTGTTTTCCCATTCTAATTCTTCTACCGGGTAGATTTCACTCATGCCTGGTACGAAAATGCGGCAGGCGTAAACGCCTAGGTGGGTAAAGTCAGCAATGTACATATCATGCCCGCTATTGTGAATGGTATTTACACACCAGTCGTAGTCTTCTTGCGTGGTTGTGCCAAAGTTCCAATCTACAAATTCATAATCTGGCGTGCTGCGTAAAAAATTCCAGCTAATCACACCGCTAGAATCTACAAAATGGATTTCTAAATTTTGTGAGTCAGCAATCTCCTCCATATCAAAACCTGGCGCGACGAAGCCTTTTAAGCTGCCTAGGGCGCGGCCTTGAAGCAATTCAGTCAGTGCCCGTTCTAACGCAACTTCAAAGCGTGGGTGTGCGCCAAAACTAGCAAAGCAACCTTGGTCTTCAGGATGTAAAAGCGTAACGTTCATCACCGGATATTGACCACCTAAAGAGGCGTCTTTTACTAAAATGCCGTAGCCTGCATCGCGCAAGCCTTTAATGCCTGCAGCAATGCTTGGATAACGATTAATCACAGATTCTGGTACGTCTGGCAAACAAATGCCTTCACGGATAATTTTGTATTTGATGTCACGTTCAAAAATCTCAGCAAGCGCCTGTGTGCGTGCTTCCATCAAGGTGTTGCCCGCACTCATGCCATTACTGACATACAAATTTCCGATGAGATTAACAGGGAATAAAACGATTTTTCCATCACGTAAACGTGTGTACGGAATCGCGCAAATGCCGCGCTCTTTATTGCCTGAATTCAAATCAATCAACTGACTGGCAACAGTCGTACCTTCTGGGTTGTAAAATTTTTGTAAATCTGGTGTTAATAACTCTTTAGGCCACTTGTCATTCTTGACCTTAAACCATTGCTCATTCGGGTAATGTACAAACTCTTTATAGGCGATAGTTTCACCTAAGTAAAAATGTGTCCAAAAATAGTTGGTACTCAAGCGCTCAAAATACTCGCCAAGCGCGCTAGCGCGAGCAGCAAGCTGCGATGCGCCTTTACCATTGGTAAATAATCGTGTGCAGTCTTTATCGATAACATGTACTGACCAAATACCCTCGATTTCATTTAACCAAGATTTTTCTTCTACATGAATACCTAGCGCTATTAATTTTCCCTGCAAGGTGCTAATTGATGATTCAAGAGATGCATCTTTGCTGGGAATAAAGGTATCTTTTATTCCTGTTTTAGGTGAAATAAAGGTTTCAGTAGTGTTCATGATTGATACTTTAAGAGAAAGAATGACAGAATATCATGCTGTGTTAATAATGTGAAAAGTGGGAGCTTGTATAGCCGCCAATTTGCCAGAGCGATTAAGAAAATTATTAATGCGAATAACAAGATGAGTAGATGCTTGCATATTTCTGGATTTGTATTTTGTGAAATTTGGCCAAATGCTCAATAAAAGCAGATTATTGATTCTTTTTGCCAGAGGTGTCTTTCGACAATGCTCGGCGATATTCCTCAAGCTTTGCTTCGTAGTTTTCCGCTTCTCCGTATTCTAAAAAGCGTGCGTACCTATTATGCGTACCTAATATTTTTCGCGCATGTTTGATTGGGCAAAAATATTGCTCAGTCCTTGCAATAATTTCACTAACATAGGAAATCATGCCACTGCCATATGCACAGTATGTACAATGAAATTTCTCAATAAAATTCAGGTAATTGAGCTGTTGTCTGTCAAATATAATGTAGTCGGCACGCCGTACTTTCTTGATGCCGTAAATTGGAAAGCAGGTGAGCTGGTAGAAACTGACGAAAAGGTCAGTAATAAGTAATGGAATAATCATCGAGTAAATAATCGGACCAGTAATCAAGTTCTGCGGGCGATCAGTTACCAACCAACGAAAGAAGTTTCGCTTAAGTCTTCGATGAGTTTCTTTGACGGATTGTTCGAATTCGACACGCTTGCCCTTTATCTGGAAAAATATATTATTCTGTTGCTCGTTGAGCGCCTCACGCAGGTCATCTTCTAGTGTGGTGATCTGGTCAAGTAGTTGCTGAATACGGTCGTTCATTAAGTACTCCAATTTTGATGATACTTACATCAGTATAACTGCAACTATCATCTACTGACTTAACAAGATTGATAGCCATGATCAAAATGTAACTTCGTTAAAAACTGGCAAAAAGTATACGAATCTGTATACTTTAATTATGAAGCTTTAAAGATATTCATTCTTTAATAAGAAATAGGAAATGTGATGAATAAGCCATTAATCAATTGTAAGTTAAGCCATATTAGCGTTAAAGGTCTAATTTTACTCAGTTATTTTACTATGTTGTCCTGCTCAGGGTTAGCAAATAAGCAGGTCGTTGATGTGTCTAGTAAAGATTGGCCTAGTTTTGGTCGTGATTATACCAATCAACGTTTATCGCCATTGACAGAAATCAATCAGCAAAATGTTAAATACTTGAAGTTGGCTTGGCAATTTAAAAGTGGGGTCGTTGCAAGCTTTCAAGCTACACCAATTGTCACAAATGGCGTGATGTATGTGGCACTACCCTTTAATCATGTGGTCGCCTTGGATGCTAAAACGGGCATGGAATTATGGCGTTACAAGCATGATCGCAGAGCAAACTGGAAAATGTGTTGCGGACCAGCAAATAGAGGTGTTGCTGTGAGTGACGGCAAAGTGTTTATTGGTACGGTTGATGCGCGATTGATAGCCTTAGATGCTAAAAATGGTAGCAAGCTTTGGGATATTGACGTGGCTGATGATACCGCGCTCACTGAAGATACTACTTCCTTGAGCAAAGCTGATGCAAAAAGCAGTAAAGATGTTTACGGTGGCACAGGTGTTGGCATTGCTATGGCCCCAGTGGTGTATCGAGGCAAAGTTATTGTGGGTGTGACTGGAGTAGGTTACGGCTTACATGTAGATACACCTAGATTAGATGCGCCATTAGGTGCGGTAATTGGGGTCGATGGACGTTATGGCCGACCAGGATTCTTAGCGGCTTATGATGTTAGCAGTGGTAAACGTGTGTGGCAGTTCGACACAATTCCAGCACAAGGTTGGGAGGGGCTGTTTGCAGAGACTACGTCGGATGGCATTTCGTTAAATCGTGATATTGCCGCTGAAAAAGCTAATTTAATTAATAATAAAGATGCATGGCGCTATGGTGGTGGCTCAGCTTGGAGTACGCCAGCGATCGATGTTAAAACCAATACACTTTATTTTGGAACTGGTAACCCATCTCCACAAATGAATGACGTTTCACGTCCAGGGGATAATTTATATACAGTCTCGTTGGTTGCTTTAGACACGGAAACAGGAAAAATTAAATGGTATTATCAACAAGTGCCGCATGATGTTTGGGGGTATGACTTAGCTAGTCCGCCGGTATTATTTGACTATATGTCTGGTGGTAAAAAAATTGCTGCAGTTGGACAAGCTAGTAAAACTGGTTGGTATTATGTGAATGACAGAGCGTCAGGAAAGCTACTAATGAAATCAGATGCTTTTGTGCCACAAAAAAATCTATTTGCTAAGGCAACTAAAGAAGGTACTGTGCTTTATCCTGGCATACTAGGTGGTTCAAACTGGAGTCCGAGCGCATTAGATGAGGGTAGTCAAACTAGCTTTGTTGCAGGAATCCATTCCCCTATAAAATACAAATTGGTGGAAGAGCCCGCTAAAGATGGTGCTGCTGCGATTCGATATGCATCATCAGAACCTACAAAAGACCCGCGATGGGGCGTTATATCCGCCATTAACCTAGCTACTGGCAAAATTAACTGGCAAGTAAAAACAGAACAACCGTTAATGGGCGGCTTACTCGCCACCAAAAGTCAGCTATTGTTTATGGGCGAAGGTAATGGCAATTTCAATGCTTACAATAGCAATACTGGTGAATTGCTATGGCAAGCTAAGGTTGAAGCCGGTGTGAATGCACCACCTATTAGTTATGAAGTTGATGGTGTTCAGTATATTGCTGTGGCAGCGGGTGGTAATGCTATTTTTGGATACACTGCGGGTGACAATATTGTGGTCTACGCACTTAAAAAGTAAACCATAAATCCTTAATTGATTGCATTGCGAATAAAGAAATGTACTTGTTGAGCGTATTGAAAAAACTATTCATCATAATTTTCTTGGCTATCAATATAGCAGCTTGCGATAATAAGCCACAATATTCGAATATACCCGCAAAATCCACAGTAGTGGTTTTAGGCGATAGTTTAAGTTTTGGCACTGGCGCAGGAATGAAAGAAGATTATGTCAGTATTCTTGCTGATAATACTGGTTGGAATATCACCAATGCTAGCGTACCAGGCAACACTTCAGCAGATGGCCTAGAACGCACAGCAACTTTGCTTGCAGGCATGAAGATTGATTTGCTTATCATTGAGCTTGGAGGAAATGATTTCCTTCAACGCTTACCAGAAACTGAGACGATTAGTAATTTGAAGTCCATACTAGCGCAGGCTAAAGTAAAGGGTATTCAAACTATATTATTGGCAATACCAGAATTTAGTCCAATGGGCGCAGCTTTTGGTCACCTTTCGGATCATTCTCTTTATAAAAAACTTTCAGAAGAGACTGATACACCTTTGGTCGAAAATCTATTTACAAAGGTGTTAGGGAATAATGCGCTTAAAGCAGACCAAGTACACCCGAATGCTGAAGGTTATCGTGGTGTAGAAGCTCTCTTGCGTAAGTCACTTATTGAGATGGGCTTTTTGGCGAATAATCAAAAAATATAATACCAAGAGTTTTCAGTGTCTATGCGTAATTTTTAAGCAAAGAACTACGCAAGCGAGTACTAAAGTAATGCAGTTGGCAAGAATAATTGGCCAACTGACAATCATGATGCCATAAATCAACCATCCAGCGACACCGAGGCTAAATAAACTATACATGGGTAGCGATACGCCAGATAAATCTCGCGTTTTCCAAGAATGTAGAGCTTGTGGCACGAATGCGAGTGTAGTTAAGAAAGCTGAAAAATAGCCAATAAGGTCTGCGTTATTCATATTAAACTAGTGCGATGGTAAGTTGTTAAGCATATACAATTGGCAACTTTGTAAATTAAGGCAAAAAAAATGGCCCAATTAAGGGCCATTTTTTTGGATTCTTAGTTACTTAAGCTTTCTGAATGTTAGAAGCTTGTTTACCTTTTGGTCCGTCTGTAACATCAAAACTTACGCGATCATTTTCTTTCAAGCTTTTGTAACCAGAGTCAACAATTGCTGAAAAATGAGCGAATAAATCGTCGCCGCCCGCATCAGGAGTAATGAAACCAAAACCTTTTGAATCATTAAACCATTTAACTAAACCTGTAGCCATATCTTATTCCATACTTTAAAAAAGGGAGGCACCCTAAATGAATGGGTTTTTAACTAATAATCAGTCTTAAAACTAAACCAAATTAAATAACCAAACGCCTAAACTACTTTTTACGGGGAAACAATTCCTCTGTCAAGTACTATTTTTAGATTTTGATAGAAAAATGGAAATAGAGGGTTAAAAGTTTATTGGTTTGGCTTATTTTATGCAGAGGATAAGGCATCGTAGAACGCGCTCTTGGGTGTGTACTCAAAATCCATCAAGCAATCTCTGATGTAATGGTGCACGTTAATTTTTTAAGGTGGTATCGATTATGACAATAATGCCGAGAGAACGTCCATTAACGCATCTAGCTAATTTGCCCAACTAGAAGCGCTATATGAAATTCGGTTCTGAGGCTTAGCTAATAATAAATGGACATCACCCAAGGCACATTCCATAAAGCCAGCTTCACAATAGCAAAAATAGAAATCCCACATTTTGATAAATTCTTCTGAGTAGCCAAGTTTTCGAACTTCTTGAAGATTTTCAAAAAAGTTTTCTCGCCAAATTTTTAAAGTTGTTGCATAGTGCTGACCTATATCTTCCAAATTAAACAATCGCAAATCACTCGTCTTAGTAATGCTGTTGAGCATTGCGGTGTTTGATGGAATGCATGAGCCTGGAAATATATAGCGCTGGATAAAATCGACTGATTTTTTTGCATTTTCATAACGTTGATCTGCAATTGTGATGGCTTGTATTAACGCTAGGCCATCCTCGTTAAGTAATGAACCAACTTTAGCAAAATAGGTGTCATAAAATCTATGACCTACGGCTTCAATCATTTCAATCGAAACTAATTTATCAAAAGTACCCGTTAAATGTCGATAGTCTTCAAGTAAGAGGGTGATTTTATCTTCTAGGCCAACAGCTTTTACTTTTGCTTTTGCTAATACATATTGTTGTTTAGAAATAGTGGTAGTGGTTACATGACAACCATAATGCGTTGCTGCATAAATGGCAAATCCACCCCATCCTGTGCCAATTTCAATTACATGATCTGTCGGTTTTAAGTCTAATTTATCGCAGATAGTTTTAAGCTTAAGCTCAGAGGCAGCTTGTAGATTAGGTGTATATTCGTTAAAGATTGCGCTGGAATACATCATGGTTGGATCTAAAAATAAGGCAAACATGTCGTTACCTAAATCATAATGCGCTGCAATATTCTTGCGACTACCTTCGGTAGTATTGCTATTGAGCCAGTGCAACAATTGCATAAAAGGTTTGGTCAACCATTGGTAGCCGCCTTCAAGTGTGTCCATGACGGATTGATTGACACACATCAGACGAATCACATCGGTAAGATTGTCAGCGGTCCAATAGCCGAGCATATAGGCTTCACCAGCGCCTATGCTGCCACCAAAAGCGATTTCGCCATAAAAGCGTGAATCATGCACATGAATGTTGGCTTTTATCTCTTGACCATTGCCAAAGCTGTGCTGTTCAGCGCCATCGTTGAGCGTTAATCTGCCTTTTTGTATCATTTGCAGACGTTTTAGGATTTGCGACTTTGCAAAATCTGCGACCCATTTAGAGCGGCTTTTTTGCTTTAAGCTGGCAGTTAAGGTTTCTTGTTGAGATGTGTTCTTAATCATCATTTTTTGAAGCATTTATTGGGTTTGAGTAAAAAGGTACGCGCTTAATCCAAAGTAAAAGTGCGTTCCAATAAATGGCGGCAACTACTTTAAGTGTCATGAATGGATAATGGATCAAAATCCAATTGAGGTTACTTTGCTTAATTTCTTTGCGTTCCAAGGCTAACATAGCACTGAAAATTTGTTCACCATCTTTAAAATTTTTCATGTGAATTAGTAACTGATTTTCTTCGTGCAAAAATTCCCAGTCGTATTGAATGTTCATAGGCATAAAGGGTGAAACATGGAACGTTTTATCAAATTTGAATATTGTAAATTCACCATTTTTAGTTTTTTTTATGATTTTCTCAGAGTTAAAGTCATGCACATACGCATAGTCTTCACCCCAAGGTGTATTGGTAATATGGCTGACAATGGCTTGCAGGGTAATGCCGTCAGCTTCAAAACAATAGTAAAAGCTCACTGGATTGAAACAATGCCCAAAATAACGCATATTGGTTAGTAAGCGAATTTTCCCGCGGGGCGCAGAACCGGTGGCTTTTTTTACAAGGTCGCTAATCTCTTGCTTAAGCGATATTTTGGGGTTGCCATAATAGTCCGATCGTTTAAAGTAAGCCCAATTTCTAGTGGTATAAGACCAATTTTTAAAACCACTGAATAAATCTGGCAGTTCATCTAAATCTAAATACATCATAAAAACTTGGTAGCTGAAACCATGCTGCCTAGGCAGGAATCTGTGGTGAGTTACTAAGCCTTCGTAGATAGCACTTTTAGTCATTTAAACTTATGTAATACTGCCTGTTCAAAGTGCTTAAGGGCTTCTAAAGCGCTCAACACTCCATCTTCATGAAAACCATTGCGCCAGTATGCGCCTGCATAGCCAGTTCTATTTTTACCACTAATTTCAGCATGTCTAGCTTGTGCCGCTGCTCCAGCCAATGTGTAAACTGGGTGCATATATTTTAATCGCTTGATTACTTTGGCTGGGTTTATCAGCCCAGTGTGATTTAGCGTCACAAGTAACGGCTCTTTTGATTGCAAATTTTGCAAAATATTCATGTTGTAGGTCACCGACACTTGATTGATATTTGGGTTCGTGACGTGGTAGTTCCAAGCAGCCCATGCTAACTTATGTTTAGGCATTATTGTTGAATCATAATGTAAAAATACGTTGTTTTCTTGATATGGAATTGCACCTAATATTTCATTCTCGGCAGTTGTACAATCTCTAAGTAGCTTAAGTGCTTGGTCGCTATGACAGGTAAGAAATACGTAATCAAAAGTTTCTTCATCGCCAAGTTTTGGTTTAACACGAACTGATTTAGCAAGCCTGCGTATACTTTCTACAGGCGTATTAAGTTTGATTTTATCTTTAAAGCTTTGAGTTAATGAGCTTACATAGCTTGCTGAACCGCCAGTAATCGTGCGCCATTGAGGCCGATTATTCACTGTGAGCATACCGTGATGATGGAAGAAGCGTACAAAAAATCGTGCTGGAAAATCTAGCATTTGCTGCGCTTCAGTAGACCAAATTGCTGAACCCATAGGAATGATGTAATGGTCAATAAACTGTTGACTGTAATTGCCGTTTTTTAAATAATCACCTAATTTAATCTCGTTGCCATCAGCAAGTAATTCTAGTGAAATTTTATTAAAACGTAAAATATCGCGAATCATTCTGTAAAATGACGGCTTAAATAAATTACGCCGTTGTGCAAATAAGCTGTTTAAATTAGTACCGTTATATTCCAAGCCAGTTTTTTCACATTGAACACTAAAACTCATTTCGCTCGACTGCCAAGTCACGTTTAACTCATCAAGTAATGCAATAAAATTAGGATAAGTACGGTCATTAAATACAATGAAGCCAGTATCCACATTATATTGATTGCCCTCGTGCGTAATGTGGTGCGTATGTGTATGGCCTCCAACATAGCTTTCCGCCTCAAATACTGTTACATCATGCTGTTTGTTTAAGTGGTAAGCAATGGTGTTCCCGGCAATACCACTACCTATAATAGCGATTTTCAAATGATTTCCTAAAGGCTAGGTTCTATATTTCGGGTATTTTTTTGATTCTCGTATGGCTTTAGGGATTGTTCTGATGTCCCATATCAAACCACATGCTGCAAGAAGCTTTAAGCCGTAAAACGTTAAGTCAATTTCCCACCAGTAAAAACCTTGTCTAGCCGAACCTGGATAGTGATGATGATTGTTATGCCATCCTTCACCTAGTGTTAAAAGTGCGATCCATAAGTTATTACGACTTTGGTCGCTGGTTACGTAACGTCGCTTGCCCCATACATGTGCGAGTGAATTGACGGTAAATGTGGCGTGATATAGCGCTACAGTGGATATCGCAAATCCCCATACTAACAATTGCATACCATTGGTGTTTAGGTTAGGGTAATACGCTTCAAGCCACATGCCTAATAGGTAAATGCTTATGCCAAAAAGAATAGGTACTACAATATCAAAACGGTCTAGCAAGCGTAATTCTAAAAATTTAGCTAATTCTTTTACCCTATCAGTTTTGGTGGCAAAGTGATCATTTGAAAGAAACCAACCCAAGTGACTCCATAAAAATCCATGTTGTACAGGGGAGTGCGCATCGTCTAATTCATCCGAATTAATATGGTGATGCCTATGATGTGAAGCCCACCATAAAGGTCCGCGCTGAACAGCCGTAGCGCCGAATACGGCAAAAACAAATTGAAAAATACGTGTGGTTTTAAAAGTTTTATGTGAAAAGTAGCGATGATAGAAGCCTGTGATTGCAAACATACGAATGCCGTAAAGCGCAATGGCAAAAGCCAGTGCAAACCAGCTAAATTCGACCCAAAAAACAGCGAAGCAGGCTATGTGTATTAACACGAAGGGAACTACACGCCACAAATCAATCTGGCGCCAGTTTGGACAATAGCTTTTTTCATCGTCGGGGATGACTACGGCCTCATTATCAAGCCATTTAAAAATCTTTTTAAGCATACCTGTATGTGTATCCAATTATTATGGTTGACTTGCTTTGCTTGCGTTGTGAGGTACTTTACGTAGTTTTTTTAAATCGTAGCCAAGGTTTGAGATAAAGTTGGTAAGCTTGGTATATTCCACATCGCTAATTGTTGGTGTTCTAGCCATTATCCATACGTAATCACGTGCGTTTCTAGCAATGACCGTTTGTGTATAATCATCATTTAAAAAGGCAATACGAAACTCAGCTTTAATCGGCCAGATGAATTGCATACCCCATAATGCATTACCGCTATTTTCAATGACGAAACCTCGTGGTTGATAAGTTTTGAATTCACCATCTAAGCTACCCTTATTGAAGGTAAATGTGGTTGCAATGGTGCCGTCTGCATCCAGCTTGTAATTCTCAATCGCGTTGTAAGATTTAGTTTCAATCATGGTTGGAATTGCTGCAATGACGTACCAGTTACCCATAAATTTTGGCAAATTCACTTGTGGAACAGTTGCAATTGGTGGCAATTTGTTGGTTGCACAAGCTGACATAAAACTTGCAAGAATCGACATAATTAATACTCTTTTAAAATTTATTATAAACATATTTAATTTAACTTTCAGTTATTTATATGAATAACTTAACGTAATTTATAGTTAATTGTGTAGCCTTCAGGTGTAATCGATTTTAGTGCAAGCCATTCATTATTAGCTGAATACCAAAGCTCAATTTTTAATTTGCTTTTGCCGTTCAAGCTACCATCTAATTTGTAATGGATGGCTTCTATTTTTTTGTTTTTCACATCAATGATTTCAGAACCAAGATGAGTGAATTTAGTGTCTAGCCATTCGCCATTTTGCGGGTTCAGTAGCTTTGATTGTGCAATAATTTTTGGATTCCAATAAGCAAATGTCATGGTGCAGGCAGGTAAATTTTGTTTTATCTTGCCATCATCTATGGTGAATTCTTGCCCAGATAATTTTGCTTTAATATTGGTTTCTACTTTATTCTCAAGAGTACGTGCTTCCAAGCTGCTCAAACAGTCGCCTTGCCATTGTTCAATGGCTTGGTGATTATATTGATAGGCGTTAATAAATAACACTTTGACGTTAAATTTTGCAGTGCTTGTTAGTTCGTCAGAATCATTCAGCTTAAAGGTATGTTGTCCGATTTTACTTTTGTCTAAGTACACGTCAAAAGCCCACTCTTTTGCCTTTACGCCTATTGAAAATAAACTTGTTATCAATAACGCACTAATAAATATAGATTTACGCATGTTAGAGTAGCTTCTTTGGAGGCCAAGGAATAAAAGCATTGGTATTTTTAATATAGCTTAGATAGGCTGGGCGACGATCTGCAATATCTTTTTCTAGCAATGCAACGCCACTTACTTTTAGTAGTAATAATGTCATTAAAATTGGCCCAGCAATTGTCCACCATGCGCCACCAGCCATAGCAATTATATAAAAGCCCCACCAAACACAGCACTCACCAAAGTAGTTTGGATGGCGACTGTAACGCCATAGGCCAGTATTGAGTACTTTTCCCTTATTGTTAGAATTAGCTTTAAAAATACTTAATTGCCAATCAGCAATAGTTTCCCACAAAAAGCCAATGGTAAAAATAATGCCGCCTAATGCGTCCAGCCTTGTTAGCGATACTTTTGATTCGATAGCGCCAAATAATGGCATTGAGATAATCCACGCCAGAACTGCTTGTAAACCAAAAATGATGTAGAGACTTTTTAGCCAAAATTTAGGTTCATTATTTTGACGAATGGCGACGTAGCGATGGTCTTCATTAGTGCCCCAATTACGCCAAGTTAAATAGACACTAAGTCTAATCGCCCACAAGCTTACTAAAAAAAGAACTAAAAATGTGCGTGGTGTAAAATCGTTTGATGCCAAGGCATAACTGCAGGCCGATAACATTAAAAACAAACCCCATATACTGTCTACATGAGTGACATTTTTTCTTGCTAAACTAAGCAACCAGCCTGTTAGGGCAAGCAGACTAATGCTCATAAATCCTAGAATGTATATTTGCCACTGAATCATATCAATAAGCCTTTTATTGCACCTTTTGTATTTGAAGAAAAACCATCAAATCGAGTTGAAACAATTACCAGTAGGGGTGTAATAATTGCCCAGCCAATTGATAAAGGTATGTAACTTTGTGCACCATGCAAAATTACTGCGCCTAATTTTTCTGCCCCTAAATAAGCTAGAGGGCCACCAATTGCGCCAAAAGCGACGGTGATGAAATATTTAGTTCGCATCCAACGCAAGCTCACATTGAGTGTTGAAGCAAATGCAAGCCACAAAGCTAAAATCCAAACGGGTACAAATGCTGCATCCCAGCCATTATTTATGTAACTAATATAACCCAATGACAGCATTGCTTGGTCAAAAGTTGCCCCTATGGCTAAAGCTGTTAACATGAGTAAAACTTCGGATGTGAATTGTTTTGCTTGATAAAAATGCCATATCAAGACGGCTACTGTTACAACGATGCCTAACCAAGGCAGACCTTGGCCAGCACCGATTACACATGCAAACCAAGCGACTTGAAACAAAAGAAAGTTAATAATTAACATTTTTTATTTAACTTTGAAGAGGGCGCTCAAACTGGTAATGCGAAACCCACCATTCTTGGCCATTTCTATAACCAAACAGCTCTGCACAAGCCATATAAAATATACGCCAACGATTACGCCACTTTGCTGCTTCATCCACTCCGTAGGTTTGTTCTAAAATCGGCGTGATGTTGTCTTCGTGCTTATCCATATTTTCTAACCAGGCATTGGCTGTTTTTTCATAATGCGTACCATCCCAGCGCCAGCGATTAATTAGCCTTAATTTTTCTTGAAAATGTAAAGGCAAATCATCGCTTGGCATCATACCGCCAGAGAAGAAATGCTGACTCATCCAATCGTCATCACCTTGCACTTCAAACGCATATGGAGTTGAGCGATGCACAAATATATGCATAAAAAATTTGCCACCTGGCACCAGCCAATCGTGTATTTTTCCAAATAAAAGTTTGTAGTTACGCATGTGTTCAAACATCTCGACCGACACCACCCGATCGAATAATCTTACTACTGAAAAAGCATCCGGTGAAAAATTATTCATGTCACATGTAATCACTGTAATATTTTTAAGTCCACGCTGTGCGGCCGTGGCGCTAATGTATTCACGCTGTGAGTTTGAATTAGAAACTGCCGTAATCTGGCTGTTGGGGTAGTGTGCTGCCATCCATAATGTCAGCGATCCCCAGCCACAGCCAAGTTCTAGAATATGTTGCCCATCTTGCAAATCTGCGTGTTCGCAGCTCATTTGCAGCGCATTGGCTTCAGCTTCATCTAAAGACAATGTTTCTGGTAACCAGAAGCAGCTACTGTACTTGCGATGTTGTCCTAAACAAAGCTCAAAGAATTTTGTTGGCAGTTCGTAATGTTGCGCATTTGCAACTTCTGGTAGCAGTGCAATCGGTGCGTTATTCATTGCTGATATAAACGCATGCTCTGCTTCACATCCGCTTTCACATTTGCTAGCGCCAATCTCTGAGAGACGTTTTTCAGATAAATTACGTATACCTAATCTAACAATGCAATCGGGAAAAAGTTTTTTTTCTGCCAACTTAATGGCGATACTACTTATATGCATTTATATCCCTTTATTACAAATTTAAAGTTAGTCTAGCACTAAATTTATAAGTTCAAATAATAATGGGAAAGTTACTGCAAGCTAGAAGAAATATACTTCCATAAGAAATTTGTTATGCATTTATGATGTATTAGCGTCAAAAATATATAATCTGACTTAGCTAATATGAAATAACAATGAATTAGCCGACAACAACCATTCAAACAATCGGTAAAATTTAAGTATTATAAATTCTGTTTTGGCATATATAAATCATAAAGTTGCATAACTTAATCTGATTATTGCTAATTCAGCGCGTCGAGACTATAATGCGCGCGAGATGTGGTTAAGTTGGATGAATTAACACGACTAACTTGAATATTTGCTTCAAACTCCATGAGATTGTTGCTAACACACCTCAATTATTACTGGAGATAACGCATTGGCTAAAGAAGAATTGATTGAAATGAATGGTGTGGTGATGGAAATATTGCCAGATTCACGCTACCGCGTGACGCTTGATAATGGGCATAAGTTAATAGCCTACACAGGTGGAAAAATGAAGAAAAATCATATTCGCATTTTAGCTGGGGATAAAGTTACACTTGAATTGTCACCATATGATATCAATAATGGACGTATCACTTTTAGGCACATTGAATCCAATGGTGCTACTTACACGCCAAGAAAACGTACTTACTAACTTGCAATAGGGTTAAACCTACTGAAAGGCCTTGAGTTTACTTTGGGTTAAAAATTAAAAATAATACGCAGGAAAATAAACTACCTTTGATTAAAGCTGTCAATGGTGAGTCTGTTATTTAATATGGATAATATTATCTGACACTAGGACAGTTTGGCCGCTACGAATTTTAGCGGTTTTTCTAAGTTCGATTAAGCCGTCTACACGAACCAAACCTTCGGCTACCATTGTTTTACCACGTCCCCCGCTATCAGCCAAGCCTATTAACTTGAGTAAGTTGCATAACTCAATATACTCAGTGCTTAGTTCAAATTGTATGTTTTGTGACATAAATAGTCTTTATGAATAGAGTAGAATAGAATAGCGTTTAGAAATTAGGTTAGTGTAGTGGTGCCCAGAAGAGGACTCGAACCTCCACACCCGAAGGCACATGGACCTGAACCATGCGCGTCTACCAATTCCGCCATCTGGGCATATGGCTTTCGCCATGGTTAATAATAGTAGCAATTGCCGCCAAGTAAATAACGCGTTGAATTTTATATTAAAGGTAAGCTTTGTCAATGACAAAAAAAAGTAATAGCCATAAAAGAATGAATGATCCCTTTGCATCACGTGAGGCAAGTAGATACGATACCCCGATACCAAGTCGAGAGATGGTTTTAAATACCATGAGCGAGCAGGGCGCGCCATTAAGCATTGAGCAACTTTATATATTATTAGAAATTAGTGACGATGAACGTGAAATTTTTAATAAACGTCTGAACGCGATGGAACGCGAAGGTCAGATTATTAAAAATAGAAAAGGCGCATTGTGTATTGTCGATAAGCTAGATTTGATTGCTGGCATCGTGCAAGGCCACCCTGACGGTTTTGGATTTTTAATTCCTGATGACAAAACTAAATGCAATGGCGAAGATTTATTCTTAAGCCCTAAAGAAATGTCGCAAGTAATGCATGGTGACCGCGCTATGGTGCGCATGAGTGGGTTGGATAGAAGGGGCAGGCCAGAAGGAAAATTAGTAGAAGTGCTAGAGCGACGCACGCAAAGGTTAGTCGGTCGTGTTATACAATCCAGTGGTGTGACAATTGTTGCCGCTGAAGACAAGCGCATTAATCTAGACATATTGATTCCATATCATTTGGATATGAATGCAAAAACTGGTCAAGTGGTCATGGTTGAGCTAACCGAACAACCAGCAGCACACGCACAGCCCATGGGTAAAATCGTTGAGATTTTAGGCAACTATGCTGACAGCGGGATGGAAATTGAAATTGCTTTGCGTAAACACAATTTGCCACATGAATTTAGTGCTGACGCGATAGCACTTGCTGAATCGTATCCTAAGTTGGTGCAAGCAACAGACTACAAAAATCGGATTGATTGTCGTGAAATGTCGCTTATCACTATAGATGGTGAAACTGCACGAGACTTTGATGATGCTGTTTATGCTGAACCTCAAGGCAAAGGCTGGCGTTTAGTTGTGGCGATTGCCGATGTGAGTTTTTACGTAAAACCTAAAGATGCTTTAGATAAAGGTGCGTTCGATCGCGGTAACTCGGTCTATTTTCCACGCCGCGTGATCCCTATGCTGCCAGAGGCCTTATCCAATGGACTATGCTCACTAAACCCTGATGTAGAGCGGCTTTGTATGATATGTGATATGCAGGTTGATGGCTTAGGTGTTGTTAAGCAATATAAGTTTTACCCATCAGTGATGCGGTCAAAAGCCCGTATGACCTACACGCAGGTGCACGGAATATTAGAAAACCCCCAAGGTGAGTTGGCGCAAGAATATACATGGCTGATGCCACATTTGCAACACTTACAAAGCGTTTACAAACTGATGCTTACACAACGTGAAAAACGTGGTGCTATTGAGTTTGAAACCTCAGAAACCATCATGGTGTTTAATGATAACGGCAAAATTGATAGTATTGTGCCTAGCCATAGAAATGAAGCACATAAACTGATTGAAGAGTGCATGCTGGCTGCCAATGTTTGTGCGGCTAACTTCTTGCACGCTAATGAGCATCCTGCTTTATATCGCATTCATGAAGGCCCAACACCTGAAAAGTTAGAGTTATTACGCACATTTATGGGTGAATTTGGTTTTGGTGTAGGTGGCGGCGATAAGCCGCATGCTAAAGATTACGGTAAGTTGTTAGATAAAATTAGAGAGCGCCCAGATGCACAATTGTTGCAAACAGTACTATTGCGCTCTATGCAGCAAGCTGTTTATAGTCCTGATAACGTAGGTCACTTTGGATTGGCGTATGAAGCTTATGCGCACTTTACCTCACCTATTCGTCGTTACCCAGATTTGCTGATTCACCGTGCTATTAAGGCGGTATTGAATGGTGATAAGTACAAGCCAGGTGATTGGAGCCAATTAGGTATTCAATGTTCAATGACGGAACGTCGCGCAGACGATGCTACGCGTGATGTAACTAATTGGCTTAAATGCTTTTATATGCAAGATAAGATAGGTGAGGTATTTGAAGGCACCGTGGCAGGCGTCACCAGCTTTGGTCTGTTTGTGGCGCTAGATGGTGTTTATGTAGAAGGTTTGTTACATGTGACTGAACTAGGTAACGATTATTTCCATTTTGATAAAGCACGTCATGAGATGGCTGGTGAACGCACGGGTGTACGATACCAATTAGGTGACAGGCTTACCATAAAAGTAGCGAGGGTTGATTTGGAAACCTCTAAAATTGATTTTAGTTTAGTAAATAAAAACAATTCATTAGAAGATAACTTTAATGATACTTATAATAAATTTGGCGCAGATTATAAATTGCGCGGTGGCGAATTGAAGCCTGTAAAAATATCCGCTAAATTTGGTGCCAAACCAGACATAAAACCGAGCGGAAAATTAACATTAGGGGTTAAGCCTAAATCAAAATCCAGCTCAAAAGTTGTAAGTAAAACGAGTGGAGGAAATCCACCTAAGCCGACTCAATCAAAAAAATCCAGCAAAAAAGCTAACAAACGCTAAGAGTACACCATAAACATTAAGAACTAAGGTTATAGATAATGAGCGACGCCCGTATTTTATTTGGCTTTCATGCAGTATTAAGCCGCTTGCGCCAACATAGTGTAAGTGTGCAAGAAATTTTAATTGATCGTGACCGTGTAGATGCACGCATGAAAGACTTGCTTAAAATGGCTGAATCTGCTGGCGTGCGCACTATGGAGGTTGAGCGTAGCCGCTTAGATGGTATGGCTGGCATGAATGGTCGTCATCAAGGCGTTATTGCTCGTGTTGTGGATACGCCAATTCCATATAAAGATATTCACGACATTTTGGAGTCAGACTTAACAGAGCCACCATTCTTTTTGATATTAGATGGTGTTGAAGACCCACATAATTTAGGCGCGTGCCTTCGCGTGGCAGATGCAATGGGGGTACATGCCGTCATTGCACCTAAAGATAGGGCTGTGGGGCTCAATGCTACCGTGCGTAAGGTTGCGAGTGGAGCCGCTGAGACAGTGCCATTTATCGCAGTAACGAACCTTGCAAGAACGATACGTGAACTGAAAGAAGCCGGTGTATTTGTCGTGGGTACTACTATGGATGCGCCAAGTAACTTACTTAATATCAAGCTTGATGGACCAATAGCCATTGTACTGGGTGCAGAAGGTGATGGCATACGTCGACTAACTGCTGAAACATGTGATGCGCTGGTGACAATACCTATGTTTGGTTCTGTAGAAAGCCTAAACGTGAGTGTAGCCAGTGGCATTTGTTTGTATGAAGTGAGACGTCAGCGTAGCTTAGTTGCAGGAATCTAATTTAATTGTTGATTAAGTTACGCCTAATATTAGCCTCTAAGAATCAATCAAATTGAGTGTTTTTAATGTGCGTTCGCGTACATTTTTAAGAAACCTAGAATCATCTATTAAAGACTCACCATAGCTAGGGATAATCTCCTTCATTTTTTTCTGCCAATGGCTACTTTTCATTTGCGCACTAAAACAGCGTTCAATTACATCTATCATAGCCTGTACCGATACGGATGCGCCTGGAGATGCCCCTAATAGCGCAGCAATCGTTCCGTCTTGGGCCGATACAATTTCGGTGCCAAATTCAAGTTTTCCACCTTTAACATCACATTTTTTAATAATCTGAACACGTTTCCCAGCGTTCTTTAAATGCCAATCAGCTTTATTTGCTTGTGGATAAAATTGGCGTAACGCACCAATTTTTGAGGTGTGCGTTTTTAGTGATTCTGTGATGAGGTAGCGAGTTAAATCTGTATTTTGCCTACTTACGTTTAACATTGACTGTATATTGCTTGGCTTCACCGTTTGAATTAAATCTAGATATGAGCCTTGCTTCAGAAATTTAGTTGTAAAGCCAGCATAAGGCCCAAATAGCAAGGCGGGCTTACCATTAATCATGCGCAGATCTAGGTGAGGCACCGACATCGGAGGTGCGCCCAAGGCGGCCTTCCCGTAGACTTTTGTCTTGTGGTGTTTTATTACCTCTGGGTTGTTGCACACAAGCCATTGTCCGCTGACTGGAAAGCCACCATAACCATGACTTTCAGGAACGCCAGATTTTTGTAATAGTTTTAATGTTCCACCGCCTGCACCTAAAAATACAAAGCCAGCATCAATGTTTTTTATTTTTTTATTTTTTCTATCGGCCAAAGCTACTTGCCAACGCCCATTGCTGGCTTGTTTTAAACTTTTAACTTCAGAATTTAGTGCTAGATTAAAATTATTTTTATTTTGCAAATGACTGACAAAGCTACGTGTTAATGCGCCAAAATCTATGTCACTACCATATTTAACGCGTGTTGCAGCGACCTTTTGAGTTTTATCGCGTGCTTGCATAACAAGGGGCAACCATGCCTCCAGCGTTGTAATATCATCGCTAAATTCCATGTCCTGAAATAAATGATGTGTTTTAAGAGAATCGTAGCGTTTACGTAAAAAATTTACATCTTCATCACCCCAAACAAAACTTAGGTGTGGGGTAGGGTTGATAAAGTTTTTTGGCGCTGGCAATGTGCCATTTTCGACCAAATAAGACCAAAATTGCAATGAGACTTCAAACGAAGCATTAATCGCCAAAGCGCGATTGATATTTACAGTGCCATCTGCACTTAAAGGTGTGTAATTTAACTCACAATAGCCCGCATGACCAGTACCCGCATTATTCCATGCATCTGTGCTTTCCGCAGCCACGGCAGGCAAGCGTTCTACCATTATCATGCTCAATGAATCATCTAATGATGACAACAATGACGCCAGCGTCCCACTCATCACGCCACTTCCCACTAAAAGCACATCAACTTTATTTGCAGTAATCATTAAATTTATACGACTTTACTTTAAATACTCGTGTTGAAAAGCTATATTTAATTGTTTAGAAATAGAAATATAGGCCTGTAAATATTGAGTTTAGAAATGTACTTGTTAGTAACATTAAGTATTAAGTTCAAGTCAAGAAAAAAGCCTGTTATCGACAGGCTTCAGATTTACTTTTATCAATTTTAGTTACTTATTAGCTTAAATAACTATCGTTATTATCACTCAATAATAGGCGAATTCTACAGTAAAATTTAAAGATTTAGAAATTAATAATTGACTTGTAAGTGGCTGGTATTATAGATTTAATAAGTTGACCAAACAATTAAACACCTAATATTTTAAATTAACAATTTTATGTGTTCAATCGCTAAGTTTCAGCTTTGAAAAGTATTGAAATTTACAAGTCTTCTATAAGACATAGTCTTATTTGCTATTTTAATTATTGATATGCTGGTTAATTACTTTTAATTGCTGATCAACAAACTTTGATAATTCTAGGCTAAGCGTCTTAGCAGATTGTGCCCGAGTAAAGGCTTCCTGAGCATTTTCAAACTTTCCAACAGCTTGCAATGAAATTCCTAGGCCAATAAGCGCACTTGTTGAATTGGAATTGAGTGAAAGTGCCGTCATGTAATGATTAATTGCTTCCTCATGACGTTCAACACGTTGAAGTAGCGTGGCCAGGAATCCTTGATAATCCGCATTACCTTTCGCATTAGACAAGCCTTCCTCTAACGTATTTAAGGCGCCTGCATGGTCTCCAGATTCCACCTGTAAGCGTGCGATAGCCATTCGAAAATCACTCTGTTCTGGCGCAATAGCTAAACCAGTTGTTAATATCGCTCTAGCTTCGTCGTTACGTTTGTTGTCTAACAATAATCCTGCAAGTGTTTGTCTAGCTTCCTGATTGGCTGGTTTAGCTTCTAGCGCTAGCGTTAGGTGGGCTTGCGCTTCAGCGACTCTACCTTGTTGAAGATTTGAAATTGCTAATCGAAAGTAATTAGCTGATTTTTGATCAGCTGTAATGAGTTTTCCGCCTGTAGCGTTTCCGAAGTTTAATTTCGTAGCTGATTTAACTGTCTGTTGATTAACTGTAAGGTTTTTTTCTTGTAGGTTTTGTTTTGCTGATTCAACTAACGCAGTCGCATTAACTTGAGTAGTCTCTATCGTTAGTGGTTTGTTGGGCTCAATATTATTAGTGCTTTTATGGGCTTTAGTTGCAATAGGCTGAAACTTAAGCTCAGTGACAAATAATGGCTCAGAATCAATATTTCCAGATTCATTCATTTTCGTCATATCACTCTTCTGCGCAGTGATACTTGCATCATCCGTTTTAGCTGCCTCAGATACTTTTAAATCTGCTGGAGCATAAATAATGTCTTGAGATTCTTTTATATTGGCAATGTCTGCTTTATATGATTCATTCTTATCTAGGCCATGTTGAATCCAGTAATAAGCCGTAGAAGCCAGTAAGGCGAGTACCACAGCAATTTTCATCAAAGGCAATTTGTTGGGTAATTGACTAGGCATGGGTTGAATATTATCAAACTTGCTGGTCATCGCTTTCTCTGTACCTGAAATTATTACTTCAGGATCCCCAGCGCCACGTTGCTCTAGGTCTTTTAGCATTTGATTAATTAAACTCATTTTAGTATCAGTCTTTTTTATTATGGTCTATATTATTTAGAGTAAGCCAAAAATGTACCGCCAAATACGCCTAGAAATACGGTCAAAGAAAAAACATTTAAACGTATTTTCCGCCAAACTGATTCAATGGATTTAGTGTCCGCTACTGCTGCAATCACATCAGCGAGACGTACCTGATTTTTACCTTTCCCATAAGTAGACAATAAGGCTTTATGTGCCAATATATTCACTAGGCGGGGTACTCCCCTTGATTTTAAATACATGAGCATTAGCGCTGCACTAGTAAACATGCGACTACCTTTATAGCCTGCAATAACTAACCTGTGATTTAAGTAATATTGCATTTCATCCGGCGTTAAGCGATCTAGCTGATATTCAAACGTGATACGTTGTTTTAATTGCCGAATTGATGCGTGATTTAGTTTATCTTCAAGTTCAGGTTGCCCAAATATCACAACTTGCAGCAATTTTCTTTTTTCTGTTTCAAGATTACTTAAAAGACGCAATGCCTCTAGCGTTTCTATCGGCATCGCCTGCACTTCATCAAGACACACAACCACTTTAATACCATTGCGAGCAAAGTCTAGCAAACCATGTGTAAGCACACTCAATAGCGTGTGTTGAGTGGTAGTCACTGGCAAGGTAAAGCCTAGTTCTTGAGCTAGCATCATGAGTAGTGAATGTGGTTCTAAATAAGGGTTTGGTATATATGCCACTTTAAAGTTTGAGTCTAGACTAGACATCAGCTTGCGGCATAATAATGTTTTACCCGTGCCTACTTCGCCAGTAATTTTAATAAAACCCTCACCAGACACAATCGCAAACAATAGCGTATTTAGGCCTTCTTGATAACTTCGTGATGCAAAGTAAAAGCTCGTATCAGGCGAAATACTAAAAGGATGTTCACTTAAGCCAAAATGCTTGAGATAAAGCAATTATTTAACTCCATTTGAATTATTGCTTTGTTTTTCAACGCTTTCGATATTGCGTTGTACATTTTCTATTTCATCTGACCAAGTGCCATCCACCACAATAGTGGGTTTAATCATAATCACCAACTCACGCTTGGTGAGCGTTTGACCACTTTTACGAAATAATGCACCAAATACGGGTAGTTCACCCGCGCCAGGCACTTTTGAACGGTTATCGATGTAACTATCAGTCATTAATCCACCAATCACAACAATTTGACCATCTTTCACTTTAACTACACTATCTGTTTCACTTATTTTGTTAGAAGCAAACGGTAACAGTTGGTTATTGATAGTTTTTTTCTCGACTTCTGTAATTTCACTGATTAATGGATGTACATGTAAGGTGATATTGCCATCATCATCTATTTGCGGTGTGACGTCTAACGAGATGCCTGAAAAATATGTTGAATAAACAGGTGTAGGGGTGTTGATGGTAGTTCCACCAAGGTTGTTGTTAGCGTTAATGTTTGCATTTTGATCAAATCCAGTGACAAATTGCTCATCTTTACCAACTTTAAGTACGGCCTTTTGATTGTTCAGTGTTGCAATGCGCGGACTTGAAAGTACATTCACTTTACCCTGTGTTTGTAAAAAGTTGAGCATGGCAGAAAAGTTTTTGGTTTGTAGTGCAATACCTAATCCGTTAGTAAATGCAGTGCCAGTTGCACCAATAAGTGTTGTGCTTAATACGCCACCTAATGTGCTGTCAGCGACTAATGTTCCACCTGCACCATTACCTGTTTCACCTATGGTTGTAGTATCTGCACCAGAAGAGACTCTATGCGTTCCCTGACGGAAGCCAGCCCAATTGACACCCTGTTGTGATGAGCTGTTAAGCTCAACATCAATGATTTTTGCTTCAATCACCACTTGCTTTTCAATATTCACTTGCATGGCATGCAGCATTTGTTCAATGGTACGAAGTTCATCTGGTGTTGCACGGACAAATATCGTGCCAGACAGTTGGTTTAGTACGACCGACTTACCCCCCACACAGCCAGTTTTTCCGCGCTTACGTGATTCATTGAGGCTAAATTCAGCCTGTAAGGTTGATTGACCACCTGAACCAGAAGCGTTATTGCCTCCAGAATTAGATGAACCTTGACTTTGTGATTGCATTTGACCTGGGATATCACAATCTATAATAGTGCGAACAGTATCTTCAACATCCCCCCAAAAATCAGTTCTTGCAGACATGTTTAATCTACTGGCTTGTTGAACGCGACTTCTAGCGCCTCCACCCACGTTCCCTACACCTCCGAATCCACCACCGCCTGCTGACTCACTAGATGCGCCAGAGGTTACGCTAATCTCGCTGCTACCTTTTCTGATGCCGGAAATATAATTTACTTTATAAACTTTTGTTTGCAGTCCTTGCTTAAGTATAAAAATACGATTTCCTTCTCTTTTGTATTCATAGCCATAAACTTCACGTAGCGAATCAAGTGCATCAAACACTGTCACGTCTTTTAAGTTAACGGAAATGTTGCCTGTCACATCAGGATGCACCAACATGCTGTAAGGAGTGCCACTGACTATGCCCATGAGTACTTGACTGGCAGGGGCATTACTAATTACTAAATCAAAGCGTGGCTCTAATTGTTTGGCCGCAGCCTTTGGTATTGAGATTTTGAGTGGTGGTAATAAAGCATCATTTATCGATGTTGGCGTGGCTGTATTTATGGGTTTTGTTTCAGCCGCTAATTTTAACTCGTCTTTAATTTTGTTGAGTGTGTCGTTATTGGTGGGCTGCGGCATAAGGTTGGCGCAACCGCTAAGCAATAGGGCAATGAATAAGGGTGATATTCGCATGGGGAGTGTGTGTATCATTTTGTGTTCGCTTTATTTTGTGTATTGCGCTTAACGTTGTTCTTTTCTTTTAATTCATGGATTGAAGGTATTACGTTTGTTTTTTTAATGGCACCATAGTCAATTGTTAAAGTTTGTGTTGAGCCATCTTCATTTCTTAATACAGCTGAATTCTCATTAAGTTTAATTAAAGTGGCTTGCTCATATTTTTTACCTAAAAAAACTTTTTTACCACTAATGATAGCTGCTTTATATTGAGCGCCTAAAATGACTGATTGTAATTTTGGGGTGGTGTTAATTGAGTTAGAATCGCTTAAATCAGAATTGCTATTGAGCACTGCTGGAGGTTGCGTTGGGTCTTTAAGCACGTCAGCTTGTACCATTATCGCAAAGAGTAGAGTTGCCAAGAAAAATTGAGCTTTAATCATTTTCATAATCAAATGCTCAACCATGTTTTATCTAAACTCAAAGTGTAAACCGTAAGTTTAAGCTGGCTAACTGGCGGATGCTCTGTAGTTAATGCGGCTTTGCTCCACAAAATATGCCACGATGTGTTTTCAAGCTGAGATACATAGTCTAGTAAGTCTAAATAGCGACCTTCTACAGTAATTTCTACACCATGTTTAAAAGCGATACCATCTATTGTTTTGTTAATGATAGATGGTGCTGTTTCAGGAAATTCAGGGCTGGTTGTAGTGGTGTTATTTTGAGCTTGAGGGCTTTCCAATAGGCCTGTGGCAGGCATTGTTTTTAATTCAATCAGTTTTAGTTTGCCATTTTTTTTGAGTAAACTGCGCAAAAGTTCAGGAATTTTATCGGGGCTAATCAGAGAGGACTGCATGCCTTCTAATTTGCTGTCGATTGATTGTATATTGGCTTGTAAGTTGGCGATAAGTTGTTTATTTTGAGCGTCAGGGTCGATAATTTCTTGACTGTTCATAACAGTAATTTGTTGTTGTAATGCTTGAATTTGCGCTTGATCTGCACTTACCTCACCACTAAGTATTTTCTTCTTTGCTAAAACAGGTGAGAGGAATAATGCATTAACAAGACTATAGGCAACAAATGTTGATGCGCCAAATACCAACCAGCGCTCACGCTTGTTTAGTGCGTCAAACTTGCTGTTGACTGCTCCCCAAAATTGAGAGAGGGATGCGTTCAAGGTTTACCCCCATTATCTACATTTTTTGTTGCTGGAATGAGTGCATCTGACTCTGTAATAATTGATTGCAATTTAAATTCAATATAAGGCGATTCGGTGTTTGCTATATCTGGAATAGCTACTTTATTAGTAGCAGCATCAGTTTTGGACTGACTCATATTAAGTCCTGAGAACTGCTTGCCCTGAAGCGCGGGCTCATGACTTAAGCGTGAGAGGTATTCCGGCACAAGATTAGCTTCTAATGTACGCCCATTAATATTTAATTGCTGAGTATTGCTATCAATGCTAAATCCAGTTAGCCATAAGCCTTCAAGCGTTTGTTTAGCAAACGCGCGCATTAAAGCCGCGTAACCTTTATCAGGTGTCGCAGAACTCATACTCACAGTTTGCAAAACTTGCTGTTGCATAGCTTCTTTTAACTCCAGTTGCGTAATTTGATCTTGTAATGCTTTATCTAACTCACGAGGCGCATGTAGCAACGCACTTTGTTTTAACTGCGCTTGTATTGCAGATAATTCTTCTGCTACTTGGCTACGCTGTATTATTCGTAAAGACAGCTGTTTTTGAGCATAAGCATAATAGCCAAACATCAAGACCAACAATAACCCTAACGTTATCGCTATAGTATTAGTATTTAAAAAATCCTTTTGCTTGATTAGAGTGGGATTTAGTAGGTTAATCTGCTGACTCATGACTTAGCCTCACGTAATGCCGCGCCCAGTACAGGTAATATCGCTGCCTGAAATTCTAAGTCGCCTAAATCAACAACAGCGTCTATATCGAATATTTCTGGTAAATCAAATCGGTCTACTTGTACATAAAGAGATGTTTTTAGGTAATCATAAAAGTCTTCGCGTCCTGGAAATGGCGCTAAAACTAACCGATTGATACTGACATAAGGCACATTGCGTTCAAAGTTGTCCAATGAGCGTTGAATGTCCAAAGATAAACGCTCAAAAGATGCTGATTTACTTTCACTACTCACTTCATTATGAATTTGCATGTAACCCATATCAGTACTGCGTGAATAATAAAGTTCACCACCAGATGTAAATGTGAGCAGGCCGCTAGACTCTTTCAGGGAAAGTAATGCTAAACCACGATTTTCTTGCTCAAGATAAGTTGCAATATTACGTTGTGCTAGTTCGGCGATATCAATGACCTCCAAATCGGTGTCGGCGCAATCTACTAAGCGTTGCATATAGTCAGCAATCAACGCATTACGCGCAGTTGCTGCGTAAATATTAGCTTGTCGATGATTATTGCTTGGGTCTTTCGGAATGTTAATGACATCGATAGTTGCCTGGTCTATGGGATAATCAATAGCGTCTTTAAGCTTCCAGTAAGTTGCCTGCTTTAACTCCTCATTAGGCACATTCGGCTTTTCAATTTGTATTAATTGGTATTCTCCATTATTCAACAATAAAGAACAGTGTCGCTCTGATAAATTCAAATTGGCAGCTAAAATTTTACAATCATTATTATCTTTAAGACTTTCTTTCTCGATTGCAGCAAGCAGAACTTTTGGCTTTTTATTGCCATCGTTTAACACATGCGCAACACAAGTACCTTGCTCAGAAGTGCTCATTGCCAGCCAACCGGGTTTTTTCTTTTTGTTAAAAATTCGCATGTTGTTATCTCAGTAAATCATTAAAAGCCAATAAATGCAGAATGCATTACATATAACATTAAGTTTATTACTTAACTTATTGTTATATATATTATTAGATATGTTAATAGTTCTCTCTCAAATAAATAATAGGGGTCTTGTAGATACCAAACGTTGCGCGTGAGCTAGGGTAAGCTCCAAACCAAGGTATATTTGCCGACGTAGCATTACTTTCAGCTGCTGAGATACAGGTTTTACCATTGGCTGTATTCAAATTAATGGTTAAATCTACGCTGCCATTATTACCAGATCCTGGTTTGGTTAATCTTAATAAACTTGACACACCATTGACGAGCAACCCCGTGCCGCTGATATAGACTAGTTGCGTTTCACAGACAGGCAGCGCATTTGATAGATTGATTTTATAATTACTCATGGCAATACTAGAAGCTGGAACCGTAGTGCAGTTGTCGAGTTGATTTCTAATGTAAGAAGAGCCATTCCAGTATTGAGCCTCTAGGGGAATAGGTAGGGCCAACAATTCAGAACCGTATGCATTTTGCAGACGAAGGCGGCCGCTACGTATTATTCCTGTTCCTTCTGTGGTAGAAGATGTAACACTATCAGTATCTACAGCACGCAATTTGATGACTGCCGGTGCAGTTTTAGCTAAGGTAAAAGTAAATGCGGGTGATGCATTAGCGATTCCTGCAATAAAAGAATTTGCCGCAACCGATGCTGGCACAAGGCTACCTGCCGCAGAATTTGCATCTGAAAGGGTGGTGGTCTTAGAAAAGCTGCTTGCTCCATGGTAATTTTGTGTTCTTCCACCATTAAGATTACGTGCAATAATCTCGGTGTTAAATGGTTGTGCAGAGTAGGTAAAGCCGCCAGCGCTGCAACCTTGAGTCACCACTGTATCAAAATGATCTGGAGTAAAACGCCCAAAAAAGTTAGTTACGGAAGCGTTGCCGAAATTGCAGGAAAATTTTCCACCGCTATTCGTGAAGCCGCTTGCACAATCACCTGCTACTGAATCAATGGCGGCAAATGTATCGTCATAAATACCATTGGCGTTGAATCTAAAGTAACCCACCTCGTCATAAGTGAAAGCAGCACCAATAGCAGTGCCTGCGCTTGCCGCGCCAAAGGCGCCAGTAAATGAACCGGCTTGTAATGCACTGCTATGTGCTACAAGTTTTGTGTTGTCAATGCTAGGTGTGCCATTGTAGCCACTAAAGCCGGTGGCGGCCGTGAGTGAAAAATTACTACCAGCCGCTAAATTAGGGGTTGCCGTGGTGCTGGCGCCAGTCGCATCTGCATTTGCATTGGTGGAGCTTACGGTGAAATTGGTTGGGCGAATAGCAAAGTTATCTGAAGAGCAGCCTTTGATAGCCGTGTTGCTATTGTCGGTAACGCGGCATCGAACGTCTTTGTAAACGTTAGGCACGGTAAAGCTGATGCTTTTGCGACCCTGTTCGGTAGGCTGGTTAACTTTGGTAAATGTCAATATCTGACTGCTAACTGTTGGATTTAGCGCTCCTCTGGATGCACAAACTGTAGCGCCAGAGCCATCCACCAGTTCCACTGTTACCGGTTTGTCTGCATCCGAGGCGTAAGAGGTAGCAACCGTAGCATCTGCTTTGCGAGCTACTACATCAAAACTGAAGGCCGTACTTGCCAGCTTAGTGTAGAGGCGACCTGTAATGGTGTTGGAATCAGCTGCTGAGGATGCATTGGCAGTGGTTTCCACGCAATTGAAGTCTGTCACGCAACTGACCACCGAGAATGTACAAGAAGTTGAGCCTCCAAAATTGCAGGTTGTAGCGCCAGTCAGAGGCGGAACTGCCGAGGTGTTAAAAGTGGTGGAGCCTGTTGATGGAAATGCGATTGGTGTGATGTTGACTGTGCTACTACCTGCTGGGATAGTGAACGCGCCCAAGCTAGGTAAGGAGGCTGGGTTGCCAGAAGATGTGAGCGTGCCAGTGGTAACTCCAGAAGTATAAGCTGTTGTCTGCGTAGCGTCCGCCCATGCCTTAATGGTGAATGTGTGGTTTGCGCAATTGGTGCCGCTTGCTGGCCCTTGGATTTCGTAGTGATGTGGCGGCGGAATGCAGGACAAATTGTTAATGGTCATGTTACAGTTTGCGTAGGCTACAGTGCCTGCAAGGTTGGTGCAGCGTAACGCGCCTGCAGGTCTCACAGCAGCGCTGCTACCTAATGCAGCGGTCCCAGAGCTGCCTGTAGCCCATGTGATGTTGGCTGTTTGCAGAGGCTCTGATGGTTGGATGTTGAAGCTAGACGGGCTGATATTGGGATTAGTAGGGCTAGGTATTGCTGGTACACCGGCCACGGTCACTTGAGCGGTAATCAGTGAAGCAATGATGTTAGCTGCAGGACATGGCGCAGTGGCTGATGAGCACGCCAGTACAGTAACCGGCTCTGCACAAAGTGTGGCGGCACCGTCATGGCGTATCTCGTAATGGTTTACTGCGGGCAACGGTGTGCAGCCAGTGGCGCTGGCATCCCAGCTATATATAAATGATTGGTTACTTAGCGCCGTGGTCTGATTATTGGCCAAAGTATTGCACAGGCCGGTACCATGCTGTAGGCCGATGCGCAGATTGGGGTTGGACGCTATTGCTTGAATATTGCCGTAGGAATAGATGATCTGACCAGTGGACCATAGCTGTATCTGCATGTTCACAAGCGTGCCCGCTGCGCCGTAGTAGCCTACTTTTTTGAGTTGGATTACCAGCACTTGTGCGCCAGACACAGTTAGCATTTGGTGCTGGATGAAGCTCGCATTGGCAGGTTGAGATGGGCTGTTGGCATCCAGCACACCATTTGCACTGGCACTTTTCCATAAATCGGCCCAAAACGGCATGAGTGCTGGCTTGGGTGGGCTACCAAAGATTGTGGTTGGCAGGTTGTTGGGTGTGTATGAGGAGCCACCCGTGCTGCCAGTACCTACGGCCCCTGTTTCAAAGAAGATGACGCCATTGGTAGACATGCTCCAAGTGGTATAAGGCGTGCCAGCAAAGTTGAAGGTAAAACCAATAGGCATAACAGGTGACACAGCATCGTCGCAAGTATTGTAGGGGTTAGCCGAAGCCACGTTGTTGCCGCAACCGCCGCCATACCATGCTACTTGTGGTGAGGTAGAGGCGATGGCCAACTGGGGGTATGCGGTGGTGATGTTGGCGGTGTAGCCGTCGGCCTGAACATTGGTTGTCACCATCAACGCGAATAGCGTACTCAGCAGCAGGGTCACAGGTGTGCGCAGACCTGCGGCGGATAGGAAATTCAACCGTATGGATTTTTCTATAATTTCGCTAAGCTTAATCAAGGTTAAGCTAGCAAATATCAATTCGATAGAAGTCAACGAAAAAAATGGCTTTAGCATGGCTTAACTAGTCTTGCTATAAATACAACGGTATGTAATGTTTCAGTATTCAAACTAAATCCCTGTACTATTTACAACAGATTAGGCCATTATGAAATAACAATATGTAATTTAATCCGTCAAATAAAAATGGTTTTACATACCATTAAATCATATTAAAACTCTAGCGTTGCCGATAAGCTTCGCTCAGTACGTCCAATATCGCCTACAGTACCACCTGAAGCCGATGTTGATATTGTGCTAAAAACTCTTTTGGTTACGCCACCTTCATCGTACGATTTTAAATCGCAGGTCACCGAAACTGTAAAGTCATCCACATGAAAGGTAGTTGGTGATACTGGGCAAACAGTTGGAGTGGCTGTAATGGTACTTATTGCCCATGACGTGCCTGCACGCGCCGCCCAGTAAGCTCTTGAACCTTGAACATCTTGCGCTGAAGTCAGGTGCTGTGTGTTTGAAAATGTCAGCATGAACGCGCCTAAAGAGGCTAGAACCACCAGTAGAAAAATAGCGGCGACAACGCTAAATCCGCGTTGGGTTTCTCGAACATTTATCATGGTGTATTGTTCACATGAACTTCGTGATACAGACTCACGGTTTCGTCACTGTCGGTAAATTTAACAGTTAATTGCGCCAAGGCGTTTCGCTGTAAGTCGGAACTGTTATAAACGAAATTGCAAGAACTCACATTATTAGCCATGATGGCGCCGTTAATTGGGCAGGCGCTAACAAACGTGTTGCTTGCTGTGCGATAAAGTTTTCCGCCACTGCAAACATAAGCCACTACTTTTTCAGCGTTAGGAATTACATGAAAGCGGCTACTGCCAGAGGCTAAAGGAAATAATTTACTACCGATGCTTATTTTTATTTCATTGGCTAAAGACCCTGCACCTATGGCGGAAACCGTTGATGTGTTATTGCCAACATAGGCATCATTAATACCAGCACCCAGGTTATACACTGCAATAACGTCGCCTGTAGCAATTGTTTGATCGGGCAGCGTACTATTCGCGCCCAGCATATCAAAGCTAGTATCAGCCACAGTGAAATCCAAAATATCGCCAGCGCCAGTGCTGTCAGTTTCAGCACGGTATCTTCCTCCAGTTTTTGTGGGGATAAATTCTATACACTGTGTTGTTGGTGTGCGGATGCTATTAGGTAAAGCCTTGCTTATATCGCGAGACATGCGGCGAGCTGCAGTGTCAGCAATATCAGTCAGTGCTGAGCGGCGCGCACTATCAAAATAGGAATCAACAGGTTTTTTTATAAAAACAGCGACCATCGCACCCAAGATGCCCGTGATAACAATCACAATGACCACCTCTACCAAAGTAAATCCTTGCATGCGAGGAAGTAGAGTTTTCAGTGATGGAGTTTTCATTGAAGGCGTATTCCTCGCATCATCTAATAATTAGCTCTATAGCCAGTCATAGAGATAGCCTCAGTGCCATGTGTTACGGTGACCACTACTTTTTTCATGCTAACGCCATTGAGCGCCGCAGGTGCGGCTACTACTATGCCGATAGCGTAAGTAGAAAGTTCAACAGGGAGGTCAGTAAACAGCGCATTACTTTTACCATTATAGTCGTCAACGTCATCATAATTATCGCGGCCAGTTTCACCTACTTCTGTCGCATCAGGGTCAGCATAATCTTTAAGTAAAATTTCAGCTAGAATGGAATCGGCCAGTGCTGCAGATTGCTTACGTATCATTGGATCTGCGCTTGATTTGACCACAGTATTCATTACAGAAAGAATGCCGACGACACCAATACTCACTATTATTATAAATATGACCAGTTCAACTAGCGTGAAACCCGATTGATGCCTGTTAATCATAAACGTAACCTGTGGAGGACTCTACCGTGATGCCAGTACTACCAGCAATGGCAATGGTAACGTTAGCACTCTGATTGGTGCTGCCTAGCGGCGTAAACTGAAATGCGGCGACTGAACCGCTGAGGCCAGTGCCGCCACGCGGTGTGTTTGGTAGTGCAGGTACAGCATTACATATGCCGTCAGCAGGGGAGTCTGTATCGATTGTCATGGTCACGCCTGTGGCATTTAATGAGATGCAAACTGTTCGACGCTGAGCAATTGCAGTTTTTTGCGCATAACGCAGCAAAGATAAAGTCTCATCATGAAAACCACGGCTTTCAAAAACACTTTGGTCAGCAAAGCGAGGTAAAACGGCAATGGAAAGAATGCCGACAATAATCATCACCGTAATTAACTCGACAAGCGTGAAACCTGTTTGGTGAGATGCTGCTATTTTTTTAATTTCACCTTGCATAGGCTATTTTTTAATAATGCTTTCCAAAATATAATCAAGTGGTTTAGTTGTTTTTATAGAACGTATTAGTACAACGCCCACTATTTGGGCTACAAGGTTATGCATGCTCCTACGGTTTGTTTCATTTTTGTAGTCTTGATGCAGCGAGACCATCAAGGTCTTCTCCGCAGAATATATGCGTTGAAGCACATTATTCTAAATGAAAGCGAAATCAAGGGGTTTGGTGATAAACCCTTGATTCCATCAAGGCTACGCTTGCTTTCTGGTTAGACGGCGGCGCCAATAATAGTGAAGGTGGCTGGTGTTGCAGTGCCCTTGTTAAGGGTACATAGGGCGGATGCTCCGTTCGCTACTACTGCAGTGTCTGCGGTTATGTAATACGCGGTTGCTGATACAGTAGTTCCTAGTATTATTGTTGGAAGTAACAAGGCGCCGGCGTCGGCACAGCTATTAACTTGTACACACTTGTTCGCTGTAACCACATTGCCTACAGCAGAGCAACCAGCGTAGTTAATTGCTACAGCTGAAGCAAGCCCACCAGCAACACCTTTAATTGCTGCATTTTCTGCATCCCCAGATAAATCTACAAACTTCGGCAAAGCTGTTGCAGCCAAAATCCCCAAAATAACAATCACAACCACTAATTCTATTAAGGTAAAACCTTGTTGAGTATTACGCATTACAATCTCCTAAGATATAAAAACAAAAAATAATATAAAACAGTATTAAAAAATTACAGGCAAGTTGATGTAAGTGCAGTACTGACGGCTATAGGCGCGACAATAGAACCTGCCGCAAATGTTGCTGCAGTGTAGGTAAATTCACAGGTACCTGCTGTTGGACCAGGAACGGATATCGTGATTACGTTACCAGCCGCTGCGCCGCCACCTGCTAACACATAGTCAATAGGGCTGACAGTGCTTAATCCAGCGGCTGTGATAATGCCAGCTAAATCTGCAGTCGGATATTGATTGACTACAGGTACATTTACACCTTCCATATTGATATTCATGGCAGCAACGTTGGTTGTACAGGGTATAGCTTGCGCTAAACATTGTGCATGTGCTAGTGCCGATGCCGAGCGCACTGCACCTAATGCACCATTAAGCTTGGCAATTCTTGCTCTCACCTGCATGTCAGTAAAACGGGGCAAGGCAATAGCTGCCAAAATGCCCAATATGACGATAACGACGACCAACTCGATTAATGTGAAACCAGATTGTTTATTTTTCATGTTTAACTTCATTTTTAATGTTCCTTTACAGTAGGGTTGTTGCTCAAAATTAGTATGTGTATATTAGTAGTGCAATATTAATTCCACGTATACTTACTTAGTGGGACTAAGGTAGCGCCTGCAATGTATGACGCTTTGTTACCAGACACAATGTCCATTTCTCCATATAGCACTCTCATGCCGTATCTCACTTGATAATCATCTATAACTTCTGGCGTAAAGTACCGTCGATGTTTAACCATATATACAACCTGATGTGTTGATGCATCATAAAACCAGTTGCCACTTTCCAACAACTCAACCTTCACGTTATGCATTTCACCCAAATAGTTTTCTGGCTTCTGGGCGAGCAAATCTATAGGGTTTCGCTTAGCAAGGGCAGGGATATCAGACGTACGCTCAGCCATCATCAGACTTGCTGCTTCCATCCATAAACCACTTTTAATCATCGTTGCAGTATATTCCATGGCGGTTTTTTCAGCCTGCCCCTGATACCAAAATAGCCGATCTAAAGCTGCCGTTGCCATTACAGCCATGATACTAATCACAACAACCAGTTCTACTAGCGTAAAGCCTTTTGAAACTTTATGTGTACCTACGCAGGAACATGCACTGCTTGATCTATGTGAGGAGCTTGGACTAATTCTTGTCCATAATGGTTGATTTATCGACATATTTGGTCGCTTCTCAACAAATTAGCCTTTACTCATCGCTACTTTGCCTAAATCCCATATTGGCAAGAAAATACCTAAAGCCAGAATTAGCACCATCACTCCTAAAAATATAATCAAAATAGGCTCAATCTGCGCGCCTAATGTTTTAATCTCATACTCTACATCGCGCTGATACATATCTGCGACTTCCTGCATCAAGTCATCGAGCGCGCCTGATTCTTCACCTACAGCAATCATCTGCAATACAATCGGGTTAAACACGCCGCTATTGGTGGCCGTGCGTAAAATACTCTCTCCGCGCTCCACGCCTTCACGCATTTGGTCGATTTTTCGCGCTACATAATCGTTATCGGCAGTTTGCGCCACTAACTTTAGTCCGTTAGTAATCGGCACCCCACTTTTGCTGGCTAAAGCAAAACTTCTAGCAAATCTGGCCATGGTTGCTTTATGAATAATCTTGCCCGCAATCGGGGTTTTTAATTTAAAGCTGTCCCAGTTATATTTTCCAATTGCAGTGGCAATATAAGAGCGAAATAAGAATATGGCGCCAATAATGCCAACGATGAGATAAGGCCAGGCTGCAACCATAAAGTTAGAAAAGCCCAATAAAATTCTTGTCATTAGCGGCAATTCAGCACCAAAGCCTTGAAATACCTTTGCGAATGCGGGAATCACAAACAGGTTTACCACAACGATGGCAACGCCCATCGCAATGACAACAAAAGTAGGGTAACGAAGCGCAGATTTAATCTGATCACGCATAAAGCGTTCAAAATCAAGGTGTTCAAATAATCGCAGAAACACCCCATCTAACATACCCGTTGTTTCACCCACACGCACCATATTGATATAAAAGCTAGAAAAAACTGTGGGATGTTGCGCCAGTGAGGACGAAAGCTCTCGTCCGCTACCTAAACTTTCGCGAATATCACCAACAACAGTGGCGAAAGCTTTGTTAGTAGTAGAAGCCTGCAAACCATTAAGCGCATTCATAATAGGTATACCCGCTTTGAGTAAGGTATACATTTGACGGCTAAACAACATCACATCTATCGTTTCTATTTTTTCTTCAAACAACTTAATCGAACCGTTTTTTGACCCCGCTGAATTTGCCTGCAGTTGAATATCAATAGGTGTAATGTTAAGGTTAAATAATTGGCTAGCAAGCGAATTGCTATCATGGCTCTCCAGCACACCTTGAACTAATGCACCTTTACTATCCCGTCCTTTATAAGCAAAAAATGGCATCTAAATTTCCTGAGCTTATTCTTCAAACTGATTACTGATACGCATGGCTTCAGCAATAGTCGTGCGTTTTTCAATCACTAAATCTACCGCGCTTTTACGCATGGTTTTACCCGCCATATATTGCCGGCCCAATTTAATGAAGTGATTTGGGTCATGATGGCTCGCTGCATCAATCAGTTCATTATTCATTTCCAGCAATTCATACACACCTACACGACCTTGATAACCCGTACCATTGCAAACACTACAACCTCTGCCGCGTACATATTGATGTTGATCAACATTATCGCCAAGCTCATGTTTTAACCAAGCTTGCTCAAAAGGTTCTGGGGTATACTCTTCGGCACAACCTTCACAGACTAAACGCACTAAACGCTGAGCTACGACAGCTAACACAGACATAGCCACCATAAATTTTGGTGCGCCCATATCAATCATTCTAATTGGTGTGCTAATGGCATCGTTGGTATGTAGAGTTGAAAGGACCAAATGCCCAGTCATCGCAGCTCTTAAACCTATCTGAGCAGTTTCTTGGTCGCGCATTTCGCCGACTAGAATAATGTCAGGGTCTTGTCGTAGTGTTGAACGCAGTACTCGTGAAAAGCTCAAATCAATCTTTTCATTCACTTGCACTTGATTAATGCCAGATAAGCGATATTCGACAGGATCTTCTACGGTGATAATTTTATTTGAGGTTGAATTAAGCTCGCTAAGCGCTGCATAGAGCGTAGTAGTTTTGCCGCTACCTGTGGGCCCAGTAACTAGCACCATACCACTAGGCCGATGTATCAGTTTACGAAAGCGTTCTAGCATATCTGGCGGCATGCCGAGTTTTTCTAGCGAAAAGCCAGCGTTGTTTTGTATAAGTAAACGCATCACCACGGATTCACCATATTGTGTCGGCATAGATGAGATACGCACGTCTACAGCATGTTGTTTTACCTTAACGGCAAATCGCCCGTCTTGTGGCAGACGTTTTTCCGAAATATCCAATCCTGACATCAATTTTAAACGTAATGCCAAAGCAGAAGCAATTTTCAGGTCAGCTTCGGTTTGTAAATGCATCACACCATCAATTCTAAAACGTATATGCAGTTTATGTTCTTGTGGCTCAATATGAATATCAGAGGCACGCACTTGAACAGCATCTTCAAATATTGTTTGCAAAAGCTTAACAACCGGCGCTTCTTCAGAATTGCCGCTGATACCCATTGCTGCAAAATCAATCGCCGTATCACCAAGATCTTGCCCTAACTCTAAAGCTAAGTTAGAAATCTCGTCAGTGCGACGGTAGCTCCGATCAATCAGCTGTAGTAGGGCACTTTCTTGTATAACGGCCAGCTCGATGTCTTTGTGTAATAAGCGTGCTAATTCGTCATATGCGAATAAATCGGTAGGGTCCACCATGCCTACCAAGTAACTGCTGCCTTTATCGGCAAGTACTACACAGCGAAAACGTCTTGCTTGAGCTTCAGGCAGTTTGTTGACAAGTTCAGGTTTGGTATTGAACTGCTTTAAATCAATGAAGGGAACTTTTAACTGGCGTGCTAAGGCTTCAGAAATCTGAATTTCGGTCACGTAGCCTTTATCAACAAAAATTCTGCCGAGTTTACGGCCAGTGCGTTTTTGTTCTTCTAGCGACTTATCTAAATCATCGGCGGAAATTAAATTCTGTTGAACCAGAATCTCACCTAGTCGAATCTTTTCAGGACGTGCCATTTAAACCCCATTATTGAATCAATGCTGACATTATCATAAGTTAGCAGGCATTATTTCAATTGCGAGAATAAAGAGGATTTTCACCTTGAAATCATTATTGTGATCCGCTTATTGGAACATTTGTGATTGTCAGGCAGGTGTATTAAGATGAGCTCTTAAGCCTGACTAATGGAATTGGTGTTGATAACATTACTAGATTAAATGAATGAGTCCACATGAATCCAGAAGATTTGCATCGTTTACTGAGTTTAACTATGCCATACGGTAAATACAAAGGTCGATTAATTGCCGACTTGCCAGGCCAATACCTTAACTGGTTTGCCCGTGAAGGCTTTCCACCTGGCGAGCTAGGCCGTTTGCTGGCATTGATGCAGGAAATAGATCACAATGGTTTGTCGTCGTTACTTGATCCACTTCGCATATAACCTTAATTAATTGAGGTGCACTAATTTTTATTCAGCGCAGCTTCAAATACCTCAATCGGTACAGGTTTACCAAACAAATAACCCTGAAAGTGATTGCATCCATAATTTATCAGGAAAGCCAATTGATTGTCGGTTTCCACGCCTTCAGCAATCACTTCAAGATTCAAACTTCCAGCCATGGCAATAATGGTACGAATAATCGCTTGGTCGCTATTATCTTCAATAATGTCACGAACGAATGATTTGTCTATCTTAAGTTGATGCAGTGGTAGCTGTTTTAGATACTGTAAAGATGAATAGCCCGTACCAAAATCATCTAGTTCA
>JAUYAL010000019.1 GCA_030693535.1 Methylotenera sp.
CGAATGGTGTAGATTACGTAGTGTTTGATGCCAGCAATACACAAGTTGCCGCGATTCATTGGCAAACAGCTTGATTGTAAAATTTTTATTATTGAAAGCCCTGTGCAATGTCTGAACAGGTCACCTCAACAGAGGCAGCAGTTCCTGAACGAGGTTTTGATCAGGCAGACGTTCTGGCTGCTCTTTCAGGCTTATGCGGTGCTGATCGTTCACGTGCTGCAAAATTAAACAAAGCGCTCAAAGCGCTTACAACTCGCACTGATAATTGGCTAGAACAGGCGCGCCGGCTAGATAAAGCAGGCTTAAGTGCTCGTCATGTTGATTCGACACTGCGAGAGGCGCTCGAACTGCCTGGGGACCTTGCATTATTGTATTTGCAAGGTGGGGGCTTTCTTTTGCTTTGTCGTCAACATCAGCGTTGGCAAACATTAGATAGGCATGGCCAGCCGCTGGCAGATGTTCCTGACAGCGCAGGTGGTGCCCTAGCTGAAGCCATAGTACTTCGTATGCCACGTAAAATGTCCGACAAACCTAATGGCTTCAGTTCAATGGCGGCGCTTTGGCCAGCCTTGCGTGCCGCTTGGGCGGAGGTTGGGTTAGCCAGTGTTTTTATCAATATTGGTTTGCTGCTAGTGCCGCTTTTTTCTATGCTGGTTTACGACAAGGTCGTCAATAACGGTGTATTTGAAACCTTATGGGCATTAACCATAGGCATGACATTATATTTAGTGACCGATGCTGGCATGCGCATCGTGCGTGCTTTATCAGTCGAACACATCGCTGAAGATTTAACGCGACGTGGTGATGAAACGCTATGGAATAGATTGGTTGCTCAAACCGATATTTCAGGCGGATTTGCACGCTTTTTATCCAACTACCGTGATTTATCTGTTGCGCGCGACTTTGTCTCTTCCACTTACTTGCTGGCAATCACTGATTTACCGTTCATTTTACTCTATTTGCTTGCGGTTGGTTTGATTGCATGGCCGCTGGTGATTGTTGCTTCATTGCTGGTTGCTGTTTACGCGCTGATTGGCTACGCATTGCAGTTGCGTACTAATCGACTTGGCAAAGAGGCCGAGCAATTAAATACGCGCAAGTTGACTTATATGGGTGAATCGCTCGCGTCATTAGATGTAGTGCGCACTGTGCCGGGGGCAGGCTTTTTTTTAAGACGCTGGCGTGATTTGTCGGCAGAAACTGCCGGTGTGGACGGTCAGCGACGTTTAGCCACCAGCCATGCCAGCACACTAGCCGCAGGGATGATGACTTTTAGCACCGTCACTATGTTAGTTGCTGGTGCTTATTTAATTGAAGCACGCAGTTTATCTGTAGGCGGCTTGATTGCTTGCAATCTATTAACTGCACGTGCAATGTCGCTAGTGACTTCACTCTATATGGTGGTTGGTAAATGGCAAGACTTTCAACGTGCGGCAAAACGCATGGAAAGTACTTTGCAACCAGTGGCTGAGCGTGAGCATACGCCACGACCCAATGTTACTGGCAACATTGCGCTGATTGCTTTAAGTAAAAACTATCCAGACCGTCCAGTTGCATTGGATGCAGTATCTCTGAAATTTGCGCCGGGTGAGCGTGTTGCGTTGTTGGGTAAACCAGGCGCTGGCAAAACAACGCTTCTACGCTGCCTTGCCGGATTATGTAAGCCAGATGCAGGGCAGATTTTGATTGATGGGCTAGGGCTTGAGGATGTAGCGCGTCAGGATCGTACACGATGGATGGCATGGAAGTCACAAGATCCGGCATTATTCGCTGGGACGTTAGAAGAAAATTTGCGTGTGGCCGGTAGCGCGGCAGATAGTTCACGGTTCGCCCAAGCGCTTTGGGTTTCTGGGTTGGATGAAGAGCTGAAAAGTGGTCGATTGACGCTTGGTATGCAGCTTGAAGAGCGCGGAAGCAATCTTTCCGGCGGTCAGCGTCAAAAGGTTGCTTTAGCACGTACGTTTGCTCAGCCTTGCCGTATATTGTTGTTAGATGAGCCAACATTAGGGTTGGACCCTGATAGCGAACGATTGCTCGCTGAACGCCTGCCCCAATTGCTTGCCAAGGATGATGTGCTGATCATGACCACACATAGTGCCATTATGCTCAATGTGGCTCAACGAGTGGTTGCGCTCGATGGAGGTCGTGTGATTGCAGATGGCGCGCGAGATAAGTTAGTGCGGGTAGGTTAGTCAAATAATGCGTGCTTAAAAAAGGTAAACAAACACGCATTATTTGTAGGGCACGAGTTAAACATGGCAGCTGTTCGTGCTGAGCCTGTTGCAGAACAAAAATCCATTTATATTCTTACAAGGCTATCCTTGGCGAAGTTGATGGAATGAAGACTCCCACCGCTAAACACCAAATACAGATGTTGTAGCGGGGGTTTCTAAGGTCAACGACCAGAGCGCATGAGTGTTGCCACCCATACGGCTTACCGCGGTCTTACTTAGCGTAGATTGCGTTGCCGCAACCAGTTCGGAGCCTTCCGCCCCTACTTTACTACGAGTAATCCTGCACCGTTTCTTTTCTTTCTGAATACACTTGCCCGCTAATAACTGCTTAACACCACGCAGGGCAATAACCTTTGCCGCGTTGTGATCAGCATGGTCGGTGTTTCCGCAGCTTAGGCAGACAAATTCGGCTTGTGATAACCGATTGTCTTGGTGAATGTGACCGCACGCGGCACACTCCTGCGAAGAATAGAATGGTGATACTTCGATAACGAGTTTGCCTTGACGACGCGCCTTGTACTGCAAAAACACTTTCGTCTGACCCCATGTTGAAGCGAGGATGGATTTGTTAAGTCCTGATTTAGCGGCTGCGCCGTTCTTAATCCAGTGACCGTGTTCGTCCAGCTTAGGCTTGGCTTTCTTGGTCATGTTCTTGACTTTAAGTGCCTCGAACACAAATAACTTGTAGCGCGGATTAGTAGAAAGCGTGTGACTGGTTTTGTGTGCCACATCGCGGCGCACATCAGCACCGTAACGCTGGTAACGCGCTACTTTACGCTTGGCTTTAAGCCAACCGCTAGAACCTAACTTTCTACGCGCTTGACGGCGCTGCCAGCGTTTCTTTTGGCACTCTTGCTTGAGTAACTGTTGTTTTTGCGGTGAAGTGAAGTCAAATCGCTGGTAATCACTCCCAACCAAAGGCAGGGTAACGCCACGGTCCAGCCCAATCGTCATTTCTCGCAACTCCACCTCATTGAACTGGGTTAGCCAGTCCGTGGTGTCTTTGTCATTTGGTTCTGGCACATTATCATCATAATTGAATGAGACATGCCAGCGCCCAGCATGAATGCTGATATGTAACGAAGCAGGAAGATTGAACGCTTTGTGCGCTTTGAAGGTGAATAACCCGACTGGGAATTTCTTAATGCCCACATGCAGTTGCTGGCCTGTTATCTCACCCGTACTGGTATCCACTATAGGCACGAACTTGAACAGCTCCGAAGTAAGCCATACTGACTGCTTGCCATGCCTGTCGTGAATGGTAGGACGGCCACCCAGTTTAGAGAAGTAACGACCATAGGCTTGTTTCCATAGCACCGCGCCGTTGCGTAGCAATACGCTAGGCACTTCTGACAGATAGGGCGTGAGTTCGCTTTTGAACTGGCTATATTGCTGGTCTATTGGTGCGTACTGCCCCGCGTGCGCGAGTGATTTCCGTGCGAAGCTGCGAAAATACTGATCTTCTCTCACTTTTGAGTTGTAGATATTGCGCTGACAACCAATCCACTGCAACAAGATTTGCGCTTGAGCAGAAGTAGGATAACAACGGAATTGATTGCCTATTTGCATTATGTTATATTAGCACAATCATATTAAGGCGCAAGTATGGAAAACAATAATAAATCAAGTTCTCATGCAGTATTTAACATTAAGCTACATATTGTTTTTGTGACTAAATACCGCCGAAAAACACTAACGCCTGAGTTGCTGGATTACTTGAAAACTGCGTTTACTGAAACACTGGAAGCGTGGCGGTGTAAGTTGATTGAATTTGGTGGTGAGGCTGACCACGTACACTTGCTGGTTGACATCCATCCTGCATTGGATATTTCCATTCTCATTAACAATTTAAAGACGGCCAGCGCAAGGAAAGCTAGAAATCGGTTTGAGGCACATCTTGTACAGTTCTATTACAAGCCGTTGTTTTGGCATCGGGCGTACTTCGTTGGTAGTGTAGGCGG
>JAUYAL010000023.1 GCA_030693535.1 Methylotenera sp.
CCTGCGGGTGTGGACCAAGCGGCCTATGTCAAAGCTGCTTTTTTATCAGACATTGCCAATAGCAAAGCGGCATCGCCTTTGCTCACCCCCGAAAAAGCGGTGCAATTATTAGGCACGATGCTTGGCGGCTACAACGTACAAGCGTTAGTCGCTTTACTCGACACCCCCATGGCTGAGGCTGCGGTTAAAGCGCTATCGCACACGACTTTGATGTTTGATGCTTTTCATGATGTTGATGGAAAAATGAAAGCAGGCAACCCGCATGCCAAGAAACTCGTAGACTCATGGGCAAATGCCGAGTGGTTTACCCATGCACCAGTACTGGCAGATGAAATCAAAGTGGTGGTGTTTAAGGTGGACGGCGAAACCAATACCGATGATTTGAGTCCCGCACAAGAAGCATGGAGCCGCCCGGACATTCCACTGCATGCCAAAGCCATGCTGGTAAGTAAAATGCCAGATGGATTAACCACCATTGAAACCTTAAAACAAAAAGGTCTGCCATTAGCCTACGTAGGCGATGTAGTCGGCACCGGCTCTTCACGTAAATCAGCCATTAACTCAGTGCAATGGTACATGGGCAATGACATTCCTAATATCCCCAATAAACGGACGGGCGGCGTCATTCTAGGGACTAAAATCGCCCCGATTTTCTTCAACACCGCAGAAGACTCAGGCGCACTGCCGATTCAATGTGATGTTTCAAAAATGCAAATGGGCGACATCATCACCATTAAACCTTACGCGGGAGAAGTGTTGAATGCGCAAGGCGAAGTGATTGCCAAGTTTGATTTAGCACCGTTGACCATGCCGGATGAAGTGCGCGCTGGTGGTCGAATCCCATTAATTATTGGCCGTGGCTTAACCACCAATGCACGCCATGCCTTAGGTTTGCCAGCTTCAGAACTTTTTATTCAAGCAGCCACCCCAAAAGACACTGGCAAAGGCTACACGCTTGCACAGAAAATGGTGGGTAAAGCCTGTGGCGTGACTGGCGTACGCCCAGGTTCATATTGCGAACCTAAAGCCACCACTGTCGGCTCACAAGACACCACTGGTGGCATGACGCGTGATGAACTCAAAGAGCTGGCTTGTTTGGGTTTTAGTGCAGATTTAGTCATGCAAAGCTTCTGCCACACCGCAGCTTATCCAAAACCTGTCGATATTAAATTGCAACATAGTCTGCCTGAATTCATCAGTAGCCGTGGTGGCGTGAGCCTGCGCCCGGGTGACGGCGTCATTCACTCCTGGCTAAATCGCATGGTATTGCCGGATACAGTAGGTACTGGCGGCGATTCACATACGCGCTTCCCGATTGGGATCTCGTTCCCTGCCGGTTCAGGCTTGGTTGCGTTTGCTGCTGCAATGGGGGCAATGCCCTTAGATATGCCAGAATCTGTATTAGTGCGCTTTAAAGGCACGATGCAGCCGGGGATTACCCTGCGCGACTTGGTCAATGCAATCCCTTACGCAGCGATACAAGCCGGTACATTGACCGTGGGCAAGCAAGGTAAGCAGAATGTATTTAACGGCAGGATTTTAGAAATCGAAGGGCTACCGGATTTAAAAGTAGAACAAGCCTTTGAGTTTGCAGACGCCTCAGCTGAACGCTCAGCGAATGGCTGTACGGTTAAACTCAATAAAGAACCGGTGATTGAATTTTTAACTTCTAACATCGTGTTATTACAAAACATGATAGATAACGGCTACCAAGACGCGCGCACCCTACAACGCCGTATTGAAAGCATGCAGGCCTGGTTAGCTAACCCTGAATTGCTCGAAGCGGATAAAGACGCTGAATATGCCCACATCATTGAAATCGACTTGAACGACATCAAAGAACCCCTCGTTGCTTGTCCGAACGACCCTGATGACATTAAGCCGTTGTCGGCAGTGGTGGGCGATAAAATTGACGAAGTGTTTATTGGTAGCTGTATGACCAATATCGGCCACTACCGTGCGGCGGCTAAAGTGCTGGAAGGCTCAGGCAATATCCCAACACGCTTATGGATTGCACCGCCAACACGCATGGATGAAGCGCAATTGCGTGATGAAGGCGTGTATTCAGTATTTGGGGTGGCAGGGGCCAGAACAGAAATCCCGGGTTGCTCATTGTGCATGGGTAACCAGGCGCGCGTGGCTGATAAAGCCACGGTGTTTTCAACCAGTACGCGTAACTTTGATAACCGCATGGGTCGTGATGCTCGTGTTTATTTAGGGTCTGCAGAGTTGGCAGCAGTCTGTGCCAAATTAGGCCGTATGCCGTCACATGCCGAGTATTTAGAAACGGTAGGCACTAAACTTAGCAATACGGCTGAAATTTACAAGTATTTGAACTTTGACCAAATGACAGAATACAAAGCGGCATTGGATAGTTTAAGTAATGGTAAAAAAGTCATTCCAATT
>JAUYAL010000030.1 GCA_030693535.1 Methylotenera sp.
GTCTAATAAATGTTGCGTGGCACTGACGCCGACATCTGAGGTAAGTAAAATCGTTTCAAGCTCTTCGTAAACTTCAGCGTCAATTTTACCGCCGCCAAACAAACCAGACAGCTGGCTGCCAAGCTGGTTACGTGTTTTGGCCAAGCCTTGTTTTAAGCGTTCCGCCCAGCTTTTGCTCGTCTCGGCTTCAGTCGGTAGGGGTTGGTTTGCTTCTGTGTTAGGCGGTGTTTTGGCTTTTTTAAAGAAATCGAACATAAGTTTAAGTCGCTAATTAAGTCGCTTGATGTGGATGCGCTATTTTAGCTTAATTCAGCGTTCTTAGACTGCTTCACTAAAACGTTTGCAATTGAACCAAACGATATGAGATGCAATGTCGTTATGGTTTTTTTGAAGCTAGTTTTGATTTGCAATAGCTCTCAAATAGCTCAAATAAGCCCATGCCGATTAGCATGGCGACTAGGAAAATGATGCCCTTAACGCTACCTGTGCCAAGCAAAACAAATGCCGGTGCAGGGCAAATGCCAACGAGGCCCCAGCCAATGCCAAATACCAAGCCGCCAACAACCAAACGTTTATCAATAATGCGCGAGGTAGGCAGGTTCATCGGCAGACCTAAAAAGCTACTACTACGTTTACCGGCTATTTTAAAGGCAATCAGACCAATGGCAATGGCACCGCCCATGACTAAGCCTAGGGAGGGATCCCATCCGCCAGCTAAATCAAGAAAAGCCAGTACTTTAGCCGGGTTGGACATCCCCGCCAAGATAAGCCCTAGGCCAAATATTAAGCCAGATAGCAGTGCGAAAATTAGTGCGCTGGCATTGCATATATGTTTTTTCATTTTTATGCTCCTAGCAAGTGACGCATAATATAAACCGTTAAAAAACCTGTGCCCATAAAGGCTAGCGTGGCAATAATAGAGCGTGGAGATAAGCGTGAAATGCCACATACGCCATGTCCGCTAGTGCAGCCTGAACCGTAGCGCGCACTAAAGCCGACGATGATGCCTGCGATAACAAGCAGTTCGTAACCTGCATCAATTGTAATCTCTGGAAGCTGGCTGAATAAAAGCCAAACGAGAGGAGCTACAATCAAGCCAAGAGTGAAAGCGATGCGCCAGCCCGCGTCATGCGCTACAGGTCGAAACAAGCCGCCAATGATGCCGGTAATGCCAGCAATGCGTCCGTTGAGCAAAATAAAAAGCGATGCAGAGATGCCAATAAGCACACCACCTGCCAGCGCAGACCAAGGCGTAAAGTTGTTCCAGTCGATTATCATAGCGTTGATACCATCACTTGGTTTTAATGTTAATTTAGGAGTAAATAAAATAAGCCGCACACAGTATGTGCGCGGCCTTGTTAGGCAGATTATAGCTTAAATTAAAGTTGCCAGCCGTACGCGATACCGATTGAATCTTGATACATTTTCAGGTTGGCTTCGCCACCGCCAAACATTGCCGGAATTGATCCAGAACCATTTACTTTTTCTTCAAACGCATGCATATAAGAGAAAGAAAGCTCGGATTTATTAGGTAACACATAAGTTGCACCTAAAGTTACATGATCTTGTACTACGCCTGGTGCCAGAATGTTGAAAAAAGTTTCGCTACTGCGGATTGGCTGCGAAGAATGGTTGTATCCGCCACGCAGTGTCAGATTTTCATTAAAGGCATAGCTGGCACCAACTTTAATGGCTGTAACGTCTCTCCACGCAAAACCGGCGCCGTTTTTAGAGCCAAGCTGGTTGCTAAAAAAATTATTGATGGAATTGCCGACAGCGTCTACATCACCATAATTAATCCGTTGTACGTCAGCGGCTAAAGTCAGTGCCGGTGTTGCCTTTACTGCAATACCTACACCATACATTTCCGGAATATCAAAGTCGCCACTTTCTGCAAACAAACCTTTGTATTTATCAAATTTGCTCATATAGGTTTTGCTTTGGTAATTTGCGCCTAATGTCACAGCGCCATTAACCTGTCCAATCCAGCCAATATGGATGCCGGCACCGTATGATGAGTCATAGCCTTTGTTGGTGACGTTATCAGGTGATTCAGAGGGCGTACCAAAATTGGGATCGCTAACTAGTGCGAAATTTTGCAAACCTTTCATTTCAAAACGCTGATAAGCTAGATTCACTGCAACACCGATAGTATTCGACTCGTTGATTTTCCAGGTGGCGGTAGGTGCGACAAAGAGTTGAATCAGATCCATGCGCGGTGCAGTATTACCAAATAGCGGGATGGCTTTTTTGTAGTCGGTATTCATACCGCCGTTGCCGTAAACACTTACGCCCAGGGTGACGTTTGGATTAATCACGCGGTTATAGCCAAACTCAGGAATGATGAAGTTTTCAGTGTCGTTAGCATCGTATTTTCCATTTGCACCAAAACCATTACCCACAATTTCAGCTTCACGCTGTGGCCTGAACCAGGTGACGCCGAAATCTACACGGTCACCGATTAACCCCATACCGGCAGGGTTGGTTGCTGCTGCAAGTGCATCTTGCGGCAAAGCAATGCCCACGCCACCCATCCCTTGTGATTTAACGCCATAGCCATGCGCAAAGTAGCCGTCGGTGGCAAAAGCGTTTGTGCTTGCGATAAGTGCAAGTAACGGCAATAATTTAGGAGTGTTTTTCATGAGATTGTCTTTGTATTCAGAGTGA
>JAUYAL010000022.1 GCA_030693535.1 Methylotenera sp.
CTGGACGTCGCGCAACGGGCGAGATTTGCACGCCTGAGCTGATGGCGGCATTTCCCGAACGTGACTGGATTCTAACGCGCATTCTATGGTTATCTGGCACCGAGGTTGGCAAAAACCGCTTGGGTAATGTAGATACCATGCAGCGTTATATTTACATACACGGTACGCCAGATGATGTTGCGTTGGGGCAGGTAGCCTCACATGGCTGTGTTCGCATGCGTAATGTAGATATAGTTGAGCTGTTTAATTTGGTTGAAATTGGTACGCCAGTATTGATTGTAGAAAACTAAAAAAATGTCATTGCTACGCCGTTTTGTAAATTTTATCACCGTCATTTTTGGCGTGTTATTACTTACATTTTTACTGATACATTTGGTGCCAGGTGACCCAGTCGAGGTTATGTTGGGTGAGTCTGCCAGTAGCGCTGACCGTGCAGCATTACGTGCAGATTTGGGCTTGAACCAACCGCTGATCCAGCAATTTGGCAGTTATTTAAGCAAGTTGGCACATGGTGATTTTGGTCAGTCTATTCACACTAAAACGCCGATTATTGACCTCTTGAAAACGCGTTATCCTGCGACAGTAAAACTCGCCTTGTTATCTTTAATTATCGGGTTGGTTGTTGGCGTACCGTTAGGCATTTATGCCGCGCTTAAAGCAAATCATTGGCAAGATTTTATTGTAACAATTGTTTCCGTGCGATTATCCGCAATGCCGGCGTTTTGGCTCGGCCCCATGCTAATGTTAATTTTTGCGGTCTGGTTGGGCTGGTTGCCTGTGAGCGGTATGGATTCCAACACATCAATTATTTTACCTGCCGTCACATTAGGTTTCGGTTTGAGTGCAATTCTTACGCGGATGACGCGTACCAGTCTTTTGGAGGTGCTCAATGACGACTATATTCGCACCGCTCGTGCCAAAGGTTTAAGCGAAAAAACAGTGATTTTACGTCATGCCTTGCGCGCCGCATTATTGCCGATTATTACCATTGTCGGTTTGCAGATGGGTAGTTTGCTGGCAGGTACGGTGATTACTGAAACGATATTCAGCTGGGATGGTATCGGGCGGTTATTGGTTGAAAGTATAGAAAAGCGTGATTACCCTGTGACACAGGCTTGCGTACTGGTGGTGGCGCTGAGCTATGTGGTGGTGAATTTATGCACAGATATTTTATATCGGTTAGCAGATCCAAGAGTGCGCAGTGTTTAGTCATCGTTTAGGGGCGCTTCTTAAGATATTTGGATCAATGGATACGAAATTAGATCAATGAAAATTTTTGCCTATTCAATTTTAGGTTTGTGGCTAATAGCCGTATTAGCTGGGCATTTATTGCAGCTAAACCCAAACGCCATTGATTTGAATGTTATCTTGAATAATCCGAGTGCAAATCATTGGTTTGGCTCAGATGATTTAGGCCGTGATGTGTTAGCGCGTATTTTAAGTGGTGTTGAAGTGTCTTTTTTTGTGGCGCTGGTTGTTACCGTCATTACGATGAGTGTCGGTGTGTTCGTCGGTTTGTTAGCGGGGTTCTACGGGGGCAAAGTGGATGCGGTTTTGATGCAAATTACCGATGTATTTTTGGCTTTCCCGGGTATTTTATTAGCGATTGCATTTGCTGCGGTACTC
>JAUYAL010000054.1 GCA_030693535.1 Methylotenera sp.
TGGAGCTTGGAACTAAGGAAGCATTCCAAGGTACGTCTTTTACTTCTTACTAACGTAGTCCGATGTTCTGGACTGAGTCTGGTCAATCTAGCTTTAGACCTTGCGGTTTCAAGCTCCGCCCTTTAGGGCGTGGTGGTTGACGTTAAACCCATTGTGATGACTGATGGTGTAAGTATAAAGGCATATGACCAAGCATTACGCCTAATAGTATTGCATGGTTGATTTGGATTGATTAATCAGAAATATTTAAATTGAATATTGATGACCCGTGGTTGATTTTTTATGGTTGAAGCCAACCCACTAATATTCGCTACCCAACGATAAAACTCATTATTAACTGCGCCTGTATAACGCTGCGTTTTTTCAATGTTTATTTACTTTGAAAAAAGTCTTTTAATTTATCCACCGCTCCGCCCGCTTTAATGCCCAAGCTAGTGCCAACCCCTGGCCCTAAAATGGCGGTTCCTGCAATAGCCCCGGCCATTGCCGCTTTAGAAGGTAATATTACTGGGTTACTTAAAGTGCCCGAAACTTCCAGAGGAATCGCCACCAAGCTCACACTATGCTTTAGCTCAACCTGTGCAATCCCATCTAGCTCTTTATTTGGTTTTATTTTAACCTGTCCAGTGGCAGTTAATAAGCCAGAGCTTATTTTAAGATCACGCAGATTATGCTGCTTACCCCTTATGCTAAACAAACCTGAAAACTCATTAAATTCGGTTTCAGCATTTCCTGTATCTTGCTTTACTAACAAGCTCGCTACCTTTACCAAATCCAAGCCATGCAATACTCCGTTATTTACACTAAATCTAAAATCTGCCTGCATGTTATCTATGAGTGCGGTAGCCGCTTTTGCACTGCTAGAAAAATCACCGTGACTAAGTAAGCTGCCACTTAAATAAACAGCCTTACTCACCATGCGGCTGGGCTCTTTTATCGATAAGTGATGTACTTTTAATTTACCGCTTGTGTGCCAATTTTTATCCCAAGATACTATTGCATCACCTGTCAACTTACCTTTGTAAAGGTCAATATTGATATAGGGAATCTCTAATCGATCACCTTTTATCTGCATTTCAATTTGAGCTTTATCAATCAATAAAGGCAACCCCATTGGCAAAACCAATTTATCTGTTTGCACTAATATCAAATAATCACCATCTTTAGGCGTTACATCAGCTTTCAGCGCGCCATCGGTCGATTCTAATTTTGCTGATGCCAATACATTGCCATTTGTGAATTCAGCATCCAAGTTAACATGGGGCAGCTTCATATCGGGCCAATCGAACTGTAGCGCATCAATATTAACATCGCGAATATTTATAGTGGCTACATCGGCATTATCCAATGGCTTAGTAGATAAAGCAGATATAAACGTTACTGCTGCCTGTTTGATAATAGGCTTGCTCACTTTTAAATCAATCACTTTGGTCGCAGAAAACAATGTACTTAAGCTTGGAACCACCACAATCTGCGCTATCTTTATTTCTTGAAGCTTACCAATGGTCATGTCATTTACCACTATTCGTGGGCTAGGCAGCAATAACCAATACCCAGAAGCAATTGTCACCGGCACCCCTAGTTTGTCACTTGCAATGCCTTCAATTTTATTTAGATAAGATTGTGTGGGAATAAAAAAAGGTAAGAAAATCAATAAGCTAATTACAGCAGATGACCAAATTGTTATTTTTTTGATATTTTTCATCAAAATAATCCTAAAAAACGCTGGGTAGTGATTGACCGAATGCCGCTTAGTCAGTATTATAGCGCCTTCACCAATTCCTCGATAGCTCAGTTGGTAGAGCAACGGACTGTTAATCCGTGTGTCCCTGGTTCGAGCCCAGGTCGAGGAGCCA
>JAUYAL010000057.1 GCA_030693535.1 Methylotenera sp.
TTTTCCCAGTCGTCTTCTACAAACCGGATATCATTCTTTTTTAAGTCAAAGCCAAGTGCCTCAAGAGAGCGTAAATAAAGCGCTAAAATATCGGCAGGTGCGGGTTTGAGAACTACTTGAAATTGGTAGTAGTGCTGCAAGCGATTTGGATTTTCACCATAACGGCCATCTTTAGGGCGGCGACTGGGCTGTACGTAGGCGGCTCTCCATGGCTCTGGGCCGAGTGAGCGTAGAAAGGTCGCGGTGTGCGATGTCCCCGCGCCGACTTCCATGTCGTAAGATTGCAACAAGGCGCAACCGCGTTCAGACCAGTAGTTTTGTAGCGTGAGAATAATTTGTTGAAATGTTAAAGCCATGATGGTTTGATTAAACTTAAATGGTTGCTAAATGGGCGAAAAGGTGGATTTTACTTTGTTTTTCAGTCAAACCAAAGGTTTTAACTTGATGATTTAAGGGCGCCTCTATTAATTCAATTTCCGTACCACAGGCACTCCGATTTTCTAAGCACTAAAGTGCTTGAAAAGTCGCATGTCACGATACTGCGTTGCTCATAAAAAATTATTCCTTACATATCAACCATATGCTGCGTCACAATTTTTCACTCGCGCCTTGTCTCGCTTAACAACTTGAATTATTAGAGTTGCCCTTAATACGTTTCATCGCGTTGCGTCGCCAAACAAATGCAATCACGCTAAAACAAAAAATAATCAGCGGCCAGTTACCCCAGCGTACATAGGGTGTGGTGCCTTCGTAGCCTTGCGCTATGCCATTGAGTGTGGTTTGTGTGAAATGTGGCGCATGTGCAAGCACGTAGCCTTTGTGATTGATGATGGCGGTGGCGCCCGTATTGGTGGCGCGTAACATCATGCGCCCAGTTTCGAGCGCGCGTGCTTGCGAAAACTGCATGTGCTGATCAGCCGCATATGAAGTGCCGTACCACGCATCGTTGCTCACATTTACTAGCAGGGTGGCGGCCGGTAATTGGCGGATAATTTCTTCGCCAAAGACATCTTCATAGCAAATATTGACCGCAACTTTCTCACCTGCAATCGACATGGGTTGTTGGTACTTGTCACCGCG
>JAUYAL010000058.1 GCA_030693535.1 Methylotenera sp.
AATTCCACGTGTAGCAGTGAAATGCGTAGAGATGTGGAGGAATACCAATGGCGAAGGCAGCCCCCTGGGATAATATTGACGCTCATGCACGAAAGCGTGGGGAGCAAACAGGATTAGATACCCTGGTAGTCCACGCCCTAACGATGTCTACTAGTTGTTGGTGGAGTAAAATCCATGAGTAACGCAGCTAACGCGTGAAGTAGACCGCCTGGGGAGTACGATCGCAAGATTAAAACTCAAATGAATTGACGGGGGCCCGCACAAGCGGTGGATTATGTGGATTAATTCGATGCAACGCGAAAAACCTTACCTGGCCTTGACATGTACCGAATTTACCAGAGATGGTTTAGTGCTCGAAAGAGAACGGTAACACAGGTGCTGCATGGCTGTCGTCAGCTCGTGTCGTGAGATGTTGGGTTAAGTCCCGCAACGAGCGCAACCCTTGCCAATAATTGCCATCATTTAGTTGGGCACTTTATTGGGACTGCCGGTGACAAACCGGAGGAAGGTGGGGATGACGTCAAGTCCTCATGGCCCTTATGGCCAGGGCTTCACACGTAATACAATGGTCGGTACAGAGGGTCGCCAAACCGCAAGGTGGAGCCAATCCCAGAAAGCCGATCGTAGTCCGGATTGAGGTCTGCAACTCGACCTCATGAAGTCGGAATCGCTAGTAATCGCGGATCAGCATGTCGCGGTGAATACGTTCCCGGGCCTTGTACACACCGCCCGTCACACCATGGGAGTGGGTTTTACCAGAAGTAGGTAGTCTAACCTTCGGGAGGACGCTTACCACGGTAGTATTCATGACTGGGGTGAAGTCGTAACAAGGTAGCCGTATCGGAAGGTGCGGCTGGATCACCTCCTTTCTAGAGCACGTTTCTATTTGCAAGCATTCACACTTATCAGTTGTTAGTAAAAGCAACATCAAAGATTTGACTATAAAGGGTCTGTAGCTCAGTTGGTTAGAGCACCGTCTTGATAAGGCGGGGGTCGATGGTTCGAGTCCATCCAGACCCACCAGATTCTTGAATACGAAAATGAATAAGGCTTGAGAAGATCATACCTTAGACCATAGGGGGATTAGCTCAGCTGGGAGAGCACCTGCTTTGCAAGCAGGGGGTCGTCGGTTCGATCCCGACATTCTCCACCATTATTTGCGTGAGTAAATAATAGTGAATAGACGTTAACTTTGATGCTGCTGTGATAGATTTGGTAAGAAATTAGAAGCAAGCGTTCTGAAAGAATGTTTACTTCTGGTTTTTAACTAGACTGTTCTTTAACAAAATGGAAGAAGTAAAGTGAGCACATAACTTTGTGATGAGGTTGTGTGTTCAAAATGGGTAGTAATTGATTGCATAATCAAAACATTTGCTTCGTTTAGTTCCAGTTAGATAGTGTAGTAAGTTTTAGCGATAAGGCTTACACACGAAATAACCAAGAAATAAATGAAACAAATAAACCAGTCATTATTCTATAACCTTGGAATAATGACGAAGTTGCTTTAGAAAAAACTATGACGGACGTTCTCATGCGTCACGAGATCTGGATATTTAAAAGGGTTCAGGTTTTAACGTTATAGGATCAAGCGAATAAGTGCATATGGTGGATGCCTAGGCGATTACAGGCGATGAAGGACGTGGTAGCCTGCGTAAAATTTCGGGGAGCTGGCAAACAAGCTTTGATCCGGAAGTATCCGAATGGGGAAACCCACCCGCAAGGGTAACCGCTCTTGAATATATAGAGAGATGGTGGCAAACCGAGTGAACTGAAACATCTAAGTAGCTCGAGGAAAAGAAATCAACCGAGATTCCGTAAGTAGTGGCGAGCGAACATGGAATAGCCTGTTATTTTTAGCACATGCGATAGTAGAACGGAATGGAAAG